>NZ_JACXBW010000005.1 GCF_014712225.1 Pseudarthrobacter sulfonivorans
GCGGTGATCAGGACCGTTCCACCGATGGCAATGAGCCGGGTGTGGGTGTAACGGTGAACCAAAAATTGCATCAGTCGGGCACCGGCAATAACGCCGAGACCATAACCGGCCGCCAGGACGCCGGCCAAGGAGATCCCCATGCCGGTCTGCTGCAGCGCCGGGACGATATACGTCAACGCCCCCATCAGAACCGCTCCCTCCAGCACAGCAAGCCCGTAAACGCCGAGGGGCCCGCCGGCAAAAGCCCGGCGAAGCTCCACGCGTTCCGTCCTAAAGGGTCCTGGGCCGACCCCGCGCAGGGCGACAAGCAAAGCCAGGGAGCCGAGCGCAGGCAACGCGAAAATCAGGCGCCAATCCACCACGGCGGCCAACGTTCCGGCGGCAAGGGTCGCGATCGTGGTTCCCATGGATGAGTAGATCTGCAGATCGGACAGGCCTTTGGCCCGCAGGATTCCGGTCCGGGTGTCGCCCAGTAGCGTCAACAGGGTTGGATACAGCGCACCGACCATGAGCCCGGTGAACGCCCTGGCCAGGAGCAGGGGGATGTACGCGTTGAACAATGTGCTGGCCACCGCTCCGAGCAGCACTCCGGCAAGGGCCGCCCGCAGCACCGTGATCCGTCCGAAACGGTCGCTGATGAGCCCCCATACCGGTTGCCCAACGGCGTAGAGCAGGGCGTATGCGGCCACGAGTTGAACGGCCTGGCCCAGGGAGAGGTCGGTCCGCTCGGTGAGCACGAGCAGCATGGGCGGCGTGGCGAAGCGGTCGAAGAACGACAAGAATCCTACCGACCGCAGAATGGAGTCGGGCACCTCGTCCCGCCGGTCGCCGGATCGTCGCGCGTGGTCCAGCATCTGGTTAACTCCTCCTCGTCGTTAACCGCCCTCCCGGAGGGCAGCGGTTCAGCAGCCCCGCAGGCAGACAAGCATCGGTCGCACTCTAGGCAGAAGGACCGCCAATAAGGTGCCTATGGGGTGGAGAAGTGCTACTTCCTCTTCTCCATCAACAGGTTGGTGATGCGCATGGTGCACAGCCGCTGTCCTGCCTCGTTGGCGATGAGCACCTCGTGGGTAGTGAGTGTCCCGCCCAGGTGGATCGGTGTGGCAGTGATGGTGATCTGTCCCTGGCGGGCGGAACGGTGGTGCGTGGCCGAAACGTCTATGCCCACTGCAGTCTTGCCCAGGGTGCCGGCGTGTATCACGGCCGCCCAGGATCCCACGGCTTCTCCTACCGCGAGGGATGCGCCGCCGTGCAACAGGCCGAACGACTGCCTGTTGCCCTCCACCGGCATGGTGGCGATCACGCGCTGCACCGACTCCTCCGTGATCTTCACACCCATCTTCTCGTCCAGCTCACCGAGCGTGATCTTCCAGGGCGACGTATCCGTGTCGGGTTTGTCCTCGGACGGGGTGGTCATGTGCTCTCCTTTGAAGGTTGAAGTGTGTGGTGTGCATGTGCGCCGCACTCATGCTCTGTGGTCCTGAGACCGAGCGGACGGACAGTGATGATCTGGGGCCTGTGTTTCGCCATCCTTGGGCCAGCTTGGGCAGTGACCCGTTGGCATCGGCGGGGTGTCTTCCGTGCGCGACACGATTTTCTGTGTCTAGAGCAGGCGATTGAGTCGTGCATCGTTGTTGTTGATCCATTCCAGAAACATCCGGCGGTCCACTTTTCCTCGATCGGTCAGGGGCAGATCGCTCAGTGAGTAGTAGTGCAGCGGCCTTTTGTTCCTGCTTAGGACGGCTTCCAGCCCCCGGGTGAGGGAGGTTGCAGTGAGCCCCCCGCAGGAAGGAACGCTTCCGGCCACCACACGGTGACCGCGCAAGTCATCAGGCGTACCGACTGCCAGTGCAGTTTCGACGCCGGGGATGGAAGACAGGGCGAGCTCGATTTCGTGTGGGTAGACGTTTTGGCCCGCGGTGTTGATCATGTCCGAGCTCCGGCCGAGTATGTGTAAATCGCCGTCTTGAAGGTATCCCTGATCTCCAACGGTGAAGTGGCCGTCCAGGCAACGGAGGGCCTTCCCGTCATCGCCCCACAGGTAGCCCTGACACACCATGGGACTCTTGACGCTGATGTTCCCCGGAGTGCCGTCCGGCAGGGACCGCCCGTGGTCGTCGAGTATCTGTACTTCCACACCGGGGAAGGGCCCGCCAATGGCGGTGCCGGCGGCATCGAGCGGCTCCCCCGCGGCAAAGCCACGACCGGACACGAAGCTGAGTTCCGCGGCGCCGTAGTACTCGAAGATGGTGGCGTTCGGAGCCCAGCGCCTGGCTGCATCCAAGGTCCGGGCGTCCAACTTGGACCCTGCGCAGATGATGGTCCTGATCGAGGAGGCATCTACTGATGCCATGAGTCCACGTTCGCTAAGGAGGCGGAGCATCGTTGGGACGAGAACCAACCTGGTGATCCCGTCATGGATGATTACCGCGTGCGCATCCCCGACATCGAAACTGCGCAGGGTATGGAATTCAGTGCCGGCATAGAGGCACTCAGAGAGTGCGTAAAGGTTCAGACTCGCGGAGAGCGGCCCCGGGGCGAACGTCTTGTCGTCCGGACGGAGGCCGAAAAACTCGATGGACGCGTCAAAAGAGGCCTGCCAGGACCGGCGGGAGCGCGTGAAGGCCTTGGGTGCCGACGTCGTGCCGGCGGTAAAGCCGATGAGGAAGGTCGAGTCGGGGTCGCCGTCTTCCAGCGCGGTGCCGCCCGCACGGGACGGGGAGGAGAGCCTTCGCGTGATCTCTTCCGTGGCCTGCGGCGTCCAAGCCGGATCGAGTACAGCGATCTGTCGTCCGCCGGCTATTCCGGCGCAGTACAGCGCAGCAAACTCGGCCGTGTTGGGTTCGGACAGGATGTACGTTTCCGGCGTCGAGGGGACGAGCTCCTCGGCTGCTCCGCGAAGCTCGGACCAGCTGAATCCACGACCGCCGACGGCGATGGCTGTATCAGCCGGGCGGAGGTCCGCCCACCTCTGGATTCTGTTCAGGAATGGCAAGGGTTCACGTCCTGTTGACTGGCTTGGCTTCTCGCCCGGCAAATGACCCGCCGGCATACGTCATTCATCATGGTCCTTGGGAGAGGCAGCGGTCGTCTGTTCCGGCGGTTCGATGGGGCGGAAATACCCTTCAGTAAGTATGCAACTGAGCATCGACTGAGTCAAGACAAACGTTTGTTCGTATATAGTTGTTCGGTAGATCTTCTCTTGATCAAGGGTGCTTAACGGATGAATCGAAAAATGCTCAAGTCCAGTATCCAGGGGGCAACCATGACTCAGGCTGACCTGCATTATGTGGGGTCGGTGACGGTGGACCTCGACCTTGTGGACGCTGCAGATATCCTGCCCGGTGAGTTGGTCGCGATCCTCGACGGCACCAACGGCCTGCGCCTCGAAACGTATGTCATCGCCGGTGAGCGCGGTTCCGGAGTGCTGGGCATCAATGGGGCGGCTGCACACCTGGTCCACGTTGGAGACACGGTTGCTCTCCTCACGTACGCGGAAATGACAGCCGAAGAAGCCGGGGCTTACCGGCCGGCAGTAGTGCACGCCAGTGAGCGAAACGCGTATCCAACGTCGTGTCGGTCCCGTCCAAGGCGGCCTCGCAGGGACGGGCTGTGGCATCTCCTCCCCTCCAACCAGGGAGCCCCCTTGAGGAGCCCAAGATCCTTGCGTGGGGCGGCCCTATCCCCCACTGATCGTCGTCCTCAGGATGCCTCCTGAGGAGTGCGCCGATGGCCGGTTGTGTGCGGGCAGAACCCAGCTGAACCTGACCGCCAAGACTTGAATGACCAACGCGGTCCAAACTCACCGCATCCACAAAAACCGACGGACAACAGCAGCGTCATTACCAAGGGCTTTAGAGATGACGAAAATGTTGATTATTGGACCACGCGGTTCCGGTAAAGGAACCCAAGCGGAACGTATTTCCGAACGCGTCGGTGTTGTGGCGATCTCGACCGGCGATATCTTCCGCGCCAATGTGAAGGGCGAAACGCCCCTTGGCATCGAGGCCAGGAAGTACATGGACGCCGGGGACTTTGTTCCGGATAGCGTGACCAGCAAGATGGTCCGCGACCGCCTCAGCGAGGACGTCGTCGAAAACGGCTTCCTCCTGGACGGCTACCCGCGCACCTCCGCGCAGGTTGATTACCTCGACGGGATCCTCGCCACGAGCGAGGAGAAGCTCGACGTCGTCCTGCTGCTCACGGCCGACGACGAGGAACTCGTTCCGCGCCTGCGGGGCGTGCGAAGGTAACCGGCCGGAGCGACGACAATGAAGCCGTGATCCGCCACCGTCTGGATCTGTACCACGAGCAGACCGAAGCCGTTGTGGCCAAGTATGCCGAACGCGGCATTCTGACCCAGGTTGATGGCATCGGCGGCATCGATGAGGTCACCGACCGCGTCATGTCTGTCATCAAAGCAACCCAGGCGGCCTGACCCGGCGCCGCGACGAGCCACACAAGCCAGACACGCGCCCGTGTTCACTGAGAGGGCGTGCTTCGTCCCCGCGAGTAGTCCGAGGGTTCAGCATCCTATTTTGGGGAATGTCGGTGTGCCCGCGCTTCCGTCCGCACGGCGGCATATATATACGGAATGTCGCACACACCGCGTCCGATGACGCCTTCTGAAGGTGGGCAATTGGATGCTAGTCGCTTAGCTGATGGGTCAACACTTCAAATTCGTCCACCCCGAGGATTTCCATGTGTTGCTCGGCAGTGGTCTCGGCGCGGATACGGTCCACGACCGGACGGCTGGAAGCAAGAGCATCCTCGTCGTCCCACAGGGTGAGGGCAAGCGACGTGTTTTCTTTTCCCAGCAGGTAATAGATACCTCGGCACCCTGGCAACCCAAGCACTTGCTGGACAGTTTCCTCTGAGGGCTCCCCCGTGCTGCCAGGAGCTGGCCGGTACGTGCTGACGCGAGCGAACATTGTTGATCCTCCAGCAGTCGTGGCGAGCCTGCACGTCACTGAACTATAGGTGGCAAGCCCGGGAGGCTTCGCCTCCTCCCACCAGTAAGGACCCGGGCTCGTGGAAGCGCAAGATTTCGTGAAATCTGCTGCCCCAGCCCGGGTCCTTACCTCCACCACAGTGTGGTCTGCGGTTAGTGTTCCTCGTGGAGTGACTGCTTGTACCGCTCCGGCAGTGTCAGGGTGGCAATGACGGAGATGAGCACCAGTCCGAGTGCGATTGCTGTAAGGGCTACCGTTCCGTTCGTGGTGTTCTGGAAGATCCAGGCCGCGATGAACGGGATGGGGGCGCCGAAGATCAGGCCGGCGAGGGTCATGCCCAAAGCCGAACCCGTGTAGCGCATGCTCGTGGGGAGCGATTCCGAGAAGAACGCTGCCTGGGTACCTGCTGTGACCTGGATGCCGCAGAGGGCCACGGCGATTATGGCCACGCTGGCGGGGTAGTTCATGGAGTTCATGATGGGGAACATGGTGGCAGCGGCGATGCCCTGAAGGGCCAGGCCAAGGAGGAAGGTCTTCTTGCGGCCGATGCGGTCACTGAGCTTGCCGCCGAAAATAGCGGCCGGGATGGAGATCAGGTTGGCCACGAGCAGCAGGCCGAACGTAATCGAGTTTTCGTAACCGAGTTCCTTGGTCAGGTAGTTCACCGCGTAGGTGACGCTGATCCAGAACAGGCCGGCGGATGCGGCCCAGGACAGCACCAGCTTGATGACGGTTCCCGGCCTCTTGGCGATCACGGCCAGTGCACGTTCCTGCGGAACTATTGATTCGGCAGCTTTTTTCTGGTTCTCCTTGAAGGCCGGGGTTTCTTCAACGCGGCGGCGGATAAATACGCCCACTACGAGCAACAGCACGCCCATCAGGAACGGGATCCTCCAGCCCCATGCGGCGAAATCGTCCTTGGAAAGGAACATCGCCAGCCCGGTGAGGGTAATGGACGCGAAGGTTTGCGCCAGCGGAGAGCCGGTGGCGAGGATCCCGCCGAAAAGGCCGCGATGGGCTGCGGGGGCGTGCTCGACCACGAGCACTTGAACGCCGGTGGCCTCGCCGCCGAGGGCGAAGCCCTGGAGGAAACGAAGCACCACCAGGAGTGTCGGCGCAATGAGCCCCGCCACCGCGTAGGTGGGCAGCAGGCCGATCAGGACCGAGGACACGCCCATGAGAATCAGGGTGAACATCAGGACGTTGCGGCGGCCGATCTTGTCACCCAGGGCGCCGAAGATGATTCCACCGAGGGGGCGGGCCACCATGCCCGCCCCGAAGGTGGCAAACGAGGCAAGGATGGCCGAGTTCGTATCGAAGCTGGGGAAGAAGAGGGCGGGGAAGAGGGTCGCCGACAGGGTCCCGTACACGGCGAAGTCGAACCATTCCAGTGCAGTGCCGAACGTGCCGCTCGCCACTGCGGTCCTCGCTGTTTTCGGATCGAACGTAGGTGCTTCGGCCGTTTGGGGCGGGAAAGGCTGGACGGGTGTGGTCAATTCCGACATTGGAACTCACTCCTTGGATTGGTGGAAAATCAGTGGCGTTTGCCGGTCGAAGTCGCGTATGGCGAGTACTGGCGAACCACGCCACTGCTCGGGTACGACTTCGGGGGAGGTCCTGCGTCATAGAGGGAGGCGCCAGTGGCAGCGCCTGAAGAACAAGCGTTCGTTTGTAAGTGTACGGTGTGATGCGCGTCGCATGCAACAGTTTGGGGGCGGAAAGGGCCGTAACGTTTCCGAGTGCGGTTCCCGGGTATTCACCGGGTTAACGTGGCAAGGACCCGGTTTAGACCGGGCCCTTGCCACGATACCTGTGGCTATGCGCCGGTTGTGGCAGTTTCTTCCGCTGGCTGGTCGGCGCGGCGCTTCATCAGGGCCGTCCGGCGGACAACGCAGACCACGTCGTTGTCTTGGTTGTAGCCGCGGTGTTCGATGCCCACGATGCCTGTTTCCGGGCGTGACTTCGATTCCCGCTTGTCCAGGGCCTCGGTCTCCACGCGCAGGGTGTCGCCGAAGAACACTGGCTTGGGGAATTCGATGTCCCGGAAGCCGAGGTTCCCCAGGGTGGTCCCAAGTGTGGTGTCCTGCACCGGAATTCCGGTAACAAGGCCAAGGGTGAAGATGCTGTTGACGATCTGGCGGCCGTACATGCTGTTCTTGGAGAATTCGGCATCCAGGTGCAGCGGCTGGACGTTCATGGTCAGGGCGGTGATCAGCAGGTTGTCCGTCTCGGTGACGGTGCGGGTCACCTCGTGTTTGAGGACGTCGCCAACAATGAAATCTTCGTAGTACATTCCGGCCATGACAGGCCTCCTTTAGTGGTGGTTCGTATGTTTGGATGGTTTAGCTACAAGGCGGATTAGGCGTTGGCTAGTGCCAAAGCTTCGCGTGCGTGGTTGGCATGTGCCAGGTCGATGTGGTCGCCGCGGTAGGAGACGGCGCCGTGGCCGTTGCGCTGGCCTTCTTCAAAGGCGTCGATGAGGCCCTCGTAGTAGTCCTTCAATGTCGCTGTCAGGCCGTATTCCTCGTTGGCGATGGGGGCGTGGGACGGGTGGATGAGGACCTGCCCGGTGTAGCCGAGTCCGCTGTTGTCCTGGGCGAAGGTGCGCATGCCGTCCAGGTTCCGGACTTCCTGCCAGAGCCCCAGCACGATGGTACGGATGCCCGCGGCACGTGCGGCAACCACCACTTTGGAGCGCAGGTAAAGGGTCTCCACACCCGCGGCGGTCCAGCGGAAGCCTACTTCCCGTGAGACGTCCGCATCCTTGGCGGCGGCCGCCATCACACCACCCACTCGTGGGCCGGCCAGGATTTCGTCAACCTTGCTGATGGACGCCGCCGTCTCAAGTGATGGCACCAGTTCCACTGTTCCGCGGTCGATGCCATGGTCCAATTCTGCGGCGGTGACCAGGGCATCGAACCGGACCACGTCGTCCCGGGAGAACAACTTGGGGAGCAGGAAGGCGGTCAGGTTCTGGTGGGTGACCGTGGCAACATCGCGGCCAAAGTAGACCGTGTCCAGGGCGTTGGGGCGGACCAGGATACCTTTCGAACCGTGGTGGGCTTCAAGGGCCTCCCGGGCATTGGCGCGGGCAAGCTCCTTGTCCTGCGGGGGGACGGAATCCTCAAGGTCGATGATCACGGCATCGGCCTCGGAGTTCAGCGCCTTGTCGATCCAGTCCCGTTTGTGTCCTGGGACAAAGAGCAGGGAGCGGTAGGGCTTCATGCCGCAGCCTCCGCCGTGACCTTGGTCAGCAGGATGCCGGCAGCCATGGACTCGCCAATGACGGCGGTGATGTCACCGACGACGCCGGACACGGGTGCCGCGATGGGGTTCTCCATCTTCATGGCCTCGAGGACGAACATCACTTCGCCCTTTGCCACCTTCTGGCCCGGCACTACGTTGATCTTGATGATGGTGCCCTGCATGGGGGCCTTGACGGTTCCGTCACTGACCACCTCGCGCTTGGCCCGTGCCTGCCGGGTACGGCTCACGGCGGCGACGGGATCGAGGGTTGAGGAGTCCGCCGCCACGGCGGGAGCTGCGGCACCGTAGCCACCGGCAGAGCCGTAATCGCTAAAAGTTGGGATGATGAAGAAGCGTCCGGCCACTTCGACGTTGGCGCGGTCCACTGGCTCGGCTTCCGTGAAGTCCACGGATTCCTCCAGCCACAGGGTGCTGAAGCGCAGTTCCTGGAAGTCCGGGTGGGAAACGATGATCTTCGCGGCCGGGGCTGTGGTGGGCAGGCCCTCGATCTGCAACCGGTCCAGGCCGTCGAGCAGGCGCTTAATGGCCGTTTCGCGGTCAGGACCGTAGGCGATCAGCTTGCCGATCAGACTGTCGTAGAACGGCAGCACGGTGTCGCCGGACTCGTAGCCGGCATCAAAACGCAGGCCCTCCCCCTCTGGCGCCTTCAGCACATCTACCGGTCCCGGCGCGGGCAGGAAGCGGCCCTCGGCGACGTCCTCGGCGTTGATGCGGGCTTCGATGGCTGCACCCTTGGGCTTCAGGTTGCCAAGGATGGAGAGCTTCTCCCCCGCTGCTACGCGGATCTGCTCCGCGATCAGGTCCACGCCGTGGACCATTTCCGTGACCGGGTGTTCGACCTGGATGCGGGTGTTCATTTCCAGGAAGTAGAACTTCTCGTCTTCGACCAGGAACTCGACGGTTCCGGCGCCGACGTAGCCCACTTCGCGGGCCAGCCGCACGGCGGACTCGCCCATCGCCTCGCGCAGTTCATCGGACAGGCCAGGAGCCGGGGACTCCTCAACCAGCTTCTGGTGGCGCCGCTGCACCGAGCAGTCGCGGTCACCGATGTAGACCGCGTTCCCGTGGGTGTCAGCGAAGACCTGGACCTCGACGTGGCGTGCGTGGGTGAGGTAACGCTCGAGGTAGACCTCGCCGTTGCCGAAGGCCGCAGTGGCTTCGCGGACGGCTGCGTCGAAGGCTTCCTTGGCCTGGGGCTCGGAGTCGATGCGGCGCATGCCGCGTCCGCCGCCGCCGGCTGAGGCCTTCACCAGTACGGGGTAGCCGTGCTCGGCGCCGAACGCCTCGACTTCAGCGGCGCTGGCAATGGCGCCCTCGGTGCCGGGCGCCAGGGGAACCTTGACGCGGATGGCGACGTCGCGGGCGGCGACCTTGCCGCCCATGGTGGTGATCGCGTGCGCGGAGGGCCCAATGAATGTCAGGCCCGCGGCCGTGACCGCCTCGGCGAACTCCGGGTTTTCTGAGAGGAAACCGTAGCCCGGGTGGATCGCCTGGGCGCCGGACTCGAGGGCGGCTGCGATGATCTTGGGGATGTTCAGGTAGTTTTCGCTGGCGGGGCCGTCACCGAGGTTGATGGCGGTATCAGCCACGCGGACGTGCAATGAGTCAGCGTCGGCAGTGGAGTACACGGCCACGGACTCGATGCCCAGGTCACGGCAGCTGCGGGACACCCGGACGGAAATTTCGCCTCGGTTGGCGATGAGGATCTTGGTGAACATGATGGTCCTTAGTAATAGGGCGCGGGATTCAGGGGCCGAATTCAGCGCAGGATGCAGGCGTTGCGGCATTCGCCGATGCCGGAGATCGAAGTGGTGACGACGCTGCCGTCAACCAGGAATTCCTTGGGGTTGAGGCCGTCGCCCACACCCCCGGGTGTTCCGGTGAGGATCACGTCACCGGGGTTGAGCGTGGTGACCGCCGAGATGTAGCGGACCAGTTCAACCGGGCTGAACACCAGGTCCGCGGTATCGGCCTTCTGCTTGGTGAAACCGTCCACGGTGCAGGAGATCTCCAGCCCCGGCGCGGTGCCGGACTCGTCCGCCGTCAGGAGGAACGGGCCCAGCGGAGTGGTTGCGTCGAAGGTCTTGCCTTGGAGCCACTCGGTTGTCCGGCGCTGGAAGTCGCGGGCAGAGATGTCGTTGGCCACCGTGAACCCGGCAATCGCGGCGCTGGCTTCCTCCTCCGTGGCCCGTGAGACCCGGCTTCCGATCACAACGGCGAGCTCGGCCTCCCAGTCCACGGCCTCTGAGCCGGGCGGCAGGACGATGGGATCGTTGGCCCCGATCAGCGCGTCAGCGAACTTCGCAAAAAGCGTGGGGTGGGTTGGCAGCTCGCGGCCCATCTCCAGGATGTGCTCGCGGTAGTTCAGGCCAACGCAGACGATTTTTCCGGGCGCTGTGACCAGCGGCGCGAAGTCAGCATCTTCCAGCGATAGGTTCGCTCCGTTGTACTGGTCCACGTCCGGTGAACCGGCGCGCAGCCACTCGCCGACGTCGGCAAACGGCAACAGTGCCAGGGCGCCGTTTACCTCGACAGCGGCCGAGGTGCCGCCTTCAGTGCGTACTGTTGCGAGTTTCATGCTCCCCACCCCAGGTTGGCTTTAAGTGTGGACTTCACGAGTTTGCCGGCGGCGGAGCGCGGCAGCTGCTCTGCGCCCATGAAGACGATCTTTTTGGGAATTTTGTACCCGGCCAGATGCGATCGCAGGAACGTGGACAGTTCCTCGCCGCTGGCACTGAGTCCGTTGCGGAGTACGACGACGGCGCGCACCTCTTCGTCCCAGCGGGGGTCCGGAACTCCCACCACTGCGGCTTCGAGGACGGCGGGATGCAGGTACAGAGCCTGCTCGATTTCCGCGCAGTAGACGTTCTCGCCACCGGTCTTGATCATTTCCTTGAGCCGGTCGCGGAAAAAGTAGTAGCCACGCTCATCCTGCACCGCGAGGTCACCGGTGTGGAGCCAGCCGCCGCGGAATGCTTCGGCCGTGGCTTCGGGGCGGCCGTAGTAGCCGGTCATCACGGAGGGTCCCTTGACGCAGATCTCGCCGAGCTCGCCGGGGGCGACCGGCGCACCGAGCGGATCCTGGAGTTGCGCCTCGGCGAGCAGGTATTCCGTGCCGATCGAGCCGTCAACGGAGGGATCGAGCATGTCCTGGGGCTTAAGTCGTGTGACCATGGGTCCGGCTTCGGTCAGGCCGTACCGGAAGTACAGTTCGGCGCCGGGCAGCAGATCCGTGAAGAGCTGCTTGTCCGGCATCCGCAGCAGGCCCGCCCCGGTGTGGACTGCCTTGAGGTGGGTCCTGATGGCCTGATCCGCGAAGACGCCGCTTTCCATGAGGCGGCGCATCATGTTCGGAATCAGGAACGTGTTGGTGATCCGTTCCCGGCCCACGAGGTCCACGATGAGTTCGTCGTTGAACTTCTCGGCGATGACGCTGGTGGCGCCTGCGATGAAGTGCGGGACCAGCCAGCACAGCAATGCGGCGGAGTGGAACAGCGGCGTGACAATCAGGCCGCGTTCTTCCTGCCGGGCGCCCATTTTGCAGTCGTACATTTCGTTGAATGCGTTCGCGCCGGCGGCGCCGTGGGAGACGATGACGCCCTTTGGGGTGCCGGTGCTGCCTCCGGTGTAAATGATGCAGAGGGGGCTCTCGAGAGTGGTGACGTCTTCGAGCGGACCGGAGCCGGTGCGCAGGCCTTCGGTGTCCGGGCCCTGGCGGATCAGCCGCGGCAGTTCCTCTTCTGTGCGGCCGAGGATTTCAAGGGCTTCCTCGGCGTTGGGAATCATGCGTTCTTCGACCAGGAGGACCTTGGCGCCGGTCTCCTTGATGCCGGCGGCAAGTTCCGCCGGGGCCCAGCGCCAGTTGTAGGCGACGTAGGTGCCACCGGCGGCGGCGACGCCAAAGAAGACTTCAGCGTTGAAGACCGAGTTGCCGGCCAGGACGCCAACGTTGTCCCCCGCGCGGATACCGGCGTCCCGCAGGCCCCGTCCCAGGCTCCACGCGCTCTCCGCCAGCTCGGCAAAGGTCAGTCGGCTGACGCCATCGACGACGGCCTCGCGCGTCGGGTAGCGACGGTGGTTTAGTCTGATCCACTCACCAATCGTTCGCATTGTTATCTCCTCGGTCGGGCTGATGTGGCCGTTGCCGGATTCCACCAAGCTTGCACCTCAACGTACAAGCGTTCGTTCGATAGCTTAGTCTGAGATGGTTCCCGCCGCAAGAGGGCGACGGTCCCGCTCCATTCTTCAGGCTGTAGAAACGCGGGAAGCCGACTCCACCGCGCAGTGCGCGCAACGGAGCCGGCTTCCCGGTAGTTATTGCGGATTCTTAGCGTTTGACCGCCAAGACCGGGCACTCCACGCCCATGAGCAGATCCTGGGCTACGCTGCCAAGCACCAGCTTGCCGACGGGGCTTCGCCGCCTCAGTCCTATCACCAGCATCGACGCCGGCAGTTCCGCGGCCAGCTCCTCGATTTCCTCTGCCGCGGTTCGGCCGCGGACAAACTGTTTGAGCTGATACGCCACACCGGAGCCCGCCAGTTCCTCTTCAACTTCGGCCATGTCGGCGGTATCGGAAAAGGCCTTGCTCATGTCTTCTCCGCCGGGTCCGGCGTTGACGACGTAGAGCGGTTGGCCGGTCAGCTTCGCCATTTCGATGCCGCGGGTAACGGCGGCCCGGCCTTCAGGGCGGGGCACATAGGCAACGAGGATGGTCATTTGGCCTCCGAAGGAAGAGCAGTTGAAGGTTGCTCAGGTGCTAAGCCGGGATTGGCATCAGGGGCCGGGTCTGCCGAGGCGCCGAGATAGACCTGCTGGACCATCTTGTCTGCCTTCAGTTCAGCGGACGTGCCGGAGGTCAGGACGCGGCCGCCGCTCATGAGGTAGCCGCGGTCCGCCAAGCCCAGGGCTGCGTGCGCGTTCTGCTCCACCAACACGATCGTCAGACCGGATTCGCGGCGCAGTTCACCGAGAACCTCCATGATCCGCGCGGTCATCTGCGGAGCCAGACCCAGGCTGGGCTCGTCCAGCAGCATCACTTTGGGACGGCTGAGCATGGCCCGGCCGATCGCCAGCATCTGTTGTTCGCCGCCACTGAGAGTGCCTGCCAGCTGGTTGGACCGCTCCGCCAGCCGGGGAAAGATGTCGAACACTCTCTCGATGGTGGCTTTGGCAGTGCCGGAGCGGCGGGACACGTAACCACCCAGGACGAGGTTGTCATGCACTGTCAGAGACGAGAACACCTGCCGGCCCTCAGGGACGAGGACACAGCCAAGCTTGACTATGCCGGCCTGCGAGAGCTTTTCGGTGCCTCGCTCGGCGATCCGGATGTTCCCACGCCGCAGCTTATGGGACCGGGCCACAACGTTAAGGAGGGTACTTTTACCGGCACCGTTGGGGCCGATGATCGTGACGATCTCACCTTCCGCGGCCTCGAACGATACGTCGTAGAGCACCTGCGCCCTGCCGTAGGAGTAGTTGACTTTGGAGACTTCCAGCATCTTGGTCATCGGATTACCTCCGGTTCGAGGGGCTCGTCCACGGCTTTCACGGAGTCGCTCGGGACGCCCAGATAGGCATCGATGACGGCCTGGTCGCCCTGGACTTCGGCAGGGGTTCCAACCTTGAGGGTGGCGCCGAAGTTGACCACGTGCACCCTGTCGGCACACGCCATCACAAACTCCATGTCGTGTTCGATCACCAGGACGGCGATCCCTTCGCGTCCGAGCTGTCGCAGCAGGACCAGCAGGGACTTCTTTTCCGCCTTGTTGAGGCCTGCGCAGGGTTCATCGAGCAGCAGCACCTTCGGGCTTGATACCAGGGCCCTCGCGATCTCGATCTTCTTTTGCTGGCCGAGTGAGAGGTTTTTTGCGTCCTCGGATGCGAACCGGGCCAGGCCAAGACGGTCCAGGACCTCATGCGCCAGCTTGTCCAGTTCCCGTTCCTCCCGAAGGGCTCCGGGGGTCGGGACGGATGAACGGAGCATTCCGATGTGCCCTCGAAGGTGCGCTCCCACCTTGACGGTGGAGAGAACATCCATGCCTTCGAAGAGGCAGGGGGTCTGGAAGGAACGGCTCAGCCCGTGGCGGGCCACAACATGCGCCGGTTTTCCTGTCACTTGCTCATCGAGGATCGAGACCGTTCCCGCCGTTGGCAGGAGGTTTCCGGAGAGCAGGTTGACCAAAGTGGACTTGCCAGCGCCGTTAGGGCCAATAACCGCCAGCACCTCGCCCGCATAGATGTCCAGAGAGATGTCATTGACGGCGGTGACGCCACCAAAGCGCTTCACCAAACCCCGCGCAGAGAGGACTACTTCGCCCAGCGCATGGCCTTCGAGCTCCCGCACGGTATCGTCGGTCACCCGGGCCTGGGCCATGGTGACGTACTCTTCGTCTTGGGTTGCCGGTTCCGCGGTGGCAGGCTTTTTCTTGATCCTTTGGACGATACTCTCCGCCACGCCGACGATCCCGTCGGGCCGCAGGATCAGGATCACCACGAGGAGGGCGCCCAGGACGAGTGTCTGTCCGGCGCCCACAGCTGCAGAGCCCAAAAGCTGCGTCAGGACTCCCTCAATGCTCTGGTGCAGGAATTCCAGCACGATCGCGCCAACCACCGCACCCCATGGCGAACGCATGCCGCCGAGGACGGCGATCACCAGCACGTCAATGGCCGTGGCCACCCCAAAGGGGGGCGGATTCACATACATGACCTGATGCGCATACAGTGATCCGGCCAGGCTACTGATCACTGCGGAGGCAATGAAGACCTTGGTTTTGGATGCCACGATGTCGATTCCGGCCGAGGCTGCGGCAGCCTCGTGTCCGCGGATTGCCTTCAGGGCGCGGCCTTCACGACCAACAGCAAGACGCAGGCAGCCCCACAGGACAAGTCCGACGAGCAGCCAGTTCAGGATCAAGTGCTGGCTGGTGTCGAAGAGTTCGAATCCGAACACGTCAAGGGCCATAAGCGGCAGGCCGGAGGAACCGCCCGTGATTTCAAGATTGTTCACCAGCAGGAAGAAAACTTCGCTCAGCGCGAGGGTTCCCATCGCGAGGAAGTGGCCCCGCAGGCGGAAAATGGGCCGGCCGAGCAGGTACGCTGCTCCGGCGGCCACTCCAGCACTGACAACGATGGCCGCGATTCCCAGCCAGCCAAAGTTCATGGTCAACAGGGCGCTGCCGTAAGCTCCTACCCCGTAAAATGCGCCGACTGCGAGCGAGAACTGGCCTGCGTAGCCGGTCACTGGAATCATGCCCAGTGCCAGCAGTGCCATCAGGCCGACGCTGGCCCCGATGCCCTGCCAGTAGCTACTGAGCCCGAGTCCGGCGGCGGCGACCACGATGATCCACACCAGCGCAGCGGCCCCATGGAACCACCTCAGGCCGTTGCCGGTCGCAGTGCCAGGGTGTGCTGCAGAGGCACGGGCACGATCGTTCTTGGTGATTGAAGACCTAGACACGTTCGACCACCAACTTTCGGGTCAGGCCCTGCGGTCGAAGGATCAGCAGGGCGATCAGGAGGACGAACAGGATGGTCTCTGAATGCGCGGTGGAGATGCTTCGGGAGGCAACATTTTCCACAAGTGCGATGAGGAACCCGCCAGCCAGGGTCAAACCGATTTTGTCGAAGCCGCCCAAGATGGCGGCGATAAAGCCCTTAAGGCCGAGCGCGAAGCCCGCACCGACGGTAATGAACGACGTCGGGACCTGGGTGGCCAGAACCGCGCCGGCAACTGCGCCGGAGAGTGCAAAGGCAACGGTGGCCATGAACGTGAGGTTGATGCCTACCACGCCCGCCGCGTAACTGTTCACGGCGCAGGCGCTGAGCGCCTTGCCGGTGAGCGTGCGTTCAAAAAACAACGCAAGGGCCACGTAGGCGATGAGGGCGATGCCGATGACCCAGAAAGCCTGTTGCGGCAACGATGCCCCGAAGACATTAACCGGCCCGCCGGCCGTGATGGGATCGAACTGACGCGGGCCGGTTCCGAAGATCAGCTGGAGGATTGACCGGATGACGATGCCAACGCCGAGGGTCACGATGGTCTGTACCAGCAGGCCCTGCTTCCGCAGCGGGAAGATCGCCAGGTGGTACATCAGGACGCTGGCAACCGCTCCCGTCAGCGCACCAACACCGATCGCGGCGAGCGGTGGAAGGACAGCCGATGCTACAACCGCCCCGAAAGCCCCGGCAACAGCGATGTCGCCCTGGGCAAAGTTGACCATCCCGGTCATGCGGTGAATCACTACGTAGCCGATGCCCATCGAGCCGTAGATGGCGCCCACTGCTAGCGCCGAAAGCACTAGTTGCAACGCAACTTCCATGAGAAGCCCTTCTCAAACAGGTGGAACCCGGAGACCATCTGGTCCACGGGCCATTGACATACAAGCGTTCGTTCGTTTTGATGGAGTTTACGAGCGTGATCCACGTCATGTCAACGCTCACCCCAACTCACCGCACCGGCAATGCTGCCGGGATGAAAGGCAGACCAATGCGTCTTAATTTGAGTTCCTCATACACCCGGAGGACGTTCGGCTCGATCGCCGCGGCCGGTGTCCTGGCCGCGTCCCTTGCAGCCTGCGGGGGCGGTTCGGCAGGCGGCGGCGCAGCAGGAGGCGGCAGCGAACCCTACAAGGTTGGCGTTCTCGTTGGACTGACCGGAAGCTACGCAGCACTCGGCGAGCCGGAACGCAAGGCCATTGAGCTTTACTTCGAAGACGTCAACGCTGCCGGCGGTGTCAACGGCAAAAAGGTTGAGCTCGTCGTGCTGGACAGCACCAGCGACGAGGGCAACGCCGTCAACCAGCTCCGCAAGCTGGCCACCCAGGAGCAGGTGCACGCCGTGCTCGGCCCCAGCTCCAGCGGCGAGTCCATCGCCCTGAAGACCTTTGCCAAGTCACTGAAGCTGCCCGTCATCTCGCTGGCCTCATCCTCAGCGATCGTTACCCCGGCAGAGGAGACAACCTACATGTTCAAGGAATACACGGACACGAAGCTTTCCCTCCAGGCCCAGCTGGCACTGGCCAAGGAGAAGGGCTGGAAAAAAGTCGCACTGCTGGCCACCAATGACGGTTACGGCCAGGACGCGGTCAAGACGATCGAACCGCTCGTCAAGGATGCCGGAGTCGAACTCGTCGCCAACGAAGTGTTCAACGCGACCGCCACCGACGTCACTGCCCAGCTCTCCAAGATCGCGTCGGCTTCGCCGGACGCCGTGCTGGTGTGGGCCGTGAACCCGGCCAACGCGATCGTTGCCAAGAGCGCGGCATCGATCAACTTTGCCCCGACACTCTTCCACTCCCCCGGCGCAGGCTCACCCGCCTACATCGAAAACTCGGGCGCGGCGGGCGAGGGCACCCTGCTCCAGGGCTCGAAGGTACTCGCGGCGGCGGACGTGAAGGAGGACGACCCCCAGTACAAGGTAGTGCGTAACCTCGTGGACAAGTACACCGCTAAGTACAAAGAGGCGCCGGGCCAGTACTCCGCCAACGGCTGGGATGGCGCCATGCTCCTGGAGAACGCACTCAAGAACCTCGAGGGTGAACCGTCCAACCTCCAGGACACCCGTGACGCCATCCGCGACTCGTTGGAAAACAACACCAAGGAGCTGACCGCTGTCAACGCCGTCTACACCTTCACACCGGAATACCACGGCCCAACCGGGCTTACCGGCCTGACGGTGCTCGCCGTCAAGGACGGAAAGTTCGTTGTGGAAAAGACGTACTAGACCCTGAACAAGCGGGAAACGCCCGGCTGGAGGAGATTCCTGCCGGGCGTTTCCGTGTGTCGTCGTTGGGGTGTGTTACTTGCCAGCGCGCGGCTTCGCAACCGGCCCTACGCGTTTATCAGCGTCCACCACGTTCAGCTCGCGCAAGGCAAGGCGCGTGTAGATCCGGACAATCTCCTCGAGCGGGAACCTGCCACCTGGCTTGAACCAGCTGGCGATATGCGTCGCCTGCGCCACGAAACTGTACACGTGGATCTTGGCGTCGATGACGTCCGCAAGCCCGTCCTTGCCCGCCTCGGATACCAGCTTTTGGAGGAGCATTTCGTAGTCCGCGCGCTTCTTGATGACCACCTCACGCGCGTCCTGGGGCAGTGAGCGCAGCTCGGCGTTGCCGATAAAAACTTCCTGGGCCCGCTCTGCGTGGAAGGTGATGTGCTCGGCAAGCGCGGCCTGGAGCACGTCTACACTGTCGCCACCTTCCGCGGCAGCAATGGCTTCCTCGACGCGTTCGAGCAGATCGTCAATGATCCCGCCCATGATCTGCAGGAGGAGGTGTTCCTTGCTGTCGATGTGGTTGTAGAGGCTGCCGACTTTAAGCCCGGCAACGGAGGCCACCTGGCGTAATGTGGTGGCATCGTACCCGCGCTCAAAGAAGAGCTTGGCTGCGCCTTCCCTAATGGTGTGGGCCGTATTTCGTTCGACTCGTACAGTCATGCTGGCCACCCCCTTCACATCCTCTTCGTAGTTGCTCTCTATCCTAACAAACGTCCGCTTTCGGCGGTCAGGCATTGACACCGCCGGGAACATCCGCAAAACTCAGTTTAACGTACAAACGCTCGTAAGCCCATTAGGAGAACGACTTGGAACAACGAAGCCGCTTGTTCGACAGTGTTGTCGTCGGAGGCCAACTCCTCCGAAACCGGATTGTCCTGCCACCACTGACCCGTAGCCGCGCCACGGACGACGGCGTTCCCACGCGGCTGATGGAGGAGTACTACCGTCAGCGTGCCGGCGCCGGCCTGGTGATCAGCGAAGGAACCGTTATCGCGCCGCAAGCCACTGCATACGCACGCGTGCCTGGACTGTACTCTGCTGAACAGGTGGCGGCGTGGCGCCCGGTGGTTGAAGCTGCCAAGCGCGACGGTGCGGTGGTCTACGCCCAGCTTTGGCATGTGGGCAGGCAATCACATTCAAGCGTCCAGCCGGATGGCCTGCCCCCTAAGGGCCCTTCAGCTGTCCCCATTACGGGTTATCAGTACCGCAGCCCCATCGGGAGAATCCCGTACGAGGTGCCCCGGGAGCTGACGACGGCGGATATCGCCGAGATCGTCGAAGCCTACGGAACGGCGGCACGGAATGCTGTCCGCGCAGGATTCGACGGCGTCGAACTTCACGCCGCCAACGGGTACCTGATCGACCAGTTCCTGAACGACGGATCCAACCGGAGGACAGACCGTTATGGTGGCTCCCTCGAAAACCGGACGCGTTTCCTCCACGACGTGATCGCGGAAATGGCACACTACCTCCCCGCTGAACGCATCGGGGTCCGGCTCTCGCCGTCCTCGGACTGGATGGATGCCCACGATTCAGACAAGCGGCTGCTCTACTCAACGGTGGTCCGCCAGCTCAACGGCCTCGGACTCGCCTATCTCCATCTGGTGGAGCCTGAGATCGCCGGATCCACCACTGTGGACCGTCCCGCCGACTCGATCCCGACCGCCGAACTCGCTGGCATATTCGACGGCGTTGTCATTGTGACGGGCGGACATGACCAGGCCTCCGGCGAGCGGCTCCTCGCCGACGGAACCGCAGACCTCGTGGGCTTCGGCAGGCTGTTCATCGCCAACCCGGACCTCCCTCACCGCTTCCTTATCCAGGCGCCGCTGGAGCCGCTGCGGCATGCGGGCATCTATGGCGGCGGCCCCGAGGGCTACATTGACTACCCGTCGCTGGCTACCAGCGGGAGCTGATCGCGGACCACTGAGCACGGCCACACAACTCGACTTCTTGGAGGACACAGCACTATGAGCAGCACACCTCGGAACATCCTGGTGACCGGAGCTGGCGGCGGCATGTGCCGAGGCATCAACGCACGCCTCGCCGGTGCAGGGCACACCATCGTTTGCGTCGATTTGGATGCCCAGAGCAGCGAAACGGCTGCCAAAACCATCCGGGAAGCCGGTGGAAAGGCGTTCTCTTTCGCAGCAGACGTCGCCGATGAAGCCAGCGTCGGGAATCTCCTCACCGACGTGACTGCAACTGTCGGTCCGGTGCAGGCCTTGGTTAACGCTGCCGGGATTCTGGACCGCAAGTACCTCGCCGACAGCACGGCCGAGTCCTTCCGCCGGGCGTTGGACGTCAACCTGGTGGGCCCGTTCAACCTCATCAAGGCCTTCTCACCCGCAATGATCGAGGGCGGCTGGGGACGGATCATCAACATCGCCTCGATCGCCGGCGTGACGGGCTACCCCTACCCGAGCTATGCGGCATCCAAGGCAGGCCTGGTCAACCTGACGCGTTCCCTCCTCGAAGACTTCTGGGGCACCGGGATCACCGTCAATTCGATCTGCCCCGGGGTGGTGGACACCCCGATGGTCATCCAGGAGGTCCGTGACCAGGTTCGACGGCGTGTCCCCACGCAGACCATCATCGAACCTGCTGAGATCGGGGCCATGATCGCTTTCCTGCTCACCGACGAAGCGCGCAACATCAACGGCGCCGACCTCCTGGTCGACGGCGGAGCCACCCGGCTCTTTTCGCTGTTCAACAACCATGCAGACTGACACCGAGGCCATCACCATCACGGGGACCGCCCAGCGGGAGGCATGGCAACGCCGTGTCCTCCCGCCAGTAGAGGTGGTCGTACCCGGCGTCCACAGCGTACCCGTGGTCTTCCCCGAGAATCCGATGCGATACACCCTGAGCTATGTGCTGCTCGACGGCGACGAATGCGTGGTGGTTGACCCCGGTTTCGACAGCGACGAAGGCCACCGCCAACTCCTTTCAGCCTTGGCCGACCTTGACGTTGGCCCCCGGGAAATCACCGGCATTGTTGCCACGCACTTCCACACCGACCATCTGGGCATGGCGGCGCGCCTGGCCCATGGTTCCGGGGCATGGATAGCCCTGGGCGACAATGAGCGCCGGAACATCAGCGCGTTCGAGGACGCTCACGATGAATCTGCCCTGGACCGCGCACGCATGCGGATATGGGGCGTTCCGGAGGAACGGGTGGCAGAGGCGGCAATGAGCCCGCAGGGGCTTCTTGATATGCGCCTGCTGGCTGATGCCGACCGGAGGCTCGGCGACGCCGATACCCTGTCAGTGGCCGGGCGCAACTGGCGCATTATGGAGACCCCTGGGCACACACCCGGCCACATCTGCCTCTGGGATGACGAGGGTGAACTGGTGCTCACCGGGGACCACATCCTTCCCCGCATCTCCCCCAACGTGTCACTGGAAATCCGTGGCGACACCGACCCGTTGCGGCACAACATCGAATCTCTGCAGCGGATCGCAGGAAATGACCATTACGAGGCCTGCCCTGCCCACGAGTACCGGTTCCGCGGCGTGGGTGGCAGGGCACGGGTGCTCGAGGCACACATTGCGGAGCGTTCCCGGGAGGTCCTGGAAGTACTGGACCAAGGCGCATCGACGGTCCATGACGTCGCCCGGCAACTCACGTGGTCCCGGGGCTGGGAATCGCTGGGCCAACTGCAGTTCCGGCTGGCCCTGAGCGAATCAGCCGCGCACATCCGATACCTGGCGACATCGGGAATCCACGCCGGCGTACCGGGACTCGTCGCTACAAAGTAGACGCCACTAGGCGTCCGGGATCCAGTCCGGGTCCGGTGCGACCAGGCTAGGCATGGGTGTTTGCACCTGTTCGCCCGCCAGCAGGTCGATCCTGGTCCGGACAAGACGCATGACCGCAATGCGCCAGCGTCCGTTGAGGTGCCGGTACTCCTCTTCGTAGAAGCCGTAGCCACGGATTCCGTAGAGTCCGGGGACACTGGCACCCCGGTAGTCCCTGCTGCCGCGGGGCCAGGTCAGATAATCGTGCATGGACCAGACGCCACGGATGGTGCCATTGCCCGTGACTGCCAGCCGGGGCATAAAACCCTGGTGCACCGATTCAACATCGTGCAAAAAGCCCGAGACGCCGCGGATGAAATCGTCGGCGTTTCCGGTTTCGAAAGGAAAGCCGCCGAAAGCCGCGTCGGCATGGAACAGGTTTCGGAGGCTGGGCCATCTCTTGGCATCCAGATGCCTAAAGTAGTCGGACTTGAGGTTCCGGATGTCCTCAAAGTCTTCGGCTCTGGTCACGCTAATTCCTTCCTCTCCTGGTCAGGCGCCGCCTCTGCGGCCGCTGCGCCCGATTGGGCCAGGATGATCCCGGCAATGACGATGGCGGCGCCGACGAGCTGGTTCCAGCTGACTTCCTCGTGCAGCACCAGCGCACCGAGCCCCACCCCTACCAGTGGGGTGATGTAGGCGACGGTCGACGCTGCGGTGGCACCCCATTGGGCGATGATGCGGAAGTTCCAGACGTAGGCCAGTCCAGTGCTCACGATGCCGAGGAGCAGCATGCCAATCACTACCGGGGGTGTCAGCGAAATGTTACCCGTGGCAATGAAGGGCGCGAGGGCCAGCATCATCAATGACGCCGCGACCATCTGGACGGCTGGAACCCCGACCGGATCCGCCGCGAACGGAGACACGTATTTCTTTGTATAGGAAAAGACGACGCCGAAACACAGCACGGCCGCGAGGCAGGCAAGCTGGCCCCACAGATCGACGGCGTCGGCTGTGTAGAAACGCCACGGGGAGAGCACCACAAGAATTCCGATGGCTCCTGTCACGATGCCCGCGGTTTTGCGCGCGGTCACCTTTTCCTGCCGCATGGCCAGCGCGGTCACGGCCGCAGTGGCCAGCGGCGTGGCGGAATTGAGGACGCTGGAGAGTCCGCTCGGAATGCGCTCCGCCGCCCAGGCGAACAGCAGGAACGGTAGGACGCAGCCGACGCCGGCCGTAACCGCCAGATGCGCCCACAGCAACCGCTGCCGAGGCCACGGCCGCCGGGTCAGAGCCAGCAGGAGGCTCAGCGCCAGCGCACCGAGGCAGAGCCTCCCGAGAACCACCTGGCCCGGCGAAAGCCCCTCCACGGCCAGTTTCATCATCAGAAAACTGGAGCCCCACGCTGCACCGAGCAAAACAAACCGAAACACTGCGCCGGCAGGAGTCATGACCAGGTTTCCTTCCCAGGAAACTGGCTGACGCCGTATCCCCCAATGATCACTTAGATAATGACGATTTCCTCGGCAAGGAAGGCGTGAACCCGGGCCAGGACATCCGGGACATCGTCCATGCTTTCGCCCAGGTTGTTGGCTGCTTTCCAAGCAGAAGCCTCATCGTCAAAGCCAACCGCGACGGCTACCTCGGGGATGTGCTCCTCACGGCGCAACGCCTCGCGGACCAAGAGTTCCGCCCCTGGAACCAGGACGCTTACGCCCCAGCCGAGGGCGCCGTCGTACGTTGCGGACAGCTGCTTCGCCCAGCGTTCAACAGCACTCGGTGCAGGTTCGGCCCCTTCGGCCCAGCGTGCCAGCACCCATAGCTTGAATGGCCATGGTGTGTGCGGAGCTTCTGCCGTCACTGGCCCGCCGGTCAGGCCGTTGAGGAAGTTCAGTTCGTCCACAATCAGCTTGTCGGCCACGTCAGAGTCGAAGCCGGCCTGCACTACATCGTTATCGGCGAACCAAAGTTCCACGATGCCGTCCACGTGGTAGCCCCCGCCAGCTCCCGGCTCAAGGACGGTCTCCAGCACGTGGTTTTGCCGGTAAGCCGTCACGCCGGGAAGCCCACGGGCAATGTCAGCATGGGTAGTTGACCAGTGGGTCCGGAATGCTTCCCGGCTCTTGTCGGTGCGGGCCTCAAGGTAGGTGATCCGTTTAGGCATCAGGGACCTGCTGTCACGGGCACGTCGATTTCTTCGGCCAGAAACCATTCGACACTCTCCAGGAAGTGGTGCTCATGGTCGAAGAGCTCTTTGCCTTCGGGCCCTGCGTAGGCAACTTTGACGTCCTCGACGGAGGTGAACCACAGCTCGGCCATGCCGCTGAAGGGCCACGGCTTCCGGTGCTCTATGGCCGGGTTCTGGCGGTACCGGATGATCCCCGGCAGCTTCCGCACGTAGTCCGGGTGCTCGACGTTCCAAAAGTGCAGGAACTCCTCCCGGGTGAGCTCGGGCTTTGCCTTGATGACGGCCACTACCTTGATCATTTGGCGTCCGCCTAGACCGGAGTGACGGCCTGGCGGCGCTCCACGGGGACCATCTTGCGCTTGGAGTACAGCCCCAGCCGCCTCGTCAGATCAGCACGCAGCTCGTTTGCGGGAACCACGGCCTCAACGGCGTTAGCGTTGGCGATCTTGAAAACGTCGATGCCTTCGGCGTACTCGTTGTGCTTTTCGAGGATGAACGCATGACGCTCTGCCGGGTCCTCGATTTCGTGGATCTGGTTGTAGTAGATGCCGTTAACAGCAGCGTCCGGACCCATCAATGCGGGGCGGGCCGTGGGCAACGCGATGACTGCGTCCGGGTTCATGGGGGCACCCGACATGGCCAGGTAACCTCCGCCGTACGCTTTGCGGACCAGGACGGTGATCCTCGGAACCCGGCACTCGGAAACTGCGAAGATCATCTTGGCACCGTGCCGGATGATGCCCTGGCGCTCTACGGCAGATCCGATCATGTAGCCCGCGATATCGACGAGGAAGACAATCGGGATGTTGTAGGCGTTGCAGATCCAGATGAAGCGGGCAGCCTTGTCCGAGGAATCGGGGAAGATGGATCCGCCCATGTGCTTGGGCTGGTTACCCACCAGCCCCACCGGGCGGCCGTTGATCCGGGCGAAACCGGTCAGCATTTCCGGGGCGAACAGTTCCTTGTACGGGAACCAGGATCCTTCGTCCACGAGGGACTCGACGAATTCCTCCATGTCGAAGACTTCGGCTTCGCGAAGGGGAACGATGTCCTGCAGAGTGCGCCCGGGACGCGGCTCGATCGCCGGAGCCATGGGGGCAGGGGTCTCCCAGTTGGCAGGGAGGAAGGACAGCCAGACGCGAATCGCGTTGAGCGCTTCCTCATCGTCCTCCACCAGGACATCGCCCAGTCCGGAGACGGTGCAGTGCATTTCTGCTCCGCCCATTTCCTCCAGCGTGACTACCTCACCGGTGACCATTTCGGCCAGGCGGGGTGATCCGAGGTAGGCCGTGGCGTGGCCGCGGACCATGATGGTCATGTCGCAGAGGGCCGGAACATAGGCGGAACCGGCGGGCGAGGGGCCGAAAAGCGCACAGACCTGGGGGACGCGGCCGGAAATCTGGACCTGGTTGTAGAAGATATTGCCCCAGGCGTGCCGGCCGGCGAAGCTTTCAAACTGCTCGTCGATGCGGGCACCGGCGGAGTCGAAGAGATAAACGATGGGGATGCCGGCAGCATCCGCCTTGGCCTGCGCCTGGATGATCTTCTCGAACGTGCGGTTGCCCCACGTTCCGGCCTTCACAGAGAAATCGTTGGCGATGACGCACACTTCGCGTCCATCAACGCGGCCGAACGCGATGACCACGGCGTCTCCGGGCAGGCCTTCCTCGTAGCGGGCCAACAGGCCGTCCTCGATGTAGTTCTCGTCGTCGAAAAGTATCGCCAGGCGCTGCCGAACCAGGAGCTTGCCTGAATCGGTGATCTTCTTGCGGTTCTTCTCGGAGCCACCAAGGCGGGCCGAAGCGAGCTTCTCGGTCAGTTGTTCGTGCACGGTTGCTGCCGGGACATCGATGTCCGACACCGGCGCGGGGGCGACGATCGTAGCTTCACTCATGTTGAGCCTCCAGGAATTCGAATTGTTGTTCCTCTATTAGTATACGAACGGGCGTTCGTTCGTCTAGTCTTAGAGGGCGGGACTTTTAAGATTCCTTAAGGGATCCACATCACCGACCCTGAACAGGAGAACCATGCACGGCATCGACGCCAAGCAAGTGGCCACTACTCTGCCCCGGCCCAAGGGGCGCCCTGACCACTACTGGGAAGACCTGGTGGCCGGCGATATGGTCCGGACAGCGGGTATGACCATCACCGACGCGCACCTTGTCCAATGGGCGGGCCTTACCGGTGATCTCGTCTCCCTGCACCTGGATGAAACCTATGCGGCAGAGACGCCGTTCGGACAGCGCATCGCCCACGGGCCGCTCACCATGTCCCTAGGCCTGGGACTGATGACGCAAACAGGCTACTTCAGCAACGTAGTGGCCTGGCTGGGCCTGGATGAGGTGCGCGCCCTCGCCCCCGTGTTCATCGGGGACACCATCCATGTCGACGCCACGGTAGCCATGGCACGCGAAACCAAAAAGCCAGATCAGGGCATCTGGAAAATCGATTACTTGGTGCTGAAACAGGACGGTTCAACCGTCATGACGTTCAGCAGCAGCTTCATCATGAAAAGGAAGTAGGCGGCAATGAGCATTCAGGAAGATTTCACCCCGGCCCCTCCGGCCGAGATCACCGAGCCTGCCGAGTTCGCGGCGCTAAGGAAGCGTGTTCGCGCAATGCTCGCTGAGCACGTCACGCCCGAGCGGCTGAACAAGTTCGATGAAGCCGAAGAGTATGACGTCGAGCTGTACCACGAGATTGGCGCTGCCGGCTTTATCAAGCTCGACGGTGAACTCCACGGTCACGGACCAAGGCACCAGGCCCAGGCTGTGGTGCTGGAGGAGCTCGGCGCCGGACCCACCTCCGTGGCCGTCAGCATGGTGGTCCAGTACATGGGCGTCCAACTCCTCCACAGCTACGGCAACCGCGCCCAGCAGGAGAAGTTCCTTGCCCCGCTGCACACCGGAGCCGCCAAGATGTCGTTTGGGCTCAGTGAGCCCGACGGCGGCACGGACGTTGCCCGCGCCATGAAAACCAACGCAACTCGACTGGAAGATGGAAGCTACTCAATCTCCGGCCAGAAGAGGTGGATCGGCGGTGCGATGGATGCGGACTACATCATCCTTCTCGCCCGCACCAGCGAAACCACCCGCTCCGCCATCGATGGCATCACCATGTTCCTGGTCCCCCGCTCCACCCCGGGCATCCGCACCGAGGTCATCGACACCATGGGCATCCGCGGACTGGCACAGTGCGACGTTTACCTCGACGACGTCCGGGTCCCTGCCGCCAATGTCCTCGGCGAACTCGACAGGGGCTTCCGGCAGGTACTGGATACTCTCAACGGAGAGCGGCTCAATGGCGCCGCCGTGGCCCTGGGAATCGCTCGCGGAGCCATGGAAACCGCCGTCGGCTGGGCACGTCAGCGGCACGCTTTCGGGCGTCCAGTGGGGTCCTTCCAGGGGCTTCAGCACAACCTGGTGGATGCCAGCGTGAAAATTGAATCCGCCCGGCTCCTCCTGCGCCAGGCCGCAGAAGCATCCGACGCCGGCGAGGGAACCAACGAGACCTGGTCCGCCATGGCAAAGCTCGCCGCCTCAGACGCGGCCACAACCACCACCGACATCGGCATGCGGGTCATGGCCGGTTGGGGATTCTTCCGCGGCCTGCCCATGCAGCGTTACTTCCGCGACGCCCGGCTGTACACGTTCGCACCCTTGACGGACGAAATGACGCGCAACTACATCGGCGAGAAGCACCTGGGACTGCCCCGCTCGTTCTGACCGGCGCCTACGGACACTAAAGGGGCGGCTGCCTTTCGGCAGCCGCCCCTTTAGTGTGTTTCGGATGAATCAGGAACGGTAGTCGATTTCGAGTTCCGCGATCTCCTGGTCGTGCAGGTTAACAACAATGTTGTCCGGCGTCCGGGTGGTCATCCAGATCAGCTCCTCGGTCTTACTGGCGTTACCTTCGATGTGCGGCATGAACGGCGGCACGAAGACAAAGTCACCCTCTTCGAGGTAAACAATCTGGCCGTAGCCCTCGCCGTAGCGGATAAAACCCCGGCCCTTAAGCACGTAGCCTCCGGTATTGGCTTCGCCATGGTGATGGGCGTCCGAGATCTCGCCCGGACCCGTGTATACCTTGCCGAACCAGAGACGTTCAACAGGGCTGTTCTCCTTGCTGACACCGGAGATGCGCCGGGCGTTCAGTGTCTGGCCGGGTGCGGCCGCCAACTCCTCGGCGCGGTTCACCCGGAACAGGCCCACGTTGCGGTTGATATCAAAGGCCACTTCAGTCATGGCAAATCCCCTCCTGAGGTTTGGTGAACTGCCACCTGCTCTTACTTGGGCTGGCGGCTCAGTTTCAGTATGTCGGCTGCACCTCGACGAGTCAAGACGTACGCTCGTTCGCATTATCGTGGGAGTGGCTCATGATTGAATGGGCGTTCTCTGGCGGGCGTCCGCGAGGTCCCCTGGCCGTGCCGCAGCGCAGCCGGGGTAGGCCCGCACTGCAGCGCAGGCGTCAGCGCCCCGCGAAAATCACCTGGATGCCACCGGCCAGCGGTGTGGCACCCCTAGGCCGGCGTCCCCGGACCTTCCGCTCGGCTTCGCGGCGAGGACGGCACCCGCCATGAGGTGGTTGACGCAATGTCCTCGTGGTGGTCCGCAATCCACGGTTACCGCAACCCGGTGCTTGACACCGCCGCGCGTGGGCAGCTGGAGAGGTTCAGCCATGTCATGTTCGGCGGCCGCACGCACGCCCCGGCGGTGAAACTTGCCGAGCGGCTGCTGGAGATGGCCCCTTCCGCACCGGGGCCGCCCGCTTTGGAGCGGGTGTTCCTTGCCGACTCGGGTTCGGTTGCCGTCGAGGTTGCGCTGTTGCTGGCGGTGCAGCACCAGAACGCATCAGGGAACCCGCAGAGGCAGCGGTTCCTGAGCATCCGCGGCGACACCTTCGCGGCAATGGGGTCTGTGACCTGGTGGACGGCATGCACACTGCCGAAACAGGTCCGCCGAATCAATCCCCGGCGTGCATATCGCTGCGTCCGCCTTGCCATGGATAAGGTCTACCCTTGCCGTGCCGTAGGCTCCAAACCCGCCCTACCAGCTCAACGACGGCAGCTTCGGCAAAAGCACTGCTCCGATCTACGAGACGGACGCGGTATTCGTTGAGCTCCGCGCTGTATTCGTTGCCGACGCGGGCGAACTCGTTGAGACCATCCTAGAAAGGGTATGTCCCGAATTCGGGATTAGTAGGGTTCCCACCAGCAAAAGTCACCTGATTCAAAGCAAGCGCAGACTATGGCCCATCGTGCCCGTGCCATACTGGCGTTCCCACCTGCACTCGTTGGCGGCTGTCGGATTTCGATGGTAGCAACTTCGCCCCCATTTGAATCGAATGCCTTCCATTCCACTACTCGGCCATTCGAAACGTGGGCCACTAGTCTCCGACCTGTGCCATCATCATAAACAACATGTTCGCCGTCTTCTTGCAATGCCTGCTGCACGTTCTCAGTCAGATCACCGCGCGGTTCTGATTCCGTAATAATCAAGTTAGCTTTCATGGTTGCTGATTCCCTTTCAATTATTTGATCCAGTGATGACGTCGACAGCCTCGGCATCATCGCCGCGCTGCAATGCCGCCTGTAAACCCGGGATTCGCTGCTCCGGGGTTCAGTTTCTCAGAAATATAAAACGTTCTGTGATGAAATCCGGTCGTTCCATCCGAAGGCGGTGAGGCTGTTGATTCGAAAGGCTCCTGTGGGGATCCAGAGATTGGAGCCCGCTAAATTGGGAAAATCCCACAGGAAAACATGATCGGCGCTGATGTATGAATCGATGCTGGAGACACGATTGTCGGCGCTGATCCAGCCCCAAAAGAGAAAACCACAAGCAAATTTCTTGCTGTAATTGAAGGTTAAACCTTCCCACTCTAAAATCCGCCAGTAGCAGCCGCCGAGGTTATCGTTGTCATACATCTCGAAAAATCCCTGCCCTGGAGGAGGGCCAGCAGTCAGGGCTTGAGAGACGCTGTGAATTTCACTTCGACGCACTCGGGGCTGGTCGTTGATAGGGGCCTCGTGGGATTCCACGTATGCTGCTGCATCCCGCCGGCTGCTGAAGATGTGCAGCATCTTCCCTGCCTGGGCGTCTCCATCGACCACCGTCGTCAGGGGCTGGCCACGTAGGTCGTATACAGAGCGCGGGTCGACCTGCTGCTCGTCGATCATGGTAGGTAGGCCCGGTGGCTTATGGTTATTGATGTTGAGGTGGGGCGTCGTCGAGGCACTGACTCCGGCGTGCATCAGGGGTGTATCTGATAGCCAAGTCGTAAAGTTTAGCCAGGCTTCTCGGGCGGATGACGCATTCATGTTGCTCCTTACATCTTGTTGCTTGTCTCCGGCCCGACCTAGGTCAGATGCCGTGACCGAAGTCGTTATCGGCGGTGTTGAGTAGCCAGCCGCCAAAACGGGTGCCGTTGGGCTGCATCGTCGGCGCGCTCATCGTTGTGCCGGCCTGTTCCAGGATGCCGAGCCCCCAGGGGCTGCTGACGAGGACCTCGGCACGCCCGTCACCGTCGAAGTCCGCCGCCGTCCCCAGCCTGTTGTCAGCGGTGTTGAGTAGCCAACCGCCGAAACGGGTGCCGTTGGGCTGCATCATCGGCGCAGTCATGGTGGCACCGCTTTGTTTGAGTAAACCAGCTCCCCACGGGCTCACGACCAGGACTTCCGCACGCCCATCGCCGTCGAAATCGCGCGCAGGGCCGAAGCTGTTGTCGGCTGTGTTGAGCAGCCACCCGCCGAAACGGGTGCCGTTGGGCGCCATCATCGGTACGGAAAACGTTCCGCCGGCGAGCTTCAGGATTCCGATCCCCCACGGGCTCGAGACAAGGATCTCCGGCTTCCCGTCGCCGTCGAAATCGCCGACTGGCCCGAACCGGTTGTCAGCTGTGTTAAGCAGCCAGCCACCGAAGCGGGTGCCGTTCGGCGCCATCATCACTGCGTCAAGGGTCGATCCGTTCTGTCGCAGTACACCGATACCCCACGGGCTGGTCACCAGAATTTCGGCCCGTCCGTCGCCATTGAAATCGCCGACCGGCCCAAAAGCGTTGTCGGCCGTATTGAGCAGCCAGCCACCGAAGCGGGTGCCGTTCGGTGCCATCATCGCTGCAGCCATCGTCGCGCCGGCCTGTTCCAGGATCCCGATCCCCCACGGGCTGGTCACCAGCAATTCCGAGCGTCCATCGCCGTCATAATCCGCGGCGGGCCCGAAGCTGTTGTCGCCAGTGTTGAGCAGCCAGCCGCCGAAACGGGTGCCGTTGGGCTGCATCATCGGCGCAGTCATGGTCGCACCAGCTTGCTCCCAGATTCCGATCCCCCACGGGCTGCTGACGAACGCCTCCGCACGCCCGTCGCCGTCATAGTCGGCCACCGGGCCAAGGAAGTTGTCAGCCGTGTTGAGCAGCCAGCCGCCGAACCGGGTGCCGTTGGGCTGCATCATCGGCGCAGTCATCGTGGCGCCGCTTTGCTTGAGCAGACCTACTCCCCACGGGCTCGTGACCAGGACTTCCGCACGCCCATCGCCGTCGAAGTCCGCGCTTCGGCACGCAAACTTGGCGGCAGCCGGAATCAATGTTCGCAAATCCGGACGGTTGCCGATCCGCTGCGTGGCCGGACGCTCGGCGGCGTCCTGCTGCGGGGAACCGTTGCTGCGCAGCAACATCCGCGCCTCCGCCGATGTCAGCCGCCGGATGCCACGGGCCTTGAGCGCACCCTGTACTCCGACGATTGCCCCGGTAACAACCGGTGACGCGCTTGAGGTTCCATTGAAGCCGTCGGTATACCAGAGGTCAGGATTCGCCCCGCCCTGCAGATCGCCGTATCCAGTCGTCGTGACCTCGACCCCCCACCCCTGAGCATCAACCCTGGAACCGTGATTGGAAAAGGCCAGCCGCGAACGATCAGGACCATTGTCATTTCCGTGCGTACCTGGTCGAGGTGCGCCGGCACCAACGACAATCGCGCCCGAGGATGGATTGGCCAAATTAAAAGGGTTCCTCCAGCTCGCCGGAAATCCACTCTGCGGGGTGCCATAAACCGCGTCATCGAAATTCTGTGACCCGTTGCCGGCCGCCTCGACCACGACGATTCCCTTGGCCACCGCGTACTTGATCGCGGCGAAGTCGTCAGGCCACCATTCGATGGCGATAAAGCCGAATTGACCGCGTGGCGGATTGGGTGTGTTGGGTCCCGGACGGTGGATCTCTAGCAGTAGCACGTCCCCGGCGACGAGCTTATCAGCGGCCGCCTTTATTGCGGCCGAGCTGGACTGGTCGTTGAACGACGACGCGCTGATAACTGCGTCCGGTGCGATCCCCGTGATGCCGATTCCGTTGCGGTCGCCGCTGATGACGCCCAGCACGGCCGTGCCGTGGTTGGTATCGGTGCTGGCGGTGCCGGCGACGACTCCGCCCTGGTTGCCCTGCAGGTCCTCATGGGTAAATCGCCAGCCCCACTCGCAGTCGATCACCCGAACACCGGCGCCTCCACCGCCGGGGATAGTCCAGGCAAGCTTCGCGTCCACACCGCCGGGTGCAGCATCCAGATAACCCTGCCGATCAACCCACATCGGCGTCGCAGGCGGTGCATCACTAAGATCCGGCTGCATCGTGTTGAACCGCATTTCCTCCATGTCAAGCTTCGGTGCGGACGCCGCCGGCTTGATATAGGCCGACTCCACCAGATCGTTGGCCTGCAGCTCTTCGGCCAGGCTCTCCAGCTGATCGGCCGGCGCCTCCACGCGGTAGTACGTTGCCAGGTCAGGTACCTCGACCGCAGAGTCGGACGGTAACGCCGCCTCGAGGTCGTCCTGCTGCCGCCGGAGCCGGTCCTCGCTGAGCCCGAACAGGGGGCGGACGACCGCCCCATGCACGTCAAGAATCGACTGCAAGGGGGACACATCAGCTTCCGGTGAGGCCACACCGGAAGCGCCAGCGCGGATGTGCGCGGCCGGCGCGAAGACAGCAATCAATTCGGGGGCTTGTGCGCCCGCAGGTTGGAGCGGCTCAAAAGGTTGCGCGGGGGATGTTGGGGTGGAATCATCTGCGGACATGGCTGGCACTCCTCATAAGGTCGCAACAACTAGAATCGCCGTCAATGGCGAAATTACACGGGCCCCTAAGCGACACGTGCCGGAAGTCATTTGGCTGCAGCTGCATCTCCGGCAGTGCCATTACTTACACTCCCTCGTTGTCTAGCAGGCTGCCTTGATCACCATCAACGGTCCTGGCAATGGCTATGGAATTTGTGCTGATCCTAGGCATTGCTGCGTTACCGGCGCGTTACTGAAAATGATGCTAAACAGCGACACCAAGGCGCCGGAGCGGGGCCATCACGTGCCCCGCTCGCCGGCTCTCAACAGAAGAGGCCGAGAACTGAACCGGAATCTCGAACCGTGCTGCATCGGCAGCAACTCGGGGATGCGAGCCATTCCCGGGCATCAAGCTCGCCCAGACGTCGGCACAGCGTTCCCGCTCGATGCCGGTATGGGGTTCACCCCGGCGAGAGCAGCGAAGGCCGCCTCGGAGCGGAGCCACCATCGCTCATCTCCGTGAGGCCGCACAGTCCGTTAACTTTGCCGTTATAGACGAGGGCGTTTCGTTCCACCAGCTTTATCTCGTTGACGCAGGGGGACAGACCATCTTTCAGAAACGGTTCCAGCACACCGTCGCCGGCCTTGAGCAACTCCAGGAGGCCGTGACCGGCATCCCGGCAAGGCTTGGTTGGTATCGAACGCTCGGAATGCTGCTGGTGGAACGGCTGCATCAGGCCGGGCTGGAGATCTACTGCGTTCCCCGATGTTACGGTGCGGAAGTGATGTTGAAGTCATTGGGAGCCTCCAGGGCACCAGCAGGCTTCACGACCCTAACGGGGACAGGACCGGTGGCGCCAGAAGGTACCAAAGCCGTCATTCGGGTGTCGGTGAAAATGGTGAGACGCGTTGCCTGCTGATCACCAAAAGTCACTTCTATGGCGTCAGCAAACCCCCTTCCCAGGATTGTTACCAGTGTTCCAGCTGGCCCCTTAAGTGGCTCTAGACCAGAAATCGTTCCCATCGTTGCCGGATCCTTCCCTTTTTCCGCAGGGGCCAAAAGCGTTTCAAACACCGACCGTAGCTTTTCGGCTGTTTCTCTTGAAAAGAGCCCTACAAGGGCGGCAGCTGCTGTAATTCCGAACGGATTGACGTCCTCAGACGAGCTAAGCGAGGTGGTCAGTCCTCCGCGCACGACCAAATATGCAATGAGAGCTAGCGCAGCGCCGGTTAGTGGCAGGGAGCAATACATGAGGATCCAGCTGTAGCGGAGAGAGCGGTTTCCGACGTACCAATACAAGGATCTAATTGAATGAATTGCCCCCCCTATCGCACCCGCTATCAGAACAATCATGAAGAGGGATACCTCTCGGTCTATCGGGAAGGCCCACAAGAACAACCTAATATTGTTCGCTGGCTCTCCGCTCCCGCCTTGAGTGTTTGTAATGGCTGGGGGCCAAAACTGAAGCAGCGCGTATACGAGCACAGGCATGAGTAAGAGCATGAGTAGCGCAAGCGCGATGATTCCGCGGGCACCGACGTGATCGCGACCAACTTCTGATTTTGATGGCATAAGGGTCTTCCCAAGATGGCCAGCAGCAATAAGGAACAGTCGACTCAATTGTGCGGCTCCACCGTTACCACCGCGTTACGGGCTGGTACTACGGCTCCCGACGCTTGGACCCGTGACCCTGGCTGGGGGACGAGCCGATTGTTGGCGGAACATCTATCATTCGGATCTGCTCGGAGCCGACCAGGTCCACCTGCGGGTTACAGCCTCCTTGTACGTTTACGCCCGAGGCGGCGGGTCCACCGCCGCCCAGCTGAACTTCAGCGACGGTTCCGCCAGCTAGCTCGGCGTTCCGTGCCTGAATATGAATTAGAGGCACGGCGGTCACCCCGCTGCCCCATGGGAACGGCGGAGGAACCCAGGGCTCCTCCGCCGTTCTTGTTCGCTGTCTCCGACGCTACAGATGACGTTGCCGTTGAAGGCCAAGGCCGCGGTGCTGACATTAAGTGACAGCACGGAAGCGCCGTTCCGGGGCCCTCAGCAGACTGGGAGGACACTTACATCACAGAAGGAACAAGGGATCCGGCAATGACTGAAACTACGTGGACGTTGAATCTTTTGGGCTGTTGGCAGTTACGGCGCCTCGGAAAACCGGTGCGGGTTGGGAGCCGGCAACGTCGCCTGATCACCGCTATGGCCCTCCTTGGGCCACGACCCCGAACGGCCATTGCGGGGCTGCTCTGGCCAGACAGCAATGACCACCAGGCGGCAGCAAGCATGCGGGTGGCACTGTGGCATGTGGCACACGAACTCCCGGGCCTTCTGAGGGACGTGGAGGACCCACTAACCCTGGAGCCCACAGTGGCCGTTGACTTCCACATCCTGCAACACTCCCTGACATACGCAGACGGGGAGCCTGTTCCGCTCGAGGAGTTGCGGACCGGAGAACTGCTGCCCGGATGGTATGAGGACTGGGTCATTGACGAACAGGAGCGTTTCCGGCAACTGCGGGTCATCGCCCTGGACAGAGCAGCAGAGCGGGCGCTCGCCGCGGGTGATGCAGAGATAGCGGAAACGGCGGCGATGGCGGCAATTAACCTCGAGCCTCTGCGCGAAAGCTCGATGATTCTGCTGGTCCGGGCAGAACTCGCTGCCGGTAACATCAACGGTGCCCAGCGTTCGTATCGCCGTTTCCGCAGTCTCTGGCAGGACACGTTCGACCAGGAGCCCAGCTTCCAGTTGGGCCAGTTGATGCGCTCGGAGTTGCGATCGCGCGTTGCGGCGCTCGCTGCATCCTGACAACGAGGTCCCCTTGCACCGATCCCTGCTCAGGGGCGGGGATCGTGTCCAGCACGCAGGTGAGTAAGAACGGCCAGCACTCGCCTGTGGTCCTCTGGCTCAGGGTGAAGTCCGAATTTACGGAAGATGCTGCGGACATGCGCCTCGACGGTACGCTCGCCCATAAACAGTGCCGAGGCTATTCCGTTGTTGGTCCGGCCCTCGGACATTAACGCCAGTACATCCTTCTCCCGACTGGATAAATCCTGACTGTAGCGGTCTGCGGTCCGGGGCCGGGAGACCATCCGAGTGACTAGGTCTGGGTCGATGGCGGTTCCTCCGGTCGCAACCCGCTGCAGTGCGTCCAGGAAGTCGTCCACGTCCGACACGCGTTCCTTCAACAAGTATCCAAGGCTGCAGGCCCCGTTGCTCAAAAGGGCCATGGCATTGTCCGTCTCGATGTACTGGGAAAGCAGCAACACCCCGGTTTCCGGGTAGTCGCGGCGGATCTGTTCGGCCGCCCGGATGCCCTCAAGGGTGTACGACGGCGGCATCCGAATGTCGACCACCGCCACGTCAGGTCGGTGGTTTGCTACCAGGTCGAGCAGGCCCTGTGCCTCCGAGGCCTCCCCAACGACGTCGAGGCCTTCGGAGGCCAGCAGCACCGCCAGTCCCCGCCGCAGCAGGGCCGAATCATCAGCGATCACCACACGCAGGGTCACGGCAGGGACCGCTCGGCGTCATTGACGAAGGGTAGGACCGCGGTGATCGTGGTTCCCCGCCCAGGGGGGCTGGTAACGGTCAGGACGCCACCCAAAGCTTCCGCGCGGTCTGTGAGTCCGAGCATGCCGCCGTCAGATCCAAACTCCGCCCCGCCCCGCCCGTCATCGGTAATAGTCATGCAGAGTTCCTTCGTGGTGCCAGTCAGGGAAATGGCCATGGAAGTGGCCGCCGCGTGCTTGACGGCGTTGGTGACGGCTTCGGCGCAGATGAAATAGGCGGCCAGTTCCACCGTGGGTGGTGGCCGAAGGGGAAGGTCGGTCTTGACTTGGATGGGTAAGGCCGTGCGTTCAGCAAGTGCGGTCACAGAAGCGAGGAGGCCGCGCTCGCGCAAGGACGGCGGGTATACGCCATGTGCCAACTCCCGGAGCTCGGCCACGGCCTCGTTCAGGTCCTGGCCCGCCTGCTCCACGAGGAAGCGTATGTCTTTCGGATCCTGGGCCCGCCGTGCCCTGGCCAGTGCCATGGCGACGGCCACGAGCCGCTGCTGGGCGCCGTCGTGCAAGTCCCTCTCCAACTGCCGCCTGCGGTCGTCCCCGGCCGTGACAATGCGCTGCCGGGAGCGCCTGACCTCGATCAGCTGTTCACGCAGTTGCTGCTCCATATGCTGGTTTTCGAGGGTCAGGGCGGTTGCGCTGCTCAGCGCGGCGAGGAGTTCCGGTTGGTCCTTGAGCGTCTCGTCAAAGACCAGAGCGCCGAAGGGCGTGCCGCTGCGTTCGAGGACGATAGCAGCCCTGCCTGACGTGTCATTGGGCAGGTCCTGTGGCTGCCCGTCGTCGTCGATGAACTGCTCCGCTTCGGCGGACCAACGCCACAGTGCCAGGGTGGGGTCGTGAACGGAGCGGCGCAGGACGCGGATCAGCTTGTCGCTGACAGGTGCCGCGCCGATTTCGACCATGACCTCGCCGAGGGTGCCGCGGGCAAAGCGGTACCGCCATAGTCCGAACAACACCGCAAAGGGCACCACCGCAGTCGCGGGATACTGCCACAACAGCGCTGCCGGCGAGAGGGTCCCCGATAGCTGCACGACCGCCAGAGAAACCCAGATGGTTGCAGCGGTCTTCAGGATGACGGCCAGCCACAGTGGCAGGAATGAGGCTCGATAGGCCGGTGTCCCGGAGCGCCACCGTGCGACCAGGACAGCCACCACCGCAAGGCCCACACAGATTTGGAATACCCTCGCCGTGTTGCCCATCCGGTTGGTGATCTCCGGACTGTTCCACAACAGGAACAGATTCTGCGAGCTTGAAACGTGCCCGGGAATCTGTTGCCGCGGGTCGAAGAAAGCCCACCCGGCGATCGCAATGAACAGCCAGGAGGCAAAGAAAAAAATCACGAACCGTCTCTCCCACTTGCTGCGCAGTACGCCCCCCGGAAAGCACAGGGCCAGCTGCAGCAACGGGGGCTGGTACATCAAAGTCAGTGTCACCCCGAGGGTGAAGGCCAGAGGATGGCTCGACAGCCGCAGGCCGGCCGCCAGCCACATCCATCCCGACACCACGAGCAGCAGACCTGGATTCCGGTTGGGTCTTGTATACCAGGCAGCGACGCCCGCTGCTACGAAGGACAGACCCACGGCGAGGAATAAGAGCAGTTCGGCAACCGAAAACGGGGTCCGGTAGGGATTCTCGCTCCAGCGCAGAACCCCCTGTGCGTTCAGAAACAAGGTGCGGGCGGGATCACTCACGGCAGCTGGGGACCAGTCGACGTTGACCAGCACCAAGGCCACAAGTGAAGCGGTTGCGGCCAGTACACCCCAGAACTGCCGGAAAGTCATACAGAATCCGTCCCCCGGGCTTGCGCCTGCACAATTGTTTGATCTAAGTAGACAGCCTCGCGCGTTATCCAAGCGTTACTGCGCCGGAGTGCGTGTGGCGATGGCGACAGAGCGGTAGCGCTAGCGTTCGGAGTATGCCCTGGCCGCTCCTCCCCTCCCTTCTGCTGCTGTCTATTCGGCTGCTGCTGTACCCCCCCGTTCGGCAATGAAGCCACAAAAAGGGACGGTTGATGGCCTGAAGGATGGCGCGTGGTCTTTGCGGCTTTCTTTGTTGATGCACTCGCTAAAGCCCCAGGGCTTTGGCCGGTTCGAGGATGGGCCAGAATGTTCCGTCGTGCCAGCAGGCTACGTCCGCGACTGCATTCTTGTGACCATAGCTGTCTGACGTCGGGTTTGGGTTGCCCGACATGACAGCCTCTTGGACACCGTCAGGATAGGGCCTAAATAGCGTTCCGGCAGGCCCCTGCTGGAAGCACTTCGAGTCTGATCTGACAGAACTTTGCAAAGAGGCACAACGTCGCCGGTAGCGCCCGCGGTGTCCGTCTCGCCTGCGGCACTCTGGCGCATGCAAGATCTATGAGTCCCGCTTGACATCAGATCAGCGCCTACCGCGGCCTCCTTTCCGATAGACGTGCCGAGTCGCACACCCTTCATTGCCCAGCGACGAGCCCTTCTGGAGGCCGAATACGCCCAACGTTGGTACGCAGGGGTGGCAGCCGTCAGGCCTGCCGACTTCGGGATGGCGTCGCACCGGCAGCTGGCGGACTACTTCGTCAGCATGCTAGAGCGCGTTGGGTACGCCAAGCGCGGTCCGTGTGAAGAAACTGCACCGGATCCGCAGTCACGTCGTGGGCGAGCTGCTCGAAGTGTTGGTCTGCAACTCCACCGAGCTCGACCCAGATGATACGGAAGATAGCCCTGGCGCAGATTGAGATGCTGAAGTCGCCGCAGACCGTATGGCTCGATGCGCGAGGAAACACCGTCTCGATGCCTTGCGATTTCGGGGCCCCGCGCAAGGCAACGGACCTGTCGATCAACGGTCGCGGCGAACGGAAAAAGTTCATCGACTACGTGCACGTCAGCCAGGCGAAGAAAGACGACGGCACCGTTGTGTTCGCCATCCTCGTGGAGGTCGAGATCAAGATGCCGCGAAGAAGGCCGGCAAGCAGATCGGAAGGGCGGACGCCCGCTTCCACCTTGGAGGCAGGGATTTGCTGGTGCTGGAGATTGAGGGCGGCCTCGGGGGGAAGGAACTAGGCGCGAACCAAATCATCTTCGCCTGCACCAGCCGGGACCGCTTTCTCGTCAGGATTGGGGAGACGGAGCAGTTCACGCTTCGGAATACGCGGCGGGGCGGCTATGCCGAGGCTTTCTGGAAGTCGAGCTCGACCTCAAGGCCGCCTCGCTAAAGCGCCTCGTTGACCTCGCCATGCCGTCACGACATTAGGGGCACTGGCGGGCGGGCACGGAGGGAAGTGTGGGGGTCAGTGGCGCCGGCGGAAGGAAAATAGCGACTGGCGCAGTGGCCTGCTGAAGGGGAGGAACAGGAGCGCTGCGAACATGATGGCCGCCACGGCGACTCCCCAGAGCACGTCCCAATCTTTCCAGGCCGCACCGGTTGCGACGGCCGCTGCTACTGCCACAGCAAAGCCTAGGACGTACCTGCGCGCTGGCCTACACGACTGCAATGGGCTCCTGGCGAGACCAACGGGACCCTGCCTGAAGCCCTCTATGTCTGCGCAACCCGAAAGGCCGTCGACGCGCCATCGACGGCCTATTTTGTGCCTCGAATCCACCCAACCCCATTGCCCATAGCCCATTCATTTACTCGTGGGCAATCACGCTTCAGGCCCTCCCCTATGGCCGAGCTATCCACCCCTAGTCGCACCGGCCCATGACCCCGCCAACGCCCACGCTGCCAGCACAAAAGCGCTTCACACCTCTGGCTGTGCCTAAGGGCAGCGAGACTGCACGGTGAAGTGGGTCTGGTTTCCGTGCGGCTGCACCACGAGCAACCTCCGGGCAGGGGTCAGGTCCCCTCCCGTTTAATAATGGAGGCCGCGCTCACCCACGATTTTGAACCGACCAGAAGCCAAAACCGGTTGCTAGTTGTCATTCTGAACTTCGTTGTCGCAGGCTGCTCCCCTGCGCCGTCAAAGTCGCTACAATCCGCTCGTGATCCGGAATTCCCTCCACGCCCACCGATAAAGCAGACGTAAGTGTTGCCAATGTCAACACCCCCTTTGGCAGGACAAACCAGGGCACTCACGACTCCCTTGACGTGTAAAAGGAGCCTTCCACGAAGAATCTCTAACCAAATTCGGCGACGTCATGTTGTGCCCGAAGCCCCGGACCATGAATAAGTGTCGGCCACCCCCGGCCAACTCGACCAAACCGGAACGAGGAGCCATCTAAACCCCACCACAGCAGGCGGAGGGCCCACCAGCCAGGACCCTGAACCCGCCACCCCACACACCTGAACAGGCCCCGCGGCAGCCAGGCCACAGCCCGCGCATCTAGCGTCAGAGGGACGCCACCACAAGCCATGTCAACACGTTAAAGCAAGAACCCCTCTGACGAGGGGTTATGCGTGCCCGAGGTGGGACTCGAACCGGACTCCAGCCCTTGCAAACACTGGGAACTCCCGGAAAACAATCCGGCCCGATCCGCCCCCAGTACGAGCCAATCCGCCGCCCGAAGTGTGCACAATGTGCACACCCCAAAATTGGCCGTTCTGCGCAGCCCGCAACACCAACCGCGCTCCCCCACTGAGAGGGCGCGGTTTGGTCTTTTGCGCTGGCAAAAGTGTGACACCGGCCGGGTTCGCGCCGACCCACGTTCTGACTGATTCCTCCCGCGAGGGACCGAGCACCAAGTGACCGGCAGAACCATCTAACTGTGAAAGCCTTCATGTGGCTACACCTCCTCACCCATCTAATGAGCTTTTCGGCCTACACCCGCATGACCGGCTGCGGCCATCCGGCCTCGCGCCAAGACCATTTCAGCCACGTCGGAAGCGTGCTGCAGGCAGCCACAAGACCCCACGTCCGGAAGGCGCCACCCTACTTAGTTGTGCTGATTCCATGCCCTCGCGACAATACGCTCGGCCGATGACCGGATCCAGGCAGCACCAGACCACGCTTCAACCGGACGAAACGTCCGTTATCGGCGTTCCAAAACAGGCGGGGGAGTGACCTCAAAGGGGGCGTCCGTTCTCATTGCAGATGTCAGTTTTCGCATTCAACGTTGTCAGTGTACGGATTCTGGATGACTCGCACTTGGGCACGACTTCGATATGACCGGGTGGGGTCGCCCGGGAATTTCTGGCACTGACGGCACAGGGGGCGACCCACGTTCAGAACTTACCTGGCGGCAGCCAAGCCGTCACCGCGACGGGAAGGAATGTCAGTCTGGGTCCTGAGGCCAACGGACATCCTGCGGGACTATTCCTCACAGCCGGCACCGTCAGCTGGACCCTCAACCCTGACGGGTCGGAAAATACGTTGTTTTCCGGCAACGGCAGGGTGACTGATGTCTGCCGGCTGGTGGCGCCGTAACCCTGGACAACGTAGGACGCCCCCGGCGACGGCCGGGGCCCCCAGCTACGCACCTCACTGCGTGCCAGGCCAAGAAATCCATCGCTATTCAGGCACTCCCACTACTGGCAGACTCGGACGTGAAAAGCGGTCTGATCATGAGCGGAACCATGGACCCATGGTGGGGTTCAGTTGCAGCCCTATCAGGGACTTCGAGTCCCCTGGTTCTGGATGCCACGCTCTCGCGTAAGGCACCGCCGTGCAGCACCTTGAGTCACTTCCCCTGCGTCGATCCATAGTGCAAATGCTAGCGGGTTGCTCTGACGGAAATTCGCCTAACCCGTTCATGCCTTCCCGCAGCTAAAGGATAGATGAAGCAGCAGCGGATAGCTTCATCCCGCTGCGGGAGCGATCTGTTGTTGGGGTGGACGGAGTTGGCCAGAGTGAACCGGCGCAGCGCCCGAAGTGCGCCTCGATCGGGTTGGTCCACGAGGCGTACGTGGGCGTGCCCAGCGGCCCCATCCAACGGGTCCTGCCGCGCGGGCAGCCGGAACGCCGTCACGCCGTGACCACCGTCAGTGCCGGGCATCTCCGGGATGGCAAGGCAGGGCTGCGGCACTGCAAGGAATCAGGGTGTGAGCAATGCTGTTTGCATCACCCTAACAATTACGTTGATGTTGTCGGATGTACCAGCCGTGAACGTGGCTTTTCTGAAAAATGAGTCGAGCGCCACAAAGTCATTGAGTGAAATCTCACCGCTCGCGGGCACCAGGTACCTCCTATGTTGGTATTCCCCTACAACCTGATTCAGGAAGCTTTCTACCCTCGAAAACATTGACGTGAGGGAATCATCCCGGATATATTCAGCCGGACCAGCGACAGTCGGCCGGTTTCTGCTTATTCGCTGGTCAGCCAGAGGCGCGATACGCTTCAAGCTTTCGAACTCAAGTTGCTGAGCGTTCAGCTCTGTCAGATATTGATCATAGGTCGCTCTGGAGATACTCCGAACACCACTCTCGTTCCGGGTCTCCGCATCTAGAAAGCGCCGGATCCGTTTCACCGCATTGTAGGCGGAGACCGTCCGTCCAAGCATGGAGCGCAGAAATTCGTCCTCGCGCCTGCGCTCATCGAGTCGGATATTTCGACCCTGCTGAAAGTGCTGGACGGCCGCGGTGAGCAATCCGCCGATGAAGCCAACGACGATCAATTGCAGACAGGCCTTGGCCATCTCAAACTCGAGACTTGTATCTGGAGGGTTACGAATCCAAATAACAACTAGGACGACTATGGCACCCACGAATACCGCTGCCAAAACGCCCCCGATGAATCGAAGTTCCTTCCAACCGATCATTCCCGACCTTCCCGAGGCCGTACTCGGACTGTGCACAGGTCCACTTTGTCCTTTCTTCCATCTCCCATCAGGAAGCAACTCATCAGAATCGATGCGAGCCGGAATGTCGAGAGGTAAACAGACAGTATCTGTTTGGCCGTTACAAACTCGTTACAGTGTTGCTCAGGGACAGTGCGTGTTAGCGACAGTATTTAACAGGCAATGTCGTCCGCAAGGGACCCCCGGCCACTATGTTGACGGCGCCGCGTGCGGCACACGCGTGGACTAGCTTCTTCGTGCTGCAGAGATATCAGGACGCCGGCAGTCCAGTCGAAGACCGTCAGGACGCTGCGGGGCTTGGGCGGGAAGCCTTTGCGGGACTTGCAGACGCTGAACTTACGCGCGTGCGGGTTGGCTGCGAAGTCGACAGTCTGCAGGTGCCGCAGCTCATTGAACCGGAGCCCCTTGGAGTAGGCCATCTTGAGCAGCACAGCGTCGCGGTAGGTCGCCTCCCAACGCCTCGATTACTTCGACTTCGTCGTCGGCTTTTGTCGTAGCGGCTGGCGATGGCGCGCGACGCCTAAGGAGGCTAAAGATCTTTCGATCAGCTGCGTCCCTTGCAGGTGTCGGAGTCGAAGTTCACGGCGCGCCCTCCCCACGAACCGTTGCATTCTCGGTGCTCGATCTGGTTGCAGGGCTCGGGTATAAAGGCTCAAGTCTGCCCTCGCCGGGCGGGTGTGGTTCGACATTTGTCCCCCCGGGGAGCCCTTCGAGAAGATCCTGTGCCCGTTTGTCTAGCAGGCGCGAAAGTGCCTGTTGTGCAAAACCGAAGATCAGGGCATAGGCAAGAATTTGGCCTTGGGAATCCAGGCGAGAAAGACCTGGTACAAAGTTGCCCTGAACTGCGACGAGGCCCAAGATGGCAGCCAGCACTCCGAGCGGAACCTTGAGAAAGGCAAGTGCGACCGGCACGTCGTATGGTGTCGACGTCCCTTTCAGGTTCCGGATGGAGAGCGTAGCGGCTGTGGTACCGCCCAACGCCCCTAGGAGTGCCACGACTAAGATGTCGTTTCCCGTTGGCGCTGCCTGCGGCCCTGAAGCTGTGGGACAGTGCGTTGTCTGGGGCGCCGTTGGTGCGTCCGGTGTCAGGTCTCCAGGAAAACAGAAGGGAATGAACGTTGGGTTGTTGTAGACGAACACCACAGCGAGGGACAGGAGCAGAAAAAGGAAGCCGGCTGATGTTAGGACGATGTTCCGGAAGCTTCGGAGCTGGGCGTGCTCTAGGTCGAGTTTCTCGTAGCTGTCACCGACCAGTCGGCGCATGCGAGGCCGCAGATTTTCCAGACTTTCCTGCTGAAGTTCAGCCAGGGTGATGCGTCTGGGGTCGTCCCGATGAAGGGTGGCATTAGCACGGGCAACTACCATCGGTATCTCTGCGCGGAGCTCCGCTGGGCTATATAAGTCGATCAACTGGGTTCGGGCTGCGTGGAGGTTTCGATACGCCGCCTCAACAAGGGTGCCTCGCCACCAGTTGGCGACCGCGCGCGGTGCAGGATCCTTTTTGTTAGCCGCGAGCCGAGCTCGCTGAGAAAAATCGCACACGGCGTCGGCGACGGAATCTTGGTAGGGAGTCAGTGGTTCACGCTTACGTATGGCTCTTACACGGCTCTCAATGCGGGCCGTGTCTACATCGACATGCTGTACCCAGATCCGCCGGCGCTTCTCTGACCGGTCGATCATGACCACGCGGTTTTCTACAGCCGGAGTCCCACTACCCTGGTCGTTCATCGCTACTTCCTCTGAGGACCCACAGCGTGTTAGGTCCAAGATCTGCCAACAACTGGTTTTTCGCTGTCAACCGTGCAACGTGTCCTAGCCGTTACCTCAAACCGGGGCTGCTACCTCAATTCATAGCTACCGGGATATGTTTGCACATTTGAATATGAGGAGAGAGTAATTCGTCGCCCGTTACGGGCGCGTTACTTTCATGCTTCGCATCATTCAAGATTCTCTTCCGTAGCCAGTGTCTGCAGCCAAACCGCCAATCCGGAGAGCCTCATGCGATCTCTGCTCCTCTAACAAATGCTCGTCAAGAATGGTTCTTAAGAATTCAACGCCCCGGATAGGTGCCTGATTTTGGGAGCTCACCGGCGAGTGGTCCCGGTGGTCTCTGTGGCTTCCTTCGTTGATGCAGTAGCTAAGGCCCGAGGGCTTTGACCTGATGCGTTCGAGCATGCGCCAGAATGTTCCGTCCTGCCAGTGGCTAGCGAAGGTTTTGCTCGTTAGTACGCTGCCCTTGAGCTATATACGGACTTGAACGTGCCAGCATTGAGATATGCGGAATCGGTTGAGCAAGGACCAGCGGATTTGGAAGCGACTTCTCACGGACCTACGTGATGGGTCAAAGACGCTAAGGGTCCGGCACGTGAACCTTTTCTTTGCCATTGTCTTCTCCCTGGCGGGTGCCGTCGTGATCGCCATCGCGGCTGCATGGCTACTCGCGCCCCGGCTGAACGTGGGCACGGAGACAACGCCCCCAGCGGATCTAACGAGGTTAGCGCTGACTATCGCTGCTGGCGTTGGCGGAGTGGTTGCCCTTGTTGTGGCATACAGACGGCAACGGGACCTTGAACAAGGCAGATTCGTTGAAGGCTTCGGTGCCGCCGCCAAGCAGCTCGGTGATGCCGACGTCGCCGTGAGGATGGCTGGGGTGTACGCCATGGCCGGTGTCGCAGATCAGGCATCGAAGCTAAAGCGGCAACAGTGCATTGATGTCCTGTGTGGTTATCTCCGGTTGCCCTATTCGCCGGAACTTGGCAACAACCATCAGTCAGGCCGCACGATCAAAAAGCCTTTGTTTCGGAAGGGAGGCCCCGAGGAAGAACTTCGGTTCCAGTACCGCCAGAACGACAAGGAAGTACGCCAAACCATCGTGCGTGTCATTACCGGCCACCTACAGGAAAAGTCGGTACGCTCCTGGTCCTCAAACATTTTTGACTTCACGGGCTCTCATTTTGAAGAGGCTTATTTCTTCGAGGCGATCTTCAATGGCTACGTCACCTTTCAAGGTGCGACCTTCAGCGGCAAGAAAACCTCGTTCCAACGCGCGATCTTCAGCGGCGAGATTACGTCGTTCAACGGGGCGACCTTCAGCGGGCCGACGTGGTTCTACGGGGCGACCTTCAGCAGCGACAACACCTGGTTCACGAGTGCGGCCTTAAGCGGCTCGACCGGGTTCGACAGGGCGACGTTCAGCGGCGACAATACATCGTTCGACGGCGCAACCTTCAGCGGCGACAATACATCGTTTGACGGCGCAACCTTCAGCGGCAAGCACACCTCGTTCAAAGAAGTGAACTTTGGCGTTGGCAAGGTTAGCTTTGAGCGTCCGAAGGTCTGGAATCCACCTCCTGCTTTCGACTGGGATCCAGGGAGGGATAAGCCAACTCCAAAGCCGGCAAATGTTGAGCCACAGGATTGGCCCCCCATCGTACGACCCTCTGACTGAATCAGTGGCCAGCAAACCTTCTACGTTCTCGATGACGAAGGGGTAGCAGACACTGTAGTCTCGACGTTCCACCAGGACGATCCGGCGTTCGGGTACCGGTTCATCGCCGACGAACTCGAAGACCACGGTTTCAGCGCAAGAGAACGGGTGGCGCGGCTGTGCTGCAGCCAGCGGATCTGGTCCGTGTTCGCCAAGAAACGCGGTCTGACCCGTAAAGCCGGCCCGCCGGTGCATGACGACCACGTCCGGCGGGACTTCACCGCGACGGCGCCTGATCAGCTGTGGCTCACGGACATCACCGAGCACCGGACTGACGAGGGCAAGCTCTACCAGTCCGCCATCAAAGACGTCTATTCCAACCGGATCGCGGGCTACTCCATCGATTCCCGGATGAAAGCGTCCCTGGCCGTCTTGGCCCTCCATAACGCGGTAGCGCTTCGGTAGCCGGCAGGAACCGTGGTGCACAGCGACCGTGGATCCCAATTCCGCTCCAACGCCTTCGTGCACATTGAAGACCTCCTTGTGAACTGGACTCTCGACAAGCCCAACTCCACTCGGAGGTCTTCTTTTTGTCACCTAACCACGCCGGTGTTCCTAACGTCCGCGGTTAATACATCTAGGACCGAAAGAGACCAGCCATGGCGCGCTGATCGGGAGGCATACCATTCACGCAGTTCTTGGTCCCGCCATTGGTCAAGAAGGGCGACGTCGTGGCTCCAAATGATTTGTGCAGACACTGTTTGCACAAATTCATTCGGGCCATCCATGCCTCCGCAAGAGCACGCATGTAGTAAAGATTTCTGCGCGAAAAGCCCTTCATGTCCGCGGCACAATTTGGTCCAACGGCATGCGGGACAAATCTACTAGTTCCGAGCCTTTTTGCCGATGGTAGGTGGCCACTGTGGGCTACGCCTGCAACGCTTTGCTTTCCGAGTCCACTGGGAGACTTTAGCCAACGAGTCCTGTCCGGTCGTAACGGGCGAGTAACGCCCGCCAGATACTTTAGGAACATGGATGCTAAAGGGAGGCATGTTTTGGGCCCCTAGCTGTGCTAAGCCGGTCGGTTGGTGACGCGGCTGATGGGTGAGGTTCCTTAGCATTGCGGGGGGCTGCGGGATTCTAGCTGCCGGTGAAGTCCTGGTGACAGGGCCGGCGGTTTGTCACTGAGGCGTAGGGCTTAGCGGAGGACCACGCCGCGAGGAGGACGCGGTTGCAGCGTCCAAGTTTGCCGTTGCTCGGGGGTCGGCAGGGACTGCGATTTGGGGTGCCGGGAGGTTTGGCGAGGCTCGTCCTCGGGGAAGGAGTACATCGTGGCGATCCAAGTTATCCATGAGCTCTTCACGCTTCGAGTTCTTCCGCTCGCAGCCTTGCGCGATCGCGGCCGTTGCTCTCGGCCGGCCCGGATGACCGGGTCAGAGGGAGGCCTCTGATGCCTGCCGGTTCGGGGAGTTGGGCTATTGCCGCCCAGAATTCGGAGATATTGGCCGTGCACGCGGCGCTGTTGCCGAGCGGGAAGGTTTTGTTCTTCAGCGGCTCTGAGCACGACGAAGCACCGCTGGACCCGACCGGTCGGTTCAACGCCACCCGCCTGTGGGATCCTGCTGACAACATTGTCCGGATCGCCGGAGGCCCGGCCCCGGAAGACCTCTTCTGCTGCGGTCACTGCATACTTCCAGACGGGGACGTGTTCGTCGCGGGAGGCACCGAGTATTACGAAGACAAGGCGCTACCGGAACACGCGCGCGTCGACCACTTCACCGGAAGCAGATCGGCAGTCATCTTTGACTGGCGGGGCGAACGGTGGCACCCCGCACCACCCATGGCCCAAGGACGCTGGTATCCCAGCTGCCTGACCGTGGCCGACGGGCGCGTCATGGTTCTGAGCGGTCACGCGAACACTACCTCCGGTCTGCACGAGAACACCTTCGTCGAAACATTCGATCCAGGCACAGGAACCTGGACGGCGCAGTTCGCCACGATTCCCCCGTTGGAGGATACCGGTGGATCTATTAAATTCCTGTCGCGCGAAGTCAGACCCATGGTGTATTATCCCCGCCTGCACCAACTGCCGGACGGGCGAATCTTCTCCTCCACCGCACTCCGGGTAGCCAATGTGCGCCGAACGAGGACGATCGACCTCCCTGGCCGCACGGTCACCGATCTGGGTCCGCCTCCCCCGTTTGGCGACGCCGCAACCAACCCTGCCAACATCTATGCCCGGTCGGCCTTTGCCTCGGTCCTGCTGGCGTTGACCCCTCCTTTCTACGGCGCCCGGATACTGATCTGCGGTCAGCATCAACCGCTCTTCTTCGAGCCGCACAACGCCCACCTCGGCTGGCGGCCGGCGGGGTCCCGAAATCCCAACCCGATACGGGCCTACGGCAACGCGGTCCTGCTGCCGGACAAGTCCGTTTTGGTGGTTGGAGGAGCAACATCCGAGCGGCTGCCCGTTTTGGGTGGCGGAGCGGACACCAGCGCGGTCCACCACGCTGAGCGTTTTGTGCCGGACACCGACACGTGGGAGCCGCTCGCAACGTCTCCCCACAACATCGCCCGTGTCTACCACTCCGTGGCGTTGCTCCTGGCCGACGGGCGGGTATGGATCGCCGGGTCCAATCATGACAGCGACCGCAACCACGCGGGTGTGCGCAAGGACGACCCGACCAAGGGCGACGCCCGCGAGCTCCGGATCGAGGTGTTCTCGCCGCCTTATCTGTTCACGACGGACCCCACCGGCGCCATTGTGCCCGCGCCGAGGCCCGCGATCGGACCAACCCATCTCGGAGCCGGTCACGGCCAGCTGTTCCCGGTCCCCACCCCTGTGCCGAACACCATCAGGAAGGCGCATCTGGTGCGCGCCGGCTCGGCCACCCACGCAATGAACCTGGATCAGCGGCTCATAGTCCTGGAGATCGTTTGGACGGATGCGGCATCCATCGCGGTCAGGATGCCGCCCAATGGAGCGGTTGCGCCGCCCGGCTATTATCTCCTCTTCCTCTTCGACAACGTCGGGACGCCATCCGTTGGCCGTTTCGTGCGCCTCTCCCCTACCTATCCGTTGGCCGAGGTGTACGTGGGCAGGCCGCTAACAATCATCAATGAGCCTGACCCATCCCCGTATCCCGTCCTGGACCTGGGAACAGTGGATGTTGGAGCCTCTCTCCGAGGGCTGATCGCCGTCAGGAACGTCGGAACCGGCCCTTTGCGTCTCAACGATATTGCGTTTTCTGGGGACTTCCTGTCGGAGGACATCCCGCCGGCGCCTTTGCTGGGCTTCCTCGGCCGTCCCCGGAACGTGCAGGCCACGATCATGGGTTCCGGCGCTCAATCGGGAGAATTTGTAAAAGTGGACGTGAAATTTACCCCGACCACGCCAGGGCGCCACGTCGGCAGGATCTTCATCCACACCAACGCCGACGACCTCCCCCATTTCTTCATCGATCTTGAGGCGGACGTCCCGGGACTCGAAATGGAACTTTTCCCCTCCGGAACCAACGGTGTCAGTGTCGAATTCGGGATCGTGGAGGTTGGCACCTCCGCCGTCCGCGAGGTTATGCTCCGCAATCGTGGACCCCTTGATGCCTCCGTCGACGACCTGGTCGTCGACGACGCCGGCCGGAACAGCGGCTTCCAGGCCCCCCAAGTCGTATCCGAACGCCTCGTCCGAGCAGGGCAGTCCCGCACCTTTCCGTTTTTCTTCTCCCCCATTGGCGTCGGACCGGCCCAGACGGTCCTCACTTTGGTCGCAAGGAGCCTTCCGGGTCCGTCCAGATTCACCCGACAACTGAGCATCGTCGCGCATGCCGAAGGCACGGGACCGCGGCTTGTAGCCTCACCTTCGGCCTTCATCTTCGTGCAGCAGTTGATCCGCACCTCCAGCCCGCCCCAAACGTTGACCGTCCGGAATACCGGATCCAGCCCGCTGCATATCTCCAGCATCGTCACCAGCTCCGATTGGGCGCTGGAGCAGCCCATAGACCAGAAGGAAATCTTACCCGCGGGCAGCCTGGATGTCGGGGTGGTATTCCGGCCCGGCACCGACGGTCCACTCACCGGCGTCCTCCTCATCGACAGCAACGCACCCGGACCGTCCGTGTCCGTACCCCTTGAGGGGACCGGCAAGGCGGCGCCCATCGCTTCCCTCTCGCCACCCGCAGTCGCCTTCGGGCCGCAGGTGGTCGGAACCCATGGAATCTCCAGGAAAGTCCACATACTCAACAACGGCGCGGCAGAGCTGCACGTGGCCGCCGTCAGTCTCTTCGGCCCCAATGCGGGTGACTACCAGGTTATTGCTGACAGCTGCACGGGAGGCGCCGTGTCACCCGAGGGAACGTGCGTCATCGACGTGCAGTTCACACCCTCCGCAACCGGGAACCGCGGCGCAGACCTGGAAATCATCGACGACGCGGGCGGCAGCCCTCGCACCGTTTCCTTGACCGGGACCGGCGCGGTAGCACCCATCCTTGTTGCCAACCCGTCCGCCCAGCAATTCGGTCCCGAGCCCCTGCTGGACAGCAGTGAACGTCAGGGCCTCGTGGTGACCAACCAAGGCACGGACCCGCTGACCATCACCGGTGTGGGCCTGACCGGGACTGCCGCCGCCGACTTCTCCGTCGCCGGTCACTGTATGGGGACCACCCTGTCACCCGGTGCAGCATGCGCCCTGGAGGTCATCTTCCGGCCCACGGTGATCGGAGGGCGTGAGGCTGAAATTGTCATCACCGCCGCACCCGCACCTCCCGTAACAGTCGGGCTGGCCGGAACGGGTGTGGGTGCGGCCGCGACGTTCGACCCGGACGCAGTAACCTTTCCGTCTCAGCCTGTCGGGTCGTTTAGTCAGCGGCAGGACATCTGGCTCAAAAATATCGGCAATGCCCCGCTTGCCATCGCGTCTATCGGGGCAACTGGGGACTTCCGCCAGGATAACCACTGCGGCGACCTGTTGCGCCCAGGCGGGTCCTGTCTGATCCGCGTAATCTTCACCCCGATCCTGGCCGGTGGCCGCAGCGGCGCAATCAGTGTCACGGACAGCTCCGGTAAGGTCTACCGGATGCAGTTGGACGGCGTAGGCGTTGAACCGCGCGCCGCCCTCAACAGCGCAACACGGAACTTCGGTGAACAGGCGGCCGGCACGACCGGCACGCCGCAGACCGTGCAGCTGACCAATGCCGGAACCGGACCGCTGATCGTAAACAAGGTCGCCGTCACCGGCGCGAATGCCGACGCTTTCACCACCGGGTCAAACACCTGCAGTGGAGCTGTCCTATACCCCGGCACCTCATGCGCTATCGGTATCACCTTCGCCCCCCAAAGCGTTGGCCCATTTCTGGCCGAAGCCGAGATCGTTACAAACGCGAGCGATAGCCCACACAAGATCAGGTTAAGCGGCACCGGCGTGCCCTGAAGCTCCGGTTTGCTCCTCCCCCCTTCAGGAGGAGAGGACGAGGACGAACCAGAAGGTGCAGACGTTGATGGTCATCGTGGAGGTCCATGCTTCCCAAAGCTTGATGCTGATTTGGTCGTTTTCGATGTTGGGGTGTTTGGCCCTGATAAGCGCCAGTCCGGTTACGGCGACGGTAAGGAAGATTCCAGCCCCAACCAGCCCAGTTACAACCGGAACACCTACAAGGTCTGCTCGAGTAATGGAAGGGGCAGACCTCGAAGCAAGGCAGCGCATCGCCCCCGCGGTCGCCATCCTAGCCAGATTACTCATTTTAGGCGCATTGGCGACTCTCGCCATCATCGCATCAACCGTATACGACCGCTTGACGGCGCCTCCAGCATCCGCGGACCGTGGTGAAGCCGTCTTTGTACTGTCGGATCAGCCGGAAGTGCCCTTCGGCACAATCGATTTTGAGTTCAAAGAGGATGCCGACGGCAATCGCGTTCTAATTAGGATATGGCCAGTAGAAGGCACCCCGGCCAAGACGACCGTCTATCTCGTGTTTCACGGCGAATCGTTCAGATCAAATCCCCAGGGAGTGGGCCATTCTCTAGGCGAATGCACCATTCAGATAGCGTTCGCCGCGAAAGAGCAGGCTTCGTGTGCTGATACTCGAGGGAGAGCCGAGTTACTAAGTGCGGCTCCCCTGGACCGCTTGGGGATGTTCACGGATGCGCAGATTGTCACTGTTTCGACAGATCCCGATGCTCCGGGAAACATAGATGGGGGCTTCATCTTCGTGATCGCACAGTCATCATCCGGGTGGTCGGCCGAGGGCGGGAAACGTACTTCATTCGCATTGCCGGAGATTGGTTCGCCAGGATACGGTCAAACCGATTCCTTCCAACCCACATCATGCATCGGGTCATGCGAAGAACCTCCGGCTTTCGAGTTTGCAGATAAGGACCTTTATCCTCTCGCTCCCCAGCGATCTCTTGCGTCATATACACGAGATGGCACTGTCAAACTGGGATCCGAAACCCGTTTCGACGTTATTCGGCCCGATCCGCTGATCGAAGGTGCCCTGACTTGGGAGAAGATGGGGCGGGGGAGTATCAAGCCCGCCGGATCAATTACGGACCTCCATAAAGAAGAACTCCAATCCCAACAGACCTTCTGGTTCGGAGTTATTGTGGATTGCTTCCGGGCTTTGCCCTCTGGCTCTTGAAATCCGGCACCTACGGCCTGACGAAGCTGTTGAACAATGCCGCAAGATTGTGGCCGGCGTACGTGCCGGGTAGGCGACGTCTGTAATTACCCGCCCGGCCACCCGTGATCATCAACGACATGATGCACACGGTGCTGCGCCGCCGCGCGAACGGCGAATCCGTCGAGGACATCCGACGGACCTGACCATGCCCGCAGGCAAGGGCAAAAAAACGTAGCCCGGCCAGCTTTTACCGTGCACTGGCCGAACACGCCAAGCGGCAGGCGCACTCCGAAGCCACCGAACAGGCCCACACCGAATTCGCCGTGCGAGGTGACTGGCTGCTAGACCGGCTCTCCGCACTTTCAAGTGCCTTCCCGTATCGAGGCCTCGGCACGTCGATTTCCCAAAACCAGTCCAGACGTGACGAAAAGGGTCCACATCTGCGCTTACGGCGCAGGGGTGCCGGATCAGCCGGCGATGCCGGCCGCCGCATCCGGTTCAGCCCAGTCGAGCGCAGCTACGACATGTCGTTCGTTGGGTAGGGCCTGTTGCTCGGCAGCGGGTAGTCTGTCGTATGTGAAGCCGCCACGGCGGCGACACCCACCCCGACGCCGACCGCTGAGGCCTCCACGCCCGACATCGAGATGACACCGCTGCCCGCGGCTCCCGGCGGTCCCGGCCAGGCCTCGGTCCCGCAGGGCTTCGCCGGCGGCGAGCCCATCCCTGACGCGGAGCTGGCCGGCAGCCCCACCGCCAAGCACATGCGCTACATCGCGAGCCGGCTTGACGGCTACCTCGCCGCGAACGGGGTCCCGGCCAACTGGGCACCCAGGGTTCATGAAGGCAACGTTGAAATGACGGAAGAAGAAGGTAAGGACTGCTGGTCGTACATCTCGGTGATCTACACCCAGGCCGAGCAGGACGCCTGGAACAACGACATCCGCACCCCGTACATGTGCTACCCGGACGGCAGCTACAAGCTCAGCGGCTGGAGCGAGAGCGGGGCCGACCCGAAGTACCACGACTTCAACTCCAGCCTGGATACGAGTCCGGCAAGGCGTTTGTGACCGGCTAGGCCGAAGGCTGAACGGCCCTGAGCCAGTGCCAACGGTTGAATTGGACGGCGTGGTGGTAACGCCGGTAACGGGTAACAGCGTTTCTGTTGTTACCCACGTTTGAGCATCCCTGCCACCGAGCAGACACCAGAAGGACTGGCAGTCGCAGCAGGGGGAGTCGCTTGCCGCCGTCATGGCCCGATCAGTGCGGGACCGGTCCGGTGTCCGGATGGGCCGACGCCGTCCGCACCCTGGAGGAGGCACTCCCCACCTGCCCCGGGACCAGCGGGAGCGGCACGTGCAGCTCATCCGCTTCGCCGTCCACGAGGAAATGAAGCATTTGGGCTGACCGTGGCCACGTCCTGAACCCCGAGCACAACTACGAGCTGCTCATCGACGAATCCGCCTACTCGGACGAAGATGACCTGCTCGAAAACGGCCAGGAAGAAAACCGGGAGCGTTGGGAGCTGCTCGCTAACACCGCAGCGTTCCACGGCGTCGCCGTCGACAACTCCGCCACCGTGCAGCAGACCAGCGCCGTCGCCTGAAACCACGAAAGGCCGCTCCAGATCGCTAGGGCGGCCTTTTGCATGGAACGGGTCAGCGCTTGGGTTTCACCAACACGGTCACGAGAAGAGCCAGGATCACGGTGGCCAGTGCAACCGGCAAGATGATGTCGAAGGCGCCAGGTAAGCCCGAGTTGCCACCAGCCATAAAGCCAAGACAGGCAATCGCGCCCAGTGCGCCAAAGGATGCCACCAGCCACGGGGTCGCCCCGCCGCGCTTTCGCTGCTTGGCCAGGATGACAATTCCGGTGACGAGACATCCGATGGATCCGACGATGAGGAAGAAGTTCATCCACCCGTTGAAGGGTGAGCTGGCGCCGCTGTGCCTCGTGAAGAGGAACATGCATGCGGTGAAAATCCCGAAGACAGACATCACCAGGGCCACCACGCCTGTGGCGATGCGCAGTCCCGACGCAGGCAGTTTGGGCTGCCAGCCGGCAGGCGGGTAATACTGGCCGGCCGGGTAGGGATTTGTCTGCTGGCTGCCGGGGTGTTGGGTGTTCAATGGTTCTCCTGCGCTCGGTGGATGTTCAAAGGGACGCCGCCTCCCCATCAGAGCAAGCAGAAGGACCCCCACGGGGTCAGTCTAGGCCGCCCGGGGAGCGTCTACGCATGTCCCCCACACATGAGACATATGAGAGAAAGTTTCGATAAGCCCATCGCCCTCATCGACATGGACGGAAACTGGCTGCAGTGGGGTGTTCGCCTCAACGAAATCCTGCTGCGACTGGACCGTCGTTCCCGAACGTCGATGACGACAAGAGGAGCGGCTGGGATGACTTCGTCGGCACGGGCGGCGACCCGGCGGTACTGAAAGCCGCCATGAACCACCAAGATCTGTACGCGGATCTCGAGCCGGTTCCGAACTCGGTGGAATCCATCCTGGAGAATGGCCGATGAGGGGTGGGACACCTTCCACTGCTCTACCCCGACGTGGACGAACCGGGGATGCGTTCCAGGGAAGCTTGCCGCCATCGACCAGTACTGGTACCGATGCGGTAGACCGGCTCATCCTCACCCACGACAAGACCACGGTCCATGGTGACGTCCTGATCGATGACAAAGGCATCATCACCGGCGCCGCGGTGCCTTCGTCGAAGCACCTGATCCACGACCAGTCCGTGACCGGGGTACCGCGGGTGAGCGACTGGCGGGACAGCCACGGCCACGTCCACCCGCTGATTGACCGCGTCACAGTCTAGATTCGACACCCTCGAAGGGGCTGTACCGCTACCGGCGGCGCGGCAGTCAGGTTGTCGCCGGCGGTAGTGGCGCCGAAAAGCCAACGTCCAAAACCGTCGTGGAGTTCCGCGCACCCGGCAATTCGATGAACGCCACGGGGTCCTGAAGCGCCCCTGACGGGACGCGAACTTACACGGGAGAGCTCCCGCTGATGAATGCCGGCGGGACTTAAGGCGTGTCCTACGAGATGCCCGGGCTACCCCCGTGAGCATCACGGTGACCAATCAGGGTGGCACAGGATCTCCGCGTCTCGGGTTTTGCCGGGCACTGTTGGCTGCCATATCCGCGTGGACGGGCGGCTGGTTTCTGAAGAAAGCGCCAAAGGATCCCACTCGTCGGTGACCTGCAAAGCGTCGGCACACTGGTAAAACGGTGTTTGCGGACACTGATTTGCAGTGACAGATGCAGAATTGCGGTTTTCCATAAGAGCCGCCGGAAACAAGCTGCCGGCCGACCAGCTGGGATGCCCACTCCCTGGAGGTGGGCATGATCTGCATGGTGCCGATGGCGCCAGCCGAGGAGGTGACGTTCTGGCGGAAGGTGGACTCCTGCATCGCGAACGCCAGCCCCAAGGACGGATCGACGCCCATACGGCGAGCAGTGTCCGCAACCATGGCCTTCAGCTCGACCGAGGACGGGGTCGAGGAGGGCGCGGAGGGGGCGATCGCGCTGAGCGTGTCCCCCGCCTTGACGGTGTGGGTGGACGCGGTCGTAGGCTGCGACGGGGCGGGCTATTGTGCCGGGGCGGCATTCGTGCCGGGCCCGACGTTGATCTTCTGGCCCGGGTAAATGACCGTGCCCATGCCCATGTTGTTCGCGGCGAAAATGGCCGCAAGGGTGACGCCGTGCCTGGCGGCAATACCCCTCAAAGTGTCACCGGAGCGGACGGTGTAGGTTCCCGACAGGGAGGCCTGCATAGGTGTAGCATAGGCGACTTGGGTCGCGGCGTGGGCGGCGGTTCCGCTGATCAGACTGGACAGGACGACGGCGGACATGGCCCCGGCGGTGACGGCGGCGCTGAGGCGCCGGACAGGATGACTCATGGGTTCCTCAAAGATGATTTCGGGCGCTGCCGGGGCCCTGGCGGGATCCGGGGCGGCCGGTGCAGTGGAAGACCACCGGCAGAGAAATCCGACGGTGCCCCGGGCAGTCTTCCGCCGCGGCTGCGGGGTCAACTGAGAATATGTGTGCGGTGTCGCCGATTTCCCTCACCGGCTGAATTTCACCCCCGGGTTCACCCCTTGACCGAACGGATCGTAAGACCCTTGTCCTTGGTCAAGGGGAGGTCCATACTGCGAAAATGGACGAGTCAGAGCGTTTGGCAAACGTACAAAAGGCTAATCTCGATGCTGCCAGGGCAGCACGTCACGAAAAATCCCATGCACCGGCGGCTTCAGCATTCGGAATCTGCATCGGCACCATCGGCGCCGCCATCATCGCCCTCGTTCTGAAGAACGCCAAGGCGAATTGCTTCACGCTTTTGGGTCCCCCGAAGACTGATACTTGGTGCGTCACGGTCAAGGCAATAGACGCAAACGACATCACGTACTGGATAATCGGCGCAATTCTGGGTGCCGTCGTCTATGGGCTCGTGTACCTGTATTACTACTACGTCGACTAAGAACGCATTCAGAGTCAGGCCACGCCCCGGCGGGTGATCCGATCGGCCATGTAGGTTGCGTACAGCTCCCGGCCCGTGGGCAGGACGATCATCTGAACCGTCACGATCAGGGCCACCGCGATCCAGTAGGAGGCGGCCGCGTTGCCGTCGATGGCGCCAATCTTTTCCAGCCACGGCAGGATCAGTCCGTCCAGCCAGTGGGTCAGCGGAAAGTGCGCCATCAGCACCACGCCCGAGGCCAAGAAGCGGATCTGGTTGATGAAGATGCCGCCGTCCCGGACGCACCGGAAGAGGGAGACGCCCGAGACGGTCACCACAATGATGCCCACAACGACGGTCAGAATGGGGTAGATCAAAGGGGTCCTCCAGCGCTGGTGCGGTCATCGGGAAACATGCGTAGACCGGCGCACGGCTCTCCGCACACATGAGCGGCATGGACGTGACCTCAATCGCCACCGAATACATGCTCACCCCTTCCGGGACGGACCTGGACACCCGGAGCATCCGGTCCTTTGGCGTTCGGGTGCAGCGCCGCGGGCCCGATCTCTGGGCACTGCTGAGCCTCGGCCAGATCTGGAACGGCACCGAATGGCAGTACGACTACCCGGCCGATGAGCAGGACGCCGCTTTCCGCCGTCTTTGCCTGCGGGACCTGAATACCTCGCTGGAGGTCGGTGCCGGACTTCCCGACACGGTGCTGGTCGCCGGGAAGACGTGGGCCCAGTGGCAGGAAGGGACCGCGTTGACTCATTGAAAACCTCCGCGTAGCCGGATACGTTGCCTCATTTGAAAACCGCCGCGTAGCGGCGTGGTTTCCGACCGGGGCGGCGGTTGGGGGCTATGCCCGTTTTCATGGAGCTAACAATGGGCCAGCGTCAGGCTGTGACAAAGAAGAAAGCCCTCGCGTATAAGAGCGCGGATCGTGCCGGGAAGTCCCGGATCCTGAACGAGCTGGTCGAGCTGACTGGTTGGCACCGCGACTATGCCAGGACCGCACTGCGGGAGGCTCTGGTCCTGAAGGCCGTCAGGCCCAGACCGGGCCGGAAGCTGGTTTACGGCCCTGACCTTCTGCCTCCGCTGATCATGTGCTGGGCTGTGCTGCGGGCTCCTGCCGGCAGGCTGCTGGCCCCGATGCTGCCGGTCCTGGTGCCGCTGTTGCGCCGGGACAAAGAGCTTGAGATCACCGATGCGCAGGCGGACCTGCTGATGCGCATGAGCGCGGCGACCATCGACCGTAAACTGGCCGGCGAACGGGCAAAACTGTTCCCGCGGGGTAGGTCCCACACCAAGCCCGGCACACTCTTGAAATCCCAGATCCCGGTCCGCACCTGGGCCGAGTGGGACGACGCAGTCCCGGGTTTCGTCGAGATCGATCTGGTCGGTCACGAAGGGGGCAACAGCTTCGGCGAATTCTGCTTCACCCTGACAGTGACCGATGTTTCCACCGGCTGGACGGTGAACCGGTCGGTGCGGAACAAGGCGGCCAGATGGGTCTTCGAGGCCCTTGAGTACGTCACCGCGGTGTTCCCGTTCCCGATCATCGGGATCGATTCAGACAACGGCTCGGAGTTCATCAATGACAATCTGCTCGCCTACTGCCATGCCCAGCAGATCACGTTCACCCGGTCCCGGCCGGGGAACCAGAACGACGGTGCCCACGTCGAGCAGAAGAACTGGCCACGGGTCAGGGAACTCGTCGGTTATCTCCGTTACGACACCGCCGCGGAGCTGGGGAAACTCAACGAGATCTGGGAGCTGGACCGGATCCTGACCAACTATCTGCTGCCCCGGCGTGGCCGCTGCAGCCGCCGCTGCTCACGAAAGAGAAGAAGATCATGGAAGTGCTGCACTATCGGTGCGCGGGAATGGATATCAGCAAACGGGACGCGAAAGTCTGCGTGCGCGTCCCGGCCGCCAGGCACAACACATTTACAAAAGTCATCACCGTCACCGGTGCCATGACCCACGAAATCGTTGAATTGCGAAACTACCTGATGGCCGAAAAGGTCACCCTGGTGGTCATGGAAGCGACCGGGGACTACTGGAAGCCCTTCTACTACCTGCTCGATCCAATGCTGAACGTGATCCTAGTCAACGCCCGCCACGCGAGAAATCTCCCCGGCCGCAAAACGGATGTTTCGGACGCCCAGTGGCTTGCCGAACTTGGAGCCCATGGACTTGTCCGGGCCTCCTTCGTCCCTCCGGAACATATCCGCCAGTTACGTGATCTCACCAGATCCCGAACCATCTTCGTCGCCGAGAGAAGCCGAGAGATTCAACGCGTCGAGAAACTGCTCGAGGACGCCAGCATCAAGATCTCATCGGTCGCCACTCGTACATTAGGCGTTTCCGGCAGGGCCATGCGTGAGGCGCTCATCGCCGGTGAACGCGACCCGTTGTTGTTGGCAGACCTGGCCCGCGGACGACTCAAAAACAAAACAGCCCAGCTCGCTGAGGCCCTCGATGGCCGGTTTAACGACCACCACGCCTACGCAGCACAGATGCACCTGGACCACATCGATTCGCTCGACAAAAGGATCAGCAGCCTCAGTGACCGCATCGATTTGGTGATAGCCCCGCTGGCCTGGTGCGTCGACCTGCTCACATCAATTCCCGGTGTCAGCAAGACCGTCGCGGAAATCATCGTCGCTGAAACGGGGGCTGACATGGCCCAGTTCCCCACCGCTGCTCACCTTGCGTCGTGGGCGGGCGTTTGCCCGGGACACAATGAATCTGCTGGCAAGATCAAATCCAGTCAGGCACGCCCCGGAAACACCCACCTCAAAGGCGCACTCGGCATAGCCGCCATGGGCAGCAGTCAGAACCAACGGCACGTTCTGGCCATCACGCTACAAGCGGCTGACATCACGCAGAGGGCCGATGAGGGCATTAGTGGCAATCGAGCATTCCATGATCGTCACCGTCTGGCACATGCTCAGTACCGGCACAGTGTTCGAAGACCTAGGCTCCGACCACTTCCAGAGAACCCACCGCAGAACGACCGAGCGCCACGCCGTCAGCCAACTCCACCAACTTGGCTACGACGTCCAACTCACACCCACCGCCCCGAGAACCTAGACAAAATCGCCCACGCACACCGCCGTACTACGACGGTGCGCTCAGTGCTGCCACCGAATCAAGCGGGTGCATCCCGAACCCTTTATTTTCACGTCAGGCAACAGGGGGACGATCCCTGTCCCCTCGCTTGGTCAGCCGCGTCTGAAGCCGCCTGCGACCATCTTTGATCTCGCCGCAGCCATCCTGGTCCGCACGGGGGAGACCACGACCCATGACACTCTATAAGCTCGCCTACTATTGCCAGGCGTGGCACCTGGTGTGGGAGGACAAACTGCTCGCTGACGCCGACTTCCATGCTTGGGGCTCAGGGCCGGTGAACCCGGACCTGCATGCGTCCCACCGCGGCACGTTCAAAATCAGTGAGGTGCCCGGCAACCCTGACATCTTCGATGAGGACGAGAAACGAGAGTACCGACAATGTTGTCCGTAACTACGGAGGGTTCCGGGCGCTCGAGTTGAGCGGGATCGTCAGGAACGAGGACCCGTGGAGCCGGGCCAGCAGGGCCGCCTGATCGAGGTGGACCGCATGCAGTCCTACTTCGTGGAACTGGACGGTGAGCCGGACGCGACAGAGGATGCCGCTGAGGTGGTCTAGGCGCTGAAAACGTTCACCGTGGTCGTATGCGGGCCCGTGGCATAGGCAGCTTCAAGGCTGTAGGTCCCGGTGGTTGTTCCCTCCGGGATGGTCAGGACCCCGTCAAAGTTACCCTTGTCGTCCGCCACAGTCCCGGCAGGTGCACAGATAGCGGTCCCTTCAGCGGACCGCAACGTAACGGTCGCCTTTGCGCCTGCCTCCCAACCGCCGCCACTGACCGCCCAGTCCAGGCCGGCCATCATGGATGAGTTCGCCGCGACGACCCGGGCCGCGTAAGCCTTGGCTTCCACTTCCTCCTTGGCCTTCTCCATGGCACTCACGGGCCCTACCGCCTGCCCGGCGGAGCCTTCGGCGGCCTGTTCGGCGACCGTCCCGGTGACGGCTTCGACGGTGCAGCCGGTCGAGAGCATGGCAGTGGCCACCAGGACGGCGGTCAGGATGGTCTTCTTCATGGGGTTACCTTTCGTCGGGCTCGCCGGTGGGGCCTCACCAAGGAACATGCGTAGAGGACCAACCTTGGGGTGGCAGTTGGTCTCTGGCCGGCGCTGTAAGTTCATTTCATGGACGATGATCAGGAATGGCAGGCACGGCTGCTCAGGTGCTTCACCGCCGCCCGCGATTGGGAGCAGCGGCTGGCTGCTCCTGAATCACCCGAGCCCGGTAGTTCCCTGGCGGGGGACGATCAGGGCTTGGTCACGGCACCGGTGCGAACGGCGGTGTGGTCCGGGCTGCTTTCAGCCGTTGATCATCTGGCTCTCATGGCCGATCTCGCCAGGGATGAGCTGAACATGCGGCCCACGTCTCTCTACACTCCGGCGCGCGCGGCGCTTTTGGGAGCCTCCCAGGCGGTATGGGTTCTTACCGGCACCGGGAGATCCGCAGGGCACGGGCACTGTCCATTGCGGAGGACGAGCGGCTCAAGCACCGGACGTTCCTAAAGGATTACGCGAATGATAGCCACGTGAAGGACAACTTCAGCCAGGAGTTCATAGCCGACCTGAACAGTCAGATCTCGAAACTGACCAAAGAGATCGCGCGTATCCGGGTGCTGCAAAAAGAACTCCCTAAGATCGACGCCGAAGCCACGACCATGATGAGGGAAGCCGCCGCTCACCTGACCAGTACGGCGCCCGTCGTCGACCAATGGATGCGGCTCGCCTTCGCCTACGAATGGCGGGTCGCCAGCGCGGCGGCCCACGGTCGGTCATGGCCGGTGTTCGTCCGCAAGACTGAGAAGACGAAGACCGCAGACGGGGAGCTGCGCAGCTTCACCACCTCCGCTGGGGAGCTGGGACGGTCAGTGGGTGCCGCCACCTTGATGACCAGTGAGGCATGGCGCCTGTGGGATCTGCGCCGGATCAACCACCTCTAGCCGCTACGGGCCACCAGGTGGGCGCCGATGCGGGCGCTGGATTCTTCCAGGCCCAAGCGTCCTTCGGCGACCCCGACGACCAGGTCGAAGGCGGCATCCGTGCCGAAGTCGTGCCGCTAGCCGTTCAGCCACAGGAACAACACCATGAGGGTCCAGGATGTGCGCTTATTGCCGTCGACCAGCGGGTGATTCCGGGCCGCCGATTCGAGCAGGACGGCGGCTTTGAGTTCCAGGGTCTCGAAGGCGTCCGAGCCCATGACTGTGGTTGCCAGTCGGCCAACGGCCGAGGCCAGGAGCCCCTCGTCGCGGAAGAAGAACCCATAGCGGCCCAGGAAGTGCTTGGTGTCCGCCAAGGTCAGGTGGCTGGTCATGCGTCCTCCAGGCGCTTCAACAGTTCGGCGTCGTTTGTGAGCACGAACTGGAAGCCGACCTCGAGGTCATGACGGCGGCTGTCTTCCTCTGCCGTGCCATCCGGCTTGCTGTCAGCCATGACTTACTGGTCGGCCTTCTTGCGAAGCCGGCGGGCGATGCACCATTCCGTGCCGAAGGCCCACAGAACCTAGACGACTCGGATCGGGTCGAACAGCTTGGCGCGGTGGATCTTTGCAGGGTCATCTTTGGCCGTGAAGTGCAGAATCAACCAGGTCACCGTCAAGCCCGCAGCACCGATCAGCAGGACCGAGCCGATGATCTGGAAGGCGATCTGGATGATCGGTCCAAGCATGGCGAAGATTGTCGGGATGATGACGAAGATGACGAAACCCGCCACCAGCGCTATCACGAGCAGTGGGTTCAACGGCGTGTGCTGCGCGGGCTCCGGCTGCGGAGCCACGGGCTTGGGCGGCTGATAGGGCCGGGGCATATCCTGGACCATGGCCGGAGACATGAACATCGGGAGCCTGCCTGCGCTTGCCGCGGACCGTTGCTCGGCTTGGAAGGCAAGCGTCTTGTGCTCCCAGTTCTTCTTCTCGTATTCAGCTTCCTGCGCCCGCCGGTAGTTGATGTCGTCACGGATGCGGGCGTTCTGGTGCTGACGCTCAGCATTTTCACCACGCATCCGCTGCGTGCGTTGACCGACGGATTCACTGTCGCCAAACCATCCAAAGCCCATGTGCTTCTCCCTGTCCCCCAACCAGGCATCCGCCTGGTCTGTCGATGTTCGGGGGCAAGGTGCAGCTGAAGAGTTCCCCCACGTGAGCTCTATGTGTACGGACCCACAAGAAAGCCGCGCCACCAACGTGGCGCGGCTTTCTTGGCAGCCAGACGTCGCTGACAGGCTGGCTACCGGCGGCTGAGGAGCTTCTGCTTCTGCTGCGCGAACTCATCGGGGGTCAGGACGCCACGCTCGAGAAGGCCTGCGAGCTGCTCCAACTCATCGGCAATGGTCCTTGGCCGTGAACCGGTCGCTGGACGACGCCCCAGGACGGTCCGGAGGACAAGTCCGAGCACGCAAACGGCGGCACCAAAGCCGATGATGCCCCAGTAGATCACCGATTGTTGCGCCGCGGCCGCCCGGCACTCGTCCGAGTAGTTCGAATATTTTCCGCTCATGGCGGTGGCGATGTCGGCGCCGGCGGCCGTATTTTGCGGCGCGAAGGCGCCATTGCAGTTCGGACCCACGTCCACCGTGTACCCCAGGAAGACACCGATACCGATGATTGCGATTCCAAGCATCCACGGCCAGGCGGGGATTGATTGGCCTCGGTCTCCCTGGGTGGCGGAGGCAGGCACTACTGCAGTGAGCGGACGGCTCCGCTCAGCTTCTGCCGCAGATCGTCCGCTGGCGACGAGTGTCCATACCAGGGTGAGTGTGAAGAGGAGGAGCCCGGCGGCGATAACGGCTGCCCAGATGGGTGCGTATTGTTCCGCGTTGGCGCGGCAGGCGTTGAGGGTGGCTGTGACCCTGCCTCTGGCCCCGTCGTCCAGTGACGCCTCCTGGGCAAGGAACGCACCGGAGCAGTATGGCCCCACCGGCAACAGGAAGCCGCCGGCTGTGCCTGCGATTGCAACAGTCATCCCCAGTACTGTCAGCACGACGCGCGGCTTGAACATCGGTCCCCCTTGATCGGTGTAGCTCTCCGCAGAGCATACGTCAGGGCAGCGTCTTCCGAGGTCAGGGGCAAGTAGAAAGCCCCGGACCATCCGCGGCGATGCGTGGCTTTCTCAGGCACATTATCGAGAATTACCTCCGCACGGGTAATGACGCCGAGTCGGACACCAACGACTGGTGGGAGGTATGCACCGAATATGCGTCTCCATCCTGGCCGACTCCATAACGGGACCCAGGTCGCCCGCGAGGCGTGCAACTGCTTCACGATCGTCCGTGACGCCCGTGGGCAGCAGCGACGCCTTCATCTCTGTCGCGGACGCTGCCGAAAAGTGCGAAGCGGAGCAGGTGGATCCTGACCGAGGTGACGATCCGACCTACACCTTGAGCATCATGGCGGCCAGCAACTGAGACGGCTGGGGTGAATGTTCAATTTTCACTCCAACAACATCTAGGATTCCTCATATGCAGACGAAAACGGCCGACGGACTGGTCCGCCTCACAGACACCGCGGTCATCATGGAATATGGCCCGCAGGCCATGCCCGTCAAGGGCGAAGCCTCGCCCCGGGTGGTCCTGTACGAGAACATTCTCGAGATCGACTATCAGGCACCGAAGGTCTTCTCCCAGGGTCACCTTCGCCTGATCCTGCGTAAAGGTCAGACCAAGGTCGACCCCATGATCGACACCTACGCCAGCCGGCTGACGGACAAAAAGGAAGCCGCTGCCCTGTACGAGGCCCTAGGGCAGAAGGTCGCTGGCGTTGAGTATGTCGCCCCGCCACCCTCAAACGAGCCGGAGCAGGTTGACCGCAAAATCAGCGCCGCCGAGGTCAGCCACGCCTTCAAGAACGTGCTTCCGGCAAGCGCGACCTTCCAGGACCTCTCCATGGTCGGCCGTGAACTGCAAAAGCAGGCCGGCCGCGGGCTCCTGCCCCCAAAGGTTTGGCCGGTCGCCGACTGCGAAGCCCAGGTTGATACCGGGGCTGCCATCAGCGCCCGGGTCACAGCCACCCGCGTCGTTGCCGGTGCACTGACGTTCGGATCCACCGGGGCTCTGGTGGGCGCCATCGCCAAGAAGGACCGGACAAAGGTCTACCTGCAGGTCACCACCCCCGACGAGGTCATCCTGAAGGAGGTGCGGGGGCTGGATGAATCGAAGGCCCGCCAGTTCGCCAACAAGATCAACAATGCAGCTGCCACGCACCGGGCACGCCCCACCGCGCAGGACGCAGGCGCATTGATCAAAGCCGCTACAGCGATCACGCCCCCTCCCCCGCCGCCCGTGAGCGTCCCAGCCGGCTGGTATCCTCAGGGCGACGTCCAGCGGTACTGGGACGGGAACGCCTGGACGGACCACACCGCGCCACTGGCACCGCAGTAAGTGCATGACAAGGGCCGCCCCGGGAAGTGAACTGGTCCCCGAAAGTTGGACTCGCAAATGCGATGTCTCCACTTTAGCGGGCCAGCGATCGGCTCTTCGAAGAAGGCTCCGTCCCACTTGGGACGGAGCCTTCTTCCCGTGGCAGCACCACCGCCGTCAACAGGTCGCTGTCTGCGTGACATTATCGTGTGGGTCTATCAGCCTGTCCGTCGGCCCCTGAGTTGTCCGTACCCCTCCTGGCCCGGCGCAACAACACGAAGTTGGCCACGGTCAACACGAGAGACAGCGCAACTAGGGCTCCATACAGAACCTGAACATCCTCACCTTGCGTTTGAGTGAGCATCCCAATCCAGACCAAAGTCATCGCAAACCACAGGACGACCTGAAACAGAAGGAGCCGCGGCCCAGGCATCTCAGGCTTTTTTCCAGGCTCGGTCAAACCCATCGAGTCCGTCGTCCGCAACCAAAAGTTGCGGCGCCCGCCGCGCGTCATGGCCCAACCCTAACCGACACCTCGAAAGTTGGAAACGGGGGGCTGCTATCGCCCAGCGGTGACTGGGTGGCTTAAGCCGCGAGGGTCTGAGCGCGGTATTGAACGGGGCTCAAACCTTTGAGCTTTGTGGAGATTCTTTCGGTGTTGTACCAGTGGATGTATTCGTGCAGCGCGGCTCTAAGTGCTTCGGTGTTGAGGAATCGGACGCGGTGGAAGAGTTCTTCTTTGAGGTGGCCGAAGAAATTCTCTATGACGGCGTTGTCGTAGCAGTTGGCTTTGCGGGACATAGATTGGACCGCGCCGGCGTTCTGCAGGAGTAGGCGCCATGAGGTGTGCTGGTATTGGAATCCCTGGTCGGAGTGCACGAGTGGTTTCTGCCCTTCCTCCAAGGTGTCCAGAGCGCCGCGCAGCGAGGAGTTGGCCAGCTCCAGATTGGGCGAGGTTCCAATGGCGTAGGAGATGATCTGTCAGTCGAAGAGGTCCATGACCGGTGAGAGGTACAGTTTCCTGTCGTCGACGCTGAATTCGGTCACATCTGTCACCCATTTCTGATTCGGCGCATCCGCTTCGAACTGGCGTTTCAACAGGTTCGGGGCCACGACGCCCTGCTCACCTTGGTAAGAGTTGTAGCGCTTCTTCCGCCGAACTTTGCAGACCAGCCGGAGCAAACGCATCAGCTTCAGCACGGTCTTCTTCGCGATCGTCCAGCCTTGCTTGACCATTTCGGTGTGGACGCGGCGGTGGCCGTATCGGGCATGGCTCTTCTTGAGATACTCGTGATTGCGGTTTTGAGGTCTGCTTGCGGGTCAGGGGCAAGGAGTCGGGCTTAGTGATAGAAGAACGTCGACCGGGGCAGCTCGGCGACCTCCAGAAGAACTTCCAACCGGTGTTCGGCCTTGAGAGCGATGACAGCGCGGACCTTCAGCGCTGTTCCCCGTCCCTCAAGGCTTTTACTTTTCCCAGGAAAGCCACCTCTGCCCGCAAGTGCTCGTTCTCGCGGCGCAACCGCTGCAGCTCTGACTCTGGCTGCGTCGGCGCCTTAGGTGGTGAGATCGGCCGGCCAGGTACTTTTGGGCGCAAGACATCTTCGCCGTCGTTGCGGTATATTCGCGCCCACTTCTTGATCAGATCCGGGGAGGACAGCTCAAGCTCCTTCGCCAAAGCCACTTGGCTCTCTCCGGCTTGGAACCGGCGGACCGCGGCGAGTTTGAACTCGAACGTGAACTTCCGGTGGGTTGATTTGGTCACTAGCGCAGTACCTCCGCGAACTCTCCACAGGTTATGGATGCGGATGACAGCTTTCGACCGGACCCCTAGGCTCGTCGCCGCTGACTTCGCGCCCCAACCCTTCTCGAACAACGCTATCGCGGCTTCGCGCTGTTCCTCAGATAACGAACTACTGTTCTGCATAAAACTGCTCCCCGAAAGTAAGGACTGATTTTCTCAGTCCAACTTTCGGGGAGCAGTTCAACACTGATGCGTAGCTACTACACAGACCTCGGCGCGTCAAGGTTTGTCAACAGTCAGAAGACAAAAAGCCGCTGACCTGCGGAAACACTGTGCCCGAGGTGGGACTCGAACCCACACACCTTTCGATACCGCATTTTGAGTGCGGCGCGTCTGCCAATTCCGCCACTCGGGCGCGGAATACGTGGTGCAAACCGGTACGCCCACAGCTGATTGTGAGCAACGCGATCGCTTCACGTACGCGGAATTACTCTACATGCAGATAGGCTAAATTCCAGAATCGCGCCGCTGAAGCCGCAACAGACCATGCAGTTCAAAGTACGGCCGCGGGCGCACCTAAAATGGTGATGTTCCCCCGTACCTTTCCAAGGAGATCCCGTGACTGAACCGACGGAGTCAAACCACACGTCCCAGCCGGCGCGCCGCGTCATAGTGGCCGAAGATGAAACCCTCATCCGGCTCGACATCATCGAGATCCTGCGCGGTGAAGGGTACGACGTCGTAGGCGAAGCAGACAACGGCGAGAAGGCCGTGCAGCTCGCCGAAGAACTCAAACCGGACCTCGTCCTGATGGACGTGAAAATGCCCGTCATGGACGGCATTACCGCGGCCGAGAAGATCGTCAAGGCCCGCATCGCCCCTGTGGTCCTGCTGACGGCGTTCAGCCAGAAGGAACTCGTGGAGCGCGCCCGCGACGCCGGCGCCATGGCCTACGTGGTCAAGCCCTTCACCCCCGCCGACCTCATCCCCGCCCTGGAGATTGCACTCTCCCGCCACGAGGAGATCAAGGCCCTCGAGAGCGAGGTCTCGGACCTGCAGGAGCAGTTCGCCACCCGCAAGCTCGTAGAGCGCGCCAAGAGCCTGCTGACCACCAAGATGGGCCTGACGGAGCCGGAAGCCTTCCGCTGGATCCAGAAGACCTCCATGGACCGCCGCCTCAGCATGCGCGAGGTCGCGGAGACCATCATCAACCAGGTCAACTAGCGGGCCTCGCCGGAACTTCGGCAAGCTCAAGCACCGGGCCTCAGCACAGGATTAAACGGAAGAACCCCTGCCAACCGGCAGGGGTTCTTCCGTTTAACTCGCTAGGACGTCGGCCAGGGGCCGAGCTTCTCCCTGGGAGCACCTTGGCTGCTGTCGCCAAGGCTGCCGGCGTCGGCGAAGTCGCCCACCCTGTGCGCCTTCAGGATGTTGGTGGAACCGGCCTTGCCGGGAGGGGAACCGGCGGCGATGACCACCAGGTCACCGTCCTTCACCAGCTTCATTTCCAGCAGGCTGCGGTCCACCTGGGCAGTCATTTCGTCCGTGTGGCCCACCATGGGGACCAGCACCGGCTGAATGCCCCAGGTCAGCGCCAACTGGTTCCAGACACGCTCCACCGGAGTAAACGCGAACACCGGCCTGATGGGACGCAGACGCGACAGCCGGCGTGCGGAATCACCGGACTGGGTGAAAGTACAGATGTACTTCGCTTCCAGCTGATCGGCGATTTCGACGGCGGCACGGGTGATGGCGCCGCCGCGGGTCTTGGGCTTGGTCCCCAGCGGGGGAACGCGCTCCAGGCCGTGCACCTCGGTGGATTCGATGATCCGGGCCATGACCTTGACGGTCTCGATCGGGTACTTGCCCACGCTGGTCTCGCCGGAGAGCATCACTGCGTCTGCACCGTCGAGGACGGCGTTGGCGCAGTCCGAGGCCTCCGCGCGGGTGGGGCGCGGGTTGTCGATCATGGATTCGAGGACCTGGGTGGCCACGATGACCGGCTTGGCCCAGCGGCGTGCCAGTTCGATGGCGCGCTTCTGCACGATCGGCACTTCCTCCAGCGGAAGTTCCACGCCCAGGTCGCCACGGGCCACCATGATGGCATCAAAAGCATCGATGATCTCGTGGAGCTGCTCCACGGCCTGCGGCTTCTCAATCTTGGCTATCACGGACACGCGGCGGCCTTCTTCGTCCATGATCTCGTGCACGCGCTTGATGTCCGATGCATCGCGAACGAACGACAGGGCAATCAGGTCAACACCGCGGCGCATCGCCCAGCGAAGATCGTCCTCATCCTTTTCACTCAGCGCGGGAACATTCACGGCAACACCGGGCAGGTTGATGCCCTTGTTGTTGGACACCATCCCGCCGACGGTCACCACCGTAACGACCTTGACGTCGTCCACCTCGGTCGCGCGCAGGGCGACCTTGCCGTCGTCGATCAGCAGGGCGTCGCCCACCTTGACGTCTTCGGTGAGGCTCTTGAGCGTGGTGGAGCAGATCTCCTTGGTGCCCGGCACATCCTCGGTGGTGATGGTGAAGACGTCACCCTCGGCGAGCTCATGCGGGCCGTCCACAAACCGGCCCAGACGGATCTTCGGGCCCTGCAGGTCAGCCATGATGGCCACCGGCTTGCCTAGCTGGGCCGCTGCCTTCCGGACGTTCTCGTAGGTGATGTCATGCACGGAATAGTCGCCGTGGCTCATGTTCATCCGGGCCACGTCCACGCCGGCTTCCAAAACCGCCAAGGTGTTCTCAAAGCTGGCAATTGCCGGGCCAAAAGTGGCCACAATCTTAGCGCGTCTCATATACCTACCCTAATAGTGTGCTGCATTGGTTAAGTCGTTGTGGAAGTGAATCCCCGGCGAACTGACCCCTATGTCAGAGAACTGCGATGGCACGGTCTGTCGGGGCCACCGGCGCCGGCAGGATGGTGCTTCCCATGAGGAACCTGTCCACCGCGGCAGCGCACGCACGGCCCTCGGCGATGGCCCACACAATAAGCGACTGCCCGCGGCCGGCGTCGCCCGCCACGAAGATTCCCTCAGTGTTGGTCATGTAGTAGCCGTCGCGGGACACGTTGCCGCGGCCGTCGAATTCGGCACTGACCTGCTCGGTGATCCCGGCGGGCTCGGCCCCGGTGAAGCCCAGGGACAGGAACACCAGGTCCGCGGGAATGATCCGCTCGGTGCCTGCCTTGGGGAGCCGCTTGCCGTCGACGAACTCGGTTTCGGCAACCTTCACGCCGGTGAGCTTGCCGTTCTCGCCCACGAACTCCACGGTGGAGGCGAGGTACGTGCGTTCGCCGCCCTCCTCGTGTGCGCTGGCCATTTCGAACAACGTGGGGAACGTAGGCCAGGGCTGGTGCCCGGCACGTTCGGCCGGCGGCTGCTTGCCGATGGCCAGGGTGGTCACCGAAGCGGCCCCGTGGCGGTGCGCGGTGCCGAGGCAGTCGGCTCCGGTGTCGCCGCCGCCCAGGATCACCACGTGCTTGCCCTTGGCATGGATCTGGTTCTCGACGGACTCCCCCGCGACTACGCGGTTGGCCGGCACGAGGTAATCCATGGCGTAGTGCACGCCGTCAAGGTCACGGCCCGGGATGGGCAGGTTACGGGGCACGGTGGCGCCGGTGGCAACCACCACGGCGTCATACCGGCGGCGCAGCTGCTCCCACGTCACGTCCGTACCCACGGCGACGCCGGTGCGGAAGCGGGTGCCTTCGGCCTTCATCTGCTCGATGCGGCGGTCAACCTGCTCCTTCTCCATTTTGAAGTCGGGGATGCCGTAGCGGAGGAGCCCGCCGATCTTGTCGTCACGTTCGTACACCGCCACCGTGTGGCCCACGCGGGTCAGCTGCTGCGCCACGGCCAGGCCGGCAGGGCCGGAGCCGACGACGGCAACGGTCTTTCCGGTCAGGCGCGTCGGGGGCAGCGGGTTGACCCAGCCGTTGTCCCAGGCCTCATCGGCGATCGAGACTTCAACCTGCTTGATGGTGACGGCAGGCTGGTTGATCCCCAGCACGCACGACGCTTCACAGGGCGCCGGGCACAGCCGCCCGGTCCACTCGGGGAAGTTGTTGGTGGCATGCAGCCGCTCAATCGCTTCCTCCCCCTTGTCGCGCCATGTGAGGTCGTTCCATTCAGGAATCAGGTTGCCCAGCGGGCAGCCCTGATGGCAGAACGGAACGCCGCAGTCCATGCAGCGGCCCGCCTGGGCCTTCAGGACGCCCTTTTCCTGGGCCTCATAGACTTCCTTCCAGTCCATGATGCGGACCGGAACAGGGCGGCGTGGCTGGGTTTCACGCTGGCGTACTTTTAGAAATCCGCGTGGGTCAGCCACCGGTTACCTCCAGGATTCGAGCCCATACTTCTTCGCCGTCGGGGTCAAGGCCCTCTTCGATGGCGTCAAGCCGGGTTTGCAGGACTGCCGCGTAATCGCGCGGCAGCACTTTGGTGATGCGGGCAGCAGTGTCGTCGAAGTTCTCCAGCAGCCGGGCAGCGTGCAGCGACTCCGTTTCCTCAACATGCTTCACCAGCAGGCCGTGGACAATGTCCCGGTCCTCGGCGTCGAGTTCCAAGAGCATGAGCTCGCCGGACTCCAAGGCGTCCTTGTTGACCCGCGTGGTCCGCAGGTCCAGCACGTACGCAGTACCGCCGGACATGCCGGCGCCGAAGTTGCGTCCGGTGCGGCCGATGATCAGCGTCTGACCGCCTGTCATGTACTCGCAGCCGTGGTCACCGATGCCTTCAACGACGGCGGTGGCGCCCGAGTTGCGGACCAGGAAGCGTTCGCCCACCTGGCCGCGCAGGAACATTTCGCCGCTGGTGGCGCCGTAGCCGATCACGTTGCCGGCAATGACGTTGGTTTCGGCCTTGAACACGTTGGTGCGGTCCGGCCGGACAATGATGCGTCCGCCGGAAAGCCCCTTGCCCACGTAGTCGTTCGAGTCGCCGAACAGGCGCAGCGTGATGCCGGCCGGCAGGAACGCGCCCAGCGACTGTCCGGCGGTGCCCGTCAGGGTGATATCGATGGTGTCCGGCGCCAGCACGTCGGTGCTGAACGTCTTGGTCACCGTGTGGCCGAGCATCGTGCCCACGGAACGGTCGGTGTTGATGACGTCCACGGCGATCTTCACCGGACTGCGGTCGGTCAAGGCCTCCGTGGCCATGGTGATCAGGCGCTGGTCGAAGTGCTTGTCCAGCTCGTGGTTCTGCGAGGTCATGTTGCGCAGCGGAGCGTCGTCGTCGAATTCCAGGCCGTGCAGGATCGGGTCCAGGTCCAGGCCGTCGGCCTTCCAGTGGTTGATCGCCTCGCGGGCATCCAGCACCTCGGCGTGGCCGATGGCCTCCTCGATGCTCCGGAAGCCGAGCTCCGCGAGGATCTCGCGGACTTCCTCGGCCAGGAACTCGAAGAAGTTGACCACGAACTCGGGCTTGCCGCTGAAACGGGCCCGCAGTTCCGGGTTTTGCGTCGCCACACCCACCGGGCAGGTGTCCAGGTGGCAGACGCGCATCATGATGCAGCCTTCCACCACGAGCGGAGCGGTGGCAAAGCCAAACTCCTCGCCGCCGAGCAGCGCGGCAATAACAACGTCGCGGCCGGTCTTGAGCTGGCCGTCAACCTGCACCACCACGCGGTCGCGCAGGCCGTTGAGCATCAGCGTCTGCTGGGTCTCGGCGAGTCCCAGCTCCCACGGCACACCCGCATGCTTCAGCGAGTTCAGCGGGGACGCGCCGGTGCCGCCGTCGTGTCCGGAGACAAGAACGACGTCGGCCTTCGCCTTCGTGACACCCGATGCCACAGTGCCGATCCCCACTTCGGAGACGAGCTTGACGTGCACGCGGGCCGAGGGATTGGCGCGCTTCGCATCATAGATGAGCTGCGCGAGGTCCTCGATGGAGTAGATGTCGTGGTGCGGGGGCGGTGAAATCAGCCCCACGCCGGGCGTTGAGTGACGCGTGCGGGCAACCCAGGGGTAGACCTTCTGCGCCATCAGCTGGCCGCCCTCGCCGGGCTTGGCACCCTGCGCCATCTTGATCTGGATGTCGTCGGCGTTGGTCAGGTACAGGCTGGTGACGCCGAACCGGCCCGAGGCGATCTGCTTGACCGCAGAACGGCGTTTGGGATCCAGCAGCCTGTCCACATCCTCGCCGCCTTCACCGGTGTTGGACTTTGCGCCCAGCTGGTTCATGGCAATGGCGAGGGTCTCGTGGGCTTCCTTCGAAATGGAACCGTAGCTCATGGCGCCGGTGGAGAACCGCTTCACGATGCTGGAGACAGGCTCCACTTCCTCCAGGGGAACCGCGGGACGCTCGTTCTTGAACTTGAGCAGCCCGCGCAGGGTCATCAGGTTCTCGGACTGGTCATCCACACCCTTGGTGTAGGACTTGAAAATGTCGTAGCGGCGCTCACGTGTGGCGTGCTGCAGCCGGAAGACAGTCTCCGGGTTGAAGAGGTGCGGTTCGCCGTCGCGGCGCCACTGATATTCGCCGCCGCCCAGCAGCGGGCGGTGGGGCTGCTCGATGCCGCCTTCCGGGTACGCCATCTGGTGCCGGGCCGAAACCTCGGCAGCGATGACGTCCAGGCCCACGCCGCCGAGCTGGGAGTGCGTGCCGGCGAAGAACTCGTCCACGAGCTCCTGTCCAAGGCCCAAGGCCTCGAACGTCTGCGCACCGGTGTACGAGGCCACGGTGGAGATGCCCATCTTGGACATGATCTTCAGGACGCCCTTGCCGAGGCCCTTGATGAGGTTGTAGACGCCGTCCTGCGGCGTAACCCCCACCACGTCGCCGGTGGAGATGAGCTGTTCCACGGATTCCATGGCCAGGTACGGGTTGACGGCGGACGCGCCGTAGCCGATCAGGACCGCGACGTGGTGCGTCTCGCGGACGTCGCCGGCCTCGACCACGAGGGCGGTCTTGGTGCGGTTGGCGCTGCGGAGCAGGTGGTGGTGCACGGCGCTGACCAGCAGCAGCGAAGGAATCGGCGCCCACTGGGCGTTCGAGTCGCGGTCCGAGAGGACAACATACTGGACGCCGCGGTTGATCGCACCGGAAACCTGCTCGCAGATTTCGGTGAGCCTGGCACGCAGTGCGGACTCGCCGCCTTCCGGGCGGTAAAGGCCACGGACCTTCATGGCTATGCGGTCGCCGTCGGGCGTTTCAATATTGGCGATCTTGGCGAGCTGGTCGTTGTTGATGACCGGGAACGGCAGCGAAACCTGCGGCTGCCGGACCTGCTTCGTGTCCAGCAGGTTGCCGTTGGGCCCGATGGCACAGGTCAGCGACGTGACCAGCTCTTCACGGATGGCGTCCAGCGGCGGGTTGGTGACCTGCGCGAAGGACTGCACAAAATAGTCAAACAGCAGCCGGGGACGCTTGGACAGCACTGCCACCGGGGTGTCGGAACCCATGGCACCCAGCGGTTCGGCACCGGTGCGGGCCATGGGGCCGAGCAGGATCTTCAGCTCTTCGGTGGTGTATCCGAAGGTCCGCTGACGGATGTTCACCGACGCAGCGGTGTGGACCACATGCTCGCGCTCGGGCAGGTCCTTGAGGTCGATCAGGTTGTCCTTGAGCCATGCAGCCCAAGGGTTCGCCGCGGCGACGTCGGCCTTGATCTCTTCGTCGTCAACGATGCGGCCGGCGTCGGTGTCCACCAGGAACATCTTGCCCGGGGAAACGCGGCCCTTCTTGACAACTTTGGAGGGTTCGACGTCGATCACGCCCACCTCGGAGGCGAAGATGACCAGGCCGTCCTCGGTGATCCAGTAGCGTCCGGGCCGCAGGCCGTTGCGGTCCAGGGTGGCACCCACCAGGTTGCCGTCAGTGAAGGACACGGCGGCGGGACCGTCCCACGGCTCCATGAGCAGTGAGTGGTATTCGTAGAACGCACGACGTGCGGGATCCATGGTGGCGTGGTTCTCCCAGGCCTCCGGGATCATCATCATGATGGAGTGCGTGATGGGCCGGCCGGAGAGCCAGAGCAGCTCGGCTACCTCGTCGAAGGACGCAGAGTCGGAGGCACCGGGCGTGCAGATGGGGTACAGCTCTTCCGGTGAATCCCCCAGCAGCGGGTTGGCGAGCTGGGACTGGCGGGCGCGCATCCAGTTCCGGTTGCCCTTGACGGTGTTGATCTCACCGTTGTGGGCGATGGTGCGGAACGGCTGGGCCAGCGGCCAGGACGGGAACGTGTTGGTGGAGAAGCGCGAGTGGACAATGGCCAGCTTGGTCTTGAAGCGCTTGTCGGAGAGGTCCGGGTAGAACGGCTCCAGCTGGGCAGTGGTCAGCATGCCCTTGTAGACGATGGTGCGGGAAGACAGGGACGGGAAGTAGACACCGAACTTGTTCTGGGCACGCTTGCGGATCCGCCAGGCCCGGGCGTCGAGCTCATTGTGGCTCAGCTGCTCGCCGGTTGCCGAGGCAAGGAAGGGCTGTGAGAAGTACGGCATGCAGGCGCGGGCCATGGCGCCTACCAGGTCGGCCACGATGGGCACTTCGCGCCAGCCCAGGACGGTGAGGCCCTCGTCGGCGGCGAGGCCTTCGATGCCTGCCTTGGCGGCATCGGCCTCGCGCTGCTCGGACGGCAGGAATGCGGTGCCCGCCACGTACTGCCCGGGCGCGGGAAGTTCGAATTCCGTGACCGCACGGAAGAATTCGTCCGGGATCTGCATCAGGAGGCCGGCACCGTCGCCGGTGCCCTCGTCTGCGCCCACGGCACCGCGGTGCTCGAGGTTGCGCAGGGCGGTCAGCGCGGCGTCGACAATGTCGTAGCCGGGCTCACCGCGGAGCGTGGCGATGATCGCAAGGCCACACGCGTCTTTTTCATTTTCCGGGTTGTATAGACCCCGGGCCTCCGGCAGCGCAGCGAAGCGCTTAAAGGGAGAGACGGGGCCGTCAGATCCTATTTTTTCGGACCAACGTGGGCTATGAAGATGGGTCATTGAAGACGTCCTTCCTCGAGATCGTACGTATGGAAGGGACACCGTTGGCCCCACTTCTGAGCGCCGGTGTGATGGGCACAACAAAGTGTTATTTACAGGAAATTGTAGGCCAGAGAGACCTGCTGAACGAACAGTTACGCAGGCCCCTGACCCGGGCTTGACCGGGCAGCAGCTATCTGCTGTCCGGGCGGGCCCTGTTTGCCACGACATTGTGGGTGTGGGAGCTTCGAGCCGTGACTCTGCTGCCCTGCCTTGCCGGCGGCCTACTTGCTTGTGCCAGCTTCCGGCGCGGATTCCGTAACCTTGTGGCCGGAATTTCCGGTCTCCGACGCCGCAGGGATGGACTTGTTGCCGTCCCTGGATGCCGGGTCCTCTTCCGTTGGGGTGGAAGAATGTCCGGATGCATTTTGGATAACAGGCAGATTATCACGCGATTCACTATCTGAGACAGATGTATCCGCATCGCGGACTGCCGGAGTCCCAGCGGTCACACGGTCACCATCCTTCGCGCTGGTTCGGTCCCCACCATCGGGCTCGCCCGTGACCTTGCCGTCGCCCTCGGCAGCCGGACCACGGCCGGCCAGATAAGGGGTGTCCGGTTCGGGCCGGCCTTTCCGCCCGAGCAGGACGAACACGATAAGCGCCGCGACAAAGACGAAAATACTGGTCCAGACATTGAGCCTGGTGGTGATGCCGAAGAGGTTGATCTGCTCCGCCTCGTCGATGCGCATCGCTTCGATCCACACCCGGCCCAGCGTGTAGTACATGGCGTAGAGCCAGAACAGCCGGGCACGGCGGAAGTGGAACCGGCGGTCCAGGGCGAGCAGGATCAGCACGCCCGCGATGTTCCACAGCGACTCATACAGGAACGTGGGGTGGAAGAGCGTATCCGCCGGCGTACCGGCGGGGAAGTTGGGGTTGTCCGCATCGATCTGCAGTCCCCAGGGCAGCGTCGTCGGCCCGCCGAAAAGCTCCTGGTTGAAGTAGTTCCCCCACCTGCCGATGGCCTGGGCCAAAAGCAGGCCCGGTGCCGCCGCGTCGAGGAACGACGTAAGCTTCACGCCGGCGCGTCGGCAGCCAATCCAGGCTCCCAGGACGCCCAGAACCACGGCACCCCAAATACCCAGTCCGCCGCGCTGGATCTGCGGGATCAGCCAAAGATCACCGGTGCCGTCGAAACCGGGGCCGAAGTACTGGTCCGGCGACGAGACCACATGGTAGAGACGGCCGCCGATGATGCCGAACGGGATCGCCCAGATGACGATGTCCCAGACGCTTCCTTCAGGCGCGCCGCGCCGGGCCCACCTGACGGAGGTCAGCCACAGGCCCGCGATGATCCCGGCCAGGATGCACAAAGCATAAGCGTGGATCCGCAGGGTCCCCCACGGCAGCGGGATGTCGAAGCCGGACCAATCCGGGCTGGGAATGCTCGCCGGCACCAGGGCGGCGGCCTGAAGGAGGATCTGCATCGTGGCTAGGCTACTTCCCTGGCGAGGCCGGCACTCAGGTCGCGGGTAAGGTCTGCGACGGCGGGGACACCGCCGTCGCGGATTGCGGCAACCAGCGCGGTGCCCACGATGACGCCGTCAGCGTAGGCGGCGATCTCGCGGACATGTCCGGCGTTGGAGACGCCGAGCCCCACGCAGACGCGCTCGGCCCCGGCAGCGTGGGTGTCGGCAACGAGTTGCTCAGCGCTGCTGCTGACATCCTGGCGGGTGCCCGTGACGCCCATGATGGACACGGCGTACACAAAGCCCCGGCTTGCCTTCACGGTCATGGCCAGGCGCTCGGGGGTGGACGAAGGGGCCACGAGGAACACCCGGTCCAGTCCGTACTTATCCGAAGCGGCGAACCATTCGGATGCCTCGTCCGGGATAAGGTCCGGCGTGATGAGCCCCGCTCCCCCGGCCTCGGCCAGCCGGCGGGAAAACTCGTCCACACCCATCCGGAGCACAGGGTTCCAGTAGGTCATGACCAGCACGGCCACATCCGTGGCTGCGGTGATCCCGGCCACGACGTCGAACACGCTCTCCACGCGGAATCCGTTGGCAATGGCCTCGGTGGTGGCCGCCTGGATGACGGGACCGTCCATGACCGGATCCGAATACGGAATGCCGATTTCAATCAGGTCGGCGCCGTTCTTCGCCATGGCAATGCCGGCGTCGATGGTGGCCTGGACGTCGGGGTATCCTGCCGGCAGGTAGCAGACCAGGGCTGAGCGCCCGGCATCGCGGGCGCGGTCGATGGCGGCGGCGGACTTGCTGGCCGTCAGTTCAGTCATCAGTGGTCCTCGTTGTTGTCAGCGGCCTTGGTGTCTGCGACGGCTTTGTCGCTAACGGCGGCGGGAGCGCCGGTGGCGGGGACGGCTTCAGTTTCTGCCCGGTCGGAAGGGCCCTTGGGTTTGCGGGTCGAAAGGTTCGTACCCTTGACCTTGCCCTCCTCGTCCAGCATGTCGAACCACTCCGCGGCGGTCTCCACGTCCTTGTCTCCGCGGCCGGAGAGGTTGACGATGATGACCGTTTCGGAAGGGTCGGCGCTGCCTTCGGTCAGGCGCTTGCCCACCTTGATGGCGCCGGCGAGGGCATGGGAGGACTCGATGGCGGGAATGATGCCCTCGGTCCGGCACAGCAGCTTGAACGCGTCCATGGCCTCGCTGTCCGTGATGGGCTCATAGGTGACCCGCCCGATGTCGGCCAGGTAGGCGTGTTCCGGGCCGACGCCCGGGTAGTCCAGGCCGGCAGAGATGGAATGGGACTCGATGGTCTGCCCGTCGTCGTCCTGCATGAGGTAGGAGCGTGCACCGTGGAGCACGCCGGGCTTGCCCAGCGTGATGGTGGCAGCGTGGCGCCCGGTCTCGACGCCGTCGCCGCCGGCCTCGAAGCCGTAGATCTTGACGCCGGGGTCATCCAGGAAGCCGTGGAAGATGCCGATCGCGTTGGACCCGCCGCCGATGCAGGCAACGACGGCGTCGGGCAGTTTGCCGGTCTGCTCCAGGATCTGGGCACGGGCTTCCTCGCCGATGACCTCGTGGAAGAAGCGGACCATGGCGGGGAACGGATGCGCACCGGCCGCCGTGCCCAGGAGGTAGTGGGTGGTGTCAACGTTGCTGACCCAGTCCCGGAGGGCGTCGTTGATGGCGTCCTTCAGCGTCTGGGACCCGTTGGTTACCGGCACCACCGTGGCGCCCAGCAGCTGCATCCGGGCGACGTTCAGCGCCTGGCGGCGGCAGTCCTCGGCACCCATGTAGACGACGCATTCGAGGCCGAGCAGTGCGGCGGCGGTGGCGCTGGCCACGCCGTGCTGCCCTGCACCGGTCTCTGCGATGACACGGGTCTTGCCCATGCGCTTGGCCAGCAGGGCCTGCCCCAGCACGTTGTTGATCTTGTGCGAGCCGGTGTGGTTCAGGTCCTCACGCTTGAGGAAGATCCGGGCCCCGCCGGCGTGCTCGGAGAACCTCTTGGCCTCGGTCAGCAGGGACGGGCGGCCGGAATAGTTCTTGTTCAGCTCCGCGATCTGGGCCAGGAACTCAGGATCGGCCTTGGCCTTTTCGAAGGTGTCCTCAAGCTCGTCCAGGGCGGCGATCAGCGATTCGGGCATCCAGCGTCCGCCGTAACCGCCAAAGTAGGGACCCGGGGCGTGCTTCAGTGAGCCGCCCTGCAGGAATGCCTCCGCGGCGTTGTTGTCAGCGTTCTCTGAGGCTTCAGCCATCGGTCCCGTCCTGTTCAAGTTGATCGTTCAGAAGTGTTGTGCCGCCGGCACCGGTGCCGGCGGTTGCCAGGGGCTAGGCCCGTGCGGCGATGGCGGCAGCGCCGGCAGCGGTGAACTCGGCGATCCGCTCCCGCGGAGTTGAATCGCTCACCAGGGCTTCGCCCACCAGGATCGCGTTTGCGCCGCTCGCGGCGTAATGCGACACGTCGTCCACACCGCGCACGCCGGATTCGGCGATGACCAGCGCTTCGCTGGGGACCAGGCCGGCGAGGGACGCGAAAACGGAACGGTCGACGTCGAGCGTTTTGAGGTTGCGGACGTTGACGCCGATGATGCGCGCCTCCGCCGCCACGGCACGTTCAATTTCGGCTTCCGTGTGCGTCTCCACCAGGACATTCATGCCCAGTTCCCGGCTGAGGGCACTGAATTCCTGCAGCTCGCCGTCCGAGAGCGCCGCCACGATGAGCAGGATCAGGTCCGCGCCGTGGGCACGGGCTTCCCAGATCTGGTATTCGTCGAGCGTGAAGTCCTTGCGGAGCAGCGGAATATCCACGCGGGCGCGGACGGCATCCAGGTCTGCGAGGTTGCCCTTGAAGCGCCGCTGTTCAGTGAGGACACTGATCACGGCGGCACCGCCGTCGGCATACTGGGCCGCGAGTGAAGCCGGATCCACAATGGTGGCGAGGTCCCCCTTCGAGGGACTGCGGCGCTTGATTTCGGCGATCACCTTGAGCTGGTCGCGCGGCGCGTCCGGGCCTCCAAGGGCTGCCCACGCATCACGCGCCGGTGCGGCCATGACGGCCAAATCCTTCAGTTCCGCAAGGGAAACCAGGCGCTTCCTGGCTTCCATATCCTCCCTGACACCGGCATTGATGTCATCGAGAACAGTAGCCATCAGTGGCCGGTGTTCTTCAGCTTGCTGCCTTCGACGCCGTAGCCTGCCTTGCGCATGATGAAGCCCAGGATCAGGCCCAGGACCATTACGCATGCGCCCGCGATGAAGATGGGGGTGTTGGCGATGACAAAGGCGATCGCCGCGATGAGCGCGCCCACCAGCATGACAATCACGCAGGTCCACGCGGCGGGGCTGTTGCCGTGGCCCAGTTCCTGGCTGTGGTCAACGCCGTGGTGCACGGCAGATGCCGGGGCGGTTTTGGACGCGGGTGCGGGTGCTTTGCTCATGTGAATCTCCTCAGGATCAATACTGCTTACATTCTGCCATTTTTTGGCCGCAACCTGCCCATCGGCGGGCGGGGCCGCGGTTCGGGCGGCCTGTTCCGGTCACTGCCGGCGAAGCTCAGGTGGGATCGTCGCCGCGCGAGAGCCTGTCCCAGCTGTCGATCTCGTCCACCGGCCCGGCGGCCGCGGCGGAACTTCCTGCCCCGGCACCAGAGCTGGCCGCGTCGTATTTGGTGCGGGACTTCCAGTACCGGCCCGCCGGGACGATCAGCAGGGCGCCCAGCGCCAGCAGGCTTCCGACGACGACGGCGAGCACCGGGAAAGCGGTCGCCCCGGCTCCCGCGCTGCCTCCGGAGACCCCGGTGGTGGCAGCAATGGAGCCCTGCGCTGCGGCCAGCGGATCAGCCAGCACCGTGGCGGCAGCGGCGATGATGCCGGCCGCGGCGAGGACCACGATGACGGTGATGACCCACCGTGCGATCTTCCCGGCAATGGACGCGGCCAGCCCCCCGGCCAGTGCCACCAGTGCCAGCGCGGTCACTGCGGTGGCTGCCTTACTGCCCTGGACCGCGAGGGTGTTCTGGCCCCCCACCGCCTGGCCGGCCTGGTCCGGGTCGAGGGTGACCGTGATCCAGGTTTGGGTGGTGGTGCCGAAGACTGCCAGGGCCAGCACGGCGATCAGCAGGACCAGCGTGGATTTTCGGGCCCAGACCGGCGTCATTCGCGGGCCTTTCCCGGTTCGGGCAGTGACTCTGCGGTAATGTTGCGCAGCGATCCGGCCGTGTGCACCGCACGGAGGGGGGCGGCGGCCTTGTTCACGGTTTCGATCGCTTCGGTGGGGTTCACCGAATCGGCCACGATGCCGCCGCCGGCCTGGACGTAGGCCCGGCCTTCACGGAGCAGGGCAGAGCGGATGGCGATGGCCATGTCCATGTCGCCGGCGAAGTCCAGGTAGCCGACCACGCCGCCATAGATCCCGCGCCGGTGCGGCTCCAGCTGGTCCAGCAGCCGCAGGGCCCGGGGCTTCGGGGCACCCGAGAGCGTACCGGCCGGGAAGGTTGCCTTGAGGACGTCGTAGGCCTTGGCCTCGGGCGACAGTGTCCCCACCACGGTGGACACCAGATGCATGATGTGGCTGAACCGCTCCACCTCCATGAACTGGGTGACGTCCACCGTGCCGGCCACGCAGACCTTGGACAGGTCGTTGCGGGACAGGTCCACCAGCATCAGGTGCTCGGCGCGTTCCTTCTGGTCGGCCAGGAGTTCCTCGGCCAGGGCCTTGTCGCCTTCAACCGTCTTGCCGCGGGGCCGGGATCCGGCGATCGGGTGCGTAATGACTTCATCACCGGTCACGGTCACCAGGGCCTCCGGCGAGGACCCGACGATGGTGTACTCCCGGCCGTCGGCGTCTTCGAGGCTGAAAAGGTACATGTAGGGGCTGGGGTTGGTGTTGCGCAGGACCCGGTACACGTCCAGGGGTGAGGCTCCGCACTCCATTTCGAAGCGGCGGGAAATCACCACCTGGAAGACTTCACCGTCCACGATGGCTTCCTTGCCCCGGTCCAGCGCCTCCAGGTAAGCCGGTTCGGCCCAGCGCTCCTGCACGCTGGAGGCGAAGTCCAGGGCAGCGGGTTCCAGGACGGAGACGGGCTGCGCCACAGGTGTGCTGACCTTGGTGAGGAGGGCTTTCACCCGGGCCACGGCGTCGTGCCAGGCCTCGTCCACGCGCTCGGAGCTGTTGTCGAAGTTGATGGCGTTGGCGATGAGCAGCACGCTGCCGTCGTGGTTGTCATGGACGGCCATGTCCGTGACCAGGTTCAGTGCCAGCTCGGGAAGGTGGAGGTCGTCTTCGGGCGGGCTGGTGAGGCGCTCCCAGTGCCGGACGGTTTCCCAGCCGAGGAAGCCGACCAGGCCGGACGTGAACGGCGGCAGCCCCTCGAACCTGCTGGTCCGCAGCGCTTCGATGGTGTCGCGGATGGCGTCCACCGGGTTGCCGTCCAGGGGCACGCCTGCAGGGGGCTGGCCGAGCCAGTGGGCCTCGCCGTCCTTCGTGGTCAGCGTGGCCCGGGACTTGGCGCCGATGAAGGAGTACCGCGACCACGTGCCGCCCACCGCAGCGGACTCCATCAGGAACGTTCCCGGCTGGCCATTGGCCAGCTTGCGGTACAGGCCGATGGGCGTCTCAGCATCCGCCAACACCTTCAGCGTGACAGGGATGACCCGGCTGGTGCCGGCGAGTTCGCGGAACTCCTTGAGGCCCGGGCTGATGATTCCAAGGTCCTGCATGGCTATGCTTTTCCGCCTGTTCTTGTGTGCCGCCGCGGGCGGCGTCAGTCTTTATGCTGGCAAAAGTATGAAGCCTGCGGCGGGTTCCGCCCCAGGATGTGGGTCAGAGGGCCGAGCCTGCCTGGACGTCAAGTCCACGCCCGTCGAAGCAGGTCCGGGTGCCGGTGTGGCAGGCCGCGCCGACCTGGTCGACCCTGACCAGCAGGGCATCGCCGTCGCAGTCCATGGCCACGGATTTGACCCACTGGACGTGGCCCGAGGTGTCCCCCTTGCGCCAGTATTCCTGGCGGGAGCGGGAGTAGAACGTGACCCGGCCGCTGGTCATGGTGCGGTGCAGCGCCTCATCATCCATCCACCCCAGCATCAGCACCTCGTTGGTGTCGAATTGCTGGACCACGGCAGCAACGAGGCCGGCGCCGTCACGCTTGAGCGCGGCAGCCACGGCCGGCGGAAGCGGGCCGGCGGCGGGGGCCGGGACAGGTACGGGGGCGGGGGCGGGCTGCTCAGACATCAGGTCAAGTCTAGTGCCTGATCAGAGGGGCCTGAATATTCCCCGAGCGGCATACACATCGTGTGTTACCAACGGCACCCGTGCCATGGCGGTTCCGCTGCCCAACTTCCGCGCTCTCGTGCTAGTTTCACAGGTGATGCGTTACGTTGCCCCGTCCCGAGAAGTCCTCGCCGAAACCCTCCTGGCGGCCGGCCCTGATGCCCCCACCCTCTGCCGAGGCTGGCGCACCAGGGACCTTGCCGCGCACCTTTACCTGCGCGAACGCAAGGCTGCCGTGGGTCTGGGCCTCATCATCAAGAGCCTGTCCAAGGCCTCCGACAAAGCCACCGCCAAGCTCGCCGCCAAGCTGAAGACCTCGGACGACTACACGGGCCTCGTCAACACTTTCCGCGGCGGGCCGCCTGCCCTGTCGCCCATGAAGATCAAGGCCCTGGACGAGAGTTCCAACCTGATCGAATACTTCGTCCACACGGAGGACATCCGCCGGGCCGTTGACCGGTGGGCTCCGCGGGCCCTGGACGAGGCTTACTCGGACGCCCTGTGGGACGAACTCATCAAACGGGCGGCCATCCTGTACCGCGGCGTGGACCTTGGCATTGTGCTGGTGCGCCCCTCCGGCCCCCGGCACGTAGCCAAGCGCGCACCTGTTTCAGTGGCGATCGTCGGCGAGCCCGGTGAACTGCTGATGCACGCCCACGGCCGCACCCGCCATGCCCTCGTCACATTCGAAGGCCAGCCCGACGCCGTCGCCCTTCTCCAATCAGCCGAAGTCGGGCTCTAACTAAGCAACGCGAGGCCACCTTACGCCCGAAAACCTTCGTTTTTTGGGCGTGAAGTGACCTCGCGTTGTGGTTAAGCGGGTGGGGACTAGCGGACTTCGAAGCCTGCCTCGCGGATGGCCTGCTTGACCTGGGCCATCATGTTGTCCGGGCCCCAGTGGAAGATCGAGGCGGCCAGCACGGCGTCAGCGCCGGCGGCCACGGCGGGCGGGAAGTGGGCCGGCTCCCCGGCTCCGCCTGAGGCGATGATGGGCACCTTCACGGCGGCCCGCACCAGCTTGATGAGCTCGAGGTCGAAGCCGTCCTTGGTGCCGTCGGCGTCGATGGAGTTGAGCAGGATTTCGCCGATGCCGCGGTCGGCGGCTTCCCTGGCCCATTTGATGGCGTCGATGCCGGTGCCGGTGCGTCCGCCGTGGGTGGTTACTTCAAAGCCCGACGGCGTTGGCTCGGATCCCGGACGGCTCCGGCGGGCGTCGACGGACAGGACAAGCACCTGCGAACCGAAGTGCCTACTGATTTCGTTGATGACGTCCGGCCGGGCCACGGCTGCGGTGTTGATGGACGCTTTGTCCGCGCCGTATCGCAGGAGCTTGTCCACTTCGGCGACGCCGCGGACCCCCCCGCCCACGGTCAGCGGGATGAAGACTTCCTCGGCGGTTCGCCGGACCACGTCGAACGTGGTCTCGCGGTTGCCCGAAGATGCAGTGACGTCCAGGAACGTGAGCTCGTCCGCGCCCGCGTTGTCATAGCGGTGGGCCAGCTCCACAGGGTCGCCGGCGTCGCGGAGCCCCTCGAAGTTGATGCCTTTCACAACGCGTCCGGCGTCGACATCGAGGCACGGGATGACTCGAACTGCTACAGCCATGGGTACTCCTGGAATTCTCGGGTGGGTTCCGCGGCACTGCGCGGCGAAAGGCTCAGATGCGGCAGGCGTGGATGCTGCTGACCAGGATGGCGCGGGCGCCGAGGTCGTAGAGCTCATCCATGATGCGGTTGGTTTCCTTTTTCGGGACCATGGACCGCACGGCCACCCACTCCGAGTCACGCAGCGGCGAGACGGTGGGCGATTCGAGGCCGGGCGTCAGGGCTGCAGCCTGTTCCACCAGTTCCTTGCGGATGTCGTAGTCCATCAGGACGTACTGCCGAGCCACCAGGACGCCCTGCAGGCGGCGGATGAGTACTTCGATCTCCTTGGCAGTGCCGTTCGCGGCACCGCCCTTTCCGGTGCGGCGGATCAGGACGGCCTCGGACTTGAGGATCGGATCGCCGAAGATCTCCATGCCGGCGGCCTTGAGCGTATTGCCCGTTTCGACGACGTCGGCAATGGCGTCCGCGACGCCCAGGCGCACGGAGGATTCAACGGCGCCGTCGAGCCGGACCACTGTGGCGTTGACGCCCCGCTCGGCGAGGTAGCCGCGCAGCAGCACGTCGTAACTGGTGGCGAGGCGCTTGCCTTCAAGCTCTTCGACTGCCGTGAAGTCCCCTACCGGTCCGGCGAAGCGGAACGTGGAGGCCGCAAAGCCCAAAGGCAGCAGTTCATCCGCTTCCACCTCAGCGTCCAGCAGGAGGTCGCGGCCGGTGATGCCGACGTCGAGGGTTCCGCGGCCGACGTAGACGGCGATGTCGCGCGGGCGGAGGAAGAAGAACTCAATGCCGTTGTCCGGGTCCATCATGACCAGTTCGCGGGTGTCGCGGCGCTGGCGGTAGCCGGCTTCGGACAGCATGGCTGAGGCGGCTTCGGACAGGGAGCCCTTGTTGGGGACGGCTACTCGCAGCATGGGGGGTCTTTCTTGTTGAAGGTCTATTGATCAGGCAAACGGGCCACGGAGGGCACGGGCGGACCGGGAAGTCCGCACGGTGCGCAGTGGCTACAGATGCTTGTAGACGTCTTCCAGGGTCAGGCCTTTGGCGAGCATCAGAACCTGCAGGTGGTAGAGCAGCTGGGAAATTTCCTCGGCCGTTGCCTCATCGGATTCGTACTCAGCGGCCATCCATACTTCGGCTGCTTCCTCCACGACTTTCTTACCGATGCCGTGGACTCCGGACTCCAATTCAGCGACGGTGCGGGAGCCTGCCGGACGGGTGGCTGCCTTTTCACTCAGTTCAGCGAACAGCGTCTCGAAATTCTTCACGCCCTACAGCCTACTTGCTGCGGGCGTGACGGCGCCTGTCGGGCCGACGCATGACGGGCGCGATGTGAGGGAACACACACGCGCCCGCCGGCTGCTATATGTCGAACTGCTACTTGTACTGCTTGAGGAGAACGGCCGTGGCCAGGGCCGCCGTCACTGCTTCATGGCCCTTGTCCTCGCTGGAGCCGGGCAGGCCCGCACGGTCCAGGCCCTGCTGCTCCGTATCGCAGGTCAGCACGCCGAAGCCCACCGGCACTCCGGTGGAGACGCTCACATCAGTAAGTCCCGACGTCGCCGCCTGGCAGACGTACTCGAAGTGCGGCGTGCCGCCGCGGATCACGACGCCGAGGGCAACCACTGCGTCAAAGTGCGGCGCCAGCCGCGCGGCAGCGACCGGAAGCTCGAAGGCTCCCGGAACCCGCAGGACGGTGGGTTCGCTGATGCCTGCGTCCTTGGCGGCACGCAAGGCACCGTCCAGGAGTCCGTCCATGATCTGCGTGTGCCAGCTGGCGGCCACGATGGCAAGCCTCAGTTGGGACGTTTCCGCCGGGTTCAGGGTAGTGAGGTCGATATCTGGTGCGCCGTGTCCACTCATGCGTGTATCTGGTCCGTTCAGTCTTGTTCGAGGGCGAAAGTGTCAGCAGCGGCGCCGGGCACCGTTGCAACGTGGGTGTCCAGCGTCAGCCGGTGCTCCATGCGGTCCTTTTTGGTCTGCAGGTAGCGGATGTTCTGGTCGCGGGAGGGGACCTCGGTGGGCACCATCTCCACCACCTTCACGCCGGCCTTGGCAAGCCGGTTTTGTTTGTCGGGGTTGTTGCTCAGGAGCCGGACTTCGTGCAGGCCCATCTCCGCCAGGATCTGGGCGGCAGCCTTGTAGCAGCGGGCGTCCACAGGCAGCCCGAGCTGCTCGTTGGCCTCCACCGTGTCAAAGCCGGCTTCCTGGAGGGCATAAGCCTTGATCTTGTTGGCCAGGCCGATCCCCCGGCCTTCCTGTCCGCGCAGGTACAGCAGCGTGCCGCCGAACTCGTTGATGAGCTCCAGGGCATAGGCCAACTGTTCGCCGCAGTCACAACGGTAGGAACCGAAGACGTCGCCGGTCAGGCACTCTGAATGGAGCCTGACCAGGGGCGCAACGCCGTCCTTGGGAGGATGGGGGGAGCTCACGGCGAGGTGCTCGGCGCCCGTGACCAGGTCCGTCCATGCCTGCGTAACGAAGTCGCCAAAGGCGGTGGGCAGCTGCACGATAGGGCCGGCGCTCACCGGGTGGTGGGCATGGCCGTTGCTGGCTGCCCCGCGGTGGTGGCCGTTGTTGTGGCTGTCGTCCGAAATTCCGGAAACCGTCATCGTTACTCCTCTACTCCGCCCGGGCGCCCAGCCCGGTGTTACTGTCGGCGGGAACCGCGGCCCCCGCTTCAAGGTAAGCCACCAAGTCCTCAATCGAGATCAAGGGGCACCCGTGTTCGGCAGCGAATGCGCGCAGCCCGTCGAGCCGCATCATTTCACCGTCGTCGTACACAACCTCGGCGATCACGCCCACCGGCTCCAGTCCGGCAAGCCGGCAGAGCTCCACGGCCGCTTCGGTGTGGCCGGGGCGTTCACGCACTCCCCCTTTAACGGCGCGGAGTGGAAAAATATGCCCCGGGCGGGTCACGGCGGCCGGGCCGGCACCGGGATCTGCCAGCACGCGCGCGGTCAGCGCACGGTCCGTGGCGGAAATTCCGGTGCTGACGCCCACTGCCGCGTCGCAGGAAACCGTGTAGGCCGTACCCTTCGCGTCCTGGTTCACGGCCACCATGGGAGGCAGCCCCAGGGCGTCTGCGCGCTCCCCGGTCAGCGGGACGCAGATGACACCGGAGCTGTACCGGATGGTCCAGCCCATCAGGGCCGGCGTGGCATGCTGGGCCGCGAAGATGATGTCACCTTCGTTTTCGCGGTCCTCGTTATCCACCACCAGGACGGGCAGGCCGGCGGCCATGGTGCGGACGGCATCTTCCACGAGGTCAAGCCCCTTGGCTGTGTCGGGGTGCGGCGTCGCCTTCGCGGCGCGCTCGAGGCGGGCTGTAGCGTTCATCGGGTTCCTCCGTTTGCTGCGCCGGTGCTGAATGCCAGCAGCCGTTCGGTGTACTTGGCAAGCACATCCACTTCCAGGTTGACGCGGCTGCCGGTGCTCTTGGCTCCCAGCCCGGTGTCCGCGAGGGTGGTGGGGATCAGCCCCACTTCGAACCAGGGTTCGGTTTCCGCCGCCGGGCTGACCGCCGTGACGGTGAGCGAAACGCCGTCGATCGCAATGGAGCCCTTTTCCGCGATATAGCGGGCAAGGTTGGCCGGCACGGCGAAGCGGAGGCGTTCCCAGTTGCCCACGGCTTCGCGTTCGACCAAGTGCCCGACGCCGTCCACATGGCCTTGGACAACGTGGCCGTCCAGCCGCCCGCCGGCCGGGACGCAGCGCTCCAGGTTGACCGAATCACCGGCGGCGAGCTCGCCGATAGTGCTGCGCACCAGGGTTTCGCCCATGACGTCAACGCTGAAGTCCCTGCCATCAATTTCGGTGGCAGTCAGGCATACGCCGTTCACGGCGATGGACCCGCCGAGGGCAAGTCCGTCCGTGGTGCCCGGCGCATGCAGCCGGAGCGTTGCGCTGGTGTCGCCGTCACGCTCCACGGACAGCACCTGTCCTTGTTCGGCAATAATTCCGGTAAACATCAGTAGCCTCCCATGGCTGGTTCCGCGGCAGTGCGGGGTGGTTGTGGTTCCAAAGCTTCAAGTGGTTCCGGACGGAGGTGCAGCCTCAGGTCGCGTCCCAGCGTCAGCACCGCGCCGCCGTCGGACGGGTCCCATTCCCAGTGCCGGGCGTCTGCGAGCGTCGTGATGCCCAAGCCGTTCAGGGCCGGTGTTCCGGAGCCCAGCAGGGTGGGCGCGAGGTAGACAATGAGTTCATCCACGAACCCGGCGGCAAGGAAGGAGCTGAGGATACGCGAGCCGCCTTCCACCATGACGTGGCGGATTCCTGCCGCGTAGAGCAGCGACAAGGCCTCCTGGGGATCGCGCGTGGGCAGGTGGAGCACGTGGCCGTCGTCGCCGCGGACTGCGGCATCGGCAGGGATCTCCCGCAGTCCCATCACGGCGCGCAGCGGCTGTTTGCCGGTCTCCGCACCTGACGCGTCACGCGCGGTCAGGCGCGGGTTGTCCACCAGCACCGTCTGGGTACCCACCAGAATGGCGTCGATCCGCCCCCGCAGGCCGTGGTTGTCCGCGAGCGATTCCGGGGACGAAATCCATTGGCTGGTTCCGTCCTCCGCCGCGATCCGGCTGTCCAAAGTCTGGGCGATGTGCAGGGTCACGAAGGGCCGTTGGGCGGCTACGGCCAGGAACCATTGGCGGTTCAGCTCGAAGGACTCGACGGCGGCAAGCCCGCTGCGGACCTTGACGCCGGCGTTCCGCAGTGTGGCTGCGCCGCCCGCGGCAGGGTCATGGGGGTCGTCCACGGCATACACCACGTCTTTGATCCCTGCGGCGATGATCGCCTGCGTGCAGGGTCCCGTCCTGCCGCTATGGTCACAGGGTTCCAGCGTGATCACCATCGTGCAGCCCGTCAGGTCCAGCCCGGACGCCTCCGCCTGGTTGATCGCGTCCGCTTCGGCGTGGGGGGTCCCGGCGCCGCGGTGGTACCCGGTCACCAAGCGCCGGCCTTCGGCATCGATCACGACGGCGCCCACCAGCGGGTTCGCTCCGCGCGGCCCGCGCAGGGCTGCTTCGAGAGCTGCGTCCATGGCGGCGGTCTCCGCGGCGCTGAACGCCGTCACGGTGCTCCCGGTCATAGGGCGGTCACCATTGTGGCGTTTTCGGCGTCCCGTCCACGGGACAGCCTGGCTTCAAAGAGCCATCGCATGGGGTTCATCTGTGTGTCGTTCCTTCCCTCTAGAACCGCGATGGCTCCGGGGGTATACGACAGCAGAAGGCCGCGGCGTCGCTATGACGCCGCAGATACAGCTGTACGTGCTTCTCTCATCCAGACTTTAACTGTCGGTACCGGAATTTCACCAGTTCAACCGTCCGCCGGTTCCCTCCCTGGTAGGGGAAAGCGCCGGCTCGCGGGTCGCGGACTATCACCGCCGGTTCGGACTTACACCGACCCCGGAGCACGTATTGTGTGTTGCTATTGTGCCATAACTGCTAAGGGGTCAAGACTATTCCCCGGACCCGCTGCGTAACTTAAGGCTGCCAGCCTCGCGCAGCCGACCGATGGCTGCGGCAGGGTCTGCGGCGCCGTAGACGGCCGAGCCGGCCACAAACACGTTGGCCCCCGCGTCGGCGGCCCGGAGGATGGTTTCCTCGGTGATGCCGCCGTCGACCTGAAGGGCAACCTCCAGCCCGGAGCCGTCGATGGCTGCGCGGGCGCGGCGGATCTTGGGGAGGGTCAGGTCCAGGAACGCCTGGCCACCGAAACCCGGCTCCACGGTCATGATCAGGAGCATGTCCAGTTCTTCCAGCATGTCCAGGTACGGTTCCACGGCCGTGGCCGGACGCAGTGCCATGCCGGCTTTGGAACCACGGGCCCGCAGTTCCCTGGCAAGCTTGACCGGCGCAATGGATGCCTCGGCGTGGAAGGTCACCGACGCCAGTCCTGCGTCGGCGAAGCCGGGCGCCCAGCGGTCCGCGTCGGAGATCATCAGGTGGGCATCCAGCGGGACCGGGCTGACTGCCTGGATGCGCTGGACCACGGGCAGCCCGAGGGTGAGGTTGGGGACAAAGTGATTGTCCATGACGTCCACGTGGACGGCGTCTGCGTTGCTGATCCGCTGCAGTTCGGCTTCGAGGTTGACGAAGTCGGCGGACAGAATGCTCGGGTTGATGCAGCACTGCGGCATGGGTGAACCTTTCACGGGTCAGGCCTTTTTGCGGATCAGGGCCAGGAACATGGCATCGGTGCTGTGGACGTGAGGCCAGAGCTGGGCCGTGGAGTCGTGGCCTGCCCCCAGGTTGCCTGTCAGGCTCACGCCGTCCAGTGCGGCGCCGGCGTCCAGCAGTTCCAGGTCGTCGCGCTTCCGGAGGGCATCGGTGACGACGGCGGTGGTTTCGGCCGGGTGCGGTGAACAGGTCACGTAGGCCACCACTCCGCCGGGTCGGACGGCGTCCAGTGCGGAGGTGAGGAGGGCACGCTGCAGCGGGCCAAGGTCGGCCAGGTCCTTGGGCGTGCGGCGCCAGCGGGACTCCGGCCGGCGCCGAAGGGCACCGAGTCCGCTGCAGGGAACGTCTACCAGGACACGGTCGAAGGATTCGGGCTGTTCAGTTCCCACCTCCCGGCCGTCCCCGGTCCGGACGCGCCAGACATCCTCCGGTACTGCGGACAGGGCCTGGCTCACGAGCTTGGCACGGTGCGGAGCCGGCTCGTTGGCGAGGAGCGTGGCACCCTGTTGCCGGGCGAGGGCGCCGAGCAGTGCGGCTTTGCCGCCCGGACCGGCACAGAGATCCAGCCAGGCTTCGCCGGTGGCACCGGCACCTTCCCCTCCGTTGGTTCGAGGACCCAGGTCAACCGCGGCCATGGCCCGGGCCACCAGCTGCGAGCCAACGTCCTGGACGCGGGTGCTGCCTTCGCGCACCGAGGCGAGCCTGCCGAGGTCACCGCCGCTGGAAAGGGCCGAGCCCTCCACCAGTTCCCCGGGCGTGGCCCCGTTTTCCAAAGCCTCATCCAGGCTGCCCAGGCCCGGCAGGGCAACCAGGTTGACCACCGGCGCGGCGTTGTCGGCTTCCAGCAGGTCGTTGATCTCCGTGGCGGCGCGTCCGTGCGCCACCAGCGACTGGCGCATGGCGCGGACAATCCACTCGGGGTGGGCGTACCGGATGGACGCGATCTTAGTTTCATCGCTTTCGTCGGCGACCAAGAGCTCAAGCCACTCTTCCAGGCTATGTGCCGTGACCTTCCGCAACACCGCATTGATCAGTGCGGACGGGCCGGCGCCGATCACGGCGCGGGCCAGGCCAACTGTCTGGTCCAGGGCGGCGTGGGCCGGAACCCGCATGGCCACCAGCTGATGGACGCCGATGCGCAGGGCGTCAAGGATGGCAGGGTCCAACTGGTTCAGTGGCCGGTCCACACAGCGGGCCAGGATGGCATCGTAGGTGCCCTGGCCCCGCAGGGCGCCGTAGCTCAGTTCGGTGGCGAAGCCGGCGTCACGCTTGTCCAGGCCGTGATGGCGGATGCGGGACGGGAGCACCAGGTTCGCGTAGGCGTCCTCCGCAGCGACAGCCCGCAGGACTTCGAAGGCCACCAGGCGCGCCGGATCCGCCCGGCGTGTGCGCTGCGCGGGGGCGTTCCCGGTGAAACTCTTCTGGGAGCTTCGGTTCCGTTCCCGGCCTTGGGCATTACGCGTGCTTGAATCGCGCGGTCCGCCCTTGCCCCGACCGCTGCCGCCGCCACCCCTGCCGCCTGAAGTACCGCCGGACTCGCTCATTCGAACACCACGCTTTCAAGTGAAGCCATGCCGCGGGCCCAATCGGCCGCGGCCATCATTTTCTTGCCGGAGGGCTGGATCCTGGTCAGCTCCACCGCGTGGGACCCCGTCCCTACCAGCACGTTTTTGCCGTCCAGGAACACCGCCCCCGGTGCCAAGGCCGGGCCGCCGGCCGGTCGAAGCCGAACGGGTTCCAGCTTGACCCTTTGACCTTCCAGCGTGGTCCAGGCCCCAGGCTCGGGAGTAACTCCCCTGGCCCGCCTGCCGATAGCGAGCGCGGGCTGCTTCCAGTCGAGCCGGCCATCATCGATGGTCAGTTTGGGCGCCAGCGAAATATCTCCCATTTGCGGCTGCGGTGCCGCCTTTCCGGCTTCCACCGCTGAGAGTGTCTGCGTGAGGAGCACGGCCCCGCTGTGGGACAGCCGTTCAAGCAGCGCCCCCGCGGTATCGTCCGTTCTGACACTTTCGGTCAGCGTCCCGAAGACAGGCCCGGTGTCCAGCCCTTCCTCCAGCAGGAAGGTGACGGCGCCGGTCACGTCGTCGCCTGCAATGACGGCCCGCTGCACCGGAGCAGCACCGCGCCACGCGGGAAGGAGGGAGAAGTGCAGGTTGATCCAGCCATGAGGGGGCACATCAAGGGCCGCGCGCGGAATCAGTCCTCCGTAGGCCACGATGGCGGCCACGTCCGGTTTTGCGGCGGCAATGTGCGCCGTTACGGCGTCATCAACGCGGGTGGCGTGGATGACGTCGATGCCCAGCTCGGCGGCGCGGGCGGCAACGGGCGACGGCGTCAGCACGCGTTTGCGGCCAATCGGCGCGTCCGGGCGGGTCAGGACGGCAACGACGTCAAAGCCGGCCTTAACCAGGGCATCCAAGGAGGGAACGGCGACCGCCGGTGTGCCGGCGAAAAGGACCCTCATGAGTTCGTGCCTCCACCGAAGCTGGTGCCGCCAAAGCTGCCGCCACCAAAACTGGACCCGACTGTCTTGGCGCGCTTCGCCGTCGTGCGTTCAGTGATGGCGTCGTAGTTGGCATTCCGGATGGAGCGCAGCGCACTCTTCCGGTCTTCGCCCTCGAGGCGGTCGGTGTAGAGGATGCCGTCGAGGTGGTCGGTCTCGTGCTGGAAGCAGCGGGCCAGCATGCCCTCCCCCTCGACCGTGACCGGGTTGCCGTGAAGGTCCACACCGGTGACCTTGGTGGCCCTGAACCGGCGGACGGGGAATCCCAGACCGGGGATGGAGAGGCAGCCTTCCACATGGTCGGCCTGGTAGTCGTCGCTGTTTTCCAAAACCGGGTTGATGATGTGGCCGTCAACCCCGCCCACACGGTAAGTAAAGACGCGTTGGCTGACTCCGATCTGGGGGGCGGCCAGGCCTGCGCCCTCCACGTCCTCCATGGTCTCGGTCATGTCCGCAACGAGCTTGGCGAGCTCGGGCCCGAATTCCGTCACAGGATCGGCCACTGTGCGGAGCACGGGATCACCAATGATGCGGATATTCAGAATGGCCATGTGCTGTCTTTCCTCACGGTGGGTGTTGGCGAACCTATCCAGTTTAGGCGCAGGGGCTTCACTGCCGGGACTGACCCCCTGGTGCCGCCAGTACTGCTAGGCGCTGCGTGCCTGCACTGACGGTGGCGGAGCTACCGGAAGGAGCGCTGTGCCCGCGGCGAGGGTGTCCGCGGACAGCTCCCAGACGCGGCGCAGGGCACAGAACTTCCACCAGTGATGCTTGAGGACCTCCGGGTTGGCGCGGACCGGCCGGACCTCGGTCTCACCAATGGCCACGGCCAGAAGCAGCGGGTTTTCGCCGTACTTCCATGCCTCCCACTCCCCGGCAATCGGGTCCACCAGGCTTTCCTCGGCCTTCATGCCGGCCACGAGCTGCATGACCACCTTGTCATCAAGCGGTTTGACGGTGCCGTCCCGCGTGGTGCCTTTGGTCTTGTAGTCGATGAGGCAGATGCGGCCGTTGATGCGGGCCACAAGGTCCAGCGTCCCGGCATAGCCGACGGACTTGTTCCAGACGGTGATTTCGGGGGCGATGGGTTCCACATCGTAGAGTTCCCACCACTCGTCAAACCGCAGAGCAAAGGCTTCCTCGCCGTTGGCAGCCAGAGCCTCGCGGGTTTCCTTCATGGCGTGCGGCCGGCCCAGGGCCCGGAGCGCCACCTGCTCGCAGTAGTTATGGACACGGTCACCGCGTTTTGCGGCATCATCGCGGTACGTCTCGGCCGCCTTTGAGGCCCGATTGACGGCCTGCCGGATTTTGGCCGGACTGCCCAGGCAGTCGGCGAGCAGGGGGTCCTTGGCCAGGCTGCTGGCGCCCATGTAACCGAACCAGCCGTCCAGCCCGTGCGGCTGCTGGCCGATCACGGTGGTGATGGACGGAACGGAGAACTGTTCGGAGGTGGACCGGGCGTACATCCGGCCATATTCCGTGGCGTGGGCAAGGAGTGGATCAGTCATACAAAGACTCTTTCACAGGGGGCTGACAAAATGCGGGGCACAAAAAAGGTCCGTCCCCGCTCGGCTTGAGCGGAAACGGACCTGATTCCTCGGTGGGCGATACTGGGTTCGAACCAGTGACCTCTTCGGTGTGAACGAAGCGCGCTACCACTGCGCCAATCGCCCCGATGCCTTTGAATGCTAGCGGACCGGACGGGGTTTATGGAAATCGGGATGGCGCCTGCCGCGAATTACATGTCTGTAATTCGAAAAAACCCCTAGATTGCAGGGATCCACGGCCGTCGCCGCCGGTCCGGGATGCCCGATTTGGAGTTTCCCTGAACCTCCTATAGAGTTCTTACTCGTTGGAACGCGAGGAAATGCCCGAAACGGCACGGAATCAACAGTCAACATGCGGACGTAGCTCAGCTGGTAGAGCACCACCTTGCCAAGGTGGATGTCGCGAGTTCGAATCTCGTCGTCCGCTCGCAGGACACTGTCACGGCAAGGGATCTTCGGAACCGGCGCTTACACGGTGGGTTGGCCGAGAGGCGAGGCAGCGGCCTGCAAAGCCGTTTACACGGGTTCGAATCCCGTACCCACCTCGGTGAAAACCATGGTTTTCCGGTTCATCCCGGATGGCAATGGGCGATTGGCGCAGCGGTAGCGCGCTTCCCTGACACGGAAGAGGTCACTGGTTCGATCCCAGTATCGCCCACCAAGCAAGGCAACTTGCTTCATGCAGTATTTTTGGCTCCTGCCGAAAATTACTTCATACGCGGACGTAGCTCAGCTGGTAGAGCACCACCTTGCCAAGGTGGATGTCGCGAGTTCGAATCTCGTCGTCCGCTCTCTTCTCCCCGATACACCCCCACCAAGCCGGTCGTCCGGTTCCGGGCGATTGGCGCAGCGGTAGCGCGCTTCCCTGACACGGAAGAGGTCACTGGTTCGATCCCAGTATCGCCCACAGCAGCAGCTCCCCGTGAGCTGCTTTTTTGTTGCCCGTTTTCCGCCGTTGCCCTATCGGGCCTGGTCCCCAACGCGGTGTTATGACGACCAAACCTGCCAGGGCAGCGGGAGCGGACAACGCATCCGCTGCAAGCGAACGCCCACGACGCCTTATTTCCTTGGCACGCCCCGAAGACAGGGCTAGGATCGTTTGCGGAGGAGCGACCTGGCTCCGCGATTGAAGGGAGGTGCTCGTGGGACTGATTGACGATCTAAAGGGCAAGGCTCAGGGTCTGATCCATGGCAACGAGCAGGCCATCAAAGACGGCATCACCAAGGCCGGGGACTTCGTCGACACCAAGACCGGCGGCAAGTACGCCGGACATGTCGACAAGATCCAGGATGGCGCTTCCAAGCTCGTTGACAAAAACGGAACACCAGGCGAGACCCCTGCCAGCGAGCAGGTACCGCCGGTCAACCCTGTTCCGCCGGTTCCGCCGGTCGACAAGGCTCCGTAACAAGGATTTGGCCGGGGCTTTGCCCTAGTACGTCAAGGAGGTGTGGGTCCCGCCGGGAGGCGGCACCCGCACCTTTGGCGTTTAAGCGGAATCAGCGTGGGCAACCGGGGCTTTCCCCGTCAGATGGTCAAATCCCCACGAAACGCGGCGGGGATAAGTCCGTCCGGCGGGGAAAAGCCGCGCGGGCCTGCAGCGGCGCGGCAGGACCAGGCCTAGGACGGCTCGTGGTTCTGGCCCTCGCGTGCCAACGCGGTCAGGCGCGACACGGCGCGGTAGTACTTCTTGGTGTAGCCGCCGTGCATCATCTCGTCGGTGAACAGCTTGTCGAAGGGGACGCCGCTGGCCAGGATGGGCACATCCTTGTCGTAGAGGCGGTCGGCCAACACCACGAAGCGCAAGGCAACGGCCTGCTCGGTGATGGTTTCCACGTTGCGCCACACCACGCCGTCGATGCCGTCGATGAGCTGGCGGTACCGGCTCGGGTGCACACCGGCGAGATGGCCGATCAGCGAACTGAATTCGTCCTGCGCCACCGTCTTACCATCAAACTCGGCCTTCATCTGGGCAGAGAGCTGGCTGTTTTTCAGCGGGGCCGGGGCCGCCGGCAGGCCGCGGTGACGGAAGTCCTCGCCGTCGATCCGGATGACGTCGAACTGGTCGGCAAGGACCTGGATCTCCCGGGCGAAGTCGACGGCGGCAAAGCGGCCGTCGCCCAGCGAGCCCGGGAGCGTGTTGGACGTCGCCGCGAGCTTCACGCCGGCGTCGGCCAGCTCGCGCATCAGGCGGGACATCAGCACTGTATCGCCCGGATCATCGAGCTCGAACTCGTCAATGCATACCAGCTTGTAGTGGCTCAGGGCCTCTACCGTCTTGCGGAACGACAGGGCGCCCACCAGGTTGGTGTACTCCACAAATGTGCCGAAGGCCTTGGGCCCCGGGGCGGCGTGCCACAGTGAGGCCAGCAGGTGGGTCTTGCCCACACCGAATCCGCCGTCCAGATAGATCCCGGCCCGCGTTTCAACCTTCTTCGCGAAGAGTTTCTTGAACAGGCCGGCGCCGTCCCCTGCACCGACTCCCCCGGCGAAACCTTCCAGCGCCTTGACCGCCGCCGCCTGGGAAGGCTGGTTGGGGTCCGGCCGGTAGCTGGCGAAGGAGACCTGGCCAAACCGGGGTGAAGGATAAAAACCCTTGAGGAGCTCATCCACCGATACCGCCGGAGTGCGTGCGGCAAGCTGTTCGATCTGTACCAAGGTGGTCCGTTCTGCTGGTGGGTTGTCCCCAGAAAGAATACCGGCAACGGCCCGGCCCTCCCCCGCAAGGCCGCCGTCAATGGCCGCCGCGTGACGAAGGCCATATTTCCCCCGGTTAACGGCCGGGCGGACATGCTGGACGGCCATGGCTAGGCTGGAGTGAGGTTCGGACCATGTGCAGATCCGCCATACACCTCGATGAAAGGCCATCACCATGCCCTACGCCGTTGAACAGAACGAGAAGTTTGCCGCCTACGCCAACCCTGAGCGCCTGGTGTCCACTGACTGGCTGGCCGCTGCCCTGGAGTCGGGCGCGGTAGCGGACGGCAAGCTCGTGGTGGTCGAGTCCGATGAAGACGTCCTCCTCTACGAAACGGGACACATCCCCGGCGCCGTCAAAATCGACTGGCACACCGACCTCAACGATGAAGTGACCCGCGACTACGTGGACGGCGAGGCGTTCGCTGCTCTTGCGGCGTCGAAGGGCATCTCCCGTGACACCACCGTGGTGATCTACGGGGACAAGTCGAACTGGTGGGCTGCCTACGCCCTGTGGGTCTTTACCCTCTTCGGCCACGAGGATGTCCGCCTGCTGGATGGCGGCCGGGACAAGTGGATTGCCGAAGGCCACAAGCTGACCACCGACCGGCCTTCGCCCACACGCGGCGAGTACCCGGTGGTGGAGCGCAACGATGCCCCGATCCGTGCGTTCAAGGAGGATGTGCTGGCACACTTCGGCAAGCCGCTCATCGATGTCCGTTCCACCGAGGAATACACCGGCCAGCGGACCCACATGCCGGCCTACCCGGAGGAAGGCGCGCTGCGTGGCGGCCACATCCCGACGGCCGCGTCGATCCCGTGGGCACGTGCGGCAGCAGGCGACGGCACGTACCGCAACCGCGGCGAACTGGAGGCACTCTACCTGGGCGAGGCGGGCCTCAAAGAAGGCGACGACGTCGTGGCATACTGCCGCATCGGCGAACGGTCCAGCCACACCTGGTTCGCCCTGAAGTACCTCCTGGGCTTCGAGACTGTGCGCAACTACGACGGCTCCTGGACCGAGTGGGGCAACGCCGTCCGTGTCCCGATCACCAAGGGAACCGAGCGCGGCACGGTACCGGCGTAAACTGGACCTGATGAATACCAAAGCCCTTCCCGCCGCCCTGGCGGACATAGTTGACGACTTCCAGGCCCTGACCGAACCCGATCGCCTGCAACTGCTGCTGGAATTCTCCCAGGGGCTCCCGGAGCTTCCGGACCGGTTGAAGGACCACCCGGAACTCCTTGAGCAGGTAGTTGAGTGCCAGTCACCGCTGTTCCTGGCCATTGAAACGGAAAAGCACGACGGCGGCCCGGCCGATGCGGTGCGGCTCTACTTCAAAGCACCGCCGGAAGCCCCCACAACGCGGGGATTCGCCGGCGTGCTGCACGAGGGGCTCGACGGGCTCAGCGTTGCGGAAATCCTGGCCGTCCCGGACGACATGCCTGAACTGCTGGGCCTCACGCGTGCCATCACCCCGCTGCGGATGAGGGGCATGACCGCCATGTTGGGACGGATCAAGCGCAAGGTCGCCGCCACCCAACGGCTCGAGGCCTGAGGTCCCACCGGACTGGCCATGGGACGCAAAAGTTCTTCGCAGGGAACGCCGGCAACAGCAGTATTGGCTGCTGCCGGCGTTCCTTTTGTGCTGCACCCGTACGTGCACGATCCGTCCGTGGCCAGCTACGGAACGGAGGCAGCCGAAGCCCTGGGCATCGCCCCGGAAATGGTTTTCAAGACCCTGATGGTCGAAGTGGAAGGCCGGCTGGCAGTGGGAGTGGTGCCGGTCAGCGGAAACCTTGACCTCAAGGCCTTCGCCGCCGCCCTGGGAGCCAAGAAGGCCGCCATGGCCGAGCCCGCTGCAGCCCAGCGGCGCACCGGCTACGTCCTGGGCGGCATCTCGCCGCTCGGCCAGCGCCAGGCCTCACCCACAGTGATTGACGGCAGTGCCCTCGGCCTCCGGAGCATGCTGGTTTCCGGCGGCAAGCGCGGCCTGGACATCGAACTGGCCCCGGCCGAGCTCATCCGGCTGACCTCGGCGGTCACCGCCAACATCGGCACGAACACGCCCTAGCCTTCGTTGCCCCGCGTCGAGATGGCATTTGACGGCAGTTGCGGGCCGGAACACTGCCGCGAAGTGTCATCTCGGCGGCTCGGGTTCCTCCGGACTGCGCTGGCCGGGATTGGTCCGCGGCGCCAGCTGCGTGCGGAGCCACGCCTTGACCAGGCTTTCCCAGCGCTCAGGATCAACGTTCCATTCCTTGGTGTGCCTGGCGCGGCTGAAGGTTTCGAACGTGACCATGTCCGGATTCCGTTCGGCCAGGATGGCAGAGGGCTCATAGGGAACGTACTCGTCGTCGACGCTGTGGATGATCAGCGTAGGCGTGCGGACCTCGACGGCACGCGCCACCCAGTCCATGGCCTTGAGGTCGACGGGCGCGGAAAGGCCGGTCAGCCTGCGTCCCAGCGGGTGGCCCAGCATCAACTGCCCGTAACGCCCCACCAAGGACGGAATCCTGTTCAGCTGGGCGTGGTGGGCCAGCACATTGACCCAGTTGATGACCGGCGCATCCAGGACCAGGGCCCGGATGAGGTGACGGTAACGCGACAGGTCCGCCGTCTGCAGGCAAATGGCGCCACCCATGGACCAGCCGAAAAGGACAATCTCCTCGGCGCCGCCGGCCAGAGCATACTCGATGGCCGCTTCCACATCGCGCCACTCCGTGGATCCGAGGCCGTACCGCCCGTCGTCGGCAGACGGGGCCAGTCCGTCGTTCCGATAGGAGATCAGCAGGCTGGTCAGTCCCAGTTCCCGTGCAGGGGCTACGGCGCGCAGTGCCTCCTGGCGGGTTGCCCCGCGGCCGTGAACCATGATGGCCCATATCCGGGCGCCGCCCTCTGCCTTGACCAGCCATGCCGGCGCCTGGCCGCCGTCGACGTCGATCAGCACGTCCTCGGATGCGATCCCGGCGGCGGCCGGATCCGGATAAAGCGCCCCGCTCCACCACCCGCGGCGGGCGGTGCCGAAGTCGCCGGCGTAGACGGCCTCCACTTCCCGCAGGACTGTGCCGTCCGCCGGCGAGTAGGAGACGATCCGGCCGATCCGGGCGTGTCCCTTGCCGCCGTCGAAAAAGAAGCCGTAGACACCCTCCACGGTTGTTTCCGGCGTGGCGGCCAGGATGACCTGCAGTCCGTCGCCGTCCCGGAGGACCGCCAGGACTTCCTGGTCGGCCGCCCGCTGCTTGACAGGAGTGATCACCCGCCGGGCAAAGTAAAGTGCAAGGGCTGAGGATCCCGTGGCAAGCAAGCCGGTGAGGGCTCCGCCGCCTATGGCGCCGCCCAAAGCCCATTTGGCGCGCAGCGACATGCGGCCGCCGGCGTCAGCAGGGGGTATAGCCGTCAACGTGGGAGTTCGCGTGGAAGGTGCCATGGAACCATTCTTACCGCCCAGGGCCGGTTGGCCACATTTCCACTGCCGTGGCGTCCATCCTGTGCAGGCGCCAGTTCGCACGACTAGGCTGATGGCATGAGCGATCCAATCGTCATTCTGACTGAAGAACCCCTGGGTGCGGATGACCGCGTCAACATCCAACGGCTGGTGGACGGTTCGGACACCCGGCTTGTCCTGCTGGTGCCGGCGAACACCGAGCGGCATCTCCTCGTGGACTTCCTTGAGAATCTGTCCATGCTGGATGTCGCCAAGGCCTTCCGCGACCTGACCGCGCACGCCCCTGATCCCAGTGCTGAGCGGGCGGAGGCTGCAGAGACACTGGCGGTCTCGCTGGCTGCCCTGGCAGGGCTGGGCGGCGGAGTAACCGGCGAAGTGGTGGATGGCGGCGCCGTGAGTGGCCTCGTGGCCAAAGTGAAGGAAATCGGTGCTTCCCAGGCAGTGGTGATCACCCGGCCGCATGCGGTTGCGGACACCTTCCATACGGACTGGGCCAACAAGGCCCAGGACCAGTTGGGGCTCCCCGTGCTCCACCTGTATGCCGGTTCGGGATTTATCGGCGACTCCTGAGCGTTGACCACACTATGAGCATCTTTGGAAAGAGCGTTTTCGGAAACAAGGCCACCGGTTCCATCCCCGCGTCCGCCCTGGGGGCCGGACCCGATGCGCCGGAACCCGCCGTCCGGAAGTCCGACGACGAATGGCGGCAGGAGCTCACGCCCGAGGAGTACCACGTGCTGCGGCAGGCGGGCACCGAGCGTCCCTACACCGGCGAGTATGTGGACACCCACGAAGAGGGTGTTTACCAGTGCCGTGCCTGCGGGGCCGAACTCTTCAGGAGCAACGAAAAATTCGACTCCCACTGCGGCTGGCCGTCCTTCTGGGCCCCCCTGGCTGACGGCACCGTGCGGTACATCCATGACCGCACCCTCGGCATGGAGCGGGTTGAGGTCCGGTGCGCGAACTGCGACTCCCACTTGGGCCACGTGTTTGCCGGGGAAGGTTACGGAACGCCCACTGACCAGCGGTACTGCATCAATTCGGTGTCCCTGAAACTGGTTCCACGGGGAGCAGGCGGGCACGAATCAGCCTAGTCCTGAGCCGCCCAGGCAGAGGCCCGGCCATACCTGGCGGTGCTTCGCCGGCGCCCAAGCATGAGACTTTCTTATGCTTAGCCGTCTTTTGAGTTAGGGACTCTGCTTGCTTGCTACGCTCGCCGTAGATACCCAAGCAATGCGAAAGGCTGTCGTCAATGACCGTCACCATCACCGCCGGCCCCACCAGGATCACCGCCGGGAATCCCGCCTGGCTGAGGGTCAGGACCGCCGCCGAATCCCTGCAAGCACTGCAGATCCAGGACGGTTCAGTGCCTGAGCCGGGCCACCATGCCGCTGCCGCCCTGGAAGTTGCCGCCATCACCGGGGCCGTCAGGGAACTGGCACCGCTCTTCCGGCACGACGCCGCCTACCTGGACGCCGTCGTCGCCGATTTCGAGGCTTGGGCGCAGACCGGTTTCGGCGTGCCGGACTTCCTGTCCTCGCTGCTGGCTTTCCAGCCGCAGCTGCAGCGCCAGGACGGGCTGGCGCACCTTGTCATCTTCCCCATGTACACGCAGAACGGAAGCAGCAGCAGGCTGGTGGAGGCCGTCCTGGTGGAGGTCATCTGGCCCGACTTCGTGGCCGAACTGGAAGCCGGAGCATTTTCCAACAAGCTTTTTGTACCCATCAGGTTCCTGGACTTCACCCGCGGCTACAACACCAATTCGGCCGTACTCTTCCCGGAAACCGTTGCCGTCCGGGAAACGCCCGCCTTCACCTGGGGCGCTATTTTCGCGGACCGCGAAGCTGCCCGCTTCCGCCGCGTCCTGCGTGCGGCGGCGGACATCACCTCCCTGGATCTTCCCGCGGGTGCCGCCGAACTCCTGGCGGACCAGGAGCTGGCTGAGGCCACGTTTGTGATGTGGGACCTGATTCATGACCGCACCCACATGCGCGGGGACCTGCCCTTTGACCCGTTCATGATCAAGCAGCGCATGCCCTATTTCCTGTATTCGCTGGAAGAACTCCGCTGCGACCTCACCGCTTTCCGGGAGTCCGTCCGGATTGAAAAGGACGACGATGCCCGGCCGGAAGCGCGCCGGCACGCAAAACTGGTGCAGTACGCCATCATCTTCGACCGGATCTTCCGCTTTGCGATCACCGGCAGCCGGGTGCGCAACTATGACGGCCTCGGCGGCCAGCTGCTCTTTGCCTGGCTGCACCAGCACCACGTCCTGCACTGGACTGACACCCGGCTCCGCATCGACTGGGACCAGGTGCCGGACGCAGTGATCGCGCTGGGGGCGGCCATCGACGACCTGTACTGGCGCTCCATCGACCGGCCCAAAACGGCACATTGGCTGGCCGCCTACCAACTGGTTTCCAGCACACTCACGCCCAGCCCGGCATCACTCTGGGCCAAGGGCGCCGACGCACTTCCGGTGTCCGGCCCGCCGCGCGGCCTCACGGACCAGGTGCTGGATGACGAATTCCCGCTGTCCATGTTCTACGAGGCATTGGAGAAGAAAATGCGCCCGGTCATCGAATCCACCGCAGGCATCACAGGAGCCTCCGCCCTATGAACGAACACAGCCACTTGAATGTCCTGGTCACCGGCGGCAGCGGACCCTCCGGGATCGCCGTGGCCAAAGCGCTGCGGCAGGCCGGGTTCCGGGTCTTCACCGTGGGTTCAGACAAAGCGCGGATCGACGCCGCGGCAGCAAAAGCGGGCGACGGCGTCACTCCCCTGGTGTGCGACCTTGCTGATTTGGCCGCTGTCCGTGCCCTCCGGGAGGCGCTGGCCGAAACGGCCGGACCGATCGATGCCGTCATCCACCTGGTTGGCGGCTGGCGCGGCGCCAAAGGCATCACGGACCAGAGCGACGCCGACTGGGACTTCCTCGAGCGCGGCGCCATCACCACGCTCCGGAACGTGTCCCGGGTTTTCTACGACGACGTCGCCGCCTCCAGCCGGGGAAGGTTTGCCATCGTCTCCTCCACCGCGGTGGAGAATCCGACGGCGGCGGCCGCCAGTTACGTGGCGGCCAAGGCCGCCGCGGAGGCCTGGACCCTGGCCGTGGCCGACGGGCTGGCCCGCGGGGCCGCCGGCGCAGGCACAGAACTGCGCAGCGCCGCCGTCGTGCTCGTCGTCAAGGCGCTGGTGGACGCCGGACTCCGGCAGGAGCACCCGGAACGGAGCTTCCCAGGTGCCACCGATGTCGACGACCTGGCGGCCGCCGTCGTCGGACTGTTCGGCCGCCCGGCAACCGAGCTGAACGGCCGGCAGCTGCGGCTGGCTCCTGGGCCTGGCTTCCAGGACCTCGCCGCCCTGGACCTGACCTCCCTAGACTGAGAACGTGAGCAAAGCAATGACAACCACGGCACCTGCCGCCACCCGGACCCACCACCCCACCGCGCGGCTGCATGATCCGTCCATCCGCGGCTTCGCGTCGGACAACTACTCGGGCGTCCACCCGGAGGTCCTGGCGGCACTCGCGGCAGCCAACGAAGGCCACCAGGTGTCCTACGGCGAGGACGACTACACGGCCCGGCTGCAGGAACTGATGGAAGAGCACTTCGGCCCGGGCATAGAATGCTTCCCGGTCTTCAACGGCACCGGAGCCAATGTTTTGTCCCTCCAGTCGCTGCTTCCGCGCTGGGGCGCTGTGGTGTGCGCGTCGACGGCCCACATCAACATGGATGAGAACGGCGCCCCGGAACGCATCGGCGGGATCAAGCTGCTGCACGTCCCCACGCCCGACGGCAAGCTGACCCCGGAGCTGATCGACCGCGAGGCGTGGGGCTTCGGCGATGAGCACCGCGCGCAGCCGCTGGCGGTCTCCATCACCCAGACCACCGAGCTGGGCACGTGCTATACCCCGGACGAGGTCCGTGCCATCGCCGACCACGCCCACTCCAAGGGCATGAAGCTCCACATGGACGGGGCGCGGCTGGCTAACGCGGCCGCCCACCTTGGCGTGCCGCTGCGGGCGTTCACGCGCGACGCCGGCGTGGACATCCTCTCCTTCGGCGGCACCAAGAACGGGCTGCTGTACGGCGAAGTGGTGGTTGCCCTGAACCCTGAAGCCGCCCACGGCCTGGTGTTCCTCCGCAAGATGAACATGCAGCTCGCCTCGAAAATGCGCTTCCTCTCGGCCCAGTTCATTGCGCTCCTCGAGGGCGATCTGTGGCTCCGTTCCGCCGCGCACGCCAACGCCATGGCCGCCCGCCTCAGGGCGGCGGTGGAAACGATCGACGGCGTGGAGCCCACCCAGAACACGGAATCCAATGGTGTGTTCGCGGTCCTGCCGGCCGGGGTGGCCGGCCGGCTGCGGGAATCCTTCCGTTTCTATGACTGGGACGAAGCCGCCCGGGAGGTCCGCTGGATGTGTTCCTTCGACACCAGCGAAGAGGACATCGACGCGTTCGCGGCCGCGATCCGCCAGGAGCTTGCGGCCCACCATGAAGGCAGGGCGGCCAGGTAGCATGACCGGCCGACGGCGAGCCTGCGGTGTGTGCCCGGCGCAGTTGCGTAATCTGCGATGGTGAACGCACTCGCCCAGGTTCCCCCGGAATTTCTCCACGCCTTGGGAACCCTCAGGAAGGCCCAATGCCGCAGTGAACTGCGCCTGGCCGAAATTCCGGCGCCGGCGCGGCTGGCCCCGTTCGCCGTGGCACTCGGTGCCGAGGTCATGGCGTCCGGTCCCGGCAGCGGCACCACCCCCGTCCACGGCCCCGCAGCCATGGCCCTGGCCGCAGCCTCCGGCAGCGTGGCCGAGGACGACACCGAGCTGGCCACCGGCCGGTTCATCCTGCTGCACGACCCCGACGGATCCGAGGTCTGGGACGGCGAATTCCGCATCGTCACCTACATCCGGGCCCAGCTCGAGCCCGAAATGGGCAATGACGAGATGCTCGGCACCGTGGCCTGGACGTGGCTTGTTGAAGCCCTGGAGAACCACAAGGCCCCTTACCGGGCCGCCGGCGGGACTGCCACCCGCGTCCTGTCGGAGAGCTTCGGGACGCTTTCGGACCGGCCCGGGTCGATCGACATCGAGCTGCGCGCCTCCTGGACTCCGGCCTCATCGGATGTCACCGCGCACCTGGAGGCGTGGTCCGACATGGTGTGCACGTTCGCCGGCCTTCCCCCTCTGCCCGACGGTGTCTCCGCCCTTCCGAACCGCCGCCGGAACTAGGGCCGGTCATTGTCATTGAACAGGGATCGGTAAACTGAAGGAATCATGACCCCTCACATTCCGGATAACACCACAGCCGGCGCCCCGGCTGATGACACCACTTCCCATATCACCGTGGAAGGCTTCGACAGCCAGGTCCCCGTCGTCATTGACCTCGATGCACCCCGCGACGGCGTGCCGCTGGTCATTGAAACGCAGTCCGGGCTGGAGCGGTGCGCGGCCGCCATCGCCGCCGGAACCGGACCCGCAGGAGTCGATGCCGAGCGCGCCTCAGGATTCCGCTACGGCCAGCGCGCCTTCCTGGTCCAGATCCGCCGCGAAGGCTCCGGCACCTGGCTGATCGACCCCGAACCGTTCGATGACCTCGCCATCATCAACGATGCCCTCAAAGGCGTGGAATGGATCCTCCATGCCGCCAGCCAGGACCTGCCCTGCCTGCTGGAGCTTGGCATGTGGCCGGACAAACTCTTCGACACGGAGCTGGCCGCACGGCTGGCGGGTCTGCCGCGCGTGGGCCTGGCCGCCGTCATCGAACAGCTGCTGGGTTTTGGCCTGGCAAAGGAACATTCTGCCGCGGACTGGTCCACCCGGCCGCTGCCGGAACCCTGGCTGCGCTATGCCGCCCTGGATGTGGAAGTCCTGACGGAGCTGCGCGAAGAACTCATCGAACTGCTGCTGGCCGACGGCAAGCTGGAATACGCGGAGCAGGAATTTGCCGCGATCCTCGCCGCCGGCGTGGCCCCGCCCAGGATCGACCCCTGGCGCAAGACCTCGGGCCTGCACCAGATCCGCGACCGCCGCCAGCTGGCCGCAGTCCGTGAGATGTGGCTCGAGCGGGACTCGCTGGCGCAGAAGCGCGACGTCGCGCCGGGCCGGCTCCTTCCCGATTCCGCCCTGGTCTCCGCGGCCAAGGCCCTGCCCTCCACCGTGCCCCAGCTCCTGGGCACCAAGGGGTTCCACGGGCGGGCGGCGCAGCGCGAGGCGCCCAGGTGGCTCCGGTGCATCGCGGCCGCCAGGGAGCTCGAGGAACTTCCGCCCCTGCACCTGCCCACCAACGCCCCTCCCCCGCCGCGTGTCTGGGCTGACCGCGATCCCGAGGCCGCCCAGCGCCTGTCCACGGCCCGCCCGCACCTGCAGGCCAAGGCCGACGAACTGAACCTGCCGATGGAAAACCTGCTGACGCCGGACTACCTGCGTCGCCTTGCCTGGCGGCCGCCGTCGGACCTCAACGAAGAAACGGTGGCCGCCGAACTCAGCTCCCTGGGTGCACGCGAGTGGCAGATCGGCCTGGTCGCGCCGCTGATCACGGACGCCTTCCTCAACCCGCAGCCGCTGCCGGACAAGGAACCCAAGGAGAGCAAGTAACACCCCTCACCGGACCCCTTGCAGACTATGTTACTCGTGAGTAACATAGGGACGACTGCCGTCCGGCCGAGCGCCGCCTGTTAGCCTCGGACGGCGCCAATGTCTCGATGAGGAGTAAACGTGAGCCAAGCCCGCCACAGCGGAGAACACAGCAGCGGATCCCCACGCGCTGTCCGCGACGTCGTTTTTGTTGACGGCGTCCGCACCCCCTTCGGTAAGGCCGGCGAGAAAGGCATCTACGCCGGCACCCGCGCCGATGACCTGATGGTGAAGTGCATCCGCGAACTGCTGCGCCGCAACCCCGCCCTGCCCCCGGCGCGGATCGACGAAGTAGCCGTAGCCGCCACCACCCAGACCGGAGACCAGGGCCTCACCCTCGGGCGCACGGCCGCCCTCCTGGCCGGGCTCCCCCGCACTGTTCCCGGCTTCGCCATCGACAGGATGTGCGCCGGGGCAATGACCGCAGTCACCACGACGGCGAGCGGCATCGGCTTCGGCGCCTACGACGTCGTGATTGCCGGGGGTGTGGAGCACATGGGCAACCACCCGATGGGCTCCGGCGCCGACCCGAACCCGCGCTTCATGTCCGAGCGGCTGGTCGATCCGGCCGCACTGAATATGGGCAACACGGCCGAAAACCTGCATGACCGCTTCCCCGCCATCACCAAGGAACGGACCGACGCCTACGCTGTCGCCTCCCAGGACAAGCTGGCGGCGGCTTACGCCCGCGGGCAGATCCAACCTGACCTCGTCCCCGTGGCGTCCCTGAAGCAGGGCCAGGGCTGGACGCTGAACAGCGTTGACGAGCCGCCGCGGCCGGGCACCACGCTGGAGGACCTCGCCGCCCTGCGGACTCCCTTCCGCGCCCATGGCCGCGTGACGGCAGGCAACGCGGCCGGCCTGAACGACGGCGCCACTGCCGCGGTCCTGGCATCCTCCGAGGCCGCCGCGGAGCTGGGCCTGCCAGTCAAAATGCGCCTTGTCAGCTACGCCTATGCGGGCGTCGAGCCGGAGGTCATGGGCATCGGCCCCGTTCCCGCCACCGAGAAGGCATTGAAGAATGCGGGCCTCAGTATTGAGGACATCGGGCTTTTCGAGATCAATGAAGCCTTCGCCGTGCAGGTCCTGAGTTTCCTGGACCACTTTGGAATTTCCGACGACGATCCCCGGGTAAATCGTTACGGCGGCGCCATCGCGGTTGGGCACCCCCTCGCGTCGTCAGGCGTCCGGCTGATGAACCAGCTCGCCCGGCAGTTCGGGGAAGACCCGTCCGTCCGCTACGGCATCACCACCATGTGCATCGGCCTGGGCATGGGGGCCACCGTCATCTGGGAAAACCCGCACCATGCCCACTACAGCGGTGCCGCCTCCAGCGCGGCAGCCGCCGAAACAGCCGCCGCAGCACCCACCGAAGGAGCTGCCGCATGAGCGCCGCAGATTTCACCAAGCTTGCCGAACTCTTTCCCGATGAAACTGTGACGCACTCCTACGTCCAGGACGTCGAACTGCAGGCGGCACCGGGCCAGCCAAGCCCTGGAGTCTTTGCGCTGATCACCCTGGACAACGGTTTGGACCACTCCAAGCCCACCACCCTGGGCCCGAACACCCTGGTTGAGCTGGGCACGGTACTGGAGGGGCTGAAGGAGCGTGCCGCCCGCGGTGAGATCGTCGGCGTCGGCGTCACCGGCAAGCCCTACTTCCTCGTCGCCGGCGCGGACCTGTCCGCCGTCAAGTCCTTGGCGAACCGCGAACACGGCCTGTGGATGGCCCAGCTCGGCCACGACGTTTACGCCACGCTCGCCAACCTCGGCGTACCCAGCTTCGCCTTCATCAACGGCGTGGCCCTGGGCGGCGGCCTGGAGATCGCCCTGCAGTCCACCTACCGCACCGTATCCACGGGAGCCGGCGCCCTGGCGCTGCCTGAAGCCTTCCTCGGACTGGTCCCGGGCTGGGGCGGCGTCTACATCCTGCCCCGCCTGATCGGTCCGGAGAACGCGGTCAAGGTCATGATCGAGAACCCGCTCAGCAACAACCGCACCCTCAGCGGGCCGCAGGCCTTCGAACTCGGCATCGCCGACGCCCTGTTCGAACCGGCCGACTTCCTGGAGCAGTCCCTCCTCTGGGCCGCAAAGGTCATCACCGGTGAGGTGTCTCCCGGGCGGGCCAACGCCGTCGATCCCGCAGACCCCGCCGTCGCCGCGCGCTGGTCAGCAGCGGTCAAGGCGGGGCGTGCGCTGGTGGAGGCCAAGACGTCCAACGCGTCCCCGGCACCGGCCAAGGTCCTGGACATCCTCGAGGCCAACCGCACCATGAGCCAGGCCGATTCCGCTGCACTCGAGTGCGAGACCCTGGCCGGGCTGATGCAGAGCGATGAATTCCGCTCCACGGTCTACGCCTTCCTGGACCTGGTCCAGAAGCGGTCCAAGCGGCCTGCGGGCGCACCCGACCGGAAGCTCGCCCGGCCGGTCACCAAGGTCGGCGTAGTGGGCGCGGGACTGATGGCAGGCCAGCTCGCCCTGCTGTTCGCGCGCCAGCTCAAGGTCCCCGTGGTGCTGACGGACATCGACCAGGCCCGCGTGGACAAGGGCGTGGGTTACGTCCACGCTGAGGTGGACAAGCTCCTGGGCAAGAAGCGGATCAGCCAGGACGCGGCTAACCGCACCAAGGCCCTGGTCTCCGGCTCGGTCTCCAAGGAAGCCTTCGCCGACGCCGACTTCGTCATTGAAGCCGTCTTTGAGGAGCTGAACGTCAAGAAACAGGTCTTCGCCGAAGTGGAAGCCATCGTCTCAGCGGAGTGCATCTTCGCCACCAACACCTCATCGCTGTCCGTCACCGCCATGGCCGAGGACCTTCAGCACCCCGAACGGCTGGTGGGCTTCCACTTCTTCAACCCGGTGGCGGTGATGCCGCTGCTCGAAATCGTGCGTGCACCCAGGACCGACGACGCCGTGCTGGCCACGGCGTTTGAGGTGGCCCGGGGCCTGAAGAAGACGGCCGTCCTGGTCAAGGATGCGCCCGCGTTCGTGGTCAACAGGGTCCTGCTGCGGCTCATGGGCGAGGTGACGGCCGCGTTTGATGAAGGCACCCCCGCCGACGTTGCGGACAATGCCCTCCGCCCCATGGGCCTGCCGATGACCCCCTTCACGCTGGGCGCCATGGTGGGCCTGCCGGTGGCGCAGCACGTCCAGGAGTCCCTGCACGCCGCGTTCGGCGGCCGCTTTGCGGTGTCCGCCAACCTGCAGAAGCTGATCGACAACGGTGTGAAGTCGCTCTGGGCTCCGGCTGCTGACGGCAGCCAGGAAATACCCGCATCCACGCTCTCGCTGATGTCCTTCGGCACGTCCCCGTCCACCGGAGCTGAAGTCCTGCACCGGGTACAGGATGCGCTGGCCGGGGAAATCGGCCTGATGCTGGCCGAGGATGTGGTGGCCGGCCCCGAGGACATCGACCTGTGCATGATCCTCGGCGCAGGCTGGCCCATGTTCCTGGGCGGCATCACGCCATACCTCGACCGGGTCGGCGCCTCGGAGCGGGTGAACGGGAAGCGGTTCCACGCCCCGGGCGTCGCGTCCGGCACCGCCCCATCAGCGTCCCCCATCCACGCCTGATAGTGACACTGTTGCTGCATGGTGTCCTCGTGGGACAACCGGCCTTCATAAGTTGCTATTGAGTGGGGCGCTCGGGACTGCCCTCGGAAGCAGAGAAGCGGATCGGGAACTGCGTTATCGCTTGCTCCGAGCTGTCATGTCACTCTCCCGACACAGCTATCCGGGGGTCGAGCCCGTACTGCGCGGGCGCGCCGAGGTGGTCGCGGAGGGTTGTGCCTTCGTAGTCGTCGTGGAAGAGTCCGCGTCCCTGTAATAGGGGGACGACCTCGTCGACGAAGGTGTCGATGCCGTCTTCGTTGATGTCGATGGAGACCCAGAACCCGTCGCAGGCACCGGCTTCGAACCATTCCTGCATGTGGTCCGCGGTGACGGAGGGAGGTCCGACGGGGGTGGGGTGGTAGTCGATGACGCCGTGCGCGAGGATGTCGCGGACCGTCCACCCTTCACGGGCGACTTCCAGGGCATGCGCGGAGCGGGGATCGAACGGGCTGGCATGGGCTGCGGCCAGCTGGGAGGGGGTCAGTGGCTGGTCCAGTTGATCGACCTTCAGGTCGAGACCCAGCATGGAACCCAAGTACGGGACACGGGCCGGGAAGATCTTTTCGCCCAGCGCGACGCGGCGGTCCAGAGCTGCTCGCTTGGTTGCGGCGATGGCCGGCATCACTCCAGCGAAGAATTTCACCTCGTCGGGGTTACGTCCTGCCCGGCGCGCCGCTTCGCGGATAGCCTCGCGCTGGCTGCGTGCGTCCGCAATGGTGAACACCGCGCCGATAACCCCGCTGGCGTACCGGCCGGCGAGTTCTGCACCGTTTGATCCGCCGCCGGCGGAGAAGATGACCGGCTGGCCCTGCTCGGAGGGTGGGATGGGCAGCGGTCCGCGGGAAGCGACGTACTCCCCTTGCAGGTTGATGGGCTGGATCTTGGCCGGGTCAGCGAACCGGCCGGTAGCGGTGTCCTTCACCCAGGCGTCCCGCTGCCAACTCCCCCACAGCGCCTGCGTGATCTGGATAGTCTCGTGGGCGCGCTGGTAACGCTCCGGCCTGGGCGCAATCGTCCGACCGTAGTTCGCGGCAGCCGCAGGGTCGCTGGTAGTCACAGCGTTCCAGCCGACGCGACCGCGGCTCATCACGTCGAGAGCTTTGAACTGGCGCGCGATGTTGAAGGGCTCGTTGAAGGTCGTGGAGCCGGTGGCCACAAGCCCGATCCGCTCGGTCTCTCGGGCGATGGCCGCCAGCGTCATCATGGGCTCGAGGGTGATCATGAGCGATTCGCGGGTCAGGTCCGCCTGCTCGCCCAGGAAATCAGGCAGGAACAAGAACGCGAACTTACCCGCTCGGCGGCCTGTGCGTAACGAACCTGCGCGTCGAAGCTGGTGTAGTTCGCGGGGTCCACCCCCGGGGCCCGCCAGGCCGAGCCCTGCGACCCATACCCGTTGCCGAGGTGCATGCCCAGGATCATCTGTTTCCCGGTTGTCATATCTTCCTCTTTCTTCTGCGAGTAGGCAGGCCGGTTCAGTGGTGGGCGGCGCGATTGATCGCGACGGTTTCCTCGCGTGAGGGCATCTCCTTTAGGGAGCCGAAGTGCTCCATCAGCCGGTCGCGGGTGCGCGGCGCTTTGTCCTTTTCGGCGGCGGCGAGAGCCTGACCGAGATCCTTGAGGCCCAGCTCAGTGCAGTAGGCCGGAGTTCCGGGCTGCTGGCGCCACGACTCGGCAAGGGGGCCGGCGTCGTACGCGTCGAAACCGCTATCGTCCACGAGCTGCATCACGGTTGCGCGAGCCCCTGCTGAGTCACCCGCGACCGGGATCGCGATCCGGTCGGGGCTGCCGGCCAGCTTCCCCATGCTCCGCTGCGTCTCAGCCAAGGCAGCGTTCCAGGCCTTCACGACCGGGCGTCCCAGCTGCTCCTGGCTCCACATGCTCTCGACCTGCCCGTCAATGACGGCCTCGATGTGCCCGTTCATTCCGGGGTAGTAGTTTGACGTGTCCACGACCACCGTGTTCTCCGGCACGGTCGCGATCAGGTCCTTGAGCTCGGGCTGGACGCCGAACGGAACCGACAAGATGATGACGTCCCTGTCCTTGGTCGCGCGGGCAAGCTCAACCGGCTGCGCACCCGCATCGGACACCTCAGCGCTGACGCTCTCGGGCCCGCGCGCACCTGCAATGAGCACCTCGTGCCCGGCTGCACTGAGTCGACGGGCGATGTTGCCGCCGATTGCTCCGGCGCCGATGACAGAAACTTTCATGGGGGTTCCTCTTCGTTCGTGTGGAGCACAGCCCCGTGGGTTGCGCTCTGGGATAAGGGTTCAGGGGGCTTGCTGTTTTGTGCACCAACCAGCATGATTGATGTACGCAATTTCCCGTACATCTACTGTAAATCATGTACGCGCAAGCCGGTACATCTTTAGGCGTCGCGGATTAGGATAGTAACCATGGCTAGTCGCTTGGCAAACCCGCTCACCATCCCTGCGGAGGACGAGTTCGATCTCTTCGACGTGATGTCAGCCCTGACCGACCCGGTGCGCAGGGCGATCGTCGTGCAGCTCGCGGAAGAACCGGGCCGGGCCTGCAGCAACGCGGACTACGGCGTCTCCAAGTCCGCCCTCACGCGCCACTGGCGCATTCTGCGCGAGTCAGGCCTCATCAAGCAGGAGGCGCACGGAAACAGGCACCGCAACTGGCTCCGCCAAGAAGAACTCGATCGACGGTTCCCCGGACTCCTGGCACTCGTCCTCGACGAATCAGCCCACGGCTCAAAATCGTCCTAGCTGCCGGGCTGGGCTCGCCGGAGCGGCCCTTAGGCGATCTATGGCCGGCGGCAGCGGCCGGTTCCTGGCGTTCGAAGTGGTCGGTGGATACTAGGCGGTTTCCTCCAGGGATACTGGCTGGACATTCTCCCGTTCCTCCAGAGCTCCGGTGACCGAGGCCGTGAGGCTGTTGGCGATGTGGGTGCGGGCGAGTTCGGCCGCACGGGCACCGTCCCCGGCAATGACGAGCTCGAGTATCTGGTGATGCTGGTTCAGGTCGATCGTTCGGGGCTCATCCCCGGAGGGGAGCTCGAGGCCGATGCGGCGGTAGCGGTCAGACTTGTCCCACAGGTCATCCAGAAGCTTGATCATGACGTCGTTGTGCGAGGCGGCGTAGACGGCCCGGTGGAATTCCCGGTGCACCGTGATCGCATCCTCGCCCCAGACACGTGTGACAGGCAGGAGCCTCCCGGCTGCTGCGCGCATTGCTGCGATATCAGCGTCAGTCCGGCGGGAGGCTGCCAGTTCTGTTGCCGATGGTTCGAGTGAGAGTCGGACCTCAAGGAGTTCCTGTGCTTCGGAGGCGCTCATGGTGGCCACCCTGGAATCCCGGTGGGTGTCCATGATGATCAGTCCCTCGCTTGAGAGCCGGCGGATGGCTTCACGCAGCGGGGTGATGCTCATCTGCATGTTGTCGGCCAGCTCGTACTGGGAGATGCGCGAGCCCGGGGCCAGGCCACCGGAGAGGATCAGCTGGCGGAGTTCGCTGTACGCCAGACTGCCCTTACTGGAAAAGACGTTCGTGGTGCTCATCTGACGCTCCGAATCTCTTTGTGAATGTCGGGCAACCGTGCCATTGACACATCTTATAAGAAATTCGATCAAAAGACTTGTGCGGCCCATCACTCCCAGCTAACCTTGATCGCAGGTCTTATAAGATATTCGCTCGGATGACTGGTTAGTCCTTCCACCTAAGGGTTCGTATGGATCCTGGATCCTATAAGAAATAAGATATCCAACTCAGGAGAGATTCAAAGATGAAAATCGTTTCCGCCCACGTCGGCACCATTCCCATCAGCTCGTCTATCCGCAACGCCTTCATCGACTTCACCAAAATGGACTGCACGATCATCGCGCTCGTCTCCGATGTCTTCGTCGACGGCAAGCCTCTGGTGGGCTATGGCTTCAACTCCAACGGCCGCTACAACGCCACGGGCATCCTGAAAGACCGCATCCTTCCGCGCATCATGGACGCCCCGTCCGAGGACCTCCTCGATGAGGACGGCCAGCTCTCGCCGGAGAAGGCATGGGACCTGATGATGTCCAACGAAAAGCCCGGTGGGCACGGCGAACGCTCGGTCGCGGTAGGCGTCGCCGACATGGCACTGCACGACCTCGCCGCCAAGATCGCCGGCGTCCCGCTCTACCGGTGGATCTCAGACCACTACGGTGACGGAAACCCGGACAAGGACGTCTTCGTCTACGCCGCAGGCGGCTACTACGCCCCGGGCAAGAGCCTCGAAGACCTGCAGAACGAAATGCGCGGCTTCCTCGCCAAGGGCTACAACGTGGTCAAAATGAAGATCGGCGGCGCCGACCTGGCCGAAGACCTCCGACGCATCGAAGCCGTGATCGAGGTCCTCGACGGCGATGCTTCCCGCCTGATGGTGGACGTCAACGGCAAGTTCGACCTGGAGACCGCGCTGGAATACGGCAAAGCCATCGACCAGTACGGCCTGTTCTGGTACGAGGAAGTCGGTGACCCGCTGGACTACGCCCTGAACGCCACCCTCTCCGAGCACTACAAAAACCCGATCGCCACCGGAGAGAACCTGTTCTCCCTCCAGGACGCACGAAACCTGATCCGCTACGGCGGGATGCGCCCGGACCGCGACTTCATCCAGGTCGACCCGGCTCTGAGCTACGGCCTGACCGAATACCGCCGGATCCAGGACATGCTCGCCCAGCACGGCTGGTCCTCACGCCGCTGCATCCCGCACGGCGGACACCAGTTCTCCCTGCACATCGCAGCAGCCCTCAAACTCGGCGGCAACGAATCCTACCCGGGCGAGTTCCAGCCCACCGGCGGCTTCACTGACGATGCTGTCATCGTCAACAGCCGTGTGGCCCCGGGCGACCTGCCGGGCATCGGGCTCGAAGGCAAGGCCGAGTTCTACAAAGTCCTGCGCGCACTGCACAACTAACCATTCTGGTAGTGCCACGGTCCCGGGCAGCATCACTGCCCGGGACCGCACCTCCCCATTTTTCTCTGTCTGTCGTGCAAAGGAGCACCCAAGATGTCGTCCCACACCATGCAGAACCCGCAACGTTACGCACCGCCCAAGCAGCGGTCCCGGTTCGGCCGGCTGATCCGCGAACTCTGGTTCCAAGTTGTCCTGGGCGCCGTCCTGGGCATCGCCGTCGGGCTGCTTCTTCCGTCCGTCGGTAAACAGCTCACCCCACTCAGCGACTGGTTCATCGCCCTGGTGAAGATGATCGTCATCCCTGTGGTGTTCTGCGTCGTGTCTCTCGGCATTGCCTCGATGGACAGCCTGCGCAAAGCCGGCCGGATCGGAGTGAAGGCACTGGGCTACTTCATCGCCCTGTCACTGGTGTCGATGCTGATCGGCCTGGTCGTCGCCAACGTGTTCCGCCCCGGCGAAGGCATGAACATCGATCCGTCACAGTTGGATTCCAGTAAGGTTCCTGCGGCAGCTAACAAGGGCTTCGATGGCCTCGAGTTCGTCAGCAACATCATTCCGGAATCATTGTTCGGCGCCCTGACAGGCCACACCATCATCGCCGCGCTGATGGTCTCCATTGTGTTCGGCGCCGCCATGAACGTCTCCGGCGAAGCCGGCGCCTTCCTTACCAAGGGCATCCAGGCCCTGTCGACGGTGATCTTCAAGATCGTCACCTGGGTCATGCGCCTTGCCCCCATCGGCACGTTCGGTGCGCTGGCGGCCGTGGTGGCCAACTACGGCACCCAGAGCCTGCAGCAGCTCGGCTACCTCGTTCTGCTGTTCACTGCAACCTGCATCCTCTACGTCCTCGTGGTCCTGGGCATTATCGCCCGTACCTGCGGACTGAACATCTTCACGGTGATGCGCTACTTCAAGGCAGAACTGCTGATCGCCCTGAGTACCTGCTCCAGCGAAGCGGTCCTCCCGCAGCTGATCAAGAAGCTCGAAGCCATGGGCGTCGGCAAATCCACCGTCGGCATCGTGATCCCGTCCGGATTCTCCTTCAACCTCGACGGATCCGCCGTCTACCTGACCATGGCCTCGGTGTTCCTGGCCCAGGCCGTGGGCATGGACCTCTCCTGGGAACAGCAGCTCGTCATGGTCGGCGTTATGATGCTCACCAGCAAGGGCACCGCCGGAATCGCCGGCGGCGCGTTCATCGTCCTGGCCAGCACCCTGAGCTCCGTCGGCGGCATCCCGCTCGCTGCTCTGGCCCTCATCGTGGGTATCGACCGGCTCCTGAACGAAGGCCGCGTCTTCATCAACGTCCTGGGCAACGTGATGGCAGCCGTCGTCGTCGGCAAGTGGGAAAAGGACTACGACCCCGAACAGGCCCGCAAAGCCCTGCACGCCCATGGCCAGAAAAGGAACGAAATCGAAGCAAAGACACCGGCCGCCGTGGAGGCGGACAAGGTCGACGTCCACTAACGCCGCACCCGGTCAGGGCTGCCGCGCACACCGCGGCGGCCCTAACCGGTGTGAACCGTAAAGCTACAGCCGCTATTGACAGCGCATCCCAGCAACCGGAATAGGAACGTACCCTCACCATGGCCCCCCGCATCCTGATCACCACCGACTACCTCCACCCGGGAGATAACGTCGACCAGCTCCTGCGGAAGCACGGTCTTGAACCGGTCTACTCGCCATCCCGGGGGACCCGGACCCTAGAGGAACGCCGCTCGTTGTTCGAGGGCATATCCGGTGCGATCCTCGCCAGCGAACCGGTCACCGCCGACATGCTCACCGGCGCTGGCTCCCTCCAAGTCATCGCGCGCAGCGGCGTGGGATATGACTCCATTGACCTCCAGGCCGCGGCCGCACAAGGGATCAGGGTATGCAACGCTCCCGGAACCAATCATCACTCGGTCGCGGAACTGACCATCGGGCTGATCATCATGGCCGCACGCCGCCTCTTGGAGGTCACCACCACCGTTCGCATGGGCGACTGGCCCCGGGAAGCCGGCCATGAGCTACGAGGTTCCACTCTGGGCATCATTGGCTTCGGCCCAAGCGGACGCGCCACCGCAAGCCTGGGCGTCGCCCTCGGCATGACCGTCCTGGTCAGCACCGCCCACCCCGACCGCGAGAACACTGCGGTCCAGTTCACCGATCCCGACACCGTCATCCGCGACGCTGACTATCTCTCCCTGCACACCCGCGGAGGCCACGGCGCCGGCAAACTCCTTAACGCGCCCCGGCTGCAAGCGATGAAACCCACCGCAGTCCTCATCAACACGGCCCGCGGCTCACTCGTGGATGAAGAGGCCCTGGCCAAAGCACTGTCCGACGGCACCATCGCCGGCGCCGCGCTGGACGTGCTCGAGAGCGAACCCCTGCCCGGCGACAGCCCCCTTCGGGGACTGGACAACGTGCTCATCACCTCCCACCTCGCCGGACAAACGATCGAGGCACGGACGCGCGCAGGGCTGGCAGCCGCGAGCGCCGTCATCGACGTCCTTGAAAACCGCGAACCGGCACATCCTGTGGACCGCTAACCCCAAACACCTGACAATGACGAAGAAGGATCCTGATGTCGAAACCCCACCGCATCGCAGTCATTCCCGGCGATGGAATCGGCACCGAAGTCGTGCCCGAAGGCTTGCGCGTTTTGGATGCTGCAGCCTCAGCCTTCGACCTGAACCTCACCTACGAACACTTCGACTACGCCTCGGCTGACTACTACACCCGGCACGGGGAAATGCTGCCCGACGGCTGGTTCGATGAACTGAACCAGTTCGATTCCATCTTCTTCGGCGCAGTCGGCTGGCCCGATGTCGTCCCCGACCACGTCTCGCTGTGGGGCAGCCTGCTGCAGTTCCGCCGCCACTTCGACCAGTACGTCAGCCTCCGCCCGGTCAAACTCCTGCCCGGCGTGCCCAGCCCCCTGACCGGCCGGGTCCCGGGCGATGTCGACTTCTACGTCGTACGCGAAAACACCGAAGGCGAATACTCCAGCATCGGCGGGAAGATCTTCGAGGGCACCGACCGCGAAACTGTCGTCCAGGAAACCGTCATGACCCGCACCGGCGTGGACCGGATTCTCAAGTACGCCTTCGACCTGGCCCAGAGCCGGCCCAAGAAACATTTGACCTCCGCCACAAAGAGCAACGGCATCTCCATCACCATGCCCTACTGGGACGAACGGGTACAGGCCATGGCCGCGGCCTACCCAGGGATTAACGTGGACAAGTTCCACATCGATATCCTGGCGGCGAACTTTGTCATGCACCCGGACTGGTTCGACGTTGTCGTCGCCAGCAACCTCTTCGGCGACATCCTCTCCGACCTCGGGCCGGCCTGCACCGGGACCATCGGCATCGCCCCCAGCGGCAACATCAACCCCGAACGCAAGTTCCCCAGCCTCTTCGAACCCGTCCACGGCTCCGCCCCGGACATCGCCGGCAAGGGCATCGCCAACCCCATCGGCCAGATCTGGTGCGCCGCCATGATGCTCGACCACTTGGGGGAACCCGAAGCCGCGGCCGCCATCACCACCGCCATGGAAACCGTGCTCGCCCACGGGTCTCGGGCCCTCACAGCCGACATGGGCGGTAACGCCACCACCGAAGAACTGGGCAAGGCAGTGGCGTCGGCCCTCAACGCACCGTAAACGCATCAACCGGCCACCAGGGCAGGCGCCTGCCAGGCTACGGAGAGCCAATTATGCTCCGCCACTCCAAAGGTGAGGGTAGTGCCGGCTCAGATCCTGTGCAGGCGGCCGGCATCCAAACGCACCATACGGTGCGCCACCGACCGCGCGTAGGCGAGGTCATGCGTGACCAGCACGACGGCGGCGCCCGCCGCTGCAGCTTGCCGCACCGCGGTGTCCAGCATGGCCAGGCCGTGGCGGTCGAGGCCGACCGTGGGCTCGTCGAGGGCCATAACGCGCGGCTGCCTGGCGAGGACCGTGGCCAGTGCCAAGAGCCGCTGCCGGGAGGCAGGCAGCTCAGCGGGGTGCGTTCCCGCTGCTTCCGCGAGACCCACAGCGGCCAATGCACGCCGAACCGACGCTGTGGCTGCCCGGCCGCCGGCCAGCCCGAATCCGACTTCCCGTTCCGCTGTCCGCTCGAACAGCTGGTCCCGGGGGTTCTGGAAGAGCAGACCGACGTCCGCGGCCACCCTGCCAGGGAGCAGCCCGGCAATGTCCTGCCCGTTGATCCGGACGCTGCCGGCCAGCGGCTGAAGCAGGCCGTTCAGGTGCCGCAGCAGCGTGGACTTTCCCGCTCCATTCGGCCCGGTAACAGCAACGATCTCGCCGGGATGAATTGCCAGGCACACGCCGTCCAGGACGGCGGGGTTCGCCGCGCCCGCAGCAGGCCGACGGGACCGCCTCCGCGCGGGCGGCCGTTCGTAGGCGAAGCGCACATCGCGGAGCTCCAGCGCGGGAAGCCCCGCCGGCACGGACGCAATCCCAGCTTCAGGGATGCCGGCTTGACCGGCCCGGGCCGGCTGTCGCGGTGCTGACCCGTCCCGGCCAGTACACGCCCCCATCACGCCGGCGGCAGCGAGTTCCCCGGACGCGGCAAGTTGCGCGGCGGTGCCCTCGACAACCGACGCGCCGTTGCTCAGCAGGATGCAGTGGTCGGCGTCGTGCAGCAGCGCGTCCACCTCCTGGGTCAAAACCACGACGGCGGTGCCATCGGCCACGAGGCTCCGCACCAGGGCTGTCAGGGCGGCTGAGCCGTCGGCGTCCAAGGAGGCGAAAGGTTCGTCGAGAACCAGCACGGCCGGGCCGTTGATCATGGCACAGCCGATGGCCAGGCGCCGGAGCTCACCCCCCGAGATCCTGGCCGGGTCACGGTCCAGGAGCTGGTCCAGCCCGGTCAGGGACGCCACCCGCCGGACGGCTTCCAGCATGTCCGCCCGGCCCGTCCCCAGGTTTTCGAGACCAAAGGCCAGCTCCTCGGCCACGGTGGCGCGGACAGTTGACAACGATGCCGCCGCGTCCTGCGGGACAAAGCCAATACGGCGGCACCAGGCGGTCGGGTCGATCTGCGGGTCCCCGGGCGTTCCCCGGAACTCGAGCCGGGTACCGGCCAGTTCCAGAAATCCATCCATGACCCCACCGCGGCCGGGCCGAAGCCAGCCAGCCAGAAGCCGTCCCAAGGTTGACTTGCCGCTGCCCGAGCCGCCGAGGACTGCTGTCAGGGTTCCGGGGGCCAGGGACAGGCTGATACCGCCCAGCACCGGGGCTGCATCACCGTGGTAGGTAAAGCGCCTTATGTGTGCGGCCAGCGCCGGAGCCGACGTGTCGCGCATCCCTACGCGCCCGCCGTCGGAAATCCCAGCCGGGCGGCGATTGCCGCAACGGCGGCCAGGAGCAGCACCAGCCGCACACCACGCTGGAATGGCGGATCGGGAACCTCCCGGTAGCTGGTACGGGGGCCACGGCTGCTGAACCCCCGGGCCTCCAGCGCCTGGGCACGTGTCCCTGCCTCGTCCACCAGGGACAGGACCAGGGGGACGGCCTGCAGCCGGAAGGCGATCACGCGGTGAGCCCAGCCCCGGCGGATCAGCAGGCCCCGGGATTCCTGCGCCTGGCGGATCCGCTGCACCCGCACGCTGATGGCCGGCACCAGGGTGAGGGTCGAGGCGAGGACGAAGCCGAACCGCCCGGTAACGCCCCGCGATGACAGCGCCGCCACCAGGTCAGGCACGCTGACACTGAAGGAGAACAGCATTAGGGCAAGCACGGCGGCGGAAAGCTGCGCCACGCGCTCCACCGCGAACTGCAGCCCTTCGGACGTCACCCGCGCCGGGCCCCACTGGGCCAGGACGGTGCCCCCCTCAGGAAAGAACAGGCCATGCAGCACCAGCAGGGACAACCCCAGGGGAACCAGGACGGCGGCCGCCGCCGGCAGCATCCGGTGGGCAACTCCGGCCACGAACGACAATCCAACGGCACCCGCGCCGACGGCGACGGACAGCGGAAAGCAGGCGGCCGCCGTCGTGATGACCGCGGTGCTGCCGGCAGCCGCCAGCGACGTCAGGGGGTGGAGGCGCATCAGTGGTGGGTCAGGAGTCCTGGCCGGTGGGCCTGCCCGCCTCCATGTCCGGTCCCGGCTGCACGTCCAGTCCCGGCTGCACGTCCAGTCCGGCCAGCACCCGGTGCCGCCGGACGAAGGGGAACTGCAGCCTGGTGCGGCGCGGCAGTGCATACACGAGAAGGGCCACGAGGGTGAAAACAATGGCCTTGTCCATCGGGTCCGAAATCAGGGCCTGCTTGGTGATGGCGGCCAGCAGGCTGTCACCCATGGAGCGGAAGGCGCTGACGATGGCGCCGGTTGCCAGGCCGGACGTGCCGCCGAAGACGAAGGCGGCAACGGGAGCCGAGACCACGCCCCCGATGATGCCCGTCAGGAATCCGGCCACGGGAACGAGGTAGAAGCGACGGAAAACGCCGTGACGGGCGGCGAGGCCGGCCAGGCAGCCGATGAGGGCCGCGCCCGCGGCGAAGGGCAGGACGGTGGGGTTGAAGAAGGACCAGACGATGCTGCTGAGGGCACCGGTTGCCGCCCCGGCGGCCGGACCGGCGAGGACGGCAATCAGCACGGTGCCGATGGCATCAAGGTAGAAGGGTACCAACGTACTGCCCACGAACTGGCCCAGGACGATGTTCAGCACCAGGGCAACCGGAATCAGCACCAGCGTGGAGACGGGCAGCGTGGGGAGCACGGCAACGATCAGCAGGACAGCACCCACGAGGAACCCGGAGAGGGCGATCAAGGCCGCGGCGCTGCCTGGCCCGCCGGTGATGTCGGCGGGCTGGTTGAGGACCAGGTAGATGTAGGTCCCTGCGATGGCCAGGGCTCCGAGGATTTCCAGCAGGCGGCGGTTCCGGGCCGCGGCCGGGCTTTGCGGCGGCAGGGTGAGGGATGGCGATGACATGGCGTTCCTTTGGGGGCAGGCTCTGACGCCCGGAATGCCGGGCGGCGCGGAACGCCGCCTATGTCACCTCGGCGGCAGCCGGGGGCTTCTGCGCCGGCCCGGGTCCGGTACCAGTCTACCGGGAAGCAGCCGGGCACGCGGTGGATAGTAGACTCCCTGACACCTGCCATCCTGACTTTCCGAAAGGCCGAACCATGCCGCATTACGATCTCGCCATCATCGGTTCCGGGTCGGGAAACTCGCTGATCACCCCGTTCTGGGACGGCAAGCGGGTGGCCCTCATCGACGGCGGCGTCTTCGGCGGCACGTGTGTGAATGTGGGGTGCATCCCGACGAAGATGTTTGTCTACCCGGCGGCCCTGGCCGCCGTTCCTGCCGAAGCGTCGCGTCTCGGCGTGGATCTGACGCTGGACAAAGTGCGCTGGAATGCCATCCGTGACCGGATTTTCGGCCGCATCGATGCCATTTCCGAGGACGGCCGGCGCTACCGGGCCGAGGAGCTGGACAACGTGGACCTGTATCAGGAACACGTGCGCTTCACCGGGCCCCGGTCGCTGCGGACGGACTCCGGGACCAGCATCAGCGCCGACCAGGTCGTGGTGGCCGCCGGGTCGCGGGCGGTGGTGCCGGACGTGCCCGGCATGGACCTCCCCCAGGTGCATACCTCTGACACCGTGATGCGCATCGACGGCCCGCCCAGGCACGTTGTGGTGGTGGGCGGCGGCTACATCGCCGCGGAGTTCGCCGCCATCTTCCACGGCTTCGGGACCGAGGTGGTCCAGGTCAACCGCTCCCAACGGCTCCTCCGCGGCAATGACGAGGAAATTTCGCGGCACTTCGCCGAGGCTGCCGCCCGCCGCTGGAAGCTGGAGCTCGGCTTCTCGCTGCAGGCGGTGGAGGACAACAGGGATGGCCGGGTCACAGCGGTGTTCGACGACGGCGACGGCAAGCAGTTGCGCCTCGAGACGGACATCGTGCTCATGGCCACCGGACGGGTTCCGAACACGGACCGGCTGGACGTCGATGCGGCAGGCCTGGACCTGAGCGATGACAAAACCTTGTCCGTCGACGCGCAGCTGCGGATCCTTTCCAACGGTGAACCGCTGGCGGGCGTTTATGCGTTGGGCGACATTGCCAACCGCTATCAGCTCAAGCACGTGGCCAACCGGGAGGCGCGGGTGGTGGCCCACAACCTCGAACACCCGGACGGGCCGCGGAGCATCGACTACACGGGCGTTCCGTTTGCGGTGTTCAGCAATCCGCAGGTGGCCGCCGTCGGGCTGACGGAGCAAGAAGCCCGGCAGGAGGCTGTAGACGGCACGGACATCGTGGTGGCCGTCCAGGAATACGGCAGCACGGCCTATGGCTGGGCCATGGAGGACGCCGAGGGAATCGTCAAACTGATCGCGGAGAAGTCCACCGGCCGGCTGCTCGGGGCGCACATCCTCGGCCACGAGGCCTCCATCCTGATCCAGCCCCTGGTCCAGGCGATCGTGCTGTCCACCCCTGTGTCCACCCTCGCACGGGGACCGTACTGGATTCACCCGGCCCTGACCGAGGTGGTGGAAAACGCCCTGCTGGCGCTGGACGTGGACTTACCTGACAACGCGCCGCTGTAGGCTAACGTTCAGCGCAGCCGTGCTGCGAGGGCCCCGACGGACCGAATCAATTCCCCGAAGGCCTGCTCAGGTTTGTTGTCCGCCACAATCCTGGCGTTGGGCGGGTGCTGCCACAGGTTCCGGTAGTCGGCCACGGTGGTCCCCACCAGCAGCGGCGAGTCAACCTCCACGTCCACCGTGGCCAGGCGGGTTGCGTAGTCGAGTGTCCCGGCTGCCACACCGGCGGCGAAGTAGTCGTGGACGTGCGCCACGTAGCCCTGCCCGTAGAGCCGGTGGAACTCAAAGTAGAAGCGCAGGGCGTCCGACAGGTGCCGCACCAGCGGGCTGTCCGCGGTGCTCCTGATTCCTTCGGGCTGCTTCGGCAGGACCAGTTCCCGCTCAGCGCAGCCGGCCGCCTCCGCAAGCCGCAACACATGTTCGGGCCGCAGCTCGATCCGCTCAGTGGTGTCCAGTGAACAGACAATGGGCAGCCGTTCCACCGGCACGCCGCGGTAGGCCGCGTAGACTTCCTTGGCCGCCTGCGGATCCACGTGGGTGTTCCATTCAGCGGTGGGGGTGGTGTTGCCCTGGTGGTAGAAGCTGCCGCCCATGATCACCACCTTGCCCAGCAGTTCGGGCAGCCGGGGTTCCCGCCGGATGGCCAGTGCGAAGTTCGTCAGCGGGGCCGTGATCAGGGCCGTCAGCTCCCCCGGGCTCGCCCGGGCCGCCTCAACCCACAGGTCGGCGGCGTGCCGCGCCGACACCGCCCCGATCGGCGGAGGGAGGACGGCGTGGCCGATGCCCTGCGGTCCGTGGGTTTCCGGCGTTGTCACCAGCGGGATGGCGAGCGGGCCTTCAGCGCCGACGGCGACCTGCACCCCTTCGCGTCCGCACAGCTCCAGCATGGCGAGGGTGTTTCGTGCCACCTGGTGCGCGTCCACATTCCCCGGCGACGCCGTGACGGCCACGAACTCGACGTCGGGCAGCGAGGCCAGGTAGGCCAGCGCCAGGGCGTCGTCGATCCCGGTGTCAACGTCCAGCAGGAGCCTGGTCATCGGCCGTTTCTCCTAAAAGAGTGCGACTTTGGGGACCTTGGGGAAGATCCGGTCGAGTTCGTCCAGCTCAGCCGGTGTGGGCACCCAGGCGACGGCCTCGGCGTTCTGAAGGATCTGTTCGGGCCTGGTGGCCCCGGCGATCACGCTGCTGACCGCGGGCTGGGCCGCGAGCCAGGAGAACGCCACCTGGATCTCGGACAGCTGGCGTGCCGCAGCGAACGCGCTGAACCGCTGGAGCTGGTCCCAGGCGGCGTCGTGCACCATGTGTGTCCGGGTATGGCTGAGGCGGGAACCTGCCGGTGCCGTGTCCGGCGAATACTTTCCGGTGAGAAGCCCGTTGGCCAACGGGAAATACGGCAGGACGCCGAGGCCGTAGGCTTCCGCCGCCGGAGTGACCTCCAGTTCGGCCCGCCGGTCCAGGAGGTTGTAGTGGTTCTGGGTGGAGATAAAACGCGTCCCGCCGGCGGCGCGCGCAACGAATTCCGCCTCGGCGATCTGCCAGCCGGCGCGGTTTGAGTGCCCGATGTAGCGGACCTTGCCGCTGGTGACGAGGTCATCAAGGGCAGACAGGGTTTCCTCGATGGGTGTCAGCGGGTCCGGGGTATGGAACTGGTACAGGTCGATCCAGTCGGTGCCGAGCCGGCGCAGCGACGCCTCCGCCGCCCGCACAATGTAGCGCCGGGATCCCCTGGCACCAAAATCGTTCCCGTTGGCACCCCGGACATGCATGCCGAACTTGGTGGCCACCACGGCGTCGTCGCGCCGGCCGGCGAGGGCCTTTCCCAGCATCGTTTCGCTGAGTCCGGGCTCCCGGCCGTAGTTGTCCGCGACGTCGAAAAGCGTTACGCCGGCGTCGAGGGCTGCATGCACGACGGCGTCAGTCCCCGCCTGCGACTCGGTCACCGTGTTGGCACGGCCCAGGTTGTTGCAGCCGAGCCCCACCACGGAGACGGACAGCCCGGACTTTCCCAGGCGACGGTATTCAGTCATGGAGATCCCCTAGACGCTGAAGATGTTGGCGGGCTTCGCCGAGTGCTTGAGCTTGAAGTTTGCCGGTTCGGTAAAGGGTGCGGCGCCGATGCTGAGCTTGGTGAAGTCCAGGTCCTCACCGCGGCTGCAGACCTTGATCGCGTTGACGGCCTTGTTCACTTCCGAGCAGAGGCAGAAGATGTTCAGCTTGTAGTCGCTGAACTCGGAGCGTTCCACGGTTCCCAGGCCACGCCAGGCCAGATGGCTGATGAGCGCATCCTTGGCTTTTTCCTCAAGATAGCGGTCCCGGTCCGTGCCTTCCCTTGTCTTGAGGGCGAACTGGGCAACGACCCAGAACTGCTCTTCCTCGGGGATTTCGGCGTAGCCGTCCTCGGCGCACTGGACAGCGAAGGCGTCCATGAGGCCCTCCACCGCAGCGGCGTCAGCCACATCGGTCTCTTCGGTCCTGCTCTGGTGGCCCACCACGCCGTAGTTCATCACAAACTGGCTGTAGTCCTCGTCGAACCAGCCTTCGCGGAAGTGCAGCACTCCCTCGTCGTCCCGTTTGTAGACCCTGATGATTCCGCTCATGACCGTCCCTTCGTGAACCATTCGACATCTGTGCCGTCGAACGGTGCCTGCTGTGCCTTGACGGCCTGATAAAGCTCTTCCGCGGCACCCTGGATGTCCTGGACCAGGCGGTCCGGATAGTTCATCGCAACTGCGTGCTCGGCAAACTCGTCCTGGTCGTCGATAAAGACGCCGCGCCCGTCCATCCGGATGACGTCCAGATCCATGTCGATCACATGGAACTCGGTGACCGCCGGCCGGATTTCTGTCCATTCGTGGGCCACAGCGAGGTCAATGTAGACCCGGACCCCGTTGGGATGTGCGGAATCGTAGAAGGTGGCAACCCAGTCCCCCGACCGCGGCACCAGCAGCACGGCGTCGGACCGGGTGTAGAACGCGGCGCCGGGCCGCGAACAGAACTCGTTGGTTCCCTGGAAGATCCACCAGCCGTGCCGGTCCTCCCCCAGATACCGTCCCGGGACCACCCAATGGGCTTTGCCGTTCCATTTCCTGTTCCGCGCCACCACCAGTTGGCCTGGCTGGAGTCCTGCGGGAACCCGCGTGGTGCTGGTATGCCGGGCCGGTCCGTATTCTCCTGCGGTACCGGGGTACTTCAGGGCGTCTTCTTCCCTCACAGAATCGGGAGGCTGCCGGTGGTGGGGTGCGCTTGCCCTGGCAGGGGACGCGCAAACGGAACCTTTGTCCCCAAAACCTGCGCGACGACGTCGTGCGTTATCTGCTGTGCCGTCAGCCCCACCCGTTCCATGACCTGGGTCCTGGTGCCGTGGTCCAGGAATTCTGCGGGAAGGCCCACCTCGTTCAAAGCGGTGTCGACCCCGGCGGCGCGCATCTCCTGCCGGATCCGTGAGCCCACGCCGCCGGCCCTGACGCCATCCTCGATGCAGATGACCAGCCGGTGGTGCGAGGCCAGCGCGATGATGGAGCGGCGCACGGGCAGCACCCAGCGCGGGTCCACCACCGTGGTGCTGATGCCCTGGGCGCCCAGCCGGTTGGAAACGTCCAGCGCAAGTTCAGACATTGCGCCCACGCTGACAATCAGGACATCGTTCTCCGTGGAGCCTGCGGGGCGCCGGGCCAGGACGTCGACACCGTCGCTGAGGCGTTCGATGGCTTCCACCTCGGCTCCGACCGTGCCTTTGGAGAAGCGCACCACGGTGGGGGCGTCACTGATGGCCACGGCTTGACGGAGCTCTTCGCGCAGGCGCGAAGCGTCACGCGGCGCGGCGAGGTGCAGCCCGGGCACAATCTGGACCATGGCCATGTCCCACATGCCGTGGTGGCTGGCGCCGTCCGGGCCGGTCACGCCGGCGCGGTCCAGCACGATGGTGACGCCGGCTTTGTGCAGGGCGACATCCATCAGGAGTTGGTCGAAGGCACGGTTGAGGAACGTGGCGTAAACGGCCACGACCGGATGGAGGCCGCCGAAGGCCATGCCGGCGGCCGAGGTCAGTGCGTGCTGCTCGGCAATGCCGACGTCAATCACGCGGTCTGGATGCTTGGCGGCAAACTTGTGCAGGCCCACGGGGATCAGCATGGCGCCGGTGATGCCGACGATGTCGTCCCGCTCATCGGCGATGGCTGCGATCTCGTCGGCGAAAACAGACGTCCAGGACTGTGCCCCGGACGCACCGGTGGGTTCACCGGTTTCGGGGTCGATGATCCCCACCGCGTGGAACTGGTCAGCTTCATGCGCCCGGGCGGGAGCGTAGCCGTGGCCTTTTTCGGTCATGGCATGGACAATCACCGGCCCGGCATAGTTCCGGGCCGTGGACAGGGCGTGCTCCATGGCCTGGAGGTTGTGGCCGTCCACCGGGCCGATGTACTTCATGCCGAGGTCCTCGAACATCCCCTGCGGCGCCCACCAGTCCTTGACGCCCTTTTTGATGGCATGCAGGCTTTTGTAGGTGAACTGCCCCACCGGGCCGCCGTTCTGCAGCCTCCGCTTCCACCAGTCGAGCGTTCCTTCGTAGGCCGGGGCGGCGCGGAAGGAGTCGATGGTGGGGCGAAGCGAGGCGAGGTAGTCAGCGAAGCCGCCAACCGTGGGCGCATAGGAGCGGCCGTTGTCATTGACAACGATGACCACGCGGCGGCGCTTGTCTGCCGCGATGTTGTTGATGGCTTCCCAGGCCATGCCGCCGGTCAGCGCACCGTCACCAACGACCGCGACGACGTAGCGGTCGCCTTCTCCGGTGAGCTGCCGGGCGCGGGAAATGCCGTCCGCCCAGGAGAGGGACGACGACGCGTGCGAGCTTTCCACGATGTCATGCTCTGACTCCACCCTGGACGGGTAGCCGGACATGCCGCCCTGCTGGCGCAGGGTGCTGAAATCCTGGCGGCCGGTCAGAAGCTTGTGCACATAGGACTGGTGTCCTGTGTCGAACACTATGCTGTCCCGCGGCGAATCGAAGATGCGGTGCACGGCAAGCGTCAGTTCCACCACGCCGAGGTTGGGGCCCAGGTGTCCACCCGTCTGGGAAACATTGGATATGAGGAAGCTCCTGACCTCATCAGCCAGTTCTTCGAGCTGCCCCTGGGACAACCCATGCAGGTCCTGCGGATTCCGGATGGTGTCCAAGATTCCCAAATGACCCCTCCTTCAGGTGGTAGACGTGCCTGTTAACTCTAACGCCTTGGGTGAAATGCAAAGCCGAAGCCCCGGCTGGTCGCTGACCGGCCGGGGCTTCGGGAGGGTGCTGCGGTGTTCAGATCCCTGCTAGTTAGCGGAGATCTGGCGCAGGACGTACTGCAGGATGCCGCCGTTGCGGTAGTAGTCCGCTTCGCCCGGGGTATCGATGCGGAGGACCGCATCGAAGGACGTGGCGGTGCCGTCTGCCGCGGTGGCAGTGACCTTCAGGGTCTTGGGGGTGGTGCCCTCGTTCAGGGCGGTGACGCCCTCAACCGTGAAGGTTTCCGTGCCGGTCAGGCCGAGGGTGGCCGCAGATTCCCCAGCCGGGTACTGCAGGGGCAGGACGCCCATGCCGATCAGGTTGGAGCGGTGGATGCGCTCGTAGCTTTCGGCGACGACGGCCTTGACGCCCAGGAGCGCCGTGCCCTTCGCAGCCCAGTCACGTGAGGATCCGGAACCGTATTCCTTGCCTGCCAGGACCACCAGCGGGGTGCCGGCTGCCTGGTAGTTCTGCGCGGCGTCGTAGACGTAGGCCTGCGGGCCGTCAGCCTGGCTGAAGTCGCGGGTGAAGCCGCCTTCGACGCCGTCCAGGAGCTGGTTCTTGATGCGGATGTTGGCGAAGGTGCCGCGGATCATGACTTCGTGGTTGCCACGGCGTGAGCCGTAGGAGTTGAAGTCCTTGCGCTCCACACCGTTGGCCAGCAGGTACTGGCCGGCAGGGGTGTCCGACTTGAAGGAACCGGCCGGGGAGATGTGGTCGGTGGTGACCGAATCGCCCAGCTTCAGCAGCACGCGTGCGCCGGTGATGTCCTGTACGGCCTCCGGCTGCGCCTTCATGCCCTCGAAGTACGGGGGCTTCCGGACGTACGTGGAGTTCGGATCCCAGGCGAACGTGTCACCGGCGGGCGTGTCGAGCGCCTTCCAGCGTGCGTCGCCTTCGAAGACGCCCTCGTAGCCGCGGGCGAACATGTCCTTGTCGATCGAGGAATCGATGACCTGCTGGACCTCAACCGGGTTGGGCCAGATGTCCTTCAGGAAGACGTCGTTGCCGGCTTCATCCTTGCCCAGGGAATCGGTGTCGAAGTCGAAGTCCATGGTACCGGCCAGGGCGTAAGCGATGACCAGCGGCGGGGAGGCCAGGTAGTTCATCTTCACGTCCGGGTTGATCCGGCCTTCGAAGTTGCGGTTGCCCGAGAGCACAGCGGCGACGGAAAGGTCGTTGGCCTGGATGGCCTCGGAGATCTCCGCGTCCAGCGGGCCGGAGTTGCCGATGCAGGTGGCGCAGCCGTAACCCACGATGTAGAAGCCGAGCTTCTCCAGGTACGGGGTCAGTCCGGACTTCTCGTAGTAGTCGGTGACTACCTTGGAACCGGGAGCCACGGAGGTCTTGACCCACGGCTTTGACATGAGGCCCTTGTCGACGGCGTTGCGCGCCAGCAGGGCTGCGGCCAGCATCACCGACGGGTTGGACGTGTTGGTGCAGGACGTGATGGAAGCGATCGCCACTGCACCGTGGTCCAGCTCGAACTCACGACCGTCTTCGGTCTTGATGTTGACGCCGTGGGAGATGCGGCCGGCAGCACCGTGTGCTGCCGAGTAAATCGGCGGCACACGGTCGGTGTCAGTCACGTGCGTGTCGGGCTGGGTGAAGGAGGGCGGATCGGAGGCCGGGAAGGTCTCCTCGAGCGACTCGTCCACGGTGCCGGCGTCGGCATTGTGGGAGACGTAGTTGAGAAGGTCGTGACGGAACTCGTCCTTCGCCTCCGTGAGAACAATGCGGTCCTGGGGACGCTTGGGTCCGGCGATGGACGGAACAACGGTGGACAGGTCCAGTTCGAGGTACTCGGAGAACTTGATCTCACGCGACGGATCGTGCCAGAGGCCCTGTTCCTTGGCGTAAGACTCAACCAAAGCCACATTTTCGTCGGAACGGCCGGTGAGGCGCAGGTAGTCCAATGTGACGTCGTCGATCGGGAACATTGCGGCCGTGGAACCAAATTCCGGGCTCATGTTGCCGATGGTGGCGCGGTTGGCCAGCGGCACTGCCGCAACACCTTCACCGTAGAATTCCACGAACTTGCCCACCACACCGTGCTTGCGGAGCTGCTCGGTGATGGTCAGCACAACGTCTGTGGCTGTGGCGCCGGCCGGGATGGACCCGGTCAGCTTGAAGCCAACAACGCGCGGGATGAGCATGGAGACAGGCTGTCCCAGCATGGCCGCTTCGGCTTCGATGCCGCCAACGCCCCAGCCGAGGACACCCAGGCCGTTGACCATGGTGGTGTGCGAGTCGGTGCCAACGCAGGTGTCGGGGTACGCCCGGACAACGCCGTCGATCTCGCGGGTCATGACCGTGCGGGCCAGGTATTCGATGTTGACCTGGTGCACAATGCCGGTTCCCGGCGGGACAACTTTGAAGTCATCGAATGCCGTCTGGCCCCAGCGCAGGAACTGGTAACGCTCGCCGTTGCGCTGGTATTCGATCTCCATGTTGCGCTCCAGCGCGCCGGAGTTGCCGAAAGCGTCGATCTGCACGGAGTGGTCGATGACCATTTCCGCCGGAGCCAACGGGTTGACCCGCTTGGGGTCACCGCCCAGTTCCTTGACCGCTTCACGCATCGTCGCCAGGTCCACCACGCAGGGGACGCCGGTGAAGTCCTGCATGATCACGCGGGCAGGCGTGAACTGGATTTCTGTATCGGGCTGGGCATTGGGATCCCAGCCGGCCAAGGCACGCACGTGATCGGCAGTGATGTTCGCGCCGTCCTCGGTCCTCAACAGGTTTTCAAGCAATACCTTGAGGCTGAACGGAAGGTTTTCTGCACCTTCAACGGAGTTCAACCGGAAAATTTCGTATTCGGTTCCGGCTACATTAAGTTTGCCTTTTGAACCGAAGCTGTCCACTGTGCTCATCGCAGGACTCCTCTCGCAACAGTTTCATCTTTGTCGCGCGGTAGACCGCTTGCTAGTTAGGCAGGCCTAATTAGTGCTGGCCACAAATGTTGCCGGAGGTCAGCCGTGAATACTCAACCGTGAATACGGTGCGCGACGTGGGATTACTACCGCCATCCTAGTAGCATCACCGGGCCGGCGTCAGCAACGCCACTGTCTCCAGATGGTGAGTGTGCGGATACAGGTCAAACGCACGCAGTCCGGCCAAGGACCACCCCGCCTGCTGGAAGTACCCCACGTCCCGGGCAAACGATGCCGGATCACACGAAACGTACGCGACCGCCCGGGGCCCGGCGGCAACCAACTGGCTGACCACGGCCTTCCCTGCTCCCGCGCGGGGCGGATCGAGCACCAGGGCATCAAAATTCCGCGGTTTCTGGCGGAGGACGCGCTCCACGCGGCCCTGAACGATTTCCACCTGCGGGGCCCCGTGAAGGTTCTTGCGGGCATCCCGGCTGGTTCCCGGGGCGCCTTCCACCGAGAGGACAGAGCCTGTCTCGCCCACCGCATCCGCCAGCGGCGCGGTGAACAGGCCGGCTCCGGCGTAGAGGTCAGCCACCACGGAACCCGGCCCCAGGAAGCCGCCGCTGTGGAGGAATTCTGTGACGGCACCCACAAGTGTCCCGGGCGCGTCGCGGTGGATCTGCCAGAAACCCGTCCCGGTCACCCGGTACTCGTGGCCGGCTGCGGACTCCTGGACCCACATCCGGCCGCGCAGCTGCCGCACTTCTTCGGTGAGGGGGTCGAACGAGGCCACGGAAACGTCGTCGGGAAGCTGGGAGGCCACAGCGTTGAGCCGTTTCGGGCTGGTTCCGGGTGCCGGGGCGAGCAGCACCAGGGGGCGCGAGCCGTTCGACGGCGCCGCCACTTCCACGCGTTCGATGCCTTGGAAATCGAGGTCCCACAGCCGCAGCCGGTTAATGCCGTCGGAGGCCAGGGGCATCTCCCGGACGGCAATGATGTGGTCCGAACGGTGCGCATGCATGCCCAGTTTTCCGCCGGCGGTGACCGAGAAGCTGGCGCGGGTCCGCCACCCCAGCCCGGTGCCGGCGTCGTACGTTGCGTCCAGCCCGCACCCGGCCTCCGGGCCGCTCCCCTCAACTGCCTCCACCAGGTTTCCTGTGTCCTGGCCGCCGGGCACGCGTTCGACGCCGGCGAGGCGCTGTAGCTGTTCGGCCAGTACCGCCGACTTCAGTCCGCGCTGGCGCGGCAGGGAGATATGGCCGAATTCGGCCCCGCCGACCGGGGGGTGCCCGTGCTGCCAGGAGCGGAGCGAGTCGGCCGCATGCCAGAAGTGATCCGCGCGGTCCGGGGAGGCCGCCAAAACTTCCACCACGTCGGCGCGCCAGAACTTGGCCGACTCCCCCGCCTCGGTTAGCCGGGCCCGGACTTTTTCACCGGGAATCGCGTGCCGGACAAAGATCACCCTGCCTTCGTGGCGTGCCACGCAGTGGCCGCCGTGGGCCACCGGGCCGACGTCGAGCACCAGCTCGACGGCGGCCCCCTGGGCGGGTGCTGTGGTGGAAGGACTGTGGGGCTGGGGGGTCATTGAATATCCTGCAGGTTCTTTGCTTCTTCGGACGATTTAAGCTGCCACGGGACACTGGCCACCATGACGCCAGGTTCGAAGTGCAGCCGGGTCTTAATACGCAGTGCTGTCTGGTTGTGCACCAGCTGCTCCCACCACTTACCCACGACATACTCGGGAATGTAGACCACCACAAGGTCGCGGGGCGAGTCGCGGCGCATGTTCTTTACATATTCCATGATGGGGGTGATGGTCTCGCGGTAGGGACTGGCCAGGACCGTGAGCGGCACGGGGATTTCCAGCTTTTCCCAGTCGGCGACGGTATGCGCGGTTTCTTCGGCGTTGATATCGACGGTGATGGCATCCAGCCGCGAAGGCCGCGATGCCCGCGCGTAGGCCAGGGCCCGCAGCACAGGTTTGCGGACGTGGGAGACCAGCAGGACGGCGTGCACGCGTGACGGCAGGGCGCGCGGCGAGGAATCCTCGTCCACGGCCAGCTCCTTGGCAACATTGTCGTAGTGCGCGCGGATGCTCCACATGATCAGGAACAGCACCACCATGGCCAGCAGCGCGATCCAGGCACCCTGTTCGAACTTGGTAATCAGCACGATGACCAGCACCAGGGCTGTCATGCCGAAGCCGATGGTGTTGATGGTGCGGGACTTCATCATCCGGCGCCGGACCGTCTTGTCCTTGGCGAGCTTGAGGTGCCTGCCCCAGTGCCGGATCATGCCCAACTGGCTCAGCGTGAACGAAATGAAGACGCCCACGATGTAGAGCTGGATCAGTTTGGTGACGTCTGCGTCGAACGCCACGATCAGCACCAGCGCGCCGGCGGCCAAGGCCAGGACGCCGTTGCTGAACGCCAGGCGGTCTCCCCTGGTCCGCAACTGGCGGGGAAGGTAGCCGTCCTGGGCCAGGATGGAGCCCAGCACGGGAAAGCCGTTGAATGCCGTATTCGCGGCGAACACCAGGATCACGCCCGTGGCCGCCACCACGATGTAGAACGGGATGGAACCGGGGCCGAAGATGGTCTGCGCGATCTGGCTGATGGCAGGGGTCTGAATATAGCCCTCGGGCAGCGGCAGGCCGTTCAGGAGGAATTCGGTGGCCGGGTCAAGCACAATGTGGACCCTGGTGGCGTTGGCCAGGTAGATGATGCCTGCCAGCATCGCGGCGCCAATCGTGCCGAGCAGCAGCAGGGTGGTGGCCGCGTTTTTGCTCTTGGGCACTTTGAAGTTGGGCACCCCGTTACTGATGGCTTCAACACCGGTCAGCGCGGCGGCGCCGGAGGAGAAGGCACGCAGCAGCAGGAAGGCGCCGGCCAGGCCCACCAGCCCTTCGTCGAAGCCGGGAGCCGGCACAATCTCGAAGTTCGCCGAGGGCGCCTCACCGAGCTGGCCGGTGGCCGCCTGGAAGACGCCCACTGCTGTCATCCCCAGGATCGAGGCCATAAAGATGTAGGTGGGGACGGCGAAGACGCTTCCGGCCTCCTTGATCCCGCGGAGGTTGACCAGGGCGAGAAGTGCGACGCCGATGGTGGCCAGGAGCGCCTGCTGCCCGTGCAGGGAGGGAATGGCCGTGGTGAGATAGGCGGCCGCCGAAGACATCGAGACCGCCACGGTCAGGACGTAGTCCACCAGGAGGGCGGAGGCCACAGTCAGCCCGGCGTACTTGCCGAGGTTTTCGTTGGCGATTTCGTAGTCTCCACCGCCGGAGGGATACGCATGCACATTCTGGCGGTACGACGCCACCACTGTCAGGAGGACCACCATGACGGCCAGGCCCACCCACGGCGAAATGGCGACGGCGCTGACGCCGGCAAGCGCCAGGGTCAGCAGGATTTCATCCGGCGCGTAGGCCACGGATGACAGTGCATCGGAAGCGAAAACCGGAAGTGCTATCCGTTTGGGCAGCAGGGTGTGGGCCAGCCGGTCATTCCTGAAGGGCCTGCCCACCAGCACCCGTTTTACGGCATTCAGTATTGTCAGCACTCCACAAAGTTAGTCTTATTCGCGGCGCATGTCATGACGGCGTCGAAGCGGCTGCGGAACGCGGGCTGCCGGTAGAGTTCTTGCAGCAGCAACAGCCGACGGAAGGTATGGAAACACGGTGGCGCATTTCGTGATCATGGGATGTGGCCGGGTGGGGGCGACCCTGGCGCACACGCTGGAGGACGCGGGCCATTCCGTCGCGATTATCGACCAGGACGACAGGGCGTTCCGCCGGCTCCGGCAGGGCTTCACCGGACGCAAAGTCACCGGGGTGGGCTTCGACCGGGACACGCTCCAACAGGCCGGAGTGGCCGAAGCCTACGCCTTCGCCGCCGTGTCCAGCGGCGACAACTCCAACATCCTGGCAACCCGGGTGGCGCGCGAAACCTTTCACGTTCCCCATGTGGTGGCGCGGATCTACGACCCCGGCCGGGCGGAAATCTACCAGCGGCTCGGCATCCCCACAGTGGCCGCCGTGCGCTGGAGCGCTGACCAGGTGCTGCGCCGCATCCTCCCCGAGCAGCACCTCGCCGGCGACTTCCGCGAGCCGTCCGGCCGGCTGGTGCTCGCCGAGGTGGACCTCGACGCCGGCTGGATCGGCCAGCGGATCACCGCGATCGAAAAAGCCGCAACCATCCGGGTTGCCTACCTCACCAGGTTCGGCGAAGGAATGCTGCCTGAGTCCGGCACCCTCTACCAAGACGGCGACACCGTGCATGCCATGCTGCCGGTGGACCGCAGTTCCCAGGTCGCCCAGATCCTGGCCAAAGCACCTGCCAAGGAGTTGTAGTGAAAGTTGTTATCGTCGGTGCCGGCAGTGTGGGGTCATCGATCGCCAGGGAACTGCTGGCGCACAAACACGACATCCTGCTGATCGACCTCAAGCCGGAGGTCATCGGCCGCAGCGGCCTGCGCGGCGCGCACTGGCTGGTGGGCGACGCCTGCGAGCTGAGCACCCTGCAGGGGGCAAAAGTGGAGGACGCCGACGTCGTGGTCTCTGCGACCGGGGATGACAAGGTGAACCTGGTGGTCTCACTCCTGGCCAAGACCGAGTTCGGCGTGGGCCGCACGGTGGGCCGGGTCAACAACCCGAAGAACGACTGGATGTTCAACGACTCCTGGGGCGTGGACGTTGCCGTCAACACTCCCCAGCTGATGACCGCCCTGGTGGAGGAGGCGGTGGAGATCGGTGACCTGGTCAGGCTGCTGACCCTGCAGACCGGGGTTTCTTCGCTGGTGGAGTTCACAGTGCCGCACGATTCCCACGTCATCGGCCTGACAGTCGGCGACATCGACTGGCCCGAGGACGCCACACTGGTGGCGATCCTCCGTGACCATGCGCCCATCACGCCCAGCCGCGACGACGTGATCGACGGCGGCGACGAGTTGTTCTTTGTCACCACCATCGCCGCCGAAGACGACCTGCGGGCACTGCTGTCCGCCGAATCAGCCGGGACTGCGGACAACGCCGACGAGCCCGAAGGCGTGCAGCACGCCGGGTCTCAGGCCCCGGAGGACGACGGCTTCGACGGCTGAGCGTCAGGGCCAGCGCCGGCCGGCACCGGCCGGGTGACCAGCCAGGCGATCCAGACGCCCAGGATGTACAGCGGGGTCGCCATGATCAGGCGTGTGGTGGCGAGGGCAGCGAGTCCGTCCTCCCCCATCAGGTACAGCGGAACCTGGACCACCAGCCGCAGGGCCAGGACCGCCACGATGATCCACGTGCCCAGGCGGTAAGCCTTCACCCGGACAGGGTCCTTGCGCCACTCAACGCCTTCGTTGCGGATGAATCCGAACAGCAGGCCCACCACCGGCCATTTGATGGCGATGGAGATGACCATGGCAACGATGTAGGCGGCGTTGGTGAAAAAGCCGGGAAGGTAGAAGTCCTCAGCCTTTCCTGTGGTGTTGGCGAGCCAGGCCGAGATGCCGACGCCCACGACCCCGGCCAGGGCCTGGGTCAGCGGACGCCGCTGGACCAGGCGGACCACGGTAAAGACTGCGGCGGATGCCAGCGCCCCCACCAGTGACAGGGTGAGGTCCCGGGTGATCGTGAACGTCACGAGGAATACCAGCCCCGGGACGATGCTCTCCGCGATGCCCTGGACTCCGCCGGCACTCTTGAGGACGTCGATCCGGCCGTCATGGGTACGGTGCAATCCGGCTTTGGCCGCATAGTCCTCCGCAAGCCCCGCCATCGGAGACGCTTCCGTGCCGGACGCCTCCGGTCGGGTGGGTTCCTGATGGTGCCGGTCTGGTCCCAAGGACGGCTCGGGCAGCTGGGACGGGGTCATTCGTGCTCCTGGCTGGAGATGATTTCGTAGCGCGGATTGAAAATGGTGGGCAGGCCATGGCTTTGGGTCAGCATGCCTTCGACCCGAACTTCCGTACCGGCTTCGATCCCCGGCACCCTGCGCCGGCCCAGCCAGACGACACGGAGGCGCTTTTCGCTTCCCTGTTCGGCACCGGTGCCCGCCCCGGCGCGCTGGTCCTCGAGGTCAGTGACTATTGCCGTGAACGCCGGGCTTTGATTGGCCGGGAGAAAGGTTACCGATTCAATGAACCCGTGACACAGCACCCGGCCCCTTTCCGGGAGCCGGCTGACCGGCACGCCCGTGTGAGGGGACGGGCCCGGGGATGCGTGCTGGGAATCAGCCAATCTGGGTGGTTTCCGGACCGCGCTCCGGCTCCTCGAGCACAGGGGCGGAAGGCGGCGGCGTGACGCTGGCGTCCTTGGGCAGGCGGAGCTGAAGCAGGTCGCGCGGCGGCATGGGGCTGTCGCCACGGATCACCACGATCCGGCGGAACAGGTCTTCCAGCGGAGCGGCGGCCTCACGCTCCATTGCAGCTTCCCCGCCGAGGACGCCGCGCAGGAACCACCGCGGTCCGTCCACGCCGATGAAGCGGGCCACCCGGTAACCCTGGCTTCCGTCCGGCGCACCGGCAGGCAGCTTGGCAACCAGTTCGGTTCCGAAAGTGCCCTGGACTTCCTCCACCTGGCCGCCCTGGCTTCCCACGGACTGGCCGATCTGCTCGCGGATTTCGTCCCACAGCCCCTCGGTCTTGGGGGCGGCAAAGGCCTGCAGCTGCAGGCTTGAACCGTTCAGGTCCATGGTCACGGCCACCACGCGCTGGGTGGCTTCTTCGACCTCGAGCCGGAGCTGGAGTCCCTCGCTCGGGGCGATGAGCAGGGCACCGAGATCAACGTAGCCATCATGGCTGGCGATTTCGGATACATCGAAGGGCCCGTTGACCCGCCGTCCCGTATCGTCCGAAGCCGCCCGGGTGGAATCCCCTGATTCCGCTGACGCGGAGGATTCGTCCGGTTCGGCGTCCTGTTCCTTCTTGGATTTCCTGCCGAGCCCAAAAACCATGGGTTTGTCTCCTTAGTTGTGAATGTGCCCGGCCGGGCCCGTGGGTCCCGCTGAAATCAGCACTGCTGTGGGCAGCCCTCGCGCCGCTGCATGCGTATTGCGGGTGCGTGCACGTGGCGGGTGTCAGGCGTTTCGCGGCGTGAAACCACCGGTGGAACCGAACCCGCCGGCGCCCCGAACGGAGTCACTCAATTCGTTGACGGGGACAAACTGCGCGTATTCCACGCGCTGAATGACCATCTGGGCAATTCTATCGCCGCGCCGCAGTTCGATGGCGTCCCGCGTATCGGTATTCAGCAGCGTCACGGAGATTTCTCCGCGGTAACCGGCATCCACGGTGCCCGGAGCGTTGACGATGGTCAGCCCATGCTTCGTGGCGAGGCCCGACCGGGGGTGGATCAGTGCGACATAGCCGTCCGGGAGGGCGATGGAAACGCCCGTCGGGACCAGCTTCCGCTCGCCCGGCTGCAACACCACATTTTCCCTGGCCCTGAGGTCGGCACCGGCATCGCCGGGGTGGGCGTAGGACGGCGCTTCCAGGCCGTCGTCGAGCATTTTCAGCTGTACCTGCAGCGTGGGGGCACCGTAGGCGGCGGCTGCCTCCGGCGCGGGCCCGGCGGTAACAGGGTCAGGTGCGGTTTCAACAGTGGCGAGTTCGTCAGTCACAGTCACTCACTCTAACGCCCAGCCGCCGTTCCCTCCTAGACGCACACTGGACGCACGGCTGACCCCGGCGGAACGCCAAGATGAATTAGGCGGGCAAAGATGGAAAGCTGATGGCATGCCCGAATCCAGTTCAGCCGCACCTGTCCCCAATACCCCCTCTGCCGGCGCGCCGGCAGTGTTCCGGGAGAGGCTGTGGCCCAACGTCTGGATCTGGATCATCGCGGCCGGAATCTCCGGCGCCGGAATCCTGGTCTTCGCCCCGATCAGCATGGCAGCGGGCTACACCGCTGCAGGAGTGCTGTTCGCGATCATTGCCGTCCTGTTGCTGCTGTCGACTCCAACCATCATGGTCACCGAAGAACACCTGACCGTGGGCCGGGCCACCATCGAGCGCCGTTTCGTCGGCCTCGTGGAGACCTTCAGGGGCAAGGAAGCCACGGCTCAGCGTGGCACGAAGCTCAACGGCCTCGCGTACCTCTGCATCCGGGGCTGGATCGATCCGGTGGTCCGGATGGAAATCACTGACCCGTCCGACCGGACGCCCTACTGGCTGACCTCGTCGCGGCGGCCCGAGGAACTCGCCGCTGCGCTGTCCGGTAAGTAAGGCCCGCCGGAAAAAGGGCCGGCGACTCAGCCCCGGGACGTGGAACGGGGCTCAGCCTTCACATTCCGTGCAGTAGAAGTGGCCGTTCTGTTCCCGGGCGATCTGGGAACGGTGGTGGACCAGGAAGCAGGAGGAACAGGTGAACTCGTCCGGGTGGGGCGGTACCACCTGGACCAGCAGCTCCTCGCCGGACAGATCGGCGCCGGGAAGCTCGTAGCCCGCAGCGAGGTCGTTTTCGTCCTCCTCCACCGCTGCCGCCGGTTTCTCAGTCCGCCCGGACTTCAGCTCCTGCAGCGAATCCTCACTGAGATCCTCTTCAGTCTTGCGCGGCGCATCGTAGTCGGTGGCCATCTCCGCTCAACTCCGTTCCTTTCGCGTCGGCGGGTATCACCGTTGATAACGCAACGCACCTCCGGTTTGTGCCCGGCGCGCGAAAGTCCCGGAATATCGCGGCGCGCCCTTGCTCCTAACCGAAAACAGTGCCTGTCAGTGGCAGAGTTTCGATTGATAGTAATGCCAGGGTGGAGGATTTGCATGCAGGATCTACGGCTTGTAGGCGTACACGACGACGGGGAGCATCTCCTGTTGAGCGGTGCCGGCGGCGAGATGTTCCAGCTGCCGATCGATGAGGCACTGCGGGCGGCCAGCCGGTCTTCGCCGAAGACCGCTACAACAGTCGCGCCCATTGCCATGTCCCCGCGGGACATTCAGGCGCGCATCCGCAGCGGCGCCACCGCAGCGGACGTGGCGGAGCTCTCCGGACTTCCCCTTGCCAAGGTGGTGCGGTACGAGGGCCCCGTCCTCGCCGAGCGGGAATACGTGGCCCAGCAGGCGCGGAAGGTTGAGGTAGCTTCGCCCTCCCCCGGCCACGACACCTACCGCTCAATTTTCGGGGACCACCCGGCCACCCTCGATGACATGGTGAAGCACCGGCTTTCCACCCACGGCATTGAACCGTCCACGGTGGAATGGGATTCCTGGCGGCGCCAGGACGGCAACTGGACGGTGGCGGCCCGCTTCGAACCGAAGCGGGAAGGCCCGGCCGGTATCGGCGAGGAGCCGCCGGCGCTGTGGACCTTCAGCCCGGCCCGCAAATCGCTGCAGAACGCCAACCGCTGGGCCCAGCAGCTCAGCGAACTCGAGCCACTGGACGGCCCCGTCCCCGCACGCCGGCTGACGGCAGTGTCCGACCGGCCTTTCGATTTTGAAACCGACGCCGAAGCGGCTGCCCGCAATGCGACCGGCCCGCAGCCCATTCTGCAGGCCAAGGAGTCCGATGGACTCCTGGATATGCTTCGTTCCCGCCGCGGGCAGCGCCTTGGCGTGGACGAGGACGCTGACGACGCCCTGGCATTGCTGCTGACGCACGGTGTGCCGGCCGCGCACCCACGCCCGTCAGAGGTTGTGCCTGAGCAGGGCGCCGGCGAGGACACGGAGCAGGACAGCCAGGAAGACCAGCCCGCGGAAGCCACCGGTCCGGACAGCGCGGCCCCGGCCGCGCACCTGGATCCCGTGGCCCGCAAGCGTGACGGCCGTCCGTCCATGCTGTCCCGCCTGAGCCTCATTCCGCCGCACCGCGATGCGGATGAAGATGACAACCTGAAACTGCACGACGGCGTCAGCACCGAGACGCGGGAAGTCACCATAGTGGCGTCTCCCCTCCGTCCGGCACATCCGGCCGCCCAGGCGGAAGGGGAAGCCGGGCCGCCCGCACCGAGTGTGGGCCTGGACGAACTCCTTGGCGGCAGCCCCCGCCGGGCAGCCTACGCGGCCGGCAGCGATGAACCGGCACCTGGCCGGCACCATGACGCCGACCTGCCTGAACGGCAGCCGGCCAAACCAAAACGGTCAACCGTGCCCAGCTGGGATGAGATCGTCTTTGGGACCAAGCGGGACTAGGCGGGGGCTCAGTCCTCAGCGTCCCCGGGCCTTGCCTTCGGCCGCGAAGCACAGGAGCGGAACTTCACGTTCGGCTTTGGTGAGCGAACCGTGCTGGCCCACCACCTCCATGGCTGCAGGCCGCACGCGGCGGGTGTCGTAGAGCGCAAGAGCGTCCCGCGCGGCAATCATCACGTCACCGATCCGGGGCCCGACGGCCGGGCTCACGGGCCCAAGCAGCCCGGCCGCGATGGCATCTTCCCGGCTGAATGCCCAGATCCTGTCGCCGAAACGGGTGCGCCAGGCCGCCAGGAGGCGTTCACGTGCCCCGGCATCGGCGGGATCGTCAAGGTAGAGGTGCACCATCCGCGGTTCGCCCGCTGTATGCCGCACGCCCTCGATAAGCGACGGGTCCGCCGCGTAGTCGATCCGCTGCTGTTCGGGTACGTCCAGCATGCCGTGGTCCGCGGTGAGAAGGACGGTGGTCCCGGCAGGCAGGGATGAATGGAGCCGTTTGACCGTGGCGTCGAGCTCTTCGAGCTGGTGTTCCCACTGCTCTGACTGGCAGCCGAAGCGGTGGCCTGCCTTGTCCAGTTCGTTGACGTAGAAGTACATCAGTGCCGGCCCGGCTACGGCCATTGCTTCGGCGGCGGCCGCGGTGCGGGCGTGGGCGGTGACCGCGGAGACGAAATTCCCGCCGCGGAGGGCCGCCCGGGTCATGGGCGAGTCACCGAACTGCGGCAAACTGACTGTGGTTACCGTGACGGACCCGGCCGCCCGTTCAAACACGGTGGGGTGCGGCTGCCAGGCGAACGGGTCCACATTTGCATCCCAGTTGCCCAGCATGTTGACCACTTTGTCCTGTGCGGGATCCAGGACGTCGTACCCCACCATGCCGTGCTGGCCCGGCGGGAGTCCGGTGCCGAAGCTGGCCAGGGCCGCTGCAGTGGTTGAGGGAAACGTGGAGTCCAGCCAGACCGGGACCTCGCCCTGCCCGGCCTGCATCACGGAGCGCAGGAACGGGGTATGGGCTGACTTTTGCTTCAGCAGGTTCCGGCCCAGGCCGTCAGCCAGGACCACGCAGACACGCGATGCCGGGGGCAGCCCCAGGGTGTTGGCGAACCCGTCCACCCCCAGGCTTGCCGCGGCGCTGGTGAGGACCTCGGCAACGGACCGCCGGCCAAAGGCGGGAGCCGGCGGCACATTCAGTGGCCGGGTGTTGCCTTCGGACGGCACTGCCGAGAGGGTCGCTTTTGCTTGCTCCGGCATCTCAGCGCTGGTGCCCGCGGCTGAGCCTGTTGCCGAACACGCCGGTCCGGGGCCGGGGCTGCAGCGTCTGGCCGGCATGGAGCGCCGGGGCTGTGGAGCCGGTGTTCACGGCCCGCAGGGCGCGGGCAAAGAGTTTGGCGTCCTGGACTGCCTGGGGGCCGTCCGCTTCGGCGCTGATGCGCAGGACGATGTCCTCCTGGGCAATGGTGCCGCTGTAGCCGTGGTCGGCCTCGCACTGGGGATCACCGCAGCTTGCGGGTCCCATGTCCAGCCGCTGGCCGCCGGACCAGGCAATGGCGAGGGTGACTTCCCGGACCGGATCCGAGGGCTTGTAGTTTTGTGGCTGGGAATACATGTAGCTCAGGACCACAGAGCGGATCTGTGCCACCGGCACTGACTCGGTGGAGATCTGGGCAACGATTTGTTCGCCGGCTTCATCGAGCTGCTGGTCATCCACGTGGGTGATCACCAGCATGTCGGAGGTAAGGACCAGCACCGTGATGTGGCGGCGGACCTCAGCGCGGTCGAAGTGGGTTTCCAGGTGCACCAGGTGTGCCACGCATTCGCGGCCGTCCAACGCGTCGTCAACGACGTCGGCCACCAGGGGCGGGTAGAAGCCGGCCTTCTGGAGTGCGTCGTCCAGGCTCAGGGCCTGGGGCGTGTGGCTGTGTGAGCTGTGGGGTCGGGTTGCCTGGTTCTCATCGCCGGGCGTGGATGGCGTCGACTGGGAAGGCTGTGAGCTCATGCCCCCATTTTCACAGATCGGCCGGGGACATGCTAACCGCGCTCAGCCCAGCATGGCCCGGCGGGCGCTGTCAGTGCGCCGGGCAGCGTTGCCGATCCGGATCTCCGCGGCCAGGATGGACAAACCTTCCGCTCCGCAGAGGACCGGGTTGAACTCAACCAGGGCTATTTCCGGATGGTTGTCCTTCATCCAGGCCAGCCGGCCGGCGAGATCCTCCAGGGCGTCCAAGTCGACGGCCGGCAGGCCCTGGTAGCCCAGCAGCTTGCGGGCGGCCCGCGGCCCGCGGACGAAGTCCCTGACGTCGGCGGCGGAGAGCGGCGGGACCCGGTGCGCCCAGTCATCGAGCAGGTTGACGGCGTCCCCGGCCAGCCCGAAGGAGATCACCGGCCCCAGCAGCGGATCCTCAATGGCCCGGAACGTGCAGGCCTGGCCCACGGGGGCCATGGACTGCACCTCAAGGGACCGTGAACCGTAGGGCGCCAGCGAGCGCCGCATCTGCGCGATGGTCCGGCGCAGGGAGTCTTCGTCCTCGATGTCCAGCCGCACTCCGCCGAGGTCCAGCCGGTGCCGGAGGGCCGGATCAGTGGTCTTCAGGGCCACCGGCCACCCCAGCCTGCCTGCAGCGTCAACCGCCTCGTCTGCCGACTCGAACCCGGCGGACGGCAGCACCGGAATCCCGTAGTGCGCGAGCAGCGACGCCGTGGACGCGGCATCCAGGGTCTTCAGCTCAGCTCCCTGGACGTCACGGAGCAGCTCGTCCAGGAGGACCGCGGCGCTTTCCGGATCGCAGCCGGCGGGCTCCACAAAATGGCCAGGGTCCCGGGCGAGCCATTCGGAGTAACGCACGACGGCGGCGAGCGCCGCCACCGCCGCGCCTGCGTTCGAGAAGCACGGCACGGCCCGCCCCCCGGAGCCCACCATCCCCTCCACGTAGACGGAGGCATCAAGGATTCCCGTAAAGGCGGCCACCACCGGTTTGCCTGCCGCCGCTGAGCACTCGGCCAGCACCTCGGCGATGCTGTCCACTGTGAGGCCGCGGACCGGCAGCAGCGCGGCCACCACGGCGTGGACGGCGTCTGACGCGAGCGTGTCCTGCAGGCTGCGGCGCAGAGCCGGCAGCGCGAGGGACATTCCGGCGTCGAGATCCACGTCGGTGACGATCCCGTGCACGGCCAGCCCGTGGGCTTCGGCGCTGTCGGCCACCACTTTGCCCAGGGCCATGGAGTTGCTGAAGATGGCCAGCCCTGGCCCGGCGGGCAGTGGCTGGCCAGCCACGACCTGGGAGACGTCCATGAGCTGTTCAATGGTCTCCACCCGGATCACACCGGACTGCCGCATCATCGCATCCAGCGTTCCGGCCGGCGCCTGGGTGGTCCGGACAGCGTGGCCGGGCGGCAGCCGCAGGCCCATGGTCTCGGACTTGGCCACAACCACGGGTTTGGTGCGGGCCAGGCGCCGCGCGATCCGGGAAAATTTGCGCGGGTTGCCGATTGACTCCAGGTACAGGCCCACGGCGGTGGTGCCGGCGTCGTCCTCCCAGAACTGCATGATGTCGTTGCCGGACACATCTGCTCTGTTGCCGGCTGAGAGGAACGTGGAAAGTCCCAGCTGCCGGCGGCTGGACGCCGCGTAGAGGGCCACACCAATGGCCGCCGACTGGCTGAACAGCCCCAGGCCGCCGCGCCGCGGCATCGCGGGGGCCATGGACGCGTTGAGGGAAACGTCCGGATGCGTGTTCACGATCCCCAGGGACGACGGTCCAATGACCCGCATGCCGTTCGCCCGTGCCTTCCGGACCAGGTCCCGCTGGCGCTGCAGGCCGCGTTCGCCGTCGTCCGCGAAACCGGCCGACGCAATCACGAGCCCTTTGACGCCGGCCGCAGCGCAGTCATCCACCACACCGGGCACTTCCGCGTAGGGAACAGCGATGACCGCCAGCTGTACCGGGTCCGGGACCTCGGACAGCTTGCCGAACGACATCATCCCGGCGAGCTCCAGCGCCTCGGGGTTGATGGCGTACACCGGCCCTGGAAAGCCGCCCTCGATGATGTGTTCGAGCAGTTGGTGCCCCACAGTCCCCCATTTGCGGCTGGCACCGATGACTGCAACGGACGACGGCGTCAGCAGGTCCCGCACGCTCCTCGCCTCGGCGCGGTGCTCGCGTGACTCCATCACGGCCCGCGATCTTTCGGTGGGGCCGATGTTGAACTCCAGGCTGACGACGCCGTCGTCGAAATGGCGTTTGACGTCGTAGCCGGCGTCCGCGAAAACCATCAGCATTTTGCGGTTTTCGGGCAGCACCTCGGCGGTGAACCGGCGGATCCCGTTTTCGTGGGCGGCCGCGGCGAGGTGTTCCAGGAGGATGGAACCGATTCCCCTGCCCTGGTGGGCGTCCGCGATGTTGAAGGCGACCTCCGCCTCGGCAGGGTCATCGAGCCTGTCGAACCGGCCGATCCCCAGGATTTCGCCGCCGAAGGTGATGACCAGTGCCACCCGGTCCTTATAGTCCACTTCCGTGAAGCGTTTGAGCTCCTTGCTGGACAACCGGGCCTTGAAGGTAAAGAAGCGCATGTAGATTGAGTTCTGCGACTGTCCGGCATGGAACGCCTGGACGGCGTCCGCATCACTGGGGTGAATGGGCCTCAGGTGCGCGGTGCCGCCGTCCCTGAGCACGACATCGGCTTCCCAATGTTCCGGATATTCGCCGTCCCCGGGCTGATCCACCATAGGCTTAGCCTAACCACAAACCGACGGCGCAGGCCCTGCGCCAACGAAACGGCGCCACGAAACTGCGCCCCACCAGAGCACCACCAGTAACCCGTAAGGATCCACCAGCCCCATGGCCCGCCGCCAAAGCCCACCCCCTGCCGGGGAAGCCGCCCAGGATTTCGTCGAGAACATCGTGGACATCGATGTCACGTCCGAGATGGAAGGTTCCTTCCTGGAGTACGCCTATTCGGTGATCTACTCCCGGGCCCTGCCCGACGCAAGGGACGGACTGAAGCCGGTGCAGCGCCGGATCCTGTACATGATGAGCGAGATGGGCCTCCGCCCTGACCGCGGCCACGTCAAGAGTGCGCGCGTGGTGGGCGAGGTCATGGGTAAGCTCCACCCCCACGGCGACACGGCTATTTACGACGCCATGGTGCGCATGGCCCAGGATTTCTCGCTGCGCCTTCCGCTCATTGACGGCCACGGCAACTTCGGCTCGCTCGACGACGGCCCGGCGGCTCCCCGGTACACCGAAGCCCGCCTCGCGGCGGCGGCCCTGACGCTGACCGACCACCTCGACGAAGACGTGGTGGACTTTGTCCCCAACTACGACAACCAGCTGACCCAGCCGGACGTGCTTCCGGCGGCGTTTCCCAACCTGCTGGTCAACGGGGCCACGGGCATCGCCGTCGGCATGGCCACCAACATGGCTCCGCACAACCTGGTGGAGGTCATCTCCGCCGCCCGGCACCTGATCGCGCACCCGGACGCCACGCTGGATGACCTCATGCGGTTTGTCCCCGGGCCTGACCTTCCCACGGGCGGCCGGATCGTCGGCCTGGACGGCATCCGTGACGCCTACGCCACCGGGCGCGGATCCTTCAAGACCCGGGCCAAGGTGGAGATCGAACAGCTCTCTGCCCGGCGCACCGGCCTGGTGGTCACCGAACTGCCCTACATGGTGGGCCCGGAAAAGGTGATCGAAAAGATCAAGGATGCGGTCAACGGCAAGAAGCTGACCGGCATCAGCGACATCGTTGACCTCACGGACCGCAAGCACGGCCTGCGCCTGGTCATCGAGTTGAAGAACGGGTTCAACCCGAATGCCGTGCTCCAGCAGCTGTACCGCTACTCCCCCATGGAAGACTCCTTCGGCATCAACAACGTGACGCTGGTGGACGGCCAGCCGCAGACCCTCGGGCTTGTGGATCTGCTGTCCGTCTATGTTGGCCACCGCATCGACGTGGTCCGCCGGCGCACGGCGTTCCGGCTGGGCAAGAAAAAGGACCGCCTACACCTGGTGGAGGGTCTGCTGATCGCCATCGTGGACATCGACGAGGTCATCCAGATCATCCGCTCCTCGGATGAGGTGGCCGCCGCCCGCGAACGGCTGATGTCCATTTACGACCTCACCGAAATCCAGGCCAATTACATCCTGGAACTGCGGCTGCGCCAGCTGACCAAGTACTCGCGGATCGAGCTGGAGAAGGAACAGGACGAACTCCGGCGTGAAATTGCGGAGCTCGAGGCCATCCTCGGCTCGGAGCAGCGGCTGCGCGAACTCGTGTCCACGGAACTCGGCGAAATTGCCGAAAAATACGGCACACCGCGCCGGACCGTCCTGCTCGAATCGGAGGCCGTCTCCCCCACGGTGGCTGCCGCCCTGGCTGCTTCCCCGGGCGCGAAGGGCAAAGCCGCACCGCTGGCCCTGGAGATTGCGGACGATCCCTGCTGGGCGATCCTCACGGCGTCGGGCCAGATAGCGCGCACGTCCAACCAGGAACCGCTCGCCGAATCAGGTCCGCGCGTCAGGCATGATGTGTTCCGCTCGGTGGTCAAGACCTCAGCCCGTGGTGAAATCGCCGCCGTCACCTCGCAGGGACGGATGCTGCGGCTGCAGGTCATGGACATGCCGGTGCTGCCCCCCATGTCCGGCCTGCCGAATCTTGCCGGCGGCGTCCCGGCCAAGGACTTCGTCACGCTGCTGAAGGGTGAATCGCTGGTGGCCTTCGCGCCGCTCGATGAGATCCTGGCCATCGGCACTGCGCAGGGCGTGGTCAAGCGGCTGCAGCCGGACTACCCCCTGAACCGCGAGGACTGGGAGGTCATTGCCCTCAAGGACAAGGACGTGGTGGTGGGTGTGGCCCCGGCCGGTTCCGAGGACACCGACCTGGTGTTCCTGACCCGCGAAGCGCAGCTGCTCCGGTTCAGCGCGGCCAACGTCCGGGCCCAGGGCCGGACCGCAGGCGGCATGGCCGGCATCAAGCTCGGCGCCGGCGATCACGTGGTGTTCTTCGGTGCGGTGGCGCCGAACGATGACGCCGCCGTCGTGGTCACCATCGCGGGAACCGACGGCGCCCTGCCGGGGACCGCGCCCGGTGCCGCGAAGGTGACGGCCTTCGCCGAGTATCCGGTCAAGGGCCGCGCCACCGCAGGTGTCCGCGCCCACCGGTTCCTCAAGGGCGAAGACACCCTCCTGCTGGGGTGGGCAGGGCACGGACCGGCCAAAGCATCCTCGCTGGCCGGCGTGGCCAGATCGCTGCCGCAGGAACACGGCCGGCGCGACGGTTCGGGCATTCCCCTGTCCCAGGCCGTGGACGCGGTGGGACCGGCCATGGCCTGGACCGATCCGGCCTAGACTGCTGCCATGCCTATCATTCCTGATGAGAAGGACTGGACCTGGGTGCTCTCCCGGCCCTGCCCGGAGTGCTCCTTCGACGCGTCCACCGTCACCCCTTCCACCGTCCCTGGCAGCGTGTCGAACATGCTGCCGCGCTGGCGGGCAGTGCTCCGGAGGCCAGCGGTTGCCGAACGTCCGGACGAGGATACGTGGTCGGCCTTGGAGTACGCCTGCCATGTCCGCGACGTTTTCGCGCTGTTCGACCAGCGGCTGAACCTGATGCTCGATTCCGAGGACGCCCGGTTCGACAATTGGGACCAGGACCGGACGGCAGTCGAGAACGATTACGCCAGCGCCGATCCCGCGGTGGTCAGTGCCGAGCTGACGGCGGAGGGCGAACAGATCGCCGCGTCCTTCGCTGGCGTCCGGGAGTCGGAGTGGGGCCGGACGGGCCTGCGCGGCAACGGCTCGGAGTTCACCGTCCTGAGCCTGTCGCAGTACTTCCTGCATGATGTGGTCCATCACCTTCACGATGTGGACGGCTGATTACAGCTCCTTGTCCCACGCCATGCTGCGGCTGACTGCCCGGTAACCCATTTTGGTGTAGAGGGCCAGCTCATTGAAGTAGCGGACCACCGCGTAGCCGGCTGACTCCAGCAGCCTGGCCTGGTGCCCGTGCTGCTGCCCGGTGCCGATCCGAAGGCGTGGCAGGACAGGCGCTCCGGTGCCCCCGGCGTCTGCGGCAAAGCGTTGCCGCCTGTGACACGGGACTGTGGATCCGGCTAGCGAAGGCTCCCCTCCGGGTACGGCACTCTGTCACTGCCCGGGACACCCGTCAGTGACGCCGCGGACAGGTCCAGAACGGTGTCAGCCGGGTGGATATCGGCCGGGTTGTGGGTCACCATGACCACGGTGCGGTCCTTGAGGCCGGCGCGGAGGTCGGCCAGCATTTCCCGTCCCGCTTCCGCGTCCAGATGGGCGGTGGGCTCGTCCAGCAGAATCACTTCGGCGCCCGTCAGGATGGTCCGGGCCACGGCGAGCCGTTGCCGTTCGCCGCCGCTCAGGAACGAGCCGCCCGGGCCGATCCTGGTGTCCAGCCCATCAGGCAGGCGCGACACCAGGGCATTAAGGCCGACGGCGGTTAGCGCCGCGGCAAGCTCCGGGTCTCGTGCGGCGGAAGAGGCTCTGCCGTGGTCCGGCGAATCGACGGGTGCGGCGGCGGGTGCGGGTGCGGCGGGTGCCGGAGCCTGCAGTCCCAGCAGCAGGTTGCCGCGCAGGGTCGAATCGAACAGGTGCGCCTCCTGCGGGCACCAGGCTGCCGTCCCGGTCACCGCGGCCCTGCCGGCCGCAGCCGGGAGGAAGCCCAGGAGTACCGCGAGGAGGGTGGACTTGCCGGCGCCGGAAGGCCCGGTGACGGCCAGCCAGCGGCCCGGCCCGGCTGTTGCCGACACCCCTGAGAACACTGTTCCGCCGCCAGGCCAGGCGGCCGCAAGATTGGACAGTTCCACCCCGGGGGCGGCACCGGGGCGGGCCGGGACCTCGTGCAGCCCGTCGCCTTCTGCGGAGTCCGATTCGGTGGCGTGAAGCACGCCGGACTCCGCAACCCGCCGCATGACTGCACGCAGGGCAGGGTACTGGCGGACCGCCGTCGTCATGGCTGCATACGGTTCCACCAGCGCCAGCTGCAGGAGCACTATCACCGCGGCCGTGGCGGGTTCCATGGCGCCGGAAATGACCTGGGGGGCGGTCAGCACGGCCGCGGCCAGTGCCGCCGTTCCGCAGGCAGCCACCGTGATGGCCTGGCCGAGGCCTTCCGCCCAGGCGGATCGCTGGGATGCTTTGGTTGCCGTGCGGTCCTCGGACCGAAGCGCGTCCAGGACTGCTGCCGCGATGCCGTTGGCGTGCAGTTCAGCCCGGGCGTCCAGGGCCGCGGACGTTCGCCGCAGGACTCCGGCGCGCAGCCGCTGTTCTGCGGTGGCCGACTGCCGGTCACCCCGGAGGGCGGCTGCCGGCGCCACGATCAGGCTCAGGGCAGCCGCAATGGCTACTGCGGGCAGTGCCTCCGGGGCCACCAGGGTGGTGGCCAGCAGTGCCGAACCGCCCACCGCAAGGGCGGTCACGGGTGGCAGGACAACGCGCGGCAGCAGGTCCCGGATGGTATCGACGTCGTCAATCACCGTCCCCAGGACGTTGCCGCCCTGCAGGAGCCGCCGCAGGGACAAGGCCTTGCGGCTCAGCGATTCCCAGAGCCGGCCGCGGAGCCGGGTGAGGGCACCGAAGACCGCGTCGTGCAGCAGGAGCCGTTCCCAGTAGCGGAGGACGGCCCGTCCGATCCCGAAGAACCGGACGCCGACGATGGCGGTCAGCAGGTAGAGGATGGGCGGCTGCTCGCTCGCCCTGATGATGAGCCAGCCGGACAGTCCGGACAGCGCCACGGCGAAGACCGCGGCGAAGGTCCCCACCACGGCTGCGCCCGAGAACCGGCCGGCCACGGGCGCCAGGAGGCTGCCCAGCAGCCGCGTCGTGCGGGCAGCCTTGCCATTCCCCGCCGCGGGCAGGGGCGAGCCCGGGCCGGCGGTTCCGGGAGCCGGCTCATCCTCACCGCTGCCTGTTGCGGTGCCCGGGCCTGCGGGATGCTCCGCCGCGTCCGGCATCGACGCGGCCTCTGACCGTGCAGTGATTCCGCGGACCGAGACGGGCACCAGGTGGTCGGCCAGTTCGCGGGTCTGCTGGTCGTGGGCCACCAGGATGACCGTGACCTGTCCGCGGAGTGCGCGGATGGCCTCCTGCACCAGCCCTGCCGAAGCCGCGTCCAGGTGGGCTGTCGGCTCGTCAAGCAGGAGCACGGTGGCGCCGGCCCGGATGCGGGCCAGGCCGCGGGCCAACGCGACACGCCGCAACTCCCCCGGGCTCAGCTCGGCCGGATGGTGGCCGGCAAGGTGACCGGCGGCAGCCGCGGCCAGGCACTCCCGGGCCGTCTCGTGCGACTCTTCCGCAGATCCATGGTTGACGTAGAGCGTGACCTCCTCGAGGACCGAGTCCGCCACCATGACCGGCTGCTGCGGAACCCAGGCGATGGCGCTGCGGTCAAGGCCGGAAAACTGCCCGGACACCTGGGTTCCGCCGCCGTCCCCCACCGTCCCGGCCAGCACGCCGAGCACCGTGCTTTTGCCCGCGCCGCTGGGGCCGTCGAGGGCGGTGATCCGGCCCCGCGGGGCGGTGAAGGTGAGAGGCCCGACGGCGGCTCCCGCCCTGCCCGCATAGGTGACCGTGAGATCGGTGACCGTCACTCCCCCCGGGTCGGGCGCGGAAAGCCGGCCGCCGCCGTCGTCCGCGGGAAGGACCGGCACTCCGCGGGTGGCGGCGTCGGTGGCGGCGTCGGTGGCGGCGTCGGCGCTGCCCCCGGTGGGCAGCGGCCGCGGCTCGGGTGCATCGGTGACCGTCCGGGTGGCGGCGAGCGCTGCCCGGCCGTCATCGCTGGCGTGGTGTGCAGTGCCCAGTTCGCGAAGCGGCAGGTAGCAGTCCGGTGCCAGGATGAGGGCCAGGAGGCCCGCTTCGAGTGCCATGTCGCCGTGCACCAGGCGGACACCGATGAAGACGGCCACCACCGCCACCGAAATCGTGGCTATGAGTTCCAGTGCCAGGGCGGAGAGGAAGGCGGTGCGCAGCGTCCCCATCGTCCTGGTCCGGTACTCGTCGGAGATCTCCTCCAGTGCCTTGCGCTGCGCGGTGGCACGGCCCAGGCCGACCAGGACGGGCAGCCCCTTGGCCAGCTCCAGCATGTGGGCGGACAGCCGGGTGAGGGTTTCCTGCGCCTCGCGGACGTGGTCCTCGGTGTACCTGCCGATCAGCACCATAAACAGCGGGACCAGCGGAACCGTCAGGACAACCACAACGGCGCTGACCCAGTCCGCGAAGAGGATGCGTGCGCCCAGGAGCAGCGGGATCGTGGCGCAGTTCACCAGTGCGGGCAGGAACTGGGTGTAGTAGCTGTCCAGCGCGTCCAGGCCGCGCGTCGCCAGGACGGCAAGGCCGCCATCGGCCGGACCCGTGCTGCGTGCACCGTTCCGGAGGGCGCGGGCCAGCAGTTCCTGCCTCAGTTCCTCCTTGATGCCCAGGGCAGCCCGGCGGGCGGCGATGCCCTGCGCCCACACGGTGATTGACCTCAGGACCACCCCTGCCAGGCCCCAGGGCAGCTGGTCCTGCCAGGAACCATTGCCGGTGGCCAGCCCGGCGAGCATGGCTGCCACGGCTTGCCCCATGAGGACCAGCGCGAGCGCTTTCAGCGCTGCCAGCAGGCCAAGCCAGTAGACGGCGGAACGGGTGGCCGGTCCGGCCGGAAAGTCTGGGCGCACGCGGGTCAGTCCTTAGTGGTGAATGCCCTGACGGCCACTGCCGGCAGGAAACTGTGGGCCGCCGGGATGTGGGCGGCGCTGACCCTGCGGCGGAACACCCAGTAGGTCCACGCCTGGTAGACGATCACCAGGGGCAGGCCCACCGCTGCAACCACGCTCATGAGGCCGAGGGTGTAGTCGGAGGAGGAAGCGTTGGCGATGGTCAGGTCAAACGCCGGGTCGAGGGTCGATGGCAGCACCACCGGGAACACTGCGCCAAAGATGGATGCACTGCCCAGGAGCAGGAAGGCGCCCATCGCGATGAACGCGTGGCCTTCGGCTCCGCGCCGTGACTGGAACCATGCCGCGACGGCTGCCACTACGGCCAGGACCACCGCTGCCCAGGTCCACGGCTTTCCTTCCAGGAACTGGATGGCCAGTGCCCAGGCCGCCAGCGGAAGCAGCAGGACCGGCAGCAGCCGGACAAACCAGGCGCGCGCACGGTGCCGCACGTCGCCGTCGGTCTTCAGTGCAAGGAACGCCAGGGCGTGGAGCAGGGAGAATCCCACCACGGCCAGCCCGCCCAGGACGGCGTAGCCGCTGAACCAGGCCATGGCACCGCCTTCGCGGTCACCGTTCGCGTTAAGTGGCATTCCGGTGGTGGTCAGCGCCAGGGCAGCGCCGACGCCGAACGCGGCGAGGAAGGAGCCCAGGGCAATGGCCCAGTCCCAGCGTGCACGCCAGCTGTCGTTGTCCACTTTGCCGCGGTATTCGAACGCCACCGCACGGAAGATCAGGGCGACGAGGACCACCAGGAGGGGGAGGTAGAGGGCGGAGAACAGCGAGGCGTACCAGCGCGGGAACGCCGCGAAGGTGGCGGCGCCCGCCGTAATCAGCCAGACCTCGTTGCCGTCCCAGACGGGGCCGACCGTGTTCAGCAGCACCCTGCGTTCGGTGTTGTTCCGCGCGAACAGCTTCATCAGCATTCCGACGCCGAGGTCAAAGCCCTCAAGGAAGAGGTAGCCGGTCCAGAGCACCGCAATGATGATGAACCAGACTGTGGGCAGCAGTTCCATATCGAATATCCTCTGGTCTTCTTAGTAGGCGAATGCCAGGACGTCGTCGGCAGGTTTGGCGGTGCCGGTGCCGTCGGGGCCCGGGGTGGCGTCCTCATTCTCATCCACCGGGGCATTCGCCAGTTCCGGCATGGCGGAGACCACTCCGCCGCGGATGTACGTGACCAGGAGTTTGACCTCCACAACCAGGAGGGCGCCGTAGACAGCGGAGAGGACGATGAGTGACGTCAGCAGCTCGCCGGCCGACACGCCAGGCGAGACGGCCGCCGCGGTGAACATGAACACCTGGTCAATGCCGTTCAGGTCCGGGTTGGGCGCCACGACAAACGGCTGCCGGCCCATCTCGGTGAAGATCCAGCCCGCGGCGTTGGCGCCGAACGGGGCCAGGATTCCGAAGACTGCCAGGCGCATCAGCCAGGGCGACGCGGGGACGGTGCCCTTCCTGGTCAGCCAAAGGGCGACGAGCGCGGCCAGCGCAGCGAGTCCGCCGAAGCCGATCATCATCCGGAAGCCCCAGTAAGTGACTTCCATGACGGGGACGTACTGGATTTCCTGGCCGGCCCGCTCGCCGTAGATCGGGTTGTCCGGCAGGTGGGTTCCGTAGTCGGCCTTGTACTGGTCCAGGAGACCGTTGACGCCCCTGACTTCGGTGGTGAAGTCGCCGTTGGCGAGGAAGGACAGGATGCCGGGGATCTCGATCACGGCAACGATGTCATCGCAGTTCTTGGAGCCGAGGTTTCCGACGCTTAGGACTGAGAAGCCGGTGCCGTCGTGGCAGGCGCCTTCGGCGGCTGCCATCTTCATGGGCTGCTGCTCAAACATCAGCTTGCCCTGCAGGTCGCCGGTGAGGGAGGTGCCGGCGAAGGAGATCATGGCGACGACGGCACCGATCCGCAGTGAGCGGATCCAGACTTTGTAGTCGGTCTTGTCGCGTCCGGGAATGGCTGCTTCCCCGGGAACCACTTTGCCGTCAGGTCCGATGGTGTCGATGCCGTCCTTGCGCCTGCGCCAGAGGTGGTACCAGGCGATGCCCAGGAGGAAGCCGCCCGCCACGGCCAGGGCCCCCATCAGGGTGTGCGGGAACGCCACCAGTGCGGTGTTGTTCGTAAAGACGGCCCAGGCGTCCGTCATGACGGGGCGGCCGTCGATGATTTCTGCGCCGACCGGGTGCTGCATCCAGCTGTTGGCCACAATGATGAAGTAGGCGGAAAAGACCGATCCCACCACCGCTATCCACAGGCAGGCCAGGTGGATGGCCGGCTTCAGCTGCTTCCAGCCGAAGATCCACAGCCCCAGGAACGTGGACTCAACGAAGAACGCCAACAGCGATTCCAGTGCGAGCGGAGCCCCGAAGACGTCACCCACGAACCGGCTGTATTCGCTCCAGGCCATGCCGAACTGGAACTCCTGAACGATGCCGGTGGCCACGCCCATGATGAAGTTGATCAGGAACAGCTTGCCCCAGAACTTGGTCATCCTGAGGTATTCGACCTTGCCGGTGCGATGCCAGATGGTCTGCATCACGGCCACCACCAGGCCCAGCCCGATGGTCAGGGGCACCATCATGAAGTGGTAAACGGTGGTGATGCCGAATTGCCAGCGTGCGATTTCCAGAGCTTCCACAGCAGTCCCTCGGGTTGGCGGTTCAACTCTTCTACGGTTCGTAGAACAATGACTTCTACACAGTGTAGAACAATCGACGGGCAGTGTTGCAACCAAGAGTTCCACCTCACCCCGGCCCTCACAAGGCCGCGCCGCGCCCAGTGTTCTACCGGACGTAGAAACTTAGCCAAAAAACAGGTAAATTTGGTTATGTATCTGTAGCGAAGAATATGCAGGCACCGCGGCGCTCCGCCACGGATGCGGGAACAAGAAGGATGTAGCAATGGCAAGTCTTGGGGAACTGGAACGGGCAGTGATGGATCTGCTCTGGGCGGGCCACGAAGCAGCCACCGCAAATACCCTGCGTGACAAACTGGCAACCAGCACGGAGGCCAAAGGGGACGCGGCCGGCCATGAGGGCAAGGAGCTTGCCGTCACCACCGTCCTGACCGTGCTGTCCCGGCTGGAGAAGAAAGGCCTTGTGGAGCGGGAACGCGGCACCAGGCCGCACCGCTACCAGGCGGTTTCCAGCCGGGAAGAACACACAGCCGAACTGATGCACGAGGTGTTGGGCTCCGCCCCTGACCGTGAAGCTGTGCTGGCGCAGTTCATCGGGTCTGTTACCGAAAGCGAAGCCGAAACACTGCGCAAACTGCTCGGCCACGTCTAGCGGGCCAATGTTCTGGACCTCATACCTGCTGGCGGTCCTTGCGATAGTGCTGGCGTGGCCAGTGCCTATCTTTCTTTCCCGTGCCCGGTGGCCGGCCCGGTCGCCCTTCACCGCCATGCTCCTCTGGCAGGCGATTGCGCTTGCCGGCGGGCTCTCGATGATCGGCGCCATGCTGGTTTATGGCCTGGAACCGGTGGGCGACAACCTGATCGCCGGCCTGCGTGCCCTCGCGGGCATGGTGCTTTTTAATGCGCCCACCACGGCACTCGGCTTCTGGCATCTTTTTGCCCTCTCCGCCGCAGCGCTGCTGACCGCACACCTGGTCTTCACCCTGCTGCTCACGTACTACAAGATCGAGCGCCAGCGGCGGCGCCACCGTGAGCTGCTGGCCCTCCTGGCTTCGCCTTCCGCAGAGGGGGCGGGAACCGTGGTCATCAACCATGACTCCCCTGTGGCCTACTGCCTGCCCGGCGGGGCGCGCTCGGTCACTGTGCTCTCCGACGGCCTGATGGCAGCCCTTGAACCGGCCGAGCTGCGGGCAGTCCTGAGCCATGAGAACGCCCACCTCAACCAGCGCCACCACCTTCTCCTGTGGGCCTTCGCCGCTTGGCGCCAGGCGCTCCCCTGGCTACCCACCACCAGGCTGGCCCAGGAGTCAGTGAACTCGCTGATCGAGATGCTGGCTGACGACGTGGCGCTGAAGACGGAGAGCCGGGCAACCCTCATCAAGGCCATCGCGATCGTGGCCAGCGGTTCGGCGGGGGGCGGGGCTTTCCGGCCGGCCGCCCAGGCAGGCCTTGCGCTCGACGGGCTGGAGGCCGCGGCGGGTGTTACAGGCTCCGACGCTGCCCGCACCACTGCCTCACGGGTCAGCCGGCTGCTCTCACCGCAGCCTGAACTCACTCCCACAGCCCGCGCCACCGTGCAGGTGGGCTGCGTCCTGCTGCTTGCCCTGCCCACGGCCCTGCTGATCGTGCCGGGCCTGCTGGGCTGAGCGCGCCGGACTGGTCAGGCGTCGATCCGCTCCCGGTCCAGGCTGGAGGCGCCAGCGATGATGAAGTCCTTCCGGGGCGCCACATCTGAGCCCATCAGCAGGTCGAAGGTGTCCTCGGCCTGCTTGGCGTTCTCGATGCCCACCTTGCGCAGGGTCCGGTGCCGCGGATCCATGGTGGTTTCCGCCAACTGTTCGGCGTCCATTTCGCCGAGTCCTTTGTACCGCTGGATCGGCTCCTTGTAGCGCTTGCCTTCCCTGGCCAGCCGGGCGAGCAGCACGTGGAGTTCCGCTTCTGAGTAGGTGTAGATCATCTCGTTGGCCTTCTGGCCCGCATTGATCACTTCGACGCGGTGCAGCGGCGGGACGGCGGCAAAAACGCGCCCCTCATCGATCATGGGGCGCATGTACCGGAAGAACAGGGTCAGCAGCAGCGTCCGGATGTGGGCGCCGTCGACGTCGGCATCCGTCATGAGGATGACCTTGCCGTACCGGGCGGCGCTGATATCGAAGCTGCGGCCCGACCCCGCACCCACCACTTGGATCAGGGCGGCACATTCTGCGTTGGAGAGCATGTCCCCCACAGAAGCCTTCTGGACGTTGAGGATTTTGCCGCGGATGGGCAGCAGCGCCTGGAAGTCCGAGGAGCGCGCCAGCTTTGCCGTTCCCAGCGCGGAGTCACCTTCGACGATGAAGAGTTCGGAACGCACGACGTCGTCCGTCCGGCAGTCAGCAAGCTTGGTGGGCATGGACGACGTTTCCAGGGCGTTCTTGCGCCGCTGCGTTTCCTTGTGGACCCGCGCGGAAATACGCGATTTCATCTCGCTGACGATCTTCTCGAGCAGCAGGGCGGAGTGGGCCTTGTCGTTGCGGTTTGCCGAGTTCAGCTTTGCGGTGATCTCCTGCTCCACCACCTTTGCGACGATGGCCCGCACTGCCGAGGTGCCAAGGATCTCCTTGGTCTGGCCCTCGAACTGCGGCTCGGCCAGCCGGACCGTCAGGACAGCGGTCAGTCCGGCGAAGATGTCATCCTTTTCGATCTTGTCGTTGCCCGCCTTGAGCTTGCGGGCGTTGGCTTCCACCGCTTTCCGGAACGTCTTGACCAGGGCCTGCTCGAAGCCCGACTGGTGGGTTCCGCCCTTGGGAGTGGCGATGATGTTCACAAAGGTGCGGACGGTGCTGTCATAGCCGATCCCCCAGCGCAGCGCCACGTCCACTTCGCAGTCACGCTCAACCTCGGCGAGCTGGCTGTGGCCGCGCTCATCGAGGACCGGCACGGTCTCCTTGAACTTTCCCGAGCCGTGGAGACGCCAGATGTCGGTCACGGCGGGGTCTGCGGCGAGGAAGTCGACAAACTCCGAGATGCCGCCGTCGTGGTGGAACACCTCCTCGTGGGGACCTGCTTCCCCCGGAGTGCCGGCCAGCCTGCGTTCATCGCGGACTGTGAGCTTGAGCCCGGGAACCAGGAATGAAGTCTGCCGCGCCCGGGCGGCCAGTTCGTCGTAGGAGAACTTTGCGTCGGGCGTGAAGATCTGGCGGTCAGCCCAGTAGCGGATCCGCGTTCCCGTGACGCCGCGTTTTGCCTTGCCCACAACGTCAAGCACCGAGCCGTCCACAAACGGCGCGAAGGTCGCGGCGGGATCGATCCTGCTGCCCTGGTCCTTGAAGCGTCCGGGTTCACCTCGGCGGAACGACATCTTGTACGTCTTGCTGCCGCGGTCCACTTCCACATCCAGGCGGGCGGACAACGCGTTCACCACGGAAGCGCCGACGCCGTGCAGGCCGCCGGAGGCGGTGTAGGAACCGCCGCCGAACTTGCCGCCGGCGTGCAGCTTCGTGAACACCACCTCGACGCCGGTGAGTCCCGTCTTGGGTTCGAGGTCCACCGGGATGCCACGGCCGTCGTCGTGGATTTCCACCGAGTTGTCCGCATGGAGAATGATTTTAATGTCGTGCCCGAAGCCCGCCAGCGCTTCGTCCACGGAGTTGTCAATGATCTCCCACAGGCAGTGCATCAAGCCGCGCGAGTCGGTGGAGCCGATGTACATGCCGGGACGTTTGCGGACGGCTTCGAGGCCCTCCAGGACGGAAAGGTGCCGGGCGGTGTAATCAGAACTTGGTGCCACGGGTGGTGAACTCCTTCAGTGACGGAACAGCTGGCGCTGCGGACGCTCGTTCAAGCCTAGTCGGCGAGGGCGCAGAGGACCTGCTGCCACACCTCGCCGGGGCTGTGGCCGAGGCCACTCGTGACGTTCCCGTGACCCAAATCCGCAGCTTGAGACACTCTTGTGGCTACGCGGTCAGCGAACTTGACCCGTCCTTGCGACGGGATTGATACGAATGCTGGTTATATAGACATACAGATCTACTAAGGAGGCCGACATGACAACAGCAGTGGCAGACCGCACACTCAACGCACTGGACCGGTGCGATCGTTGCGGGGCTCAGGCATACGTCCGCGTTGTACTAGAGACCTCCGGCGGTGAGCTGCTCTTCTGCGGCCACCACGCCCGTGCAATCGAGGCCAAGCTCCGGCCGTTGAGCTCCGATTGGCACGATGAGACGGGCAGGCTTCACGAGAAGGCTCCCGTAGCCGTCGACTGACCTCACAATTACATGAGCAGGACCCCCTCCCTCGGGAGGGGGTCCTGCTTTGTCTTAAGTTCCGTCACCAAAAGGCACAGGTGCTGCGAAAAGAAAAGCGGGGTCGGTTCCCGCCCGGCATCCTCGGATGCACGGGCGGGAACCGACCCCGCGTTGCGTGGGCCTGATTTAGTCCAGGTAGTCCCGCAGCACCTGCGACCGCGAGGGGTGGCGGAGCTTGGACATGGTCTTGGATTCTATCTGGCGGATACGCTCGCGCGTGACGCCGTAGACCTTGCCGATTTCGTCTAAGGTCTTCGGCTGGCCATCGGTGAGGCCGAACCGCATGGCCACCACACCGGCTTCGCGTTCCGACAGCGTGTCCAGCACGGAGTGGAGCTGCTCCTGCAGCAGCGTGAAGCTCACGGCGTCGGCGGGGACCACCGCTTCGGAGTCCTCAATGAGGTCACCGAACTCGGAGTCGCCGTCCTCGCCAAGGGGGGTGTGGAGCGAGATGGGCTCGCGGCCGTACTTCTGGACTTCGACGACCTTTTCGGGGGTCATGTCCAGTTCGAGGGCAAGCTCCTCCGGCGTTGGTTCGCGGCCGAGGTCCTGGAGCATCTGGCGCTGCACGCGGGCCAGCTTGTTGATGACTTCCACCATGTGCACCGGGATGCGGATTGTCCGGGCCTGGTCGGCCATGGCACGGGTGATGGCCTGGCGGATCCACCACGTGGCGTAGGTGGAGAACTTGAAGCCCTTGGTGTAGTCGAACTTCTCCACTGCACGGATCAGGCCCAGGTTGCCTTCCTGGATCAGGTCCAGGAACAGCATGCCGCGGCCGGTGTAACGCTTGGCCAGCGAAACCACCAGGCGAAGGTTGGCCTCGAGCAGGTGGTTCTTGGCACGCTTGCCGTCATGGATGACAAACTCAAGCTCACGCTTGAACTTGGCGTCCATGGAACCGTCGTCGGCGTTGATCTTTTCTTCGGCAAAGAGCCCGGCTTCGATCCGGAGCGCCAGGTCGACTTCCTGCTCGGCGTTGAGCAGCGCAACCTTACCGATCTGCTTGAGGTAGTCCTTGACGGGGTCGGCCGTGGCACCGGCGGACATTACCTGCTGGACGGGGGCGTCGTCGTCGTCGGCGTCCGAGTAGACAAAGCCCTTGCCGGTGGCTGCTGATGCCGCCTTGGCGGCGTCAATCTCGGCGTCTTCGCCGGCATCGGCGCCCTCGATCACAGCGTCGTCGAGGTCTTCGACGTCGTCGTCGTCGGAATCCGATGCGCCACGGGCGGCTTTTCCGGCTGCCTCGGCAGCAGCTTTGGCACCGGGCTTGGGCCCGCGCTTCTTGGGCTCAGGCTTGCCGTCGACGGCGGTGTCACCGGCGGTGGCATCCTTGACGGCCTTGTTGGCTGCCCGCGTCGCTGCTCGCTTGGCGTTCGTTGCAGCCTGCTTATCCTCAGGGGACAAGACGTCCTGGGTGGCGGGATCCTTCTTCGCGGAAGACGGGGTCACAGAAAACCTTTCTAGCGGCGGTCTGTGGAATCACCATACGGGCAACACCACTATGACCCTGTCAAGTCCGTGATCAACATCAGGCGCAAACCACGGCCGGCAGAGCCTACAAGTAGAACTGCCGGGGCGGCTGTATTGTTCCCGTCAGGGACCATTACATGCACTTGATACACGGACCCAACCGGGTCTCGGCATCCATTGTCTCACGGTTTTCCCGCATAAGGCTCAAGAAGCGGCCGGAGCTAGGCAGCATCCGTTTCGAATCGACGCCAGGCAGCCTCCTTTCGGGCAGCCCAGCCGCACAGGGTTCCGCGCCGCACCAGTTCCAGCATGAGCTCGGCAAGCCGGTAGCCAGGTTCTTCGTCAAGGGCCCGGCCGAGATACACGGCAGCGTACGATCCCCTCCCCCGGCACCATGCAATCCAGCCGCGGCCGGTCAGGGCAGCAGCGCCTGGCTGTCCACCGCACGCCGAAAGCTTTTCCAGGATGGCATCCAGACTGTTCAAGCAGCCCCAGGCAGGAACTTCGGGCTCCAGTCCCAGCAGGACCTCGCCGTAACCCGGCACACCGCCCCCACCCGCGGAGGCGCTTCCCGGGGCGCCCTTGCCCAGGCCCACGGGACCAACCGGCGCCAGGTTGCAGCCGTCTTCGAAGATGCCAAACGCTTCGGCACCCCCAAGGGCCGCCGGCAGGCCAGCCGCGGCCATGACGAAGACTGCATCACGCCAGGCGGGGACGCGCAGGGAGGCCCGCAGGAACGCGAGATCGTTCGGCGGCAACTCTTGGCCGGTGCAGCTCAGGACGGAGCCCCACTGGGCCAGGAGGCTGTGGAATTGTTTCCTGCTCCCCCGGCGCCGGTCCAGTTGCGCCGCCCAGGCGTCCTCCGAGGCCAGGACTGCGGCCCGCTCCTCAGCGGATACCGCGGCCGCTGGAAGGGTGCCGTTCTCGGGCGCCGGCCCCACGCTGCTGCCGCGGTAGACCATTTCGGCGTTCAGCATGCTGTCCCGGATCACCTGCACCGGCATGCCCGGCATGGGGCAGCACAGCAGGTCAGTGCAGTTAGCGCTCCGCCAGTAGTCGTCTCCTACGTACCACGCGTCGCGTACGGTCATGCCCTCGGCGTCGAGAAGGCTTTCCAGGGCGTCCAGGAGACCCCGGTAGGTGCCCGGCGGTTCCATCCAGCCATGGTTCGTGAAGATAGCCAGTAGTGCGCCGTCGGCATTCCGGTCGGCCGAGAGGTAGTCGCGCACGGTCCGGGCGTAGTCCCGCGGGTCTGCGAGCGTTTCGGGGCCGGGGAGGTCAAGCCGCAGGGTCGCTCCGAGGCGTTTGCCCTGCATGGTCATGGCCACCAGACTGTCTGCGGGCCAGTACCCCAGGGTATGTGGAATGAACCCGAGGATGTCTTCAGGGCCTCGGACGGTCAGGTGTTCTGGAGGTTTCATGACTCCAGCTTTGGGCCGGCGCCCCCAACGTTGTAGTCCCCGGCCCCGCTATGTCAACAACCGCCTCGGACAGGCAGATGTGGAGGACAAGTGCCGGTCCTATTCCGTGTTGTCCTGTCGCCGGCGCTGGGCCAGGCTGGCCCGTCGCTGCTGTGCCATGGCCCGAAGCAGCGGGGCCACCACCACACCCTGCGCCGCCATCTGATGCCGCACCTTACGGCGGGTCCGGAGCATCATGACTCCCCCGAACCCGAGCAGCAGGAAGTGCACGCTCAAAGCGATCCGGAAGGGTTCAAGGCCGTACAGTTCGCCGCCGGAATAGCCGCTTGCCAGGAGGACGTCCAGCACGAAGCCGATCAGGAAGATCGCCACCAGGGCTGCGATGAATCCGCCCACGTTGACGATCCCCGTGGCAGTGCCGATCCGGTGTGCGGGATTGAACGTCCGGGCGAAATCAAAGCCGATCATGGACCCCGGCCCGCCAACCGCCAGCACCACCACCAGGATGGCGAGCAGCCACAGCGGAGACCGGCCCGGCGTCACCAGAACTGCTGCCCACGCTGCTGCCGTAGCGCCGGATATCAGCAGCACCATGGTGGACCGGCGGAGCGGGTGCCGGGCGACAAAGCTGCCGATGAAAGGGCCGGCGGCGAGTCCGGCGGCAACATACAGGGTCATCAGTCCTGCCACCGTTCCCGAGTCCAGACCCTGCCCGGAGATGAGGAACGGGTAGCCCCAGGTCATGGCGAACACCGTGCCGCTGAACTGGATGGTGAAGTGGCTCCACATCCCCAGCCTGGTCCCGGGCTGGCGCCAGGCGCTGGCAAGTGAGACGCCGGTTGCCCGCAGGCCCCGCTGGACCTCGGGGGTCACGGTTCCCGGCGGCTGGTCCTGCAGGAGGACCACCACCAGGACCACCGCCAGTCCGGACATGCCGGCGAGCATCAGGAAACCGGGGGTCCAGCCGAAGGAATGCAGCACAAAGGCGAAAGGCAGCACGCTGAAAAGCTGTCCCAACTGGCCGGACATACCCGTCAGCTGGGTGACCAGGGGAACCCGCGCCGGGGCGAACCACAAAGGAATCAGGCGGATTACGGAGATGAATGTCATGGCGTCACCGGCACCCACCAGCACCCGCCCCGCCACGCCGCCGGGAATGCTCTCCGCAAAAGCGAGCTGGAGCTGGCCGAGGCCCATCAGGACGGCCCCGCCGGCGATCATGGCCCGCGAGCCGAACCTGTCCACCAGCACGCCGACCGGGATCTGGAGGCCTGCATAGACCAGCAGCTGCAGCACGGTGAAGAAGGAGATCGCGGAGGCGCTGGCATCAAACCGTTCGGTGGCTTCAAGTCCCACCACGCCGAAGGACGTGCGCTGCGAGACCGCCACCAGATACGCGAAGATACCGATGGTCCAGATCAGCCAGGCTCGGGGGGAAGTCACCCCCTCATTATGCCCGGGCTGCGGCGCGGACCATGGCAACCGTCTGCCAGGCGGACACACGTGCCCGGCCGGGCAGCTGCAGTCCGGGCCGTTGCCGGACAACGGTGAGACGGCAGCCGGACAGGCTAGAGGCCCGGGTTCTCGCGGGCGAGGTACGCCTCGACGGCGGCGCCCAGTTCATCCCCGTTCGGCAGTTCGTCGTTCTCATCCGCCAGGAGTGAGCGCCGCACGGTGCCGTCGGCCTTTTCGTCGTACCGTTCCTCGAGCCGGGAGACCACCTGCCGGACGTCTTCAGAGGCTTCCACCTGCTCGCCGATCTGGCGGGCCACTTCCCGGCCTGCTTCGCGCAGCCTGTCGGTGGGAAGCATCAGGGACGTGGCGGCGCCCAGGAATTCGAGTCCGGCAACTGCGGCGGTGGGGTATTCCGCTTCGGCCAGGTAGTGCGGGACGTGGATCACGTACCCTGCAACGTTGCGTCCGGCGTCCACGAGCCGCAGTTCCAAAATGTGGCCCACCGCTGCCGGGACGTCCACCGTGGGCTTCCAGACGGAGATGCCCTCGATAAGTTCAGGGCGGTTGCCATGGACGGTGACCCCCACAGGCCGGGTGTGCGGCACGGGCATGGGGATGGAGTGGATCCAGGTCACGAGGTTCACATCGAGCTTCTCCACAATGCCGACAACCGCGCGTGCGAACCGCTCCCACTGCAGGTCGGGTTCGAACCCTGCCAGCAGCAGGAACGCGTTGCCGAGCCCGTCCTTGAGTTTGTACAGAGCCAGCTTCGGCGCCTGGTAGTCCTGCAGATGGTCTTCGACGAAGGAGATGTGGGGCCGTCGCGACCGGTAATCGATGAGCTGGTCGGCATCGAACACTGCCACCGTTTCAGCATCGAGGGTGTCCAGCAGCTCCGCGTTGATCTGCTTCACCACGTGGCCGGCGTCGGCAAAGCCGGTGAAACCCATCACCAGGTTCAGCCCGCGGAGCGCCGGGCTGTGGAACAGCTCGATGTTGCTCGCGTAGAGCGCATCGGGGTCCAGCAGTGAGCCGGAAATCCGTTCAAGCACAGCGTCTTCCTTTCCAGGATTCGGGTGGGTAATTTGTACAACGCTGCCGGTCCCCCCGGCATTCCGTTCGCGGGTGTGGCGCAGGTCTCAGGAGATTCCGCTCCCGCGGCCACCAAGGGCTACGATCGACAAGTGGCCTGCCGGACGGGCTAAGCCGGCACCCCGGCCACGTCGCGACCGGACGATTTCCATGGCCAGCGCCAGACATCCATTCCTGCGCGAACAGCCTTTTCGAGAATTGAGGACTTTACCCCGTGGTCAAGAATACTGAAATCAACCTTAGTACCCTCGCCAAGGACCTGAAGAGGGCCAGCAGTGACGCCGTTGTCATCGGCGTGGGACAGGGCACCGACGGCCCCGTGCTGCTCGAGAACCCGCTGACCGCCAAGTCAGCCGAGGCGCTGACTGATTCCCTTAAGGTCCTGGGGATCACGGGGGCCGCCGATCAGGCGGTCAGGCTTCCCGGCCTGCCTGAAACCGGAGCCGGCGTGCTTGTCCTGGCAGGCGTGGGCAAGGTCGCGGCCGGCCAGCCGCTGTCCGAAGAAGCACTCAGGCGCGCTGCCGGTTCCGCCGTCCGCCAGTTGGCCGGACTGCCCACCGTTGTCTTGGCGTTCCCGACGACGGGAGTCGCCGACGTTGCGGCAGTCGCCGAGGGTGCCGCACTGGGCGCTTACGCCTTCACCGAGCACAGGTCCACCAGCGATGGACTGAAGGATCCGGTCCGCAACGCGGTGATCTACACGGACGTGGCGTCAGGCGACGAACTCAGCGCAGCGTTGAAGCGCGCGGGCCTGATCGGCCAGGCAGTTAACGCCACGCGATCGCTGGTCAACCAGCCGCCAAGCCATCTCTACCCCGAATCATTCGCCGAGGCCGCGAAGGAACTGGCCAAGGGCCTGCCCATCAAGGTGACGGTCTGGGATGAGAAGCGTCTGGAGAAGGAAGGCTTCGGCGGCATCATGGGCGTGGGCAAGGGCTCCACCCGCCAGCCGCGCCTGGTGAAAGTGGAGTACTCCCCCGCAAAAGCGACAAAGAAGATCGCCCTCGTCGGGAAGGGAATCACTTTCGACACCGGCGGCATTTCCTTGAAGCCGGCCCTCGGCATGGGTGACATGAAGAGCGATATGGCGGGCGCCGCCGTCGTACTTAACACTGTGCTGGCAATTGCGCGTCTTGGCCTGCCCGTCAAGGCAACCGCCTGGCTGTGCATCGCCGAAAACATGCCCGGTGGTGCGGCATCCCGCCCCGCCGACGTCCTCACCATGTTCGGCGGCAAGACCGTTGAGGTGCTGAACACCGACGCCGAAGGCCGCCTGGTCATGGCGGACGGCATCGTCGCAGCCAGCCGCGAATACCCGGATGCCATCATCGACGTCGCCACGCTCACCGGCGCGCAGCTTATTGCCCTCGGAAACCGCACAGCGGGGGTCATGGGCTCGGACAGCGTCACCGCCCCGCTCAAGGCCGCCGCCGACCGCGCCGGCGAACTGGTGTGGCCCATGCCGCTGCCCGAGGAGCTGCGCCCGAGCATCGACTCGCAGGTGGCGGACCTGGCCAACATCGGCGAACGGCACGGCGGCATGATGACCGCTGCGGTCTTCCTGCGCGAGTTCGTGGGCAAGGGCAAGGACGGGGAACAGATCCCCTGGGCCCACATCGACATTGCCGGCCCGTCCTTTAACAACGGCAGCCCGTACGGCTACACCCACAAGCAGGCCACCGGCTGCACTGTCAGGACCCTGGTGGCCTACGTGGAGGATGTCCTCGCGGCAGCCTGACCACGTTCCGGTCTGTGACGCGGCTTTGTGCCGGCGTGATCCGTCGGGCACATAGCCGCGTGACACTGGACACAAGCGCTCCACAAACGCAGCGGCGAGGTGGAGCATGGATAAGTGGTTCGCTAAGGTAAACCACGGTAGTCACAAATGAAAGAGAACCTGCCTGCTGGCATAATCACGGCAGTACAAGTTCCAAGACCAGATGATGCGCAAAGCTCGCGTCATCGTTCACGCGAGGGAGCGTCTAAGTGGCCGATCAGGCAACTGCGCAAGAATTCGACATCCTGGTACTCGGCGGCGGAAGCGGCGGCTACGCCACCGCCCTGCGGGCCGTTCAGCTTGGCTTCACCGTTGGTCTCGTTGAAAAAGGCAAGCTCGGTGGAACATGCCTGCACAACGGCTGTATCCCCACCAAGGCCCTGCTGCACTCCGCTGAGCTGGCCGACCACGCCCGCGACTCCGCAAAGTACGGCGTGAATGTCACCCTGGACAGCATCGACATCACGGCTGTCAACGCTTACAAAGACGGAATCGTTGCCGGCAAGTTCAAGGGCCTCCAGGGCCTGATCAAGTCCAAGGGCATCACGGTCATCGAAGGCGAAGGCAAGCTGACCGCCCCGGACACTGTCACGGTCAACGGCACGGCCTACAAGGGCAAGAACATTGTGCTCGCCACCGGCTCCTACTCGCGCACTCTGCCGGGCCTGGAAATCGGCGGCAAGGTCATCACCTCCGACGAAGCCCTCACCATGGATTACATCCCGAAGAGCGCCATCATCCTGGGCGGCGGCGTCATCGGCGTCGAGTTCGCTTCGGTGTGGAAGTCCTTCGGCGTCGACGTCACCATCGTTGAGGGCCTGCCCTCGCTGGTCCCGAACGAGGACGCAACGATCGTGAAGAACTTCGAGCGCGCCTTCAAGAAGCGCGGCATCAAGTTCTCCACCGGTGTGTTCTTCCAGGGCGTCGAGCAGAACAACGACGGCGTCAAGGTCACCCTGGTGGACGGCAAGACCTTCGAAGCGGACCTGCTCCTCGTTGCTGTGGGCCGCGGCCCCGTCACCGCCAACCTGGGCTACGAGGAAGCCGGCGTCACCATTGACCGCGGCTTCGTCATCACCAACGAGCGCCTGCACACCGGCGTTGGCAACGTCTACGCCGTCGGCGACATCGTCCCCGGCGTCCAGCTGGCCCACCGCGGCTACCAGCAGGGAATCTTCGTCGCCGAGGAAATCGCAGGCCTGAAGCCCGTCATCGTCGAGGACGTCAACATCCCCAAGGTCACCTACTCGGAACCCGAAATCGCCACCGTCGGCTACAGCGAGAAGGCCGCCAAGGAGAAGTTCGGCGAGGACCAGGTGGAAACGCAGGAGTACAACCTGGCCGGAAACGGCAAGAGCTCCATCCTGGGCACCAGCGGCCTGGTCAAGCTGGTCCGCCAGAAGGACGGCCCCGTTGTGGGCGTACACATGATCGGCGCCCGCATGGGCGAGCAGATCGGTGAAGCGCAGCTGATCGTGAACTGGGAAGCCTACCCCGAGGACGTGGCCGCACTGGTCCACGCCCACCCCACCCAGAACGAGTCCCTGGGCGAGGCCCACCTCGCACTCGCGGGCAAGGCCCTGCACGGCTAACAGCCCCCCGTTTCACCGCAAGACATCAGGGTTTGGTGCACCCGGCTCATTCTGCCGGGTGCACTAAGCTCGAACAGGCAGCAATCATCCGCACTAAAGATCAATAAGGAGAACGGGGACGACATGTCTGAATCCGTTAACTTGCCCGCCCTCGGTGAGAGTGTCACCGAAGGAACCGTCACCCGCTGGCTCAAGCAGGTAGGTGACCGGGTAGAGGTGGACGAACCGCTGCTCGAGGTTTCCACCGACAAAGTAGACACTGAAATCCCCTCTCCAGTAGCCGGCATTATCGAGGAAATCCTCGTAGCCGAAGACGAGACCGCCGAAGTAGGCGCTCCCCTGGTCCGCATCGGTGACGGTTCCGGCGGCGGGTCAGCCCCCGCAGCAGCACCCGCCGCAGAAGAAGCCCCTGCCGCGCCGGCAGAAGAAGCACCGGCAGAGGAGGCTCCCGCCGCACAGGCTGAGGAAGCTCCTGCCGCAGAGGCCCCGGCCGCTTCCGGCGGCGAAAGCCACGACGTCACCCTGCCTGCCCTGGGCGAAAGCGTCACCGAAGGAACCGTCACGCGCTGGCTGAAGGCCGTGGGCGACACCGTCGCCGTCGATGAGCCGCTGCTCGAGGTTTCCACCGACAAGGTTGACACCGAGATCCCCTCCCCTGTTGCCGGCACGCTCCAGGAAATCCGGGTCAACGAGGACGAGACTGCCGAGGTTGGCGCCGTCCTCGCCGTCATCGGCTCCGGCGCGGCAGCCCCTGCGGCTGCAGCCCCGGCTGCACCCGCAGCACCCAAGGCCGAGCCTGCAGCACCTGCTGCTGCGCCTGCCCCCGCCCCGGCCGCCCCCGCGGCACCGAAGGCAGAAGCGGCTCCGGCTCCCGCAGCACCGAAGGCAGAAGCGGCTGCCCCCGCTGCCGCACCGGCGCAGGCTGCAGAGTCCGCCGGCGGCGAGTCCGGCTACGTCACCCCCCTGGTCCGCAAGCTGGCCAACCAGCACGGTGTTGACGTCTCCGCACTGTCCGGCACCGGCGTCGGTGGCCGCATCCGCAAGCAGGACGTTCTCGCGGCCGCAGAAGCCAAGGCCGCCCCGGCAGCAGCTCCTGCCGCCGCCGCGGCAAAGCCGTCCGCCGCTCCTGTGGTTGCTTCCTCCCTCCGCGGGACCACGGAGAAGGCTCCCCGCATCCGCCAGGTCATCGCCCGCCGCATGCGTGAGTCGCTGGACCTTTCCGCCCAGCTGACCCAGGTGCACGAGGTCGACATGACCCGCATCGTCAAGCTGCGGACCGCAGGCAAGGATAACTTCCTTGCCACCAACGGCGTGAAGCTGACTTACCTGCCGTTCATCGCCAAGGCTGTAGCCGAGGCCCTGAAGCAGCACCCGAAGCTGAACGCCGAGTACAACGAGGAAACCCAGCAGATCACCTACCACAACGCCGAGCACCTGGCGATTGCGGTGGACACCGAAAAGGGCCTCCTGGTTCCCGTGATCTCCAACGCCGGCGACCTGAACCTTGGCGGCATCGCCGGGAAGATCGCCGACGTCGCCTCCCGTACGCGCCAGGGCAAAATCGGTCCTGACGAACTGTCCGGCGGCACGTTCTCCATCACCAACATCGGCAGCGTCGGGGCACTCTTCGACACCCCGGTCATCAACCAGCCGAACGTCGCCATCCTCGGGACCGGTGCGATCGTCAAGCGCGCCGTAGTGGTGGCCGATGAAAACGGCGACGACTCCATCGCCATCCGCTCCATGATGTACCTGTCGCTGACCTACGATCACCGCCTGGTGGACGGCGCTGACGCAGGCCGCTTCCTCCAGACCCTGAAGGCACGCCTTGAAGAAGGCGCCTTCGAGGCAGAACTGGGCCTGTAACGCCATTACCCGACAGAGACCGGGTCAATGCAGGGCACCTTCCCGCAAGGGAGGGTGCCCTGCGGCGTTTACCGACAGCTTGTCGCTAAGCTGAAGGCATGGACATTCTCAAATACTTCCTGGTCTTCCTGCACATCCTGGGCGCCGCCGCGATCGTCGGTGGCTGGTTCGCCACCTTCAAGAAGCCCACCGTCCTGCCGGTGCAGCTGTACGGCGCCATTGCGCAGTTAGTTACCGGACTGGCACTCGCAGGAATCGCGGGCGCCACCCATGATCCCCTGAACTACGGCAAGATCGCGGTCAAACTGGTGATCGCCGTCGTTGTGCTAGTCGCCGCCGTCATCGGGTACCGCAAGGCCACTTCCGGTGCGGGCGTCTCCAAAGGCCTGGCACACGGCGTTGGCGGGATGGCACTTATCAACATCGCAGTCGCCACGCTCTGGAACTGATCACCCAAGCACCACCCACGACGGCGGCCCTCCCCTCATGGGGGAGCGCCGCCGTCGAGGTTTAATCACCGCATGCGGTCATAATCCTCTGAGAGCGGACACTCCGTGCATGCGTGCAGACGAATCCCTAGGATGGGAACCGGCGGGGGCGGCAACGGCCGGCCCCGGTTCGTATCGACTTTGAGGAGTGGACATGGCAGCAACACGCACCGCACACACAGTATGGAACGGCGACCTGATGTCAGGGGCGGGTCAGACCACGCTGGACAGCTCCGGCCTGGGCACGTTTGACGTCACCTGGAAGGCGCGCACCGAGGCCGCCGAGGGCAAGACCAGCCCCGAAGAACTGATCGCAGCAGCCCACGCGAGCTGTTTCTCGATGGCATTCAGCAACATGCTCGCCCAGGCGGGCCACGCCCCCGAGGAAGTAAACACCAAAGCGGACGTCACCTTCGTTCCTGGCACCGGCATCACCGGCAGCCACTTGACCGTGTCCGCGAAGGTCCCTGGCCTCTCCGAAGAGGAATTCCAGCGCATCGCAGGCGAGGCCAAGACGGGCTGCCCCGTTTCCGGCGCACTCGCCAGCATCGAGATCACCATGGAAGCGACCCTCCAGTCCTGATCTGCCCGGCGGCGTAAAACGCCGCTGAACCGCGACAAAAGGCCCTGCCCCCGCCGGATGACCGGATGGGAGCAGGGCCTTGTGTCTGTGCTGCGACGCCGTCAGCCGCCGTGACGGCGGGCCGGGAGCGGCCCGGGCAGCAGGCGGCGGTAGCCTTCACGGGCCGGCGGACGGTCGGTGGGCAGTTCCTCGATCATTTCCCTCAGCGCGCCGATACCGTATTCCAGCTGCGGGTCCCGCCCGGCCGCGTAAGCGTGCGGCGGATACGTGACCTCGATGTCGGGATCCACGCCGTAGTTTTCGACGGACCAGCCCACTCCACCGCCGAACCAGGTGGCGTAGCGCGGCTGGGTGACGCCGGTGCCGTCGGCCAGCGAGAACCTGTTATCGATGCCCACCACCCCGCCCCAGGTCCGCGTGCCGATGACAGGCCCGATGCCCCGCAGCTTGGACACCTGGGTGATGATATCGCCGTCGGACCCGGCAAACTCGTCGGCGAGGATGATCACCGGACCCCGCGGGGCGTGATGCGGGTACGTTCGCGGGCGTTCCCCGCGCGGCATGCTCCAGCCGGTGACCTTACGGCCGATCAGCTCGGCCACCAGCTGCGATGTGTGGCCGCCGCGGTTGCGCCGGACGTCCACAATCAGCCCGTCGAGGGCCGTTTCGGTGTCCAGGTCACGGTGCAGCTGGGCCCAGCCGTTGGCCATCATGTCCGGGATGTGGAGATACCCGTAGCGTCCGCCCGATGCCTCCCGGACAGTCCGGCGGTTCGCTGCCACCCACTCCTGGTACCGCAGGCGCTCCTCGTCCTTGACCGGGACGACGGCGATGCGCCGCTGCTTCCCTGCTTCGGCTCCGTGGCCGGGGCCGTTGCGCAGCGTAAGCTCCACGGCGCGCCCGGCTGCGCCGACCAGCTGCATCGCCGGTGTCACCGTGCCGGACAACGGTACGCCGTCAATGGCGAGGAGCACGTCCCCGGCCATGGCGGCAGCACCCGGGCGGGTCAGCGGCGAGGTGGCCAGCGGATCGGACGACTCTCCCGCCAGGATGCGCGTGATCTCCCAGCCCGCAGGGGTGGAGGCCAGGTCAGCGCCCAGCCGTCCCTGGCCGTTGCTGCCGTTTTCCGTGACCATTGCGGGCCTGACGTAGGCGTGGGACGTGCCCAGCTCCCCGTGCAGTTCCCAGAGCAGGTCCACCAGGTCGTCATGCGAACCCAGCCTGTCCACCAGCGGACGGTACCGCTTGTGGATCGATTCCCAGTCCTGGCCGGCCATGTCCTCCGCCCAGAAGAAATCACGCTGCAGGCGCCAGGCCTCGTCAAAGGCCTGGCCCCAGACGCTGACGGGGTCCATCATCACGCGGATCCGGCCCAGATCAACCTTGACCAGCTGCCCGGCTTCCTCGTCCGCCTTGGCGGCGGAAGGAACAACGCTGACCTGCTTGTCGCTGATCAGCACTACCTTTTGGCCGTCTTGGGAGAGCCGGTAGCTGTCCAAAGCCTCAACGAGCGTGGCGGGCTTGCGCCGTGCGAGGTCGAAGCGGACCAGGCTGGGGCGCGCGTCCTTGTCTTCCCGGCTGGCCTTGCCGTCGCCCGTGACGCCTGCGAGAGCCCAGTCGAGCCACAGCAATGCACCGTCCGTGGCTGTCAGCGCGGTGTAGTTGCCCTGCGGTACCGGGACGGTGATGACGCGGTGCGCGAGCCCTTCCGGATCCACCTGCACCGGGGCTGCTCCTGCCTCGTCGGTCTTTTGGTCCGCGCTGGCGGCCGGCGCCAGGTCGACAGCCGGACCAAAGGGCGACGGCGTGGCCGCCGCGAGTGCTACGAGGTAGGGCTTGATGGGGCTGGGGAACGAAAGGTCGAACGAGTGTCCGTCGTAGACCGGGTCAAAGCTGCGGTTGGACAGGAACGCCAGGAACTTCCCGTCCGGCGTGAAACTCGGCGATTGGTCGCAGAAGCGTCCGTCCGTGACCTCAACAATTCCCTTGCCCGGCTCCGCCACACGTGCCAGCCGCAGCCGGCTCCGGGAGCCGAACGACGTGACCGGTTCAGACCAGGCTAGCCACTGTGAATCCGGCGACCATGCCAGCTCCGCGATGGTGCCCTCACCGATGCTGGTGACCGGTGACAGCTCCCCCGTGGCCGCGTTGGCAACGTACACGTCGCCGAAGGAGGTCCCCACGGCAAGCCACTTGCCGTCCGGGCTTGCTTCCATGGCGCTGGCGCGCGACGGCTTCGGAAAGGCGATGCGGGACGCGCCGTGGCCCGGCGCGTCGCTCGGTGCAGCGCCGGTTTCGCCGTCGGCAGCACCGGCATCGGGGTTAGTCCCGGCCGCAGCGGGGACGGCTTCGTTGGAGGGGGCGTCGTCGGGGATCACGACGTCGGCAGTCACCACGCCGGCCGGGCCGGCGGCCGGAACCGGGCTGGGAAGCGGCGGGGCCAGTTCCTCCGGTGCGGCTGCATCACGGGTGGTCACCGCAGCGGCAGGAACCGCGGGTGCGGCCGCTGCCGCGACGGCACCCTGAGGTGCGGCAACGTCGGCGGCGATTTCCCTGATGTAGATGGCCTCCACACCCTCGTGGTCGGCAACGTAGGCGAGCCGTCCGCCGTCGAGCGGTCTGGGCAGCCGCGCCCGGACTCCGGGGGTGGCTTCGACGATACGGGAAGGTCCGTCCTTGTGCCGGATCCAGTGGACGGTGCCGTGGGCCTCGACGGCGCTGGCGGATCCGCTCGCGTCCGGGACCACCTCACCCAGGTGCTTGGCGGCCTTCAGCAGGCCCGGGCGCCGCGACTGCGACGCCGAGCCCAAGGTGATGTCGAGTCGGACAGCCTCCGAGGACAGGTCATGGAGGACCCAGAGCTCGCCTGCGGATTCGAAGACCACGCGTTCGCCGTCGCTGGCGGCGTGCCTGACGTAGAAGTCCTCATGGTCCGTGTGACGGCGCAGGTCACCGCCGCCGGGAAGCACCGAGTAGAGGTTTCCAAACCCTTCGTGGTCGGAGAGGAACGCGACCCGCCCCTTGACCCACATCGGGTCGGTGAGGTTTCCGTCCAGTTCGGGAACCAGGCGTTCGAACTCGCCGTTCCCGTCAGCATCAATCCACAGTTTGCCGGCGGTTCCCCCACGGTAGCGCTTCCACCAGGCTGGCTCCCGGGAGAGCACGCTGGCCAGGACAACCGGCCGTTCGTCGCCGACCTCCGGGCCAAAGGCCACGGACTCCACGGGACCGAAGGGGAGCTCTTCGGCCCAGCCGCCCTCAACGGGCAGGCTGTACGCGTAGGTGTGCCGGCTTTCGGCCTGGCGGAAGGCGCTGGTCACCACTACGTCACCCGCGGCGGTAAAACCCTTGACCTTGGTGGTGCCGTGGCCGAAATAAGTCAACTGACGGTACCCACCGCCGTCGACCTCGGCCGAAACAACTTCCGGGGCTGTCCCTTGGATCACAGTCCAGACCAGCCGTTTGCCGTCCGGCGTGAAGCGCGGGTTGCGTGCGGGCAACTGCAGTGACGAAACACGCCACGCCCGGCCACCGCTGAACGGCGCGATCCAGACGTCGTCCTCTGCAACAAACGTGACCAGATCGCCGTGGACATGCGGAAATCGGAAGTAGCTCGAAGAAGTCATCGTTCGATCATAGTCAACCCCCGCTGACGTCCCGGGGAGGTACGGCGGTTCCGTCAAAGGTTGGGTCGTGGTGAGATGGATCATGCACATCGTCATAGCCGGAGCCTCCGGGCTGATCGGGACACAGTTGTCCGCAACGCTGCGCGGAGCCGGCCATGAGGTGGTTACCCTGGTCCGCCGCAAACCCTCCTCGCCCACTGAAATCCAGTGGGATCCTGCAGCCCACAGCCTGGACCCGGCGGCGCTGGCCAGCGCTGACGCGGTGATCAACCTGTCCGGCGCCGGGATAGGCGACCGTCCGTGGACCAGCGCCCGGATCAAGGAGTTGCTCAGTTCACGGCTAAGGGCAACGCACACCCTGGTTGAGGCCATGGGCAAGCTCGATGACCCGCCGCGGGCCTTTATCAGCCAGTCCGGGGCTGATTTTTACGGCGATTCGGGGTCTGCGGAGCTTCGCGAAGACGCCTCGCCGGGTTCCGGCATCCTCGCCCAAATCTGCGTGGAGTGGGAGGCCGCCGCCCACCGGGCCCCAGCCGGCGTCCGCGTAGTCACCACCCGTTCCGGAGTTGTCCTCAGCCGCTCAGGCGGCTCGATGGGACGGCTGTTGCCGCTGCTTCGGCTCGGCGTGGGCGGTCCGCTGGGCAATGGCAGGCAGTACTGGCCCTGGATTACTTTGCCGGATATCAGCGCCGCTCTTGAGTTTCTGGCGCGCTCGGACATTCACGGCCCGGTGAATGTGTGCGCCCCCCAGGAAACGGACATGAACTCATTGATCGCGGCGCTGGCCTCAGCGCTGCACCGTCCGGCCTTTTTCCGGGTGCCGGCACCGGCACTCCGGCTGGTCATGGGCAAGATGGCCGACGAACTCCTGCTGTCCGGCAAGCGGATGGAGCCGGCTGTCCTGAAGGCAGCAGGTTTCCGGTGGCAGCATCCCTCCCTTGATCAGGCCGCAGCCTGGGTTGCCGGACGCTAGCGTCAGGAGCCTGGGAGGATATCCGTAATCCGCCATTGCCCATCCAGGGTAACCAGAACGAGCCGAAGGGCCTGTTCAGTGCCGGCGGCACCGGCGGCCACCATCGCGCCGGAGCTGTCCTGTTCCACGTACGGCGATGTCGCCGAAGTGACGCCCACTATCGCCTGGCCGGCTGAACTTCCCGGCTGAACCTGGACACCGGAAACTGTGCTGGTGAAGCCCGCGAGGACGTGACCGGATCCCTGGAGCTCGTCCTTGAGGCGTGCATCGGTGGCGGCCGCCGCGGACCCCGGGGCGTTAACAAGGTCCAGGAGCTCCAGCCGGCCCGAGCTGAACGCCAATGAGCGGACGGCAGCAAGCCCGTGGACTGCCTCGGCCGGGTCCCTAGAACCCAGCCGCGCCGCGACGGCAGCCGGAATCCCGGTGTCGTCGGTTCCCCCCGCCGCCTGCCGGGACGGGTCCGGATCGGAACCGTTCCGCGCCGCGTGGGCCGAGTCGCTGCCGGCGGCCGGCCCTTCGAAGCCGGCCAGATTTGCGAACGGTCCGCCCGGCCCGAAGGCGCCGGCCGTCCAGATGACACCTGCCACCACGGCAGCAGCGCCCGCGGCCAGCACAACGGTCCCCCGCCTGTGCACCGCCTTCGGCACCTGACTGCCCCGTCCTCTGGGACCGGAGCGCTGCCGCCCCGAGCCTTGTGGAGGCGAGGGTTCCGGAGGCGTGTCCGGAGGTGAGGGTTCCGGAGCCGTGTCCGGAACCCGCAGCCCGGTCCCCGGCTGCCGGGCGTGCTTGCCGAGCGGCGTGCACTGTTCCGCTCCTGCGGTCAGGGGCAGTCTGGCAGGGAGAGCCGCGTCTGAACTGGGCGGTCGCGGCTCAGGTGCCTCCTGCTCGGCCGGGAAAGGGAGTGCCTGCCGAACTCCGATGAGTCCGGACCAGCGCGACGTCGAGATTTTTCTGCGCCAGGCCCGCAGGCCGTTCCGGGCAACACTGTCAGGATGCTCCGGAGCGCGACGCCGGGTCAGCAGCTGCGGGATGACGGTGGCGTGGACAGAGGACGCGAGGTCTATCGGCAAGGGCGGCGCGCAGCGGTAGATCGCCGTCGCTAGCTCAACGGCCGTGGGCCGCAGCCGACGGTCCTCATTCAGGCCGGCCTCGAGGGCTGCCGTCAGCTCGGGCGGCACCTCCGGGAGCAGGAGCGATAGCGGTGCGCGGTCCGCGGTCCGCCGCGGCGGCTCACCGGTCAGGCAGTACCACCCCAGGGCTGCCACCGAATAAACATCACGTTCCGGCTGCAGCCCGGCCCGGACCGCATCCACCGGTGCCGGGTCCATAAAGCCGGCCGTGCCATGGTCCGCCACCGCCGATGCGTCTCCCACCATCCTGGCAATACCGACGTCGGCAAGCATCGGTTTGCCGTGCGCCGTGAACAGGACATTTCCGGGCGAGACGTCGCCGTGCGTAAACCCCTTGGCATGCAGGTAACCCAGCACCTGGGCGATGGGGGTCAACACGGTGACAGTCTCGCCAACGGGGAGTTGACGGCGGCTGCCAACCAGGTCTGCCAGGGAGCCGCCGGGCGCGTAATCCAGCAGTAGGCCAATCCCGTGGCTGCCGGCTTCCGCCGTCCCTCGCTCTTTCGGAAGCCGCGCGAAGCGGACGGCGTCGTGGGCCTTGATCAGATGCTGATGGTCCAGCACCGACAGGATCCGGATCTCACGGCGGACGTCGTCCTCGTCGGCGGCGACGGCGGCCGGTCCGGCGTCAACCGCGCCCGTTCCCCCGCTGCCTTCGAAGGCCTCCATACTCCGGTTGCCGAGGCATTTCAGCGCAAACTCCCGGCCGGTCCTTTCCTCGGTCACCAGCCACACTGTTGAGCTTCCGCCGCGGCCCAACATGCGTCCCACCAGGAAACCCGGAACCACCGGAGCAGTGAAATGATCCATGAGTCATGTCTAGCGGAATCCCGGAAGGCGCGCAGAAGTTATCCACAGGCAGTGGACGTCCTGGTCCGGCCCGGGCAGCATGAGAGGTGCGCCACTTATATCGGACCCCTCAGGGACCGGGGTCTAAGCTGGATGCCATGACTCTTGAGTTTTCACAGGTGGGTCTCGCCCCCGACTTGGTCGAGTACACACGGGGCTGGGACCTGCAGCGCGAAATCCACGCCAAGGTGGTCGCAGCCGAGGCACCCAGCACGGTCCTGATCCTTGAGCACGCCGCCGTCTACACCGCCGGCAAGCTCACCGAAGAGCACGAGCGCCCGCTGGACGGAACCCCCGTGATCCCTGTGGACCGCGGCGGCAAGCTGACCTGGCATGGCCCGGGCCAGCTGATCGCCTATCCCATTCTCAAACTGAAGAACCGGTCGGGCATCCGCGACTACGTTGAGCGGCTCGAGGCCGTCATGATCGCCGTCATGGCTGACTACGGCATCAACGCCGAGCGCATCAAGGGACGCGCCGGAGTGTGGATCACCGCGGACAGCAAAGGCCCGGACCGGAAGATTGCCGCCATCGGCATCCGCGTCCTGGACGGGGTCACCATGCACGGCGTGGCCATCAACTGCAACAACGACCTGGCTCCCTACGCGCAGATCATTGCCTGCGGTATTCCCGACGCCGGCGTCACCACGATGTCCATCGAAGCCGGCAGAACAATCAATCCGAGTGACATAGCAGACCGGTTTATGGACGAGTTCCGCAAACACGAAGAAGCACTCGTTTCAAACCCCGAAGGAGCGCTCCTGTGACATTGGCACCAGAAGGCCGGAAGCTGCTGCGCGTTGAGCAGCGCAACTCCGCTGTACCCGTGGAGCGGAAGCCGGAGTGGATCAAGGCCAAGGTCCAGATGGGTCCTGAGTACGTCCAGCTCAAGAACCTGGTCAAAAAAGAGGGACTTCACACGGTCTGTGAAGAGGCCGGCTGCCCGAACATCTTCGAGTGCTGGGAAGACAAGGAAGCCACGTTCCTGATCGGCGGCTCCGAATGCACCCGGCGCTGTGATTTCTGCCAGATCGATACCGGCAAGCCCTCCCCGGTGGACATGTTCGAACCCACCAAGGTGGCCCGCTCGGTCCAGGCCATGCAGCTGCGCTACGCCACCGTCACCGGCGTGGCCCGTGACGACCTCGCCGACGAGGGCGTGTGGCTGTACGCCGAGACGGTCCGGAAGATCCACGAGCTAAACCCCGGCACCGGCGTGGAACTCCTGATCCCGGATTTCTCCGGCAAGCCCGAGCACATCGCGGCGATCTGCGATTCCAAGCCCGAGGTCTTCGCACACAACGTCGAGACCGTGCCGCGGATCTTCAAGCGGATCCGGCCCGCGTTCCGGTACGAGCGGTCCCTGGATGTCATCACGCAGGGCCGGGCCCTGGGCATGGTGACCAAGTCCAACCTGATCCTGGGCATGGGCGAGACCCGCGAGGAAATCTCCGAAGCCCTGAAGGACCTGCACGAGGCCGGCTGTGACCTGATCACCATCACCCAGTACCTGCGCCCGTCCGAGCGGCACCTGCCGGTGGACCGCTGGGTCAAGCCGCAGGAGTTCGTGGACCTCCAGAACGAGGCCAACGAACTCGGCTTCCTCGGCGTCATGAGTGGCCCGCTGGTCCGCTCCTCCTACCGTGCCGGCCGGCTCTGGGCCACCGCGATGCGCAAGAAGGGCTGGGAAATCCCCGCCGAACTCGCCCACATCGAGTCCTCCGGCAGCACCCGCCAGGAAGCCAGCTCACTGCTCGCGGCACGATCCTGAGCAGCAAATTAGTTGTGCCCTGAGGGCCGGCACCGGACAACGTCCGGCGTCCGGCCCTCAGTCATAAATCACGTAGAATTGAGGCACTATGGCGAAATCCCCTGATTCCAGTAACACTGCACCGGCGGCCGACGGCGCCCCGAAGCGTGGCCTCTTCTCGCGCAAGCCAAAAGAAGCGAAGGTCAAGAAGCCCAGCCGGCTCAAGCAGATCGGCGAAGTCTTCAACATGACCCGCCGCCACGACCCCATGGTTCCGTGGCTGATGCTGCTGGTCTTCCTTGGCGTTGTGGCCATCAGCTTCCTGGTTGGCTTCTGGCTGGAGAACTGGATCACGGGCTTGCTGATCGGCATTCCGCTGGGCCTCCTCGGTGCCACCCTGATCCTGTCCCGGCGGGCGGAGCGCGCGGCGTTCGCGCAGATCGAGAACCAGCCCGGCGCTTCAGGTGCGGCCCTGGGCACGCTCAAGCGGGGCTGGGTCACCGAAGACCAGCCCGTTGCCGTCAACCCGCGCACCCAGGATGCCGTGTTCCGCGCCATCGGCCGTCCCGGCGTCGTCCTTGTCAGCGAAGGCCCCACCGTCCGCGTCAAGCCGCTGCTCGATGCGGAGCGCAAGCGACTGGCGCGCATCCTCCCGAACGTCACGGTCCATGTGATCGAGAGCGGCCGCGGGGAGGGCCAGGTGCCCATCAGCCAGGTTGCCAAGAAGATGGGCAAACTGAAGAACGAACTGACAAAGCTCGAGGTGAACGCAGTGTCCAAGCGCATCTCGTCTTTGGGCAACCGCCTCCCCATCCCCAAGGGAATCGACCCCTACAAAGCGCGTCCCAACCGCGGACGCTAAGAACCTAAAACCGCCCCGGATCCGGCTCAGGCTGGGCACCGGGGCGGTCTTTTTTGTGGCGCCAACCGGCGCGCCAACGCATCGTGAGATCGGAGAAGCCCATGAAAATGCCGCTGAAGACTGTTGTTATCCGTACCTTCCGGATCCTGGCGGTCGCCGAGGCGTTCAGCTGGGCGGCCCTGCTGATCGGCATGTATTTCAAGTGGATCGCCAAGACCACCGAGCTGGGCGTAGAGATCGCCGGACCCATTCACGGCGCACTGTTCGTTGGCTACGGAGTGGCAGCCCTCGCGCTGTGGCGGTTCCAGCGCTGGCCGTTCGTCGTGGCGCTGTTTGCCGGGGTATCAGCGGTCTTCCCGTTCGCGACCATCGCCTTCGAACGCTGGGCCGGGAAGCGCGGTCACCTCACCGACAACTCAGCACGCACCGCAGAAGTCAAGGAACCCGCAGGCGTCTAGGACCGCCCCGGGCGGGAGATTCTACCGCCGCACCAGGACCGTGTTCATGGCTTTGTCGTGCAGGCCGCGGTGGTCCGGGTCGAAGATCACGGCCGGAATGACCAGGCACAGGAGCAACGACCGCACCAACCCGGCCAGCGGGCCCGCCGGAGCCCCGCCCAGGCGGAGAACGTGGATCCCCACTATCCGGTGGCCGATGCTGTAGCCGAGGGTGCCGACGAGCAGCATCTGCTCCACGGCGAATACGGCCAGGGTGGCCCAGGAGTCACCGCCGAACGCGAAGTTGCTGATCAGCAGGGCCAGTCCCCAATCCAGCACGATGGCCACAATTCGCCGTCCCGCACGGGCGATGGAACCGGGTCCGGATTCGGGCAGCCCCAGCCGCTCCCCCGGATATTTGGAGATGCCGGAAGTGTCCGGTCCGGTGAGCCAGGAGCCAATGTCGTTGCGATCTACCACCGTCCAATCCTACCGACTCGTCACCGTTCACAGCGTGGAAGCCGCTGGACCGCAGTGTGGTCGCCCGATAGCGTTGCGTGAGCGGGGCATTCTGTAACCTGCGCGAAACAATACGGACACTGTCGGGAAATGACATGTCCATAAGGTTGGTAGCAGTTTCAAGCAATGGCCCGAGCAGGGGAACACTGTTTCCCTGCCCTTCGGATTGCGCTGGACCAGACGGCTTGCAGCCAGATATTTACATATGCGATAGGAGCATAGATGTTCAAGAATGCGGACGAAGTCCTCAAGTTCATCAAGGACGAGGATGTCAAATTCGTCGATATCCGCTTCACCGACCTCCCCGGCGTCCAGCAGCACTTCAACGTGCCGGCCAAGAGCGTCGACGCTGATTTCTTCGTCAACGGCCAACTCTTCGACGGTTCCTCCATTCGCGGTTTCCAGGGCATCGCCGAATCGGACATGCAGCTGATCCCTGACGTCACCACAGCATTCCTGGACACTTTCCGCATGGAAAAGACCCTCGCGCTGAACTTCTCCATCGTGAACCCGCGCACCGGCGACCCGTACCACCGCGACCCCCGCGGCGTGGCCGAAAAGGCTGAGGCCTACCTCGCCTCCACCGGCATCGCCGACACCGCATTCTTTGCTCCCGAGGCCGAATTCTTCGTCTTCGACAACGTCCAGTACCAGTCCTCCCCCGAGGGCAGCTTCTACAAGATCGACTCCGAAGAAGCGCACTGGAACTCCGGTCGCGAAGAAGAAGGCGGAAACCTCGGCTACAAGACCCCCGTCAAGGGCGGCTACTTCCCGGTTTCCCCCACCGACAAGCAGGCGGACCTCCGCGACGCCATGTGTATTGCCCTGGACGAGGCCGGCCTTGAGGTCGAGCGCAGCCACCACGAGGTGGGCTCCGCCGGCCAGGCTGAAATCAACTACAAGTTCACCACCCTGACCCACGCGGCTGATGACCTGCAGAAGTTCAAGTACGTCATCAAGAACACGGCCGATGCCTGGGGCAAGTCCGTGACTTTCATGCCGAAGCCGGTCTTCGGTGACAACGGCTCGGGCATGCACTGCCACCAGTCGCTGTGGACCAACGGCGAACCGCTGTTCTACGACGAAAAGGGCTACGCCGGCCTGTCCGACATGGCACGCTGGTACATCGGCGGCCTGCTGAAGCACTCCGACGCAGTGCTGGCCTTCACCAACCCGACGGTGAACTCGTACCGCCGCCTGGTCAAGGGTTTCGAAGCCCCGGTCAACATGGTTTACTCGCAGGGCAACCGCTCCGCCGGTATCCGCATCCCGATCACGGGTTCCAACCCGAAGGCCAAGCGCATCGAATTCCGCGCTCCCGACCCGTCCTCCAACCCGTACCTGGCCTTCGCTGCCCAGCTGATGGCCGGCATTGACGGCATCCGCAACCGCATCGAACCGCCCGCCCCCATCGACAAGGACCTCTACGAGCTCCCCGCCGAGGAAGCCAAGGACATCCCCAAGGCTCCGGGCAGCCTGGAAGAGGCCCTCGAGGCACTCCGCGAGGACAATGAGTTCCTGCAGGCCGGTGGCGTGTTCACCCAGGACCTGATCGACACCTGGATCGAGTACAAGTACGAGTACGAGATCCGCCCGCTGTCCCTGCGCCCGAACCCGTACGAGTTCGAGCTCTACTACGGCGTCTAGCATTATTTCGCGGCAAGAGCGGCCGTAGCCCGCAGACAGTCCGAAAAAATCGAGTTACAGCAAGGCCGGTCCCCTGCACCACCCGGGGCCGGCCTTTGCTGTGGCCGGATTCGCCCGGCCGGATCGGCGAAACCGCAGGTCAGCCTGCCGCCGCCGCGCCCCCGACGGCCGCCCGCGTGCTCTCCCTTGTGGGCCACATGCACCGGGTGTGGCCCATGTGGTCGGCGCCGGTAAATTGCCGGGTCCCCCGCGGTGCCATGCCGAGCAATTGGCTATTTACAGCGCCTCAGCGGGCGCCGTAAGGTGCTCACCTAGCAAAGTGTGGACATCCTTGAGAAGGGAAGATGAGCACCATGACAAGGAGCAAGATTGCCGTAACGGCCCTGGCCGCCGCGAGCTTGGCCTTCGCCTTGCTGGCCGGCGGCCCCGCCGTGGCGGCCCAGGCCGCCGACAAACCGCTGATTGGCCTGACCTTCGACGACGGGCCCTCGCCCCAGCGCACCGCGTTCGTCCTGGACGTCCTCAAGCAGAAAGGCGTCAAGGCGACGTTCTTCCTCGAGGGCTCCCACGCCCAGCAGTACCCCGACCTCGTCCGCCGGATCAAGGCCGAGGGCCATGTCATCGGAAACCACTCCTGGGACCACGCCAACTTCCCCGACATCACCCAAGCGGCGCAGAAGCAGCAGATCGACCGCACCAACAACGCCATCAAGGCCGCCACCGGCGAGGCGCCCAAGCTCATGCGCTTCCCGTTCGGCAACAGCACCTCCTACTCCCTGAACTACATCAAGACCATCGGCATGACCGGCGGAATCCTCTGGCGCTGGCATATCGGCCAGCCCGGTGACTTTGAGTGCCCCGGCGCGGCCGGCGTTCAGAAGTATGTGATGGACGAGGCGGCACCCGGCGCGATCATCCTGCTCCATGACGCCGAGGACGTCCTGTCCTGCCCCTCGTCGCAGTGGACCTACCTGGCCAAAACCATCGACGCACTGCGGGCGAAGGGCTACGAGTTCGGGGTGGTCGCCCCCTCCACCAGGGCCAACCCGCTCAACGAGGGCTCACCGGCCGTCGTGGTAGCACCCTAGGCCCTCGCCCGGCCGCCGGCTTAGTCCGCGCGGCAGGCCTTCTCAAGGGCACAAATATCCCGGCACACTTCAGTCCGACGAAGTCCGCCCGGAGAGCCGGCATCCATGCTGAGCCGTCCGGGCGGACTTCTTTTAATCCGGCAGGTTTGGCGAAAGGTGGAGGCTGGCTCCAGACGTGCTGAGACCAAGAGCCAGCCCCCTGACATGTGCTCCCCCGGACGAAGACTTTCAAGCCTTCCCCCCAACAAGGACTGAAGAACACCGCCACCCACATGATGGGTCAATGTGCGCCCGGAGGCAATGTTGTGGCTGCGTGTCTGGCCGAATTATCCCCTGAAGGCGCGGAACATGATCCGTTGGGGCCCGGAACTCCCGCCCAGGTATTGTCCCTTGTCCACGAATCCTGCGTTCCGGTAGGCGGCCAGGCCGGCAGGGTTGCCCTCATTGACTGAAAGTACGACGCCGGCCTGACCGCCGCCGTGCCTCGCTGTCAGTTGCGCGGCTGCCGCCACTGCCGCGGCCGCCGCGAGCCGCCCCAGTCCCCTTCCCTGGTGCCGACGGTCGATCGCGAACCCGCGCAGCAACCAGGCGGATTCGTCATCCGGCCAGCCGGCGAGGGTTGCCGCGCCTGTCTGCAGTGTCAGGATACCGACGGCGATCCCGTTGGAGTCAATGGCGTAAGGATGCCGGCTATCCTCTTCCAAGCCCACAAGTGCCATGCGCAGGGGTTCATCCACGTAGCTCCGCTGGTCGGCGGTGACTTCGAGTTCGGCAATCTCCCCCAGCTTCACGGCGCGGGCGTCGTCGTCGACATCCTTCAGCGGCAGCAGCCACACGTTTTCAGGCATCACAGTAGCCTGCCCAACGCATTGCCGTGTCCTCGCTCCCGCGCACGCCGGAGCGGGCCGTCCCGTACCGGTCTCAGGATCAAAGAACCTTGGACAGGAAGTCCTGGGTCCGCTGTTGCTGCGGGTTTCCGAACAGCTGCTCCGGCTTCCCCTGCTCGCAGATGACACCGTCCGCCATGAAAAGCACACGGTCGGCGACCTCGCGGGCGAAGCCCATTTCATGCGTCACCAATACCATGGTCATGCCTTCGGCAGCCAGGTCCTTGATGACCTGCAGCACCTCGCCCACCATCTCGGGGTCGAGCGCGGATGTAGCTTCATCGAAAAGCATGATGTCCGGGTTCATGGCCAGCGCCCTGGCGATCGCCACGCGCTGCTTTTGGCCGCCGGACAGCGACGCCGGCCGGGAGTCGGCTTTCTCGGCCAGTCCGACACGTTCCAGCAGCTTCAGGGCGTTTGCCCGGGCCTCGTCCTTGCCCTGCTTCTTCGATTCCACCGGTGCCAGCATGATGTTCTCAATAACGGACATGTGAGGAAAAAGGTTGAAGTGCTGGAAGACCATGCCGATGTGGCGGCGAACCTCGTTGATGTCCACTTTGGGATCCGACACGTCGAAACCATCCACGGTGACGTGGCCGGCGGTGATGTCCTCGAGCTTGTTCAGGCAGCGCAGGAATGTGGATTTGCCTGAGCCGGAGGGACCGATCACGCAAACCACCTCGCCTTCCGCAACCTCCGCGTTGATGCCTTTGAGGACCTCATGCGCCCCGAAGGACTTCTTGAGGTCCCTGACCGAGATCTTGCTGGCGGCACTTACTGCTGTGCTCATTTGTTGAACCTCTTATCTGCCACGTTGGCCAGTTTGGTCAAGAGCATGATCACCACGAAGTACAGAACAGCCACAATCAGCAGCGTTTCGGTAATCCGGAAGTTCCCGGCGTAGATCTGCTGGCCTTGGTAGAGGAGTTCGGCGAAGCCGATGGCGAGCAGCAGCGAGCTGTCCTTGAGCATGATGATCAGCTGGTTGATCAGGGAGGGCGTCATGATTTTGAAGGCCTGCGGGACAACGACCTTCTGCATGGACTTGGCGTAGCCGAGGCCCAGGCTGCGGCTGGCTTCGAGCTGGCCCGGGTCCACGGACTGGATGGATCCGCGGACGATTTCCGTGATGTAGGCACCTGAGTTGAGGCTCAGGGTCAGCACGCCCGCCACCCAGATGTCGATCGGCTGGCCGGTCAGCTGCGGGACGCCGAAGTAGAAGAAGAAAGCCCACACCAGCAACGGGGTTCCGCGGAAGACGCTGACAAAGGTCGTCGCAATGCCACGGAGCAGCACGCTGGTGGAGATCTTCAGGAAACCCATGAAGAGACCGATCAGCATGGCGATCGCGAAGGAGATGGCCGTCACCAGCACGGTGTTGCCAAGTCCCTTCATGAGCGCGGGGAAGCTATTGACCAGCAGGTCCCAGAAGCTGGACGGGGTAGCCTGGGTCGGGTCCTTGAGGTACTTGTCCAGAATTTCCTGGTATTTGCCGGTGGACTTCAGCTCCCCCAAGCCAGTGTTAAAGGCCTGCAGCAATTCCGGGTTCTGGCCCTTGTTGACGGCGAAGCCGTAGGAGCCACCCTTCTCCTTCTCTGTCACGGCCTTCAGCCCGTTGTTCTGGCTGATGCCGTACGCCAGGACCGGGTAGTCGTCGAAGACGGCGACAGCGTTCCCGGACTTCACGAGCTCGTACATGGTGGCGGACTGGTCCAGGGACTTGACCGTGAAGCCGTACTTGTCCGCGATGGACTTGGCGAAGGTTTCGCCCTCGCTGCCGGTCTTGGCCGTGACCGTCTTGCCCTTGAGGTCCTCGTAACCCTTAATGTCCGAGTTGGACTTGGCGACGGCCATCTGGACGCCCGACTCGAAATAGGGGTCGGAGAAATCGTAAATCTGCTTGCGGGGCTCGGTGATGGACATTCCGGCGATCACACCGTCCACCTGGTTGGAGGAGAGCGCCTGGAGTGCGGCGTTGAAGCCGAGCGACTTGATCTCGACGGCGAATCCCTGCTTCTTCGCGATCTCCTGGATGATGTCCATGTCGATGCCGGTCAGGTCACCGCCGGCATCGCGGAACTCGAACGGGGCGAATGTGGTGTCCGTGCCAATGACAAAGGTCTTGCCCGAGAGGCTCGTCGACGCGGTGGCCGGCGCTGAACCGATGGTGGCCGCGGTGGCGTGTGCCGGCGCGGCCGAGGCGCCGACGGCACCGAAGAACATGGCGGCAATAGCCAGCAACGCTCCGATGACTGTGGCCGTCCGGTGCCTGACGGCCCCGGTCTGCTGGAGTCTGGACAAGTTCTAACAACCCCTAGGTAAAGTGCGGCGGCCGGTCCTTGGACCGGCAAACTGACCCCTAGAGGTTACCCGCATTTCGCGGCTGTCATCACCGGCGCGCCCGCCGGGCGGACTTGTCCGGCCGCTAATGACCGTAGAAAACCCTCTCGAAGACCGCCCTGGCACGCCGGCTCAGGCGCAGGTAATCCTCCTCCAATGCGGCAGCGTGGCCAGGTTCGTAGCCGCACCAGCGCGCCACGGCTTCAAGGTCCCGCCGTGAGGACGGCAGCAGGTCCGAGGCCCGGCCGCTCCAGATGACGTTGGCAGAACGGATCCGGCTGGCCAGGCGCCACGAATCCGCCAGGAGTTTCGCATCAGCCACGGAGAGCAGGCCCAGGGACGCCGCAGCGTCCAGGGCCTCCACAGTGGACGTCGTCCGCAGCTCCGGGTGCTTCCCTGCGTGCTGGAGCTGCAGGAGCTGGACCAGCCATTCGACGTCGCTCAGTCCCCCGCGCCCCAGTTTCAGGTGGCGTGCAGGATCCGCCCCGCGCGGCAGCCGCTCCGCCTCCACCCGGGCCTTAACCCTGCGCACCTCGCGGACGTCGTGCTCGGAAATCTTTTCCGGGTATCTGATCGGATCGATGAGGGCCACGAAATCACTGGCCAGGGAATCGTCCCCGGCCATCGGGCGCGCCCGCAGCAAGGCCTGAGCCTCCCAGACCAGGGACCACCGGCGGTAGTACTCGGCGAAGGAATCCAGGGAACGCACCATGGCGCCGTTCTTCCCCTCGGGACGAAGATCCGCATCCATCTGCAGGACCCGTTCGGCCATGATGGCAGGCTTCAGCGGCTGCGTCAGGAGGCTGGAAACCTTGGAGACGATGCGGGCGGCCTGCTCCTGGGCTTCCTCCTCCGTGAAGCCGGGCAGGGCCCGGTGAACGTACATCACATCGGCATCGGAGCCGTACCCGATCTCGCGCCCGCCCTGCCGTCCCATGGCAACGATCAGCATGGCGGTCTTGAGCGGGCCCTTCGCAGACACGATGCCTTCGGCTACCCGCAGGGCACCCAGCACTGCTGCCCGGTCCGTGTCCGCCAGGGCTGCGCCAACCTCCTCCTGGTTGAGCAGTCCCGCAGAGTCGGCGATCGCTATGCGCAGGATCTCCCGGCGCCGGATCAGGCGGATCAGCCGCATGGCGCTTTCCGGATCGGAATGGCGCGACATCTTGGCGGTAATTTCCTGCCATTGGGCTTCGAAACCCAGCGGTGCGAGGTCCTTGTTCGTTCCCAGCCAGGCCACCGACTCCGGCGAGACCTCCAATAAGTCCGCGATCAGGCGGGAGTTGGAGAGAACGTGGCACAGCCGCTCGGCCGCGGCCGTGGAGTCACGGAGCATACCCAGATACCAGTGTGTGGTTCCGAGCGCTTCGCTGACCCGCCGAAACGCGAGGAGTCCCGCATCAGGATCAACCCCTTCGGCGAGCCAGTCCAGCAGGATGGGCAACAGCTGGCGTTGCAGGGCGGCGCGTCGGCTGACGCCGGCTGTCAGCGCCTCGATGTGCCGCATGGCTCCCTTGGGGTCAAGGTAACCCAGGGCAGCGAGGCGGCCCTGGGCCGCCTCGGGCGTCAGCCTCGCATCTTCGGTGCTGAGTTTGGCGGCCGTGTTAAGCAGCGGACGGTAGAAAATGCGTTCATGCAGCTCGCGGACGGACCTCTTGGTTTTCTGCCACTGTGCGAGCAGGGCGTCCGAATGCGGACGGTCGGTGGAGAACGGCCCAAGCACTGCCTTGGCCAGCGCGCGCAGGGCCGGTTCACTGACTGGCATGAGGTGCGTACGGCGGAGCTGGAACAGCTGGATCCGGTGCTCCAGGAGCCGGAGGTAGCGGTAGGCCTGGTCGAAGGCCGCGGCGTCGGACCGGCCAATGTAGCCCCCCGCAGACAGTGCCGCTATCGCCGAAGTCGTATCCCTGCGGCGAAGCGATTCATCGGATTTTCCGTGCACCAGCTGAAGCAGCTGGACGGTGAACTCAACGTCCCGGAGACCGCCCCGGCCGAGCTTGATCTGGCGCTGCTCCTCGGCTGCGGGAATGTGTTCGGTAACCCGGCGGCGCATCGCCTGCACTGATTCGACGAAGCCCTCCCGCCCGGCTGAACTCCAGATGAGCGGCGCCACCGCGTTTTCGTAGCGTTCCCCAAGTTCCCTGTCCCCCGCGATGGTGCGGGCCTTCAGCAGCGCCTGGAACTCCCAGCTCTCGGCCCAGCGGGCGTAGTAGCTCTCGTGGGACGCGAGGGTCCGCACCAGCGGCCCGGACTTGCCCTCCGGCCGCAGGTTGGCGTCCACCTCCCAGAGGCCCGGCTCCCGCGCCACCGAGGAAATCGCCCGGGAGATGCCGGCGGCCAGGGCCGTACCGATCGTGCTGGCCCGGGCATCGTCCAGCTCTCCGGCGTCGATCACATAGATAACGTCGACGTCGGAGATGTAATTCAGTTCGCGGGCCCCGCATTTGCCCATTCCGATGACGGTCAAGCCAACGGCCGCCACTTCCGCTGCGCTGAACTTCTCTGCCGCCTCCGCCCGGGATACCGCCAGGGCAGCCTCGATGGCGGCCCCTGCAAGGTCGGCCAGTTCGGCTCCGACGGCGGGCATGAAGTCCAGCGGGTCCGCGGCGCAGAGGTCCTTGACTGCCAGGTCCACTACCCCGCGGCGGTAGGCCGTTCGTAACGCGGCATAGGCGTCGGAGCCGGTTATCCCGGCCAGCGGCCTGGCCGACCTTGAGTCTGCCCGGACGGATGAGAGAAGAGCTGCCCGGAGCTGCTCCGGGTCTGCCTGCAGCGGTTCCGGACTGGCGGTGACCTCGAAGGCCACCAGGTGTTCCGGATGCCGGATCAGGAATTCACCCAAAGCCTCCGAGGCGCCCAGGACGCGGTAAAGCGGCTCGCTGGTCTCCGGGTCCGCAGCAGCCAGCTCCCGGAGGGCCGGGTGTTTCTCGATCAGGCGGACCAGGGACTGCAGCGCGACGTCGGGGTTTGCGGCCATCTGCAGGCCCGCAAAGACCCTCTCCGGGTCCAGGCCTTCCAGTTCGGGGGCAGCCAGGAACCTCCCGCCCTTCTCCAGGTCACTGAAGCCGGCAGAGATGAGGCGGCGGGCGAGGCTCACCGCTGCCGCCTAGAGGATGCCGAGGTTGCGCTGCAGTTCGTAGGGCGTCACCTGGAGCCGGTAGTCCTGCCACTCGGCCCGCTTGTTGCGCAGGAAGTGTTCATAGACCTGTTCGCCCAGAATCTGCGGCATCAGTTCCGATTCCTCCATGCTCCTAATCGCGTCGTGGAGGCTGGCGGGCAGCGGATCATGCCCCATGGCCCGCCGTTCAGCCGAGCTCAACGACCAGACGTCATCCTCCGCCGCTGCCGGCAGTTCGTAACCTTCCTCGATGCCCTTCAGGCCCGCGCCCAGCAGGACCGCGTACGCGAGGTAGGGATTGGCCGCGGAATCGATTCCGCGGTATTCGATGCGGGCTGACTGGCCCTTGCCCGGCTTGTACAGCGGCACCCGGACCAGCGCGGAACGGTTGTTGTGACCCCAGCTCAGGTAGCTTGGGGCTTCGCCGCCGCCCCAAAGACGCTTGTACGAGTTGACGAACTGGTTGGTCACCGCCGTGAACTCCGGGGCGTGCTTCAGAATGCCGGCGATAAACTGGCGCGCCGTCTTGGAGAGCTGGAACTCTGCGCCGGCCTCGTAGAACGCGTTCGCGTCGCCTTCAAACAGCGAGAAGTGGGTGTGCATGCCGGACCCCGGGTGCTCGGTGAAGGGCTTCGGCATGAAGGTGGCATAGGTGCCCTGCTGCAGGGCCACCTCTTTGATGACAGTCCGGAACGTCATGATGTTGTCCGCTGTCTGGAGGGCATCAGCGTAGCGGAGATCGATCTCGTTCTGGCCCGGCCCGGCTTCATGGTGGCTGAACTCCACCGAAATGCCAACGGATTCCAGCATGGTCACCGCGGTCCGGCGGAAATCCTGGGCCACGCCACCGGGCACGTGGTCGAAGTAGCCTCCTTCATCCACCGGAATGGGTGAGCCGTCGGGGCCAGGCTCCTGGGACTTCAGGAGGTAGAACTCAATCTCGGGGTGCGTATAGCACGTGAACCCCATGTCTGCAGCCTTCGCCAGCGTGCGCTTGAGGACGTTTCGCGGATCCGCGGAGGACGGTTCACCGTCCGGGGTCAGGATGTCGCAGAACATACGGGACGTCTGTTCGGTCTCACCGCGCCACGGCAGGATTTGGAAGGTGGACGGATCCGGCTGTGCCAGCATGTCCGATTCGAAGACCCTGGCCAGGCCTTCGATGGATGAGCCGTCGAAGCCGAGGCCCTCTTCGAAGGCACCCTCAACCTCGGCCGGCGCCAGTGCCACCGACTTAAGCGAACCTACGACGTCGGTGAACCACAGACGTACGAACCGTATGTCGCGCTCCTCGATTGTGCGCAGGACAAACTCTTGCTGGCGGTCCATGGGGGCCTCTTCTCCGGTCAACGTTCATGCCCCGGTTCCGCGGAAGCGGCAGCCGGCAGCAGTTCATCACCACTTTACTAAGCAATCCATCCCGATGCGGGAGCCGCCGCCGCACGTAACACAGGGTTAACATCGCAACGCAGGGCGATCGTGCAAACCAGCGGCCCAATCGCCCCGTCCGGCGCCGAGGTTATGATGCGTATCACAGCGCGCGCGGCTGCAAGCGGGTGGCTAGGACCGTCTGTGCCGCACTACGCTCTTGCCATGGCCACAACCAATAGCTCCCACTCAAGCGCGTCCGCCGAAGTACCCGCACCCTACGGAAGCGGGCCCGCACCGGCGCAGGCGCCGTCGTCGGGGGCTTCCGCGAAGCCATCATCCAGAGTCCGGCTCCACCACCTGCAGCAGGCCAAGCGTGACGGCACCAGGTTCGCCATGCTGACCGCCTATGAGCAGTACAGTGCCGAGATCTTCGACCAGGCCGGCATCGACGTCCTCCTGGTGGGAGACTCCGCCTCCAACAACGTCTTTGGCAACGAGACCAGCCTGCCGGTGACCGTGGATGAACTCCTCCCGCTTTGCCGGGCCGTGGCCCGGTCGGCAAAACGCGCCCTGGTGGTCGCAGACCTGCCGTTCGGCAGTTACGAGGTCTCCGCCCAGCAGGCCGTGGCAACCGGCGTCCGGTTCCTCAAGGAAGGCCTGGCGCACGCCGTCAAAATCGAAGGCGGCAAGTACTACGCGGAGACGGTCCAAGCCATGGTGCAGGCGGGAGTTCCGGTCATGGCCCACATCGGGTTCACCCCGCAAAGTGAGCACGCACTGGGCGGGTATCGCGTCCAGGGCCGGGGCGACGACGCCCAGCGACTGATCGACGACGCCGTCGCGCTGGCTGAAGCGGGCGCGTTCAGTGTCCTGATGGAAATGGTGCCCGCGGAGACCGCGGCTGCCGTCGACGCAGCAATTGACGTTCCGACGGTGGGGATAGGCGCCGGCAACGCAACCACCGGCCAGGTTCTGGTCTGGCAGGACATGGCCGGCCTCCGGGGCGGCCGGATGGCGAAGTTCGTGAAGCAGTACGCCGATCTCCGCACCACCCTCAGCGACGCGGCGAAGGCCTACGGCGAGGAAGTCCGGTCAGGACAGTTCCCGGGCCCTGAACACTCGTTCTAGCGCAGCCGCCTAGGCCGGCGTCTTACTCCCCAGCGTTGGTGGCACCCTCTTTTGTGGCAACGCCGTCGACCTTGATGGCGGACACCTCGAACTCCAGGGTGATTTTGTCCGACACCAGGACCCCGCCGGAGTCCAGCGTGGTGTTCCATTTAAGCCCGAAATCCTGGCGGTTGATGCGACGGGAACCTTCGAAGCCGGCCCTCAGGTTGCCCATTGGATCCCGCTCGACGCCCATGAAGTCGATCGGAATCGACACCTCCCGCGTGATGCCCCGGATGGTCACGCCTCCGCTGACAATGAAATGGCCTTCGTCCACCTGATCAACACGGTCGCTCACGAACGTGATCTCCGGGAACCGGGGAGCGTCAAAGAAGTCGTTGGTCCGCAGGTGCTGATCGCGGTCCGCATTCCGGGTATCGATGCTTGCGACCTTGATGCTTACCTGCACACCTGAGCGTTCAGGGGCATCCGGGTCGACGGTGATGGTGCCCTCGACATCATTGAAAGCTCCACGGACCTTGGTGACCATTGCGTGGCGGGTGGAAAAGCCGATACGCGTATGCGCCGGGTCGAAACGCCACTGACCTGCGTATTCCGGCCTGATGTCAGCCATGACGTGCCTCCTTGCGGTACGGTTCAGTCCTCGTCGCCTTTTTCCCAGGATTCGTTGCGGGCACGGACTTTCTCCAGCGCGTGCTCCGCCTCTTCACGTGTCTTGTACGGGCCAATCAGCTGGCTCCAGTCAGAGAGCGCGTCCTCTTCCACTTCGTGGGTATTCACGTTGTACCAGTACTCAGTCATCGATGCTCCTCGTTCCGGCTTGCAGGAGGCCCCGCTGTGATCCACGTAACGTAACAGCAGATGCGGACAGGTTGGGGCTTCCATTACTTGGCGTTCTGCGGCGCCTTATATGATCAATGTATGCCTTCCCTCGCCTCAACTGCACCTACCGGAACCCTGACCAGGGGAACCGTCAGCCCGCAGCTCCCCGTTCCGGCGTCCATCCCGCGGCCGGAGTACGTGGGCAAGCCCGGCCCGGCCAAGTTCACCGGCTCGGAGGTCAAGTCGGCCGAGACCGTTGAAAAGATCCGGATTGCCAGCAGGATCGCGGCCCGGGCCATTGTGGAAGTGGGGAAGCATATCCAGCCGGGAGTCACCACGGACCAGCTGGACAGAGTGGGTCACGAGTTCCTGTTGGACCACAAGGCCTACCCGTCCACCCTGGGCTACCGGGGATTTCCGAAGTCCCTGTGCTCATCGCTGAATGAGGTCATCTGCCATGGCATCCCGGACAGCACAGTGGTCCAGGACGGCGACATCATCAACATCGACATCACGGCCTTCATTAACGGCGTGCACGGCGATACCAACTACACCTTCCTGGTAGGGGACGTCGACGAGGAATCACGCCTCCTGGTGGAGCGCACCCACGAGTCGCTCAACCGGGCCATCAAAGCCGTGGCCCCGGGCCGGGAAATCAACGTGATCGGCCGTGCCATCCAGTCCTACGCCAAGCGCTTTGGCTACGGCGTGGTGCGCGACTTCACCGGTCACGGCGTGGGTGAAGCGTTCCACACCGGCCTGATCATCCCCCACTACGATGCCGCCCCTGCCTACAGCACCGTGATCGAGCCTGGAATGGTCTTCACCATCGAACCCATGCTGACCCTGGGCACCATCGAATGGGACATGTGGGAGGACGACTGGACAGTTGTCACCCGCGACCACAAACGGACCGCCCAGTTTGAACACACCCTGCTGGTGACTGACTCCGGCGCCGAAATCCTCACGCTCCCCTAATTATCCCCGGTCAGCCGCCCGGCCTGCCCGCCCTGCCACGAACGGAACAACATTGGCCAACAAGGACGAGAAGTCGCACAAAAAAGCCCCGCTGATCGGCATCGACATCGGCGGTACCGGGATCAAGGGCGGCATTGTCGACCTGAAGAAGGGCAAGGTCCTGGGTGAACGGTTCCGTGTTCCCACTCCCCAGCCGGCCACCCCTGAGGCCGTAGCCGAAGTGGTGGCACAGGTCGTGGCCGAGCTTTCCGGCCGCCCCGAGGCTCCGGCCGCCGATTCGCCGGTGGGCGTCACGTTCCCCGGCATCATCCAGCACGGTGTGGTGCATTCCGCGGCGAATGTGGACAAGAGCTGGCTCAACACGGACATCGACGCCCTGCTCACGGCGCGTCTGGGCCGCCCGGTAGAGGTCATCAACGACGCCGACGCCGCCGGGCTGGCTGAGGCGCGGTACGGCGCAGGCGCCGGGATTGACGGCACGGTCCTGGTCATCACCCTGGGCACCGGAATCGGGTCGGCCTTTATCTTCAACGGCAACCTGGTACCGAACGCCGAGCTGGGCCACCTGGAGATTGACGGCTTCGACGCTGAGACCAAAGCGTCCGCCGTGGCCCGCGAGCGGGACGGCCTGACCTGGGACCAGTACAGCGTGCTGCTGCAGCGCTATTTCTCGCACGTCGAGTTTCTTTTCTCCCCGGAGCTGTTCATTGTGGGCGGCGGCATCTCCAAGCGCGCGGACGAATACTTGCCCAACCTGAAGCTCCGCACCCCCATAGTCCCCGCTGAGCTGAAGAACGAGGCGGGAATCGTGGGCGCCGCCGTCGAAATCGCTGTGAAGCACAAGCTCACCAAGTAGCGTTGACTGACTTGGCTGCCCCGCGGCCCCGGGTGCCGGTGATGATCGTTACCGGTGCCAGCAGGGGCATCGGGGCGGCCATCGCCCGCCGCGCTGCCGGCGAGGGCTACGCCGTGGTCGTCAACTATTCCGCCGACGCCGCCGGCGCCCGTTCGGTGGTGCAGGACATCACCGGTGCGGGCGGAAAAGCCGTTGGCGTCCTAGCGGACGTGAGCGACCCGGCTGCCGTGGAAGCCCTGTTCGCGGCGGCTGACGGCCTGGGCCATCTGGCAGCGGTGGTGAACAATGCGGGCATCACCGGGAACCTGATTGGCAAACTCGCCGACGTTCCCGCGGAGACGGTGCGGCGGGTCATCGACGTCAACGTGTCCGGCCTGATCTACGTGTGCCAGGCCGCTGTCCGCAGGCTTGGGCGGAACAGCGGCGGCACGGGCGGCTCCATCATCAACATCTCCTCCACTGCCACGAAGGCAGGTTCGCCCGGCACGTGGGCACACTACGCCGCGTCCAAGGGCGCCGTGGATGTCCTCACGGTGGGTTTGGCGGCTGAGGTCGCGGAACAGGGGATCCGGGTCAACTGCGTGGCGCCCGGCAGTACCAACACGGGACTGCACGCCGCAGCCGGAATGCCGGACCGGATGGAGCGACTCAACTCGGCCATTCCCATGGGACGGGGCGCGGAGCCGCATGAGGTTGCGGCAGCGGTGATGTGGCTGATGTCCGCGGAGGCCAGTTACATCACCGGCGCGGTGCTGCCCGTCTCCGGCGGCGGCTAAAGGCGCCCACCACAGATGACGGCGCAGCGGCCGGCTTGATGCCCGTTGCGCACCGCATCGCTGGTGTGCGATCATTCCCGTAATCGTGATCCATCGGCAGGAGGTGAGACCCATGTACGCAGTATCCGCAATGGGCGCTCCCCGGCAGTCCGGGATCGCGCGGCTGAACTAGTCGCAGCCGGGAGCGCCCGCCAGGCAATTCGCGAAAGACGGCTCCCATGAACACAACACCTTCATCAGCTTTCCGATTCCCCCCAACAACGGCCTCCCACCGGCAGTGGTCCGGTCAGGATCAGCCGCAGGCCGACGCCCCGCAGCGCGGGCACGTGGCGGGCGGGCGGGCGCTGGTCCTCGGCGGCGGTGGATCGACAGGCAACGCGTGGCTGATCGGCGTCATCGCCGGCCTGTCCGATGCCGGGCTGGATGTGACCGAGGCCGATCTGGTCATCGGCACATCGGCCGGCTCCACGGCCGCGGCCCAGCTGGCCGGCGCGACCCCGGCGGAACTGCTTGCCGCCATCCTTGCCGCCGCGCCGCAGCAACGCACCGGTCCCCGGGGCGGCCGCGTTCCGATCGGGCCGACGGCGGACCACCTGCAGCGAACGGGCAGGATCATCGCCGCCGCTGAGGATGCGGCCGACATGCGCCGCAGAGTGGGCGCGGCGGCGCTCGACATGGCTGCGGCATCGGAGGGTTCCGGGCAAATGCGGTGGCGCGCGACCGTTGCCGCCCGGCTGCCCAGTCAGCGCTGGCCGCAACGAACGGTACTCATCACGGCGGTGGATGCCCCTACCGGTGAACCGGTCGTATTCGACCGCCGGAGCGGAGTCGACCTGGTGGACGCCGTTGCCGCCAGCTGTGCCAGTGGCTTCGCATACAGGATCGGGGACAACCAATATATCGACGGCGGCTACCGACGCAACGAGAATGCCGACCTGGCCGCCGGATACGGGCGGGTACTGGTGCTGTCGCCCTTCGGTGGCAGAACACGGACGCCGTTGGAGTGGGGCATGCAGCTTGCAGCACAGGTCGACGAGCTACGCGCAGGCGGCAGCCGGGTCGAAACGATCTTCCCGGACAACGGCTCCGAGCACATGTTCGGCGCCAATGCGATGGATCTGTCGCTGCGTCCGTCCGCTGCCCGGACGGGTTATGACCAAGGCAGGGCCCTTGCCGGGCGGCTCACCGAATTCTGGCGGTAGCCGGGCTTCCCGGCCACCGGCACCACTGCCTACAGCGGGCTCTTCTCCGAGCTCCTGGTGCTCTTCGCTGCCGGCCCGGCGGTTTCTTCCACCGACTCATGGCGGAGCAAGGCAATGGCCGTCTCGAAGTCCTCCAAGGATTCGAACGCCTGGTACACGCTGGCGAAGCGCAGGTATGCAACCTGGTCAAGCTTCTGCAGCGGGCCCAGGATCACAAGACCCACTTCGTGCGCTTCGATCTCCGCAGCCCCCGAGGCGCGGATCTGTTCCTCCACCTCTTGGGCAAGGAGCGCGAGGTCATCCTCGCTGACCGGGCGGCCCTGGCACGCTTTGCGGACACCGTTGATGACTTTACTGCGGCTGAAGGGTTCACCGACACCGGAACGCTTGATGACCGAAAGGCTGGTGGTTTCCACCGTCGTGAACCTGCGGCCACACTCGGGGCACTGACGGCGGCGCCTGATGGCCGAACCGTCGTCTGTCATGCGGCTGTCCACAACGCGGGAGTCCGGATTGCGGCAGAACGGACAGTACATGGTGTCCCCTCCTCCATCGTCAGCTAGCGGTCTACGAGTGATCTTACGTCATGAAGGAGCCCGCTTGCACTACATGTAGTGGTGGTCCCAACTACATGTAGTGCAAGCGGGCCCGTTCCGCGGACTCAGGCAGTCCCGGCGAAACGTGCCGTGACCGCCTGGCCGTGCGCCGGCAGGTCCTCGGCACCGGAAAGGCTGACGATGTGGCCGCTGACTTCCTGCAGCGCGGCCCGGCTGTAGTTGACCACCTGGATGGCGCGGAGGAAAGTGGTCACGTTCAGGCCGGAGGAGAACGCCGCCGTACCGCTGGTGGGCAACACGTGGTTGGAGCCGGCACAGTAGTCCCCCAGGCTGACGGGACTGTAGTCCCCCACGAATATGGCGCCCGCATTCCGGATTCTGGCGGCAACCGCGGAGGCGTCGGCGGTCATGATTTCCAGGTGCTCGGCAGCATACGCATCGCAGGCTGCAACGCCCTGATCGAGGTCCTCCACGAGGACGACGCCGGACTGGGGCCCGGACAGTGCCTCGCACACCCTGGCTGAGTGCTTGGTGGCGGCCGCCTGCCGGTCCAGTTCACTGCGGACGGCGGCCGCAAGATCCTCCGAGTCGGTGATGAGAACCGAAGCGGCCTTGGGGTCGTGTTCGGCCTGGCTGATGAGGTCGGCAGCTACAAGGTCCGGCTGCGCCGAGGAATCGGCCAGAATGGCGATCTCGGTGGTACCGGCCTCGGAGTCGATGCCCACTACGCCTTTGACAAGCCGCTTCGCAGTGGCCACAAAGATGTTGCCGGGACCGGTGACCACATCAACGGGCTCCAGGGCCGGTCCCGCGTCAGAGGCCTCCACCCCGTACGCGAACGCCGCGATCGCCTGCGCCCCGCCGATGGCGTACACCTCGCTGATGCCGAGCAGGGCGGCCGCAGCAAGAATGGTGGGGTGCGGGAGTCCCCCGAAGTCTTTCTGCGGCGGGGATGCAAGGGCGATGGATTCCACTCCGGCGGCCAGCGCCGGGACAACGTTCATGATGACCGAGGACGGGTAGACCGCCAAACCGCCGGGAACGTAGAGCCCCACACGCGAGACCGGCACCCAGTTCTGGCTCACCAGAGCGCCGTCGCCGAGTTCGACGTCGACGTTGCGCGGCCGCTGCCCGTCCGCGAACTGCCGCGCACGGCTGATGGATTCTTCCAGCGCGCTGCGGACGGCCGGGTCCAGTTCGGCCAGGGCCTTCGCCAGCGAGTCGGCCGGAACGCGGGGGTGCACCTGGTCAACTCCGTCGAACCGCCGGGCAAGGTCGCTGAGGGCGGCGAACCCCTGCTGGCGGACCGCATCGATGATGTGAAGGACCTTTTCTTCAGCGTCCGCCACGGTGTTCTGCCTAGCGCGGGGCACGGCGGCGCGCAGGCCGGCCAATGTCAGTCCCCGTCCCCGCAGGTCGACTGTCCGGAAGTTGACGGTTGCGGCTGGCAGGGTTGCTGGAAATTCAGGAGAAATGGTCACCGGTTCATTTTACGCGCCGGGCGAGGTGCCTTCGGCGACGGGTGCGCTCCCGGCGTCGGGCCCCTTCCGGAGCAGGTTGAGCAGGCTCAGGGCAAACACTGACACTGCTGTTGCGGCCGGCCACAACAGTAGTACGGACAACGAGCGGAGGGAGAACGCCACACTGGCAACGAACGTCGGATCCACTGCCGGGCCCCACAACCGCCCCGACAACACCCCTGTTTGCCAGGCAAGGATGGCGCCCACGAGGCCGCCTGCCAGGCTCAGGAGAAAGGCCGGCTGCGCAGCACGGCCGCCCTTGTCGGTCAGGAATACGGCTACGAGGCAGCCGGCGAAGACCAAGAGACCGCCGAGCGTGAGGTCACGCGGCAACCACACTTCCGGATTGGTCCCGTCACCCAACGCAGGAGTGCGCGTGATCAGGTTCAGTCCACCGGGTGCGAGCAGCCACCACAGCAGCCCCACCGGAACACCGCCCGCCGCGGCAGCACCAAACCATGTCCATGGCAGCCGGGCAGAAGGGTGGCTGATGTGTTTTTCCATGAAACAAACCTTAACAAATGTGGCTGTGCATTGCCGCATGACGTGGGTGGTCAGCCGATTCCGCTGTGCACGGCCGGAGCAATACGCTTAAGGGAGAATTCATATGAGCATGTTGAGGGAGCAGTTTTACGATGTCAGATGCAGCGCCGTTTGAGGGCACGTTCAAGGAAATGTTCCGGCGCCACGCTGCCGGCGTCGCGATCATCACGGTGAACTACCAGGGTGAGCCGTACGGCTTTACGGCCACGTCCGTGGCATCCCTCTCAGCCCAGCCGCCGCGGTTCACCTTCAACATGGCCCGCAGCTCAAGCTCCTGGCCGGCCGTGGCCAACGCCACCCATCTCGGCGTCCATATGCTGGGCCTGGAAAACCAGGCACTGGCCGACCGCTTCGCGCGGACCAAGGACCGTTTCGGCGGCGATCACTGGGAACTGGGACCCCATGATGTCCCGATCCTCAAGGACGTCGCAGGCTGGCTGATCGGCAAGATCCAGATGCGGCTCTCGTTCGAGAACAACGCCGTGGTCGTCGTCGAAGTGGTGGAGGGTGCCGTGGGCGAGGACGGCTCGCCGCTCCTGTACCACGCAGGCAGTTATGGCCAGCCGGTCCCCCTGGATTACGAAATCTAGCCGCCTAGTTATCCAGGCAGGTCGGCCCGAGGAGGACTTTCAGGTCCCCGAACAGCGACGGGCTTGGATTGACCCTGAGGTGGACCGGGAGGGCCATGACTTCGGTCCGGGTGTCCCCCTGCAGGTGCAGCCGGACTTCCGAGTTCCCGCGATGGTTCCGCAGGACATCCCCGAGTTCGGTGACCACGGCCTCGGTGGCCTTGTGGGTGGGCATCGAAATCTGCACCGGACCGTTTGTTCCCTCGCTAAGGTCCGGGACGCTGAGTTCCATGCAGTTCAGTGCCACGGCGCCGTCATCGCGCCGCTGCAGGCGGCCTTTCACCACTACCACCAGGTCCTCGGCGAGCACCGATGCGATGGGTCCGTAGACCTGGCCGAAGAACATGACCTCGATGGAGCCGCCAAGGTCTTCGATCTCAGCACGTGCGTAGGCGTTGCCGCTCGCCTTGGCAATCCTTCGGCTGAGCGAGGTGATCATGCCCGAGATGGTGATGATCGAGCCGTCATGCGGGCCGTCGTCGGCGATGACCGAGGTGATGCTCTGGTCAGCGTGCTGGCTGAGGAGTCCTTCAAGGCCCTGCAGCGGGTGGTCTGAGACATACAGGCCCAGCATGTCCCGTTCGAAGGAAAGCTTGTCCTTCTTCTCCCACTCCGGCAGGTCGGGAATCTCTATGCTCAGTGACGCCTCGGACTCGGCTTCCTCGAAGCCGGCGAAGAGGTCGAACTGGCCGATGGCCTCGTTGCGCTTGAGGGTAATGACCGAATCGATGGCCTCCTCATGGATCATCGCCAGCGCGCGGCGATGGTGGTTGAGGGAGTCGAACGCGCCGGCCTTGATCAGGGATTCAATGGTGCGCTTGTTGCACACCACGGCGGGGACCTTGACCAGGTAATCCTTGAAGGACGTGTACGCCCCTTCCTTTTCGCGGGCGGCCACCATGGCTTCGACGGCGTTGACACCCACGTTGCGGATAGCCCCCATGCCGAAGCGGATGTCATTGCCCACCGGAGTGAAGTTCAGCGCTGACTCGTTGACGTCCGGCGGCAGCACGGTGATTCCCATGCGCCGGCACTCATTGAGGTAGATCGCCGATTTGTCCTTGTCGTCGCCCACCGAGGTCAGCAGGGCGGCCATGTACTCGGGCGCGTAATGCGCTTTCAGGTAGGCGGTCCAGTACGAAATCACGCCGTACGCGGCCGAGTGCGCCTTGTTGAAGGCGTAGTCCGAGAACGGGAGCAAAATGTCCCAGAGGGTCTTGACGGCCGCCATGGAATAGCCGTTGTCCTGCATGCCCTGGGAGAAACCGGCGAACTGCTTGTCCAGCTCGGACTTCTTCTTCTTGCCCATGGCACGCCGGAGGATGTCTGCCTGGCCCAGGGAATACCCGGCGAGTTTCTGCGCCACGGCCATAACCTGCTCCTGGTACACGATCAGGCCGTAAGTTCCGCCAAGAATTTCCGCGAGGGGTTCCTTGAGTTCGGGATGGATCGGAATGACTTCCTGGATCCCGTTCTTTCGCAGGGCATAGTCGGTGTGCGCGTTGGCACCCATCGGACCCGGCCGGTAGAGCGCCAGGACGGCGGAAATGTCTTCGAAGTTGTCAGGCTTCATCAGCTTCAGGAGCCCACGCATAGGGCCGCCGTCGAGCTGGAACACGCCCAGGGTGTCGCCGCGGGCCATCAGTTCGTAGGAGGCGACGTCGTCCAGGGCCAGGCTGTCCAGGTCCAGGTCGTGGCCGCGGTTGAGCTTGATGTTCTCCAGGGCGTCGGAAATGATCGTCAGGTTTCGCAGACCCAGGAAGTCCATCTTGATCAGCCCCAGGCCTTCGCAGGTGGGGTAATCGAACTGCGTGATCACCTGGCCGTCCTGGATGCGGCGCATGATGGGAATGACGTCGATGATGGGGTCCGAGGACATGATGACGCCCGCGGCGTGGACTCCCCACTGGCGCTTCAGTCCCTCGATGCCGAGCGCCGTCTCGAAGACCTTGGCGGCTTCGGGGTCGGTGCTGATCAGCTGGCGGAAGTCCCCCGCCTCGCTGTACCGCTTGGAGTCCTTGTTCTGGATGTCGGCCAGCGGGATGTCTTTAGCCATCACGGCAGGCGGCAGGGCCTTGGTTAGTTGCTCGCCCATGCTGAACGGGTAGCCCAGCACGCGGGAGGAGTCCTTGAGCGCCTGCTTGGTTTTGATGGTCCCGTACGTGACGATCATGGCCACGCGTTCGTCACCGTACTTGCGGGTGACGTAGTCGATCACCTCGGACCGGCGGCGATCATCGAAGTCGACGTCGAAGTCAGGCATCGAAACGCGGTCCGGGTTAAGGAAGCGCTCGAAGATCAGGCCATGGTGCAGCGGATCAAGGTCGGTGATCCGCATGGCGTAGGCAACCATGGAACCCGCGCCCGAACCGCGGCCCGGACCGACGCGGATGCCGTTGTTCTTGGCCCAGTTGATAAAGTCGGCCACCACCAGGAAGTAGCCGGGGAATCCCATCGAGGTGATCACTTCGAGCTCGTAATCAGCCTGCGTGCGGACCTTGTCCGGGACGCCGCCCGGGTACCGGAATTCCAGCCCGGCTGCCACTTCCTTGACCAGCCAGGATGTCTCGTCCTCGCCCGGCGGGCAGGGGAACCGCGGCATGTAGTTGGCGCCGGTGTTGAACGAGACTTCGCAGCGCTCGGCGATCAGCAGCGTGTTGTCGCACGCGTCCGGGTGGTCCCGGAACAGCTCGCGCATCTCCTGCGGAGACTTGAGGTAGTAGCCGCTGCCGGAGAACGCAAAACGCGAACCACCATTGTCGTACGTAGGCTCCAGCAGCGTGGAACCCGACTGGATGGCGAGCAGGGCCTCATGGGCCTTGGCATCATGTTCGTGCGTGTAGTGCAGGTCGTTGGTGGCCACCAGGGGCAGGTTCAGATCCTTGGCCAGCCGCAGCAGGTCCCCCGTGACCCGGCGTTCGATGTCCAGCCCGTGGTCCATCAGCTCGCAGAAGTAGTTCTCCGCGCCGAAAATGTCGCGAAATTCCGACGCCGCTTCCAGGGCCTCGCGGTACTGGCCAAGCCGGAGCCGGGTCTGGACTTCGCCCGACGGGCAGCCGGTGGTGGCGATCAGGCCTTCGGAGTAGGTGTTCAGCAGTTCGCGGTCCAAGCGCGGCCATTTACCGAAGACAGCATCCAGGGAGGCGATGGAGGAGGCCCGGAAAAGGTTCCGCATGCCGGCGTTGTTGTAGCTCAGCAGCGTCATGTGGGTATAGGAGCCACCGCCGGAGATGTCGTCCTTGCGCTGGTGTTCCTCACCCCAGCGGACACGGCTCTTATCCGTCCGCGCAGTACCGGGGGTCACATAGGCTTCGACGCCGATAATCGGTTTGATGCCCTGGTCGGTGGCACGCTTCCAGAAGTCGAAGGCGCCGAACAGGTAGCCGTGGTCGGTGGTGGCGAGGGCTGGCATGCCGAGGCGTTCTGTCTCATTGAAAAGCTCTCCCAGACGGGCGGCGCCGTCCAACATGGAGTACTCGGTGTGGTTGTGGAGATGAACGAACGAGGCATTGCTGGAAGTCACCGGACCATTCTAAGCGCTGGCCGGCCGTCCCTGCCGCAGCGACCCAGCGCCTAGGCCTGGCCCGACTCCAAGACCTCCAAAGCGTAGGCCAGGTCCTGCGGGTATTCGCTGGTGACTGTCACACGCTCGCCGGTGACGGGGTGGTCAAAACCGAGCTGGCGTGCATGCAGCCATTGCCGTGTCAGGCCCAGTGTCGCGGCGAGCCGGGGATCAGCGCCGTAGGTCAGGTCGCCGGCGCACGGGTGGCGCAGGGCCGAAAAGTGGACCCGGATCTGGTGGGTGCGGCCCGTTTCCAAGTGCACTTCCACCAGGGTTGCCTTGCCAAACGCTTCGAGCACCTCGTAGTGCGTGATCGACGGGCGGCCGTCCTCGATCACCGCGAAGCGCCAGTCGTGTCCGGGGTGGCGGCCGATCGGGGCGTCAATGGTGCCCTCCAGCGGATCCGGGAGCCCCTGGACCACCGCGTGATAGACCTTGTCCACGGTGCGTTCCTTGAAGGCACGCTTCAGGGCGGTATAGGCGCGCTCGGTCTTGGCCACGACCATCACGCCGGACGTGCCGACGTCGAGCCTGTGGACGATACCCACCCGTTCGGGGGCCCCCGAGGTGGAGATCCGGTAACCGGCTCCGGCGAGGCCGCCCACTACGGTGGGCCCCACCCACCCGGGCGAAGGATGCGCGGCAACCCCTACGGGCTTGTCCACCACAACAAAATCGTCGTCGTCGAGCAGGATTTTCAGGCCTTCCACAACTTCCTCCACCACTTCGAGCGGGTCCCGTCGTTCAGGCACCGTCACTTCCAGGACGTCCCCGGCCACCAGGCGCGCGGACTTTCCGAGTTTCTTACCGCGGCTGAGCACGTTGCCTTCGGCAATGAGGGTCGCCGCCAGCGACCGGGAAATCCCCATCAGCCCCGCGAGCCCGGCATCCGCCCGGTTTCCGCCGAATTCGTCGGCCACCACCACGCGCTCAGGCATTGCCGGACTTTTCCTTGGGCGGCGCGACATGCCGGGAGCCATCCAGCGATATCCCCCGCAGCGTCAGGATACAAATGATGGACACCGCGGAGACCACGGCGGAATCGGCGATGTTGAAAATCGCGAAGTTGGGCAGCTGGATGAAGTCCACCACGTGCCCCATGGCAAAGGACGGCTCCCGGAACAGCCGGTCCGTCAGGTTGCCCAGCGCACCACCGAGGAGCAGGCCCAATGCCAGGGCCCACCAGGCCGAGCCGAGCTTGCGCACCTGGAACAGGATGGCAATGGAAACCCCGGCCATGATGATGGAAAACACCCACGTCACGTTCTCGCCGATGGAAAAGGCGGCGCCGGAATTCCGGATGAAGTACCAGTGCAGGAGCGGGGGCAGCACGGGTATACGCTCCCCTTCCACCATGGTGGTGGTCACCCAGATTTTGGTCAGCTGGTCAAAGGCATACGCAAAGACTGCGAAGCCCGCGAAAAGCGAGAGCAGAAGCCTTTTCCCTGGACGGGATGATGAGGGTGCGGGGGGTGCAGCGTCGGCGGCGAGGTCGTCAGTCATGGTGCTTTCATTTGTAAAACCGGTGTTAATCACAAAAGCCGGCGGCCGAGGAATCCTCAGCCACCGGCTTTCAGAATACGTGCTTGACGGACTAGTTCGCTTCGACCTCAGGCGCCGCGACAGAACCGCGGGCGTCAAGGTCGCGCAGCTGGCCTTCGATGTAGGCCTTCAGGCGTGAGCGGTAATCGCGTTCGAATCCACGGAGCTGCTCGACCTTGCGCTCCAGGACGGACCGCTGCTGCTCCAGTGCGCCGAGGATCTTGCGGGACTTCTCCTGGGCATCGTTGACCAGGCTGCTGGCCTCGATCTGGGCCTCGGCGATGATCTTGTCCTTCTGGGACTGGCCATCCGCCACGTGACGGTCGTGCATCTGCTGGGCCATGGCGAGCAGGCCGGCGGCGGACTCGGCGGAAACGCTGCTTCCGGCGGCGGGCGCGGGGGCAGCAGCAGGAACGGCTGCAACGGCGGCTGCCGGCTCGGCTTCCTTCTTCTTCGCAGCGTCGGGAGCCTTCGTCTCGGCCTCGGCCTTCGCCGGAGCTTCAACCTTGTCCAGCTTGGCCGGTGCGGGGACCTTCTCAACCACGGGTGCGGCTGCAGCGGAGCTGGCAGGCACGGCGGAACCGGACTCGGCAAGCTTCTTCCGGAGCTCGTCGTTCTCCTGGTTCAGGCGCCTGAGTTCCACAACGATTTCGTCCAGGAAGTCGTCAACTTCGTCCTGGTCATAGCCTTCGCGGAACTTGGTCGGCTGAAAGCGCTTGTTGACAACGTCTTCTGGCGTCAAAGCCATCTGGTCACCTCATTGGTCTAGTTAGTCAGTAGGCCTTCCGGCCGTCAAAACTACGGTACCTAAAATCTGTCTCGTTCCTCTAATTCAACACTGGGTGTCAAACCGGAGATTTTTTTCGCTTCACAGGGAAGTGTTCCATTCCAGGAACCACCCCTGAACTGCTAGGTCTTGTCGAAGATTACGCGAAACCCCTGGTCACCGCCATTGCGATACTCACCGCAATGAAGAGAACCAGGAATCCGAGGTCCAGGGTCACTCCGCCGAGCCTCAGCGGGGGGATGACCCGCCGGAGCCCCTTGAGTGGCGGGTCAGTCACCGAATACACCGTGTGCGCGGCCACGAGGGCCACACCGCGGGGGCGCCATTCCCTGGCAAACATCTGCACCCAGTCAAAGACCAGGCGGATGATCAGGGCTACGAAGAACAGCAGCAGGGCAATATAGAGAAGTCCGAAAACAATTCCCATGACTTAACTCATATCTCCATGTCCATTCCTTATACCGCAGTGTCCTGCCAACGTTTCTTGTCTATTTCAGCACAGATGCCAGACAGGTGTCCCTGCCTGGCATCTGCTCTAAGCTTTGTGGCTAGCTTTGGTTGAAAAAGCTGGCCTGGGTCTCGCTGACCTTCTTGTCATCGCCGATGACCTCTATGTACGACGGCGAGAGCAGGAAGACCTTGTTCGTCACCCTCTCGATGCTGCCACGGAGGCCGAACACGAGTCCTGCCGAGAAATCAACGAGCCGCTTGGCATCAGCCTCGCCCATGTCGGTGACGTTCATGATGACGGGAATGCCGTCGCGGAAACTCTCACCGATGAGCTTGGCGTCATTGTAGGACCGCGGGTGGATCGTGGTGATCTGCCGAAGTCCGGACGTTTCTTCGCGGCTCGAGGCCGCACGCTTGATGGGGGTCACGGGTGCGCGGTATTCCTCTTCAGGGGCGTGGACCGATTCACGGCTGACTTCGCGGACCGGTGCAGGGGCCCGGCGTTCCTCGCGGTCAGCTTCCATTGAATCGTCCTCGTCCTTACGTGTTGTGGTGTGCTCGGACTCGTAGTGTTCATCGCCGTCGGCGAGCCCAAGATAGATCATTGTCTTGCGCAGAGCGCCGGCCATGGTCGACTCCTAATCGTGTCCGTAGGCGGGCCGCCCAATAACTTGACAGCACTGGAATCCCCCGCCACTCACTTCCTATGTGCTCGACGCTACCCCACGGTGGGACGCGATCCGAGAATATCGGAACCGATTCGCAGGTGTGTCGCCCCGAACCTGATTGCCGCTTCCAGGTCCTGGCTCATGCCCGCAGAGATGGCTGTTGCAGACGGATGCACAGCCACCAGGGACACTGACATGGCGGCGAGTTTTTCGAAGGCCACCTCCGGACTGGTCCCGAGGGGGGCTACTGCCATCACGCCTGCCAACTCCAGTCCGTCGGCCGCGGCCAGCCTGTCAGCGAGGAGCGGCACTTCACCCGGCGTCGCCCCACCGCGGTGGGCGCCGGCGTCGTCATCGAGACTGACCTGGATGAAGCACTGAAGGGCGCCGCGGCCGGTCCGGTCCTGCTCCGCGGCGATGGCGCGCTCCAGGCCATCAACCAAGCCCGTCCGGTCGATGGAGTGGACGGCATGGGCGTACTTGGCCACAGACTTGGCTTTCTTGCTCTGCAACTGTCCGACAAAGTGCCAGTTGAGCCCGAGGTCGGCCAGTTCGGCGGCCTTGCTTGAGGCTTCCTGATCACGGTTTTCGCCCACATCGCCTACCCCCAAGGCAGCCAGGCGCCTGATGTCCGCGGCCGGATGGAACTTGGTGACCACGATCAGTGTGGGCACCCCATCGCCGCGGCCTGCCTCCGTCATGGCGGATCCGATACGCCGCTGAACCGCGGCCAGCCGTTCCGCCAGCTCCGAGATCCGCGCGGTGCCTTCCGCGGTCATTCCGTCATTCATGGGACCACACGAGTCCGGCAAAGCGTCCGGTAGCGGCGGAGCGACGGTAGGAGAACAGCTGATCACTTTCGAGTGTGCACTGCCCGGCGTACTCAAGAACCACCCCGGCGGCCTCCAGCTGGCTGCGCGCTCCCGCCGGCAGATCCAGCGCGGGAGTCCCCCATGACGTTTCAGCCCAGGCTGACGGCACCTGCCCAGCCACCCGGTCACGGAGGTCTGCGGGAACTTCGTAGCAGTTGCCACAGATTGACGGGCCCAGCCAGGCCCGGATGCCGGAGGCACCGGCTGCCCGCATGCGTTCCACTGCTGCGGGCAGAATGCCGTTGGCTACTCCCGGCCGGCCCGCGTGGACAGCGGCCAGGACCGGACCGCCATCCGGGCCGTGCCCCACGAGCACCGCCGGGATACAGTCCGCCACCATGACCGCGAGCGGCAGCCCCCGGGACACCATGGCGTCAGCCGTCGGCGAGGGAGTGCCGGGCTCCATCATTTCCACCGTTGAGCCATGGACCTGGTCCATGAACCGCAGGGAGCCCGGGGCCAGGTCCACGGCGTCCTCCAGCATCCTGCGGCGCCGCCGGACCTCGGCAGCGTCGTCACCTACATGGAGGGCCAGATTGCCGGCGCTCAGGTCCGTAAAAGCCACACTCACGCCGGGTGAGACTTCAGCCCGCCAAAGGAACAAGCCGTGCCCTACTTCAGGAAGTCGGGGACATCCAGGTCATCGGCGCGGTTCCCCGAGAGATCCGGCTCCACTACTGAGGGAAGGTCGACGTCGAAGCCTGAGTCCGCGGGGACGGCCGACGGGCGCTGCTGGCCCCAGTTGCTGAGCCCGGAGGCACCTACCCCGGCGTGGACAGGCTGCGTGTTCATCTGGTGGCTGCCGCCGCCGGACGTGGGGGCCTGAGCCGGTGCAGGAGCCGCGGCGGGCCGCTGCGGCGCCACCTGCGGCTGCGACTGGTCCATGGAGGGCGAGGTGGCCTTCACGTCGTCGAAGCCGGCGGCGATGACCGTGACACGGGCTTCGTCGCCGAGGGCGTCGTCGATCACGGCACCGAAGATGATGTTGGCTTCGGGGTGGGCCACTTCCTGGACCAGGCGTGCGGCTTCGTTGATTTCAAAGAGCCCGAGGTCAGAGCCGCCCTGGATGGACAGCAGGACACCGTGGGCACCGTCGATCGAGGCTTCCAGCAGCGGGGAGGCGATGGCCAGTTCCGCAGCCTTCACGGCACGGTCCTCACCGCGTGCGGAGCCGATGCCCATGAGGGCCGAGCCTGCACCCTGCATGACGGACTTGACGTCGGCGAAGTCCAGGTTGATCAGGCCGGGGGTGGTGATGAGGTCCGTGATGCCCTGGACACCGGACAGCAGGACCTGGTCAGCGGAACGGAAAGCGTCCAGGACGGAGACGTTGCGGTCGCTGATGGAAAGGAGTCGATCGTTCGGGATCACGATCAGGGTGTCCACCTCGTCGCGGAGGGCGTCGATGCCCGCCTCGGCCGAGCCGGCACGGCGGCGGCCCTCGAACGTGAACGGACGGGTGACCACACCGATGGTCAGCGCGCCGAGGGAGCGGGCGATTCGGGCCACGACGGGAGCGCCACCGGTTCCGGTGCCGCCGCCTTCGCCGGCGGTCACGAAGACCATGTCGGCGCCGCGGATGACCTCTTCGATCTCGTCGGCGTGGTCCTCGGCCGCCTGCTTGCCCACCTCAGGGTTGGCGCCAGCGCCGAGGCCGCGGGTCAGCTCACGCCCGACATCGAGCTTGACGTCGGCGTCACTCATCAGCAGTGCCTGCGCATCTGTGTTGATGGCGATGAACTCGACACCCCGGAGGCCGACCTCGATCATGCGGTTGACTGCGTTCACGCCACCGCCGCCGATGCCGACGACCTTGATGACGGCCAAGTAATTCTGCGGAGCTGCCACGTTACGTGTCCCTTGTTCGTGTCCTATTGCGAAAACTGTGGAGTCGGGCTTGAAGCTTGCAACCTTAACCTTCGAGTTGAAGGTTATAGTTATGTCAAGTAACTCATGTCTGGAACGCTATTTCCTATGGTTCTGACATTCAATAACCGGCGCCGCGTGTCGCGGGAATACCGGGAAAGTTTGCAGGTGCCGGGAGAGGCGTTCAACGCGTCACCGGATGCCGGGGCGCGCTCACATCGTACACGCGCACGGGGTTCTTCGGATCGGCGGGGACCTTCAGCAGGGCTGCAAGCACTTTGGCTTTGAGCTCCTTCTCCCCCGCGTTTCCCCAAATGATGGTCTGACCGTCCACAAGCTTCAGCTCCACGGCATCCACGGACTGGGCGGAGGCGTTGGAGAGCTTCGACAGCACGTCGGGCGGGAGCGCCCCCAGGACCTCGGCGGTGGCCTGGAAGAGGTCCTTCCCGATGGTGCCGGCACCGCCGTCGATCACGGGCAGGGAAACGGATGCGGGGTCCGCCGTGGTGCCCAGCACCACGCCGTCCACGTCCACCAACTGGTATTGTTCCCCCTGCTTGACCAGAGCCACCGGGACCCGTTCGAGCACTTGCACCACCAATTCCGACGGCGGCCGCGCTTGCGTCGACACGGATTTGATCTGGACCAGCGGCTCAAGCATGCGGCCGACCTCGTCGTCGCTGACCTGCGGGAGCGGTTTGCCCTTCAGGGGCTCAAGCGCGGCCCGGACCTGGTCCGTCGTGACCAGCTTGGTCCCCGTCACAGAGATAGTCCCTACGGCCAGGATGGGAGAAAAAATGGCTGCAGCCAGCAGGGCGGCAACCAGCCCCAGGACAGTTCCCGCGGCGACCAGGAGATGCCGCTTCCGGCGCTTTGCCGGCGGTTCAGGAAAGACCAGCACGTTGTCGCCGGCGGCCGCCGCCTTCTCCCGGGACGGTGCTGAGCCAGCACCCTTTCCCTTTTTGCGGCCGGGCGTGGAAGCTGTGTCCGGAACGGGGGCGCTTTTGGAGGCGGAGATGGTGTCCGGTTCAGCCGACGGCGTCTTGGCCGCAGGCTGCCGAGGTGTCGGTGAAGCGTACGTGGGGCGGCGCGGGCTACCCACCGAGTGCCTGCACGATCTGCGGCCCGAAGCCTGTCACGTCGCCCGCTCCAACGGTCAGGATGATGTCGCCCGGCACGGCGGCTCCCGCGAGGGAAGCCACTGCTTCCGCCGGCTCCACCAGGCGACCGCCCGGTCCCAGATGATCGGCGATAAGCTGGCTGGTCACCCCGGGGATGGGATCTTCACGGGCAGGGTAGATGTCCAGCACCAGGGCGGTGTCCGCCAGGTTCAGGGCCTCGGCGAACTCGCCGGCGAACTCCCTGGTGCGCGAGAACAGGTGCGGCTGGAACAGGACGTGGACGCTGTGCCCGCCTGCCACGGACCGGGCCGCGGTCAGGGCCGCCCGGACCTCGGTGGGATGGTGCGCATAGTCATCAAAAACGCGCACGCCACGCGCCTCCCCCTTCAGCTCGAAACGCCGGGACGCCCCGGAGAACTGCGCCAAGGCACCTGCAGCAGCATCGGCGTCGACCCCCAACTCCAGGGCGACGGCGACGGCGGCGGCCGCGTTGAGCGCGTTATGCCGGCCCGGGACCTGCAACTGCAAGGCGAACCGGCCGGCCGGAGAGGACACCTCCACATGCCCGGGGCCGTCGTCGTGCAGCACCAGGTCGGACCGCTCCGAGGTTCCGTACAGGACCACCCTGGTGTTTCCGCGGGCCCGCGTGCGTTCTGCGAGGGCGAGGGCGCCGGCGTCATCCGCGCAGGCGATCAGGACGCCGTCGGCCGGCAGCAGCCCGGTGAAGCGGTCAAAGGACTCGTACACAGCTTCCGCCGTGCCGTAGTAGTCCAAGTGGTCGGGCTCGACGTTGGTGACCACGGCAATCCTGGGCCGGTAGTTCAGGAACGAACCGTCGGATTCGTCCGCTTCGGCCACAAAAATTCCGGCGGAGCCGTGGGCTGCGTTGACTCCCAAGGCAGGCACGTTGGCACCGATGGCAAACGACGGGTCCAGCCCGGCTCCCTGGAGCAGGACCGCAATCATGGAGGTGGTGGTGGACTTTCCGTGGGTTCCCGCGACGGTCACCACAATGTCATCCCCCATGGTGGCTGCCAGCGCCTCGGACCGATGGAGTACGGGCAGGCCGGCAGCACGCGCGGCCACCAGTTCGGGGTTGTCAGCACGGATGGCCGAACCCGCCACCACGGTCTGGGCGTCGCCCAGGTTGGCCGCGCCGTAGCCGACGGCGATCCGGGCTCCGGCGGCAGCCAGCTCCGCCATGACCGGCAGGTCCTTGGCGTCTGAGCCGCTGACGGTGGCACCGCGGGCCACCATGATGCGGGCCACGGCGGACATTCCGACGCCGCCGATCCCGATGAAGTGGACGCGGCCCAGGGACTCCTGGCTGCGGATGCCTGCGGGGGTCATGCGGATACCGCTTCCAGGACAAGACCAGCCATGCGCTGGTCGGCGTTTCTGATGCCAAGTTTGCGGGACTTCGCAGCCATCGTGGCCAGCCGGCCGGAGTCGGTGGCCAGCGGGATGAGTTCGCCCGTTATCCACTGCGCGGTGAAGTCCTTGTCCGGGACCAGGAGGGCGCCACCGGTTTCGACCAGTCCTGCCGCGTTGAGGGCCTGCTCGCCGTTGCCGATGGGGAGCGGGACAAAAACAGCCGGAACTCCGACCGCTGCCACTTCGCAGACTGTGGCGGCACCGGACCGCGCCAGCAGCAGGTCAGCGGCCGCATACACGAGTTCCATGCCGTCCACGTACTCAACCTGCCTGTACCCGTCAGCGGTGAGCGGGCTGCCGTCGGGCCCTTTGACCGTCTTGCCGCGCCCGGTGATGTGGAGGGTCTGGATCCCGGCGGCGCCCAGCTCCTGCACCGCAGCCGCAACTGCGTCGTTGATGCTCTGGGCGCCGGAGGACCCGCCCGTCACAATCAGCGTGGGCTTCTGCGCATCCAGCCCCAGCGCTTCACGAGCAGTTCCACGGGCGGCATCCCGGTCGAGGCCGGAAATTTCGGTCCGCATGGGCATGCCCACGTGGCGCGCGTGCCTCAGGCGGGTGGTGTCAAAGGCGGTGGCCACGTGACGGGTCAGGAAGGAACCCACGCGGTTGGCCAGGCCCGGCCTGGTGTTGGCTTCATGGATCACGATCGGGATCCCCCGGCGGCGTGCGGCGAGGTACAGCGGCGTGCACACGTAGCCGCCCACGCCTACCAGGACGTCAGCCGAAGCTTCGTCCAGGATGCGGCCCGACTGCCGCACCGCCCCGGCCAGCCGGCCGGGCAACTTCAGGAGGTCCAGCGAAGGTTTACGGGGAAACGGAACGCGGTCGATGGTGGCCAGCTCGACGCCCGCAGCGGGCACCAGCCGGGTTTCCATGCCTGCCGGCGTGCCCACGGCGAGCAGCCTGGACCCCGGAGCTGCGGACCGGAGGGCAGCCGCAATGGCCAGGAGCGGGCTGATGTGGCCGGCGGTTCCGCCGCCCGCGAGGACAATGGACAGGTTCTGGGAAGTCATCTGGTGCTAGGTACGCTTTCTTGCGGTCTTGGTGCGGGTGGTTTTCCCGGCCTTTTTGGTGCCGAACTTCAGCATTCTCTTGGGCCGGATGGCCGGCGCCATCTGTTCGCGGGCCAGCGACAACACCACCCCCACGGCGCACAGGGACATCAGCAATGCCGAGCCGCCATACGAAATGAACGGCAGGGGCACGCCAATGACGGGCATCAGGCCCGTCACCACGGCCATGTTGACAGTAGCCTGCCCCAGCAGCCACACCATGATGGTGCCGGCCAGGACGCGGTGGAACATGTCCTCCTGCGCCACCACCACTCGGTAGATGGCGGCTCCGAGGATGGCAAAAAGGACAAGTACGACGACGGTGCCAACCAGGCCGAGTTCCTCGCCGATGATGGCGAAAATGAAGTCGTTGTGGGCTTCCGGAATCCAGCTGTACTTCTGCCTGCTTTGGCCAAGGCCCACGCCGAACCAGCCGCCGGATGCGAGGCCGTAAAGCCCGTTGGTGGCCTGGTAGTTGGCATCGATGCCGTCGGCGCAGGACTGCCCGGTCCACCAGGAGGTGATGCGGCACATCCGGTTGGAGCTGGTGATGGCCATAACGGCCGTTCCCGCTGCGGCCGCCACGGCCGCGAATCCGAAGAGGTAAAGCGGCACGCCGGCAAAGAACAACGCCGCAGCCGTGATCATCATGATGATCATGGCCGTGCCGAGGTCATTGCCCAACAGCACCAGGCCGATCACCAATCCTGCCGCCGGCACGGCGGGGATCAGCACGTGTTGCCAACGCCGAAGGAGCTTCCCTTTCCTGGCAAGTACCGTGGCCATCCACAGCGCCAGGGCAAGCTTGGACGCCTCGGACGGCTGGAAGGTGATACCGCCCAGGTCGATCCAGTTCTTGTTTCCGTTGACTTCGTCACCGACCAACTGGACCAGCGCCAGGAGGACCAGGGCCGCGCCCAGTACCGGCCAGGCCAGGCGCTTGAGCCAGACCACGTTGATGCGCGAGAGGACGAACATCACGAAGATGCCGATCGCGGCGAACATCCCCTGTTTGAGGGCGTCACCGTACGGCGATTTTCCGGCGGCGATGGATTCAACGCTGGAAGCCGAGAGCACCATCATGATGCCGATGGCCGTGAGCGCCAGCGTGGACCCCAGGATGAGGTAGTACGTGGAGCCGTTCCGGGACGTCCCGTTTCCTTCCAGGGCGGACCAGAAGCCCCGGTACCAGCCCCTGATCCGGGCGGGCAGGTTGGGCCGGGCCCCCGGCGCACCGGAGGCGCCGGGACCGGAGGCGCCGGGACCGGAGGCGCCGGGCCTGGACGCGGCAGGTCTGGCCACCGTGGGCCTGGGTGCCGCGGGCGTGGAAGCCTTGGGCGACTCAGGTTTCCCGGCGCGCGGCTGTGAAGCCTTCGGCCGGGTGGGCGTGCTGACCATTGTTACTCCTCGCCGGTCTGGGCCTGCCCTTCCACCAGCTCGCGGACAGCGTCGATAAAGGCGTTGCCGCGGTGAGCATAGGAAGAGAACTGATCCATGGAAGCAGCTGCCGGTGCCATCAGTACGGTGTCACCTGATACGGCCAGCTGCGCCGCTGACGCAACGGCCCGGGACATCACGGCCTCCCCTGAAACCGGAGAGTCGCCCGCGATGGCTCCGCCCGTTACGGCAGTCTGCATGTTTTCAGTGTCGCCCGCCTCAGTGGTGATCACGGGGACATCCGGCGCGTGTCGCTGCAGGGCCTCGGCCAGCGGAGCGGTGTCGGCGCCGATGAGCACCACTGCCTTGAGCCGTGCCGCCTGGTCCCGGACCAGGTCGTCATAGCTGACACCCTTGGACAGTCCACCGGCGATCCAGATGACGTTTTCAAAGGCAGCCAGCGATGCTGCTGCGGCGTGGGGGTTGGTGGCCTTGGAGTCATTCACCCAGAGAACACCGTTCTGGCGGGCGACTGTCTGGATGCGGTGGTTGCCCGGCACGTAATCCTGGATGCCCCGGCGCACAGCCTGCGCGTCCACTCCATATGCGCGGACCAGGGCGGCCGCCGCGAGGGCGTTGGCCACCATGTGGCGGGGGGCAAACTGCCCCAGGTCCGCCATCGAGGCCAGCTCGGCGGCACTGTCCTTGCGCTGCTCAATGAAGGCGCGGTCCACCAGGAGGCCTTCCACCACGCCAAGCATGCTGATGGCCGGCGTGAGGGTGGTGAAGCCGACGGCCCGGCAGCCCTCAACAACGTCGGCGTCCTCCACCATCCGTTCGGTTTCGATCTGTTCGGCGTTGAAGATGCAGGCCTTTTGGGTCCGCGCATAGACCTTTGCCTTATCGGCGAGGTACGAGTTGTAGGAGCCGTGCCAGTCAACGTGGTCTTCGGCCACGTTGAGGCACACACTGGCGACGGGCGACAGGGACCCGGCCCAGTGCAGCTGGAAGCTGGACAGTTCAACCGCGAACACGTCGTACTCAACGGGGTCGCGGAGGGCATCCAGGATGGGTGTGCCCACGTTGCCCACGGCGATCGCTTTCAGTCCCGCGGCCTGCAGCATCGACGCCGTCAGCCCAACCGTGGTGGTCTTGCCGTTGGTGCCGGTGATGGTCAGCCAGTCAGCGGTCTTGTGCCCTTCCCGGACGCGCAGCCGCCAGGCGAGTTCGACGTCGCCCCACACCGGGATGTGCGCGCGCGCAGCGGCGGCGAGGAGCGCCTGGTCGGGACGCCAGCCCGGCGAGGTGACGATGAGGTCGGGGAAGCTGCCATCCACCTTCGGGACCCTGCTGACGGCCTCTTCGCCGAGGAACACGTCCACGGCGCCGACAATCTTCAGGGTGTCGGCCTGAGCCCTGGCTGTGTCCGTGGTGGCGGCGTCGACCACCACCACGCGGGCCCCGAGTTCGATGAGGGTGTCTGCGGCGGCAAACCCCGACACCCCGATCCCGGTGACCACAACGCGCAGGCCCGCCCAGTCGGAGTCCCAGGTGACAAGGCTCTGGAGGCGTGGAGAAACAGTCACAGGAGCACAACCCATTCAGCGTAGAAGACACCCAGGCCCACGGCTACGAACAGCCCGCCCAGGATCCAGAAGCGGACAACTACTGTCACTTCGGCCCAGCCTTTGAGCTCGAAGTGGTGTTGCAGCGGCGCCATCTTGAAGACGCGTTTACCGCCGGTGATCTTGAAATAGCCCACCTGGATGATCACTGAGAGGGTAATCAGGACGAACAGGCCGCCCACGATGCCCAGGAGGAGTTCAGTGCGGGACAGGATGGCGAAGCCGGCAATGGCACCGCCGATGGCAAGGGACCCGGTGTCGCCCATGAAGATCTTGGCGGGCGAGGTGTTCCACCACAGGAAGCCCACCAGGGCTGCACTCAGGATGGCCGCCAGGAGCGCCAGGTCCAGCGGGTCCCGGACCGTATAGCAGCCACTGCCGGCCTGGCGTGGTGATCCGCAGGCCTGGTTGTTCTGCCAGATTCCCATGAGGGTGTAGGCGCCGAAGACCATGACGGAGGCTCCGGCAGCGAGCCCGTCCAGGCCGTCCGTGAGGTTCACGCCGTTGGTTGCTGCCGTGACGATCAGGTTGGACCAAAGGACAAACAGAATGGCGCCGACAACTGTCCCGCCGAAGGCCAGGTCCAGCCAGGGAATGTCGCGGACCAGGGAGATTTTCGTCGACGCCGGCGTGAGGCCGTCGGGGTCGGGAAAGTTCAGGGCGAGGACGGCGAAGGCGATGCCTACCGCCGCCTGGAGGATGAGTTTGGCCTTCGCATCCAGGCCCAGGCTGCGCTGGCGCGAGATCTTGATGAAGTCGTCGAGGAAGCCCACCAGGCCCATGCCGACCATGAGGAACAGCAGGATCAGGGCCGAGGCTGATGGGCCGGCGGACGCCGGGTTCATCAACCACATGATCAGGTGGGTCAGCCCGTAGCTGAGCAGGACTGCTCCCACCACCACGGTTCCGCCCATGGTGGGCGTGCCGCGTTTGGTGTGGTGCGATGTGGGTCCGTCATCGCGGATGAACTGTCCGTAGCTTTTGCGGACGAGCAGGCGGATAAACAGGGGGGTTCCCACCAGGGCGAACAGCAGGGCAAGTCCCGCGCCGATCAATAGTGCGATCACAGCAGCTCGCTCCTTTCTTCGGCAGGTTCCGTGGTTTGTGGTGGTAAGGCTATCCGATCGCCCAGGTGCCGAAGCCCCACGCTGTTGGAGGACTTGAAGAGCACCAGGTCACCGGGTTCGAGTTCGGCGTCGAGGAGCGAATGGGCGTCCTCGATTGTCTCAGCGAACACGCATTCGTCACCCCAGGAGCCTTCCTGGACGGCGGAAACGTACAGGGCCCGCGCCTCGCGGCCGACAACCACCAGCCGCGAAATGTTCAGGCGCACCACTTGGGTTCCCACGGCGGTGTGTTCGCGGATGGAATCCGGGCCCAGCTCAAGCATGGCTCCCAGCACGGCCCAGGTGCGGCGTCCGCGGCCCAGGTCGGCCAAGGTGCGCAGGGCGGCGCGCATGGACTCGGGGTTCGCGTTGTAGGCGTCATTGATGACCGTGACGCCGTCCGCGCGTTCGGTGCGTTCCATCCGCCAGCGGCTGGCCGCCGTCTGGGTGCTGAGGGAAGCTGCGATGTCTGTGCCCGGCACACCTGCTGCATGCGCTGCCGCTGCTGCCGCCAGGAGGTTTCCCGTGTGATGGGCACCAATCAGTCCGCTGCTCACGTGGAGGCCGGCTTCACTGCCGGGCAGGAGAAGGTCGAATTCCGGGTTCCCGAAGGCGTTCGTGTCCGGGTCAACAGCCCGCACGGCCGCTTCGGGGCGGTTCTCGGCGGAGAAGCCCAGCACGGCGGCGACGGTGCGGGGCCGCATGCCCGCGACCCGGTCGTCGTCGAGGTTAAGGATGGCGGTGCCGGTGGGCGCGAGTGCCTCGACGAGTTCGCCCTTGGCAAGCACGATGTTTTCGACGCCGCCGAATTCCCCCGCGTGGGCTGTGCCGACGCCCAGGACTACGCCGATGTCGGGCTTGACCATGTCGGCGAGGTAGCGGATGTGCCCGATGCCCGTGGCACCCATTTCGATGACCAGGTACCGGGTCCCGGTGTCGGCCCGGAAGACGGTGAGTGGCACGCCGACCTCGCCGTTGTAGGAGCCTTGAGGCGCGACGGTGTTGCCCTGCTTTGTGAGGATCCCGGCCAGGAGGTCCTTCGTGGTGGTCTTTCCTGCTGAGCCCGTGATACCGACGACGGTGAGGGTTTCGCCGGCCGAAGCACGGGCCGCACGGATGCGGCGGACGGCTTCGGCGGCCAGCGCGCCCATGGCCAACACCGCGTCCTGGACCAGGACTGCGGGATAGTTCACGCCGTCGGGCCCTGTGACGGGCCGCTCCGCGAGAACCAGCACGGCACCTTGGCTGAAGGCGGCTGCGACGAAGTCGTGCCCGTCCGCGTGCTCGCCGGGTTTCGCGACGTAGAGCGTCCCGGGCGTGGCATCGCGCGAATCGGTGACCACCGAACTCGGGGTGATCCCCGGATCGGCGTCCAGGCGGCCGTTTGTGATTTCGGCGATTTCCGCCGCAGTAAGTGCAATCATCTCGGTCTAGGACTCTATCCGGTCGTCTTGGAGAACGGTGAATCCCCTGGCTGTCAAGGCGTTCCGGAGTTCCACCCGGTCATCGAGGGCAAGGTTGACACCTTTGACCTCTTGCCAGACCTCGTGTCCGCGGCCGGCCACGAGGATGGTGTCCTGACGTCGGGCCAGCTCAACGGCACGTTTGATGGCGGCGTCACGGGGATGGATTTCCTCGATGACGCACTCAAGGGCTCCCTGTTCCTGGGCGGTCCGGGCACCCGCGAGCACGTCCGCGCGGATGGCTGCTGCGTCCTCGTCATGGGGGTCGTCATCGGTGACGATCACCACGTCGGCGAGCTGGGCCGCGATGGCTCCCATGGCCGGTCGCTTGCCCTGGTCCCGCTGTCCGGTTGCACCGAAAACGACAATGACCCGGGAACCGGGAAGCGGCGACCGGACAGCCTCAAGGGCACGGGCCAGTGCGTCGGTGTTGTGGGCAAAATCCACGACGGCGGCCGGCTCCTCCGAGACGAGTTGCATGCGGCCTGGTACCGCCACGGTAAAGGGGTCATGGTGTGCCAGGGCGGCCTGGACGGCGGCGGCGTCCACTCCCCCGGCCAGGACCATCACGGTGGCCAGCGCCGCGTTGGCGACGTTGAATGCCCCGGGCAGGCCGGTGTGGACCTGCAGCCGGGCGCCGTCCGGCCCGCTGAGGGTGAACCCGGTACCCAACCCGCGCGCCGCGGTCGCGGTGACGGTCCAGTCCGCCGAACCGCTCTCCGGCATGGCCGCGACTGTGGTGACCGGGATCCGGGCCGCAGCAGCAAGCTTGCGGCCCCATTCGTCGTCGACCATCACTACGGCTGCCCGGGCGCGGCGGGGCGTGAACAGCTCGGCCTTGGTGGCAAAGTACTCGTCCATGGTGCCGTGCAGGTCCAGGTGGTCCTGGGTCAGGTTCGTGAACCCGGCGACGTCGAAAACCACTCCGTCGACGCGCTGGTAGGAGACGGCGTGGGAGGACACTTCCATGGAAGCTGCGTCCAGGCCCCGCTCCCGCATGAGAGCCAGCAGGCCGTGCACATCCGTTGACTCGGGCGTGGTCAGAAGGCTGGGAATGGGGTCTCCACCGGCGAGGATTTCGATGGTTCCGATCAGGCCGGTCCGTCGCCCCAGGGCACGCAGGAGGGCATTGATGAAGTACGTAGTGGTGGTCTTGCCGTTTGTACCGGTTACCCCGAACAGGTGCGGAGGGTGGCCGGCGGCGGGCTGGCTCTGGTAGATCATGGCGGACAGCGGACCCACCACGTTGCGCGGACCGTCCACCACGAGTACAGGGACCGCAGCCTCCGCCGCCAACGCAAGCAGGCGCGCCCCGGCGTCGTCCGTAAGGACCGCCACTGCTCCCCTCCCGACGGCCTGGGTGACAAAGTCAGCTCCGTGGCGGGAAGCGCCCGGCAGGGCCACGTACAGATCCCCGGATTCGACGGTGCGTGAGTTGAGCGAGATCCCCGTGACACCCACGGCGGCCGAGACACCCGGAACCTGCACGCCGATGGCTTCCCCGATGCTGGCCAGGCGGACCGCGGCAACGGCTGTCGGCCTGAACCGGGCAGCTGCGGGTTCCTCCGCAGGCGCGGTATGACTGCCGGGTGCGTACTGCTCTGACAAGGGAATCTCCGATGGTGCTAGTGGATCATGCCCGCGCGAAAAAGCCCCGCGGGCGGTGTAGGTGCTGCTGCCTGACGTTACTTGGCGTACTGCGGCAGCCGGGCCGGTTCGCCCGTGGAGGGCTGTACGTTGTAGGTGCGCAGTGCCTGGCTCATGACCGACCGGAAGACCGGACCATTGGTGATGCCGTAGATGCTGCCCTTGGGACGCTGCAGGACCACCTCCACAATAAACCGCGGATCGTCCATCGGCGCCATCCCCACCATGGAGGCCGTGTAGCCGCAGTAGCCGGACTTGCCGTCGTCGCACGGGGACTCGGACGTTCCGGTCTTGGCTCCCACGCGGTAACCGTCGATGGCTGCGTCCTTGATCTGGCCTTCGGTGACCGCACTTTCCAGGATGTCCTGTACCTGCTGCGCGGTGCTGTCAGACACCACCTGCCGTGGCGGCTGCGGGGCCACCTTTTCCTCGGTGCCGTCCGCTGAAACGTAGGAGTCGATCAGGCGGGGCTGGAGCATTACGCCGTTGTTGGCGATGGTCTGGAAGGCGCGGACCGTCTGCAGCGTGGACTGGGAGACGCCCTGGCCGAACAGCACCGTGTACTGCTGGCGGCTGTCCCACTGGTCCGCTGGCGCAAGGATGCCGGACGCCGTGGCAGGCAGTCCGATGTCCGGCGCCTCGCCGATGCCGAACTTCCGCAGCCAGTCGTAGCGTTGCTCCTTGCTGAGCCGGGAGCCGGCCGCAACGGTTCCGGTGTTCATGGAGTAACCCAGAATGCCGGCGAGCGTGCGTTCCTCGGTGCCGTGGGTAAAGGCGTCCGTGAAGGTCTGCCCGTCGATCGTGTACGAGGGCGGCAGCGTGAAGGTGTCCAGCGGGCTGGATTTTCCTTCGTCGATGAGCGCCGATGCCGTGATCATCTTTTGCACCGAGCCCGGCTCGTAGGCTGCTGTCACCGATCGGACGCCCCTGTCCTTGGCCGCCACCCTGCCGGGGTCGTTCGGGTCAGGGGAGTTGGTGTCCGCCATGGCCACGATGTTGCCCGTCTTGGTATCCATGACCACGATGCTGCCCCACTCCGCACCAAGTTTGTCGCTCTGGCTTTGGATGGCCTGCTGGGCGAAGTATTGAAGATCCGAGTTGAGGGTGAGCTTGACGTCCTTGCCGTCCTGCGGGGGTGTCAGTTCATCCACGCCGACGGGGATCCTGAGGCCGTCGGCCCCGATTTCGAAGAGCCGTTTGCCGTCTTCTCCGCGCAGCAGCCCGTCCTGGGTCTGCTCAATACCGGCCTGGCCGGTGTTGCCGTCCTGGAGGAAACCGATGATCCCGCCGGCAACGGATCCGTTCGGGTAGACCCGCTTACTGACGCCCACTGTGTCTACTCCGGGGATGCTCAGTTTCGAGACCCTGAGCTCGACGTCCGGCTTGAGGTCCTTCGCCACGATGTAGTACCGCTGTTCGCCGGTGACAGCTTCGCGGATGGCATCCTGGCTCATGCCTAAGACCAAGGCCAGTTCCTTCAGGCCCTGCTCCCGGCTGACGTCCACCAGCTTGTCCTTGCCATCAACTTTTTCGAAGCGTTTAAAGCTCTCGGTTTTTGTATTGACGGTCTGGTCCACCACCACGTTGTACCGGATGACGCTGTTGGCCAGGACTGTGCCGTTGGAGTCCAGGATGCTGCCGCGCTCGGCCGGAAGGGTAGTTTCGCGCATGCGGTAGTCAAGGGCAGCCGCAGCCATCCCGCCGACGTCCAGGCCCTGGACCATAAAAAGCTTGCCGCCGACGACCAACAGCAGTGTCAGCATGATGCCCAGGCCGAGGCGCAATCGCTTGGTAGCGTTTGGCACTTTGACGCCTCTTGCGTTGCCGGTCCTCTGCGCCACCGTAATCCCTTGCTGCTCGCCTTGTTGCCTGCTGTGGAGCCGGGCTGGGCGCCTGGCCGTTCTGCGTGACCGCTTGCTTTTCAGCGGCCGTCAGTTACTGCCCCGGCACCTTTTGTTCCGGCGCCGGGACGGAACCGCCGTGGAGCTCGACGGCGGGAGCCGGGGGTGCCGGTACCGCTACCGGTGCTGCGGCGGGCGCGTCAGCCGGAGCCGGCACCGCCGCTGCCGGCGCAGGACCTTCGCTGGCCGGCTTGCGGCTCGCTGACGGCTCGGAGGCTGTTACCGGCGGAACCACTGTCAGCACCCCGGCGATGGCTGGAGCCGGGATAACGGCTCCAGCAGCGCCGCCCTTCACGGCCGGTGTTGCCTTGCCCGTGACGGTGAGGGTGGAAAGGTCGATCTGGCCTTTAACAGTGGAAGCCACCATTCCCAACTCTGCCGCCTTGGCAGCAAGGTTCTGGGGAGCTTCGAAGTTCTGGAGCTGCTGTGTCAGATCCTGGTTCTCTTTCGTGAGGGTGCTCTGCTTGCTCCTCAGTTCCACCAGCTGGTACTGGGAGGTGGACACCGAAATATTGAGGACCAGCACCGCCACCAGGGCCACGGCGAGCAGGGCGAAACACATCACGACAAACGGGGCCCGGCGCTTCTTCGGTGCTGAGCGCACCACGGACAACGGTGTGCGTTCCTTCCGGCCCGGACCGGCAGGCAGGGCCTTGATAGCGGGCGCGCTGCTGCCGGAGAGGACCGGAAACTTCTTGACGGCGGCGGTGCTCATGCTTCTCTCCTGGCTCTGATGCGTTCCACTGCGCGCAACCTGGCGGAGGCTGCGCGGGGGTTTTCGGCGATTTCGACGGCGGTGGGTACCTCGGTGCCCTTGGTCAGGGTTTTCAGGGCTGCCTTGTGTTCTTCCAGTTCCACCGGGAATCCAAGCGGTGCTGAGGATTTGGAGCCGGCCTGGAAAACCGACTTGACGATCTTGTCCTCGAGGGAGTGGTACGACATCACCACGATGCGTCCGCCCAGTGCTGTGGCTTTCACGGCCGCGGGAACCGCGCGTTCCAGCACGTCCAGTTCCTCGTTGACTTCGATCCGGAGAGCCTGGAAAGTCCGCTTGGCCGGGTGGCCGCCGGATTTGGCGGCGGCGGCGGGAACCACCGAACGGATCTGTTCCACCAGCTCCCCGGTTGTGGTGATCGGTTTGACGGCCCTTGCTGCGACGATCCTGTTGGCGATCCGGCCGGCGAATTTCTCCTCGCCCCATTTCCGGATGATCCGAACGAGGTCCTCTTCGCTGTAGTTGTTGACCACGTCCGCCGCTGTCTGACCGCGGCTGGTGTCCATCCGCATGTCCAGCGGCGCGTCAAAGGAGTAGGCGAAACCACGTTCGCGCTCGTCCAGCTGAAGGGACGAGACCCCCAGGTCCATGAGGATGCCGTGGACCTCCTTAACCCCCAGGTCCTCGAGAACCTCGGCAATTTCGTCGTACACAGCGTGCACAAGGTCCGTGCGGTCAGCGAAACGGGCCAGCCGCTCCCCTGCCAATGCCAGCGCCTCTTCGTCGCGGTCGATCCCAATCAGGTGAAGGTCCGGGAAGCGCTCCAGCATGGCTTCGGAATGGCCGCCCATGCCGAGCGTCGCATCTATGGCGATAGGTGTTTCGCCCCGGAGGCGCGCCGCCTCGAAACCTGGTGCCAACAAATTGATGCACCGGTCCTTGAGGACCGGCACATGGCGTTCGGACGTCGGCTTCGGGTGGTCATTCATGCCTTCGTCCTTTCATTCGGCGGGTATCCGGGGTGCTTCTTGAGCCAGATCCCCATCCGCGCCTATCGGCCCGACCGCCTGGCTCCGGGGAAGTGAGCCAGGTGGACTGACAGATGGGCGGCTGGAGATCTCGTTCAAGAAGCGGGTCTTCGGTGCCGTTCAGGTGATTACAGAATCCCCGGAATGGCGTCGTCGGTTTCAGAGAAGGCGGTTTCCTTCTCTGCCAGGTACTCGTTCCAGGCCTGGGCGTCCCAGATCTCGGCGCGGGTTCCTGCGCCGATGACAGCCAGTTCCCTGCCGAGGCCTGCGTACTCCCGGAGCGCCGCCGGAATGGTCACGCGCCCCTGCTTGTCAGGTACCTCGTCCGAGGCTCCAGAGAGAAAGACACGAATGTAGTCCCGAGCCTGCTTGGAGGAGATGGGCGCCTCCCGCATTTGCTCGTGAACCCTCGCAAATTCCTGCTCACTGAAGACGTAGATACAACGCTCCTGGCCCCTTGTGAGAACCAGCCCGGCGGCAAGTTCCTCGCGGAACTTTGCGGGGAGGATAATTCGGCCCTTTTCGTCCAGTCGTGGCGAGTGCGTGCCCAGAAACACTGGCCCACCGCCCGTCTGCCGTCAGGAACTGCACATCCCCTAATGTTGCAACTACCCTCTTATGTCCTCCACATTACTCCACTTTCCCCCACAGTCAATGCAAAATGGCCCTCAGCGACCCCCTTTGGGTGATCTTTTCCGCCACATGGCGCGGAAGCGCGTGGTGGGTGAGAGTGGAGGGCCGGGGGAGTCAAGTGGGCCTCCCCGGACCGGAGGGCCCGACGGCGGTGCGCACGCGCCGTCGTGCGCTCCCCTCCGGAGTCCCCGGCCGCCGTCGCTCATTTCCCAACTGTGCCGCTGCCGCCACCACGAATTCCCAACTAGGTAGCAGTAGGTGTCGTTTTGAGCGCCCAAAACGACACTTACTGCTACCTACTTGGGGCTGCTAGGCGGTTAAACGCAGAAGACCCGCCGGGGCGGGTCTTCTGCAGCGGTCCCACTCAGCAACGGGAGCCAGGGGGAGAAAAGTGGAGGGGTGGGAAGTGGAGTGAAAAGGACGGCAATCAGCGCGGCGGGCAATTCAACACAAAGAACCGTGCAATCAGCGCAGGCCGGGCCTTAGGAGTCGTCGCGGCGACGCTCGTCCCAGCGCTCCTCAAGGCTGGACATGAAGGTACTCCGGGGCTTTCCGGACTTCCCCGGACCGGAAGCGGAGCCACCCTTGGCGCCGGACGCATTGCGCATGGTGGCGAAGTAGACACCACCGCCCATAACGACGAAGCCGAGGACGCCAACAATGATCATCTGGGTGGTGACGCCGACCAGTAGCAAAGCGATGCCCGCCAAAGCGCAAAGGACACCGATGACAAGGTGCCGGGTGGACCAGGTACGTCCAGGATCCGATCCCATGGAATTCGCGAACTTCGGATCGTCCTCGTGCAGCTGCTTCTCCAGCTGCTCGAGCAGCTTCTGTTCGTGCTCCGAGAGCGGCATCACGACCTCCTTATGTAGGCCAACGTCCGGGCTGATCCCATCCCGTACTCCTGCCCCAATAACGACCCGCATGCCCGGGAGGTTCCCGCCCCGCCAACAGTGGCGGATTGCGAACACCGGCATGTGGGTGATTGGAACGGCAGTACGTCCAAGAAGTCCGGCAGTAACTGAAAACTATGTACATATAAGGATAGTTTGTCGGAGCCTGTTCTGAAAGACGGCCAACGCCCTCCTGGCCCGCCATGAACCGGAACTGAAATGCTTCTTAGCGCCCGCTGCCGGGATCCAGCAGACTGGCCGGTAGGACGGATTTGTTTCCGAACTTCCGGCTGACCTGGTCCAGTACCTGTTCTGCCGCGCGCCAGTTGTCATCCCTGCGGTCAAAGCTCAACTGAAGGGACGTTTGGGCGGCCTCTTCCAGCTGCTCCGCCCGGATGCCGACCAGCCGGACGGTCATGGGACGCGGCCCCAGGGTTTCCAGGAGCTGGAGCGCCACCCCGTGGATCAACTGCGCGCTGTCCACCGGCGTGTGTACTGTGCGGCTCCGGGTAATGGTGGAGAAATCCGCATAGCGGAGCTTCAACGCCACGGTCCGGGCCACCGTTCCCGAACTTCGCAACCGGCCGGCAGTGCGATGGGCCAGCCTCAACAACTCGCGGCTGATGATGGCATCGTCGCCGGTGTCCACCGCGAAGGTCTCCTCTGCACCGATGCTCTTTTCCAGCCGCACAGGGGTCACCGGACGCGGGTCGATCCCCCACGACAGCCGGTAGACGTGCTCACCGGTGGCACCGAGCACCTTCTTCAGGGAATTCACAGGGGTGGCGGCCACATCCGCCACGGTCCGGATGCCCATCCGGGCCAGCACGTCCGCGGTCTTGGCACCGATTCCCCACAGGGCCCCCACGGGCAGGCTGTGCAGGTAGGGTACCGTCTCGTCCGGCCCGATGAGCAGCAGCCCGTCCGGCTTGCAGCGCGTGGAGGCGATCTTTGCCACGAATTTGCTGGCCGCGATTCCAACGGACGCGGTGATGCCCAACTCGGCAGCAACCCGGCGGCGGATCAATTCACCAATTTCGCGCGGGGGACCCAGCCGCCGGATGGCCCCTCCCACATCAAGGAACGCTTCATCAACGCTGAGAGGCTCCACGAGGTCCGTGATGGACTCGAAGATTTCCATCAGCTGCGCGGAGACCTCGTAGTACAGCTTGTGGCGCGGCTCAATAATGACGGCCTGGGGGCACATCCGCGCGGCGACCACCATGGGCATGGCGGACTTCACGCCGAAGGCCCGGGCTTCATACGAGGCTGACAGGACCACTGACCGGTCTGCCGGGAACCCCACGATCACTGGCTTTCCACGGAGTTCCGGACGGGTGCGCAGCTCCACGGAGACGAAAAATGCGTCCATGTCCACGTGCATGATGCAGTTGCGCCGGAGCTCGCGAAGACCCGCTTCGTTGTACTGGTTGTTCCGCTCAGGCCCCACAAGGGCAATTCTATCTGTTGGTACTGACTAAACTGGAGGCTGAGCCCGGCATCAACCCCAGGAGGAAAGTCCCTGTGACGGTCACGAAGAATCTTAAGCCAACAGGATTAGCGGCCCTCGCCGCCGGCGCAATGCTGGCCCTTGCCGCCTGCAGTCCCGCGGCGCCCGACGTGGCCGCCTCATCCTCAGCAGGCACGTCCTCACCCACCCCCGGCCCGTCCAGCGTCACGGCGTCGGCGAGCCCGACGGCATCGCCCGGAACGTCTGCCACGGTGGGAAAGATCGTGGCAGGATTCCCCGAATCGCTGATACCGGTGATGCCTGGCGCCACGGTAATTTCCAGCAGTTTGGATAAGGCCAAACAGCCTGCCACCGCGGCGCTCGTTGCCAGCATCACAGCCCCCACCGCCGCCGTCGTGGACTTCTATACAAAGCACCTCGAGGGCCAGGGGTTCAAAGCCGTGCCCGGCGACGCAGTCGGAGCGGTGGCGTCCAAGGATTTCGTCCGAAACGACAACGAGACTGTCAACATTGCGGTGGTCGAGGCGGCCGGCGTTTCCACCTTCACCATCGGCGCCAACGCGGCAGTTGAGTCAGCCAAGTGACGGTTTCGGAGCAGCTGAGACTTGAACAGACCGCCTTCGTAGCCGCCGTTGCCGGCGAGCTGACAGACTTCCTCACCACGCGGCAGGCCCTGGTGGCCGGAATTTCCCCCGACATCGAACCCCTCATGGGGTCCATCTCCAATCTGGTGACCGGCGGCAAAAGGCTCCGCGCCCTCATGTGCTACTGGGGTTGGCGGGGCGCCGGCGGCGAGCCTGCGGCCGGGCAGATCGTCACGGCAGGGTCGGCGCTGGAGCTGTTCCAGGCGGCCGCACTTATCCATGACGACATCATCGACCGTTCGGACACCCGCCGGGGTGGGCCCAGCGTGCACCGCCGGTTCAGCCAGCTGCACGATGCCCAGGGCTGGGCACTGGACAGCGAACGGTTTGGACACGCAGCGGCCATCCTGACCGGCGACCTGTGCCTGTCCTTCAGCGAAGAGGCCTTCACCGATATCGGCGGACAGGCGGCCTCGGGCAGCAGGGCGAGGCTGATCTTCAACCTCATGCGCACAGAAGTGATGGCCGGCCAATACCTGGACATCCTTGAAGAAGTCGCCGGACCGGTGCGGGACCGGGCAGGGGCTGTCACGCGGGCCCAGTCGATCATCCGGTTCAAGTCGGCGAAGTACTCCACCGAACATCCGCTGGCACTGGGCGGTGCACTGGCGGGGGCCTCGGATGAGCTCCTCCGCGGCTATTCGGCGTTCGCCTTGCCTTTGGGCGAGGCGTTCCAGCTGCGCGACGACGTCCTGGGCGTCTTCGGCGACCCCGTCACCACCGGCAAGCCGGCAGGCGACGATCTCCGCGAAGGAAAAAGGACCGTGTTGATTGCGCTGGCGTTGGAACAAGCGTCAGCGCAGGAATCAGCGTTTATTGATGCAAGACTCGGGAGCCCGGACCTGGGCGAGGAGGACGTAGCCGAGATCCGCCGGATTATTGAAGAATCCGGAGCGCTCCAGGCCACCGAACTGCTGATCAACGAATTCGGCACGGCCGCCTACGAAGCTCTGGAACAACTCCCACTCGACGAACTGCCCAAGACGGCCCTGCGACGGCTGGCCGAAGCCACCGTCAGCCGCGCCGCCTGATTCCGGCGCCGCCGGGACAGGCACTGCCTGGACACCGGCGTCGCCAGGGTCCAGTTGTACCAGGATCCAGCAGCGCTACCAGGCGAGAGTCTGCGCCCTGCGCCTGATTTCGGTTTTTCGACCTTCCCTCAGGGCATCAATTGGCCGGCCGCGCAGGGAATCGTCAGCGGTGAACAGCCAAACAATGAGGTCCTCGTCGGAGTAGCCGGCATCCGCCAGGACGACGATGGTTCCCCGCAGGCTGTCGACAACCTGGCCGTCCTGGATGAACGCGGCCGGGACTGACCGAATCCGGCGTTCACCCACGCGGAGGGCCGCCAGGGCACGTTCATCAATAAGGCTGTGGACTTTCGTAATCGAAACATCCAACAACTGCGCGACATCAGGCAGGGGCAGCCACTCGCCCACAAGGCTTTCTACGTTACTCACGGATCAAGATTGCCACGGCCGGAGCCCTGCCGCCTAGTCAGCTTTACCGCGCATTCCGACGAATGAATCGACACTCCGCAGAATGGCAGATACGGGGCGCTGTCAACTTCTTGTGCTATGGCCAAATTCATGAGAGATTCACATAGATCACATTTGTAACAGTAACAACTTAAGTAACACTAGTATCAATAGTCACACGCATCACCCGTCCCCCGGCAGTTAAAGAAGAGGATTCCTTTCATGACGACGTCCCGCTCGCCAAAGCAGGCACCCCGGCCGAGTCTGCCCATGATTGCTGCCACCACAGCGGCACTTCCTGCGGTTGTCTTGTCGTCCTTGGCCCTCGCCCAGCCAGCTGCGGCAGAGGCGCCCGCCCGGTCCATCCCGGCAACGCTTGCGGCCGCCATGAAAGCACAGGCAGCGGAAGTCAAAGCAGCCCTCATCCCGGCCGCCTCAGTTTCCTCCAGTATTCCGGCGGCGTTTATGCCGGCACAACCCTCTGCCCCTGCCGAATACACGATCGCCCGCGGCGACACCATCAGCGCCATCGCCGGGAAGTTCGGCCTGAACACCGGCGAGGTCCTGACCCTGAACAACCTTCAGCCGAACACCATCATTTACCCCGGCCAGAAGATCAAGCTCTCTGGGTCGGCTCCGGCCCCCGCCCCGGCAGCCGCCCCGTCGGCGCCGGCCAGCTCCGCCGGCAGCTACACCGTAAAGGCCGGGGACACGCTCAGCGCCATCGCCTCCCGGCACAACGTCGGCCTGTCTGAGATCTTCAGCTGGAACGGCTTGAATATGCGCTCCATCATCTACCCGGGCCAGAAGATCAGGGTTGGATCCGGCGAGGCAGCAGCGGCGGCAGCCCCCGCGCCCCAGCCCGCTGCTGCACCGGCAGCCCCGGCCGCTGCTCCGGCAGCCCCTGCACCGGCCGCCGCTCCGGGTGGTTCCTACACCATCAAGGCCGGCGACACCCTGTCCGCGATCGCCTCGAAGCACGGTGTGAAGCTCTCCGACGTCCTGGCAGCCAACCAGCTGAGCATGACCACCGTGATCTACCCGGGCAACAAACTGGTCATCCCCGGCGGCTCCATCCAGCCGGCGTCGTCCACCCCGGCAGCCACCGTGACCCCACTGGTGCCGAGTTCCTTCCTGGGCTTCACCTACCCTGAGGCCGTGGTCAGCTCCGCCAACCAGAACAAGGCATTGCTGAACGCCGCACCGGTGCCGTCCCGGGATGAGATGCGCACCATCGTGGCTGACACTGCGCGTTCGATGGGGGTGGAGCCGTCCCTGGCCCTCGCCTTCGCGTACCAGGAATCAGGCTTCAACCAGCGTGCGGTGTCGCCCGCCAACGCCATCGGCACCATGCAGGTGATCCCCACCTCCGGCGAGTGGGCGTCGGACCTCGTAGGGCGGAAGCTGAACCTGCTGGATCCCTACGACAACGCGACTGCCGGCGTGGCCATCATCAAGCGGCTGATCGCCACCAGCAAGGACTTGGACACGGCAATTGCCGGATATTACCAGGGCCAGTACTCAGTCAGCAAGTACGGCCTGTACGACGACACGAAGGCGTACGTGGGTGCCATCAAGGCACACCAGAAGAACTTCGGCTAACCGGCCGACTTCGCAACGCGCCGGGGGCTTGTCGAAACAGGCACCGCGGATAACGATAAGGGTCCGGACCGCACGTCGGTTCGGACCCTTTTCGTTGCGGGATTAGGATCGTAAGGTGCAGGAACAAGTGTCTGACCGTCTCGTTGGAACGCTGGTGGATAACCGCTACGCCGTCCGTTCCAAACTCGCGCGCGGAGGCATGTCCACCGTCTATCTCGCCACGGATCTCCGGCTGGAACGGGATGTTGCGCTCAAAGTCCTCCATCCGCACCTCGCCACCGATGAGACCTTCCTGGACCGGCTCGGTAGGGAGGCGAAAGCCGCCGCGAAACTTTCCCACCCGCACGTTGTGGGAGTGCTGGACCAGGGCAACGACGGCGTGACGGCCTATCTGGTGATGGAGTACATCAAGGGCCACACCCTGCGCGACGTCATCAGGTCCAAGGGTGCGCTGCCTCCGCGGCTGGCACTTGCCCTCATCGATCCCGTGGTGGAGGGCCTGGGCGAGGCCCATGCGGCCGGTCTGATCCATCGCGATGTCAAGCCGGAAAACGTCCTTATCGCCGACGACGGCCGCATCAAGATCGGCGACTTCGGGTTGGCCCGCGCCGTCACGACGACAACCAGCACGGGAGCCCTGATCGGCACCGTGGGCTACCTCTCCCCCGAGCTTGTCCTGGGGAAAACTGCCGACGCCCGCAGCGACATCTACTCGGTGGGCATCATGCTCTACGAGATGCTCACCGGGCAGCAGCCGTACGACGGCGAGGTCCCCATCCAGGTGGCCTATCAGCACGTCAACGAAACCGTTGGGCCGCCGTCGGCCCTGGTGCCGGGGCTCGCCGCCGAAATGGATGAACTCGTCCAGTGGTGCACCGCCAACGATCCCGAGAACCGGCCGGTGGATGGCCATGCGCTCCTCCAGGAGTTGCGGCATATCCGGACCAACCTCACGAATTCCGAGCTGGACCTCCGGCCTCCTGCCGCCGTCCCGGCCGGGCAGCCCAACCCCACCGAGATCATCTCGCGGACCAACAATCCCACCGCCGTGTTGTCCTCCTCCCTCGGCCGGCCGCAGCCACAGCAGCCGTCGCGTCCGCCACAGGCCGCACAGCCGCCCCATGCACTGTACCCGCCGGGTGACCTGTACCCCTCAGACCCGCGGCCCATGCAGTACGGGCAGGACGTTCGGAGCCAGTCTGGCGCCCCGGCGTCCTTCCCGCTCAGCAAACGCGCCCAGCGCAAGGTTGACCGGGAGGATGAGAAGGCAAGGTCCCGGGCAGCGGCAACTCCGGTCAGGAGCCTGCGGGAGGGAAACCCTCGCCGCCGGGGCATCCTCTGGGTAGTGGCCCTCATCATCATCGCCTTGCTTGCCACCGGGGCCGGCTGGTTCTTCGGCATGGGGCCGGGCGCATCCGCCACTATTCCTGCCGTCGCCAACAAGTCGGTGGCCCAGGCGCAGCAGTTGTTGAGCCAGGCGGGCTTTCAGTCCCGGACCAACGACGTGTTCGACGACGACGTTCCCTCGGGACTGGTGGTGGGCTCCGAACCCGCAGCGGGGACCCAGATCAGAAAGTTCCAGCCGGTGGCGCTGTTTGTCTCCAAGGGGCCGCAGCTGTACGAGCTGCCGAAGCTGGCGGGCGGAACACTGGACCAGGCGAAGGTTGCACTGAACCAGGCTGAGATGGCGCTGGGCAATGTCACGGAAAAGTTTGACGAAGCGGTGGCCGCCGGTGTGGTGCTCGCCCAGGATCCGGCCGCCGGAAGCCCCGCTCGGCACGGCACCCCGGTGAACCTTGTGGTATCCAAAGGCCCGCAGCCAATTCCCGTGCCGTCAGTTGTGGGCAAGGAAGAGAACGACGCCGTCGACGCCATCGAAGCTGCCGGGCTGAAGGCCGACGTCGCGTCCGAGGAAGTTTTCGACCGCAAAATCCCCGAAGGGTCAGTGGTCAGCCAGTCCCCGGCCAGCGGCACCCTAACCAAGGGCGGCACCGTCACGCTGACCATCTCCAAGGGCCCCAAAATGATCAAGGTTCCCAGCTTCGTCGGCAAGCAGGCCTCGGAAGCCCGCAAGGGACTGGAAGCCCTGGGCTTCAAGGTCGAGGTCAACAACATCCTGGGCGGTTTCTTCGGCACGGTGCGGGATCAGGACCCCGTGGACGAGGAGGTCCCCGAGGGTTCCGTCATCACCCTCACGGTGGTGTAACCGGCGGCTGCCGGTCACACCACTCGCAGCGCTCCCCCGAAAACGTTCAGTGCTTGGCCAGTGCTCCGGCCACAAGGAAGGCCATCTCGAGGGATTGCATGTGGTTCAGGCGGGGATCGCAGACCGACTCGTACTTGTCCAGGAAGGATTCCTGGTCCACAGGATCTGCACCGCCGAGGCACTCCGCGACGTCGTCGCCGGTCATCTCCACGTGCAGGCCGCCGGGAACGGTGCCCAGCGCGTGGTGCACTTCGAAGAAGCCGCGCACTTCGTCAATGACGTCGTCGAAATTGCGCGTCTTGTAGCCGTTGGGCGACGTGACGGTGTTGCCGTGCATCGGATCCGTGACCCAGAGGACCTGGGCACCGGAAGCGGTGACCTTCTCGACGACGGCGGGAAGCTTCTCGCGGATGTTTCCCGCACCCATGCGCGTGATGAAGGTCAGGCGGCCGGGTTCGCGTTCCGGGTCCAGCTTGTCGATGAGGCGCAGGGCGTCGTCCCCGGTTGTGGACGGGCCGAGCTTCACGCCAATGGGGTTGCGGACGCGGGAGAGGAAATCGATGTGCGCGTGGTCGAGCTCGCGGGTGCGCTCCCCGATCCACAGGAAGTGCGCGGAGGTGTCGTAAGGGAAACCAGTGCGGGAGTCGATGCGCGTCAGTGCCCGCTCGTAGTCCAGCAGCAGGGCCTCGTGGCTCGCGAAGAATTCCACCCGCTTGAGCGCTTCGAAGTCGGCGCCGCAGGAGGCCATGAACTTGATGGCGCGGTCGATGTCACGGGCCAGGGACTCGTAGCGTGCGTGGGCGGGGTTCTCCGTGAAGCCCTTGTTCCACTGGTGCACCGAGCGCAGGTCGGCGAACCCGCCCTGGGTGAAGGCCCTGATGAGGTTCAGCGTGGAGGCCGAGGTGTGGTACGCCCTGAGCATCCTGGCAGCGTCGTGGCCACGGGATTCAGGAGTGAACTCGTACCCGTTGACGATGTCGCCGCGGTACGCCGGCAGGGTCACGCCGTCGCGGGTCTCGTCATTGGAGGAGCGGGGCTTGGCGAACTGCCCGGCCATCCGGCCCATCTTGATGACGGGCATCGCCGCCCCGTAGGTGAGCACCACTGCCATCTGGAGGATGGTCTTGACGCGGGCGCTGATCTTGTCCGCTGTGGCGGCTTCGAACGTTTCGGCACAGTCGCCGCCCTGGAGCAGGAACGCCTTACCTTGGGCCGCAGCCGCCAGCCGCTCACGCAGGACGTCTACTTCGCCGGCGAAAACCAGCGGCGGGAGCATGGAGAGTTCGCGGACCGAGGCGTCGAAAACGTCCTTGTCCTGCCAGCTCGGCTGCTGGGAAATCGGAAGATCCCGCCAGTCATCAAGGCCAGGATAATTGGCTGCTCCGCTCTGGGCGGTACCGGACAGCGAAAAGGCAGGTTTTGCAGATAGCTCAGTCACTATCTAAGACTAATGCGCGCCGGACTCTTCAGAACACCCGGCCGTCACGCGTCCCGGGAGCGGCGTCACAGTGCCCCGGCGGCCGGGTCCTTGCCCTCCGGGCCGGCGGCCGGGTCCTTGCCCTCCGGACCGGCGGCCGGGTCCTCGCCCTCCGGGCCGGCGGTTTCGGCGCCGGCAAGCCGGAGCTTCACGACGGCCGCGTATTCGTCCACATATTCCTGGCCGGAGAGCCGCATCAGTTCGAACATGATCTCGTCCGTGACTTTGCGCTGCACCAGCCGGTCATCGGCCTGGTCCGCGTACTGGCTGAAATCCAGCGGCGCCCCAAAAATCATGCCGATCCGCCGGATATTGGGCAGGCGCTTGCCGATGGGCTGGACCTTGTCCGTCCCGATCATCGCCACCGGAATCACCGGCACGCCAGCCTGCAGGGCGAGCCTGGCCACGCCCACTTTGCCGCGGTACAGGCGCGCATCCGGGCTGCGGGTCCCCTCGGGATAGATCCCCAGCAGGCCGCCGCTGGTAAGGACATCCATGCCGGCATTCAGTGAAACCGCGGATGCTGCCCCGCCGGACCTGTCCATGGGCAACTGGTTGGTGAGCCTGAAAAACATTGCCGTCAGCCGGCCTTTGACACCGGTGCCCGTGAAGTACTCGGACTTTGCAAGGAAAACGACAGGCCTCGGAACCATCAGGGGCATAAAAATGGAGTCGGAAAAAGACAGGTGGTTCGACGCGATGATGGCCGCGCCCTCCGCCGGAACGTTGTCCAGGCCCTTGACCCAGGGCCGGAAAAGAAGCCGCAGCACCGGCCCCAGGAAGATCCTTTTCATGACCCAATAAAACACGTGTCGAACCTCTCCGGAAGCCTGCCGGCCGGCCCTCCGTTGGGTCAGGCCGGCACTTCAATGCAACCCTACTCTAGTGAGATTTGTCCCGAAGAGTGACACGATGGAGTCATGACAGAAAGCAGCACACCGCCCCGGCCTGCCGCTTTCAGCTACCCCGGCCACGGACCTAACGCCAGGACCGGGATCGCCATCTGCCATGGCTTCACGGGCAGCCCGCTCAGCGTCATGCCCTGGGCTGAAGAGCTCGCCGCCCAGGGATTTGCCGTGTCGGTTCCCCTCCTCCCGGGCCACGGGACTGACTGGAGGCAGCTTGCACGTTCCGGCTGGCGGGAATGGTACGGATCCTTCGAGGCTGCCTACCAGGAACTGAACGCCCGCACGGACCACTGTTTTGTGGCCGGCTTGTCCATGGGCGGCGCGATCGCACTGCTGACGGCTTCCCGGCATCCCGTGGCAGGGGTTTCGGTGGTGAACCCGGGGCTTAGCTTCTACGACCGCCGCGTCCGCGTCATCGGGGTCCTCAAGTATTTCCAGCGGACCACGCTGCCCATCCAGGAGGAACAGCCGACCGCGGCAGTAACCGACGACGGCGACTACTCGCGCACGCCGCTGGCAGCCGTGCATGAGCTCAAGAAGCTCTTCGGCGCAACGGTCCGCGGACTGCACCGGATCAACGCGCCGGTGCAGGTCTTCAAGTCCAGGACCGACGCCGTGGTGCCGCCCACCTCGCTCTCGACCCTGCGGCGCCGGCTGGGCCCGCGGCTGGTGGAGGTGGTTGACCTCCACCACAGCGGCCACGTAGCCACCCTCGACCTTGACGCTCCGGAGATTTTCACCCGTTCCAGCCAGTTCTTCCTCGACCATTCAGCCAGCGACCAACCGGCCAGAGACCACTCCGGCGGTTCGCCAGAGCCGGCCCGCACGGCTAACGGCGCCCAACCCACCTCGGAGACTTCATGACCGGCCTTCCGGACCACAGCCCCTTCAGCAGCCCGGCCGCCGGTGACGGAGCCCGGGTCGGGGTGGTTCTCTCGCACGGGTTCACGGGCAGCCCGCACGGGCTCCGCACCTGGGCCCAGTCATTCGCCGACGCCGGCTTCGCCGTTCGCATGCCCTTGCTGCCGGGCCACGGCACCAGCTGGCAGGAGCTGGCCCGGACCCGCTGGACGCAGTGGCATTCCGCCCTTGACGACGCTTTCCTCGAGCTCGACGCCCAGTGCGACCATGTCTTCGCGGCCGGGCTGAGCATGGGCGGAGCACTTGCGCTGAGGATCGCCGCCACCAGGCCGGTGACCGGCGTGATCCTGGTAAACCCCGGGCTGGTCATCGATGATCCCCGCGCCCCGCTGGCCGGCATCCTGAAGCTTGTCCTGAAGAGCACTCCTGCGATCGCGAATGACATCCTGAAACCCGGGATGGACGAGGGGGCCTATCCACGGACACCGGTGGCTGCGGCGCATGAACTGAACAAAATGTTCAAGGACACCATCCGGCTGCTCCCCCGTGTTACCGCTCCGGTCCGGGTGTTCCGCTCCACGGTGGACCATGTGGTCTCAGACTCGAGCATCGTGGCCCTGCGCCGCGGCCTGGTCAACGCTCCCCTGACGTTGAGCACCCTCGAGAACAGCTACCACGTGGCAACACTGGATAACGACGCCCAGGAAATCTTCGGCGGGTCCGTGGACTTCATCCGGACTGTACTGGCCGGGGCTTCAGCCGGCGAGCCAAAGGAGGGCGCTGCCCGTGACTAGGCCCGATTCCGGCTCGCCGGACCAGAGTGCGAACCAGGACGATGCTGTCTGGCTCGATCTTGTTGCCCGGCTGGAGGACACGACCTCCGAGGACAGCCGCGCGGCGGACGGCGGTACCCCGGACGACACGACTGCGCCGAACGCTCCGGTCGATCCGGTCAGTCCGGTCGATCCGGTCAGTCCGGATGCTGAAGGACCCGGCACCCCAAGTCCCGGCCCGTCCTTGGCACCAGCCGACACGCCTGGACGGCCTGCGACTTTCCGCGACTTTGATCCCCTGGGCCTTGCCGGCCGGGCTCCCACGGAGTTGTCCGCGGCCGAGCGTTCGGCCGCAGCCCGAAGCGGCGGCACCGGTCAATCACGGTCCGGCGAGAGTGCCGGCGCCGGGCAGGATGGACCGGACCTCCAAGGCAGCCCTGACGGCCCACGGGACTATGTGGTGGAGGACCACGGCGGCGACTTCGTCCCGGAGGAACCGCCAAGCCTGTCCGGGACGGACCCGCTGACCATGCTTGCCTGGCTTGGCGCAGTGGGCGGGCCGATTGCCCTGCTGCTGTCAGCCATGTTCTGGCGGTCTGCTCCGCTGCTGGCAATAGTGGGGATGGTGTCGGCGTTCGTCCTGGCCGTGGTCTACCTGATCATGAAGCTGCCCCAGGAAAAAGACGACAACGACGACGGCGCCCGCGTCTGAGCGGTCCGTCTCAGCGGTGCCGGACCAGGGGTATCGACCCAGCGGTGTGGTCCGAGCGTTTCGTGCAGCGGCAGCTTCGCGGCTCAGCCGCGTGTGCGGCTGCTTACGCGGGACAGATCCGCTGCTCCGATGAGCCCTGCGCTGGGTCCCAGCGCTGCCAGTTCGATGCCGGCGGCGGGCCGGAAGCCGCGGCCCGTCAGATTCCTGGCGAAGGCTTTGCGCGCCGGTTCCACCAGCAGGTCCCCTGCTGAGCAGAGCCCGCCGCCGATCACAAAGAGACCCGGGTCCAGCGCGGCGGCGAGATTGGCCAGTCCCAGGCCAAGCCACTCGCCCACTTCTTCGAGGAGTTCGCGGCAGGCGGCGTCCCCGGCCAGAGCAAGTTCGGTAACTATCGCGCCGGTGATCCGGTCCGGCTTTCCTCCCACCGCGGCCAGCAGTTCCTGGGCCACCGGCGAGTTGGCGGCGGCCAGGATCCTCGCTTCGCGCCCCAGCGCATTGCCCGAGGCATATTGTTCCCAACAGCCCCGGTTGCCGCATTCACAACGGTGTCCGCCCGGCATGATGATCTGGTGGCCAAATTCACCGGCGACACCAAACCGGCCCCGCTCCACCCGGCCGGCCATCACCATGGCGCCGCCGATGCCCGTGCCGAGGGTGATGCACACCATCCGGTCCTCACCCTGCCCGGCACCAAAGCGCCATTCCGCCCACGCTGCCGCATCGGCGTCGTTCGTCAACAGGACGGGCCTGCGCAGCAGGCGCTGGAGGCTGGCCCGCAAAGGCTCATTGCGCCAGGCAAGGTGCGGGCTGAAAAGCACGGTTCCGCCGTCCAGATCCATCCAGCCGGCCGCCCCGATACCCACCGACCGGATCCGGTGACCGGCGCTCAGCTCGTCCACGAGCTCCACGATGACCTGCTCCACGGCCCGCGGATCGCTGCCGGGCGTGGATCGCCGCGCCTCGCTGAGAATCCGGCCGTCGGCGTCCACCACTCCGGCGGCCACTTTGGTGCCGCCGATGTCGATGCCGATCGCGAGCCCCTTGCGCCCGAGCCGCAGGTGTTCACGGAACTGTTTTCCCCGCGAGGGCTGCACCTGGGCAGGCCGGCGCCGCCGCCAAGGCACCGGCCGGCCGGGCGGACTGTTCTGCTCAGGGGGGGACGCTGCGTACATAGTGACTTATTCTAGGCGCGCCGCCGGACCGGGTTCCGGCAGGCCGGCACCGCGCCTTCCCCGCACCCTTTGACTCCGATGTTACTGGCCAGTAGGTTTAGGACTGCACGACCACGTTGCGGGCGTATTAGTCTTTAGGGACACCCTGCGCGGGTCCATGGATATCAAAGGAGCTATAGTGCGCGAATTCAGTGTTCCGCCACTGGTTGTTGTCCCACCGGAAACCAACATCACCGATCTGGTGCTGCGGCAGGCCGCCAAGCCCAGCAACCCGGCATTGTTTTCGCGGCTCGATTCCGCAGGAGCCTGGCAGGACGTCTCCGCAAAGGACTTTCTGGCGGACGTCTCCGCGCTTGCAAAGGGTCTGATGGCAAGTGGGGTGGCCGCCGGTGACCGGGTGGGCATCATGTCCCGCACCCGCTACGAATGGGCGCTTGTTGACTTCGCCGTCTGGTTCGCCGGGGCGGTCTCGGTGCCCATCTACGAGACGTCGTCGCCGTCGCAGGTCGCCTGGAACCTTGGCGACTCGGGCGCCGTCGCCGCCTTCGGCGAGTCCGCCCACCACGAGGACGTGATCCGGCAGGCCGCCAATTCTGAGGGACTCACTGCCCTGCAGCACGTCTGGCAGCTCGACGGCGGGCTGGACGCCGTTCGTGAGGCGGGGCGTGATGTCAGCGATGCCGACCTCGAGGAACGCCGGACGTCTGCCAAGCTCAGTGACGTCGCCACGGTGATCTATACCTCCGGCACCACCGGCCGGCCCAAGGGCTGCGAGCTTACCCACGGCAACTTCGTGGAGCTTTCCGACAACGCGCTGGCGATCCTCGGCGACGTCGTCAATGAGCAGGCCAAAACCATTATGTTCCTGCCGCTGGCCCACGTTTTCGCGCGCTTCATCTCGGTGCTGGCCGTTGCCGCCGGCGCCACCGTGGCACACACTCCCGACATCAAGAACCTTCTCGCTGACCTGCAGAGCTACCAGCCCACCTTCATCCTGGCTGTCCCCCGCGTGTTCGAGAAGGTCTACAACTCGGCACTGACCAAGGCGGAGGACGGCGGGAAGGGCGCCATCTTCCACAAGGCCACCGAGACCGCCATTGCGTTCTCGAAGGCCCGGCAGGCCGGACACGTGGGCCTGGGGCTCAAACTCAAGCACACCCTGTTCGACAAACTGGTGTACGGAAAGCTGCGCGCTGCCATGGGCGGGAATGTGGCCCATGCAGTGTCCGGCGGCGGACCGCTCGGCGAACGGCTTGGCCACTTCTTCCAGGGCATCGGCCTGCAGATCCTGGAGGGTTACGGCCTGACTGAGACGACCGCCCCCATTTCGGTGAACACCCCGGCCCTCATCAAGATCGGGTCGGTGGGCAAACCCCTGCCGGGTAACTCGGTCAAAATTGCCGACGACGGCGAAATCCTTGCCAAGGGCGTCTGCGTCATGCGGGGCTACTACAACCTTGACGGCCTGACATCGGAAACGTTCGCCGACGGCTGGCTGCGCACCGGTGACATCGGACGCCTCGATGAGGACGGCTTTTTGTGGATCACCGGCCGGAAGAAGGAAATCATCGTCACTGCCGGCGGCAAAAACGTCATCCCGGCCCTTCTGGAAGATCAGATCCGCGCTGACGCCTTGGTCTCGCAGGTCCTGGTTGTCGGTGACAACAGGCCCTTCATCGGCGCCCTGGTCACCCTCGACCAGGAAGCACTCCCCGGCTGGCTGCAGCGCCATGGGCTGCCCCAGTCCACCAGCCTTGACGAGGTAGTGGAGAATCCCGTGGTCAGGGCAGCAGTGCAGGATCTCATTACGCAGGCCAACAGCTCGGTGTCCCAGGCCGAAGCCATCAAGTCCTTCCGGATTGTCGCGTCGGACTTCACGGAAGCGTCCGGCCACCTGACCCCGTCCATGAAAGTGAAGCGCGCCCAGGTGATGAAGGACTTCGAGACAGTCATCGAGGAAATGTACGGCGCCCCGCGCGACTAAGCGAAGGTCCGCCGCCAAACAAAAGGGAAGGACGTTCCGGCGAAAGCCTGAACGTCCTTCCCTTTTTGGATCGGGCCTGGTCAGGCCTGCTCCACCACCAGGAGGAGATCCCCGCCCTGGACCTGCTCCACCGCTGAAATGGCGAGGCGCGAGACCTTGCCGCCCACCGGCGTCGTGATGGATGCTTCCATCTTCATCGCTTCGATGGTGGCCACGGTGTCACCGGCCTTGACCGTATCGCCGGCCTTGACGGTCACCGTGACCGCGCCGGCGAACGGCGCGGCGACCTGGCCCTGCTGGGCAGGGTCCGCCTTCTCGGCGGCCTTGACGTTGCTGACCACGGAACGGTCCCGGACGACGACGGGTCGGGACTGCCCGTTCAGCGTGCACATCACTGTGCGCATGCCCTTTTCGTCCGGCTCCGAGACGGCCTCCAGCGAGGCGATCAGCCGGACGCCCTTTTCGAGCTGGATCTCGTGCTCGGCTCCGCGCTGCAGACCGTAGAGGTAATCGCGGGTGTCGAGCACGGAGATGTTGCCGTAGGTTTCCACGCTCTTGAGGTAGTCCTTGGTGGGACCGTCGAAGAGCAGCCGGTTCAGGGTGCTCTGCCGGGTCTTGGAATCACCCTTGAGCGCGGCGCTGTCCTCGGGGCTGAGGTCAACATCGCGGACCTTGATGCTGCGGCCCTGGAGTGCCTTGGTGCGGAACGGTTCCGGCCAGCCTCCGGGCGGGTCGCCGAGTTCGCCGGACAGGAACCCGATAACGGAGTCGGGGATGTCGTAATTCTGCGGGTTCTCGTTGAAGTCCGCGGGATCGGCGTTAAGTCCCACGAGGTGCAGGGCGAGATCGCCCACCACCTTCGAGGACGGTGTGACCTTCACCAGGCGGCCCAGGATACGGTCCGCCGCGGTGTACATGTCCTCGATCGCCTCGAAGCGCTCCCCCAGGCCCAGCGCCATGGCCTGCTGCCGCAGGTTGGACAGCTGGCCGCCCGGGATCTCGTGCTTGTAGACCCGGCCGGTGGGGCCCGGCAGGCCCGACTCGAACGGTGCATAGACGCGGCGTACGGCCTCCCAGTACGGCTCCAGTGAGCTGACTGCGTCCAGGTCCAGGCCAGTGTCCCGCGGGGTGTGGGCCAGGGCCGCCACGAGGGCGGAGGCCGAGACCTGGCTGGTGGTGCCGGCCAGCGACGCCGACGCAACGTCCACGGCATCCACGCCGGCGTCAACTGCCGCCAGCAGGGTTGCCAGCTGGCCGCCTGCGGTGTCGTGGGTGTGGAGGTGGACCGGAAGGTCGAAACGCTCGCGCAGGGCGGCCACCAGCTTGGCAGCCGCTGCCGGCCGGAGCAGGCCCGCCATGTCCTTGATGGCCAGGATGTGGGCGCCGGCGTCCACAATCCGCTGCGCGAGTTCCAGGTAGTAATCCAGGGTGTAGAGCTTCTCGTCCGGATTCAGCAGGTCGCCGGTGTAGCACAGGGCCACCTCGGCCACTGCCGTTCCGGTGGCCCGGACGGCGCGGATGGCGGGGGCCATCTGGTTCACGTCATTGAGCGCGTCAAAGATGCGGAAAATGTCGATGCCGGTGGCCGCGGCTTCGTTGACAAAAGCCTCGGTCACCTCTTCCGGGTACGGCGTGTAGCCAACGGTGTTCCGGCCCCGCAGCAGCATCTGCAGGCAGACGTTGGGCAGTGCCTTCCGGAGGGCCGCCAGGCGGTCCCAAGGGTCCTCGCCCAGGAAGCGCAGTGCTACGTCGTAGGTGGCGCCGCCCCAGGCTTCGACGGACAGGAGTTCAGGCAGCAATGCTGTCACTGCCGGGCCTGCCGCCACGAGGTCGCGGGTCCGTACCCGGGTGGCAAGGAGCGACTGGTGGGCGTCGCGGAACGTGGTGTCGGTTACCGCGACGGCCGTCTGCTCCCGCAGCGCCTTCGCGAATCCCTCCGGGCCGAGCTCCTGGAGACGCTGGCGGGAACCCGGCGCCGGCTGCAGATCGCCCACGGCAGGCAGCTTCGCCGCCGGATCCGAATGCACGGTGAGCTCGCCGTTGGGCTTGTTGACGGTCACTTCGGCCAGCCAGGTGAGCAGCTTGGTGCCGCGGTCAGCAGAGACGCGGGCCTTCAGGAGCTGGGGACGCTCGTCAATGAAGTTGGTGGCCACATCGCCGGCAATGAAGTCAGGATCGTCCAGCACGGCCTGCAGGAACGGGATGTTGGTGGATACGCCGCGGATGCGGAATTCGGCGAGAGCACGGCGGGCACGGGCAACGGCAGCCGGGTAATCGCGGCCCCGGCAGCTCAGTTTCACCAGCATGGAGTCGAAGTGGGGGCTGATCTCGGCACCCGAGTAAACGGTGCCGCCGTCGAGCCTTACACCGGCGCCGCCCGCGGAACGGTAACCGGTGATCTTTCCGACATCGGGACGGAAGCCGTTGGCAGGGTCCTCGGTGGTGATGCGGCACTGCAGCGCCGCGCCCCGGAGCTTGACCGTCTCCTGGGACAGGCCCAGGTCGGCGAGGGTTTCCCCGGACGCGATCCGGAGCTGCGCCTGTACCAGGTCGACGTCGGTCACTTCCTCGGTGACGGTGTGCTCCACCTGGATGCGGGGGTTCATTTCGATGAAGACGTGCTGGCCTGCGCGTTCGCCGACTGTGTCCACCAGGAACTCGACGGTTCCGGCGTTGACGTAGTTCAGGGCCTTAGCGAACTTCACGGCGTCGCGGTAAAGCGCCTGGCGGATCCCTTCGTCCAGGTTGGGCGCGGGCGCGATCTCAATAACCTTCTGGTGACGGCGCTGAATGGAGCAGTCACGCTCGAACAGGTGCATGACGTTTCCCTCGGCGTCCGCCAGGATCTGCACCTCAATGTGGCGGGGGCGGAGGACTGCCTGCTCCAGGAACATCGTGGGGTCCCCGAACGCCGCATCCGCCTCGCGCATGGCCGCCTGCAGTGCTTCCGGCAGGGCCTCGCGGGTGTCCACGCGGCGCATGCCGCGCCCGCCACCGCCGGCCACGGCCTTGGCGAAGATGGGGAAGCCTATCTCGTCGGCAGCCGCGATCAGTTCGTCCACGTCCTTGGACGGTTCGCTCGACTGCAGGACCGGTACGCCTGCTTCACGTGCGGCCTTCAGGGCCGCCACCTTGTTACCGGCCAGCTCCAGCACCTCGGCCGGCGGGCCCACGAAGGTGATGCCCGCTTCCTTGGCGGCGCGGGCCAGGTCGGGGTTTTCAGAGAGGAAGCCGTAGCCGGGGTAGATGGCGTCCGCCCCGGATTCCTTGGCCACCCGCACAACCTCGGCAACGTCAAGGTAGGCCCGGACGGGGTGCCCCTCTTCGCCGATCAGATATGCCTCATCGGCCTTCTGGCGGTGGATCGAGTTGCGGTCCTCGTTGGGAAAGACGGCAACGGTCTTGGCGCCCAGCTCGTAGCCGGCGCGAAAGGCCCTGATCGCGATTTCGCCGCGGTTGGCCACCAGAATCTTGGAAAACATGCTTCTCCTGCATCATCGCGGGTGTATCGGTAGGTGGTGACAGTGTCTAAGACCTGTGCGGACAAACACAAATCATTGTGGCCACAGTCACAAAAACTTCCGTCATGTCCCGCATGAATCGACGGACGCCCGCGGAATCCGGTCCGCTGACCGGAGCGCGAAGCCATGCCGGTCTCCTTTAAGGCGGTATTCGCGGGCATGGCCACATATGATGAGTACGGCGGCAGGGGCCGCCCGGCTTCGGCACTGCCGGAGCAAACATTACCCCCAACACGGCATCCGGCGTTAGGTTTTGGTCTCACAAGTGCAAGTAGTCAGCATCAGCAGCCTCAAGGGCGGAGTCGGCAAGACTTCCGTCACCACAGGATTGGCGTCTGCGGCGCTTGCCGCGGGCATTCCCACCCTGGTGGTGGATCTGGATCCGCATGCCGACGCGACCACCGCCCTCGGCGTCCAGCCCGGCGACCAGCTGGACATCGGCAGGATGCTCAAGAGCCCGCGCCGCGCCAAGCTGGCTGAGAACGTGGCGGGCAGTGCCTGGACCGCCCGGGCGCACTCGAACGGATCCGGACCGGCCGTGCTGGACGTGGCTGTGGGCTCCGCGTACACCGGAATCTATGACCGCCCCGACCTTGGCCGCCGCGACCTCCGCCGGCTTTCGTCAGTCCTCGCCGGCGCCGATGGATATGACCTGGTCCTCATCGACTGCCCGCCATCCCTGAACGGACTGACCCGGATGGCCTGGTCAGCGAGCGACAAGGTGGCGCTCGTGGCCGAGCCCGGGCTTTTTTCCGTGGCCGGCACAGAGCGGACCATGCGCGCCATCCAGCTCTTCAAGCAGGAATTCGCCCCCAACCTCTCGCCCGCGGGCATTATCGCCAACCGCGTACGCACCGGCTCGTCCGAACACACCTACCGGCTCGCCGAGATGGAGTCCATGTTCGGCGACCTGCTGTTGAGCCCGCGGATTCCCGAGCAGGCGAACTGGCAGCAGATCCAGGGTGCCGCCCACCCTGTGCACCACTGGCCGGGAGAGTCGGCCAAAACCTCGGCGGCCTTGTTCGATGCCTTGCTGGCCAACCTTCTCGCGGCCGGCAGCGGATTGCGGAACCGCACCCAACGCTGATCCTCCCGGACACAACCCCGGACATGGAAGAGGCCACCCCGGCCTGAACATTTCAGACCGGGGTGGCCTCTTCTCTTGTCTTGCGTCAGCCTGTCTTACGTGCGGCGCGCCGTTTGCTCAGTTCGTCGTCGGGAAAGGACTGGACTGCCGCGTGTTCGCTCGGCAGGGAAGCCAGGCTGCCCTCGACTTCGCGCCAGACCCGGCCCACCGCGATCCCGAAGACGCCCTGGCCGCCCTGGACGAGGTCAATTACTTCGTCAGCGGAGGTACATTCGTAGACGCTCGCGCCGTCGCTCATGAGCGTGATCTGTGCCAGATCCTCCACACCGCGTTCGCGCAGGTGCTCCACGGCCGATCGGATCTGCTGGAGGGAGACGCCGGTGTCCAGCAGGCGCTTGACCACCTTGAGCACCAGGATGTCCCGGAAGCCATAAAGCCGCTGCGAGCCGGAGCCGGCGGCACCGCGGACGGCGGGCTCAACCAGGCCGGTACGCGCCCAGTAATCCAGCTGGCGGTATGTGATGCCCGCCGCTTTGCAGGCCGTGGGACCGCGGTAGCCTGCGTCTTCGTCAAGGACAGGGAGGTCTTCGGTAAACAGGAGGCCCTGGGCACCGCTTGCCGGCACAGCCACACCAGTCGTCGTGGGCTGCTTCAGTCCGCCTGCTTCGCCTTTGGGACTCACCTGGATCCTCCTTCGTATAAGCTCCCGGGGACTACTGCATCAGCCAGTGCACGCATGAAGTCCATGTGTGTAATTTCGCGGGGGTCGTACTTTTACAGTGTGACTTGCGCGGCTGCTGTAAGCAATGGAAGCTTGATACCTTTGACGTTAGGCCCGCGGAGGCCGCAGGTCAAAGACCTTCACCGGATCGCGAAGGCGTGTCGGAACTTTCAGCCTCAACTTTAACCTTAATGAAACCTCAGCCGTCGAAATCCTCGGGTTCCACGTCGTCCAGGAACTCCCGGAACCGCCGCAGTTCCCGCTCTTCGTCCACGGTGGGCCCGGGCTCGGCGTCCTCGCCCTCATCGTGTTCGGTGATCCGGACACCGGCTTCATCCATGACCGAGTCGGCGCACCAGATGCGGCACTTTGCCCGCAGTGCAATGGCCAGGGCATCCGAAGCCCGCGAGCTGACGGTGGTGCCGTTCTCGAACTGGAGTTGACCGTAGAAGATGTTGTCCTCCACGGCGACGATGTTCACGCTGACAACTGAATGTCCGAGGGACTCCACCACGTCCACCAGGAGGTCGTGGGTCATGGGCCGCGGCGGGACCACCCCTTGCTGGGCGAGGGCGATGGCGCTGGCTTCCGGCGTTCCGATCCAAATGGGAACGTGGCGCTCACCATGCATCTCGCGCAGAAGGACCAGCGGCTGGTTGGAGGGCAGTTCGATGCGAACGCCTACTATCTCGACTTCGATCATCAGATGTCCATACGGGAGATGCGGTCCTGCACCAGGGCCCGGTGCAGGATCAGGCAAAGGTCGGAAATTTCGCGGGCGGCTTCGGCAGCCCGCGCCTGGGAAGCGGAATCGCGCCGGGACGCCAACGGGGCAACTGCCCGCTCCACGAGCCCGAATTCGCGTTCCGCGGCGGCCTGGAAAGGACGCAGGTGGCGCGGCTCCAGGCCGTGGCCTTCCAACTGCACGCATGCCCGGGCCACTTGGAGCGCATGCTCATCAAACTTGCCGTTGCTGTGGCTGATCAGTCCAAAGCTCAACAGAGACTGGAGCAGCGGGACGCTCGCGCCGGACTCGGCCCGCAGCTGCTCTTCGCTGAATTTCCGTCCCCGGTTTTGGAGCTCCGCTGCCAGTTCGTCGGAGACGATCCGGGGCGAAACCACGACGCCGGGCGGAAGGTTTTCGGGGCGTTCTCCCCTGTCGATCGCGTCAAGGTAGTCCTTGATGACCTTGAGGGGAAGGTACTGGTCGCGCTGCAGCGCAAGCACAAAGCGGAGGCGCTCAACATCGCTCTCTGCGTACTGCCGGTAGCCGGCCGGGGTACGGCGCGGATTGATCAGTCCCTTTTCCTCAAGGAACCTGATTTTCGACGCGCTCATACCGGGAAAGTCTGCGCTGAGTTGGGCGAGGACTTCCCCGATGTTCAGGACTTGGGGTCCCCGGCGTTCCGGTTGTGCCATTGCCACAGGCAGGTGTCCCTGAATCAGGCGCGGCCTGCTGCGCGGGCAGGGCTCAGGTAGAAGGTGAGGCGGAACTTGCCGATCTGGACTTCGTTCCCGGATTTGAGCTCGACACTGTCCACACGGTCGTGGTTGACGTAGGTCCCGTTGAGGCTGCCTGTGTCCACCACTTCGAAGCTCCTGGGAGTCCGGCGGAACTCCACGTGGCGCCGCGAAACGGTGACGTCATCAAGGAAGATATCGGCGTCCGGGTGCCGGCCGGCCGTGGTGGTGTCGGAGTCAAGCAGGAAGCGGGCCCCGGCATTCGGTCCGCTGTGGGCAACCAGGAGCGCAGATCCGGCAGGCAGCGCTTCGACCGACGACCGTTCCTCGGTGGACAGCCGGGGCGCGATGGTGGGCTCGTCGGCGACGGGGGTGAGATGGATCGAGGTGGTCTCCGAAGCCCTGGCCGCACCTGTGCCGTAATCGCCTTCGGCATGGTCCTTTTTGTGGCCAACCATGGGCTTCCTCCTCTTTCGCTGCAGCTCACACGACTGCATTCAACATTTGCTGCGGGATACACCGCGCAGTTCCGACGCGGGCCCGCATCCGGCCAATGACGTGCGACGACGCCCGCTGGCCGGACCGGATGAACCCGTTATGTTCAGCCTACCTGCTGTTCGTACTCGGATGCACTGAGCAATGAGTCCACGGCGTCGGCTTCGGCGAGTTTGATCTCGATCAGCCAGCCATCACCATACGGATCAGTGTTGATCAGGGCCGAGTCGGTGTCGAGGGATTCGTTGCGGGCAACCACTTCACCGCTCACCGGGGCGTAGATGTCGCTGACGCTCTTGGTGGATTCCACCTCGCCCACCACTTCATTCGCGGTAACCTTGCTGCCGGCTTCAGGCATCTGGGCGTAAACAACATCCCCTAGGGCGTCCTGGGCGAAATCGGTAATGCCCACGCGGACCACGCCGTCAGCGTTCGGTGCGGTTACCCACTCGTGCTCGGCGGTGTAGGACAGGTCTTCGGGAATGTTGCTCATCAGGGGCCTTTCATCGGGTCAATCACCAATGTCAACGGGGCCTGGGAAACAAGCCGCCGCTGAAAGTATAGGCACAAGTCCACGGGCGTTCGAGGATGGTTCTGACATGATGGGACGCATGGGATTACGGGCACAGGAAACACCCAGGAAAAAGGGATATTGGGCGCCGCGGATCATCTTTGGCGGTGTTGCCCTTGCGTCAAAGATAGACGGGGAAGGCGCGGCCGAGCCAAAGCCCGCCGCACCCGACACGCAGGCTGACGGCAGGTAGTCCCATGCCGGAGCTACCTGAGGTTGCAGGCCTGGCGGGATTCCTTGACGGACAACTGCGCGGATCGGTGGTGGAGAAGGTCCAGATCGTGTCGTTCGCAGTCCTGAAGACCGCAGATCCGCCTTTCAGCGCGCTGGAGGGGAGCACTGTTGCCGGCGTGCGGCGGTTTGGGAAGTTCGTCTGCATCGACACCGACGGGCCTTCCTTCGTCTTCCACCTTGCCCGGGCAGGCTGGGTCCGTTTCACCGACTCCCCCGCCGACACGCAACTCCGGCTGGGCAAGAGCCACATCGCCGCCAGGCTCACATTCACGGGCCCGGATGGCCGCCACGGAATGGATCTCACCGAGGCCGGGACCAAGAAGAGCCTCGCAGTCTACGTAGTGCGCGATCCCCGGGATGTGCCGGGCATCGCAGCCCTCGGCCCGGACCCCTTCAGCGACGGGTTCGACGCCGGCACGCTGACGGAGATTCTCGGCTCCAGTTCCCAGCAGATTAAGGGCCTCCTGCGAAGCCAAAGCGTTATTGCCGGGATCGGGAACGCCTACAGCGACGAGATCCTGCATGCGGCGAGGATCTCCCCCTTCGCCATCGCCAAATCGCTGGACCGCGCCACCGTGCAGGTTCTGTATGACTCAATCCACAGCATCCTCGGAACGGCCCTGGCCGAGGCCGCGGGGAAACCGCCCAGTGAACTCAAAGACGTCAAGCGCAGCCACATGCGCGTTCATGCCCGGACCGGGGAGGCATGCCCGGTCTGCGGCGACACCGTCCGGGAAGTCTCGTTCGCGGACACGGCCCTGCAGTACTGCCCCACCTGCCAGACGCACGGGAAGATCCTGGCGGACCGCAGGACGTCCAAGTTCCTGAAGTAGGAACCGTATTTGCAGGAATTATCTGCAGAAAGCCTCCAGTAATAAAACCCTGAGTCTTCTAAAGCCGGAGCCACCTCAGTAGTGTGGTTGTCACGTCCCCCCTTCGAATACAAAGCGCGGACGGAATCTGGTTGCATAAGGGCCCGGAGACCCGGCGCCCATCGCTTAAGTTCACTGCCCATTTGGGCCTTTGTCATCTCAGTAAATCACCCACAGCGCCCTTCACATCGGTGAACCGGGGGCATTACAGGGTTCACTGTTTGTTGCGGGCGTTGGCACCCTCGAGCATGGTGCTTCCTGCGCACATACCGCGCCAGAGCACCTACCGGGCTTGGGAGACAACCGTAGACAGGCGAGTTCGCAAAGGGGTGGCCGCGCCCACGATGGCCAGCGCCCACTCACCTTGTTCATCTGTTCCTGCGGGTATCTATCAAATGATCACGTTTGGAAAATTCCATGAATAAAATATCGCGCTTCTTCGGTACTACAGTCCTCGCCGCAGGCCTGGCCTTCAGTGGAGCAGCCCTGACAGCCGGCGCTGCCTCTGCCAGCGACCATCCCAAGGACAGTAAGAGCAGCTCGCCCTATCACAACGACCACGACAATAACGGCCACGGCCGCTACGACAAGGACGGCTACGACAAGGACGGCTACAACAAGGACGGCTACGACTGCGATGGATACAACCGCTACGGTAATGACCGGCACGGCCATCACCGCAGTTCGGATTCCTGGTACAGGGACAGCCGCGGCCACGTTCACTACATCATCATCATCATCGTGAGGTAGTTAGTCCGCATACGCCAAAGGGCCGTTTTCCGGTAAACAAACCGGAAAACGGCCCTTCTTTGGTCGGGCTGACAGGATTTGAACCTGCGACCCCTTGACCCCCAGTCAAGTGCGCTACCAAGCTGCGCTACAGCCCGTCAGTTCCGCCGTTCTCCGCTGCGTTTACTCCCAGTGTTACCCGGGATTTCAACTCAGCAGTCCGGCCGAACCACCTTGAAAAGCTTACACGATCCCGGAGGGTGCCGGTGACACTTTGCCACCCGCACGCCCCCGGTGTGTCGTAATTAACGCTGTTTGCCGCGTTTTTCGCGTACACGCATGTTGACCTCGATGGGGGTGCCTTCGAACCCGAAGGTCTCACGCAGCCTGCGGGTGATGAAGCGGCGGTAACCGGGGTCCAGGAACCCGGTGGTGAACAGCACGAACTTGGGCGGCCGGCTCGACGCCTGCGTGCCGAACAGGATGCGCGGCTGCTTTCCGCCACGGACCGGGTGCGGGTGCGCCGCCACCAGTTCGCCCAGGAAGGCATTGAGCCTGCCGGTGGGGATGCGCTTGTCCCAGTTCTCCAGGGCCAGGTCCAGAGCGGGAACCAGGCGGTCCTTGTGCCAGCCGGTCAGCGCCGAAATGTTGACCCGGGGTGCCCAGGCCACGTGGGCCAGGTCCTGTTCAATTTCGCGTTCCAGGTAGGTGCGGCGTTCGTCGTCGAGCAGGTCCCACTTGTTGAACGCCAGCACGAGGGCGCGGCCCGACTCGATGGCCAGCTGCAGAATGCGGACGTCCTGTTCGCTGAGCACCTCATCCACCGCAAGGAGCACGACGGCGACCTCCGCCTTCTCGAGCGCGGCCTGCGTACGCAGGGAGGCGTAGTAGTCCGCGCCCTGCGCCATGTGCTGGCGGCGGCGGATGCCTGCCGTGTCCACAAAGCGCCAGGTGCGGCCACCCAGGTCAATGAATTCATCCACGGGGTCGCGGGTGGTGCCGGCGGTGTTGTCCACCACCACGCGCTCGGAGCCCGCGAGCTTGTTCAACAGCGATGACTTGCCCACGTTGGGGCGGCCAATCAGCGCAATGCGGCGCGGTCCGCCGGACCGTTCCAGGCCCTCAATGGTGGAGAACTCCGGCAGGGTGTCCATGACATGGTCCAGGAGGTCAGCCACGCCGCGGCCGTGCAGGGCCGAGACGGGGTAGGGCTCGCCAAAGCCGAGGCCCCACAGGGTGGCCGAGTCAGCCTCCTGGGCGAAGTCGTCCACCTTGTTGGCCACCATGATGACCGGCTTCTTGCTGCGGCGGAGCATCTTCATGACGCCCTCGTCTGTGGCCGTGGCCCCTACGGCCGAATCAACCACAAAAAGCACGGCATCGGCGAGTTCCACGGCCATTTCGGCCTGTTCTGCCACACGTGCATGGATGCCGCGGGCATCGTGCTCCCACCCGCCGGTGTCCACCAGGGTGAAGTTGCGGCCGTTCCAGTGCGCCGAGTACATCACGCGGTCGCGCGTCACACCCGGGGTATCTTCCACAACGGCTTCGCGGCGGCCCAGGATGCGGTTCACCAGGGTGGACTTGCCCACGTTGGGGCGGCCGATGATGGCCAGGACGGGGTCGAGCTTGACCGGGCCGTCGAAGTCTTCGTCGTCATAGTCCCCGCTCAGCAGCGCGGCGTCGTCCTCATCGAGGTCGTAGTCGGCCAGTCCGGCCCGGAGCGAGGCGGCACGAAGCTCCGCCTCGTCATCGCCAATGGCGGCCAGCCGCTCGGCCACCTGGTCCGTGCCGGTGGGCGTGTATTCGTCTTCGCCGGCGCCGGAGGGGCCGGAGGTTTGAGTCGTATCGCTCATTGCAGTTTCCTTAAGTGTTCATCTGCCGGCGTCCCGGCTACTGCTGTGAAGTTCGTGCGGGAATCCGCGTGGGGCAATGGCTGCCCACTGTGTTCGATAGTGTCCTGGACGTGCCCCGCCAGCGCAGCGCGGATTTCCAATCCCGCTCTGTCCATTGAAGCACGGCCTGTTTCGCCGGGGTTGCGGCTGAGGGTCAGTGCGTTGCCGAAGCTGACGTGGAAGCGCCGCCCCGGCCTGGGTACGGTGTCGAGGTGTTCGCTGCCCGTCCGGGTGCCGAGGATCGCCACCGGAACCACGGGTGCCCCCGAATTCAGGGCCAGCCAGGCGACCCCGTTGTTGATGTCCGTCGCCTGCCCGCTCCCCCGCGTACCTTCCGGGAGAATCCCAATGCAGCGGCCGGCGTCGAGCACGTCCTTGCCCAGCAGCAGTGCTGCCCGGTCCCCGGAACGGTCCACCGGGAGCTGGCCGGAGGCGTGGAGGACCCTGCCCAGGAAACCTTTGAACATCTCCTTTTTAACGAGGATGTGCATGGGGCGCGGCGACGCGCCGAACATCACCGGCCCGTCCAGGAAGCTGATGTGGTTGCCGGCAAAAATAACCGGCCCGCCCGTGGGGACGTTGTGCCTGCCGGTGACGGACGTCCGGTACACCACATGGTCCAGCAGCCAGCCGACAGGCCGGCTCCAGGCCATGGTCAGGCCGGAGGGAAGCTTGGCGCGGTCAGTCACGGTTGAGGACCTTCGTCACGATCACCAGGGCGGCATCGACGGTTTCGGCGAAGTCCAGGTCCGACGAATCGAGCGTGACCACGCCGTCGGCAGCCTGCGTGAAGTTCACCACCGTGGAATCCTTCGCGTCGCGCTGGGTGACCTGGGCGGCGAGCTGCTCAGCGTTCTGGGTGCCGCCCAGCTGGATGCCGCGGCGGCGAAGCCGGGCTTCCTCGCTGGCAGTCAGCAGCATCCGGACTTCTGCGCCGGGCGCGACGACGGTGGTGATGTCCCGCCCCTCCACCACCATGCGGCGGTGGTGCTTTTCGATGAGTTCGCGCTGCCTGCGGATCAGTTCGGTCCGTGCCCCGAGGGTGGTGGCCACCGCACTGACCGCCGACGAGATGGCGGGCTCGCGGATGGCATCGGTGACGTCGGTCCCGTCCACGCGCACGTAGTCCGTGTGGGGTGTGGTGCTCAGGTCCAGGACGAGGTCCCGGGCTGCCTGCTCCACGGCGGCGGCGTCCGCGAGATCGATTCCGCCGGTGACGCAGAACCAGGTGAGGGCACGGTACATGGCGCCGGTGTCCAGGTAGGCAAGGTGCAGCCTGCGGGCCACTTCCCTGCTGACACTGGATTTGCCCGAGCCGGAAGGCCCGTCGATGGCGACCACCAGTGGCCTGCCGACGCGCAATGCCGGCACGGTGTCAAGAAGTTCCTGTGTCATTACTGCAGTACCCGCCATCCGCGGTCGTTGAGTGCTTCGATCAGGTGGTCATGCTTGTTGGGCAGCACGGATAGTTCCACCATTCCCACGTTCTGCCCCGACGAATGGTCCAGCCTCAGGTCCTCCACGTTGACGCCGACCTCACCGATTTCGGTCAGGAGCCTGGCGATCTGGCCCGGCCTGTCGTCAACCAGGACCGTCAGCCAGGCGTACGCCTGCGGCGGTCCGCCGTGCTTGCCAGGGATGCGGGCCTGCCCGGCGTTGCCTTCGCTGATGAGTTGGGCCAGGTCCAGCCTGGCTCCCGGAGCGAGGGGTTCCTCCAAGGTGCCGATGAGCCGGTTCAGGTCCTCCCGGACACCGTAAAGGATCTCCACCACCTTCGCCGCGTTGCCGCCCAGGATCTGGACCCACAGCTTGGGGTCGCTGGCGGCGATCCGGGTAACGTCCCGCAGGCCATTGCCGGCAAGGGACAGCGCGTGAAGCGGTGTCCCCTGCAGCCGGCTGGCCAGCAGCGAAGACATGATCTGGGGCAGGTGCGAGACGAGGGCAACGGCCTGGTCGTGTTCGTCGGCCGCGAACTCCGAAACTACGGCTCCGAGATCGGTTGCCAGCGAACGCGCCGTCTGCACGGCAGCCGCGGATGATTCCGGGCCGGGGCAAACCACCCACGGCATGGACGTGAAGAGCTCGCCGCGGGCCGCAACGGGGCCTGACTTTTCGCGCCCCGCCATCGGGTGCGTACCCACATAACGGGACATGTCCGCGCCGCTCCCCTGCAGCTCCGCCAGGATGGCGGCCTTGACGCTGGCGATGTCCACCACCACGGAATCCGGGTAGTCAGTCAGCGCCCGCGCCACAACAGTGGCTGTCACATCCGGCGGTGCCGCCACCACCACCAGCTCCGGCGACTCATCACCGAGTTGGTTCAACGGCTGGCCGGCGCCGATGTCCACGGCAACGGCCTGGTTGGTGGGCGACGGATCAGAGAGGAACACCGGCACGCCGCGCCCCCGAAGGCCCAGCCCGATGCTGGTGCCGAGCAGGCCGGTGCCAATCACCACGACCGGACCGTTGAGGTGTCCGCGCCCGTGTGAGCGAAATGCGGACATGCGTCAGAGCCCTACGGATGCCAGCAGGTGGCCGACTTCCTGCTTGCCAAGGTTGCGGATGCTGCCCTGGCGCTGGTCACCCAGGCCGATGGGGCCCACCTTGACGCGCACCAGGCGCAGGACCGGGAAGCCAACGGCGTCAAACAAACGCCGGACAATCCGGTTCTTGCCGGAGTGCAGCACAACTTCAATCAGCACGTGGCCCGGGGTGGAGTCCACCAGCTTGAACGAGTCCACGGAGGCAAAGCCGTCCTCGAGTTCCACGCCTTCCTTGAGCTGGGCACCGATTCCCTGCGGGAATGGTCCGCGGACCTGGACCAGGTAGGTCTTGGGCACCTCGTAGGACGGGTGGGTCAGGCGGTTGGCCAGCTCGCCGTCGTTCGTGAGCAGCAGCAGGCCCTCGGTGGCGACGTCAAGCCTGCCAACGTGGAACAGGCGTTCGCCCTGATGGGTCTTCCGCACAAAATCACTGATGCAGGGCCGTCCGTCGGGGTCCTCCATGGTGGACACCACGCCCTTGGGCTTGTTGAACACCATGTAAACGAGGTTTTCGTCCAGCTGGATGCGCAGCCCGTCCACATGGATGACCGCCGTCTTGGGATCCACGCGGACACCAAGCTCAGTGACCACCTGGCCGTCAACTTCAACCCGGCCCTCAGCGATCATTTCCTCACAGACGCGGCGCGAAGCCACGCCTGCCTGGGCCATGACCTTCTGCAGGCGGGTGCCGTCGGCGTCGTGCATTTCAGACTGCGGAACGGGACCTTGGGGTCCGCGCTTGCGGGAAGGCTTGCGCACGGGTCCAAGGTTCTGGCCGAAGCGTTCGCTGCCGAACGCACGCGAGGCTGCCGCCCCCGGCTTGCCGGCGCGCGGCTTGGGCTTGAGCGCCCCGGGAGTGCCCGGCGCTTTTTTGGCGCCCGGCTTCCGGGCAGCAGGCTTCCGCGACGAGGCGGCAGCAGGCTTCCAGTCGGAATCTGCGCGGCCGGCCGGAGGTGCCGGGGCATCGCCGGGATCAACGAAAGGCTCCTCGCGCGGCTTCGGTGCCTTGTAGGGGCGGTCGCCGCCGCCGAACCCGGCGTTGCGCTTGCCGGCGCCGGCGCGGAAGCCGCCACCCGCCGCGCTGGGGCGGCCGCTGCCACCCTGGGCAGGAGTGCGGCCAGTGCCGCCCTGCGCCGGTTTGCGGCCTGCAGCTGTACTGCGGCCCTCCGGCGTATTGCGGCTCCCGCCGCCTTGTCCTGCATTGCGTTCTGAACTGTTGCGTCCCGAACTGTTACGTGGTGAACCCTGGCGTCCCGCCTGTGTCATGACCCGTCCTTCGATATGTTGACCGGCAAGTTGTCCGAGAACAACCCTAGCCAGCCATGCAGAATTTATCTGCCCTTATAAATACTCTTGTGTGCAGGCGGGATGTCCCGCCTACATTCTGTCGGCGTCGTAGAACTCGGCGATGCCCTCAAGCCCCGGAAGATGGGGTGAGAGCTGCGGCAGTTCCGCCACGGACCCGATTCCCATCCGTTCCAGGAAATACGATGTAGTCCGGTAGAGGATGGCTCCCGATTCGGGATCGTTTCCCGAATCTTCGATCAGCCCGCGCTGGGTCAATGTCCGTACGACAGAATCGACATTGACTCCCCGAATTGCGGACACCCTGGCTCTGGAGACAGGCTGGCGATACGCGATGACAGCAAGTGTTTCCAGCGCCGCCTGCGTCAGCCTGGCCGTCTGACCCTCCAGCACAAACCTGCCGACAATGTCGGCGAAGTCTGCGCGGGAATAAATCCGCCAGCCACCGGCGATGCTCCGCAATTCAAAACCCCGGGGGCTGGAGCTGAAACCAGCAACGCTGGCATCGTCCATGTCCGGGGCTTTAACAGTATAGCCGCTATACTCCCGCTGCAGTTCCGCAAGCAACCGCTCGACGGCGGCGACCGTCAAGTTAAGGCCCGTGGCGAGTTCCGTGGCGGTGGCAGGCTGGTCCAGGACCATCAGGACCGCTTCGAGTGCAGCTTTGGCACCTCCCGGGAGCGCGTGGACATCCGGACATTCCTGCGCGTCGTCATTGGCAGGTGCCGTCGGGGTGGCCGAAAAGTCTTCAGTCACGGTTGCTCCTCATACTCTTCACTCAAGTTTTCTGTAGACCAGTGCTTGCCGTCCGCCGACCAGTGCACCGTGAGGTCACCCAGCGGCGACAGCTGGTCAAAGGAGACTGCCCTGTCCCGGAACATCTCCAGCAACGCCAGAAAACGGGCCACCACCACGAGGGTGGACTCGGCGTCGGCAATCAGCGCCCGGAAGGACAGGGGCTTTCCCAACTGAAGCCGCAGGCCCAGGATCTCCGCCTGTTCCTTGACACTGACGGCACTGCCGTGAAGGTGTGCCAGGCCCACCTCAGTGGGCTTGGCAGCCTTTGACTGCAGGGCGCCTTCAGCCAGGCGCGCGAATTGCTGCGGCGTATGCTTCCACACCAGCTCCGGAAGCATGGCGGCGAAGTGCTCCTCCAAGGCAACCTGCCGCGGAAAGCGCTGCGCCTCCTGCTCCAGGCTTTCGGCCATCAGCGCGGCCACCCGCTTGAAGGCCTTGTACTGGAGCAGGCGGGCAAACAGCAGGTCACGGGCCTCCAGCCGGGCGATGTCCTCGTCGTCCTCCACTTCGCCGGCCGGCAGCAGCCGTGCTGCCTTGAGGTCCAGGAGCGTTGCCGCGATGACGAGGAATTCGCTGGCTTCGTCCAGCGCCCATTCCTCACCCAGCTTCTGGAGCTTCCTGATGTACTTGATGAACTCATCCGTGACGGTGGCGATGGCCACCTCGGTGATGTCCATCTGATGCTTGGCGATAAGGCCCAGCAGTAGGTCAAACGGACCCGTGAAGTTGGCCAGCCGCACCTCAAAGCCGGGCTTGGACTCAGCCACGGCCTGGCTAGGGTGCGCCGCCGCGGGAAATCAGTTCCTTGGCCAGGCGGCGGTACGCATCCGCGCCGATGTGGTTCCCTGCGTAGCTGGTGATCGGTTCGGCCGCCACAGTGGCGTCGGCGAATTTAATGGACCGCTTGATGACGGTCTCGAACACCTTGTCGCCGAAGGCTTCCACCAGGCGGCTGATGACTTCGCGGCTGTGCAGGGTGCGGGCGTCATACATGGTGGCGAGGACGCCGTCCACCTGCAGCCGGGGATTGAGCCTGTCCTGGACTTTGTCGATGGTTTCCACCAGCAGGGCAACCGCGCGGAGGGCGAAGAACTCGCAAATCAGCGGGATGATCACTCCGTGCGCGGCGGTGAGGGCATTGACGGTCAGCAGGCCAAGCGACGGCTGGCAGTCGATCAGGACGACGTCGTAGTCGTCCTCAACTTTCTTCAACGCCCGGTCCAGGACCTGTTCGCGGGCCACCTCGTTGACAAGCTGCACTTCGGCAGCGGAGAGGTCGATGTTGGCCGGCAGCAGATCGACGTTTTCGACGCCGGTCTGATGGATGGCATCGCGGATATCCACTTTGCGGTCCATCAGGACGTTGTAGACAGTCAGGTCCAGCTCGTGGGGATTGACACCCAGGCCGGCCGACAGTGCGCCCTGGGGATCAAAGTCAACCAGCAGCACCCTGCGGCCGTATTCGGCGAGGGCCGCTGCAAGGTTGATGGTGGACGTGGTCTTGCCTACGCCACCCTTTTGGTTGACCATGGCGATCACGCGCGCGGGACCGTGGGACGACAGCGGTGCGGGTTCCGGAAATTCGCGGTGGGGGCGCCCGGTGGGACCCATCACGGCGTCTTCCAGATCGAGTTCCGTGCCTTCCAGAGTTGCCGAACCCTGTTCGCTGCTCACGTATCTATCCACACTTTCGATGACGGTGATCTTTCCTGCCGCTGATGATCCAGCGCCGATCCTGCTTTTCACCTAGGCTACAGGTCCCGACACGGTATTCGAGGGAACTTGACTTTGTAAGCATTCTGAGCCTTGACCTTCTACTAGAGGTCGAAGGTTCCCCTGGTGGACAGAGAAACCGCCCCTGCAGCAGGGCTGCAGGGGCGGCGTGTCTGGCCGGGTCAGCAGGGAGGGTTAGGCGTGCGCCGCGACCTCTGAGTTGGCTGAGGACGTGCCCATACGGTCGCCGTGGCCTGCCATCATGGTCTGCTCGTCGAAGGGAAGTTCGCCGGCAAGCACCTTGGTGACCTGCTCGCCGTCGATCTCTTTCACCCAGGTGCCGATCAGGACGGTGGCGACGGCATTGCCGGTGAAGTTGGTCAGCGCGCGGGCCTCGGACATAAAGCGGTCGATGCCGACTATCATGCCCACGCCACCCAGCAGCTGGGGCGCGTGCGCCTGCAGACCGGCAGCCAGGGTGGCCAGGCCGGCACCGGTGACGCCGGCGGCACCCTTGGAGGCAATGATCATGAAGATGAGCAGGGAAACCTGCGCGCCGAGATCCATCGGCATGCCCATCGCGTTCGCCACGAACAGCGACGCCATGGTCAGGTAGATGGCTGTGCCGTCCAGGTTGAAGGAGTAGCCCGTGGGGACGGTGACGCCGACAACCGGCTTGGAAACCCCAAGGTGTTCCATCTTGGCGATGAGGCGCGGGAGGGCCGCTTCGGAGGATGAAGTGGAGAAGATCAGCAGGTATTCGCGGGCCAGGTACCTCATGAGCTTGAAGATGTTCACACCGGCCACCACCTGGAGGATTCCGCCCAGGATGACCACGATAAAGAGCGCACAGGTGATGTAGAACGCCACCATCAGCGTGAGCATGCTGATGATTGCCTGGAAGCCGGTGGCGCCAACAACAGCGGCGATGGCGCCGAAAGCACCTACCGGGGCAAGCCACATGATCATGATGAGGATGCGGAAGACGAGTGCCTGGCCGTGGCCGATTGCTTTGAGGATCGGAGCGCCCTGGGGCCCCATCTTCTGCAGGGCAAACCCGACGAGGATGGCCGCAAGGAGGGTGGGCAGGACAGGGATATCACCGGGGATGATCCCCAGCAGGAAGTCCACGGTACTGTCCGTGGCAGCTTTTTTATTGGGATCGTAAGGGGTCAGGTTGAGCCCCTCACCCGGGTGGATGAGGTTGCCCACTACCAGGCCAATGGCCAGCGCAAACGTGGACATGAGCACGAAGTACCCGAGGGCCAGGCCTCCCACTTTGCCCACCGTGGCCGCTTTGGCAATGGACCCGATGCCCAGGACGATGGTGCAGAAGATGATGGGCGCAATCATCATCTTGATGAGCTTAATGAACCCGTCGCCGAGGGGCTTCAGCGATTTTCCGACCTCAGGGAATAACAGGCCGACGAGGGCTCCCACAATGACGGCGGCAATGACCGCCATGTAGAGGTAGTGCGATTTGTCGAGTCCCTTGCGGGCGGCCTTCGCAGGCGCCGCTGACTCTCCTCGTTGAGAAGCCATGATGTGTCTCCTTATGGATAATCTGGTAGACGCTGCGGCGAAAGTTTCTGGGCTCATCGCGCCGGTCTGGTGTGATATCCATCATTGGCCACACCGTGACTTAGCTCACCGTTGCGTTCATATTGGTCATGGGAGGTGCGTGATGATCCACCGCTGGAGTATCGCCCGCAGGCTGTTTGTGGCCAATCTGCTGATTGTGCTGGCCTTCATCGCGATCGTGGGCACTGCCACCTACGTTGATGCCCGGGACCGCAGCTATGAGGAAGCCGGCCGGCGGATGACGGGGGTTGCGGCCGCTGTCGCAGCCAATCCCCTGGTACTGCAGGCTGCTGACACCCCGGATCCGTCGGCGTCGCTGCAACCCTATGCGCTGGACGTCATGGCTGGTTCCGGGGCGGATTTCCTGACGATCATGGCGCCGGACCGGACACGCTGGACGCATCCCCGGGACGAGGAACTCGGCAAGCCATATATCGGTTCCATCGATGCTGCGTTACGTGGCGAAGTCTTCACCGAGGTCACGGCCGGAACGCTGGGACCGTCGGTGCGGACGGTTGTTCCGGTCAAGGATGCTGCCGGAGACGTCAAGGCCCTCGTCGCTGCCGGCGTCACGGTCCGGACAGTCGATGTTGCCCTGTCCGGCCGGTTGCCGGCACTGCTTGCCATCGGCGGCGCCCTGCTCGTCGGCGGATCACTGGCCTCCTGGCTGCTGGGCCGTTACTTGCGGCGCGTCACCCGGGGTTGGGGCCCGGAGCAGCTGGCGCAACTGTTTGCCTACTACGAATCAGTGCTTCACTCCGTCCGGGAAGGCCTTATCCTCATCGACACCAAGGGCCGGGTGGTGATGTACAACGACCAGGCAGCGGACCTGCTGGGCCTGGAACCCCACGGCTCGGACGATGATCCGTCCCGGCCGCCGTTACTGGCCGAGCTGCCGCTGGCACCGAGCCTGAAGAGTCTCTTTGAATCAGGCCGGACCGCCCTCGACGAAATCCACCTGACAGGTCCGCGGATCGTAGTGGTGAACCAGGGCCCGGCCGTGGGGCCGGCCTCCCCCGGCATCCGCCGCCCTTCCGTCTTCGGGACCGTGGCCACCATCCGCGACCGGACGGAGATCGAGTCCCTGGGCAGTGAGCTGGAGACGATGCGGACGCTGTCCGATGCCCTCCGCGCCCAGACCCACGAGCACGCCAACCGGCTGCACACCCTGGTTTCCCTGCTGGAACTGGGCCGCACCCGGGAGGCCCTGGAGTTCGCCACCAAGGACCTCGAACTGAGCCAGCAGCTCACGGACGAAATGGTGAGCTCCGTGGACGAGCCCGTCCTCAGCGCCCTGATCATGGGGAAGGCGGCCGAAGCGAATGAACGCGGCGTCAAACTGACGCTCGCCGCCGAAGGGTCTGCGTCCGTCACGGGCCTGGCCGTCCAGGACCTTGTCACCATCCTGGGAAACCTTTTGGACAACGCGATAGACGCAGCCGCGGATGGAGGGGTACCGAAGCAGGTGCAGCTGACCGTTGAGTCCGACGCCGAGGGCCTGGACATCACTGTGGAGGATTCCGGCCCGGGCGTGGACCCTGCCGCCGTGGAGCACATCTTCCGGCACGGCTTCAGCACCAAGGCTGGGGGGCCATTCGGCCGCGGCATTGGCCTTGCCCTCGTCCGGCAGGCCGTCCAGCGGCTTGGCGGTACCATGACCATCACAGGCACGCACGGGGCACGCTTCCATGTCTTCCTGCCGGCCCTGGCCGCCGGAACCGACACCGCCGGAACCAAAAGTGAGGGGCAGTTCCTGTGAGTGACATCCGCGTGCTCGTGGTGGAAGACGAACCGGTGGCGTCAGCCGCCCATGCAGCCTACGTGGGCCGGATGGCGGGGTTTACGCTGGCAGGCACAGCGCCCGACGGCCAGTCCGCGCTCAGGCTCCTGACAGAGTTCTCCGCCTCCGGCGAGCCGGTGGAACTTGTCCTGCTGGACATGAACCTCCCGGACCTGCACGGCCTGGACATCGCCCGGCGGATGCGCTCCGCGGGGATCCTGGCGGACATCATCGCGATTACGGCCGTACGCGAGGTGGCGATCGTCCGGAGCGCGGTGGCCATCGGGGTGGTCCAGTACCTGATCAAGCCCTTCACCTATGCCACGTTCGCGGACAAGCTGACCAGCTACAGGCTGTTCCGGGAGCAGCTGGCAGCGCCGGCAGCCGGGGCGGGCAGGGCCGGGGCGTCCCAGAGCGACGTGGACCAGGCGTTCGCCAGCCTCCGGGCGCCGTCGGAACTGCCGTTACCCAAAGGCCTGTCCGGCTCCACCCTCGACTCCGTCAAGGAGTACCTCAAACAGCAAGGAAGCGCGGTTTCGGCCACCGAAGTCATGACCGCGCTGGGCATGTCGCGGGTGACGGCCCGCCGCTACCTCGAATACCTTGCCGACGCCGGCACGGCCACGCGGGCACCGCGCTACGGCACCCCCGGCCGCCCCGAGAACGAATACGGCTGGAAACGGCCCTAAGCGGCACCCTCCGGCCGGAGCACACCCAGCAGCTGCGCAATCACCTCCGGGTCCTCAATGGTCGAGGGCACAACATACTCGTCGCCGTCGGCGATTTGCCGCATGGTCTTGCGCAGGATCTTCCCTGACCTGGTCTTGGGCAGGGCCTGCACCACCGTTGCGTGCTTGAAGTCAGCCACGGGTCCGATGTTCTTCCGGACCAGGGCAACCAGTTCGCGGGCGAGCTCACCTTCGTCGGCGACCACCCCGGCCTTGAGCACGACATAGGCGCTGGCACGCTGCCCCTTGAGGGGGTCGGCCACGCCAATGACGGCGCATTCAGCGACGGCCGGGTGGCTGGCGATGACCTGTTCGATCGCACCGGTGGACAGGCGGTGGCCGGCGACGTTGATGATGTCGTCGGTTCGGCCCATCACAAAGACGTAGCCATCGGCGTCCTGGTATCCGCTGTCGCCGGTGGCGTAGCTGCCTTCGAAGGCCGCCAGGTAGGAGGACACATAACGGTCGTCGTTGTGCCAAAGCGTGGTCAGCGTGCCGGGAGGCAGCGGCAGCCCGAGGACAATATTGCCCTCCTCGCCCTGTTCCACCGGAGCGCCGGAGCCATCCACGATGCTCAGCGCAAAGCCGGGCATGGGGACGGTGGGCGAGCCGGGCTTGAACGGCAGATCCTCCAGTCCGCGCGGATTGGCACAAATGGCCCAGCCGGTTTCGGTCTGCCACCAATGGTCCACCACGGGAACATCCAGGACCGAGCCGGCCCAGCGGTACGTCTCTGTATCGAGCCGCTCACCGGCCGCAAACAGTGTGCGGAGGCTTGAAATGTCGTAGCGCGCCAGCTCGGCCGCCTCGGGGTCAGCCTTGCGGATCGCCCGCAGTGCGGTGGGTGCCGTGAACAGCACGTTGACCTTATGGTCCTGGACAACGCGCCAGAACGCACCGGCGTCCGGAGTGCCCACAGGTTTGCCCTCATACAGCAGCGTGGTGGCACCGGCCAGCAGCGGGCCATAAACGATGTAGGAGTGGCCCACCACCCAGCCGACGTCGGACGCCGTCCACATCACGTCGCCGGGTCCAATGTCGTAGATGTTCGCCATGGTCCAGGAAAGCGCGACGGCGTGGCCGCCGTTGTCCCGCACCACCCCTTTGGGCGTCCCGGTGGTGCCGGAGGTGTAGAGAATATAGAGCGGATCGGTTGCGGCCACCTCCACGGGGGCCGCCGGAACAGCTCGTTCCATGGCCTGGTCCCAGTCGAGCCAGTCCGGAAAGTCAGACAGCGCGGTGGCGAAACCTTCGCGGCCCTTGACGATGACAGGGAGCGCGCCGGCGCTGCTCAGGGCCAGGGCTTCGGCAACGGCAGGCAGGTACTCCACCCGCCGGGACGGTTCAATCCCGCCCGAAGCGGTGACAATGACAGCAGGCCCGGCGTCGTCAATCCGCGCCGCCAGCTCCTTCGGCGCGAACCCGCCGAACACCACCGAATGGACTGCCCCCAACCGCGCCGTCGCGAGCATGGCAATCGCCGCTTCGGGAATCATGGGCATGTAGATCACCACCCGGTCGCCCTTGCCCACACCCTGCGAGCGCAGAACTCCGGCGAACCGTGCCACGAGTGCAGTCAGTTCGGCATAGGTGAAGCTGCGTTTGATTCCCAGCATGGCCGAATCGTAAATGAGTGCGTCCTGGTCGCCGCGGCCGGCTTCGACGTGGCGGTCCAGGGCGTTGTAAGCCGTGTTGAGGGTGGCCTCCGGAAACCAGCGGAACAAGGGTGCGGCGGAGTCATCCAGGGCCGCGGCGGGTTCCCTGCTCCAGTCCACTGCCCTGGAGGCCTCCAGCCAGAAGTCCTCCCGCTGTTCCAGACTGCGTGAATAGGTGGTCCGATAGTTCGTGCCGGCCATTGGTGTGCTCCTGTCGACTCTGACATCCTGCGCTCCATGCTATGCCGGGAGCGCGCCCTGGACAAGGGGTCTGTATACATCACGGGCAAGTTTTGGGTGATTTAGGCCCATTGCTTGGGGTTGGACGGGAGTTGTGTATACACTGACATCATCCACGGAATGAGAGGAGGGAACCTTGCGAGCCAGCGACAAAGCCTATGCGGCACTGCGCGAAGACATCATCGAATGGCGCCTCGCGCCGGGTACCGTCCTCGCCGAAGTGGAACAGTCTGAACGCCTCGGCGTGTCCCGCACTCCGGTCCGGGAGGCGCTCAGCAGGCTGAACGCGGAAGGGCTCACGACGGCGGCGGGCGGCCGCGGCGTCGTCGTCACCGATATCTCGCTGGACGACATCGACGAGATGTTCGAGCTCCGTGAGACCCTCGAGGGCAAGGCTGCGGCCCTCGCCGCCGAACGGGGCGAGCGCGCCGTGTTCGAGCAGCTCCACGCCGACCTTCTGCGCGCACCCGAACTGATCAGCCAGGATGATCCCGCCCGGCACGCCTACTATGCGCTGGTGGGACGCCTCGATGAGGCGATCGACGCCGCCATCTCCAACTCCTACCTCGCCCAGGCGATGCGCAGCCTGCGGGTCCACCTGGTCCGGGTCCGCCGCCTCGCGGCCGATGACGCACCGCGCCTGAACGCGGCCGCCGTCGAACACGCGGCGATAGCCGAGGCCATCGCCGCCGGCAACGCCAGACTCGCCGAAGCGGCCACCACCCTGCATCTGCACCGCAGCCTTTCCCACGTCAAAGCCACCCACTCACCTACTGAGGAGCACCATGGTTAAGCTCAACCACGTCCGTGTCTACAAGAGCGAAGAGAACCTCGCCCGTGAAGACCAGCTGGCCCACAAGATCGCAGAGGTCGCCGCCGACCCCGTCGAGGTCACCCCGGACGTCACCGAGATGGTCATCAACCGGGTCATCGACAACGCGTCCGTCGCCATCGCTTCCCTGAACCGCGGGCCCATCGTCGCCGCCCGCGCCCAGGCACTGACCCACGCCCCCACCACCAACGGCAAGGGCGCCGGCGTCTTTGGCATCACCGACAGGGTCTCCCCCGAATGGGCAGCCTGGGCCAACGGCGTGGCCGTCCGCGAACTCGACTACCACGACACCTTCCTGGCCGCCGACTACTCGCACCCGGGCGACAACATCCCGCCGGTCCTCGCCGTTGCACAGCACGTCGGTGCCAGCGGCCGGGACCTGATCCGCGGCATCGCCACCGGCTACGAGATCCAGGTCAACCTGGTCAAGGCCATCTGCCTGCACAAGCACAAGATCGACCACGTGGCCCACCTCGGCCCGTCCGCCGCTGCCGGCATCGGCACGCTCCTGGGCCTCGACGTCGAGACCATCTTCCAGTCCGTCGGCCAGGCGCTGCACACCACCACCGCCACCCGCCAGTCCCGCAAGGGCGAGATTTCCACCTGGAAGGCCCACGCTCCCGCGTTCGCCGGCAAGATGGCCGTTGAAGCCGTGGACCGCTCCATGCGCGGCCAGACCTCCCCCGTGCCGATCTACGAAGGCGAAGACGGCGTCATTGCCTGGATGCTGGATGGCCCGGACGCGTCCTACGAGGTTCCGCTGCCCGAAGCCGGCGAAGCAAAGCGCGCCATCATGGACACGTACACCAAGGAACACTCCGCCGAGTACCAGGCCCAGGCCTGGATCGACCTGGCCCGCAAGCTGCACAAGGAACACCCGGAGGCCACCGACCCCGCCAACGTGAAGTCGGTCCTGATCAAGACCAGCCACCACACGCACTACGTGATCGGTTCCGGCGCCAACGACCCCCAGAAGTACAGCCCCACGGCCAGCCGCGAAACCCTGGACCACTCCATCCCGTACATCTTCACCGTCGCGCTTCAGGACGGCTCCTGGCACCACGTTGATTCCTACGCCCCGGAGCGTGCCGGCCGGCCCGACACGGTGGAGCTGTGGCACAAGGTCACCACTGAGGAAGACCCGGAATGGACCCGCCGCTACCACTCGCTGGACATCTCGGAGAAGGCCTTCGGCGGCTCCGTGGAGATCACCCTGAACGACGGCACCGTCATTACCGATGAGATCGCCGTGGCCGACGCGCACCCGCTGGGGGCCAGGCCCTTCGCCCGCCAGCAGTACATCAATAAGTTCCGCACGCTGGCGGCCGGTCTCGTCGCCGAGCAGGAAATCGAGCGTTTCCTCGCCGCCGCCGAAAGCCTCCCGGACCTGGGCCCGGGTGAGCTTGACCAGCTGAACATCACCGCCGCCCCCGGCGTGATCAACCTCAGCGATGCGCCCGCAGGCCTCTTCTAGGCCCCCCTTTTTTCAACCTCCGACAGGGAGAACCCATGCTGTACTCCAAGACCACCCCGGAGCAGAAGCGCGTGGCACTGCGCCAGATGCTCGCCTCCGGCACCATCCAGCAGTTCCCCGGCGCCTTCAATCCGCTCTCCGCACGGCTGATCGAGGAGAAGGGCTTCGCCGGCGTGTACATCTCCGGTGCAGTGCTGGCCAACGACCTTGGCCTGCCGGACATCGGATTGACCACGCTCACCGAGGTGGCCACGCGTGCCGGGCAGATCGCCCGCATGACCGACCTGCCCTCGCTGGTGGACGCCGACACCGGGTTCGGCGAGCCCATGAACGTGGCGCGCAGCATCCAGGAACTCGAAAACGCCGGCCTGGCCGGCTGCCACATCGAGGACCAGTTCAACCCCAAGCGCTGCGGCCATCTGGACGGCAAGAACGTGGTTGACCTGGACACCGCCACCAAGCGCATCCGCGCCGCAGCTGATGCGCGGAGGGACCCGAACTTCCTCATCATGGCCCGCACCGACATCCGGGCCGTGGACGGGATCGAGGCGGCACAGGACCGCGCCCGGGCACTGGTGGAGGCCGGCGCGGACGCCATCTTCCCGGAGGCGATGAGGGACCTGACCGAGTTCCAGGCCATCCGCGATGCCGTGGACGTGCCGATCCTGGCCAACATGACCGAATTCGGCAAGAGCGACCTGTTCACCGTTGACCAGCTGCAGTCCGTGGGCGTCAACATGGTGATCTACCCGGTCACCCTCCTGCGCATTGCCATGGGGGCTGCAGAGCGTACGCTGGAAACAATCAAGGCAACAGGGTCGCAGGAAGCACAGGTGGAGAACATGCTCACCCGTGCGCGGCTCTATGAGCTTGTGGACTACGAGGCCTACAACCACTTCGATACCGGCGTTTTCAACTTCCAGATTCCCGGCGTCCACTAGGACCCGAATCCCCGCAAGAACGAAGGAGTTCAACATGGCTGCTGAAGATATCAAAAAGGGCCTGGCCGGCGTCGTGGTGGACTACACCGCGGTCTCCAAGGTCAACCCCGACACCAACTCGCTGCTGTACCGCGGCTATCCGGTCCAGGAGCTGGCCGCAAGGTGCAGCTTCGAGGAAGTGGCGTTCCTGCTTTGGAACGGCGAACTGCCCACACCGGAGGAGCTTGCGGAGTTTACCAAGCGCGAGCGCACCGGCCGTGCCCTTGATCCGGTGGTGAAGCAGGTTGTCGACACCCTGCCCACCTCCGCACACCCCATGGACGTGTGCCGGACGGCGGCATCCGTGCTGGGCGCGCGGCATAAGCTCGCCGAGGACTCCTCGCCCGAGGCGAACATGGCCAAGGCCGTGGATCTTTTTGCCGCGATGCCGGCAGTGGTCGCCTACGACCAGCGGCGCCGCCGCGGCCAGGACGTGGTGGAACCGCGGGATGACCTGGGCTACTCAGCCAACTTCCTGTGGATGGCATTCGGCGAAGACCCGGTGGACGAGGTCGTTGAGGCCTTCAACGTCTCGATGATCCTGTACGCGGAGCACTCGTTCAACGCTTCCACGTTCACGGCACGGGTGGTCACCTCAACCCTTGCTGACCTTCATTCGGCGGTGACGGCTGCCATCGGCGCCCTCAAGGGGCCCTTGCACGGCGGCGCCAACGAGGCAGTGATGCACACGTTCGACGAGATCGGCATCCGGCCCGAAGAATCGCTGGAGGAAGCCGCCGCGCGGGCGAAGACCTGGATGGAGGACGCCCTGGCCCAGAAGAAGAAGGTCATGGGCTTCGGCCACCGCGTCTACAAACACGGCGATTCCCGCGTGCCCACCATGAAGGCCGCGCTGGATAAGATGATCGCCCACTACGGGCGGCCGGAGCTGCTGGGGCTGTACAACGGGCTCGAGCAGGCCATGGACGAGGCAAAGGCCATCAAGCCGAACCTTGACTACCCGGCGGGCCCCACCTACCACCTCATGGGCTTCGATACCCCCACGTTCACGCCGCTCTTCGTGGCCAGCCGGATCACCGGGTGGACCGCGCACATCATGGAGCAGGCCGCCTCGAACTCGCTGATCCGGCCGCTGAGCGAATACAACGGTCCGGAAGAACGGCACGTGCCGCAGTCCTAGGAAATGCACGACGGCGGGCCGGTCACCTTACGAAGGTGGCCGGCCCGCCGTCTGTGTGTCGGCGTCAGCGCGTTGAGTAGTCCAGCACCTCGCGGACGGTCTCGTTGTCATCGTTCAGGACCACCGTGAGGCGCAGCAAGGACCCCCCCAGGGCCAGCGGAAGCCAGTGGGCTGCGTCCTGCCACATCCGCTCAACAGGCAAGGAACCGACGTCGAACCATTCCGGCGCGATCTCCACGCTTTCGGATGGCTCACCGTCCCAGCGCTCCGCCACAAACAGTCGGCTGGTCATGTTCCACTCCGGCCGGGCCGGGAACTCGAAGACCACCACACCGGCGTCGCGGAGATCCTTCTCAAGGACCACCACGCCGGCTTCCTCCTGCACTTCGCGGCAGGCAGCCTCTTCATCCGTCTCCCCCGGCTCAACATGGCCGCCAAGACCCACGATCTTGCCCATCCCGAAGCCTGTCTTCTTCGTTCCCAGCAGGACCTGCGGCATTCCGTCGGACTCGCGGGTGAGAAAGCACAGCGTGACAGCGGTGAACGTCATGTCAGCCCAGCGCCCGGGGGTGGGCTGCGGCGTAGATTTCCCGGAGCGTGTCCGCGGTGACGAGCGTATAGACCTGGGTTGTGGTGACGGACGCGTGGCCCAGCAGTTCCTGCACCACACGGACATCCGCTCCACCCTCCAGCAGGTGTGTCGCGAAGGAGTGCCGCAGGGTGTGCGGCGAAACGTCCTTGGTGATGTTGGCCTTCTCAGCTGCAGCCTTCAGGATGGTCCAGGCGCTCTGCCTGCTGATCCTGCCGCCCCTCGCATTCAGGAAGAGAGCCGGCGTGCCCTTGCCCTTTGCTGCCAGCAGCGGGCGGCCCCGCACGAGGTATGCGTCCAGGGCCCGGGCCCCGTAGGAACCGAGCGGCACCAGCCGTTCCTTGGATCCCTTGCCGAACAGCCGGACCACCGCAGGCCCTGCGTCAACGTCCTGCAGGGAAATATCGTCCACGTCCAAGCCCACGGCCTCGCTGATCCTGGCCCCGGTGGAGTAGAGGAATTCAAGCAGCGCACGGTCCCGGAGTCCGGTGGCCGTGTCTGTGCCGGCCGCTTCGAGGATGCGGGTGACTTCGTCCACGCTGATGGCCTTGGGCAGCCTTTTGCCCGGCATGGGCGGGTGGACGTCGCTGGCGGGATCCGTCGTCGTCAGCCCTTCCAGCGCCCAAAACTTGTGCAGGCCGCGGACGGCCACCACCGTCCTGGCCGCGGACCTGACGCCCAAGGGGGTGCCGCCGTCGGAACCGTCGTTGAGGGCCAGCACAAACCCCGTCACATGGTGGCGGGTGATCTGGTCCGGGCTTAGGCAGTCCTGGGCCCTCAGGTAGCGGGAGTACCGTGCCAGGTCACGGCGGTAGGCGGCGAGCGTGTTCGGGGCCAGCCCGCGTTCGACGCCCATGTGCTGGAGATACGCCGTGACAGCACGGTCGATGGGGCTCCGGGGAGGGACGGGCGGCGCGGTCGCTTCCGAAGACGCGGCCTCCGGGGTTGCGGCTTCCGGGGCTGCGGCTTCCGCTGACGGAGAGGGTGTCATCAGCGCTGGCTGGGGTGCGCAGGCCAGGCTGCGCCGGCGGGGCGCAGCCCGGCAAACCCGTCAGCGCGCGCCGCTGCTGCGGCCAGGACCCCGACGACGGCGGACGGGTTGTGCAGCCGTCCGGCCAGGACGCCCGCCACGGCTTCGTCCAGCGAGATCCAGTGGAATTCGATTTCCGCTTCCTCGTGGGTCCGTTCGTGGCGCTCGTGGTGGGGCACTTCGGTGAGGTCGCGGGCGAGGTAGATCCTGATGGCCTCGCTGGAGGAACCCGGTGAATTGAAAAAGTCGGCCAGGACATTCCAGGTGGCCGCCGCAAGGTCCGCTTCTTCAGCCAGCTCGCGGGCGGCGCCCACCACAAAATCCTCGCCCTCCACGTCCAAGAGGCCGGCCGGGATTTCCCAAAGGTCCATGCCCACGGGGTGGCGGTACTGCCTGATGAGCAGGACCTCGCCGGCGTCGTTCATCGGCAGAACCGCAACCGCGCCCGGGTGGTCGATGTAGTCGCGGGTCAGTGCCTCGCCTGTCTCAGTCAGCTGGAAGCTGTCGCTGACAACATCCCAGATCCGGCCTTCATAGACCTTCTCCGTAGACAAAAGACGGCGCGGGCTCGGCGCATCCGAAACCTGCTTTGCAGCCGGGGTCGTCTCAGGTGTACCGGGCATCGCGCCGTCCTCTACTTATTCGGTTCTATTTTGCGGCAACCGTGCGTGACGGCTTGGCTGCCGGTGCGTCCTGTGCGTTCTGGTCCTGGGCATTCTGGTGGTCCAGGGCGGCCTTGATCAGCCCGCTGAACAGCGGGTGGGGGCGGGTGGGACGCGAGCTCAGTTCCGGGTGCGCCTGCGTTGCCACATAGTACGGGTGGACCTCGCGCGGCAGCTCAACATATTCCACGAGCTTGCCGTCCGGTGACGTGCCGGAGAACACCAGGCCCTCGGCTGCGATCTGCTCGCGGTACTTGTTGTTGACCTCGTAGCGGTGGCGGTGGCGTTCGCTCACGGTGGTCTTGCCGTAGGTTTCCGCGATGACGGAGCCTGCGTCGAGCTTTGCCTCGTACAGGCCCAGGCGCATGGTGCCGCCCAGATCGCCCTTGCCTTCCACGATGTCCAACTGCTCTTCCATCGTCGCAATCACCGGGTACTTGGAGTCGGGCTCGAACTCGCTGGACGAAGCGCCCTCAAGGCCAACCACGTTGCGTGCATATTCGATCACCATGCACTGCAGGCCGAGGCAGAGGCCCAGCACCGGAAGCTTGGATTCGCGGGCGTACTTGAGGGCGCCCAGCTTTCCTTCGAGCCCGCGGATTCCGAAGCCGCCGGGCACGCAGATGGCGTCCACGCCGTCCAGGGACGCTACGGCGCCTTCATGGGTTTCGCATTCATCCGACGGTACCCAGCGGATCTTGACCTTGGTGTCGTTGGCGAAGCCGCCTGCACGCAGCGCCTCGGTCACGGACAGGTAAGCGTCCGGGAGGTCGATGTACTTGCCTACCAGGGCGATTTCGACGTGGTGCTTGGGGTTGTGGACTGCTTCGAGCAGCTTGTCCCAGCTGGTCCAGTCAACGTCCTTGAACGGCAGGTCCAGGGCGCGGACGATGTAGGAGTCCAGGCCCTGGGTGTGCAGGGTCTTGGGGATGTCGTAGATGCTCGGCGCATCAGGGCAGCCGATCACGGCTTCAATGTCGACGTCGCACATGCGGCCGATCTTGGCCCGCATGGCCTCGGGCACTTCGCGGTCCGAGCGGATGACGATGGCCTCCGGCTGGATGCCGATGGAACGCAGGGCTGCAACAGAATGCTGGGTTGGCTTGGTCTTCAGTTCCTGCGACGGGCCGATGTAAGGAACCAGTGAGACGTGGACGAAGAAGACGTTGCCGCGTCCGACGTCCTGGCGGACCTGGCGCGCGGACTCGAGGAACGGCTGCGACTCGATGTCGCCCACCGTGCCGCCGATTTCTGTGATGATGACGTCCGGCGCGTTCTTGCCCTCGGCGGGCAGGCGCATGCGGCGCTTGATCTCATCGGTGATGTGCGGGATGACCTGGACGGTGTCGCCCAGGTATTCGCCGCGGCGTTCCTTGGCGATCACGGTGGAGTAGACCTGGCCGGTGGTGACGTTGGCCGAGCCTTCCAGGTTTTCGTCCAGGAACCGCTCGTAGTGCCCAATGTCCAGGTCGGTTTCGGCGCCGTCGTCCGTGACGAAGACTTCACCGTGCTGGAAGGGGTTCATCGTGCCCGGATCCACGTTCAGATAGGGATCGAGCTTCTGCATAGTCACAGACAGGCCGCGTGCCCGCAGCAGGTGACCGAGGCTCGAAGCCGTCAGTCCCTTACCGAGCGAGGACGCCACACCACCGGTTACGAAGATGTGTTTGGTCGTCTTGGATGAGCCCGGGAACCGGGAATTTACACGGGAATTTGATCGCTGCACCACGGAATTCGAGCCTATCATCAATTGAGCCTTTCCCGGATCAGGAACTGGTTCCCCAAATGATCCAGTGTGCACGGCGGGGCCCCTTGCGATCAAGGGTGGGCCGCGGGTCAGGCCCGCTGCGGCAGCAGTTTTGCGTCGTCCAGGAGCTCCTGGGCGTGCGCCTGCGCGGATTCAGAGTCCTCCTGGCCTGCGAGCATGCGGGCGAGTTCCTTGACCCGTTCCGCGTTGTCGAGGAGTCGCACATCACTGGACGTGAACCCGGTGGCGGTGCCGCCGTCGGCTCCCCTGACCGAAGTTTTGGTGACGGTGATGTGCTGGTCAGCGAACGCCGCCACCTGCGGCAGGTGCGTGACCACCAGGACCTGCACATGCCGGGCGAGCATGGCCAGCCGGCGTCCGATCTCGACGGCGGCACGGCCGCCGACGCCGGCGTCCACTTCGTCGAACACGAAGGTGGGCACCGGGTCGACTGCTGCCAGCACCACTTCGATGGCGAGCATCACACGGGACAGTTCACCGCCGGAGGCACCCTTGCCGAGCGGCCGCGCCGGGGCTCCCGAGTGCGGCTGGAGCAGGAACGAGATTTCGTCCGCGCCGTGTGGCATCAGCTGTCCGGCGTTTTCGAGGTTGATCACCAGGGTGGCATCGGCCATGGCCAGCGCCTTGAGCTCGGCGCTCACGCGGCCGGAGAGGTCCTTCGCTGCCTTGCCCCGGATCTTGCTGATGGCGGCCGCCTGCTTCTGCAGTTCCGACTCGGCCCGGACAACCTCGGCGTCCAGCGCCTCGATGCGGGTGGAATCGTCCTGCAGTTCGTCGAAGCGGACCCGGGCGTTCTCGGCCCAGACCAGGACTTCGTCGATGCTGGGAGCGTACTTGCGGACCAGCTTGGCCAGGGCTGCCCTGCGGTCCTCGATTTCGGCGAGCCGCTCCGGGCCCTCCGAGTCCAGGCCCGCTTGGTAGCTGGCCAGCTCGGTGGCGATGTCGTTGAGCAGGAAGCCCACTTCGGCGAGGCGTGCCGCGGCGGCTCCCAGCTCGGCGTCGTGTTCGGCCACCTGTTCGAGCGTCCGCTTCGCGGCATCCACGAGGGTGGTGGCATCGCCCGCATCACCGTAGTCCTCCGCGATGAGGGCCTGGTGCGCGGTGTTCGCCGCGATCCTGAGCTCCTCCACGTTGGCAAGCTTCACGGCCTCGGCCTTCAGGGATTCGTCCTCCCCCGGCTGCGGATCGACTTCGTCAATCTCGGCCAGCGCGATCTCCAGCGACTCGGCCTCGCGGAGCCGGTCGCGGGCGGCGCTGCGGAGGGCTTCCAGCTCCGCCTGGCTGGCCTTCCAGTGGCCGTACAGCGACTGGTAGGTGCCCAGCGGACCCGCCAAGGCCTCGCCCGCGAACTTGTCCAGGGCGCCGCGCTGGGCGGCCGCGCCCTTCAGCCTGATCTGGTCCGACTGGCCGTGGACCACCACAAGGGTTTCACCGATCTCGGCGAGGACGCCCACCGGCGCTGCACGCCCGCCCAGGAAAGCACGGCTGCGCCCGTCCGCTCCGAGGCGGCGGGCGAGGATGAGTTCCGCGCCGCCGTCGAACTCTTCGACGTCGGCACCCGCGTCCACTGCCCGGGCAATCGCGGGGTGCCCGGCGTCGAGCTTAAGCACGGCTTCCGCGGTGGCGCTCTTCGCGCCGCTGCGCACCGCCCCCGCGTCGGATCTGGCCCCCAGCAGGAGGCCGACGGCGGTGACCACCATCGTCTTGCCGGCGCCGGTTTCGCCGGTGACAACGCTCAGCCCGGGGCCCAGCGGCAAGGTGGCGTCGGTGATGACGCCCAGATCACGGATTCTCAGTTCTTCAAGCATGGTTCACTTCGCGTTCGCGGGATCGGTTTCGTCTTCAGGCTGGTCCCTGGCGGGCACCTGAAGCGGCGGCATCGGGGAAGGCGTCCTGACCACCGGGATGGGACCGGTGTGGATGACATCCGACTGGGGAACCGGCCCGCGCCAGCCGTGGATGGGCAACTCGAACTTGCGGACCAGCCGCGCGGAAAACGGCGTCTGATGGGTCCGTGCGAGCCGGACCGGAGTGGGGGACTTTGTCACTTCCACGCGCGCGCCGGGCGGGAGGTCCACGGAACGGCGGCCGTCGCACCAGAGCACGCCCTCGGCGCCGGTGCGGGTGAGGACCTCCACTGCCAGCCGCGACCGCGGCGACACCACCAGGGGCTTCGCGAAGAGCGCGTGCGCGCTGATGGGAACAATCAGCAGGGCCTCGACCTCGGGCCAGACCACGGGCCCGCCTGCGGAGAAGGCGTAGGCGGTGGAGCCGGTGGGCGTGGCCAGCACCACACCGTCGCAGCCGAAGGATGACAGGGGCCGCTCGTCCACTTCGGTGACCAGTTCAAGCATGCGTTCGCGGTTGCCCTTTTCGATGGCAGCCTCATTGAGGGCCCACGTGTGCCAGATCTTTTGGCCGCGGACCCAGACCTGCACGTCGATGGTCATTCGCTCTTCCACCGTGTAGTCGCGGCGGGCGATCCATTCCACGGTCTGCGCCAGGTCCGCGCGCTCACTCTCGGCCAGGAACCCCACGTGTCCGAGATTGACGCCCAGCAGCGGAACATCGACTTCCCGGACCAGCTCGGCGGCGCGCAGGATGGTGCCGTCACCGCCCAGGACCATGACGAGCTCCACGTCCGGCAGCCGCACATGGTCGTGCAGGATTTCCACCGGCTGGGTGAGGTGGCCGAAGAATCTTTCCATGTCCGCCAGCTCGGATTCCTGCATCACCGGGATGATTCCTGAGTCATGGAGCTGGGCGCAGGCCTCCCAGGCAGCCTTCAGCGATTCCTCGCGGCCAGTGTGGGCAAGGACAAGTACTCGCCTGGTCATCAGGTTCCGCTTTCTAGTGGTTCGGCCAGATTCGTCCAAGCAGGCCGTCAAGGGCTGCCTGGCGCTCTTCGATCTTAGGCAGGTCCTGCGTCATCCTGCGCTTTATCCACAGGAAGTATTCGACGTTTCCGTCCTGGCCGGGCAGGGGGCTTGCCGCCAGTCCGCACAGGTCCAGTCCGGCGTCGAGCGCTGCATTGGCGACTTTTTCCACCGCCATCCGGCGTTCGCGTTCGGAATTCACCACCCCGGTGCGGCCCAGCCGCTCCTTGCCGATCTCGAACTGGGGCTTCACCATCAGCACCAGATCACCGCCGGGCTGTGTGCACAGGGCCAGCGGATGGGCCACGAGGGTCAGCGAGATGAAGGAGAGGTCGGCCACCGTAATTTCGGCCTGTCCACCGATATCCGCCGGCGTCATGTACCGCACGTTCATGCCTTCGTGCACGGCTACCCTGGCATCCTCGCGGAGCTGCGGCACCAGCTGGCCGTGCCCGACGTCGACCGCCACCACGTGTGCCGCACCGCGCCGCAGGAGCACCTCGGTGAAGCCGCCCGTGGACGCGCCGGCGTCCAGGCACCTTTTGCCTTCAACGATGACCTCCGGGAAAGCATCCAGCGCTCCCGCGAGTTTGTGGCCGGCGCGGCTGACGTAGCTGTCCTCTTCGGTGTGCTCGACGGCCAGGTCCTTGTCCTCCGGCACTTGGAGGGAGGCCTTGGAAAGGACCTGCCCCGCGGAGCTCACTTTGCCCTCGGCTATGAGCGCGGCGGCGTGGGTCCGCGACCTCGCGAGGCCGCGGGCCACCAGGGCCTGGTCAAGCCGTGCCATGCTTAGGCCTTTCCTTCGCCGTTGGGAGCGTCTTCATTCAAGGCCAGGAGCAGGGCGTCGTGCAGTTCACTGTAGACAGCTTCGTGCTCCGCGACAGGCAGGTGCCGGACGCCGTCCAGCACAGCAACGATTGCTTCGACGGCCGGATCGGTGATCCGCTCTGTGGCGGATTCTGGCCATTCGGGGGTTGGCTGGGCTGGTTCGCCGTTGTGCCCGTCGTTCAGCTCAGTCATTGGATCAGTCTACTGATTTACGGAGTGCGCCAATCGAGTTTGGGCGCCGTTGCCACGGCAGCGTCCGGCACGGCGGCCCACCACGCGGCGCAGGCGGCCCGCCACGCATTGAGGTCGTCCTCACCGCCCTGGATGCTGAGGGTCTCCCCTTCTACGTGTGCCGTGGCATCGCCGCAGCGGTAGGTCCCGTCGATGTTGTCCACGGCCGGGTACGGGCGGTGGAGGTCGCTGAGTTCCCCGACGAGGTAGACCGGTCGTTCGGCGGTACGTGCGGCGAGGATGGAGTGTTTGGTGTCGACGCCGGTCAGCACTGCCACCGTGGCAAAGCCGGCGTTGTTGCCGCCGAGGATATCCGTGTCCAGCCGGTCACCCACCACCAGCGGGCAGTCGGCGGCGAGCCGTTTGGCCGCGGCATGGAACAGCGGCGCCTCGGGTTTCCCGGCGACGAGTGGGGTCTGTCCGGTGGCCGCCGAGACGGCCGCCACCAGCGTGCCGTTTCCGGGTGCGATGCCGCGTGCCTGCGGCAGGGACATGTCCGTGTTGGTAGCCACCCAGAGCGCTCCGGCGGAGACCACGAAGGCGGCCTCGGCGAGGTCCTTCCAGCCGATCCCGGGGTTGAACCCCTGGACGACGGCCACCGGGTTCTCCTCCTGGCTGCTGACGGGTGTCAGTCCCACGAGTTCGATCTCCTGTGCCAGTGCCGGGCTGCCGGTGATCAGGACCCTGGCTCCGGGGGCCAGCCTGGACGCCAGCAGTTCGGCAGCAGCCTGCGAAGAGCTGACCACCTGGCTGTCTTCGGCCGGCGCACCCAGGTCACGCAGGTGTTCAGCGACCTGTGCAGGTGTACGGGAAGCGTTGTTGGTGACGTAGCCCAGGCCGATGCCCAGGCCCTCAAGTTGCTGCAGGGCCTCCACGGCGCCGGGAATGGCGTGCGGACCGGTGTAGACCACACCGTCCAGGTCGGCCAGGAGGGCATCAAACAGGGAAATCAGGGAAACTTCAGTCATGGCGGGCTAGCTGTCCTGTCGCTCGGGGTGGCCGGCGTCGTCGGCGTTGCCGCCGTCGAAGTCGCCGGCGTTGGCTGAATCCTCGTGGCCTGAGTCCTCGTGGTCCGATGCTGCCTCTTCAGAAGCACCGGATTCAAGCTCATCCGATTCGACGGAGTCCTCATCAGACTCGGCGTCATCGGACTCGAAGTAGTCGGATTCCACGTCATCGATGGCGTCCTCCACACCGGCTGTCCCTTCAGGGGCCTCAGCGGAGGTTTCCGTCCCGGCTGCAGACGCGGCGGACTTGGCCTCAGTGGCTCCGGCAGCACGTTCCAGCAGACGCCGCCGCTGGGCTTCCTCGCGGGCTTCCTCTTCCTCGTCCCAACCCAGATCCACGATGTCCGGTTCCTCGTCAACACCGAGGCCGAGGGCGTTCTCAGCCACCACAGCCTGCTTCTGCCATTTGGCGGCTTCCTCCTGGCGGCCCACGGCGGCCAGGGCGTCAGCGTAGGCGCGGAACAGCCGGGGGCTGTAGGAAAACGCGCGGTTGATGTCCAGCTGGGCGATTTCAAGCTCTGCCACGGCAGCGTCCAGCTGGCCGAGATCTGTCCGGGCTCCTGCTGCCACAATGGCCAGCTCGGCCTTGCCCGGAGCGTCCAGGTCATTGGCTTCCTCGGAGCGCACCACGTCGAGTGCACGGTCAGGCCGGCCCAGGCCGCGTTCGCAGTCGGCCATCACGGGCAGGTGGACGTTGGAACCGCTGATGCGGCGGTAGGTCCGGAATTCGCGCAGAGCTTCGCCGTAATGTCCTGCTGCGTAAGCGGTCAGTCCAACGGCTTCACGGACGGCTGCCAAACGGCCACCTCGCCGGCTGGCGGCGAGGGCATGCTGGAAGGCAAGCTCAGGTTCTTCATCGATCAGGCGGCCGGCCATGACGAGGTGACGGGCAACCCATTCGGCGCTCTTGGCTTCCAGCGTCTTGATCTGGTGCTGGGTGGCGCGGTCAAGTTCCTTGCCCGTGACATCCTCATCGATCTCAGGGGAGCGTTCGCGGTCGGGACGGTTGGCGCTGCGCAGGTCACGCGCATTGGGAACACGGGCCGGACGGTCCTCAGCACGGTCCCGTCCGAACTGGCGGGGACCGGAGTCACCGCGGTCGAAACTGCGGGGTGCCCGGTCCTGGCGGTCGCCGAACGGCTTGCGGTTGTCGCCGCCGGAGAACCCGCGGCGTTCGCTGTCGCCTTCGCGGCGCGGACGGTCACCATAAGGCTTGTTATCGCGGTCGCCGTAAGGCTTCCGCTCACCGCCGCCGCTGAAGGGCTTGCGCTCACCGCCGCCGCTGCCGAAGCTGCGGCGTTCACTGTCGCCTTCGCGGCGCGGACGATCACCGAACGGCTTGCGGTCGCGGTCACCGAACGGCTTACGCTCACCGCCGCCGCTGCCGAAGCTGCGGCGTTCGCTGTCGCCTTCGCGGCGCGGACGATCACCATAAGGCTTGTTATCACGATCGCCGTAAGGCTTGCGCTCACCGCCACCACTGAACGGCTTACGCTCACCACCGCCACTGAACGGCTTACGCTCACCGCCGCCGCTGCCGAAGCTGCGGCGTTCACCGTCGCCTTCGCGGCGCGGACGATCACCATAAGGCTTGTTATCACGGTCGCCATAGGGCTTGCGCTCACCGGAGCCCGATCCACTCTTCGGACCCCCAGAATTCCGGTCATCCCGGGAACGGAATCCGCGCGGTTCCCCGCCGGAATTGTTTGTCCCGCGGAAAGGGCCGCGGTCGTTACCGCCGCGATTGCCGCCGTTGTGCTCAGCCATGGGGATTCCTCCTGTTGTGAGCCGACCACTGGCGCAATCGCAGCCGCTCGTTCCGTGTTTCGTTCTCCTACGCAACCCGAAATCAAGCGCTTCGAAGTCCGTACATCTCAGTCAATTCTAAGCGAGACGCCAGCGGCGCATGACATAGATCCGCTTGCAGACCCCTGTCGTGGGAATGTTCACATCTCCTGGGACCCTCTGGCAGTTGATGCGGGTTTCCGGGGAACGCTCTGGCAGTTGATGCGGGTTCGACGGGGAACCCTCTGGCAGTTGATGCGGGTTCGACGGGGAACCCTCTGGCAGTTGATGCGGGTTCGACGGGGAACCCTCTGGCAGTTGATGCGGGTTCCCGGTGGACGCTCTGGTAGTTGGTGCGGGTTCGACGGCGGTGCCGGGGCGGGGGTGCCGAAGGGGTGTGGGGCCCGCGGTCCGGGGCCCCGGGGCGCGGTGCTGGCGTGAGTGGTTCCGGGCGGGTCCGGGTAA
>NZ_JACXBW010000050.1 GCF_014712225.1 Pseudarthrobacter sulfonivorans
GAGGGTGGCGGGTTCTTCGGTCAGGCCCATGAGCGCGAATACGGGCACCGTGACGAGGACTTGGGCTTTTGGTGAGGGGATCAGGTCAGCACTCCCGCCGAGGAGCCAGGCGGCGGCGGTGTCGGCGCGGAGTTGGGTGAGGGTCCTGGACTCGGTGGGGCCCTGCATTGCCCGGGCGGCGGTGGTGGCGCGGTCCCAGATCCCGGTGGCCTGATCGGCGGGGAGGTAGGTCGAAATCCAGGCCATGCCGTCCCGTTCCGGGGAGTACTCCACGCGCCGGTCGGCGGCGGAGCGGGTGTGGCGTTTTTCGATGCTGTCCGGGTGGTGCCGTTCGCGCCAGGTGCGGGCTTTGTGACGGAACCGGGACGGGATCATTTCCCCGGCGGCGCCGCCGCGTGCGGGGTTGGGGGCGTCCGGGTCCAGGAAGTGCGCTTCCAACGCCCGGGCACCCTCGGGGTCCAGGTTGAGGGTTTCGTCGACCATGATGCGGGCGTGCTGCCAGGAAATGGTTCCTGCCTGGAGGGCGGCCAGGGTCAGGGGCAGTGCGGTGGTGAGCCGGTGGGAGGTGGAGAGCAGTGTGGCGGCGTTGGGTTCGCTGACGGTCAGGACGCAGGCGAGTTCGGCGATGGAGGCCATCTCGTGGGCGGTGTGCTCCTGCGGGGATACCGCCGGTGGCGTTAGCGCCGTGGTTTCCTCCCGGAACTCCGTGGTGGTGAACACTTTCAAAGCGGCGGTGCTTGCTTC
>NZ_JACXBW010000051.1 GCF_014712225.1 Pseudarthrobacter sulfonivorans
CCTGGCGCTGGTGGTGTCCTTGGCCATCGGCTTCATCAACGGTTGGATCCTGATGAAGACCAAGCTCCCCAGCTTCATCGTCACCCTGGCCACGTTCCTGATGCTGACCGGCCTGAACCTGGGCCTGACCCGCCTGATCGGCGGATCGGTGTCTTCACCCTCGATCTCCACCATGGACGGCTTCGCGTCCGCCCGCGCCGTGTTCGCGTCCTCCGTCACGATCGCCGGGGTCGACGTCAAGATCACTGTGTTCATTTGGATCGCACTCGTCGCAGTCGCGACCTGGGTGCTCATGCGGACCCGGGTGGGGAACTGGATCTTCGCCGTCGGCGGGGACGAGCACGCCGCCCGCGCCGTGGGTGTCCCGGTCAAGGCCACCAAGATCGGCCTGTTCATGGCGGTTGGTTTCTGCGGCTGGGTCCTGGGCATGCACAACCTCTTCGCCTTCGACACCGTGCAGTCCGGTGAGGGCGTGGGCAACGAGTTCCTCTACATCATCGCCGCAGTGATCGGCGGCTGCCTCCTGACCGGCGGCTACGGCTCCGCCGTGGGCGGCGCGATCGGTGCGTTCATCTTCGGCATGGCCAACAAGGGAATCGTCTACGCGCAGTGGAACCCGGACTGGTTCAAGTTCTTCCTCGGCCTGATGCTGCTGCTGGCCACCATCGTGAACCTCATCGTCAAACGCCGCGCGGAACTCAAGTAAAGGGGCCGGAGAACATGAACGCCAACAACAT
>NZ_JACXBW010000052.1 GCF_014712225.1 Pseudarthrobacter sulfonivorans
GCTGCCCGAGGATTTGTCCACGCACTCGGCGCGCGGGCAGTTCGCCGGCGGCTGGCAGGGCGGGGAACAGGTCCAGGGCTATCTGGACGAAGACGGGATCCCGGCGGATTCGAAGACGGAGACGTTCGCGGCGATCCGGGTGGATATCCATACCCGCCGCTGGGCGGGGGTGCCGTTCTACCTGCGCGCCGGCAAACGCCTCGGCCGCCGGGTGACGGAGATCGCGGTGGTGTTCAAGCGGGCACCGAACCTTTTGTTCCGTGATCACGGGGAGGATGACTTCGGCCAGAACGCGGTGGTCATCCGGGTCCAGCCCGATGAGGGCGCCACGATCCGGTTCGGGTCCAAGGTCCCGGGCACCCAGATGGAAGTCCGGGACGTGACGATGGACTTCGGCTACGGGCATTCGTTCACGGAGTCCTCCCCGGAGGCGTATGAGCGGCTGATCCTGGACGTGCTCCTCGGTGAGCCGCCGCTGTTCCCGCGGCACGAGGAAGTCGAGCTGTCCTGGAAGATCCTGGACCCCTTCGAAGAT
>NZ_JACXBW010000053.1 GCF_014712225.1 Pseudarthrobacter sulfonivorans
GTCTTCGAAGGGGTCCAGGATCTTCCAGGACAGCTCGACTTCCTCGTGCCGCGGGAACAGCGGCGGCTCACCGAGGAGCACGTCCAGGATCAGCCGCTCATAGGCTTCCGGGGAGGACTCGGTGAAGGAGTGCCCGTAGCCGAAGTCCATGGTCACGTCGCGGACTTCCATCTGGGTGCCCGGGACCTTGGACCCGAACCGGATCGTGGCGCCCTCATCGGGCTGGACCCGGATGACCACCGCGTTCTGCCCGAAGTCATCCTCGCCGTGGTCACGGAACAAAAGGTTCGGTGCCCGTTTGAACACCACCGCGATCTCGGTCACCCGGCGGCCGAGGCGTTTGCCGGCGCGCAGGTAGAACGGCACCCCGGACCAGCGGCGGGTGTGGATATCCACCCGGATCGCCGCGAACGTCTCCGTCTTCGAATCCGCCGGGATCCCGTCTTCGTCCAGGTAGCCCTGGACCTGTTCCCCGCCCTGCCAGCCGCCGGCGAACTGCCCGCGCGCCGAGTGCGTGGACAAATCCTCGGGCAGT
>NZ_JACXBW010000054.1 GCF_014712225.1 Pseudarthrobacter sulfonivorans
GTCATCGATGAACTCGATGAGGTCCGCGGCACGCGGGGTAATCACGCGTTTTACCTCTCGATCCCGCCGAAGGCGTTTGAGCAGGTCTGCCGGCAGCTCTCCAAGCACGGCCTCGCGCAGGCCGACGGGGATAAGTGGCGGCGGGTGGTGATCGAGAAGCCGTTCGGGCATGACCTCGAGTCCGCGCGGGCGTTGAACGATATTGTCGAGTCGGTGTTCCCGCCGGACGCGGTGTTCCGGATCGATCATTACCTGGGCAAGGAGACGGTGCAGAACATCCTGGCGCTGCGTTTCGCGAACCAGCTGTTCGAACCGTTGTGGAACGCGAACTACGTGGACCACGTCCAGATCACCATGGCCGAGGACATCGGCACGGGCGGGCGGGCCGGGTATTACGACGGTGTCGGGGCGGCCCGGGACGTGATCCAGAACCACCTGCTGCAGCTGCTGGCGTTGACCGCGATGGAGGAGCCCATTTCCTTCAACGCGGACGACCTGCGTGCGGAGAAGGAAAAGGTCCTCGCCGCGGTCAA
>NZ_JACXBW010000055.1 GCF_014712225.1 Pseudarthrobacter sulfonivorans
TGACCAGCAGACCCTGCTCCAGAACGAAAAAGACCCCCTCACCCACACCCCGGTGCACCTGCTCTCGCTCGACGGCGTAGGCAAGCACTACGGCAACATCATCGCCCTGTCCGAGGTGACCATGGCGGTGGACAACGGCCGCGTCACCTGCGTCCTGGGCGATAACGGCGCCGGCAAGTCCACGCTGATCAAGATCATCGCCGGGCTGCACCAGCACGACGCCGGGGTCCTGAACATCATGGGCGAGGAACGCAAATTCAGCTCACCCCGGGACGCCCTGGACGCCGGCATCGCGACCGTCTACCAGGATTTGGCGGTGGTCCCGCTGATGCCGATCTGGCGGAACTTCTTCCTCGGCTCG
>NZ_JACXBW010000056.1 GCF_014712225.1 Pseudarthrobacter sulfonivorans
CGACCAACAAACCCTGCTCCAGAACGAAAAAGACCCCCTCACCCACACCCCCGTGCACCTGCTCTCCCTCGACGGCGTAGGCAAGCACTACGGCAACATCATCGCCCTGTCCGAGGTGACCATGGCGGTGGACAACGGCCGCGTCACCTGCGTCCTGGGCGATAACGGCGCCGGCAAATCCACGCTGATCAAGATCATCGCCGGGCTGCACCAGCACGACGCCGGGGTCCTGAACATCATGGGCGAGGAACGCAAATTCAGCTCGCCGAGGGACGCCCTGGACGCCGGCATCGCGACCGTCTACCAGGATTTGGCGGTGGTCCCGCTGATGCCGATCTGGCGGAACTTCTTCCTCGGCTCC
>NZ_JACXBW010000057.1 GCF_014712225.1 Pseudarthrobacter sulfonivorans
TTGCCGCGCTTGAGCAGCAGGAACCGGTCACCGACGGGAAAGGCGTGGTGCGGGTTGTGCGTGATGAAGATGACCCCGAGGCCGCGGTCGCGGGCCTGCAGGATGTACCGCAGCACCACGCCTGACTGCTTCACGCCCAGGGCGGCGGTGGGTTCGTCCAGGATCAGCACCTTCGCGCCGAAGTACACTGCGCGCGCGATCGCGACGCATTGGCGTTCACCGCCGGAGAGCTGGCCGATGGGCTGTTCGACGTCGCGCAGGTCGATGCCCATCTCGGCGAGTTCCTTGAGCGTGATGGCCTTCATCTTCTCGACGTCCAGGCTCTTGAACGGGCCAAAGCCGGACGTCAGTTC
>NZ_JACXBW010000058.1 GCF_014712225.1 Pseudarthrobacter sulfonivorans
GGTCCCCGATAGTTGGACTGGCTAAATGGGATTCTAGGCTGCGAGGGTCTGGGCCCGGTATTGCACCGGGCTCAGGCCCTTGAGTTTTGTGGAGATTCTTTCGGTGTTGTACCAGTGGATGTACTCGTCCAATGCTGCTGCCAGGGCGTTGGTGCTGAGGAACCGGACGTGGTGGAAGAGCTCCTCCTTGAGATGTCCGAAGAAGTTCTCCATGACTGCGTTGTCATAGCAGTTGCCCTTGCGGGACATCGACTGGGCGGCGCCGGCATCGCTGAGAAGGACC
>NZ_JACXBW010000006.1 GCF_014712225.1 Pseudarthrobacter sulfonivorans
TTCCGCCCCGGACTGTCCATCGCGGAACTGACCCAGCCCGGCCAGCCCGCCCAACGCATCTCCCTCCCGCGCCGCAGCCTCAAAGACTGCCTCGCCGAAGAACTCCGCCGCCTCGACCCCGACGAAGTTTTCGGCGAAGTGATTACTATTGGACTTCCACGTACCAATCTAAGGAGCGTCCGGCCCAGTGAGCGTTGAGCCCAGAGTAAGCATCCACCCTGATTCGTCCGTCCTGATGGCCGCCATCGCGGCGCGCCTGATCACCAAGCTGGTGGACGTGCAGGACAAGTACGGTGAGGCCACAGTGGTGCTGACCGGCGGCACAGTGGGCATCGGTACGCTGAAGGCTGTGGCGGACTCGCCGGCGGCGCCCGCCGTCGACTGGTCGAAGGTCAATTTTTGGTGGGGCGATGAGCGCTTCGTTGCGGCGGACGATCCCGACCGGAACACCAGGCAGGCATTTGATGCCCTGCTCGCGCACATTCCTGTTGACCTCGACAGGATCAACCAGCCTGCGTCCACGGACGACTTTGGCACCCCCGAGGAAGCCGCGGAGGACTACGCCCGGCGGCTACGGGAGGCAGCCGCGGCCGAACACGCCGCAGACATGTCGGATGACCGGCCCGATGAGGCAGGGCAGCTCCCCCGGCTGGACGTGGTGCTGCTTGGTGTTGGCCCGGACGCCCACGTGGCCTCGCTGTTCCCTGAGCAGGGCGGAATCCGGGAAAAGGAACGAACGGTGGTAGGTGTACGCAACTCGCCCAAGCCGCCGCCGCAGCGGATTTCCCTTACCCTGCCCGCCATCAACACTGCCGCTGAGGTCTGGATGGTGGTGGCCGGGGAGGACAAGGCCGGCGCCGTTGGCTTAGCGCTGGCCGGGGCCAACCCGGTGCAGGTGCCCGCGGCAGGACCCCGGGGAACGTCCCGTACGCTCTGGCTTATCGACGAAAACGCGGCATCAAGGGTCCCGCAGCAGCTCGTCCGGAAGGACGCGGCTGGCGCGTAGTTTTTCGAGCGCTCCGGCCAGGACATCTTCGGCGTCTTGGTCGGAGCGCCGCTCTTTAACGTACTCAAGGTGGCTCTTGTAGCCCTCTTCGAACTGTTCGTCCCGGGCAGCTTCCTGGCCGTCCCGCGACGCCGGGGCACCGCACCTCCGGCAATCCCAGCTGAGCGGGATCTGCTCATCGGGCAGTCGGAGAAAAACAAGGTGTGTCTCGTGGCCCTTGGCGCACCAATACGTGACCCGGATCCGGGGTACTCTTTCGCCCGAGGCAGCTTCGGACTGGTTCTTCGGACCGGAACCTTCGGTAACACCCACCCGGGTGCCGCGGAACGCTGACGCACTGTGTACCATCGGGACTCCTGGCTGCTTAAACGAAACTGTGGCTGTTGGAACCCAACAGCCACAGTTTAGTTCGGAGATTCCCGTGGCGGCAGTGCCGGACCACGATCAGTTGAGAGGCTAGGAGTCGCCTGCGCCGCTGAACCGCATCAACAGTCCCAGGGCGATGATCACGATGCCCCACGTGACGCCAAGGACCACGGTGAACCTGTTGAGGTTTCGCTCCGCTACGCCTGACGAGCTCAGGCCGGAACTCATACCGCCGCCGAACATGTCAGACAGCCCGCCGCCCCGTCCTTTGTGAAGCAGGATAAGGAATGTCAGCAGAAGGCTGGTGATACCCAGGAGAATCTGCAGAATGACATGAAGAACGTCCACGACGGCCTTTCAGAAGATTGGAATTGCGGGAGCCTGATGCTGCTGTCGGACTACTCCGTCAGCAGGTGACTCTCGAACCTGACAATATTAGCAAACTCCGCGGGGTCCAGGCTGGCCCCGCCCACCAACACGCCGTCAACGTCGCGTTCGTTCAGGATCGCCGCAACGTTGTTTGCCTTGACTGAACCGCCGTAGAGCAGCCGGATCTTCGCCGCAACGTCGTCCCCGAAGATGGTGGCGAGTTCGGCGCGGATGGCTGCGCACATTTCCTGCGCGTCTTCGGGTCCTGCGACTTCACCGGTGCCGATAGCCCAGACGGGCTCGTAGGCCACTACGAGCTCAGCAGCCTGTTCGGCGCTGAGACCGGCAACATCGGCACGCAACTGGGTCAGGGTGTGCTCAACGTGTGTACCAGCCTGCCGGATTTCCAGCCCTTCGCCGACGCACAGGACCGGGGTGACGGCATGCTTGTACGCTGCCTTGACCTTGGCGTTGAGCACCTCGTCTGATTCGTTGTGGATGGTGCGGCGTTCGCTGTGGCCCACCAGCACGTACCGGCACCCCAGCTTGTTGAGGAACTGGCCCGAGATGTCGCCGGTGTAGGCGCCGGAGTCGAACTGGGACAGGTCCTGCCCGCCGTAGGCAATGTTCAGTTCGTCGCCCTGGACCAGGGTCTGCACACCACGGAGGTCGGTGAACGGCGGAAAGACCGCAACCTCCACACGGCTGTAGTCGTGCTTGGCGTCGGACAGCGTCCAGGCCAGTTTCTGCAGGAGGGTGATGCCCTGGACATGGTCCATGTTCATCTTCCAGTTGCCCGCAATGAGAGGCGTGCGGTCAAAAGCGCCGTTCGTTGACGTAGTCACATGTTCTCCAATAAGTCTTGATATGTGTGCGGCCGGCAGGGTGCCCGCGGGCACCCTGCCGGCCGGAGGACTTGGCAGTCCAGGTTCCTAGCGGTCCAGGACGCTCAGTCCCGGGAGTTCCTTGCCTTCAAGATATTCCAGGCTGGCGCCGCCGCCGGTGGAAATGTGGCCGAACTGGTCATCCGCGAAGCCCAGGGTCCGGACGGCTGCTGCCGAGTCTCCGCCGCCCACAACAGTGAATGCGTCAGCTTCGGTGAGTGCCTTGGCCACTGCACGGGTTCCGCCGGAGAAGGCTTCGAATTCGAAGACACCCATGGGCCCGTTCCAGAACACCGTTTTGGCGCCCTTGATCCGGTCAGCGAAGGCTGCCGCAGAGTCCGGGCCGATGTCCAGGCCGATGCCCTGTGCCCCGAAGCTGCTGCCTTCGATGCCGTCCGCGGGGACGGTTTCGTGGTCTGCGTCGGCAGCGAACTTGCTGGCCACCACAACGTCGGTGGGCACGATGAATTCCGTGCCCGCGTCCGCTGCCCGCTTGAGGTAGTCCTGGACGACAGGGATCTGGTCCTGCTCCAAAAGGCTGCCGGCCACGCTGTGGCCTTCTGCCGCGAGGAAGGTAAAGAGCATGCCGCCGCCCACCAGGATGGTGTCGGCCTTGCCGATGAGGTTGTCGATGACTGCCAGCTTGTCGGAAACCTTGGACCCGCCGAGTACCACGACGTAAGGACGCTGCGTGTCAGCTGTCAGCTTCCGCAGGACCTCCACCTCGGTATGCACGAGGTCGCCCTGGTAGGACGGCAGCCGCGTGGCGACGTCGTAAACGCTGGCGTGCTTGCGGTGCACAGCGCCGAAGGCGTCGTCAACGTACGCGCCGTTGTCACCGGTCAGGGCCACCAGCTCGTCCGCGAAGGCGCCGCGTTCGGCGTCGTCCTTGCTGGTTTCGCGCCCATCGAAACGGACGTTCTCCAGCACAAGCACCTGGCCGTCCGCCAAGGAGGCGGCGAGCTCCTTCGCAGAGCTGCCCACCGTGTCACCGGCAAGGGTGACGCTGAACGGGGCGAGTTCCGCAAGGCGCGCTACGGCAGGCTTGAGGGAGTATTTGTCCTCGGGAGCGCCCTTCGGGCGTCCGAGGTGGGCTGTTACCAGCACGCGGGCACCGGCGTCCGTGAGCTTCGTCAGCACTGGCAGTGAGGCCTTGATGCGGCCGTCGTCAGTCACTGTAGAGCCGTCGAGCGGCACATTCAGGTCACTTCGAACCAGAATGTACCGCCCGCGGACACCTTCAGCGATCAGTTCGTTGAGGGTGTGGAATGTCATGTGTCTAACCCTAGCCCAGCTTGGCTGCGACAAGCTCCGTCAGGTCCACCAGGCGGTTGGAGTAGCCCCATTCGTTGTCATACCAGGAAACAACCTTGACCTGGTTGCCGATGACCTTGGTCAGGCCGGAGTCGAAGATGGACGACGCCGGGTCCCCGACGATGTCCGAGGAGACGATCGGAGCATCGGTGTAGGTCAGGATGCCCTGGAATTCGTCGGACTCGGCTGCCTTCTTCAGCGCCGCGTTGACTTCCTCAACGGTCGTCTCACGGGAGACGGTGACGGTGAGATCCGTGGCGGAGCCGGTGGGGACCGGGACGCGGATGGCGTAGCCGTCCAGCTTGCCCTTGAGCTCGGGCAGGACGAGGCCGATCGCCTTGGCTGCACCGGTGGAGGTGGGGACCATGTTGATGGCAGCGGCGCGGGCGCGGCGGAGGTCGTTGTGCGGGCCGTCCTGCAGGTTCTGGTCTGCCGTGTAGGCGTGGATGGTGGTCATCAGGCCACGCTCGATGCCGAAGGTGTCGTTGATGACCTTGGCCAGCGGGCCGAGGCAGTTGGTGGTGCAGGAAGCGTTGGAAATGATGTTGTGCGCCGCGTTGTCGTACAGGCCTTCATTGACGCCCATCACGATGGTGATGTCCTCATCCGAGGCGGGAGCGGAGATCAGGACCTTCTTGGCGCCGGCATCGATGTGCTTCTGCGCAGCCGCAGCCTTGGTGAAGAAGCCGGTGGACTCGATGACAATGTCAACTCCGAGTTCGCCCCAGGGCAGGTTGGCGGGATCGCGCTCGGCGAGAACCTTAATGATGTTGCCGTCGACAACAATGTTGCCGTCCTTGACCTCAACGGTTTCCTTCAGGCGGCCGCCGACGGAGTCGTACTTGAGCAGGTGGGCCAGTGCCTCTGGGCTGGTGAGATCGTTGACTGCCACGATCTCCAGGTCCGCGCCCTGTGCGAGTGCTGCGCGGAAGTAGTTGCGGCCGATGCGGCCGAAGCCGTTGATACCAATACGGGTCGTCACTTTTTCAGTCTCCTTGGTGCTTGATGAAGCACAACTAGTTAAGCGGGCGTTGAAGCCGACTAACAGATCCCGCACGCCATTGGGCAGAGATGATTAACAGAACGGAGGGCGACCAGCCACGTTGCTGAAGGCTGACCGCCTTCCGTGATCCATCTTACGTTTAAGTAGGTCCGCCCCCGCAAGTGCGGGGGCGGACCATCCACAATCCAGCCGAAATCACGCCGAAATGTGAACTTTGTTACACGCGGATGTACCGCAGGTCACTACGGCAGGGTAATGAGGCCCGTGGCGTTGGTGCGGGCGGCGTCGAAGCGCTTGGCGACGTCGGCCCAGTTGACGATGTTCCAGAAGGCCTTGACGTAGTCAGCCTTGACGTTGACGTAGTCCAGGTAGAACGCGTGCTCCCACATGTCGAGCATCAGCAGTGGCGTGGTGCCGAGTGCAACGTTGCCCTGCTGGTCGTAGAGCTGCTCGATGACCAGGTTGCCGCCGATCGGCTCGTAGGCCAGGAAACCCCAGCCCGATCCCTGCAGGCCAAGGGCGGCCGCTGAGAACTGGGCGCGGAAGGCGTCAAAGGAGCCGAACGCGTCGTCGATGGCCGCGGCCAGTTCGCCCTCGGGCTTGTCGCCGCCGTCCGGCGAAAGGTTCTTCCAGAACACCGAGTGGTTGACATGGCCGCCGGTGTGGAACGCGAGGTCCTTGGAAAGCCGGTTGATGTTGGCGAAGTCGCCCTTGTCGCGCGCTTCGGCCAGCTGCTTCAGCGCGTTGTTGGCGCCGGCAACGTAGGTTGCATGGTGCTTGCTGTGGTGCAGCTCCATGATGCGCGCCGAAATGTGCGGCTCAAGCGCGGCGTAGTCGTAGTCAAGTTCGGGCAGTACGTACTCGGTCACAAAATCCTCCAATATCGTGGACGGGTTCGTCCGGTTTGCTAACTCTCGGATTGTGCATCCGGATGACTGGCATCCGGAAAATCGTGGTGAACGCTCTGATTCTAGGACGCCGCTACTCGTCCAGCATTTCCGGCGTCACATTGGCGTCCGTGCCGGGGATGCCGAGGTCGACGGCTCGTTTGTCCGCCATGGCCAGCAGCCGGCGGATCCGGCCGGCGATGGCGTCCTTGGTCATCACAGGATCGGCCAGGCGCCCCAGCTCATCCAGGCTGGCCTGCTTGTGGGCCACCCTGAGTTCGCCGGCGTATTTGAGGTGGTCCGGGACGTCGTCGCCCAGGATCTCCAGGGCGCGGTCCACCCGGGCGCCGGCCGCCACGGCTGCCTGGGCGGAGCGCCGCAGGTTGGCGTCGTCGAAGTTGGCGAGCCGGTTGGCGGTGGCACGGACCTCCTTGCGCATCCGGCGCTCCTCCCAGACCATCAGGGCGTCGTGGGCACCCATGCGGGTGAGCAGGGCAGCGATGGTGTCGCCGTCGCGGATGACCACGCGGTCCACTCCCCTGACTTCGCGCGCCTTCGCCTGGATGCCGAGGCGGCGGGCAGCACCCACAAGGGCCAGGGCTGATTCGGGTCCCGGGCAGGTGACCTCCATGGAGGACGAGCGGCCCGGTTCGGTGAGCGAACCGTGGGCCAGGAAGGCGCCGCGCCACACGGCCTCCGCATCAGCGGCGGAGCCGTTGACAACCGCTGACGGCAGGCCCCGCACCGGACGCCCGCGGCCGTCCAGGAGCCCGGTCTGCCGGGCCAGTGATTCTCCATCCCGGACTACGCGCACCACGTAGCGGCTGCTGCGGCGCAGGCCACCGGCGGACACCACGATGATTTCACTTTGGTGGCCGTAAACCTCGGCGATGGCTGCGCGCAGGCGGCGGGCGGTGGACGCGAGGTCCACCTCCGCCTCGATCACGATCCGGCCGGAGATGATGTGCAGCCCGCCGGCGAACCGGAGCATCGCCGAAACCTCAGCCTTGCGCACCGAGGATTTTTTGATGTCCAGTCGGGACAGTTCTTCCTTGACCGATGATGTCAGTGCCATGGCACCTTCCTAACTGTTCCCAAAAATGTCGTGGTACGCCGCTGCCAGACGCAAAGGGTCATGGACGGGTCGGCGGCCCGACGCCCCCACTTTACCCAAGACAACCTCGGCTCCGATCATCGCGGCAGCTTTCTCGAATTCCTGCCGGTCGGGCACGGACGCGGGATCGGCCAGGACGACGTCGACGCTGAAGTCCGGCGCGTACCGGCGCAGGGCGTGGAGGTGGTCGGCTGCCGTCATGCCGGTGGTCTCTTTGGTGTCGGTGGCCAGGTTCATGGTCAGGCAGCGTTTCGCGGCCGTTCCACTGAGGGCGTCACGCATTTCCGGGAGCAGCAGGTGCGGGAGCACGGAGGTGTACCAGGACCCCGGCCCCAGGATGATCCAGTCGGCCAGTTCGATGGCCGTGAGCGCCTCGGTGCATGCTGGTGCCTTTTCGGGCAGGAGCCTGACGTGCTCGAGCGAACCGGCCACGGCGCAGCGCGCCTGCCCCCGGACCGTCTGCAGGACCGATTCGCCGCTGGGTGTGGTGACGCGGATGTCGCCCTCGATGGTGAGCGGCACGGTGGACATCGGCAGGACCTGCCCGCGCGCCCCCAGCAGTGCACCGGCCCACTTGAGGCCCGCCACGGCGTCGCCGAGCAGTTCCCAGAGGGTGACAATGAGGAGGTTGCCGGTCGCGTGGTCATCGAGGGACCCGCCGCCGCCTTTCCCGGCCCGGAAGCGGTGCTGCATCACGTCGCGCCAGGTCCGGCCCCAGTCGGTGTCGTCGCATAATGCGGAGAGCGCCATGCGCAGGTCTCCGGGCGGGAGGACGCCGTACTCTTCGCGCAGACGCCCGGATGACCCGCCGTCGTCCGCCACTGTGACAATGGCGGTCAGTTCGGTGGTGAGCAGCCGCAGGGCCGACAGCGATGCTGACAGGCCGTGACCGCCGCCGAGCGCCACCACGTTGGGACCCTTGTCCTGCTGGCCGCCTGCCGTTCCGCCGGTAAGCGGTATCAACGGCAGCGGCCCGGTAAGCATCCCCATTACTCGCGGCCCAGGTCCCGGTGTGTTGTGGTGACCGTCACGCGGGGATACTGCGCAAGTTTCTTGGAAAGCTCGACGGCGACCGCCACCGAACGGTGTTTCCCGCCGGTGCAGCCCACGGCGATGGTGGCGTAGTGCTTGTTTTCGCGTCGGTAGCCGTCCAGGACCGGCTCAAGCGCCAGCACGTAGCGGTCCACAAAATTCTTGACCCCCTCGGCCTCGAGGACGTAATCGCTGACGTCCTTGTCCAGGCCGGTGTGGGGCCGCAGCTGCGGCACCCAGTGCGGGTTCGGGATGAACCGGACGTCCGCGACGTAGTTGGAATCAACCGGCAGCCCGTACTTGAAGCCGAAGCTCATCACGTTGAGCCGCAGGGCCACGGGCCCGGTCTCGCTGAAAAGTTCAGTTACGGCCGTCGCCAGGCCGTGGACGTTGTAATCGGAAGTGTCCAGAACGACGTCGGAGCTCTCCCGCAGCTCCTTAAGCACCTCACGCTCGGCTGCTATGCCGTCGAGGATCCGGCCGCCTTCCTGGAGGGGATGGGGCCTGCGGCCCTGCTCGAAGCGGCGGACCAGGACGTCGTCATTGGCGTCCAGGAACAAGACCCGGAACGTGACCCCGCTGGCCGCCAAGGCGCCCAGCGTGGCCCGCATGTCGGCAAAGAGGCCCTTGCTGCGCACGTCCATCACCACGGCCAGGCGCGGAATGGACTGCGGCGCGTGGGACACCAGTTCGGCGAGGGTGCCCAGCATCTGCGGCGGCAGGTTTTCGACGACGTACCAACCGTGGTCCTCCAACGCGTCCGCGGCGGTGCTGCGCCCCGCGCCGGACATGCCTGTGACCACCAGCAGTTCCGCTTCGAGGGGCTTGATCGGCGTGAAGCCGTCCTGCCCCGTCCCGGATTCCGCCGTTGAATCTGTCATTCGTTCCGCCCCGTTTCTGTCCTGATCCAGCATGCAACCGCGTCGGCGGAAACCTGCGTGTCTTACCCTACCTAGGTTTCAATGATTTCGCCGGTGGTCATGTTGACCGCCGGAACCGTCCCGCCGGCAGTTTCCTCGGCATTGAAGTGGGACACGATGGCGCTGGCCAGGGACGGACCGATGCCCTTGGCGGCCGTGAGCTCAGCCTCGGTGGCTGCCTTCACGCCCTTGATGGAGCCGAAGTGGGCCACCAGGGCCTTGCGCTTGGACTCGCCCAGGCCCGGCACTCCGTCCAGGGCCGAGAGGGTCATGGCCTTGCCGCGCTTCTGCCGGTGGAAGGTGATGGCGAAGCGGTGTGCTTCGTCGCGGATCCGCTGCAGCAGGTAGAGGCCCTGGGACGTCCGCGGCAGGATCACCGGGAAGTCGCTGTCCGGAAGCCAGACTTCCTCGAGCCGCTTGGCCAGGCCCACCACGTACACATCATCGATGCCCAGGTCAGCCAGCGCCCGGGCCGCCGCGTTCACCTGGGGCTGGCCGCCGTCGACCACCACCAGGTTTGGCGGGTAGGCGAACTTCGCCCGCGGGGCCGCCGTGGTGGTGTCCAGGACCGCAGCGTCCGCCGCCGCATCCAGCGCCGCCTGGTGCCCGGTGAGTGCCGCCGCCTCAACCTGCGCCACCTTGTCCTGCACGTAATAGCGGAAACGCCGGGTCAGGACATCGTGCATGGCCGCGGTGTCGTCTGCCGCCGCAGGCCCGGTGACAGAGAATTTGCGGTAGTCGGACTTTTTGGGGAGCCCGTCTTCCACCACCACCATGGAGGCCACCACGTTGGTGCCCTGGACGTGGGAGACGTCATAACACTCAATCCGCAGCAACGCCACGGGCAGGTCCAAGGCCTCCTGCAGCTCCTGGAGAGCCTGCGAACGGACTGTCAGGTCGCCCGCCCGCCGGGTCTTGTGCAGTTTCAGGGCGTGCTCGGCATTCTCGCGGACAGTGGACATCAGTGCGGCCTTGTCGCCGCGCTGCGGCACCCTGACGTCCACCCTGGCTCCCCGGAGGCCGCCCAGCCATTCGGTCAGCTCGGCTGCGTTGCTGGGCGCAACCGGGACAAGGACTTCGCGCGGCAGCCGCCCGTGGCTGTCGCTGTCCTCGCCGTAAACCTGTTGGAGCAGGTGCTCCACCAGGTCGGGAGTGGTGGAGTCTTCCACTTTTTCCACAACCCAGCCCCGCTGGCCGCGGACCCGGCCGCCCCTGACGTGGAAGACCTGGACTGCGGCCTCGAGTTCGTCCTCGTGCAGGGCGAAGACGTCGGCATCGGTGTCTTCGGCTAGCACTACTGCGTTGCGTTCAAAGACTTTCCGCAGGGCGGAGATGTCATCCCGGAGCCGCGCCGCACGCTCGTAGTCGAGGGTGGACACTGCTTCGGCCATTTGTTTTTCGAGTTTTGAGATGAAGCGCTTGGCTTCGCCGCCCATGAAGGAACAGAAGTCCTCGGCCAGGGCGCGGTGCTCCTCCGGGGTCACGCGGCCGACGCAGGGCGCGGAGCATTTGTCGATGTAACCCAGGAGGCAGGGGCGGCCGCTGGCTTGGGCCCGTTTGAGCACGCCAGCGCTGCAGCTTCGGACGGGGAAGACGCGCAGGAGCGTGTCCATGGTTTCCCTGATGGCTCCGGCCGTATAGGGGCCGAAGTACCGGGTGCCCTTGCGCCGGTCCCCCCGCATCACCTGGACCCTGGGAAGCTTTTCGCTCATGGTCAGGGCCAGGTAAGGATAGGTTTTGTCGTCGCGGAAAACCACGTTGAAGCGAGGCTTGAATTCCTTGATCCAGGTGTATTCGAGCTGCAGGGACTCCAGTTCGCTTCCCACCACGGTCCACTCCACGCTGCTGGCGGCATAGACCATTGCATGGGTTTTCGGCAGCAGGCCTGCCGGGTTCGCGAAATAGGAGTTCAGGCGGGAGCGGAGGTTCTTTGCCTTGCCCACGTAGATGACCCGGCCATGAGGATCGCGGAACCGGTACACCCCCGGGTTGGTGGGAATTTCACCCGTCTGGGGCCTGTAAGTTGCTGGATCTGCCACTACTTCAGTCTACTGATCCTTAGTCCGTGGCCTTGCTCTGGTTGTAGCTGGTGGAACGTTCCTGGCCGCTGAGTTCGGCGATGGCGTCCATGATCCGGTCCGTCACCTGCCGGCGTGCCGGCAGTGAGTGGTCCGGGCCGGTCTTGTCGAAGTACAGCGGCTCACCAACCTTCATGGTGAAATGATGCGGCTTAAAGCCCTTCTCACCGGCAGGCTGCAGGTTCTCCGTCCCGATCAGTCCAACGGGGATCACGGGAGCTCCGGTTGCCAGGGCAAGCCAGCCCACGCCGGTGCGCCCGCGGTAGAGAATGCCGTCCCGCGACCGGGTGCCTTCAGGGTAAATGCCGATGCCCTTGCCCGCCTCCAGGATGTCCATGAGGGTCTTGAGCGCCTGGACGCTGGCTGCCTGCTCGCCGCGCTCCACGGGGATGGAGCCGACGGACTCGAAGAAGGATTTCATGACCTTCCCCTTCACGCCACCGGTGGTGAAGTACTCGGCCTTGGCGAAGAAGGCCACGGGCCGCGGCATCAGTGCCTGGACAATGACGCTGTCAAAGAAGGAAAGATGGTTGGGGGCCACAATGAAGGGCCCCTCTTTTGGAACGTTTTCAAGGCCGACGACGGTGGGCCGGCAGGTGCCCGCGACGAGCCCGCGAAATGTCCAGCGGACCGCCTCAAACAATGCCATCGTTGCGCACCTCACTCATCGCAGCAGTGTGGATGGCTTCGAGCCGTTCGATGGCGGCGACCATGTCAGCGGTGTTTTCCACTACGGTGACGGCACCGGCTACCTCCAGTTCGCCGTCGGGGGCGAAGCCCCAACCAACACCGATGCAGTCGAGACCGTTCGCGATGGCGCCGGCAACATCCTGGGCGCGGTCCCCCACCATCACGGCGTGTTGGGTGGACAAGTCAGCCAGGGCGGCAGCGATGATGTCAGCTTTGCCAACCGGACCCTCCGTGGAGGTCTCGTCATCCGCGGAACCCCTGATGGTCTGGAACAGGGCGGCGATACCGTGGTGCTGCAGCACAATCTGCGCCAGCCCTTCGGGCTTCTGGGTTGCAACGGCCACGGGCCTGCCCGCTTCCGCAAACCCCTCCAGCACGGCCTTGATCCCGGGGTACAGGCGACTCTGCGCGATGCCCGTCGCCAGGTAGTGCTGCCGGTACAGCCGGATGACGTCGTCCAGCTTGTCCGCCGGCACCATGGCAACAGTGAGGAGCGAATCGCTGAGTTTGGGGCCGATCATCGCGGCCAGCAGGTCGGGGTCGGGAACCGGGAGGCCGGAGGCCGCCAGGGCCGCCGCGATGCCGTCGGTTATTCCGCCTGCCGGATCGACAAGAGTGCCGTCCAGGTCAAAGATCACGGGCACTGTTGTTTGAGTCACCGGCTTAGTTTCTCACGACACCGCGCATGGCAGAAACTCGCATGCCCGACACGGCATACTTCCTTGCGGACGGGCCCTAGGCCAAAATCTCCGCAAGGAAGGACGCAGTGTGGCTCGTGGTCGATTTCGCCACCTGTTCAGGGGTGCCCGTGGCCACCACCTGGCCGCCGCCGGAGCCGCCGTCAGGGCCAAGATCCACGATCCAGTCGGCACTCTTGATGACGTCCAGGTTGTGCTCGATGGTGATGACGGTGTTCCCCTTGTCCACGAGGCCCTGCAGCACCATCAGGAGCTTGCGGATGTCCTCGAAGTGGAGGCCCGTGGTCGGTTCGTCGAGGACGTAGACGCTGCGCCCGTTGGAGCGCTTCTGCAGTTCCGCTGCCAGCTTGACGCGCTGGGCCTCGCCGCCTGACAGCGTGGTGGCCGGCTGACCCAGCCGGACGTAGCCCAGGCCAACGTCCACCAGCGTGTTCAGGTGCCGGGCGATGGGCGAGAAAGCCGCAAAGAACTCCGCTCCCTCCTCGATGGGCATGTTCAGGACATCCGCAATGGTTTTGCCCTTGTAGTGCACCTCCAGGGTTTCGCGGTTGTAGCGCGCACCGTGGCAGACCTCGCATGGCACGTAAACGTCGGGCAGGAAGTTCATCTCGATCTTGAGCGTGCCATCGCCTGAGCAGGCTTCGCAGCGGCCGCCCTTGACGTTGAACGAGAACCGGCCCGGCAGGTAACCCCGGACCTTCGCCTCGGTGGTCTCCGCGAAGAGCTTGCGGATGTTGTCAAACACGCCGGTGTACGTTGCCGGGTTGGACCGGGGGGTTCGGCCGATCGGGCTCTGGTCCACGTGGACCACCTTGTCCAGGTGCTCCAGGCCCTGGATGCTCTTGTGGCGTCCGGCAACCTGCTTGGCGCCGTTGAGCTTGTTGGCCAGCACCTTGTACAGGATTTCGTTGACCAGGGTGGACTTGCCGGAGCCGCTGACGCCGGTTACCGCCGTGAAGAGCCCCAGCGGGAACGCCGCGTCCACGTTCACCAGGTTGTTTTCCCGCGCGCCGATTACCTTGAGCTCGCGCTTCTTGTCGTATTTGCGGCGCTTTTTGGGAACTTCGATTTTCTTGCGGCCGGACAGGTAATCGCCGGTCAGTGAGTTGGTGTTCTCGAGAAGCTCTTTGTACGAACCCGAATGCACCACCTGGCCGCCGTGTTCGCCGGCGCCGGGACCGATGTCCACGATCCAGTCAGCCACATGGATGGTGTCTTCGTCGTGCTCCACCACAATCAGGGTGTTACCCATGTCCCGCAGCCGGGTCAGGGTTTCGATGAGCCGGCGGTTGTCCCGCTGGTGGAGGCCGATGGAGGGCTCGTCGAGGACATACAGGACCCCCACCAGGCCGGAGCCGATCTGCGTGGCGAGGCGGATGCGCTGGGCTTCGCCGCCGGACAGAGTGGCGGAGGGCCGCTCGAGGTTGAGGTATTCGAGCCCGACATCGAGCAGGAAGGTCAGCCTGGCTTGGATTTCCTTGAGCACCTGATGGGCGATCTGGGCTTCCCGGCCGGTCAGGACCAGGTTGTTCAGGAAGTCTGCGCACGCCCGCATGGGCATGGCGGCGACGTCCGCAATGGACTTGCCGTTGATCAGCACGGACAGGGACGCGGGGTTCAACCGGGCGCCGTTGCAGGCCGGGCAGGGGATCTGCCGCATGTACTCCTCGTAGCGGTCACGGGCCCAGTCCGAATCCGTCTCACCGTGCTTCCGGTGGACATACTGGATGGCACCTTCGAAGCCGGTGCTGTACTTCCGTTCACGTCCGAACCGGTTCTTGTACTGCACAACCACCTTATGGTCCTTGCCGTGCAGGACGGTCTGGCGGACGTCCTTGCCCAGCTTCTCCCACGGCGTGGCCATGGAGAAACCCAGTTCCTTGGCAAGCCCATCCAGCAGGCGGTTCCAATACTCAGTGGTTGCCGTTCCCAGCGACCAGGGCGCGATGGCGCCTTCAGCCAGCGACAGCTCCGGGTTGGGGACGATCAGTTCTTCATCCACCTCGAGCCGTGTGCCGATGCCGCTGCAGGCCGCGCAGGCCCCGAACGGATTGTTGAAGGAGAACGAGCGCGGCTCGATCTCGTCGATGGCCAGGGGATGCTCGTTGGGGCAGGCAAGGTTCTCAGAAAACGCACGAAGCCTTTCGGGGGCGTCCGCAGCCACGTCCACGAACTCCGCCAGCACGCGGCCCTCGGCAAGGCCCAGCGCCGTCTCGACCGAATCGGTGAGGCGCTGGCTGATGCCCTCCTTGACCACCAGCCGGTCAACCACCACTTCAATGGTGTGTTTGAACTGCTTCCCGAGTTTCGGCGGATCACTGAGCTGGACGAGCTCACCGTCCACGCGGGCGCGGGAGTAGCCCTTGGCGGTCAGTTCCTTGAAGAGGTCGACGAATTCGCCCTTGCGTCCCCTGACTACCGGCGCCAGGACCTGGAACCGCGTGCCGTCTTCAAGCTCGAGCAGCTGGTCCACAATCTGCTGCGGCGTCTGCCTGGCGACGACCTCGCCACAGACGGGGCAGTGCGGCCGTCCGACGCGCGCCCACAGCAGGCGCATGTAATCGTAAATTTCGGTGATGGTGCCCACGGTGGAGCGGGGGTTCTTGCTGGTGGACTTCTGGTCGATGGATACGGCCGGCGAGAGTCCCTCGATGAAGTCGACGTCCGGTTTGTCCACCTGGCCCAGGAACTGGCGGGCGTAGGCCGACAGCGACTCCACGTAGCGCCGCTGGCCCTCGGCAAAGATCGTGTCGAAGGCCAGGGATGATTTCCCGGATCCGGACAGCCCGGTGAAAACGATCATGGCGTCGCGGGGCAGGTCCAGGTCCACGTTCCGCAGGTTATGCTCCCGCGCCCCCTTGACGACCAGGCGGGAAAGGTCAGGACGGGCGGGCGTGGCTGCGCCCCGGGCGATGGTGACGGGGACGGACTGGACTGCTGATTCTTCAGCTACGGCTTTAGGCACCCACTAATGCTAATCGAAAACTTCTTCGAATTTCCATGCGGGCGGGTCAGTGGGCGTCGTAGGCGGCCGCCAGCAGCTTGACGGCTTCCGCAAACGTGGCCCCTTGGGCCCTCGCCACCGACGCGTAGGTGCCGGCGGCGGCAGAGAGCGCGTCCGCCCGCTCGTCACGCGCGCTGACGACGGTGCCGTTCCGGCCCTTGGTGGACACCACCCCGGCCGCCTCGAGCTCTTTATAGGCTCGTGCCACCGTGTGCGGGGCCACGTCGAGCAGCCCGGCCAGTGCACGGACCGCCGGAAGCCTGGTCCCGGGTGGCAGGTCACCGCTGTCAGCGAGCCGGATCACCTGCAGGCGCAGCTGCTCAAAGAGTGCCACGGTGCTGGCCTGGTTGGGCTTCCAGGTTCCGGGGAACGCAGCCGCGGCAGTCATCGTCCTGCCTCCAGTGTTCCTGCCCGGCCGGCGAACTGGGCCCTGTAGAGCCTTGAGTAGTGGCCGTTGGCAGCCAGCAGGTTCCGGTGGGTTCCTTGCTCGGCGATGCGTCCGTGATCCATGACCAAGATTAGATCAGCGTCCCGGACCGTAGACAAACGGTGGGCTATGACGAAACTTGTTTTGCCCCGCCGCAATCTCTGCATGGCCTTGCGGATCAGAACCTCGATCCGCGAATCGACTGAGCTGGTGGCCTCATCGAGGATCAGCACCCCCCGGTCCGCGAGCTGTGCCCGGGCTATCGCGATGAGCTGGCGCTGCCCGTGGCTCAGGGGCCCGCCGCCGCTGTCCAGGACGGAGTCGTAGCCGGCCGGCATCGACCGCACAAAGTGGTCCAGGTGGCAGGCCTCCGCCGCCGCGGATATTTCAGCGTCCGTAGCCCCGGGACGGCCGTACTCGATGTTCTCCTTGATGGTGCCGGCAAACAGCCACGCATCCTGGAGCACTACCCCGAAACCCTCACGCAGGGTATCCCGGGGGATGGCGGCAATGTCGGTTCCGCCGATGGTGATCCGTCCGGCGTCAGGTTCGTAGAACCGCATGAGGAGATTCACAATAGTGGTCTTGCCTGCGCCGGTGTGCCCCACGATCGCCACGGTCTGGCCCGGCTCCACCGTGAACGACAGGTCCCGGATGACGGGCTCCTGGGCGTAGCCAAAGGTGACGTGGTCGAAGACGATCCGTCCGCCCAGCCTGGCGCGTTGGCCGGCTCTTGCGGGCTCAGCAGGAATTTCCTTGGCATCAAGGAGTTCGAAGACGCGGTGCGCCGAAGCCGCGCAGGACTGGATGACGTTCAACATTCCGCCAATCTGGCTCACGGGCTGCGTGAACAACCGGCTGAACTGGATAAACGCCAGGATTCCGCCAATGGTCATGGCACCGAGGGTGACCTGGAAGGCGCCCGCCACTGCGACTGCAATGTACGTCAGGTTGGAGATCAGGATCATCAGGGGCTGGACAAGCCCCGACGAATACTCGGCAAGGGCGGAGGCCCGCGCCAGGCGGCCGTTGCTCGCCCGGAAGACCGCCGCTGCCTGGTCCTGGTGTCCGAAGGCCATAATGACCTCGTGGCCGGTGACGAATTCCTCCACGTGCGCGTTCAGGGCGCCGGTTTCGGTCCACTGGCTCGCGAAATGTGCTTGGGATTTGCGGGCGACCAGAACCGTTATCAAGGTGGACACCGGCACGGAGACGAGGGCAATCAGCGCCAGGAGGGGAGATATCCAGAGCATCATGGCCAAGGCACCTGACAGCATCAGAACAGAGATGATCAGTTGTGTCAGGACCTGGCTCAGCGATTGCGAGATGTTATCGATGTCGTTGGTGACCCGGCTCAGGACGTCGCCGCGGGACTTCTCCTGAAAGTAGGTGGAGGGAAGCCGGTGCAGCTTTTCCTCCACGGATGCCCGGAGGCTGTACATCAGGCCCTGGACCGAGTCCGCGGTCAGCTTTCCCTGGATCCAGTTGAAAAGTGACGCCCCGGCATACATTAAGGCGACGACCGCCAGCAAACGTCCCAGCCGGTCATGCTCGAACACCCCGCTGTAAACGCCGTCCACCACGATATCCGTGGCGTCACCGAGGTAGTTCGGTGCGGCCACATTCAGCCCGGCAAAACAGCATGTGGCTGCCACGGCACCAAGCATCCGCCACCTGAACGGGTGCAGCAGGCCGAGCAATCGGCGCGTCGCCGGCCAGAACGTTTTGCGTACTCCCTCCGGGAGCGGCTCCGTCACGGCAGGCCCTCCAAGGCCAATTGGGACTCTGCGATTTCCCGGTAGGTTCTGGAAGTTTCCAACAATTCACGGTGGGTCCCCTGCGCCACCAGCCGGCCGTCGTCGAGCACCAATATCCGGTCCGCGCCCGCGACGGTGGAAATCCGTTCCGCCACCACGATCACTACGGCGTCGGCCAGGGTGTCCGCGAGGGCGTCCCTCAGCCGGTTCTCCGTGCCGAAATCGAGCGCGGAAAAGCTGTCATCAAAAAGGTAGATCGGTGCCCGCCGCACCAGCGCGCGCGCGATGCAGATTCGTTGGCGCTGGCCGCCGGAGAGGTTCGTTCCGCCTTGGCCGACTTCAGTGGCCATCCCCAGGGGCAGCTCGCGGACGAACCCTGCGGCCTGGGCCGTTTCCAGCGCCTCCCATAACTGACTGTCGCCGGCCGCAGGGTCGCCGATCCGCAGATTATGGGCAATGGTGCCGGTGAACAGATACGACCGCTGCGGGACCACAGCCATGGCCCGGCGGAGGACGTCCAACGGCAATGTGCGGATGTTCCGGCCGGCGACGGTGATGGTCCCAGCAGTGGTATCAAGGAACCGGGGCAGCAGGCCCAGAAGCGTTGATTTGCCGCTGCCGGTTGAGCCGACAATGGCAACGGTGGTGCCAGGACTTGCCGTAAAGCTGATGTTTTGGAGCACCGGGGTTTCGGCGCCGGGATAAGCGAAACGGACATCCGTGAAGGTGATGTCGCCTCTGCCGAAGGCTCCCCCGCCGCCCGCCGCGTCGTTGCCGTTCCCGCTGTCCGCGCCGGACCCGCTGTCCCGGACGGACGGCTGGGTGTCGAGCACCGCGTTGAGCCGCTCCGCGCACGCTGCGGCACGCGGTGCCGTGCTCAGTACGTACATGGCCATCATGATGGCGAGGAGAATCTGCATGATGTAGGCGATGAAGGCCGTGAGGGCCCCAATGTTCATTTCTCCCGAATACACCCGGTGTCCGCCGAACCACACCACGGCCACCGATGACAGGTTCACCACGATCATGATCAGCGGGAGCATTGCGGCAATGAGCAGGGCCGACTGCAGGTTGTTTCCTGTCAGGCTTGTGTTTGCCCGGGCAAAACGGCGTGCTTCATGTCCCTGCCTGACGAAGGAACGGATGACGTTGGCACCGATGATCTGCTCGCGCAGGATCTGCCCGGTACCGTCCAGCAACTCCTGGCCGTCGCGGTACAGAGGCACCAGGCGCCGGACGATCAGGTACATGATGAGCAGGAGCACAGGCATGATGATGATGACAATGCTCGAAAGCACAATGTCCTGCTGCCAGGCAAGATAAACCCCGCCCACGGCCATGACAGGCGCCGCTACCAGCATGGTAAACACCAGGACCGCGAACGACTGGATCTGCTGGGTGTCGTTGGTTGCCCTGGTGACGAGGCTCTGGGTGCCAAAGGCCGCCACCTCCTGGGAAGAAAGCGACTGGATTTTTGTGAAGACCTCAGCCCTCAACTGTTGGCCGACCGTCGTGGCCACCACAGCACAGAGATAGCCGGCGGCGACGGCGGCCCCCGCCTGGACAGCAGCCACCAGGGCCATATCGATGCCCAGCCGGAAAATCTCGGGGGTGTTGCCGGCCACGATGCCGTCATCGATGATGGCGGCGTTGATGGTGGGCAGGAGCAGAATGCCTGCGGTCTGCACCAGCTGGAGGGCGACGATGGCGGCAACCCGGCCCTTGTGGGCCGCGAACAACCTCATCAGTAGGGCGAAAAGCACTGCACCTCCTGGGTTGGTGGCGAGGCTGGATTCGCAGGGGATCCGATGAAGTTGCAGCTTGTGACCATCCCCAAGATTCCCCTTCTTATCGTCACCTGGTGTCGAACTCCACTATTAGTCACGTGACTATACGAGCCTTGTAAGATCGTCGATCGAATGGAGTTTAGGCGCTAAGTTGCTTTTGCGCTACGGCAAAGATTCGCCGGAAGGGAAAGACCGTGCCGTGGGGGGTCCCCGGGTAGGCAACCCGCAGCGCCGCAGCATATTCAGCTTCAAAAGCCCGTCCCTCCTCGACTGACAGGACCGCCAGCACCGGCCGCAGCGCCGTCCCCCGCACCCACTCAAGCACCGGATCCGCGCCTGGGAGGACCTGCTGATAAGTGGTTTCCCAGGTGTCCGCGGTGCAGCCCGCGTCCAGCATGATGCGGAGATAGTCGGCCGGCTCCCCCACCGATTCGCCTCCGCGGAGGACGTCCTTCAACAGGGGCCGCCAGCGGGCCGTAGCCGCCAGCTCCCGCATCAGCGTGTGGGACGGGGCGTTGAAGTTTCCGGCCACCTGCATTCCAAACCACGCCCCGGGCCGCAGCCCCGCCAGCCATCGCCCCAGCATTTCCTGGTGCCCGGGCACCCACTGCAGCGCAGCATTGGTGACCACCACGTCGGTTTCGGCGGCGGGCATCCACTGGGCGATATCGGCCAGTTCAAACGTCAGGCCGGGCTGCCCGCCGGCCTGCGTGGCAGCCTTGGTCAGCATCTCGGCAGACGAGTCGAGCCCTACGACTTTTGCGTCCGGCCACCGCTGGGCGAGGGTGGCCGTCAGGTTGCCGGGACCGCAGCCAAGATCCACCACCTGGCGGGGCCGGTCGGCATGGATCCGTCCCGTGAGGTCAAAAAACGGCCTGTCGCGGTAGTCGCCGAACTGGACGTACTTCAGGGGATCCCACTTCACGTTCGTCTCCATGATCTGTGCTGCCGGTCACTACCCGCGAGCCTAACCCCGTCGGGCCCGGATATCGGGCACCTGAGGGGCACTAAGCTGGAAATCAATGAAACTCGTTGACCAGCTGTCTGTCCTGTCCGCCTCGAACCGCCCGGGCGCAGGCATCGACCCGGACGCGCTCTACACCCGGTTCCTTGAGTGGACAGAAAGCCGTGGCTTGGAGCTGTACGCGGCCCAGGACGAGGCCATCATTGAACTGGCCACCGGCGCCAACGTCATTCTCGCTACACCCACGGGGTCGGGTAAATCGCTGGTTGCCATCGCTGCGCATTTCCAGGCCATGGCACGGGGGCAGCGCAGCTACTACACGGCCCCTATCAAAGCATTGGTCTCCGAGAAGTTCTTTGCCCTGTGTGACATCTTCGGCGCAGAAAACATCGGCATGATCACCGGTGATTCAGGCGTCAACCAGGACGCGCCCATCATCTGCTGCACGGCGGAAATCCTCGCGAACATCGCCCTGCGCGAAGGCGGGAGCGCGGACCTCGGCTCGGTGGTCATGGATGAATTCCATTTCTACTCCGACCCGCAGCGTGGCTGGGCGTGGCAGGTCCCCCTGTTGGAGCTCCCCCAGGCCCAGTTCCTCCTGATGTCCGCGACGCTGGGTGACGTCAGCCGTTTTGAGGAGGGAATCACCGAGCTCACTGGCCGTCCCACCACCACTGTCAGTTCGGCCGAACGCCCCATTCCGCTGCATTACTACTACCACGAGACTCCGGTCCACGAGACCCTTGAGGAGCTGCTCTCCACCCGCCAGGTGCCGGTTTATGTGGTGCATTTCAGTCAGATCGAGGCCATAGACCGGGCCCAGACGCTCATGAGCATCAACGTCTGCACGCGTGAGGAAAAGGACAAGATCGCGGAGCTGATCGCCAATTTCCGTTTCGCTGCCGGGTTCGGCAAAACCCTCAACCGGCTTGTCCGGCACGGCATCGGCGTCCATCACGCCGGCATGCTGCCGAAGTACCGGCGGTTGGTGGAACAGCTCGCCCAGGCCGGGCTGCTCAAGGTGATCTGCGGAACAGACACGTTGGGGGTGGGCATTAATGTGCCCATCCGTACCGTCCTGCTCACCGCGCTGAGCAAGTACGACGGCGTACGCACCCGGCTGCTCAACTCCCGGGAGTTCCATCAGATTGCCGGCCGGGCCGGGCGCGCCGGGTACGACACCGCCGGGACGGTGGTGGTCCAGGCGCCGGAGCACGTGACCGAGAACGTGAAAGCCATGGCGAAGGCCACGGCCAAGTTCGGGGATGACCAGAAGAAGCTCCGCCAGGTAGTCAGGAAGAAACCCCCCGAGGGTTTCGTGTCCTGGGGCGAACCAACGTTCAAGCGGCTTGTCGAGTCCGTGCCCGATCCGCTGAGCTCGAGTTTCAGCGTCACGCACTCGATGCTGATGAACCTGATGGAACGGCCAGGGGACCCGTTCGCCGCAGCGCGCCTGCTGCTGACCGAGAACCACGAGCCGCGGTCCTCACAGCTGCGGCTGATGAAACGCGCCCTGGGAATATACCGCGAGCTTCTTGCTGCCGAGGTGGTGGAACGCATTCCCGCGGCGGAACAGGGTGCAGACGGCAGGACAGTCCGGCTCACCGTCCACCTGCAGGCCAACTTTGCGCTGAACCAGCCGCTCTCGCCGTTTGCGCTGGCGGCGCTGGAGCTGCTTGACCCGGACGCGGCGTCGTACGCCCTGGACGTGGTGTCCGTGATCGAGTCGACCCTCGAAAAGCCCCGGCAGATCCTCTCCGCCCAGCAGAAGAAGGCCCGCGGGGAAGCCATCGCGGCTATGAAGGCGGACGGCATCGAGTACGACCAGCGGATGGCGATGCTGGAGGAGGTCACCTACCCGCAGCCGCTCGCCGAAATGCTGGGCGAAGCGTTCGAGGTCTACCGCAAGGCCGCGCCGTGGGTGGGCGACTTTGAGCTGGCGCCCAAGTCAGTGGTCCGGGACATGTACGAACGTGCCATGAACTTCGGCGAGTTCGTCCAGTTCTACGGCCTGGCCCGTTCCGAAGGAATCGTGCTGCGTTACCTCGCGGACTGCTTCAAAGCCCTGCGCCAGACGGTGCCACAGGACATGCTGCGGGAGGATCTCGAGGACCTCATTGCCTGGCTGGGCGAGCTGGTGCGGCAGGTGGATTCGAGCCTCCTGGACGAATGGGAGGAGCTGACCTCCGGCGCGGCACCCACCCCGCATGACGCTCCTCCTCCCCCGCCGCCGTCGCTGACGTCCAACATCCGTGCCTTCCGGGTGATGGTCCGCAACGAAATGTTCCGCCGCGTGGAACTGTTCGCCGACGAGGACGCGGCCGCGCTGGGCGAGCTCGACGCCGGCGCGGGCTGGGATGCCGACCGGTGGGAAGACGTCCTGGACGACTATTTTGACGAACACAACGACATCGGCACCGGGCCGGACGCCCGCGGCCCCGGGCTGCTCATCATTACCGAGGAACCAGGGCTCTGGAAGGTCCGGCAGATCTTCGACGATCCGGCACGCAACCATGACTGGGGCATCTCAGCCGAGGTGGACCTGGCGGCGTCGGACGAAACCGGAACCGCCGTGGTCCGGGTCACCGACGTCAACCGGCTTTAGGTGCCCGCGCCGTGGAGACCGTCCCCGACCTGACCGCCAGCCTGCGGGTCCTGGACGCCTTGAGGGCCCAGCCCGGGGCGCCGTGGGAGGGACCACGGAGATGGTGGCACGGTCCACTGGATGTTGAGGGCCTGGCCCTTGGCGCAGTCCAGGCAGCCGCCACAGCGCTGAACGCCCTGACTGCGACTCCCGGGCGATATGCCCTGGCCGCGGGTTCCACGGCCGCTGCCTTCGATTCGCTGGGGCACCTGCGGATCGCCGGCAAGAAACCGGAAGGTTTCGCTCCGCTATCGGGCTTCCGCCCCACCTCGGACGGCTGGATCCGGCTGCACGCGAACTATCCGCACCACGCGGCCCGGCTCATGTCCGCGCTCTCCGCCGGGACGCCACCGGACGTGGATCATGCCCTGCTGCGCATGACGTCCCTCGAAGCGGAGGAAGCCATCACGGCGAACCACGGTGTGGCCGCTGCCGTCCGCAGGCGCGGGGAATGGCTGGCGACCCCCATGCACGCGGCGGCCAGTGCCGGTCCGTGGATCCGCGTCTCCCGGCCGCCCGGGCCGTCCGTGCGGGACGTCCCGCTCCCGTCATGGAAGCCGTCGCCGGATCCCCTCAGTCCTTTGGCGGGGCTCAGGGTTCTGGACCTGACCCGCGTCATCGCCGGCCCCACCGCCACGCGCCTGCTGGGGGCCCTCGGTGCGGATGTCCTGCGCATCGACCCGCCGCACCTTCCGGAGCTGATCGACGCCTTCATTGACTCGGGCTTCGACAAACGCACCGCAGTGGCGGACTTCCGGAACCCCGCGGCGTTGGAGACCCTGAGGGGCCTGGTTGATTCTGCGGACGTGGTGGTCACCGGATACCGCGGCGGCGTACTCGACCGGTTCGGGCTGGGGGCTGAGTCGATGTTGTCGGCCCGGCCCGGCCTTGTGGTGGTCGCCCTCAGGGCCTGGGGTGACGGCGGCCCGTGGAACGGACGGCGCGGTTTCGACAGCCTGGTGCAGGCAGCGTGCGGGATCGCTGAAAGGTACGGCCACGCCGCCGGCAACGGGTGGATGCCCGGCGCGCTCCCGGTGCAGGCGCTGGATCACGCTACCGGTTACGGCCTGGCGGCAGCAGCCCTCGCGTTGCTGGCAGAGCGGCTCCAAAGCGGAATTGGCGGAGTGGCCCGGCTGTCCTTGGCCCGAACCGCTGAGGAATTGTTGCGGCTCCCGGACGTACGCGTCTCTGGTGGCACCCTGCCAGGACCGGACTTTCGCGTCATGGAGAGCCCGTATGGGAGCCTGCGTTTCGTGGGGCCGCCCATCCTGGCGGACGGGGCGCCGCTTGAATATGCAGCCAGCCCCGTCCGTTACGGCAGCTCCCAGCTCAGCTGGCGGTAGGCAGTCCGGCGGCACGCGGTTCAACGGACCCCTTGTAAACTCGACCCATGAGTGTAATCCGCCCCGCCACCCGGCAAGACGTCCCCGCCATCCTGCAGATGATCCATGAACTTGCGATCTACGAGAAGGAACCCGAGGCTGTCCGAAACACGCCGGAGATGCTGGCCGAGGTCCTGTTCGGTGAGAATCCCCGGGTGTTCGCCACCATGGCTGAAAACACTGGGGGCGAGGTCCAGGGGTTCGCGCTCTGGTTCCTGAACTACTCCACGTGGGAAGGCGTCCACGGCATCTACCTCGAGGACCTCTACGTCAGCCCGCACGCCCGCGGCGAAGGCCACGGCAAGGCGCTCCTGAAGCACCTGGCCGCCACCGCCGTCGAAAACGGCTACGCCCGGGTGGAATGGAGCGTCCTGGACTGGAACGAGCCGTCCATCAACTTCTACCGGAGCCTCGGCGCAAACCCCATGGACGGCTGGTCCACGTTCCGGCTGACCGGCGACGCGCTGGAGAGCTTTGGCAGCAACACGCGGGCAGCCGCACGTGCCTGAACAGGCCGCGGCCCCCGGAACCACACGCACGGCGCCTCCAGTGAGCCATACAGTCAAGGCCCGGCACGAATTCCGGGGCATGCGCACCGCCGAGCACTACTTCACCGTGCCGCTGGACCACTTCGCTCCGGCAACGGGTGACAGCGGCGCAGGGCCGGAGACCATCACTGTCTTTGCCCGGGAGTACGTCTCCTCGGACCACTCCAGGGCAAAGGCCGAAGACCTTCCCTGGCTGCTCTTCCTTCAGGGCGGTCCGGGCGGCCGCGGCAACAGGCTGGCTTCGCTTGGCGGCTGGAGCAAGGCAGCCGCCCGGGACTTCCGGATCCTCATGCTGGACCAGCGCGGCACCGGCCTTTCCTCACCCATCGACCGGAACTCCCTGCCGGTACGGGGAACAGCCGAGGCCCAGGCCGCCTATCTGGAGCACTTCCGCGCAGACTCCATCGTGGCCGATGCGGAGCTCATCCGTGCGGCGCTCGGCTCAGGGCCTTGGAGCATCTACGGACAAAGCTATGGCGGATTCTGCGCGCTCACGTACCTTTCGTTTGCCCCGGAAGGCCTCAGGGAAGCCCTCATCACCGGTGGCCTGGCGCCGCTGTCCGGGCATGCCGATGACGTTTACCGCGCCACCTTTGGGCGCGTCGCCGCACGCAACACCGAGTACTTCGATTGGTATCCGGAGGACCGCCTGGTGGTGGACCGGATCGCTGACCACCTGCGCCACGCCGACGAGTTCCTTCCCGACGGCGGCAGGCTGACCGTGGAACGCTTCCAGATGGTGGGCGCTTTCCTCGGCGGAAACACCCGCGTGGACGGCCTGCACTACCTCCTCGAGGGAGCCTTCACCGATACAGCCCACGGGCCCAGGCTGTCCGATGCATTCCTGGAGCAGGTGCAGGGACTAGTGTCACGCCTGGGCAATCCGCTCTATGCCCTGATGCACGAGTCCATCTATGGGCAGGGCCGGCCCACCGATTGGGCCGCTTGGCGTGTTCTGGGCGAGTACCCGGAATTCCGCCCGGACGCGGAACCGCTGCTGCTGACCGGCGAGATGGTGTACCCGTGGTACTTCGAGCAGGACGCGGCGCTGGAACCCCTGCGGGAGGTGGCCCATCTGCTCGCCGCCAAGCCTGACTGGAAGCCGCTGTATGACCGCCGGCGCCTGGCCGCCAACAGCGTGCCAACAGCGGCGGCGGTCTACCGCGACGATATTTACGTGGACCGCGATCTGTCGCTGGAAACCGCCGCCGCCGTGCGCGGCCTCCAGGTCTGGGAGACGGCGGAGTTCCACCATGACGGCATCTCCGACGACGGCGAGGCCATTTTCAGCCGCCTCCTGGGGATGGTGCGCCCGGCCGGCAGCTAAGTTGATATCCCGGCTGGCAGCTGAGACGACGGCACCGGCGGTCGCTCACCTGCCAACTTCAGCGGCGGCTGAGCTATGCCGCCGTGCCACCACGGCCACTGTGGCGGCAGTCAGGACGGCTGCTCCGACCAGCGCGCCGGCCAGGTTCAGCCCCAGATAGCCCGCCCAGCTGAGGATGAGGCCGGATGTGGCCCCACCCACCGCCCCGGCGGCGCCCATCAGCATGTCGGACACTCCCTGGACCACCACGCGGGAATCCGGGCCGACGCTCTCAGCCAGCAGGGTGGAACCGGAAATGGTGGCGGCGGACCAGCCCATGCCCAGCAGCACAAGTCCCACGGCCACGGCGACGGTGGACGACTGGCCAAAGCCCGCGACGACGACAGCGATTACCAACGTGGCGAAGCCGATGATGATGGTCTCCGGCCGGCCTGCCTTGTCGGTCAGCCAGCCCATGACCGGCGAGAGAGCAAACATGCCGGCGATGTGCAGGGAGATGGTGAAGCCGATGATCACCAGCACGTCCCCGGAGGCGGCATGACCGGCGTGGGATGCGGCGGGTCCGGCCACGAGTTCCTGCAGATGCAGTGGGGTCATCGACATCACGCCCACCATCACCATGTGGGCGCCGACGACGGCGGCCAATGCCAGGAGTGCCTGCCTTGACTGGCGAACGGCCCGCAGCCCGCGCACCAGTGAGCCGCTCGTCCCGCTGCGCGGCGCGGCGCCTTCCTGATTCGCGGAGCGATGGCTGGATTCCCGGCCGGCGGGTTCCTGCCCGGCGGGGTCCCCGCTGGCCAATTCCCGGGCGGCGAATTCCCGGGCGGCGAGTTCGCGGGCGAACAGCAGCGGATCGGGCCTGAGGCCGGCGGACAGCAGCACGATGGCCAGGAGGAGTCCGGCCGCTGAGATCACGAAAGGGCCGGCGACGGGCGGCAGGCCAAGAGCAAGCCCCACCACGGTGCCGGGCTGGATCAGGTTTGGGCCCGCTACGGCGCCCACCGTCACTGCCCACACGACGGCGGACAGCGCCCTGCCCCGGTGTTCCCCATCTGCGAGGTCCACGGCAGCAAACCGGGCCTGCAGGCTGGCCGCTGTCCCGACGCCGATGCCCACCGCACCCAGCACCAGCAGGACGAAAACGCCGGAGACGATGGCCCACACGATCAGCACTGTGCCCGCGAAGGCCGCGGAGAGTCCCCAGACCTGGCCTATCCGTCGGCCACGGCGGTCCGCCAGGGAAGCCAACGGCAGCGCGGCCAGGGCGGCCCCCAGGGTCATGACAGTGGCCACTGCCCCCGCCCATACGCTGGATCCCGAGAGCTCCACGGCCAAGATTGAACCAATGGACACGGTTGCGCCGGTTCCGATGCCGCCGAACACCTGGGCCGCACTGAGGAGCACCACGGTGCGCCGCTGCACCTGGCGCACTCCCCTTTCCGTCATGAGAATGCGGGCCATGGTCCGAGCATAGTCCTCGCCGGTCTGGTCCTACAGGGGAATTAACGCCGGCAGTCCCGGCCGCTGGGCGACCGGGACTGCCGTGACACAGGGGGGTGGACGGAAGGCCTACCCGGCGTCGCTGAGGCTCTTCCTGGCGTCTTCCTCGAGGCGGGAGTCCACAGGGGCTGTCACGGCCTTGGAGCTCATGAGGCTGGCGATGACGGCAACGATGATGGTGCCGACAATAACGGCCAGGGAGACAAAGGTGGGGATCTCCGGAGCCCATTCGATGTGGTTGCCGCCATTGATGAACGGCAGTTCGTTCACGTGCATCGCGTGCAGTACCAGTTTCACACCGATAAACGCCAGGATGAAGGAGAGTGCATGCTTCAGGTAGATGAGGCGGTTCATCAGGCCGCCGAGCAGGAAGTACAGCTGGCGCAGGCCCATCAGGGCGAACAGGTTCGCAGTGAACACGATGAACGGGCTCTGTGTGAGGCCGAAGATCGCGGGAATCGAGTCAACAGCGAAGAGGAGGTCGGTCAGGCCGATGGTGATGAACACGACCAGCATGGGGGTGAAGACCTTCTTGCCGTTCACAGTGGTGCGCAGTTTGCCTTCGTCGAACTTCTCCGACATGGGGATGATTTTGCGGATCCGGGCGATGAGCGGGTTTTCCTTGTCCTCTTCGTCCTCGCCCTCATCCTGGGCCTGCTTCCATGCGGTCCAGAGCAGGAACGCGCCAAAGATGTAGAAGACCCAGCTGAACTGCTCGATCACGATGGCGCCGAGGAGGATGAAGATGCCGCGCAGGATCAGGGCGATGATGATCCCCACCATCAGGACTTCCTGCTGGTATTTCCGGGGTACGGAGAACCGGGCCATGATGATGATGAAGACAAACAGGTTATCGATGCTGAGGCTGTATTCGGTGACCCAGCCTGCCACGAACTGGCCACCGAATTCGGGGCCGGTGAAGGCGAACATGGCGCCGGCGAACACCAGGGCCAGGCTGACGTAGAAGGCCACCCACAGGCCGGCTTCCTTCATGGACGGTTCATGGGGGCGGCGGACAACGAGCAGAAGGTCCAGGAGAATGATCAGGCCGAGGACGACAAAGGAGCCGACCTCAAACCATACGGGTAAATCGAGCACAGGTAGCCTTTCGCAGGGCACAGAGAAATGGTGTAAGTCTCTCCGGCCGGCCTGTGCACTTGGTGCTGAATTGGCGACCCGCTACGCCCGGCGAGGCAACTGTGCCTGGCGTGTTGACGATCGTAGCGCTTGGGATACTCCCCTACGTGACGTTAACTGTACCGCAGCTACGCGTGGCCGGCCGCCTGCATCTGGCGGAGTTCCTTCTTCAGTTCACTGACTTCATCGCGGATCCTCGCGGCAACCTCGAACTGGAGTTCGGCGGCGGCGCCGTGCATTTGTTCAGTCAGCTGCTCGATCAGGCCAACGAGGTCCTCGGCCGGGGCCGCGGCCAGGCCGTCCTTGCGGACCTGCGCTGCGCCCTTCGCCGCGGACTTCCCACGCTTGGCGCCCTTGGCCAGCCGGTTGTTGTTCAGCAGTTCCTGGGTATCGGCGTCTTCCTTGGCCAGCTGGTCCGTAATGTCGGCGATCTTTTTCCGCAGCGGCTGCGGATCGATGCCGCGTTCCGTGTTGTAGGCCACCTGGATGGCGCGGCGCCGGTTGGTCTCGTCGATGGCCTTGGCCATGGAGTCGGTGATCCGGTCCGCATACATGTGGACCTGTCCGGAGACGTTGCGGGCGGCACGGCCGATGGTCTGGATCAGCGACGTGGCGGAGCGCAGGAAGCCTTCCTTGTCCGCATCCAGGATGCTCACGAGGGAAACCTCAGGCAGGTCCAGGCCTTCACGGAGCAGGTTGATGCCCACCAGGACGTCGAAGACACCCATCCGGAGTTCCCGGAGCAGCTCCACGCGCCGCAGGGTGTCCACGTCGGAGTGCAGGTATTCCACCTTGATGCCGTGGCCCACGAGATAGTCGGTCAGGTCCTCCGCCATCCGCTTGGTGAGGGTGGTGACGAGGACGCGTTCGTTCTTCGCCGTCCGGGTCTTGATCTCACCGAGGAGGTCATCGATCTGGCCCTTGGTGGGTTTGACCACCACCTCGGGGTCGATCAGACCGGTGGGCCGGATGATCTGCTGCACGAAGCCGTCGGCCTTGCCGAGCTCGTACTTGCCCGGCGTGGCTGACAGGTAGACGGTCTGGCCTACGCGTTCGAGGAATTCATCCCATTTGAGGGGACGGTTATCCATGGCGGACGGCAGCCGGAAGCCAAAGTCCACGAGGTTCCGTTTGCGGGACATGTCCCCTTCGTACATGGCGCCGATCTGCGGCACCGTGACATGGGATTCGTCGATGACCAGCAGGAAGTCGTCCGGGAAGTAGTCCAGGAGGCAGTGCGGAGCGGTTCCGCGGGCCCGCCCGTCGATGTGCGACGAGTAGTTTTCGATGCCGTTGCAGAAGCCCATCTGCTGCATCATTTCAAGGTCATAGGTGGTGCGCATGCGGAGCCGCTGGGCCTCCACGAGCTTGTTTTGGCTTTCCAGTACCTGGAGCCGTTCGGCGAGTTCGTCCTCGATGCGCTTGATGGCGCGGGCCATCCGCTCGGGCCCGGCCACATAGTGCGAGGCCGGGAAGACGTACATTTCCTCTTCGTCCCGGATCACTTCGCCGGTCAGCGGGTGGAGGGTATGGATGTTTTCTATCTCATCCCCGAAGAATTCGATCCGGATGGCGAGTTCCTCGTACATCGGAATGATTTCCACGGTGTCGCCGCGGACCCGGAACGTGCCGCGATGGAAGTCCATGTCGTTGCGCGCGTACTGCATGGACACGAATTTCCGGAGCAGGTCGTCGCGGTTCATCTCGGCACCCTTGCGGAGCGTGACCATTCCTGCGATGTACTCTTCCGGCGTGCCCAGGCCGTAGATGCAGGACACGGTGGCAACCACGATGACGTCGCGCCGGGTCAGCAGGGCATTGGTGGCGGAGTGCCGGAGCCGTTCGACTTCCTCGTTGATGGAGGAGTCCTTCTCGATGAAGGTGTCCGTCTGCGCTACATAGGCCTCGGGCTGGTAGTAGTCGTAGTAGGAGACGAAGTACTCGACGGCGTTGTTGGGCAGCAGTTCCCGGAATTCGTTGGCGAGCTGCGCCGCGAGGGTCTTGTTCTGCACCATCACCAGGGTGGGCCGCTGGACCTGTTCGATGAGCCAGGCTGTGGTGGCGCTCTTGCCGGTACCGGTGGCACCGAGCAGGACAACATCCTTTTCGCCGTTCCTGATGCGCTCCGTCAGTTCGGTGATGGCCGCGGGCTGGTCACCGGCAGGCTGGAATTCACTGATGACCTCAAACGGGGCCACGAAACGGTTGATCTCCTGCGCAAGGCTCATGCATCTAATCTACAACCGGGGACCGACAGCCAGGCCGGGATCCGTTACAGGCGAACAATGCGGTTCAGGGGCGGGGACGTTCAGAGACGTACGACGGCGGCTGCCAGCCTGTGTGTGCAGCCCACGCATCCATGCGCGGCCAGGCCACCTCCGTGAACCACGGCTCCTTCGCCTCGGCGTAGGCATGGGTGCCTTTGGTGGCGGCAAACTGTTCGGTCAGCGCGCGTTTATGCTCCGCATACAACGCGGCGGCTTCGGGGTCGCTCCTGAGCCAGTCGCGGAACAGCAGCGCGTAGCGCCAACCGGACGATCCGGCCGGCCTGACGTGCACGTTCACGGCACGGCAGGGGTCCGCGTTGGCGTGGAATCGTTTCTCCCAGTCCGCCCGGTCCGGCGCGAGCGGCTTCGGGGCGTCGAAATTGGCCCCCTGCACGGCCGGGAACCCGCCAGCCGACAGCAGCGGCGCTATCCTGTCCGCGACGTCGAGGCCTGCCACCGTGACCTGGAGATCGATCACGTCCTTGGCTGCCAGGCCCGTCACCGCGGTGGAGCCAATATGGTCTACGGACAGAATGTCATCGGGTGCTGCGGCCATGATCCGGCCGCCGAGCCGCGCAGCCTGGGCCGCCCAATCCGACTGCGGCGCTGACAAGACGGCTGAGCCTGCCCTGGCCGCCCTGACACCGCGCCGGACGTTGTCCGCGAACGGCACCAGCCGTTCGGCCCAGAGCCTGTCCACGTGCGCCAGCAACGCGTCCACGGAGCCCGAATTGTCCAGAACCACGTCCGCGGCGGCCAGCCGGTCGGCACGCGGGGCCTGTGCCGCCATGCGTGCCAAAGCCTCCTCCCTGGTCATCCCCCGGTGGTTGAGCATGCGGGAAACCCGGACGTCATCAGGCGCGTCGACCACCAGCACCAGATGGAAGTTCGGGCCCTGCCCCGTCTCCACCAGCAGCGGGATGTCCTGGACCACAACGGCGCCGCCCGGAGCCGTGGCAATGATGCCGGCCGCTGCCTCGCGGACCAGCGGATGGACGATGCCATTGAGCACAGCCAGCTGAGCGGGGCTGCCGAAGACCACGGCACCCAGCCTGGCCCGATCAAGCCTGCCGACGCCGTCGAGCATGTCCGCCCCGAAAGCCTCAACCACCCGGGCCAGTCCGGGCGTACCGGGCTCAACCACATCCCGGGCAAGGGCGTCAGCATCCACCAGCACAGCACCCAGCGCCGCCAGGCGCGAGGCCACCACTGACTTCCCTGAGGCGATGCCGCCCGTCAAACCGATCTTCAGCACGCCATCAGCCTACCCAACTGCCCGTTGCGTGCCTGCGCCCACACGATGGGCGGTGGCACCTAGACTTGGGCGGTGCAAGAGCAAGAGAGCCGGGCGACCTCCTACACCACCCTTGCGGCAGGACCTGGCTTCCGGCACGAGATCGAAATCAAGCGTTCCAGATTCATTACTGTGCTGCGCCGCGCCGACAACGAGGATGCCGCCAGGGAGCTCGTGGCAGGGTTGCGGCGCGAATTCCACGATGCGCGCCACCATTGCTCGGCCTTTGTCCTGGGCCCGGACCGCGGCCTCCAGCGGTCCAATGACGACGGCGAACCGTCCGGCACGGCGGGGATCCCCATGCTGGACGCCATCCTCAAGCGGGAAACCACACCGGGAGTGGCGGACCTCAGCGACATCAGCGCCGTCGTCGTGCGCTATTTCGGCGGCATCCTGCTGGGGGCCGGCGGACTGGTCCGCGCCTATTCAGAGTCGGTGTCCACGGCCATCGAACGCGCCCCGCTTGTCCGGCGCCGCAGGCTCCGGATCTGCACGGCTTCAGTTCCACACTCGGCCGCGGGCCGGCTTGAGAATGACCTGCGGGCTGCGAAATTCGTCATGGCGGAAACCAGTTACGGCGCCCTGGACACTGTCCTGCGCGTGGCCGTCACCGATGAGCCCGAGGAAATTGCCGCGGCCTCTGAGCGTGTGCTGTCCCTTACCGCGGGGACGGCGGAACTTCTGCCCGGCGGGACGGAGTGGATCGATGTCCCACTCCCCTGACGTGCGCTTGGTGGACGTGGATGAAACGGTGCTGGATCAACTCCTGGAACTGGCTAAACGCGATGCCTCCCCGGACGAGGTGGCTCCCCCGTTGGGCGGCCCGGGCTGGAACCTCGAGCGCACCGCCTGGTTCTTCAGCTACCACCGCGCTGCCTCTCATGGCCTGAACGGGGAGGCCGGAGAAAAGACGTGGGGAATCATGGCCGGCGGGATCCTCGCTGGCTCCATCCGCCTCCGCCGCATGGAACCAGGCAGGGGCGAACCCAACGGCGCGGACGCTGTTGCCGAGACAGGCATCTGGCTCGGCAGGAGCTTCCGGTCCCGGGGCATTGGAAGCGCTGCGCTTCGCCTGGTCCTGTCCGAGGCCAGGGCGGCCGGCATCGCCCGGGTGACCGCCCGCACCTTGATCGGAAACCTGGGCGCCCAGCGCCTCCTCGCAGGTGCGGGCGCCGTCCTGACGCACGACGACGGCGGCGCGGTGACCGCCGCCGTCGTAGTCCCAACTGACTCGCAGTAAACGCACCCAAACGCGCGTTTGAGTGCGTTAAGTGCCAGTCAGCTGGCCACTTAAACACAGCAGGCCCCCGCCTAAGGCGGGGGCCTGTGTGGTCAGCCCGGCAAACCCGGGCTGGTGGCAATTAGTTGCCGGTCAGCTTCTCACGCAGAGCGGCGAGAGCCTCGTCGGATGCAAGCGTGCCTGCACCGGCGTTGGACTCTGCAGCCGGCTCCGAGGAGTAGCTGGTGGTGCCGGAATCGCTGTCACCGGACGTTGCAGCTGCAGCGTCATCGGCAGCGTGCTGGGCAACCTGCTTCTTGTGTGCTTCCCACTTGGTCTGGGCGTCAGCGTACTGCTGCTCCCAGGCGGCGCGCTGGTTCTCGTAGCCTTCAAGCCACTCGTTGGACTCCGGGTCGAAGCCCTCCGGGTACTTGTAGTTACCCTCTTCGTCGTACTCAGCGGCCATGCCGTAGAGTGCCGGATCGAATTCGGTGCTGTCGGCGTCGACGCCCTCGTTGGCCTGCTTGAGGGACAGCGAGATGCGGCGGCGTTCCAGGTCGATGTCGATGACCTTGACGAACAGCTCGTCGCCAACGGAGACAACCTGCTCGGCCAGCTCCACGTGGCGGACAGCCAGCTCGGAGATGTGCACGAGGCCTTCGATGCCGTCTTCGACGCGAACGAACGCACCGAACGGAACCAGCTTGGTGACCTTACCCGGAACAACCTGCCCGAGGGCGTGGGTGCGGGCGAAGGTCTGCCACGGATCTTCCTGCGTAGCCTTGAGCGACAGGGAGACGCGCTCGCGGTCCAGGTCCACCTCGAGAACCTCGACGGTGACTTCCTGGCCAACTTCGACAACCTCGGACGGGTGGTCGATGTGCTTCCAGGACAGCTCGGAAACGTGAACGAGGCCGTCTACGCCGCCCAGGTCCACGAAGGCACCGAAGTTGACGATGGAGGAAACGACGCCGGGACGGACCTGGCCCTTTTCCAGCTTGTTGAGGAACGTGGAGCGAACCTCGGACTGGGTCTGCTCGAGCCAGGCACGGCGGGAGAGGACCACGTTGTTGCGGTTCTTGTCCAGCTCGATGATCTTGGCTTCGATCTGCTGGCCGATGTACGGAGCCAGGTCGCGCACACGGCGCATCTCGACGAGGGATGCGGGCAGGAAGCCGCGCAGACCGATGTCGAGGATAAGACCACCCTTGACAACCTCGATGACGGTACCGGTGACAACACCGTCTTCTTCCTTGACCTTCTCGATGTCGCCCCAGGCGCGCTCGTACTGAGCACGCTTCTTGGAGAGGATCAGGCGGCCTTCTTTGTCTTCCTTGGTGAGCACCAGGGCTTCGACCTGATCGCCAACGGAGACGACGTCTCCGGGATCAACGTCGTGCTTGATGGACAGCTCGCGGGAGGGGATGACACCTTCGGTCTTGTAACCGATGTCGAGCAGAACTTCATCGCGGTCGACCTTGACGACGGTACCCTCGACGAGGTCTCCGTCGTTGAAGTACTTAATCGTGGCGTCGACTGCTGCGAGGAAGTCCTCAGCGGTACCGATGTCGTTAATCGCGACTACGGGGGTACCGGGCTTCTCGGTGGAGGTGATGGTCATGTAGTAGGGGCTCCGTTGTGGATAGTTAGTTGTTCAGGCCGACCGCTGCATCCGCGTCATGGAACGCAGGCGCAGTTCGCGGCGGATCACGGAGATCCGCCGGGTCATCCTGATTTTGTGGATTCTAGAAACGTGCACGTAGTGCGCACCCACTTATTCTAGTCGCAGCGGCCAACACGGGTCAAAGTCAGGGCAGGTCATAATGGCAGGACCCTACCCAGTTTTGCAAACGTTGCTCCCTGGTCCAGGAGTCTGGGCAGGGCCTGGGCCAGCCCGGCGGCGGTGCCGCTGCCTGGCTTGTTGAAGTGGGCGATCACAATATCGCCGTTCCGGGCCTTGCCGACCTCGGCCGCCACGGTGGCCGGTGCAAAGGTGGCACCGCCGTCACCATTGATGGTGAAATTTACCGGCAAGACGCCCAGACGGCGCGTAATGGCGGCGGCGACGTCGTCGTAATACGCCGTTCCGGGCCGGAAGAACCCCGGAACGTGGCCGGTGATGTCCTGGAGGGCAGCCTGGTTGCCCATCACCTCGTCATAGACCTGGCCTACGTCCGATGTTCCTGCGATGCCGTAGGCAGATTTCCCGGTGACGGACAGCGGACGGTGCAGGAATCCGTGGTTTGCGAGTTCAAAAAGGGGGTCGCGGGCCAACTCCGCCGTCAGGGCCGGGTTTGCCTGGATCCACCGTTCGTTGAGGAACAGGGTGGCGGGAACATTGAGCTTCCGCAAGGTCGTCAGCAGTTGCTGATCGCATCCGGTGCCGCCCGGCCCGCCGCAGGCATCCAGTGTCAGCGCTATGTCCCGGGCCGCGGACCTGCCCACGGTGCCAGTGACCTGCAGCCCCCACTCGCGGGGTGTGCGGGCACCGAATTCAGCCATGATCTGCTGTTTCGTCGGTGGCGTAGGCCGGTGGGGCTCAACCTCAGGGGCTTCCGCCGGTGCCGTGCGCGAGGGAGCGGGAGCCGCCGGGTCCACCAGGATCGATGCCGCCGGTGTTGGGAGCACTTCCTCCTGGGCCGCGCCGGCGGTGGCCATGCACCCCGAGAGCGCGACCGACGCCAAACCGGCCATTCCGAGCAACAAGGACCGGCGTCCGGCCATGGCCGGCGCGTGGATATCCCCCACAGGTATTCCTTCGACGACGCAGGGGCCCCTAGAAATGGGTCAGGCAGTGGGCGGCGCGTTCGACCGCGAACAATCCCCTGGCCTGGAGCGACGCGCCCTGCTTGTGTTCGCGGATCAGCCCAGCCGCCGTCAGCGTAACCGGACAGACCGCACCCAAGTAAATTGATGACAGCGCGGAGACGTCCAGTGTCAGGTCCGGCTCCGCGTCAACGCGTCCGACGGCGGCCTCACCGCCGCTGACTGCGAGGGCGAAGGTTCCTGCCGTCAGGCCCAGGGGGTCAAGGACTTCCAGCACCAGCCGGCCGTCCACGGGATAGCGCCGCGCTTCCAGCGCCTCGGCCACGTCCAGGATGCGCAGCCAAAGCATGTCCCGGCTGTCTGAGGAGTCGATGCAGCGGGGATCGGCCAATGCCCAGGTCAGGGGGTCATCCAGCGGAGCTTCCTCCCAGGTGATCCGTTCGACCAGATCGATGGCGGCCAGGAACTGCCAGAGCTCCAAATAAGCCCCGTGGGTGGCCGCCACCAGGTCCACGACGTGCATTGTGGGGGGTTCCGTTTCCCAGCCCAGGAATTTGTAGGACACGTAGCCGTCCACGGCGCCGTCCGGGCCGTAGTGCAGGGCCACCTTGACGGCGGGATCTTCCTTTCCGTCGCGGGCAAGGGAGCCCGAGGCCATCTGGCGGTACCACTCCTGGCGGCCGATCGACCCTGGCGTCAGCCGGTGCACGCGGTTGAAAACTCTTGGGGCGACGTCAAGAAGTACTTTTGGCTCGGCAACGTCCACCCTGCCGACCGCCTGGTGGTTGAGGCGGAACCGGGCTGTGGTGTCTACTTTGACGGTGCGTTCGAAGCTGGCCACCCCGTAACCGAAGCGGCCGTAGATGGATCCTTCGGAGGCTGTCAGGGCGGCCATCGCCAGGCCGTCGCCCTTGGCCAGTGCCAGGTCCTCGGACATCATGCGGCGCAGCAGGCCGCGGCGCCGATGTGACGTCCGCACCGTCACGGCGGTGACCATCTGGGTTTCCAGCATCCTGCCGAAGCCGATGTTGAGAGTTTTGCGCAAGGTGCCGAAGGTGGCCACAGGCACGTCCGCGGGCAGGGAACCAGGCGCGACGTCCTGCGTTTGATAGGCCCCGGTCAGTATCCGCCGGTCTGCGCGGTAGGTGGCCAGGGACTTGGCTACATGTTCCGGTGTCCGCGTGGATTCATGGAAGCCGAACGAGACAGCCCCGGCCCACTTTTCCGCTTCCGGAAAGCCGGGCTCCCCCTTGACTGCCGCGGGGAAACGCCGGATTTCATAGTCATCACTCAGTTCAGGCACAACGCCGAGCCTAACCAATGAATCCGGCGCCTGGCCAGCAGCAACACGCCGACCTCCCCCGCTGCGCCCCGCCCTCCCGGTGCTAGTGGCCGGCGTCGTACCAGCTGGGTCCGACGCCGATCTGGACGTCCAGCGGGACACTGAGGTCAGCTGCGGATCCCATCTGTGCGGTGACGAGCTTCTCCACCGCTTCCCGTTCCCCGGGCGCGACTTCAAGCACCAGTTCGTCGTGGACCTGCAGGAGCATCCGCGATTTAAGGCCCTGGGCGGCCAGTTCAGCCTGCACTCCCAGCATGGCGCGTTTGATGATGTCTGCGGCCGAGCCCTGGATGGGTGAGTTCAGGGCGATGCGCTCGGCGTTTTCGCGCAGCTGACGGTCCGTGCTGGTGAGGTCCGGGAGGTAGCGGCGCCGGCCTTCGATGGTGGCTGTGTAGCCGTCAATACGGGCCTGGTCCACAACACCGCGAAGGTAGTCACGCACGGCGCCGAACCGGTCGAAGTAGTCCTTCATGAGCGTGCGGGCCTCGTCCACGGAAATTTCCAGCTGCTTGGACAGCCCGAAGGAGGTCAAACCGTAGGCGAGCCCGTAGGACATGGCCTTGACCTTGGAGCGCATGGCACTGGTGACCTGGTCCGTGGGCACGTGGAAGATGTTGGAGCCCACAAAACGGTGCAGGTCTTCGCCGTCCCTGTACGCCTGGATCAGGCCGGCATCCCCGGACAGGTGTGCCATGATGCGCATTTCGATCTGCGAGTAATCCGCGGACAGAAGGCATTCATAGCCATCGCTGACCACGAAGATGCCACGGACACGCCGGCCTTCCTCACTGCGGATGGGGATGTTTTGCAGGTTGGGGTTATTGGAGGAGATCCGGCCCGTCGCCGCGACATTCTGCGCGTAGGTGGTGTGGATCCGGCCGTCTTCCGTCACGGACTTCTTGAGCGACTCCAGCATCTGGCGCAGCTTCGAGGATTCCCGGTGCGCCATCAGCTGGACCAGGAATTCATGTCCGGTCTTTTCCAGCAGGTTTTTCAGCGAGGCCGCATCGGTGGTGTATCCGGATTTGATTTTCTTGGTTTTGGGCAGCTGGAGTTCGTCGAAGAGGACCGTCTGCAGCTGCTTGGGCGATCCGAGGTTGACCTCGTGGCCGATGGCAGCGAAGGCCAACTCCTGGGCGTTGTCGATGACCTTGGCCAGATCAGCGAGCTGCTCGTCCATGCGCTGCATGTCGACGGCGATTCCGGCGGTCTCCATGTCGGCAAGAACGCGACTGACGGGCAGCTCGAGCGTGGTGAGCAGGTCGCCCGCCTTCCGCTCGATCAGTTCCGATTCGAAATGCCGGCTGAGGGCCTGCACCACTGCCGCTACCTGCACCAGGGCGTCCGCGGCTGCGGCGTCGTCCCCGTCGAACGCCAGCTCAAGCTGGCCCGCCTTGGACGTCTCGGCCGAGATGCTGACGTTGAGGTAGTGCTGGGCCAGTTCGGCCAGCTCATAAGTCCGGCGGTCAGGCTGGATGAGATATCCGGATATGGAGGTGTCATCCACCACGCCTTCCAGGCCAAGGCCACGGCTGGACAGGGCTTTCAGGGCCGCCTTGTAGCCGTGCATGACCTTTGGCGAGGCAGGATTCCGCAGCCAGCCCGCGAGGACGTTTTCGGCTTCAGCGTCTTGGGCCGCCAAGTCGATGTAAACACCGGCGTGGTCACGGACAATGGCGATGGCTGCGGCGTCCTCGCCGATCCTGCCCGGCACGAGGTCGACGGCGACTGCCGAGCGTTTCCCGTCTCCGGCGGCCAGGAACGCCCCCAGTTCCGCCGCGTCGGAGGGCGTCACATACTCCGGGATGTCCACACTTTCCCGTTCGGCCGGTTCCAGATCCTCGCTGGCGTAGAGGGCGAACAACCGGGCACGAATGGTCTTGAACTCGAGCTCGTCGAACAACTGCTCGAGCGCGGCCTCGTCCGGCCGCGGGTCCGCGAGGTCCTCCAGCGTCACGGGAAGCTCAAGGTCCGTGTGCAGCCTGTTGAGGCGCCGGTTGCGCTTGACGTCCTCGACGTTCTCGCGGAGGGCGTCGCCTACCTTGCCGCCGATCGCGTCCAGGTGTTCAAGGACGCCTTCGAGGCCGCCGTAGAGGTTGATCCACTTTGCCGCGGTCTTGGGCCCGACGCCGGGAACGCCGGGGAGGTTATCGGACGTTTCCCCGACGAGCGCCGCGAGGTCCGAGTACTGCGGCGGGGTCACGAAGTACTTTTCCTGGATGGCCGCCGCGTCCATGCGCGGGATGTCGCTGACGCCCTTCCGCGGGTAGAGCACAAAGACGTTCTCGGTGATGAGCTGGAAGGCGTCACGGTCGCCTGAAACGAGGAGCACCTCGAAGCCGGCCTTTTCACCCATGGTGGCAAGGGTCGCCAGGATGTCGTCAGCTTCGTAGCCGGGCATCTTGATGGTGGTGATGCCCCAGGCCTGCATGACCTTGTCAATCAGGTCGATCTGGCCGCTCATCTCGCGCGGCGTTTCGTTGCGGCCGCCCTTGTAGTCGCTGTATTCGGCTTTGCGGTGGGTGGTGTCATCCGAGACATCGAAAGCGACGGCGACGTGGGTGGGCTTTTGTTCCTTGATCAGGTTGATCAGCATGGACGTGAAGCCGTGGATCGCGTTGGTGTGCTGGCCGTTGGCGGTGGAGAATTTGTCCGCCGGCAGGGCGAAGAAAGCACGGAAGGCCATCGAGTGCCCATCCAGCACCAGCAGGCGTGGCTGGTCTGTCAGGGGGATGACGGGAGCTTCGGTGGCGGAAACCCGGCCCCCGGCCGACGGCGGGACGCTGATGCCCTGCAAGGCAGCGTCTGCGTCAAGCACAGCGGTTTCAGACGGGAAAGGGGCCGGTTTGGTAGTTTCACTCACAGGTGCCAGCCTAGTTCCCATGATGGACAATTTCACGCCCGGCCCCTTCACTGAGGAATTAGTCACAGCGGGCGTCCCGGAGCACCTCCATGACTGGCTTGGCCCGTTCGGCATCGGCGCCCTGGTGGTCAAGATGGGGATCCACTTCCTGGAGATGAGCCCGGAACGGACCGTGGCCACCATGCCGGTGGACGGCAACACGCAGGTGGCCGGCATCCTGCACGGCGGCGCCCACGTGGTCCTCGCTGAAACCCTGGGTTCCTTCTCCGCCGGGATGCACGCGGGAGCGGGGCGGCATGCCCTGGGCATCGAAGTCAGCGCCACCCACCACCGCGCCGTTGCGGCAGGCACCGTGACAGGCACCTGCACCGCCATCCATCTGGGCCGGACGCTGACAACGCATGAGATTGTGATGACCGACGAACAGGGCCGGCGCCTCTCGACGGCCCGCATCACCAACATGCTGCGGGACAACCCGCCTTCAGACGGCTGACTCCTCCCGGGAACCAAAACTGTAGCGGAGCTCCACAATCCCCCGGCCCAAGGTGCGGGACGCCGTCAACTGGAGCGGCGGCGTCGGGCCTTCCACAGGCAGCAGGCGCTTGCCGTCACCCAGCACCACGGGGATGACGGACAGGATGATGTCATCGAGGCGCCCGGCGGCGGCGAACTGCGCGGCGAGGTTGCCGCCGCCCACCACCCAGACGTTCTTCGTGCCGGCGTCGGCGATGAAGTCTGCGATGAATTCCTGCACCGGGCCGCGGACGAACGTCACGTCCGAACCCGGCGGGGCCGCGAATTCATGGTGGGTGAAGATGTAGCAGGGCGTGGTGGGGTAGGGCCAGTTGCCGGGCTCATGCTCCATCAGCCACGCGAACGTCTCGCCGCCCATCACGATGCAGCCGACGTCGTCCATAAAGGACGCGTAGCTTTCCTTGCCGCCCTCGAAACCGTCAAACTCAAGCAGCCAGGCGAGATCGTCCTTGGCTGTGGCGATGAAGCCGTCGAGGGAGGCCGCGACAAAATACTGGATCCTGGACATGGACCCAGCGTAGCCGTGCCGGTGGTGCCTTGCTACGGGAGTCCTAGGCGCTGAAGTACGGGATGATCAGGTACAGCCCGAACAGCACGGCCAGGCCACAGAGGCCAAAGCAGATGTTGGCAAAGGCGCGCTTGCTGCGGGGCGAGGCCTGCCGGGCGTCCCCGGCAATGGCCGTCAGCCGGACACCCAGCGAATACAGGACCACCACGGTCACTGCAGCCACGAGGGTGGCGCCGCCCACGGTGAGGAGTTCCAACCACTTCATCGCTGAGTATCCTTCTGCTCATCGGCCGTGTCCGTGGCCTCTGCCTTAGGCTCTGTCTTAGCCTTTGCCTTTGCGCGTGCACGGGCCAGGGCTTTCTTCCTGGCGAACCGGACGGCCTGCCCTGCCTCCTCGACCTCCACTGCGTTGTGGTGGCTCACATGGGACTTGCGGGAATAGACGAACATAAACAACACGGCTGCTGTGCCTGCGACGGCGGCGATCACCAGGCCCACCACCCCGGTCTTCACGAGCAGCGCCGTCAGCGCACCCACGATGCCGGCGGCCGGCAGGGTGAGCAGCCAGCCGAGGGCGATCTTGCCCACCATGTTCCACCGCACTGTTGTGCCCCTGCGGCCCATGCCGGACCCGATGACTGAACCCGAGGCCACCTGCGTGGTGGAGAGGGCGAAGCCCAGGTGTGAGGATGCCAGGATGGCGGAGGCGGTGCTGGTCTCGGCCGCGAAGCCCTGGGCGGGCTTGACCTCGGTGAGGCCTGAGCCCATGGTGCGGATGATGCGCCAGCCGCCGGCGTAGGTGCCAATGGCGATCGCCAGGGCGCAGGCTGCGATGACCCATAGCTGCGGGCCGGAGCCCGGGGCCTGCGTGCCGGCGGAAATCAGCACCAGGGTGATGATGCCCATGGTCTTCTGGGCGTCGTTGGTGCCGTGGGCCAGGGCCACGAGGCTGGACGTGAAGATCTGGCCGGTGCGGAAACCACCGCGCTTCTGGGTGAGCTTGCTGCCGGTTTCGGGGTCGTGGCGGGACGTCAGTGCGTAGGCGAGCCTGGTGCAGATATAAGCCACAATCCCGGCAATCAGCGGGGCGAAGACGGCCGGCAGGATGACCTTCTGAAGGAGGGTCTCCAGGTTCACGGAATGGAAGCCGATTCCTGCAATGGCTGCGCCGATCAGGCCGCCGAATAGCGCGTGGGAGGAACTCGACGGCAGGCCTTTCAGCCAGGTGATCATGTTCCACAGGATGGCACCCATCAGGCCGGCAAAGATGATGTCCGGGGTGATGAGGACGCCGTCGGAACCTTCCCGGATAATGCCGCCGGAGACCGTCTTGGCCACTTCCGTAGACAGGAAAGCACCCACCAGGTTCAGGATCGCGGCCAGAGTCACGGCGGTCTTCGGTTTAATGGCACCGGTGGCGATGGGCGTGGCCATCGCGTTGGCGGTGTCATGGAAGCCGTTCGTGAAGTCGAAAAATAGTGCCAGTGCGATGACCAGCGCCACCATTAAGGTGATATCCACCTGTTGCCCAATCTGCAGAGTCGACGTTCAGCAGTTCCTTAACCCCCGCCTGCCCTGCACAGCATATTTCACCTGAAGTTCACGTGGAGTGAGGTGCGGTGTTAAACAGGACCGGTTTGAAACCCTACCGATCGTACGCGCCTGCGGCATCACGTCAAAACACGGGCTCCGCGACGAAGGCGCTGATGGCGTTCAACTCGGCGGGCGAAATTCCGCGGCGCGGATCGGGCGAGATGGCAAGGATGCGCGCCCCCAGGATGCCCGCCCAGGCCTGGGCCTCCTGCTCATACCGCAGCTGGTCATCAATCCACACGATCCCATTCGGGGTGGTGGCCGCAACATCCTCCTGAAGGGCGGCAAGTTTCCACCAGCCCTCCCCCGCGCCGGAGCCCTCGGCTGCCAGCCAGGGCCACCGGCCGCCGGCCAGGCCGATAGCCGGGCAGAGGTACCGCGGAGCCATGTCCTCCCAGCTGGTCAACCAGACGCAGCGCAGGCCCGGAAGCCGGGCAAGGCCGTTCAGTCCGGCCACCAGCTCCCCGGCGTACGCTACTTCGAGCATGCCGGCGTTCGCGACACTCCAGGCGGAACCCCACGGAGTGGTGCCGGTCGCGCCAAACGGGCACACCACGCCGTCGACGTCCAAATACAAGGTGACATTCAGCAAGGGGACTCCCCTTCATAAAGACCCCTTACCGGCCGTTCAAGGCCAGCCGTCAGATTCCTGACGCGGCCCTTAAATGCAGGAGGGGCTGCACGCATCAATGGTCGCATTGCGTGCAGCCCCTTCTCAAGGACTCATGACCCGCCGGGCCGGCCTGTCCGGCTGGCCGGAGCCCGGCCCAGCTCGTCCAGCTCAGCTCAGCTCAGCTCAGCGGGAGCGTCTCAGCTCAGGCAGAAGCCGTGGCCGGCTGGGCAGCCTCGCGGCGCTCCGGAGTGCCGGGCTGGTCCTGGCCGTACAGCCAGTCGTTGTACTGGAAATCCCCGTCCTTGCGGCTCTTGAACAGCAGGTTGCGCAGCGTCCGGGCCAGGCCGGAGACGTGCCAGGACTCGCCCCAGACGCGCGCGGTCCGCTGCACCCGGGCGGTGCGGCCGGCACGGATGCCGTTGAATTCCTTGATGGCCGTGTCCCAGGCCTCGGGGTTGACGCCGTCGGCGGTAAAGACCGTTCCGTTGGTGGCGTCCTGCAGCACGGCAGCGTCTTCGAGGGCCTGGCAGGCGCCCTGGGCGAGGTACTGAAGCATCGGGTGAGCGGCATCGCCCATCAGGACCATACGGCCGGCTACCCAGTTCTCGATCGGGTCGCGGTCGTACATGGGCCAGCGGATGCCTGTGGCCAGGTTCTTGAGGGCTTCCTGAACGGCCGGAACACAGTCCTTGTAGGCTGCCTCCAGTTCGTCCACTCCGCCGTACTGCTCGACGCCGGCCTCGAAGGACGGGGACTTGAAGACGGCCACGGTGTTCAGCAGTTCGCCCTTGCGCAGCGGGTACTGCACCAGGTGGCAGTCCGGTCCGAGGTAGACGATGACATCTTCAAGGTCGGCCTTGGGGGTGTTGTCGGTGATCGGCACGGTGCCGCGGTAGGCGACGTAGGCCGAGGAGACGGGCTCGTCGTTGGCCACGAGCGGGCGCAGGGTTGACCGGAGACCGTCGGCGCCGATCACCACGTCAGCTTCGTAGTCAACGCCTGCGGAGGTGTGCGCGACGCCGCGGCCGTTCACGGTTTCAACGCTTTCGACCATGACGTCGTTGATGAGCTTGACGCCCGCAGCCTCGCAGCCCTCGAGCAGGACACGGTGGAGGTCGCTGCGGTGGATAACGACGTAGGGGGCGCCGTAGCGCTCCGCGAATTCGCCGCCGAGGGTCTGGCGGGTGAGTTCCTCGCCGGTGACTGCATCGCGGAACACCAGGTGCTTGGGCTGGACACCGATCTCAAGGGCCTTTTCCAAGAGCCCCCAGCGCTGGAGAACGCGGGAAGCGTTGGGGGCCATCTGGAGCCCCGCGCCCACCTCACCGAATTCAGGCGCCCGCTCCACCAGGGTCACCTCGGCGCCGTTTTCACGCAGCGCGAGGGCGCCGGCCAGCCCGGCCATTCCTCCGCCGATGACCAGGACATCAGTGGATGTGGCGTGCTCAGACATTGTTTGCTCCTTGAGATGTTGCGACTTTTGACTTGAGATTGATGCCGACGGCGGCCAGCAGGACCGCGGCGATGGCGGCTGCACCGGCGAAGGCCAGGAAGTTCGAATTGACGCCCAGCCCGGCAGCCAGCAGGAGGCCGCCGATCTGGGGAGCTGCGACGGCCCCGATACGGCCGGTGCCGAGTGCCCAGCCAAGCGCCGTTCCCCGGAGGTGTCCGGGATAGTGGCTGGCGACTGCGGCGATGATGAGGCACTGCGTGCCGTGGGTTCCGACGCCGGCGAGGACCAGCATGAGATACACGACGGCGACTGGCGGCCCGGTGACCAGGACCAGCAGCGCGACGGCGGCGACGCCGGCGGCGGCGATGGCGGTGGGTACGGGCCCGAACCGGGTTCCGGCCCAGGCGGTGATCACCGAACCGGCCACCGCACCCAGGTTCAGGGCCAGGGCGAAGGTCAGTGCGGAACCCAGGTTGTAGCCGGCAAGCTGCATGAGGTTCGGCAGCCAGGTGCCCAATCCGTACCAGGCAAACAAGGTGGCGATGGTTGCCACGGCGAACAGCAGGCTGATGCCCAGGTAGGGGGCGCGGAGCAGTGAGGAGAAGCCGGCCGGCTGCTGGTGTGCGTTGTCCTTGCCGGCCGCCTTGCGGGCAGCCTTCTCCGCTGCGCTGGCCGGGGCCAGGGTCTCCGGAAGGTATTTCAGCCCCAGCGGCACCACGATCAGCAGGGCGAGCACGGCCACAAGGAACATCGATTCCCAGCCGAAGGCGGGAATGAGCTGGATTCCCACGAGGGCGGCGATGGATCCGCCGATCGGGACACCGGACATCATCAAGGTGGCGATGATGGACCGCCATTTGGCCGGGACGAGTTCTGCAACCAACGCGTTGGCGGAAGGCACCAGGCCACCGAGACCGATGCCGGCAAGGAGCCGGAGGACGCCGAAGATGGCCGCACTGGGGGCGAACGCGCAGAGCACAGTGAAGACGGAGAAGACCACAGCGCAGCCGAGGATGGTGCGGCGGCGGCCCCATGAGTCGGCCATGCGGCCGGCGAAGATCGCCCCGATCATCATGCCGACGAAGGCCATGGACCCGATGGTTCCGGCGGTGGCTTTGGTCAGGCCCCAGCCGGTCTCGGAGATCAGGGAGGACTGGACGGTGCCGTACACGATGAGGTCGTACCCATCGAAGACCACCAGAAGCCAACAGACGAGGACGGCCGCGGCCGAACCTTTGGAGAACCGCGTGACAGGACCGTCGGCCGCAGGCAGGCCGGAGGCCCCCGGCGAAGGCCGTTGCGGCGCCGCAGCGGGAAGTGTGTGATTCATCCCACTACTGTCATGGCACCCAAAGGTGAACCACAATACAATTCTGATGTGCAGAACAACCCCACCGCGCGGTCAGCGTCCAGTCCAGCTGCCAGGTCAGCCCGGAAGCCCATGCAGAAGCGGCCCACGTACTCCATCGAGGCGGTCGACAATGCTTTGCTGCTGCTGCAGCTGCTGCGCGACGGCGGGAGCTTGCGCCTGAAGGACGCCGCCGCGGAGCTGGGCGTCGCGCCGTCCACTGCCCACCGCCTGCTGGCGATGCTGGTCTACAGGGGTTTTGCGATCCAGGATGAAACCCGCCGGTACGTTCCCGGTCCCGCCATGGGGGTTGGTCCGGCCGGGCTGAGCTGGACCCGGCTGCTCCGCTCGCTTGCCCAGCCGCACATGGAACTGCTCTCGTCCCGCCTCAACGAGACTGTCAACCTCATGGTGCGCGTGGGGACAAAGGTACGCTTCCTGGCCACAGTGGAGGGACACAATGTGTTGCGGATTGGCGACCGGCAGGGAACTGTGATGCCGGCCGACAAGACCTCTGGCGGCAAGGTCATGCTCGCGGAGCTTGAACCCCAGATGATCGAGCAGCTCTTCCGCAGCAACAACGCGGAGATCGGCGGCGACACCATTGCCGCCGAGGACTACCCGGCATTTCTGCGGGAGCTCGAGTCCATCCGCACCAACGGCTTTGCCGCCAATTTCGAAGGCACCGAGGAGGGTGTGAGCGCTTTGGGAATGGCCCTGCACAACCGGCACGGGCACGTGGTCGGTGCACTCAGCGTGGCCACTCCCGCCACGCGCTTCCGCAAGGTCTTCGACGCCGGCCTCGTCCCCGCACTGCGGGAAACCTGCCGGCAGCTTGAGATCGACATTGCCGCCAATCCGGCCGATCCGGACTGACCCGGGCGCAAACCTGAGGCACTAATTCTGACTGGCAGAATATGTTGGGGGTCACAAGGCCGCATCCGTAGAGTCTGACTACGCAGAAATAGTGTTTGACCTTAAAGGAGGCCGACGTGTCCATCAGCGCCGAGAACACGACCCATGAATCAGTGGCCGCGGGGCACACTGTCCCTGAGCCCACGCCGGAAGAGGCGGCGCAGCTCGAAAAGCTGTACAAGGATTTTGACCGGGAGAACCTGATCCCGCTGTGGACGCAGATCGCGGACCTGATGCCGATGGTCCCGTCCCCGAAGGCTGTGCCGCATGTCTGGCGGTGGAGTGATCTGTACCCGCTGGCCGCCCGCGCCGGTGACCTGGTTCCCGTGGGCCGCGGCGGGGAACGCCGCGCCATCGCCCTGGCCAACCCGGGCCTGGCCGGGACTGCTTACGCGACTCCGACGCTGTGGGCCGCGATTCAGTACCTCGGCGCCCGTGAGACCGCCCCGGAGCACCGCCACTCCCAGAACGCCTTCCGTTTCGTGGTCGAGGGTGAAGGCGTCTGGACGGTCGTTAACGGGGACCCGGTCCGGATGTCCCGCGGCGACTTCCTGCTGACCCCGGGATGGAACTTCCACGGCCACCATAACGACACCGACGAGCCGATGGCCTGGATCGACGGCCTGGACATTCCGTTCGTGCACTACGCCGACGCCGGGTTCTTCGAGTTCGGCACCGAGCGCGTCACCGACGAAGCGACCCCGGACATCTCCCGCTCCGAGCGGCTCTGGGCCCACCCCGGCCTGCGCCCCCTCTCCGGCCTGGACGACACCACCAGCTCGCCCATCGCGGCGTACCGGTGGGAACACACCGACCGTGCCCTTCGCGAGCAGCTTCTCCTCGAAGATGAGGGCCACCCGGCCACCGTCTCCCAGGGTCACGCGGCCGTCCGCTACACCAACCCGACCACCGGCGGGGACGTGATGCCCACCATCCGGGCGGAATTCCACCGTTTCCGGGCCGGCGCGTCCACCGAACCCCTGCATGAGGTCGGCTCCAGCGTGTGGCAGGTCTTCGAAGGCCGTGGCAGTGTGGTCCTCAACGGCGAAACCAGGACCCTGGAAAAGGGCGACCTCTTCGTTGTCCCGTCCTGGGCCTCCTGGTCACTGCAGGCCGAGACAGAGTTCGACCTGTTCCGCTTCAGTGACGCCCCCATCTTTGAACGGCTGAACTTTAACCGCACCTACACCGAAGGACGCAAGAACGCATGAAACTTCTCACCCTCCGTACCTCTGAAGGCACGAAGGCTGTCCGCCAGGACGGCGACACCCTCACCGAGATTGACGGGTTCTCCGACGTCGGAGCGCTCCTGAAGGAGGCTGCCTGGGAGTCCATCGCGCAGGCCGCTTCCGGTGCAACGCACCCCCTCGAAGGTGCCGACCTCGAAGCTGTTGTCCCGTTCCCGGGCAAGATCATCTGCGTAGGCCACAACTACCGCAACCACATCAAGGAAATGGGCCGGGAAGTTCCCGAGTACCCCACCCTGTTCGCCAAGTACCAGGAATCCCTGATCGGCCCGAACGATGACCTGGCCCTGCCGCAGGAATCGGACACCGTCGACTGGGAGTCCGAACTCGCCGTCGTCATCGGCAAGAAGGGCCGCCGCATTTCCGAAGCCGACGCCGCGGACCACATCGCCGGCTACGCCGTCCTGAACGACGTGAGCATGCGCGACTACCAGTTCCGCACCATCCAGTGGCTGCAGGGCAAGACCTGGGAGAAGTCCACCCCGTTCGGCCCCGCCCTGGTCACCAAGGACGAGTTCAGCGGCGGCCTCATGACCACCGCGGTCGACGGCGAAGTCCAGCAGCAGACGCCCACCAACGACGTCGTCTTCACGCCGGAGTTCCTGGTCTCCTACATCTCCACCATCATCACCCTGAACCCGGGCGACGTCATCGCAACCGGCACCCCCGGCGGGGTCGGCCACGCGCAGGACCCGAAGCGCTACCTGCAGGAAGGCCAGCTCCTGGTCACCACCATCGAGGGCCTGGGCCAGCTGAACAACCGCGTGGTCAAGGAATCCTGATGGTCGCACGCCACGACCAAACGTCGGACCCGCAGCTGCTCGAATCGCTGCTGCAGGCCCGGCGTGGGACCGCGTTCTTCGCGCGGAAGCTCAACGAGCTTTCCGACGCGGACCTCGACGGCCCGTCGTTGCTGCCGGGCTGGACCCGCCGCCACGTGACCGCGCACATCGGCTACAACGCGCGGGCCATTGCCCGGCTCATTGAGTGGGCCGCGACCGGGGTGGAAACCCCCATGTACGCGTCCACGGAGATCAGGGACCACGAAATCAATTTCGGGGCCACCCTCCCTCCGATCGCGTTGCGGCACCTCTTTGACCACTCAGCGGTGCACCTGAACGTCGAATGGCGCGACCTTCCTGCAGACGCCTGGCACCACAAGGTCAAAACCGCCCAAGGACGTATCGTCCCGGCCGAGGAAACAGTCTGGATGCGCACCCGCGAAGTCTGGACCCACGCCGTGGACCTGGACAACGGCGCAACCTTCGCCGACATCCCCGCCCCGGTGCTCGAACGTCTCCTGAAAGACATCACCGGAGCGTGGAAGACCCGCGGCACCGACACCGGACTGCTCGTCCGGGTCACTGACCGGCAGCCGGCGCTTGAATTCGGCAGCGCCGGTCCGGACGCTCCCCTGGTGGTCTCCGGCCCGCTGGCGGGAGTCACCCGGTGGGCCACCGGCAGGGGTACCGACGGCGTTACGGCCACCCAGGACGGAGCACCCCTGGACACCGTTCCAGCTGCTCCGAAATGGATCTAGGACCAAGCATTAACAAGTAAGGCTCCCTCAACCGAGGGGGCCTTCCTTGTTCATGCATGGTTAGGACGCGGGAGCCGCACCTGCGCCGTTGACGTTGACCAGCCAGGCGGTCCCGAACTTGTCAGTGCACATGCCAAAGACATCGCCCCAGGGCGCGGGCTCCAGCGGTACGGTCACGGTGCCGCCGTCGCCGGCCAGTTTGTCCCAGTAGCCGCGCAGTTCAGCTTCATCATCGCCGCTGAGCGAGACCGAAATGGTGCTGCCGGGCGAGTAGTCCATGCTGTTGGGAGTGTCAGCCCCCATCAGGACCAGGCCGCCGGTGGTGGTCAGCATGCCGTGCATGATTTTGTCTTTTTCGGCAGGATCTTCGCTTGCGTGGAATTCCCCGAACGTGCTGAGGGCCAGGTCGCCGCCGAAGACAGAGTGATAGAAGGTCATGGCCTCCCGGGCGTTGTCGCGGAAACCAAGGTAAGGATTGAGGGTCGTGGGCATGGCCGGTTCTCCTTGCAGACTGGACGAAAAGGGTGTTGGAACAGTCCCCATCCTGCCGCAATTCCAGTCGGGTTTACAGGGTGCTTTTCGCGCCGGAAGGGCTAATGCATATGGCGCCAGGACCGGTCGTGGGGGGCGCGATGCCATGACTGCCGCGGACCCTCCCACTCGCGGGCCACATCCGTGAGCCAGATGGTGCTGTCCGGGTCCCACCCCGCGATGACTGTCGCCGTGTCGGGACTGACCGGAAGCGCGCGCCCCGCTCCACTGAGGTAGCCGAGGACCGTCAAATGCACGGCGTCCCACTCTTCCGCCACACGTTCCCAATCGGGGATCACCCATCGCCCATCGCGGCCGGTCGTGCGGAACCAGTCATGGCGCCGGGACGCCGTGACGTCGAGCGGAAATTCACTGCACAGCGAGGTCCAGTCGGCCGGCGTGCGGATCTCCAGTGTCCGGCCCGCGCCGCGGACAGGAATCGTGGTTGCAACCTGCCAGCCGAGCGAGTCCTCCACGAGGTTCAGGGCCGCCGGGATGCGCCCTAGAGTTCGGACGGGGCCGGGCGGAACGGACCACCAGCCTCCGGACACGGGAGCGTACGGGTCGGTGGGGAGTTCGTGCGCCGCCCGTTCCTCCCCGTCGCGTTCCCGCCTCGCCCATTCGGCCAGAGCTGGCTGCGGAAACTTCAACGGGGCCGGGTCCTCCGCGGACCGCCAGTCGACGGCCCACTGTTCAACGCCCCGGGAGTCGCCCCACCATTGCAGGCCCTGGGTCCCGGGAACCCGGTCAGCCAGAGGCCGGAGGGCGGCGCGGACCAGCGGCAGCGCCACCAGAACATCTTCGCCATCGGGCGGCTGCCAGTACCTTGCGGCGTCCACCGCCCGCTCCAAGGCAGCCTGCACGCGCGAACCATCCAGGCCTGCAGGGTTCAGGTCCCCGAGGGCGACTGCCACCTCCTCAGGTGACGGTGCAGCCGGAGGAGGAGTGCCGGCGTCGTCCGAGGAAGCGGCGGTCAGCAGCACCCGGGAGGTTCCACGGCCGGAATCAAGATCGTATCCAAGCTGGAAGACCATCACCCTGATGTCCGGGTCCAGGTCCATCGCCAGCTCAAGGCACAGCCGCCGGCCCCGAGGTCCCTCCAGGAGCGATTCCCCATCAAGCGTCATGAGCCCATCCTCGCACCATTTGATGCACTAATCCGGTGCCGGGACGTAGGCTCAGGAGCATGGCCCGATACTTTGATGTTCATCCCCACGATCCGCAGCCCCGCGCAATCACGCAGGCTGTCCGCATGCTGCTCGACGGCGGCCTGATCGCCTACCCTACGGACTCCTGCTACGCGCTCGGCGCGCAGCTGGGCAACAAGGACGCACTGGACAGGATCCGCACCATCCGCAAGCTGGATGGCAAGCACCACTTCACGCTGGTGTGCAAGGACTTCGCCCAGCTGGGCCAGTTCGTGAACATCGGCAACGATGTCTTCCGCAGCATCAAGGCCGTCACGCCCGGCAGCTACACGTTCATCCTGCCGGCCACCAAGGAAGTTCCGCGGAGGCTGCTGCATCCCAAGAAGAAGACGGTGGGCGTGCGCATCCCGGACAACCGTGTGGTGCAGGCCCTGCTGGCAGAGCTTGGCGAACCGATTCTCTCCAGCACCCTGCTGCTCCCCGACGAAGAGGAGCCGCTGACCCAGGGGTGGGAGATCAAGGAGCGGTTGGACCATGAAGTGGACGCCGTGATTGACGCGGGCGACTGCGGGTCCGAGCCCACCACGGTTGTTGATTTCTCCAGCGGGGTGGCCGAGGTGGTGCGCCGCGGCACCGGCGACCCGTCCCGGTTCGAATAGCCCCTAGTCCTGCTTGCGGGCGCGGCTGGGCTGCACCCGGGGCGGCTCGCCCGGCATCTTCGGATAGTCGGGCGGGAACGGCAGCTCACCGAGTCCGGACTTCACGTCGCGGTCCCACCAGCCCAGCAACGTGTCAAGGGTGCCGGGGTTCGCGTTGATGTCCGCCCAGGGATCGCCCACTGTTTTCAGCCGGTCCGGGACGGTGAGGATGGTGAAGTCCTTCGGGCTGATGCTTTCCAGTTCGTCCCAGGTGATGGGGCAGGACACGGGCGCGTGGGCGAGGGCACGGGGGCTGTACGCGCCGGCGATGGTCCGGTCGCGGTTGGCCTGGTTGAAGTCCAGGAACACCTTCTCGCCCCGTTCCTCCTTCCACCAGGCCGTGGTGACTTTCTCAGGCATGCGCCGTTCCAGCTCGCGGCACGCGGCGATCACCGCATGCCGGACCTCCAGGAATTCGTGCGCCGGCGTAATCGGCGCGTAGACGTGGAGCCCGCGGTTTCCGGAGGTCTTGATGAAACACTCCAGGCCTGCCTCCGCCAGTACTTCCTTCAGCGCCAGCGCGGCGGGAACAGCGTCGTCGAAGTCCGTGCCCGGCTGGGGATCAAGGTCGATGCGGAGCTGGTCCGGGTTGTCCGTGTTTCCCGCACGCGAAGGCCACGGATGGAACACAACGGTGTTCATCTGGACGGCCCAGACGGCCGCGGCGGGCTCGTCCAGGACCAGCATGGGATGCGAGCGCGCGCTGGGAAAGGTTACCTTGACCGACCGGACAAAGTCCGGGGTTCCCTTGGGCGGGTTTTTTGAGAAGAACTGTTCGCCCTCGACGTTGTCCGAGTACCGCTGAAGGGCAACGGGCCGGTCGCCGTTGGCAGCGATGAACGCCTCCCCCACTGCAACCATGTAGCGCGCCAGGTCAAGCTTGGTCAGTCCCAGCTCCGGCCACAGAACCCTGCTGGGGCTGGAAATGCGCATCTCGCGCTCGCCGTTGGGTCCTGGGACAGTGATGGTGGTCTGTTCGCTCGCCATGGGGACAACCTACCCTGCACCAACCGCCGCGTCAGCACCCGGCGCGCGGGACAGCTGCTGATCCGGCATCATGGACCTATGCCCGCAGTTGAATCCCCTGTCACCATCCGCGCCGGCGACCTCGAGGTCTCCGGGGTTTACGCCCGCCCGGAGCACCCCGTCGCCACGCTCGTCCTGGCACACGGGGCTGGCGCGGGCATGGAACACCCCTTCATGAGCGGGTTCACCCGCGGACTGAACGACGACGGCGTCGCCACCCTGCGCTTCAACTTCCCCTACCGCGAGGCGGGGCGGAAGTTCCCGGACCGCCCGCCGGCGGCCATCGCCACCTGGCGCGCTGCCATGGACGAAGCCGCACGGCAGGCACAGTCCCACGGAGACACCGGCCCGGTCTGGGCCGCGGGCAAGTCATTCGGCGGCCGGATGGCTTCCATGGCTGTCGCGGAGGGAATGGACACCGCCGGGCTCATCTACCTCGGGTACCCGCTGCACCCGCCGGGCAAGCCCGACAAGCTCCGCGACGAGCACCTCTATGGCCTCACGCTGCCGATGCTGTTCCTGCAGGGATCGCGCGACACCTTCGCAACGCCGGAGCTGCTGGAAGGTGTGGTGTCACGGATCGGCCCGTCAGCGGTGCTGCAGTGGATCGACGGCGGCGACCATTCCTTTGCCGTGGCAGGCAAGAAGCGTGACGCGGCCGAGATTGGCGCTTCCCTGGCGCCGGCGGTCGCGGACTTTATTCGGACCCGGGGCTGAAATGCGGACCCGCGACTGAACACGTCCCCCCAAGTCCCAAGGCAGCAGTAGATCCGACGCGCGGGTTATGCCGCGTCCTCGTGCCACCAGCCTTCCCAGGCCGTGGAGGTCAGCTGTCCGGTGGGAAATTCGTTCTGCCCGCTCCCGTCGATACGCTCGCGGCGTCCAGCATCTAACAGGAGGTTCAGGCTACTCAAAAGCAACATTGGTGCATCCCTTCGTATGGTGTCTGGACCACGTTGTCCAAGTAGGAACGAGCCTAACGGCGGGATGTTTCAGGGGGTCGACGCTACGTTTCGGCCAGGTATCGGACATCTCACGCAGTACTCCCGACCGAGGACCGCCATGATGATTGCGACGGTCAGCGGGCCAAGGACGCCCAGGGTCGATCCGAGCGCAGACACGCCAGACCAGGTGCCGATTGCCGTTCCACCGTTGAAGGCGGCTACGGAAACTGCGACAGCCAGCGTGGGCGCCCTGGGGGAAAAGCATCCCCATCAGCCCGACGGTCCCTGCCGTGGCTGTGGCAAAGGTGGCGACCGGGTGTTTGTCGGCATACCGTCCGGCAAGGTTGGTTCCTATGATCGCGCCGCGGCAGACGGAGGGTCACCAAGTCATCACCGGAGAACCATTCGCGCAATGCTTCTTTCGCTGGAATTGAACGCCGGAACCAGCCTGTTCCGTCCCTTCGACGATCCCGTATCTGCCCTGCGCGGAGAAGGACTCATTGTGACATGGTCTGACAGGTCCTGTTTCACCGCTTCCGATCCTCGTAGCGTCGAAGAGACGATGCCGGCACACCCGCCAGAAAGAAGGACCCCTGTCATGGAATACACCCGACTCGGCAGCACAGGACTGAAGATCAGCCGGCTTGCCCTGGGCTGCATGAGCTACGGTGACCCCACCACACCGAACGCGCACGCGTGGGCATTGACCGAAGAAAACGCCGGTTCATTTTTTCGCCAGGCTGTCGAACTGGGCATCACTTTCTGGGACACGGCCAACGTGTACCAGGCAGGTACTTCTGAGGAATTCGTTGGACGGGCCATGACGCAGTACTCGCGGCGTGAAGACATCGTCCTCGCCACGAAGGTTCGTGGCAGGATGCACGACGGTCCTGGGGGCGAAGGTCTCTCCCGTAAGGCCATCCTGGAACAGATCGACGCGTCACTGGCCCGCCTCGGCACGGACTACATCGACCTGTACCAGATCCATCGCTTCGACGATGAGACTCCGGTGGAGGAAACCATGGAAGTCCTCCACGACGTCATCAAGGCCGGCAAAGTCCGGTACATCGGAGCTTCCTCGATGTATGCCTGGCAGTTCGCGAAGCTACAGCATGCAGCGGACCTTGGTGGCTGGACCAGGTTCGTGTCCATGCAGAACCAATACAACCTGCTGCGCCGTCAGGACGAGCGCGAGCTGATGGCGATGTGTGAAGACATGGGCGTTGGCCTGGTGCCGTACTCGCCCAACGGCAAAGGCCGGCTCGCGCGGCCGGTGGGCGAACAGAGCGACCGTTCCACCACGGACAAGGTAGTCCAGGCATTCGACAACGATTACGACGAGCCCGTCATCAATGCAGTTCAGGCCCTGGCCGGTGCCCGCGGCGTCACCATGGCCCAGATCGCCCTAGCCTGGGTGCTGCGCAATCCTAACGTCTCGGCCGCCATCGTCGGGGCGACCAAGCCGCACCACCTTCAGCAGGCCGTCGAGGCGTTGTCCCTGGAACTGAGCGATGAGGAAGTCAAGGACCTCGAAGCCCCGTACGTCAATCACGGTCCGGCCTGGTACTGACATGGTGCATTCCTGCCGAAAGATCGTTCAGTGAACGCCACCGCCGCGCCTACCCTTGGTGATATGGATTCCCGGTCCGGGATCAGCAACTTCCTCACCTCCCGACGCGCCAAGCTCACCCCTGAGAAGGCCGGTGTCCCGCTCTACAGCGGAGCACGCCGAGTACCCGGCCTGCGCCGGGAAGAAGTCGCACACCTGGCCGGTGTCAGCGCCGACTACTACGCCCGCCTCGAACGGGGCAAAATATCCGGCGCGTCGCGCGAAGTCATCGAAGCAATCGCCCGCGCCCTGCAGCTCGACGAAGACGAACGCGACCACCTGATCGACCTCGCCCGGATGACACTCCGGCGCGCCCCGCGCCGGAAACCCTCCAACCGCACCACGGTCAGGGCAGGTATCCAGAGTGTCCTGGCCTCCATCGACGCCCCCGCCTTCGTACAGAACGCGCGGCTTGACCGCCTCGCATCCAACAAAATCGGCCGGGCGCTCTACTCCCTGCCTGACGACGGATCCCGCGACCGCTTCAACTACGGGTCCGGGCAGAAGATGCTCACCCATTCGGCCGTCGGCGACCTCGAATTCGGCTACGAATCATTCGAACTCTCCACAGACCCAGGCCTCGTCATGCTCGTCTACACCGTGGAACCCGGATCCACGACCGCCGACGCCATGCGGATACTCGCCAGCTGGACCGCCCCGGCACTCCACTCCACCTAAGGAGCGCCGTCGTGGGGCACATTGACCGTGACCCGACCCCGAAGCGGCTGAATGCGCTGCGTGTCCGTGTCAAAGTGCCCCAGTTCGGCAATAGCGGCTGCGGCTTGGAAAAAAGCGGCCGGCGTCACATCCTGGCTTTGGTCCGGGCGGTTGCCTGCGCTGTCCAGGGGTCCTCCGGCCAGGGGTGCCGCGGATAGCGTCCGCGCATCTCTGACCTCACCTGCGAATACGGCCCCGCCCAGAAGGACGCGAGGTCATCCGTCACCGCCAGCGGCCGCCTCGCCGGCGACAACAGGTGGAACAGGACCGGCACCCTGCCGTCCACCAGCCGCGGGGTCTCGGCCCAGCCGAAGCACTCCTGCAGCTTGACCGCCACGACCGGCCGGCCGGTGTCGTCCGCGCCAGGTCCTCCAGTGCTCCCCGGCCCTGCACTCTCCGGCACGTCCGGGTAGTCGATCCGTACCATCGATCCGCTGGGCACCTTCAGCGACTCGGGGACCAGCTCGCCCAGGCGGACGGCCTCCGGCCAAGGAAGCAACCGCCGCAGGGGGTCGGTGAGGTCAATGCCGCCGGCGGCAGCGCCGCCGGCCATCTTTTCAAGCTCGGGGCCCAGCCAGGTGTCGAGGGCCGCGAGCAGCGCCCGCTCGGAAACGTCGGGCCACGGGGCGCCGAGTTCGCGGTGCAGGAGGGCGAGCCGGCGGCGCAACGCGTCTGCCGCCGTCGACCATCCGATGGTTCCCAGACCCTCCTCAGACAGCGCGCGGGCCACGGCTGTCCGCCCCTCGGCGGGCGAGGGACGGACCGGGGTGGAGGACAGGCTGATGGCTCCGAGCCGCTGTTCCCGCCGGGCCGTGACCCTGCCCTGGCTGAACTTTGCTTCGACAGCGTCGCTGAGTAAGTGCCGGGCGGCCGCCTGCGCGAGATCCGCCGTCAGCGGAGCGGCGGAGCGTATCAGTGCGCCGGTCCCGGCCGCGTCCCGGCCCGCGGCGCGCGAAACCTCCGCCACGGCCAGCCATTCGTGCCCGGACAGCGGGCTGCCGGCCGGCAGCCCCGCGCGGGTACCGGAGGACAGCAGGTAGCGCGCCGGGCCATCCCCCGGCACCCGCCGTGCCACCCGGTCAGGGAACGCCAGCGCGACGACGACGCCCGGGGATTCGGCGGAGGTCACCGGAGCGGTGACAACAGAAGGGCCGACGGCGGCGCTTTCCTTCCGCGCGATCGTTTCCAGCCGCCGGACGTCCTCCGCCCATCGCCGGGCGGCAGGTTCCCTGCCGCCGCGGAGGGTGGAAAGAACACGGGTGAGATCCGCGCCCGGTGCCCGCTGGTCCCCCGCCACGAGTGCCACTACTTCGGCCGCCGCGTGATGACCCACGGCCACGGCACCGTCAAGGAGCGCGCGGGCCAGCCTGGGATCGGCCGGTACCCTGGCCAGCGTCCTGCCCAGGCCGGTGGGGTGCCCGTCAGCGGCAACGGCGCCGAGTTCCCTCAGCACCTCGATGGCCTCCGCCATGGCCGCCGGCGGCGGGGCATCCGGAAGTGCCAGCCCTTGGCCGCCGGGCGATCCCCAGCAGGCCAGGGTCAGCGCGGCCCCCGTCAGGTCGGCGACGTTGATCTCCGGGGTGACGTGCGCCGGAGCAGCACCGTAGCTTTTCTGGTCGTAGCAGCGCACGACGCGCCCGGGTCCCTGCCGCGCGGCACGGCCGGCCCGCTGCTCCGCCGAGGCCCGGGAACAGGAGACGGTCACCAGTCCGGACATGCCACGGTTGGCGTCCCGGCGCGGTTCGCGGGTCAGGCCGGAATCGATCACCAGCCGCACGCCCGGAACAGTCAGCGAGGATTCGGCCAGGTCGGTGGAGACGATGATGCGCGCCGGACCACCCTGCCGCCGCCCGGACACGGCCCGGTCCTGTTCGGCCGGGCTGACCTGGCCGTGGAGCTCCAGCACCTCCGTCCCGGAGGCAGCCCTGCCGCGGAGGCGGGCCGCAACATACGACACTTCCCAGGCTCCGGGGACGAACACCAGGGCATCGGTGCCGGGATCCCGTGACACGCCGGCGGCATGCGCCCCCGCGGCCGTGTCCGCCACGTGGTCCAGGAACCCGCGTGCCACGCCGCGGCCGTCGAGCCGAGGGACGGCCGCAGGAGCCCACTGAACCTCCAGCGGGTACAGGGCTGACGGGCAGTCGACGACGGGAGCCGGCCCGCCGCCGTCGTCCGCTGCCCCCCTTGCTGTTGCATGGGGTGCAGCCCCTCCGATCAGGGCGGCGAAGCGGGGCGCGTCCAGCGTGGCGGACATGGCCACCAGGCTGAGGTCCCCGCGGAGCTGGCGGACCTCTCTGAGCATGCCCAGCAGCAGGTCGGTCTCGAGGCCGCGTTCGTGCACCTCGTCCAGGATGACAGCACCGGTGGTCTCCAGTCCGGGATCGTCCAGGAGCCGGCGCAGCAGGATTCCGGGAGTGACGAACTCCACCAGGGTGCCGGGCCCGGCCTTGCGTTCGCCGCGGACGGTGTACCCGACGCGGTCCCCCACCTGTGTGCCGTCCAGGGCGGCCAAACGCCGCGCGGCCGCGCGGGCGGCGACGCGCCGTGGCTGGGTGACCACCACCCGCAAGGCCCCCGGGATGGATGCGAGCCCGGGGGTGGACGCGAGGTTGGCAAGCAGCGGCGGGACCAGCGTGGTTTTGCCTGTACCCGGAGGGGCCTGCACCACGGCTGTCCCCGCCGGGCCGCCCGCGCGCAGCACCTCAGCCAGCTCCCCAAGCGAAGCCGCGAAAGCCAGGCCCGTGCCGATGGTTCCGAGGTCAAACCGGCCGGGGATGGCGGTGGGCACCGCGCCGGCGGCGGGGCTGTTCGATGGAGTCACCTGTCCATTGTCGCCGCTATCCCTGGAACGGCGGGCTCGCAGGTGCGGGCGGATGCGTCAGACTGGAAGTATTCCATCATGAAAGCGGGACCCCCTTGATCCACCTCCAGCAGGACTCCGAAGGCTTCATCCGTATGAAGAAGCACTTACCAGCCAGCACCCCCGTGACCATCACCTTCAGCGACGGTTCACAGGAAGAATTCACGGGCAGCAGGCTCAACGAGGCCTACGATGAGGCTTTGGCGGTGTACCGGGCGCAGAACCAGCTTGATGCCAAGGGCTTTTCGCGGGGACCGAAGAAAAAAGTGCAGGCCGGAATCGAATTCGTTGCAGTCCGTCCCGGGATGGGGCAATAACGCCGGCTGACGGCCCGCTTCAAGGTGCCGGCGTGACCACCATCGCCGAACCTCCGCCACGACGGGCAGGTTCCGCTGCAGCTTCCATGCGTCCGTGCCGGTCGAACTCGATGGCGGTGGCGGCGCCGATCTCAGCTGCTGAGCTGAACGCGTCGCCTGCTGGCACCAGCTTGTGCCCGTACGGCGTGAGGCCGCTTCCATAGGCACTGATGAACCCTGGCTCGGCTGTGACATTGACGGTGTTCCGCTGCGCGGCGCGCGGAGCCGCGATTGCCTCGGACACGGTCATGCCCAGGTCCACACGGTTGAGGATCGTCTGCAGGACGGTGGTGATGATCGTGGATCCGCCGGGCGAGCCGAGTGCGAGGAACGGCTTTTCGTCCTTGAGGATGATGGTGGGCGACATCGAGGACCGCGGGCGTTTGCCCGGCTCCACCCGGTTCGGGTCTTCCGGGTTCGTGGAGTCGTAGGAGAAGTCGGTCAGCTCGTTGTTCAACAGGAACCCGCGGCCGGGAACCACGATGCCGGAACCGCCGGTCTGCTCGATGGTGAGGGTGTACTCCACCACGTTGCCCCACTTGTCGGCGACGGTCATGTTAGTGGTGGAGACATTCTCGGTGTCCGTCTCGTGGGCAGCAGCTGCGGGCGCAACCGGGCAGACGCCGTCGTAGGTTGACACGTCCCCGGCTGCAACCGGCTTGGTAGCTGCCGTTGCCGGGTTGATGTTGCAGGACCGCTCCTTGCCGAACAGCGAATCGGTCAGGGCATCGGTGGGGACGTCAACAAACGCCGGATCCCCGACGTACTTGCCGCGGTCCGCGAAGGCCAGCGCGGTGGCTTCAAGGTAGTGATGCAGCGCCGCCGGCGTCGACATTTCGCCCAGGTTGAACGGCTCCAGGATGTTCAGCGCCTCACCTACGGTGGTGCCGCCGCTGCTGGAAGGCGCCATGCCGTACACGTCGTAGCCACGGTACTCAACATGCGTGGGGTCCTGGTCCAGGGTCGTGTAGGCGGCAAGATCCGCCGTCGTCAGGTAGCCGGGGAACGCCGGGATGCTGGTCGCCGGAGCGCTGGCAGGCGGTACCCAGGCTGGGTCCTTCGGCGGCGCCTGCACCGTGGCCGCCATCTCTTCGGCCAGCGGGCCGGCGTAGAAGGCGTCAGTCCCCTTCTTCGCGATGAGGCGGTACGTGGCGGCGAGGTCGGGGTTGCGGAAGATGCTTCCGACGGCGGGAGCGTCGCCGCCGGGCAGGAAAAGGCTGCTTGTGGGAGTGAATGCCGAGAACCGGACCTTGTTGTCGAGGGTCTGCTGGCGGAACGTGTCATCGACGACGAAGCCGTCCTGGGCCACGTCGATAGCAGGTTGCAGGGCGTCACCAAGCCTTAGGGTGCCCCACCGCTTCAAGGCCCTTTCCCACGTGGCGAGCGAGCCGGGGACGCCGACGGAAACGCCGCTGGAGACAAGCTCGGCGAAGGGGTAGGGCTTCTGCGTGGCGGCATTGATAAACGCGTCGGCGGGCATGGTCTCCGGTGCCGTCTCACGGCCGTCGATGGTCTGGACCTCGCCGGACTGGGCATCGTAGAAAACAAAGTAGCCGCCACCGCCAATCCCGGCGCTGTACGGCTCGGTCACGCCCAGGGTAGCGGCCGCGGCCACTGCAGCATCCGCTGCGTTGCCGCCGTGGCGAAGAACCTCGATGGCGGCTGCGGACGCGTCCAGGTCCACGGTGCTCACAGCTCCGCCGTACCCGGTGGCAATCGAAGTTTTCCTGGCCTGCCGGTCGTCGCCCGCGAAGGCCGGGGTGCCGACGGCGCCAGCCGTCACGCTCAAAGCCAGAACTGCCGTGACGGCAGCCACTTGACGTCGCAAAGTAGGCATGATGCCCCCTTGTCGGAGTTTTTTGCGAACTGTGGTTCGCGTCACATTACTCCCCCTGAATGCGACTCTCAAGGCTGAATCAAAGCGGCGCCACCACCGCGTCAGAGGGATGTTTCGGTGGCCGCGGTGGCGGTGTCGGCCGGCGAGCGCCGCCGGCGGCTTGCCAGCAGGAACGGCACCGCGAACAGCTCAATCACGCCGCTTAGGGCCAAGGACAGCGGGTAGCCGTACACGTCGGCCGCCCGGCCCATCAGCGGCTGCACCACGATCCCGCCGCTTGATCCCATCAGGGAATCGAAGCTCAGCACTGTTGCCCTCTGCCTGGAGGAGATCATGTCGTTGAGGTAGGCCTGCCGCACCGGGGTGGCTGCTGCCGTGACCAGTGCCCACAGGGTCAGCAGCAGCAATGCCACCCAAAACAGCCGGGTGAACCCCAAGGCCATCAGGATCAGCCCGCCCAGGACGCTGGTCGCCACCAGGACAGTGGTCCTCTTGCGGACCAGGCGCCGGAGCGTCGGCGCCAGCCAGCCGCCCACCACCTGGGCGCCGGCAACAATGGCCGCCGCGAGGCCCGCAATGGAGTAGGCCCGGGGGTCGCCGAAGAGTTCAAGGAGGAAGGGCTGCAGCGCGTAGAAGACGTAAATGCCGACGCCGGCACTGAACGGCGCTGCAAGCATGATGTACCGGATGGGTGGGTTCTTGAGCCCGCCGTCGATGGATGCGCTCAGCACTGCCCTGGTTGCCTGGAGCGGATGCGGGGAGCGTTCCGGTGTGAACCCCACATCATGCATCAGCAGAAACGCCACAGCGAACATCGCCAGGAGCACCCCGACGCGTATCAGGAACGGCACGCCCAGGTTGGTTGCCTGGGCAACCACGCCGCCGGCTGCCGAGCCCACCAGCATGGCGATGCCTGACACCATCTGTCCGCGCCCCAGGACAGTCTCCAGGTCGCCCTCGTAAGCCGAGAAATGCAGGGCGTCGACGAGCCAGGCCTCAACGGCCCCTGAAAAGAACGTAAAGCCCAGGCCCAGCAGCACTGACACGACCGCCCACGCCCAAAATGGAGCGGAGAGCTGCCACAGGAGGTAGTAAAGGTACGTGGAGACCGCCAGTGTCACCGTGCCAAGGAGGAACGAGGCCCTGCGCCCCCAGCCGTCGGCAACCACACCGGTAGGCACTTCGAACAGCACCATGCCGGCGGTGAAGAACGCGTTGGCCGTGAAGGCTTCAAGATTGCTGAGCCCGGCGTCCAGCAGGAAGAGCGTGTTGATCCCCCAGATGAACGAGGCCGCCAAGGTGTTGCCCAACGTCAGGGTGAGGTAGATGCGTTGGATCTTGCGGGCGGCGGGGTTCACGATTTGCCTGGTCAACTGCTGGGCACTGGCTCATGCCTGAGGTAGCGGCGGCGGAAGCGGCCTGTCCCGGCCGTCAGCGCCCGCAGCTCGACGGCGTAGCGCAGGAGTTCCTGGTCCGGCACGTCAGCGCTGATTTCTGTCAGTTCGCCCTCGGCGGACGCTGTGCCGGTGAGCCGGCCGCGGCGTCCGGAGAGGTCGCTCATGACCGCCCCGACATGCTCGTCCGAAACGGTGATGCTGACCGAGGAGACGGGCTCGAGGAGCTGGATGCGTCCCGCGGCCGCCGCCTCCCGCAGCGCCAGGGCACCGGCAGCCTGGAACGCAGCATCGGACGAATCCACGCTGTGGGCCTTGCCGCCCAGCAGGGTCACGCGCAGGTCCACCACGGGAAATCCGGCGGCCAGCCCCTTCTGCATCTGTGCCCGCACGCCCTTCTCCACGGAGGAGATAAACGTTCCGGGGATCACCCCGCCCACCGTCTTGTCCACAAATTCAAACCCGCTGCCCCGCGCCAGCGGTTCCACGTTGATATCGCAGACCGCATACTGCCCGTGGCCGCCGGACTGTTTGACGTGCCGGCCGTGGCCCGCGGCCGGGCCGGCAAAAGTTTCCCGCAGCGGGGTCACGACCTCCTGGGTGTGCAGTTTCACGCCCTGGTCCCGCAGCCTGTCCAGCACTACGTCGGCATGCGCCTCGCCCATGCACCAGAGGATCAGCTGGTGCGTTTCGGCATTCCGTTCCACCCGCAGCGTCGGATCACCCGCTGCGACCTTGGCCAGGCTCCGGGAGAGGGCATCCTCGTCGCTCCGCGAGTCAGCCTCGACGGCCACCGGCATGAGCGGTTCCGGCATCTCCCATGTGGACAGCAGCACGGGCTGGTCCCTGGCTGAGATGGTGTCGCCGGTCTCGGCGCTTCCCAGCTTGGCCACGGCACAGATATCGCCCGCAACGCACTGTGCCACCGGCCGGAGATTGGCACCCAGCGGTGAATACAGATGGGTGACGCGCTCGTCGGTGTCATGATCCTGGTGGCCGCGGTCCGCCAGTCCGTGGCCGGCCACATGAACCGGGGTGTCCTCCCGCAGCGTGCCCGAAAACACCCGCACCAGGCAAACGCGGCCCAGGAAGGGATCCACCGTGGTGCGGACAACCTCGGCGGCCAGCGGCCCGTCGGGATCGCAGGAAAGGCTTCCCGCCGGACCGCCGGCCAGGTCAGTCACATCCGGCAGCTCCCGCTCCAAGGGTGAGGGGAACGCCCTGGCCAGGACTTCCATCAGCTCGGAAGCCCCCAGGCCGGTCACCGCCGAGGTAGGCAGGACGGGAAAAAATGAACCGCGGGCGACGGCGGTTTCCAGGTCCGTGACCAGAACGTCCGTATCGATGTCCTCGCCGCCGAGGTAGCGGTCCATCAGGGTCTCGTCCTCGCTTTCGGCGATGATCCCTTCGATGAGCTGGCCCCGTGCCGCCTCGGCTCCGGCGAGCTCGCCGGAGCCGGCGTCCCGTACCTGTCCTCCGGGGTCCCCTTCGGAGTAGTCGGACACCGTCCCCTGCAGCAGCCCGAGCAGGCCGGTGATCTCACCGCCGGTCCGGACCGGGACGTAGAGCGGCACCACCGCATCGCCGAAGGCCCGCTGGCAGGCGGCCTGGACGCCATCGTAATCCGCCCGGGGGTGGTCAACCCTGGTGATGGTCACAGCACGCGGCATCCCCACTCGTTCGCATTCGCCCCACAGCCCCGTGGTGGTGGCATCAATCCCGTCCACGGCTGAGACCACAAACAGTGCCGCATCCGCAGCGCGCAGGCCCGCCCGCAGCTCGCCGATGAAGTCCGGGTACCCGGGGGTGTCCAGCACATTCACTTTGATGCCGTTGATCAGCAGCGGCACCACGGCCAGCCCCACCGAACGCTGCTGCCGGACGGCCGAGGAGTCTGAGTCGCCGACAGTTGTGCCCTCGGCTATGGACCCCTTCCGCGAAATCATGCCGTGGGCGGCCAGCAGAGCCTCGATCAGCATGGTTTTCCCGGCGCCCGAATGCCCGATGAGTGCCACGTTCCGCACCTGGGCCGGCCCGTCCGCCTCGATGCCTGCCCCTGCGTCACCGCGCCGCGCCTCCGGCCCGCCCCGGCCCGGCATCCGTGCTGCGTCCTTTGCGCCCTTCACTGACATGGGAACCTCCTGGCGTCTTGCCGTGCACCGGGCCGAATCGTGTCCTTTGATTCGACACCTTTGCGCCCCGAACGGCAATAGGGCCCCCCGTGGCGAGGGCCCCGCGCCGGAGGATAATGGCACTGGAACACCGGCCTGAGGAGGTCCGCATGCAAGCGCCGCCCCGCATCACCGTGGAGGTTCCCGTCATCGCGGTCGGTTCGGGCCCGGCTGACTACGAGTCCCTGGGCAACTTCGTCGAGGCGCTCCGCAGGCCGCAGGGACTGCACCTGACCCTGCTGCATGTCGGCATCCTCGACGACTTCGGCCAGGACGTTGAGGACTGGACCAAGGGCATCACCCCTGCCGGCGAGGCGATCCGGGCGACCGTGCGCTGGCTGCATTCCCTGCCTGAACTGGAAGGCTTCGGCGGGACCTCGCACCGGCTGATCGTACTGGGCGGCGGCAGGATCTCCGGGCTCGAAGTGCACGTGCCGCAGCACGTGCACGAATACCAGGTTTCCCTTGTGGAGGGCCTGCGAACCCTTTTGGACGGGCTCCTGGTGGACAATGTGGACGACTTCATCCTGGGCTCACGGGCCCTCGGCTTCAGGTATCCCCACTGGGTGCCCCACGTCGCCGTCGGCCGGCCGCCGCTGCGGGAACGCGGGCCGTGGAACATTCCGCCGGTCGCCGTGGCCTGCGGGCCGTCCCGAATCAGGAACGGCCAGTTCCTGCCGGCCGCCGATGAGCACCCTGCTAATTAGGTCACACGACTGGGCCTTTTTGATCGTGGTCCGCAGCGTTACCGTGGGCAGAGGGAGCCGCCCGTCCGGGCAGCCTGAACACGGAGGATTTCCCATGACAACGCACGTCGCAGACTGCAGTGTTGCCAACTGTTCTTTCAACGACCACTCCCACTGCAACGCCGCCGCGATCACGGTGGGCGGGGCTGAAGACCATGCTTCCTGCGCCACTTTCATCGATACCGGCATGCACGGTGGCCTGCCCAAGGTTTTGGCCGACGTCGGAGCCTGCCAGCGCAGTGAGTGCGTCCACAACGACCACCTGATGTGCAACGCACCGGAAGTCCATGTGGGTCCCGGCCGCGACAACGCGGATTGCCTCACCTACGCGCACCCGTAGACCGCGCACACGTAGAGGCTGTCACTGACGAAGGTCGAGGGCGGCCAGGAGCCGGGCGATCGAGCCGCCCAGGTTCCATTCACGGGCGAGGCGCTCCAGTTCCGTGCGCGGTTCCCCGACGACGGGCCGCAGTTGCGCGCCTGCCTGCTCCAGTGACGGCAGCGCCAGATCACGCACGACGTTCACCACAGTCGGCGCGACTCTGAGGTAGTCGCTGGCTGCGCGGAGCTTGGCCCGAACGGAGGCCGACATACCGCTGCCCGGGTCCGTTGCCGCCGCGAGCAGCAGGTCCAGCGTGCCGTATTCGCCAAGCAGGGCCGCCGCCGTTTTCTCTCCGATGCCGGCAACACCGGGCAGCCCGTCCGAGGCGTCGCCGCGGAGGGTGGCGTAGTCGGCATACTGTTCGGGCAGCACCCGGTATTTCCCGACGACGACGGCGTCGGTCAGGACTTCGAGGTTCCGCATGCCGCGCGCGGTGTAGATGACCCGCACGTGGCGGTCGTCGTCGACGAGCTGGAAGAGATCACGGTCGCCCGTCACGACGTCGACGGGAAGGTCAGCCGCGCTGGCGTAGGTACCCACAACGTCGTCGGCCTCGTGGTTCGCGGCCCCAACGACGGCGATGCCCGCGAGCTCCAGGACCCGGCGGATCATGGGAAGCTGCGCTTCGAGCGCGTCCGGGACCACTTCAAGGTCAGGAGCGTTGGCCACCACCTCCGCGACCCGGTGGGACTTGTAGGTCGGGATGAGGTCCACGCGCCACTGCGGACGCCAGTCGTCGTCCCAGCACGCCACCAGATGCGTCGCCCGGTAATCGGTGGTGAGCCGCGCGATCATGTCCAGGAGGCCGCGGACCGCGTTGACCGGTGTGCCGTCAGGGCGGCGGAGGGTGTCGGGCAGGCCGTAGAAGGCGCGGAAGTACAGGGAGGCGGTGTCAAGCAGCATCAGGCGTTCGGACATACCTGATCCTGACACGGACGCGGTTCCCAGTGACAGAGGCCCGCTGGAACGTGACCCTAGCCCGTGCGGACCTGTGGCAATAGCGGCGGTCCGGCATTGGTTATCCAATCCGCCACACCGCCGAGCATGCTTGCGGAGTAGCCGGCGTCGGGCAGAATGTGCTTCATGGGGCGATGGAGCGAGGAGCAAGTGATCAGCGCCGCGCCCGACCCCTCTTCCTTGGCGGCCGCCCGAAAGCTGGCACGGCCGGGCCCTTGGTCCGAGACCGGAAGCAACGATTCCCTGGTCTGGGGCAAGTGCCAGGGCAGTGGCAAGACTCCCTATCAGGTGAGCGTGGACGTTGCCGCCCCGGCGTACCGCTGTTCATGCCCGAGCCGCAAGTTCCCGTGTAAGCACGCCCTGGCCCTCCTCCTGATGTGGGCACGGGAAGAAATGGCCGACGGCGGCGCGGAGACTGCCGCCTTCGCCGCGGAGTGGGCAAGCCAGCGGGCTGACCGGGCCCTCACCAAGGAGCGGCGACAGTCAGAACAGCCGGCGGATCCGGCCGCACAGGCCAAACGGCTGGCGGACAGGCTCTCAGTGATGGACGCCGGGATCGCCGACTTCGCCCGCTGGCTCACCGATTTGGTGCGGACCGGCCTGGCCGCCGCCCACAACCAGCCATATTCCTGGTGGGACGGAGTAGCGGGACGCCTGGTTGACGCCCAACTGCCGGGCCTGGCGGAACAGGTGCGGTCCATGGGATCGGACGTCCACGCCCGCGCCGACTGGGCCGACCACTTGCTCTTTCGAACCGGCCGCTGGTGGGCGATAAGCAAAGCCTGGGGCAAACGGGAAGAGCTGACCACCGAAGAGCTGGCAGACCTGCGCGTGACCCTGGGCTGGCCGACGCCGTCGGCCGACGTCCAGGGGACGGAAGCCCTTCCCGGACCGTGGCTGGTGCTCGGTGCCCATCGTGGTGACGACGGACGGCTCCAGCAGCAGCGCACGTGGCTTCGCGGCCCCGATGGCACCGTGGTGGTGGTGCTTGACTTTGCGGCGCAGGGTGAAGCGCTCGCCACTCCGCAGCTGGCAGGCGCCGTGCTGGACGTGGCACTGGCCCGCTATCCCGGCACCGCACCGCGGCGGGCGATGTTCATCCGTTCGATCACCCCGCGCGGACTGGCCGACAACTTGGGTGAGGGCTGCAGCATCGCTGCCGTGTTGGAAACGGAAGCGGCCGCCGTCGCGCTTTCCCCATGGCGTGAGCGCCACCCCGCGTTGTTCGCCGGCGTCCGCGTCTGCCCGGGCACACCTGGATCCCTACAGGACGGCGCCGGCCACTCGCTCCCCCTGCTTGATGCGCCCTTGGATTCCCTCCTGGCACTCACCGGCGGCCACCCGGTCGACGTGTTCGGCGAACTGGAGGACGGGCGCGTCCGGCCCCTGTCCGTCGTCGTCAACGGAACGGTGCTGACGCCATGACCTGGGTGGCGGATCTTCGCAGTGCAGCACTCATCGGCACGGGACGGCATCCCGTGCCGGCGCCGGTGCCCGGGCTGGGGTTCCGCCCTCCCGGCGACGTGTCACCCGAGGAGCTGTTGCTTGACCAGGCAGCCTTGGCCGATGTCATCACCCGCGCGGCCCGCCGGCCGGGCACGGCGGAAGCCGGCGGGATCGCTGATCCGGCGCCGGCGGACGATGCACCGCAGGCCACGGGTGAAGCAGCCCGCCTCCTGGACCTGCTGCTGAGCCAGCCGCCCGTTGGCCAGGAGCTGCGGACGCGGCTTGTCATTGACTGGCTGCAGTTCGCGGCCCGTGCCGGGCTCTGCGTTCCGCACCGTTCGCTCCCCGCAGTGCTTGCCATGGCCGAGGCACGGCCGGCGGTGGCGGCGCAGCTGTTTCCGGCCACCGGCGTCCGGGGCCGGTGGCTCCTGGACATCGGGGATAGGGCCTCCGTCACGGTTTCCGGGACCGCAACCACCAGGGCAGCGCAAAAAGCAACCGACGCTGCAACGGAATTTGAGCGGCTCCGGCACAGCGACCCGGCCGCTGCGCGGGACCGGTTGCGCGAGGACTGGGATGGGTTTAGCGCCCGGGAACGCGCCGCGCATCTGGGTGTTCTTGCCACCAACCTAAGCCTGGATGACGAGGAACTGCTGGAACCGGCACTGGACGAGAAAGCCAAGATTGTGCGGGACGCCGCCGCCGCGCTGCTTGACCGGCTCCCAACCAGCGCGCGGGCGCAGCGGATGGCCGCCCGGCTTGCGCCCCTCCTCCGCGTCAAAGGGCTGCTGCGCAAGCAGTTCGACATCGACCTGCCGCCAGATCCGGACCCCTCAGCCGTACGCGACGGGATCGCCCCTGCACCCCGCACCGGCGAACCCGACCGGCTGGGACGGCTGGACGCCATCGTCAGGGGTGCCCCGCTGGACGTATGGACGGCCATCAGCGGGCGGAATCCGGCGGCGACATTGGCAATGCTCGACCGTGAACCCCGCGTGGTCGACGCCATCTTCACAGCCGCGGCCCTGCGCTCCGATGCGGATTGGGCGCGCGCCCTGCTCGATCTTCGTGCCGATGCACGGCTGCTGGGCTGTCTGCCGGCCGCCGAACAGGAACCCGCACTGCTGCGCCACATCAACGGAGGCACGTTGCAGCCCATGGCCCTGGCCGCGCTGCTCCGTGAGGTGCCGAGGCCGTGGGGACTGCCATTGGGCAACGCCGTTCTGGAACTGCTCGCCGCCAAGGACGGCGGCTACCTGGCGGAGATGGTGTCCGGGTTCCTGCCGCTGGCGCTGCCGCCCGCCGCGGCAGAGCACTGCCACCACCTGCTGCAACGTTCGGACGACGACGCCGGCCGGCGCCGCGTGTTCCGGGATGTGGTGCAATACCAATCGTTCCGACAATCCCTGACGGAGGCCTTCCAATGACCGATGCCCAGACCACCGCCCCGGACATTCTGCGCGAGCATGCGGAAACCGCCTACGCCGATGAGCTGCTGGCCTTGGCTGCCGCCGATGACAGGCCCCGGCCGCCCAGCTGGCAGCTTTCCCCGTGGGCAGTCGCCACGTACATCCTCGGCGGCACCCTCTCCGACGGCACGGTGGTCACCCCGAAGTATTTAGGCTCGGCCCGGCTGGTTGAAATCGCCGTGGCGTCCCTGGCCACCGACCGGGGCCTGCTGCTGCTCGGAGTGCCGGGCACCGCAAAGACCTGGCTCGGCGAACACCTGGCCGCGGCCATCTCCGGCACGTCCACCTTGGTGGTGCAGGGCACCGCCGGCACACCGGAGGAGGCACTGAGGTACGGCTGGAACTACGCCCGGTTGCTCGCCGATGGCCCGTCACGGGCGGCGCTGGTGCCCGGACCGGTGATGCGGGCAATGGAGAGCGGCAGCCTCGTTCGGGTCGAGGAGCTCACCCGGATCCCGTCGGACGTGCAGGATTCCCTGATCACGATCATGAGCGAGAAGACACTGCCGATCCCTGAACTCAATGCTGAAGTGCAGGCGCGCAAGGGATTCAACGTCATCGCCACCGCAAACAACCGCGACAAAGGCGTCAACGACCTGTCCTCGGCATTGCGCCGCCGGTTCAACACCGTGGTCCTGCCGCTGCCCGACAGCCTCGACCAGGAAGTGGAGATCGTCACCACCCGCGTGCGGAGCCTCGGCGCGGCCCTCGACCTTCCGGCGGATCTTGCCGCTCTTTCCGAGATCCGGCGGGTGGTCACGGTGATGCGGGAACTGCGCGCCGGCCTCACCCAGGACCAGCGCACCACCCTCAAGTCCCCGTCCGCCACACTGTCCACGGCCGAGGCGATCTCTGTGATGACCAATGGCCTGTCCTTGGCAGCCCACTTCGGCGACGGCAGCGTCCGTGCCCAGGACGTGGCGGCCAGCCTGGTCGGGGCCGTGGTGAAGGACCCGGTTCAGGATCGGGTGATCTGGCAGGAGTACCTGGAGACCGTTGTCCGGAACCGGCCGGAGTGGAAGGACCTCTACCGGGCCTGCCGCGACCTCGAAAGCTCGAACTGATCCATGACGGACGTCCATGTCCTGGGGATCCGGCACCATGGGCCGGGTTCGGCGCGCTCGGTGGCAGAGGCGTTGGCAACCATCCGGCCGGACCTGGTGCTGGTGGAAGGACCGCCGGAGCTCGACCCGGTCATCCCGCTGGTTGCAGAGGCCGGAATGGTCCCGCCCGTCGCGGCCCTGATCTACGCCGCTGACCAGCCGCGCCTGGCCACGTTCTACCCGCTGGCGGACTTTTCCCCGGAGTGGGTGGCGATCAGGTGGGCCCTTTCAGCAGGGATACCGGTTCGGACCATCGACCTGCCGGCGGCGAACAGCTTCGCACTGCACACGGCCCGCGATGAGGCGGCCGACGAGACCGGCGACGATGCCGGGGATGAGCCCGGCGATGAGGCCGGGCCCGTTCAGCCATCACCCCCGCAACTGCCCTACCGGCCGGATGCGATCTCGATGCTGGCCGAGGCCGCCGGGTACAGTGACGCCGAGCGCTGGTGGGAGGACGCCGTCGAGCACCGCACGTCCGATCCCCTCGAACGCTTCGCGGCCATTACGGACGCCATCGAGGAGATCCGCGCCGTGGACGACCGGCACGCCGGACACCCCGACGTCGTCGAGAACGCCCGCCGTGAAGCCGCGATGCGTCGGCTCCTGCGGGCCGCCATGCGTGAGGGGCACGCACGGATCGCGGTGGTGTGCGGGGCCTATCACGCCCCCGCCCTGGTCCCGGCGAATTTTCCACCGGCGTCGGCGGACAGCAAGCTTCTGGCCGGTTTGCCAAAGACCAAGGTGTCAGTCACGTGGGTGCCGTGGACATCGGACCGGCTTCGCCTGGAAACCGGTTATGGGGCCGGTGTCACGGCACCCGGCTGGTACCAGCATCTGTTCGCCCACTGGACTGCCCAGGGGCCTGTCGCTGATGTGGCCACCACATGGCTGGTCCGCGTCGCCCGTACTCTCCGCCAGGAGAACCTCGACGCATCGCCGGCTTCCGTGGTGGAGGCGAGCCGCCTGGCGGCCGCCCTGGCCGCCGTCCGCGGCCGTCCCAGCCCCGGCCTGATTGAACTGGACGACGCAGCCCAGTCCGTTCTCTGCGACGGCTCCCCGCTACCTCTGGCCCTGGTACGCCGCGAACTCACCATCGGTCTCGCGTTGGGAACCGTCCCGGAAACCGCGCCCACCGTGCCGCTCGCCGCCGATTTGGCGGCCACCCAGCGCCGGCTGCGGCTGCAGCCCAAGGCGATGGAAGAGGTCGTGTCAATCGACCTTCGCAAGCCCGCCCAGCTGGCCCGTTCCGTTCTGCTGCATCGGCTGGCCCTGCTGGGGGTGGACTGGGGAACGCCTGCCGGCACCGGACGCACCACCGGCACGTTCAAGGAGGCCTGGACACTCAGCTGGCAGCCCGAACTCGCCGTGGCGGTGGTGGAAGCCGGCCGGTACGGGACCACAGTGGCCGCGGCAGCGGCAGCGTGTGTGGCCGAACGCGCCCAAGGCTCCGGCAGCCTCGCGGACCTCAGCGAACTCCTCGAAAGCTGCCTCCTGGCCGACCTTCCGGAAGGTATCGCGTCCGTAGTGTCGGTCCTCGCCGAGCGGACCGCAGTGCAGCAGGATGTTGCCCCGCTGCTGAAATCCATCGCCCCGCTCGCCCGGACCTGCCGGTACGGGAATGTGCGCGGCGTGGATGTCACCGGTGTGCACACCATCCTCGATGCCACAGTGGTGCGGGCCTGCGTCGGTCTGCCTGTCGCCTGTGCCGGGCTGGACGACGCAGGTGCCGACGCCATGCGGCACGCCATGGATTCGGCTCAACACGGTTTGTCGCTGTTGCCGGACCTGCCACTGGACGACTGGCACCGGGCCCTGGCCGCCGTCGCCGGTTCGGACCGGATTCACGGGTCTGTCGCCGGCCGGGCCACCCGCCTTCTGCTGGATGCCGGACTGGTGGGACGGGATGAGGTGGCCGCCCGGCTCAGCCGGCGGCTGTCCATCGCCACGCCGGCGCCCGGGGCCGCAGCCTGGCTGGACGGTTTCCTGTCCGGCGACGCGGTGCTGCTGATCCACGACCGGCGCCTCCTGCAGATCGTCGATGACTGGGTGGCGGGCGTCCAGGACGGGATGTTTGACGACGTCCTGCCGTTGCTGCGCAGGACGTTCTCCGCATTCAGCCGGCCTGAGCGGCGCGAGATCGGCGAACAGCTCAGCCGTGGACCAGGGCCTGAACAGGGGCCCGACGCCGTCGCGCCGGACCTCAGCGGCGCAGGCCCCGCAATCCACACGATGGCACGGATCCTGGGATGGGAGGCGATCGCATGACCGACATGAATCCGGAGGGCCGTGACAGGCTGGGCCGGTGGCGCCTGGTCCTCGGCGGGCATGAGGCCGACGGCATCATGAGGGAGGGCGGCGAAGGCGTTGTCCTCTCGGCCGAGGACGCCCGCCGGGACAGCGTGCTGGAGGCGCTCTATGATGCCCCCAACAAGGGCCCGGGAAGCCTCGGGGCGTCCAGCCCGCGGGTTGCCCGGTGGCTCGGCGACATTCGGGGCTACTTCCCGTCCACCGTGGTGCAGGTGATGCAGGCCGACGCCATGGACCGGCTGGGCCTTCGGCAATTGCTGCTCGAACCCGAGATGCTCCGCACCGTGCAGCCCGACATCAACCTGGTCAGCACGCTCATCGGACTGGGCCGGGTGATTCCCGAACATTCACGCGAGACCGCCAGGACGGTGGTCCGGCAGGTGACCAGGGAGCTGGAGGAGCGCTTGCGCGCCAGGACCGTCCAGGCCGTTTCAGGGGCGCTCAACCGGGCTGCCAGGACCCGGCGGCCCCGGCACCGGGACATCGACTGGAACCGCACCATCGCCGCCAACCTCAAGAACTATCAGCCGGAGTACCGCACCGTGGTGCCCGAGCGGCTGGTCGGCTACGCCCGGAGCAGCAACGAGGTGCAGCGCGAGATCATCCTGTGCATCGACCAGTCCGGTTCAATGGCCGAATCGGTGGTGTATTCCAGCGTCTTCGGGGCGGTCCTCAGCTCACTTCGATCCGTACGCACCCGGCTGGTGGTCTTTGACACCGAAGTGGTTGACCTCACCGAGGACCTGGAAGATCCGGTGGATGTGCTCTTCGGCGTGCAGCTCGGCGGCGGAACGGACATCAACCGGGCCCTCGCCTACTGCCAGGGCCAGATCACCCGGCCCACCGACACGATCCTGGTCCTGATCAGCGACCTCTACGAGGGCGGGATCGCCGAGGAGATGCTGCGGCGCGCCGCCGCCATCGTCGGATCAGGAGCCACCCTGATTGCCCTTCTGGCCCTCAGCGACAGTGGCCACCCCAGCTTCGACTCCAACCACGCCGCTGCGCTCGCGGGCATCGGCGTCCCGGCCTTCGCCTGCACTCCGGACCTGTTTCCGGACCTGATGGCGGCGGCGATCGAACGCAGGGACGTCAGCGAATGGGCCGCCACGAACGACATCGCGACGTCCCACACATCGTGATGTGTCCCGGCTGCTAGGCGCGCTCTGTCACGTCAAACGTTTGGATGGTGCGGCGCTCCAACCTGGGGATGATCTGCGAAGCGCCAATACGTTCAATGTGCTCATAGTCGCGGTGCGCGGCAAACCCGGCTGCGTCCCGGTAGCGTTCCAAGATCACGATCTGCGCCGGGTCCTCCACACCCTGGAAGAACTCGTAGGACAGGTTCGCCTCTTCCGCCCGGGTGGCTGTGGCCATCTCGCCCAGCAGCCGGAGGACGGTTTCCGTTTCCTCGGGCTTAACCGTGTAGCGGACGACTACCTGGAAGTATGACTGTGCCATCTCAGAGTTCCTTGCTCTTGGGTATTGCGGCCGGGTTGGCACCGGCAGCCACATCATCGTAGCCCGGTGGTTGGCCTTCCAGCCGGAAGGACGACGGCGGGTGTCAAGCCCTGCGGCCGCCGGCGGCCAGACTGCGCACCGCTCCGCGGCACCGTGCTGCCCCTGTAGAATCCGGGATCATGAGCACCAAGCCAGTCACCTCCACAGCCACCGTCCGCGCCATCTTCCTCGATGTCGACGGCACCTATGCGGACTACGGGGTTGTCCCGGACGGTCATGTGCGGGCGGTCCGTGCCGCGCGCTCGGCCGGACACAAGGTCCTGCTCTGCACCGGACGTCCGGTGTCCATGCTGCCCCGGAGCATTCTCGCAGCCGGCTTCGACGGTTTGGTGGCAAGTGCCGGTGCCTACGCGGAGGTGGACGGCGAGGTCCTGCTGGACCGCCGGTTCCCCGCCGACCTGGCAGCCCGGACGGTGGCTGTACTCGATGGCCACGAAGCCGTCTACATTCTTGAAGCCCAGGATTCGCTGCACGTTGCCCCGGAAGCCGAGCCGCGGCTCCGTGCCATCATCGAAGAGCACTTCCGGCGCGCGCCGGACGGCCATTCGAGGGGCTCCTCAGCCATCCTGGGCTCCGTGCGCGCCACAACCAACCGCGCGGCCACTGCCTTCGCCAAGATCTCGGTGTTCGAGGCCCCGGTCCCCATGGAACGCATTGCCCGGGAAATCGGCGTTGGCATCGCCGTGGTGGCCAATTCGATCGCCAACGAAGGGCGGCACGCGGGCGAGCTGTACCAGCGCGGCATCAGCAAGGCCGACGGCGTGGCGGCCGTCATTGCCCGGTTGGGCATCGAACAGGAAAACACCGTTGCCGTGGGCGACGGCCAGAACGACCTGGAAATGATCGCGTTTGCGGGGGTGGGCATCGCCATCGAGGGGTCGCCGCCGGAACTCCTCGCCCTGGCTGACCGTGTTGCCGCGCCGCCGCACCGCGAAGGACTGGTTGCCGCGTTCGCTGACCTGGGCCTCATCTGAGGACAGTACCGCTGCGTGAGGACAGTACCGCTGCGCCGTGCGCCCGCACGCGCGGCGCTGGTCAGGTGACCGCTGCCAGCCTTGGCTCCTGAAATCCAGCTGCAGCGGTTTCATCGGTGAGTGCGTAATGGAAGACCCTGCCCACGGGACTGTCCCGGCTACCGCGCGGCTCCACCCTGACCCGCTCATTGCCGGCGACGGCCTGCGCCCAGGCGTCGGCTTCTTCCCAGTACACGTCCCCGGCGCGGCGTTCCGGATGCATGTGCATGGCGACGGAAATCATGAAGTCGGCAGCCTGTCCCGTGGGGCGGGTGGCAAAACAAACCACGTCCACGCTGACGCCGTGGTTGACGCAGGACGGGTTGCGGGCCATTGCCGTTGCGGCGCCGTCAACCGCGCCCTCGTGGATGTCCTGCCGGGCGAGCGCGTACATCTGCCGACGAAGCAATGAGAGCTCGTCGCCGCAGATCATTTGGATCCTATGGGTGAGTGTCCCGATCATGCGCGTACTCCCTTCAGGAATGGGTGGTCGGACCGGCGCCGGCGGTCGGGAGCTAGCCGCGGGCACGAGCCGGACTTGGCCGGCGTCATGCGACGCTGTCCAGCAATTCAGCCCGGGACGGCACCCCTTCGAAGTAGCCGCCCTTGAAGAAAAGCAGCGGCTCGGCGCCTTCCCGCGCGCCAAGAGCGTGTACGGCACCCACCACAATGGTGTGGTCGCCGCCGTCGTACTCCTCGTGAAGCTCGCAGTCCACCCAGGCGAGCGCCTGGTCCAGCACTGGATTGCCCAGCGGCGAGGCGGAGTAATCCACGCCGGCAAACTTGTCCGTTCCCCAACGTGCGAACTGGGCGGCGAGGTGCTGGTGCCCGGCGGGGAGGATGTTAACCGTGAAGCGTCCCGCGCTCCGCAACAACGGCCAGGTGCTGGAGCTGCGGGCGGGGCTGAAGGTCACCAGCGCCGGGTCCAGCGAAAGGGAAGAGAAGGACTGGCAGGTGAACCCGGCCGGACCGTTGTCAGTTGCTGCGGTGATCACTGTCAGCCCGGACGCAAAGTGGCCCAGGACGTGACGCAGACGCTGTGGAGTGAGATCAAAATGTTCCGTCATGTTCATTCCTTTCAAAGCCGATACGTCCAACCAACCACCCGCCCCGACCCCTTTCAACCGGGGGTGAAATGCGCCGACGCGCGACGCAACGTGTCTTCACGGTCCGAAGCACGGGGTAACGAAAGGCTCCTCCACCTGGGTCTGACCTGCGCCGTAGCCTTTCTTTGGGTCCCAGCATTAAGCGATGAGTAGACGTGTTGCAGCCCAACCGCCGGCGAGTTTGAAGCCGTCGGCCGGTTGACCTTCGAAGGGTTGGGCCACAACCTGCCCGGCCACCCCAAGCCGCCCCCCGAACGGCGCGCCCTGCTGCTTGATGCGGCGGCCCGTGCCCGGGCGGGCGTCCTGCTCGTTGCGGAGAATCTGGAAACCGGAGCTCTCGTGGTCCCAAGTGCTCTACCGGCGCTTCGGGTTTGTCCGGCGCCCCGAGCGCGAAAAGCCCCGGCCCGCTCCGTTGGTCCAGCTGGTGGTCTTCACCCTGGACCTGCCCTGACAAGCGGGGACTGTCTGCCGTCGGCGGCGCGAACCGTGTTTGGGCTTCAGTCGTGCAGGACCACTTGGTAGAGGTTGTGGTCCTGCCATTGTCCGGCAATTCGCAAGTACCGGGGGGCCATGCCAATGTGCTGGAAGCCGGCCTTCCGTAGCACCCGCTGCGAGCCAACGTTGTGCAGCAGCGTGCTCGCCTCGATGCGGTGCAGCCCGAGGTCGTCGCGGGCTACGGCGACTATCCCCTGGACCGCGGCAGACGCCAGCCCGCGGCCTGCATAGTCGCCATCGACCCAGTACCCGAGCACCGCGCTCTGGAATGGACCGCGAACGATTCCGGCAAGGTTGAACCGGCCCACGAGCGTATCCCCGGCAAACAGGCCGAAGGGACACCCCTCCCCGGCTTCATGCGCAGCCAGGCGGTTGGCGATGTCGCCACGCTGCCAGGTTTCGGTGTAATACTCCTCGGGCCGCACTGGCTCCCAGCGGGAGAGGTACACCCGGTTGCGCACATATGCCGCGGCGAGCGCTGGCGCATCACTGAGGCGCAGTACGCGCATGATGACGCTCTCGCTAAGTTGGTGCGATTCAATCATCGGTAAACATTAGTCCAGGTCGCCAGGTCCAGTCAGGTCCGGCCTGTGGATCAGCGACCGCTGGCTGAGACAGACCCTGGCAGTGCTACCTACAGCAGGGACTCCCTCGCGGATGTGAATTCCTGTTGACTGGAACGCAGCCCGACACGAACCACTTCCAAGCCGAGAGAAGGATCATCATGACTGACCAACCCAAGCAGCTCGGCGGCGGCCGAAGGATGTTCGGCGACTTCGCCCCGAAGCTTGCCGAGCTCACCGACGACGTGCTCTTCGAGGACGTCTGGAACCGGCCCGAACTCTCCGCACGGGACCGCAGCCTCATCACGGTGGCCGTGCTCACCGCCGGCGGGAACACCGACCAGCTGGGATTCCACCTCGGCCGCGCCATCGAAAACGGCGTGACCCAGGAGGAGCTCATCGAAGCCATCACCCATGTCACGCTCTACGCCGGCTGGCCGAAGGGCATGGGTGCGATGGGCGTCGCCAAGCAACTCTTCACAGACACCAAGTAAGGAACAGCATGCATATCGAACCCACCGTTCCCACCTCGAAAAACCCCGCGGCCCAGTTCGTCGGCGACGTGTGGCTCGACCCGATCGCACTGCCCCACGAATCCGGCCAGACCATGGTTGTCGCCACCGTCCGGTTCGCTCCGGGCGCCCGCACGGCCTGGCACTCGCACGAGCACGGCCAGTACCTTCGGGTCACCCAGGGCGTCGCACGCTTCGGCGGCCGCGACGGCACCATCATCGAAGTCCACCCCGGCCAGACGCTCTACACCCCGCCGGGTGAGGAGCACTGGCACGCTGCCGCCCCTGGCTGCTTCATGGAACATATCGCCATGCTCCAGAACGGCGAGGACCCCGCCAAGACCACCACCTGGCGCGAGCACATCACCGACGACGAATACAACGGAACCCCCCAGGCGTAACCCGGCCCTCCAGTTCACCTCGACGACGGCCCCGGAACCTCGTGGTTCCGGGGCCGTCACCTCAGGAAGCACATGGCCACGGACTCCACCCACCTGACCGCCACCCGTGTGAAAACGCGCGGCTTCGTCGCCGCGACGGTCTCCTTTGTCGCGGTCTTCGCAGCCGGCGCCACACCCATCCCGCTTTACGACACGTATCGGACGGTCAACGGCCTGACCAATGACGAGTTCTCACTGGTCGCCGTCGCCTACTTCGCCTGCGCTGTCTTCGCCCTGCTTGTCCTCGGCCGGCTCTCCAACCACCACGGACGCCGTCCCGTCTCCATCGCCGCGCTGCTCATCGCCGTGGCCGGCTGCATCACACTGCTCTTTGTGCACAGCTTCCTCCCGCTGCTCATCGGCCGCTCCCTCCAAGGACTCGCCGCCGGCCTGGCCTCCAGCGCGATCGGCGCCTACGCCGTCGACACCGCACCGCAGCGGCCCCGCTGGCTTGTCTCGACCGTCACCACCGCTGCCGCCACCGTCGGACTGGCCCTCGGCGTCTTCATCTCCGGAGCGCTCGTCGAATTCGCACCGGCCCCACGCGAGCTGACCTTCCTGGTGTTCGCCGCCCTCCTGCTCGGCTGCGCGGTCGCCCTGGCGACCCGGCCCGAGACGGTGGCCCGCAGCCGTGGCGCCTGGTCATCACTGATCCCCCGGCTCGCCGTCCCCCGGGCGTCCCGCCGCTACCTGCCCCTCGCCTCCAGCATCTTCGTCGCCACGTGGGCATTTGGCGGTTTCTTCACCTCGTTCGGCCCTTCCATCGCGGCCGATGACCTCGGCTCCCACAGCCCTCTCGTCGCAGCCGCCGTGTTCGCCTCCTATATGGCTCCGGGTTTCCTGGGCGGTTTCATCGCCGGGCGCTTCACGCCGGCGGCCGCGCAGCGCGTCGGGATGACGCTGGTCGCTGCAGCAGGTCTTGGCCTCACGTTTGCCAGCACCGCCGGAATCCTTGGCTTGTTCATCGGCGCGGGCGTCGTCGGCGGCATCGGAATGGGCATCGCCACCTCGGGCAGCATGAACACCCTCCTGCCTGAAGCGCTCCCGGGGCAGCGCGCCGGCCTGCTCTCGGTCATCTACGCCATTTCCTACACCGGCTCCGCGCTTCCCAGCCTGATCGCCGGCCAGGCAAGCCGAACCATCAGCCTTCCAGCAATCACCGCAAGCTACACCATCCTTGCCGTCATCGTCTGGATCAGCACAGTGGTTGCCGCCCGTAACCCGAGCAGCGGATAGCTTTCAACCAATGAAACTCCGTCTCGTTTCAGCCGGCGATGTCGGGGATGCTTCTTCAAGACCCCCATTTGGGCGAAACAGGAAAGAAGGAACCGATGTCCCTCAGCGTTGAGGAAATGAACCAGCAGCTGCCTGTGGCCAATGCCTTGCCCGGCGAAGCTGTCCCCTATTACATGGCGTCGGGGGAAGGTGCCCGGTACGAGATCAACGGCCAGCTCGTCACGGTGATTGCCCGCGCGGCCGACACCGGCGGGATCTTCAGCGCCGCCTACATTTCCGGCGGCATGGGGGCCGAATCGCCCTTCGTCAGCCATAAGGTGGAGCACAAAACCCTCTACGTCTTCGACGGAATCCTGCACGTCTGGCTGCCCGGCGAGAGCCGCATCCTCACCCCCGGCGACTCCGTGGTCATTCCGCCTGGAACACCCCACGCCTACCGGATGGCCAGCCACTACACCCGCTTCCTCACCTGGATGACCCCCGGCGGCGCGGAAGCCTACTACGAGCGCGTGGGCACTCCCATCGACTCCCACGTCCCTCCCGTCCGTGCCGGCCACAAGGCCAGCCGCCAGGAACAGGCAGCAGTCGGCGCCGAGTTCGGCATCACCTTCCCGGACGTTGAGAGGGTCACCCCCACGTTCAAGCACGACGCCGGCCTGCCGCCAGCGCAGAGCCCGTACTTCCTGAGTGCCCACGAGGGCGAGCGCCTGGCCAGCTACCAGACGATGTTTACCTACCTGTCCCGGCCGGCGAACACCGGCTCGAATTACTTCGCGGTGCACACCAAGGGCGCCAAGACGCCGTACATCCCGCTGCACTTCCACTCCGAGCACACCGAGAATTTCCTGTGCACCGAGGGCCGGATGTGGCTCTACGCGAACGGCCGCGAGATGCTGCTGACCAAGGGAGATTTCGTGCACGCCCCGGCCGGCACCGTCCACTCGTTCGCCTTCGATTCCCACAACACGCAGATGGTGGGGTTCCTGACGCCGTCGGTCTTCAATGGGTTCTTTGAGTACTTCAACAAGCCCACCGAGGACTACATGTACACCGAAGGCGGCACACCGTACATGGACATGGAAGGCTTCGGCCGGGCGCAGGCGGAGATGGACCTCACCGTGGTGGGTCCTCCCCCGCAGCGGCGCACTGCTCTGGAAATCTCTTAGTTCCTCCAGACCCAAGACCCAAGGCAAACCAATGGCCCGGACCTCCGAAAGGAAGTCCGGGCCATCTGGCTTTTAAAGCCCATCGACTGCTCCCCACCCGCACCCTAACCTCGCAAGCTCGGCCAGAAGCCCATCGACTGCTCCCCACCCGCACCCTAACCTCGCAAGCTCGGCCAGGGAACCCCGCGGGCGTGGGCCCACGTTGATGGCTAGCGGGAGGGGAACTGCCTGACCAGTGCCCGGCCGTAGTCGTTGCCGTTGGGCGTCCGGACCACGGTGTGCATGTGGAACGGCGCGGGGGTCTCGTTGTCGAGGAAGACTCCCGTGTGGTGGTCGAGTTCGAGGATGACCACAGGGCTCTGGATGCGGAAGTAGAAGGCGTCCCCGCCCTGCCAGCCGCCGATCCACGAGAACCAGGTTTCGGCGTAGTGTTCCCGGATTTCCCGGCGGCGGGCAGCGCGCGGCCCGGCGGGAAGATAGGAGATGGAGTCCTCGACAATCCTGTCCAGCAACGCCAGCGCGGACGGCGGCATCGCACTCACGGGAATGCCTTCGTAGGGAATCACGCGGTTGTCCTGGAAGCAGCCCGCGAGGTGCCGTTCGTCCCCGGGATGCAGCCGCCCCTCGGGCATGGCGGGATCCTCCATGTGTTCGAACACCACGGCGCCGGCCCGGAGTTCGGCCGGCAGGCCGGCCATGAGCTCCCGGGCCCACTGGATGCGTTCCTTGAAGACCTTCACGCCCTGGTGCGGGCCGGCATCGATGGTGTCCGGCTCGGCGCCGAGGAACACCGGCGAGACCACCAGCTGACTTCCGGCCACCAGGCAATTGAGCGCCACGTGGTGGCCGAACAGCTGCCAGCCCCACGGTTCCGTCCCGGAGGGCACCCCGTAGAGGGCGAAGTTGTAGCTGTACTCGTTCATGAGCAGCGGCAGGTCCACCAGGTCGCCCAGGAAGCCGTTGATCCGCATCAGGTTCCGCATCAGCGCATAACCCTCCGGGCTGAGGCTCGCTTCCACCACGCCCAGCGCGGCGTCGCGCAGAGCCGGATCCACCTCGTCCAGCCGCACACCCGTGTCGTGCTGCATGAACTCGGGGTTGGCCCAGCTCTGCCACTCGGGGGCGTCCACGGGGTAGCTCAGCCGGCTCATTTGGTCCAGCGAGGCCAGAGCCAGCAGCTTTTCGGCCGCTGCCACCATGTCCGCCGTCGGCGCCTCCTCCCCGGGCAAGGCATCAGCCAGGGGGAACAGGCCGTCACGGACCACGCCGTCGCTGGTCACCCCGGTGAACGGCCGGGGGTAGAGCTCCTTCCAGCCCTCGATCATCGGGCCGGCGAACGGATCATCCTTGGCCGCCTCCGCGTAGGACCGTGCATCCAGGCCGCGGACCTTGGCCACGCGCGGATGGTCGGGCTGAAACAGGTAATCACGAAATGACGGCGCTGACATGGGCGTTCTCCTCAGGTTCCAAAGAGTGGGTGTGGGTCCAGCCGGCGGCGATCCGCAGGGCGTTGGCGGCAGCCCCGGCGGAGGTTCCCCGCCACGCCACATGCTGGTCCGGGCGGACCAGGACGGCATCGGCAGCCCAGGTATCCGCCAGTGGGACGCCGTTCCGGTCAGGGCCCAGCGCGGCAACTGTCAGCGGAAGGCGCAGTGCGGCTGCCGTGGTCAGGACGGGCGCAAACGCGTCCTCGACGGCGGCCCCGGCCAAGGACGGGGCGTCGGCGAGAAGGGTAAACCCAACCCCCAGAACGTCGTAGACCGACGTGGAGTCATCGAGCCACACGTGCGGAAGGAGCGCGCCGGGGGCGGCTGACGGGGTGTAGCGGATGGGGTCCTCAGCCGGAACGGGCGACCCGTCCGGGACCACCAGCGGGGACGCCGCATAGGTGTAGCCGAGCACCAGCCCGAGGGAATCGAATTCACTTTGCTTGACGCCCAGCGCCGCGTGCGCGCTGGTACGGGCGGCGGCCCCGGCGGTCCCTTCGGCCTCGAGGGCCGGGTCGGCGAAGTGGTAGGCAAGCGCCTTGCCGTTGGCCGCGGCATCGCTGATGGTGCGCTCGGCCACGGGACGCCGCTCGAGTTCATAGCTGTCCAGCAGGCCGGGCCCGGCCCACCCGTCCAGGACGCCCGCGATTTTCCACGCGAGGTTCGCGGCGTCACCGATGCACGTGTTGAAACCGTGGCCGCCCCAGGGCGGATTCTGGTGTGCGGCGTCGCCTACCAGGACCACGCCGTCGTGCCCGTAGGAAGGTGCGAGGAGCATGCGTGCCGTCCACGGATCTGTGGCCATGACGTCAACTTCGACGTCGGCCCCCACCAGGGAGCGGACGAGGGCCACGGCATCCACGTCCGGTGAGCCGTCGTCGCGGTGGACCTCGACGCCCTGGATGATGGCCCACCACGTCTGGTCCAGGTCCATGCGGCCCACCATGCCGGCAGTCCCCGGGCCCAGGACCCAGTACTGGACGGCAGGGTCCAAAGTGATGGTTTCCGCCAGGTCAGCGGACCGGAAGAGAATACTGATGTTGGACAGGGCCGCGGAGCCGCCCTCCAGCCGCAGTCCCAAACCACGGCGGACGGTGGAGGAACCGCCGTCGGCTCCTGCCAGGAACGCGCAACCCACCGTGCGGCGCCGGCCGGCGGCGTCCGCCACCGTTGCCTGGTGACCGGATCCGGAGCCTGCGAACGACTCAACCCGGAGGCCCGTCAGCAGCGTGGCATGCGCCGACGCCGCCACGGCGTCACGAAGCACGGACTCCAGCACCGGCTGCGGTACCTGCTGCCCGCATTCGGGCTGCGGCTCGTAGCGGCCGGATTCGAGCTGGAAGGCGTTGGCGAAGCGGCGGATTTCGCGGCCCGTCAGAGACGTGCAGAAGATGATGTCCTGCGCGAACTCCACCGGCAGCGGTGCAGCCCGGCGCAGTGCCGTCGAAAGTCCCAGGCGCCGGAGGTGGGTCATGGTGCGCGCGTTGGTGGTCTTCGCACGCGGCCGGTCCGGATCGATGGACGTGCGCGGCTCGATGACAACGCTGTGAATCCCCCGCTGGGCGAGGTCGAGGGCAAGGAACAATCCGCTGGGGCCTCCCCCGGAGATCAGGACCGGACTGTCGGCCGGAAGATCCTCCAGGCGGGCGTGAGAGATGGCAGTCATCAGGCCCTCGCCCGAAGCGCCGCGCCGCCGATGGGGGTCGTCAACGTGCCCAGCCGTTCAATCTCGACTTCCACGGTGTCGCCGGCCTGGAGGAGCCACTGCGGTGTGCGGGCGTAGCCGACGCCCTCGGGGGTGCCGGTGGCGATCACGTCGCCGGGGTGGAGCGTGAAGGTTTCGCTGATCAGGGAGATGATGGCCGGCACGGAAAAGATCATGTCCCGCGTGTTGCCGTTCTGGACTTCGGTGCCGTTCACCCGGGTCCGGACCTGGAGGCCGTCCCGGAGGTCGCCCGCCTCGTCGCGGCTCACCAGGGGGCCGAGCGGGCCGGTGAAGTCGCCGTTCTTGCCCAGCGTCCACTGCGAGGTCAGCTTCTGCGCGCGCCGGGCAGTGAGGTCGTTGAAGGTGGAGTAGCCGAAGACGGCATCCTCCGCGGCGGCTTCATCAGCGGACTCAACGCGCTTGCCGATGTACGCGGCAACTTCGCCTTCCCAGTCCAGCCCTGCTTCGCCGCCCGGCACGGGAACCGGGACGTTGCCCACGGACAACGACGCCGTCCAGCGCCCGAACAGGGTGGGGTGCGGCGGCAGGTCCTGGTCCTTGTAGCTGCCCTCGGCGGCGTGCGCCTTGTAGTTCAGCCCCACGCAGATGACGCGGGCGGAGGCGGGGACCAGCGGCACTTCGGTGACGGTTCCGCGCTCAAGCGAGCTGCCGGCGTCGGCCGTTAGCGTGACTGCCTTGTCCTGCCAGCCCGCGGGATCGGTCCAGAATTCGGAGACCGGTGCGAGCGGGAAAAGGTGCGGGTCCACGAGGGCTGCAGCCCAGGACTCGCCACGGTGGTTGATACCAACAAACTGCATAGGGGGCCTTTCAATTCTTGCCCGGGCACGGGTGCCCGGGACGCTTAGGTCAGGGCGTGTGCGCCTGGCGGCGGAAAAAATCGATGGTGGCGTCAGCGGCCGTGGCGGCCGCGGCAGGATCCTGCCCCGGCAGCTGCCACATGTGGTCGGCGCCCTCAAGGTGCAAAAGTTCGACGTCGGTGCCCGCGGCTTCCAGCGCCGCGGCCAGGGTGGCGGACTGGGCCGGCGGAACGAAGCGGTCCGCCGTGCCGTGCGCCAGGAAGAACGGCGGAGCGTGGTCCCCCGCGTAGGTGATGGGACTTGCGGCGGCTGCCTTGGCCGGCGACTCGGCCGGCTGGGCGCCCAGGAGGAGCGCCTCCCGCGAGCCTGGATCATCGGCACTGGCCGCGGCGTCGGGCAGACGCTGTTCCCCCATGTGGAGGAGGTCCGTGGGCGGGTACCAGGCCGCGACGGCGGCAACCGTGTCGCTGACGTCCGTGGGGTCGCCGGAATCGCTGCCGTATTCCGAGGATCCGCCGGTCAGCCCCACCAGGCTGGCCAGGTGGCCGCCCGCGGAATCGCCCCACGCGTAGATCCTGTCCGCGTCCACGTTGAAGTCAGCGGCATGGGCGCGGAGCCACCGGACGGCAGCCTTCGCATCCAGCAGTTGGGCAGGGAAGGTGGCCACTGAACTCAGCCGGTAATCCGCCGAGGCCACTACGAACCCGGCGTCGACCAGGCGCTCGATCGGGCTCAGGCCCAGCGCGTCCACGGCGGGGCCAAGGGACGAGCGGGCACCTACCCGCCAGCCGCCGCCGTGGTAGTGGATGACCGCCGGCAAAGCGCCGGACCGCTTCGGCTCCGCGGGGAGGTAGAGGTCAAGCAGCAGCGGGGCTGAGCCCTCGGGGCGGGCGAACTCGATGCCCTTCAGAACCCGCCCTGCCGTCATCGTTGACTCCATGTCGTACCGCGCCGTTTCGTTCCTGCGCCGGACCACCACTGTGGACCGCGTCACCACTCAACTCTGGCGTACAGGGAGTCCGTCCCGCGTGGCCGCTTTCACTCAATGAAACAGCTTCGCGGCTGCGCTACTTCGGGACCGTCGACGGGGCGGCTCAGCCCTTGGCGTCCCGCAGCGGGCGGCGGGCCAGCCAGGCGGCGACGATGGCGCCGGAAACGTTGTGCCACAGCGAGAACACGGCCGACGGCAGGGCAGCCAAAGGGCTGAAGTGGGTGGTGGCCAGCGTCGCCGCCAGGCCCGAGTTCTGCATCCCCACCTCAAAGGCGAGGGCCCTGCGTGCCCTGCTGTCCAGCCGGCCGATCTTTCCGGCGAGGTAGCCCAGTCCGAGCCCGAAACCGTTGTGCAGCACCACGGCCAGGAACACGATGCCGCCTGCTGCCACGAGCTTGCTGGCGCTGCCGGCCACCACGATGGCCACGATCAGGGAGATCACGACGGCGGATGCCCAGGGAAGTGCCGGCAGGACCTTTGCCACGAACTTCCTGAGGAACAGCCGGGCCAGCAGCCCGGCCACCACCGGCAGCAGGACCGTCTTGGCGATGTCCAGGACCATGCCGGCGGCGTCGATCTGAAGATAGGAACCGGCGAGGAAGAGGACCAGCAGAGGGGTGACGACCGGGGCGATGAGCGTCGAGACGGAGGCGACGGCCACGGAAAGGGCAACGTCGCCCTTGGCCAGGAAGGCCATCACATTGGAGGCGGTGCCGGACGGCGCGCAGCCCACCAGGATCAGGCCCACGGCCAGCTCCGGTTCCAGGTTCAGGGCGACGGCGATCAGCCAGCCGGCGCCGGGCATGATCATGTAGTGCGCAACAATGCCCAGGGCAACGGCCCAGGGACGCTTTGCGACGGCGGCGAAGTCGGGCGGGGTGAGCGTCAGCCCCATGCAGAACATGATGATGCCCAGCAGGTACGGCACGCTGGGCGCCATCGGCTTGAACACGCCAGGGGCCAGGAAGCCCACGATGCCGGCAACCACCACCAGGAGCGGAAACACGGTCACCGCGACGCGGGCGATCCTGCTTTCCGCTGCCAATGCCGGGTTGAGGGGCGTTTCGCCCTGGGTGTGGTGTTTTGTTGCCTCAAGCATCCAATAATGCTGACACCTGGCGGCGGGTCAGCGCTAATTCGTGACCGGCGCAGGTAACAGGCAGCAGGCTTGCCAGTTGCGAAGCGGCCGTGGAGAATCCCTGCCCGGCCCTGACCGAGCCGTCAGACAGCCTTCGCCGAGGCCAGTTCCCGTGCCAGGAAATCCAGGACCGGCTGCGCCTCCGGGCTGCCTGCCGCGTGGTTGAGGTGGCCGTGGACTGCGCCGCGGGCCAGGAAGAAGGACACCGCAACCCCGGCGTGCTCCAGGTTGGCGGCGAAGAGCTCGGACGAGCCGCGGACGTCGTCGTACTCGCAGGCGACGATGGCCGTCGGGGGCAGCCCGGACGGGTCGGCGTAGCCGGGCATCGCATACGAGGATGCCATGCTCACCGGGCCGCCGACGTAATTCTCCGCGTTCCGTAGGCAGTCTTCGAGGGTGAAGCGCAGGTGCCTGGGAAGGGTGGCCATCACGTCCGCGTCCAGTCCGCCCGCAGGCGGCGGCAGCTCGGCGTGGAGGAAGGGGTAGGCCAGGAGGAGCTTCGCGGGAAGCGGCTTCCCGGCGTCGGTCAGGTACAGCGCTGCCCCCACGGCGAGGTTGCCGCCCGCGCCGGCCCCGCCCAGGCACAGGAGATCCGGATCCAGGCCGAGCCCGGCGGCATTCTTGCGGGCCCAGAACCAGCCGGTGAGGGCGTCGTCGTGGGGCACGGGAAAGTGCACGCCGTCGCGGGCCAGCCGGTAGTCCACGGACAGGACCGGCGTCCCGGCGGACGACAGCACCCGTGCCAGGTAGTCCGATTCGGGCATGTCCAGCCCACCGCTGACGAAGCCTCCGCCGTGCAGCCAGACCAGCGCCGGTCCGTCCGCGCGGCCCGCCTCGCCATAAATCCGGATCGCCACCGGCCCGTGCCGGCCATCGGCGGTGACAGTGCGGATGGGGACATGGGGGCCCACTTGTCCCGCGAGGGTTTCCGGGCCTTCGGGGGCAGCGAGGTATTCGGCGAAGCCCGCGTCGGGTGCCAGCGTCCCGTCGTCGGCAGCAGAGTAGGAGTCCCGCTGCCGGGCCGTCATGGCCTGCCCAGCTTGTCCGAGAAGAAGCCGACGGCGGCAGCAAGGATGGCATCAACCTGGTCCTCCGCACCGAAGAAGCAGTGGTCCCCGCCTTTGATGGTGACCACTTCATGCTCCACCCCGGCTTCCGCGAGTCCGGCGGCAAGAAGGTCTGTCTGTGCATGGGGCACCAGGCCGTCGCTGTCGCCGTGGATCAGCAGGAACGGCGGCGCGCCGGCGGTCACGTAACTGACCGGGCTGGCCGCGGCCAGGAGCGCGGGATCGTCCGAGCCGCCCACCAGCATGGGTCCGGGCTGAAGCGGCATCCCGGCCGGCACCGCCGCAGTCAACGCAGGCGGGAACAGTCCGGCCAGTTCGTCCCTGGGCGGGATCTGGGCGAGTGAGGAGGTCCCGTAAAAATCCACGACGGCGCTGATGCTGCTGGAGTGCCCCTGCGCGCCGAGGCCGCCGTGCAGGTCTTCCCGGCTTCCCGTCAGTCCCAGCATCGCGACCAGCTGGCCGCCCGCGGATTCGCCCCACGCCCCGAACCGGTCCGGATCGAGACCCAGGTCCTGCGAGAATTCCCGCAGATAGCGGACTGCGGCCTTCACATCGTGCAGCTGCGCCGGGAAGGGTGCCTCCACGGAATGCCGGTAATCGACAGTGGCACAGGCAATCCCCGCCTCGTTGAGCAGGCGGAACACCGAGTTCGGTTCGAAAGTGGGCGGCAGCTCGCGGCGGTCACCAAGCTGGAAGGCGCCGCCGTGGACCCACACCACCAGCGGCACGGATCCGGCTGCCTGGCGGGGAAGCCAGATGTCCATCTTGAGCGGCCGGAAGCCGATGGCCCGGGCATAGGTGACTTCCCGGTGCACGGCCGAGACGTCCGAGACGTTTTCGGGAACGCCCGGGGCGTCGTAGACAGGGAACGGCGGGACCTTGACGCCGCCCGGCCGGGCGGTATCGGGCAGTCCGGTTTCGTGGACCTCGGTGGCTTCGTTGACACTCATAGTGTGCTCCTTACGAGCTGTGGGTTTTCGGGATTTTCGCAGCTGGCTGCGGCAGTGAAGTGATGGGTTCCGGATCCGACGACGGCGGCACGCCCGCCGGGGAGGCGGACTTCGGCGGTGGTCCCCGGCGGGACAGCAGCGCGAAGCTGCAGCCCGCCGTCGTCCATGGTCCACTGCACCTCAATCAGGCCCTGCGGGCCCCGATGGGAAGTGGCCGCAGAAGTCAGCGCAGCCCCGGGGCGCGGCTCGATAATGATCCGCTCGTTGCCGGCGCTGCCGGGCGCCTGGCTGAGGCCGGCCGTATAGCGGTGGAGGAACGACACCACGGCACCCTTGCTGTAATGGTTCAGGGATTGGTGCGGGGTGCCGTCGGCGTCGAGTCCGTTCCAGAGCTCCCAGATGGTGGTGGCGCCGCGGTCCACCATCGCCAGCCAGGAGGGTTCCGAGTCCTGCATGAGGAGTTCGTAGGCCAGGTCCAGTTCACCGTTGTCGGCAAGGACGGGCAGCAGGTAGGGCGTGGCCAGGAAGCCCGTGCCCACGTGGGTGCCGGCAGCCCGGATCAGCGATACCAGCTGGGAGGTGACGGGGGCGCGCCGCCCGGGGCCCACAAGGTTAAAGGCCAGCGCGCGGACGCAGTTGGCCTGGCTCGGTTCGGTGACCTGCCCGGCGTCGTCCACGTATTCCGCCTCCCAGGCCTGCCGGACGTTCTCGGAGAGCTCAGTGAGCGCGGCGGCTTCTTCCTTGTGGCCGAGGGCGCCGGCGATCCTCGCCATCAGCGCGGTGGAGTTCCGGTAGTAGGCGGTGGCCACGATGCCGTGATCGGCTGAGCGGGCGGCAAACAGGTCCGGCTCCGGGCCGTCCGGTTCCATCCATTCGCCCCAGTGGAAGCCGGTGTCCCAGAGGTACTTCTCGTGATTCGCGGGGACCGGGCCGGCAGCAGCGCGGACCGGGTGCCGGCGAGATTCGGCGGTGGTCCGGACAAAGTCCAGCCAGCGCGTCATCGCGTCCCAGTTCTCGGCGAGGATCCCGGCGTCTCCGGTGGCCAGGTACAGCTCCCACGGCACCATCACGATGGCGTCGCCCCAGCCCGCCGAGCCGTTGACGAAGGCCATGAAGTCAGCGGCGGTGGTTGCCGGCCCGGGCGACGGCGAGATGTTGGCAATGACGCCGTTCTCCCACTGGTCGGCGCGGACGTCGTTGAGCCACTTGCGGGAGAATCCCGTCACGTCGTAAAGGTAGGCGGCCGTGGGCACAAACAGCTGCCAGTCCCCCGTCCAGCCGGCCTTCTCCCGCTGCGGGCAGTCGGTGGGGACCTCGCAGGCGTTGCCCCGGAGGCTCCACTGCACGATTTCGTGCAGTTTGTTCAGGCGGCTGTCGCTGCAGGTGAAAGTGCCCAAAGGCTCCAGGTCGGTCTGGACCAGGCATGCCGTCATGTCCTCCGGCGCCAGGTCCACGGGGAGGCCCCGCACGGACACGTACTGGAACCCGTGCGTTGTGTGCCGGGGCTCGAACACTTCCCCCGGACCGCCCGTCGCCGTCACCTCATCAACCTGCCCGGCGGACAGGAACTGTCCGGGGCGCTTGAAGTCATGCGGGCGCAGGTGGTCCTGCGTGACATCGCCGTTGGAATCCAGCGCCTCGCCGTAGACAAGGGTGACCGTCTCCCCTGCCGCACCGAGCCTGGTGAGGCGCACCCAGCCGTGGATGTTCTGGCCGAAGTCCACCACCTGGTGTCCGTCAGCCAGGCGGGCGATGGAGACCGGAGCGAGCTCCTGCACGATCCGGGTGGGCGGCGCCACCGGACCGGTCAGCGTTCCGTAGCTGCCGTCGCGGACGACGGCGGCACTCGCCGGAGGTGCGCTGCCGTCGGGAGCGTGCGGCATGCGGAAGTCGATCCGCTGCCCGCCCATCAGGTCCGCACTGACGATCTCCGTTGCGGACACCAACCACGACGAGTCGGTGCCGATGACCGTCCTGCTGTCCCCGGACACCAGTTCCAGCTGCGCGAGGAATGCCGTCTGCGTGCCGTACATGTCGGCGTCGCGCGTGTACCCGAAGGTTCCGCGGTACCAGCCGTCGGTGAGGACTGCGGTTACCGTGTTGATGCCGGGGCGCAGCGGTGCGGTGATGTCGTAGGTCTGGACCTGGAGGGTGGTGTTGTAGCTGGTAGAGCCCGGTGTGAGTTGCTGGTCGCCTACCCGCTGTCCGTTGAGGAAGAGCTCGTAGATTCCGTGCGCGGTGGCGTAGACGCGGGCTGTTTCCGGTGCTGCGTCCAGGGTGAAGGTCTTATGCAGGGCATAGCCGGGGCGTGCGCCGGGGGCAGGAACTTCAGGCTCGTCCGGGCCGATCCATTGCGCGGTCCAGTCCGAGGGGTGCAGCAGCCCAAGCTCCACGGGCATCGCCTCAGACCAGGCGCTTTCAGTTTCCGTGCCGTCGGCGTTCCTGGTCCAGGTCCGCACCCGCCACTCGAACCGGCTACGCGACTGTAGGGCCGGGCCGGAGTACGGAACCCGGGACCGCCCGGACGTAACCCGGCCCGTGTCCCAGCCGTTGGTCGCTGTGAGGTGGTACGCAGTTTGCGCTGTTGTGGCGGCCGACCCCGTTCCTTCAGGCACCGCCCAGCTGAGCCGCGGCTCGGTGGTGGTGATGCCTATCGCCTCGCGGAGATGCTCCACGCGAAGCCGGGCGGGCGCGGCCGGGGCCAGGAGGGTTTCCTCAACGCCGGCGTCGAGACTGGTGGAGGTCATGCAGGAAGCTCCTGAAGGTGGGATGGCTGGAGTTCCAGCTTCGTTTCCGGCCGGCACCCCCATACACCCTACTTTCATTGGTTGGAATGGTATTGTGCTCTAGCTCACGGACTGCGGTCCGAACCCGTAACGGCGCAAGGACCACAGGCCATGACTGTCCCTTTGGACACAGAAACGACTCCAGCCCGCGGGAAGCGGCCCAAGCAGGGCGAACCGGTCATTGACCGGGCGCTGAGCCTGCTCGCGGTCTTTTCCGACCGCCGTCGGGCGCTGACGCTCTCGGAACTTGCGCGTCACGCCGGGATGCCCGCGCCCACCGCGCTGCGCCTGATCGCCCGGCTGGTTGCGTGGGGTGCGCTGGAACGGCTCGACGACGGCCGGTACGTCGTCGGGGTCCGCCTGTGGGAGGTGGCATCCCTGTCGCCGCGCGGCCACGGGGTGCGCGAGATCGCGCTGCCTTACCTCGAGGACCTCTTCGAAGTGACCCGCCACCACGTGCTGCTGGCCGTCCGCGACAACGAAGAGGCCGTGCTTATCGAGCGGCTGTCCTCGAAGGACGCCACCGAAGTCGCGTACCGCGTGGGCGGGCGCGCTCCACTGCGGTCAACCGCCGTCGGGCTGGTGCTGCTGGCCGGCGCGGACCAGCAGTTCCAGGAGGCCACGCTGCGGAAGCCGCCGGAGAACGAACCCGGAGTGGACCCTATGCCCGAAGGCCAGCTGCGCCGCACCCTGTCCGATGTCCGGCGCACCGGGATTGCCATGATCCGCCGCTCAGCCCCCTCGCGCACGGTCTCGGTGGCGTCGCCGATCTATGACGCGCAGGGATCCGTGGTGGCCGCACTGTCCATCGTGGTCCCTGATGGTTCCACCCCGCCCAACGTGCTGGCGCCGGCGGTCCGCGCCACGGCGCGCGCCGTCTCCAGGAACCTGGGCCACCTTGCCGAGCTCAGCCCCGACGTAAGGACGCACTCCGAGGGGTGATCTCTGTGACTATCAACCGGGAATGGCGGCCATTCACAGGCCGGTTTGGCGGTTTTCGCACGGTTGCTCTGGTGGAAGTGTTTGGTCATTGGCGGCGTTCCATGAACGAAATCTCGAAGTACGCTATCCCAATGGATCAGGAGACGATACGGAAGTTGCAAAGGAGCAAAGGGACGCGGACCGGGCGGATCCCGGGAGCGCCTGACCGGCGGGAGATCCAGTTCTTACGCAACTCCGGTCGGCCGTGGATTGGAACTTTTAAAGGCGACCTGAGGGAGTTCCGCCGGCTGGCGGAGTATTGGCGTGAAGGGTATAACTTTTTGCGCTGGCGAAAGGCCTACCGGGACGACCCCGAACCCATAACGAGGAAGTATCGGCGTAGGCAAGACCCCTAAGCCTTGCTCATTCCTTGGATACCATCTGCTTTTTTGTGCGACGTGAGGCTTCGTAAGGTGAAACAGGAGGGCATGGCGACATCTTGTCCGGGATTCAGTACCGGCCTTTAATCACGAAGTAGGAGCCGCGGATGGTGCCGGCGAGCTTTGACTTTTGGCGCGCGAACTTGAAGCTTGACGCCAGCTCCTCCGGAACTTCCATGCCGTCGGAGAGCTTGAACCCTACCGCCCGCTTGCTTCCGTCCTCGATTCCGTACATCACGTTGATGGACAGGCCGGACTCGTAGAACACGTAGGCCATCCGGGTGCTGGCCACCTCGAAGGATGAAACCTCAAGCGGACGGGAGGAGATGGCGATATTGCGCTCGCTGGAGAGAATCCCGTGGATCCAGTCGAGCGTCTCCGGCGCGTCCCCTGCGGGCGTGACCGTGAAATCGTGGTCGTACTTGTTCTTGAAGTAGCGCGCCTCGTTGGCACGCAGCCCCGCCAGCGCCTCCGCAACGGGTGACGACTCCAGACCAACGGTGGACACGTTCTTGAAATCAACTGTGTACGGCATACATCCTCCTGGAAAAGTTTCCTTCGCACATCGTCGCAGACTGGTAGGACTATTGGTGGAGCAGGACGACCCATTAGCCCAGCCGTCAACGGGAGATGAGATGGGTAACTTCATCGCATGTCCGGACACGTCTGGAGGCGCGCCCCGGCAAACTTGAGGAGCTCAAGGTAGCCACGGTAGGTCTGGCCTACTTTCTCCTGCCACGGCGCCACAGTGGCATGACTAAGAATTCCAATGGCCACCCATGGCACGTGTCCGCCCGGACAGATACATCATGCGTCCGTCAGTACTGGTTCCGGTGCCCTAAGCGGGCCGGAGTGAAGCGCGCGGCGTTCGTGCGGGTCCGTGGGCGCGCCGGTAGATGAAGTATTCGGCCACGGCCAGGCTGATGACCCACGATGCCCCGATCAGCAGTGCCCGTGTCAGCTCGTCAATCGGTCCTACCAGGAGAATCCAGGGAATGGTGACGACAACGATGGTTCCCTGGGCTATGCCGATGGCGTAGGCGCGGGACTCCACTCACTGTGCCGGACGTAGTCCCGGCGCCGCACGGCAGTGAATCCCAGGACGATGAAAGCCGCCATGGCGGACCCGAAGACCAGCCGCAGGACGAGGAGAAGCGTGCCGTCCAGGGGCGGGAGGTCGTAGAAGATTGCCATCCACAGGCCGGACAGGGCGGCAAGCAGGCCGGTGGCGGCAAGGATGCGTCCGGCAATCTTGTGCCAGCTGGTCCTGCCGCGCTTGCCCCGGCGAAGCGAGGGTACGAACTGAAACGCCCCCAGCAGCAGCTAGACGGTGACGGCGGGGATGTGGATCAGCACGGGGATCGGCGAGTCGAAGAAGCGCGCGTTGTCCGGCGTCGTCTGACCCGCGGCTAATTCGGTCAGGCGCCCCGCCCCTGCGATTATCGGGACCAAGCTGAGGAAGATCAGGGCGGCGGGCACGAGCCATCGGGTACGGGGGTTGTTACGGGAGCGGGGAATGGTTGCAGTTGTCACGGTTTGGCTCTCTGGTTGGTGTCATCGGACGGCCGAGGACTTATCAGGTCGGTAACTCAGAAGTGTTTCGGCGAGGGCCTCATGCATGGGGGTCGCCTTGAGACCGAGCTTGTCAGCGATTTTCATACTGTCGACGATGAAGGGTTCCTCGAATTGGTACTGCATTTCGAGGAGTTCACGGACGGTGGGGTTAAAGAGGCTGAGACCGCGCAGGAGCAGCGGCGGCAGGGCTCGGAGCCTGGCGCGGGGCTGGCCGGCGAGTTTGTAGATTGTGTCGACAAGTTCTCTTGTCGTGCGGGTTTCGGGATCGTTGGGCAGATGCCAGATTTCTCCCGGGGCGTCGGGGTGTTCGCCGAGGACCGCGAGGCCTTCGCCGATGTCCGGGATGTAGGTGTACGTGTGGGGCTGGTCCGGGTCGCCGAGCACATTGGCGGTTTTCCCGGCAAGGGCTGCGGGGAAGACCCTGTCGCCGAGGTTGGATTGTGCGCCGCCGCGGGGGCCGAAGTAGTCGGAGGCGCGGCCGATGGCGACCTGAACGCGGCCGGCGTCGTGGGCCGTCAGGAGTTCTTGCGACATTCTGGCCCGGAGCTGGCCTTTTTTCGTGTGGGCGTTGTTGGCGCGGGTTTCCGTTAGCGGGTGGCCGTCGGGTCGTCCGTACGGGTAGACGTTTTCCATGCTGACCAGGCGGGCGCCTGTGGTTTCGGCGGCGGCGAGAATGCCGGATTGCAGGGCGGGGAACTGTGTGGCCCACTTGGCGTACGGCGGGTTCATGGTCTGATAGACGACGGTGGCACCGCGGGCTGCGTCGATGGCGAATGCGGGACGGCTGGCATCCCCGCCGACAACTTCCACGCCATCGGGAACGCGTGCCTGTCCTGACCGGTTCACGAGCCGGACGGTCTGACCGCGGTGCCGGAGGGCATCGAACGTCGCGAGACCGATGGCTCCGGTGCCGAAAATGACGTGCAATCCCGTACTCATGCTGTTGCCGCCGAGGGCGCCTGTCCGACACGCCGCTCCCTTGCCCGGGACGGCAGGATGGCGTGGAGCAGGAGTCCGGTGATCGCGGTGACGACGAATGCTCCGCTGGCGCCGAAGACGATGAATTGCTGGCCGACCTGGATCATAAACAGGGCAGTGACAGTCCACCCCAGGGCCCACAACGCTGGCATGGCTGCTGCCCAGATCCAGCGCCCGTGCGCATGGCGGGGCAGGGCCAATGCCTGGGCGGAACCGAGGACCAGTCCGTTGATGGCGCCCATCAGGGCAAGATCGGCGAGGGTCGTGCGGTAATTGACGGCGGCGGCGCCGAGGAACAGTCCTACGCTCATGCCGACAGCTGTCGCCGGGATCCACTTGCGGGCCTGCATCCGGCGGCTGCTCGTGAGTGTCTGGCCGCCGCCGATGATGAGCCCGGCGATGGCTCCGCCGGCCAGGGCAGCCAGTGGGCCGTCCACCCGTCCTATGACCGCGCTTCCGGCGAACCCGGCCAGCGGCAGGGCAAGGAACCCGGCGGTCCAGAGTAACCAGCCGCGAAGGAACGTCGTCCGGGATGCTTTGATGCGGTTCACGGGGATCAATTCCTTGTGCCGGGCGTCGGCTGCCGGGGTGCTGTGGGTGCTGAAGGGGTGGGAGCAACGGGGGTGGTGGCTGCGGGGCGGCTGCCGCGGGTGGAGCGGATCAGGATGCAAACGCCCAGTGCGGCCACCCACAATCCCCAGCCGGTGCTGCCGAGGAGGCCGGCCAGGTCCCAGACGGGGAATCCAGGGACCGCCGTGGCAAGGATGTCGCCCTGGTTCAGCAGGTAGACGATGCTGACGAGGAACCCGCCCAGGCCGAGCCAGCGCGGGAGAATCCCGCTGCGCAGGATGACCACGCTGAGTGTGACTGACCACGCGATGACAAGCAGCTGGCCCAGGTGTTCTCCGAGCAGCGCCCCGCCGAACTGGTGCTGCGCAGTCCAGGCGGCGTCCACCGCCGCACGTGTCGTTGAATCTCCCGTGACGTAGGAGCCGGCGAGGGGCGGAACGACGAACACCCAGCGCAGGAAGCCGATCAGGGACAGGAGCACAGAAGCGGCACCGACGTAGGTGGCGACCGTCATGGCCGGATGATCACGGAGGCCGAGAGCTACGGGCAGCAGCAGGAGTGGTACGGCAAGGAGCCCGTACGTCCAGGCCGTCGCAAACCAGGTCCAGACCAGCCCGGGTCCGCCGGCCGCGAAGGCCGGCAGCACAACGCTGGCCGGCTCCCGCAGGATGTCGGGCCAGTCAAACGTCACCGACAACGTTGTGGCAGCCGCGGCGAACGCGAGGGCGCTCACGACGAACAGTGCCCCTGTAACCCGTAGGAGCTTCCTGCCTGTGTCAGTGGTTGTCATGGCGTCTGTCCTTCCGAGAATGGTGTACACCGTACAATGGTGTACGATGTACAAACACTGTACGCCGTACAGCCAATTGTCAACAGAGGATCCGAAAAGATGACGTCACCAGCCAGGAAATCCAGGCCCGGACCCCGGCGTACCCTCACGGAGGAGGAGATCCTGGAGGCCGCCCTGAACCTTCTGGATGAGGGCGGCATGAAGGCAGCGTCCATCCGGGGCATCGCCGCGCGGGTCGGCGTCGCCCCGAACGCGGTCTACACCTACTTTCCTGACAAAGCCGCGGTGGTTCAGGCAATTGTCGAGCACCTGCTCGGGCTGGTTGACCATGCGGTCTTCGCGGACCGCGACATGCCATGGCGCCAACGAATTGAAGCTCTCGCCTTGGAGTTGCGGGAACGCCTCACCGCGCACCCGGGCGCGGTCAACCTGATGATTGGCGGGCCGATGAACGGCCCGCACGCACTGGCCCTGAACGAACGCCTCATGGGGATTTTCGTGGATACCGGCCTCACGCCGTGGGACGCCGCCAAGGCGGCCTATCTGCTGATCGTTTACGTCTTCGGCTCGATAGCCCTGGAAGTCGCGGAGTCCGGCGGAACACATAGGTTGCCGCCGGAAGCAGAACGGATAGCAGCACGCCAAGCCGGCTTTTCCGCCATCCCGCCCGAAACCCACCCGCTGTCCGCCGCCGCAGTAGGGACAATGGCCGGCTACATATCCACTGAGCAATACATGTGGGGGCTCCGCAAAGTGCTCGACGGCATCACTGCAGTGCCCATTGCAGAGGCGGGCACATCCAACGCACTTGCCAGCTAACTAACGGCATGGTCCCTGTGACTGTTAGTCGAGAATGGCGGTTTTTTCACAGCTGGGTTTGCCGGTTTCCGCACCGTTGGCCTGCTGGACCTAATCGCTCCTTTGCGGCGTTCCGTGGTGGCTTGGTCTCGCCTTCAGGGAGCATGGCGCGTTGCGGCTAGCCCTTAAGTGCTCGCGACCGTCTATAGAACGTTGCTCGGGACATTCCGAGATCGCGGGCAACCTGCGCAGCGGGGTCGCCGCCTTCAACCAGGCGGACAGCATTCTGAATCTGGCTATCAGTGACCCGGCGGGGCCTGCCGCCAAGTCCGAGGCCAGCCTCGCGACGCTTGTTAATGGAGTCCGCGACGCGTTCGCGCTTGATCTCGTGTTCCATCTGCGCGAGGGCGGCCATGATCGTGAACAACATTGCGCCCATCGGTGTTGCGGTGTCGACGTCACCTCCGCCCAGGTTCAGCACCCGCAGACCGGCGCCCCTGCCGCGGAGTTCATCGGCGAAGGCGAGCATGTTTTGGGTGGATCGGCCGAGCCGGTCCAAAGTCGTGATGACGAGGGTGTCACCCTGGATGAGCGCGTCGAGTGCCCGATCGAACTCTGGTCGCGAAGCACGCGCCCCGGAGACTCCATGGTCGATGTATAGGTCATCGGGTCGAACGCCGGCGGCGAGTAGATCTGCCCGTTGCCGGTCGGTGGATTGCTGCCGTGTCGAAACGCGTGCATAGCCAATAAGTTTCGACATGCTGCCTCCGAATGTGTCTCGTAACTAATGATTAGTATGCCGATTCCACCAAGGGGTTTCGAGACATAGTTATGAGAATGGCCTGGTGCTGGGAAAGCCATGTGATTGCACAGGAACCAGAACCTGCGGACGCGTTGCTTTCCTCTGCCTTGAGACGCCTCGCATCCCAAGGGTTATGCGACCCTTCTTTCGTGCGGGACCCCTTGCAATTGTGTGGAGAGGAGCTAACCTCGCCCTAGGGTGCTGTCTGCGTCAGCCCTTACGTTCGTATAATGAAAGCCGGTTCGATCGAAAGGATAGCGACGTGGCGGATTTCTTGCGGGTCGAACTCGAGGACGGTTCTGTAGCGTTGTTCGAAGCTGCGGAGAGCGATTTAGTTTCGATGCATTCGGGAAGCCCAGACGTCGAAGATGCAGGGGAAGCGACCACGGAGCGTCTCGAAGGAGTTGCCCAAGCTGCGGCCGTCATGGCGAAAAAATTGCGGGCTTCGCTCAACCCCGATGAAATCTCTTTGGAAGTCGCGGTAGGCCTTTCCGGTGAAGTCGGCTGGTTCTTCGCGAAGTCCACTGCCAGCGGTTCAGTGAAGCTGACCTTAAAGTGGGCCAGTGGCCGGGGATCCGGTTCCTGAGGTCGCGTGATGGCGGGGTGGGAACAGCAGGTGCTGGCGGCTACCGCAGAGATCTTAGATGACCGCCAGAAACGAATCGGTTCTGGTGTTTTGATCGGTGGGGCACGTGTGCTCACTGCCGCGCACGTCCTCCATGCCAAGAGCGGATCGATGCCTACGGTTTTTGTCCGGTTCGCCACTGGCGTGCTGCACCAGTGCACTTGCAAGGTACCGGACGAGGCTGATGTTGCCATGGTGGCCCTGCCGAAAGGATTGGCTGTCTCTTTGCCGCCGCCCGTGGAAGTTGCGGCACCCGAGCGGAGGCTGCCCGACCACGTGCGAGTAATGGGGTTTCCTTCAGCGGAGCGCATGGCTAACGGGGTATGGCGCTCATTCCGTGTGCGCGGCCCTGCCGGTGCTAGAGGCGAGTACCGCCAGTTGGACTGGGAGGATGCTACCGGATCGTTCAAGGGCCACTCGGGTGGTCCAGTAGTGGATGATGCCACGGGCGAGTTGGTTGGGATCCTTACCGAAGGATCGGAAGCAGGGAGGTTTGACCGGTTCCTGGGAATACGCGGCATAAGCAAGATCTTCGAGGGGCTACCCACTCGATGGGTTTTCGCCGGAGAAGAAGCCCGGACACACGTAACCCGACGCGCCCTTGGGCACCTTTCCAACGACGCCCGGGAAGGTGACTTGTTCACTGGGCGCGAAGCGGCACTGGCGAAAATCAGCGAGTGGCTGGAAACCGGGCATGAGGTTGGTAGGCCCTTAGTGCTGACAGGACAGCCGGGGGCTGGGAAGTCAGCCGTTCTGGGTCGGGCCGCCCTACTAGGGGAAAGACTGGGACTCCGAGCGGGTCTGGTCTTTCACGCCCGCTCGGCCACCTACCCTCAGTTCCTGGACGGTGTTCGTCAGGTGATGGATCTCGACCGGGACGAGGATGTGCTGGTGGGCCTGCAGCGAGGTGTCCCGGCACGCGGCTTGGCGGTGATGGTGGATGCTCTGGATGAAGCAGCGACGCACCGGGATGCGGAGCAAATCGCCGGGACTTTGGCAGGTGTGGCAGGGGTGCCTGGAGTGGCAGTAGTGGTCGCCACAAGGCCAGGTGCGGCTGGCAGGACTCGTGTGAACGGAGCTCTTCTTTCCCTGCTGAATGTTCCCGGGGCGCAGGCCTCCAACCTCATGGACTTAGACTCCGATCCCTATTTCGATCCCATAGCGTTGGCGACATTCGCCGCTAGTTTGCTTACCCAGGAAGAAGCCGACTTTCCATACCCCGCTGACGGAGCATGGCCGCGCTACAGAGAGGACCAGCAACTGACTTACCGCTTGGCTAAAGCCATCGCAGACCGCGCCGCGAAAAACTATCTCGTCGCAGCTCTGACCGCTGTTTTCCTCTCGGAAAACCTGCCGGTCGTTGATCCCGATGCGCCCGATTTTGACCCAAGGCAGTTGCCCGCCAAGATCGGGGAGGCTCTGGATAAGGTTATCGATCGGCAGCCTGAGGCCATGGCCCGTCTAACTAGGGGACTGCTCACCGCGTTGGCCCACGCAGAAGGCTCGGGTATCTCCGATGACTTGTGGCTCGGGTTCGCAAACGCTTTGCACTATGAGGCAGGGCCCGCGTCCCTGCGCGACTTCAAGACCAGTGCTGTTGCCGACTTCCTGCTCGAAACAAGCACCGATGGTGTAGGTGGAATTACGCGGCTGTTCCATCAGGCCCTTACGGACGAGCTCCTTAATCCCAGCGACCGGAGGGACGCCGCCGCGATCTACAAGACAATCCTCGCCCACGTTAGCGAGGTCGGCGGTTGGGCCCGAGCCGATGACTACGCACTAACCCATGCCCCTGCCCATGCCCTTAAAGCAGGCCAGCTTGCCGAGTTTCTCACGGATTCTGAGGTGTTGGCACACTGCAATTCAGCCCTACTTACCAGCGTGATTCTGGAAGACGACAATGTGCGCAAAAGCCCCATAGGGCACACCTTCATTCGTGCCGCTGGCCACCTTATGCGTCTGCCGCCCGGTCGAGAGCGAATTGACCTGCTGAGTCTCACTGCGGCGCACCTAGGTATCGTCGTACATTTGAAGAAATCACGGGGTTGGGCTGTCACTTGGGCTCATAGCCTCGGCCAGTCGCACCAGCTACTCACCGGCCACACGGGCACGGTAGCGGCGGTGGCGGTGGGGCGTCTGGGCGGCGCTGATGTTGTTCTCTCTGGTGGGGCAGATGGGAGCGTGCGCGTCTGGGATGAGCACGGCGCCCCCACTGGCAAACCGCTGGAAGGTCACCAATACAGGGTGAATGCGGTGGCGGTCGGGCGTCTGGGCGGCAGGGAAGTTGTTGTCTCAGCCGGATGGGGCCCCAGCCTGTGTATCTGGAATGAGCACGGTGCTCCCATCGCGAACCCGTTCAAAGGCCACAAGGAAGGTGTCTACGCGGTGGGGCGCCTGGCAGGCCACAACGTTTTCGTCTCTGCCGGATGGGATGGGTACGTACGCGTCTGGGATGAGCACGGCACTCCCATCGGCAAACCGCTGGAAGGTCACCAAAACGGGGTGAATGCGGTGGCGGTGGGGCGTCTGGGTGGCAGGGAAGTTGTCGTCTCTGCCGGATGGGGCCCCGGCCTGTGTATCTGGGATGAGCTCGGCGCTCCCATTGGGAGGAAGCTGCTGGAAGGCCACAGGGAAACCGTCCACGCGGTGGCGGTGGGGCGCCTGGGCGGGCGCGACGTAGTTGTCTCCGCTGGCTGGGACGGGAGCGTGCGCGTCTGGGATGAACGCGGCGCTCCCATTGGGAAGCCGCTGGTAGGCCACCGGGAAAGCGTCCACGCGGTGGTGGTGGGGCGTCTGGGCGGGCGTGACGTAGTTGTCTCTGGCGGGAGGGATGGGAGCGTGCGCGTCTGGGATGAACGCGGCGCTCCCGTCGGGAGCCCGTTCAAAGGCCATCAGAATGAGGTGAATGCCATTGCGGTGGGTCGTCTGGGCGGCCGCGACGTTGTTATATCCGCGGGGGCGGATGGAATTGTGCGCGTGTGGGAGGAGCAAGGCGCTCCCATCGGACATCCGCTGGAAGGCCACTGGGACACGGTGTACGCGGTGGCGGTGGGGCGTCTGGGCGGGCGTGACGTAGTTGTCTCTGGCGGGAGGGATGGGAGCGTGCGCGTCTGGGATGAACGCGGCGCCCCCATTGGGAAGCCGATGGAAGGCCACCGGGAGAGCGTCTACGCGGTGGCGGTGGGGCGTCTGCATGGCCGTGACGTCGTTGTCTCAGGCGGGGAATATGGGAGCGTGCGCGTCTGGGACGAACACGGCACCCCCATCGGAAACCCGCTTAAAGGCCTCAAAAGTAAGGTGGTGGCGTTAGCTGTAGCTCCTCTGGGCGGCCGCGACGTTGTTGTCGCTGCCGGATGGAATGGAAGCATACGCATCTGGAATGCTCGCGGCTCTCCGATCGGTAAGCCACGAAGCGGTCACATAGGCTGGATGTATGCGCTGGCGGTGGGGCGTCTGGGCGGCCGCGACGTTCTTGTCTCCGCTGGCTGGGACGGGAGCGTGCGCGTCTGGGATGAACACGGCACCCCCATCGGAAACCCGCTAAGAGGTCACCAGAGTGAGGTGTACGCGGTGGCAGTGGGGCGTCTGGGCGGTCGGGACGTTGTACTCTCTGGCGGGGCGGATGGGACCGTGCGCGTCTGGGATGAGCAAGGCGCTCCCATTGGAAAGCCGCTGGTAGCTCAGCAGGACTCGGTGTTTGCGCTGGCGGTGGGGCGGCTAGGCGGCCGGGACGTTATCGTCTCCGTGGGGCAGGATGGGAGCGTGCGCGTTTGGGATGAGTACGGCGCTCCTGTCGGGAACCAGCTGACTTTTCTCGCAGAAGTCCGGGCAATAGCCTTGGGCGACTCTGTCCTCGCCGTAGCAACGGGACATTCTGTTGCACACTTCAAATGGGACTGAACTCAATTTCAACATAAGAATGGGTTGCGCGACAGCTTTGGCAGCCCCTTAGTCAAGTGTCCGGACCCTCAAGGCGTTACTTCGCCCAGGATGGCCACCTCCCCCGTCCAGTCGCTCGTTTTAGCAGTCAGAGTTCGTCCTCTTCCATGCATGCGTCGCGGTGATGGATCCCCCTACGGACAGCAAACCCTTCTCCAAGTCGGACTTAATGTGTCTCGAAACCTCCGTGCCTCAAAACGCTAGAGATTCAAGACACCGGGACGCACTGTCAGTACTCTACGGACGCGCCGCCCAGTCATTACCTTTGCCAGTTTTTATTCGACGGAGGATGATTTGTGTTTAGGGGGCAGCAATGGCGCTGATTGATTAGGAGACGGCAAATGCTCTCGCATTGGATCAGGGTCCTCCGCACGAAACCCCACCTGCCATCGACGAGCCAGCAAGACATTGAACCTCCCAAGGTAGACGAAACGCCAGGCAAACCTCCTGCTGGCGTTTGGGTGGCCGTTTCAGGCGCGCTAGCGGTTGTCGTTTCCATCGTCGCGGCCCTGGGCCTACAAGAAGACTTTTTGCGCAGGATGGTTCGCAATGATCCCGAGGGAACGGCCTGGTCCATCACTGCGGTAATCGTCGGGGCAGCACTGCCTGTCATTTTGCTTCTATTTCCGAGGACTCAGCGGGCGACTCCTGTAGTCACGATTTTCTCCGCGGTTATCATCGTTGCGGGCATGATCGGTGTTTTGCAGACCGGTGCCCGGAGTTTGCATTCTCGGGACATGCCAAGCCTGTCTCTGTCAGCCGCTAAATCATCCTCCGGTGCCGTCACCGTCACATCCGAAGCTACGGCCGCCGCCTTAAGAAGCACCGAAAAAATGCTGCTCCGTATTTACGGAATTGGTTCTTCTGCTGGGGAAGATTCGACTTTGGACCCCTGCCGCGAGTCGAGTTTTCCTTCCCTCGATGTCCCTCCTACCGGTTCACGTGTCCTGCAGTGGGGCGAGGCCGGACCTGATCGTACCGGCACGGCGAAGGTTAGCGATAACCTGGTCATAGCTGGAGATAAGTTCACCTTTGTCTGCGCATACGCTGCCCTCTCCGGGGGAGAGATAAGGGAGGGCGATTTTTTTGCGGCGTCTTTGTTGGATTTGCGAACGCTTACGTCCACAACAACGGAACCGAAACCTACTCCTACGCCGACGACACCATGAGACTTGCACTCCTGTGCCTACAAGGGTGCTTTGCTCTACAAGCTCCGCGTCGAAAGTCTGTGAGTCCGCTGTGAGTTCGGGGAGTCGTTTGGTCACGCTGATAAATGCAGAGATCAATTGGGTTGTTCTCGAAGGTGTCTCGTAACCCGTATGCTTCCTGGGTTAGCCCGCTGAAGGCCGGTCAGACCGAAGCCTGAAGGCTACCCACAGGCCGCATCGCCGGCAAATGTAGGTCTGTGCCGTACCAAGGGCATGGAGTTTCCTGCGGCTCATGGTTCTACCGCAACAGGTGCAGGTGTGTTGGCTGTCAGAGGCCATGGTCCCTGAGCGCCTCGATTAGCTGATCAAGGGTTGGCAGTCCCGAGAGGCCATGGGGTGTGTGATAGACCCGGCAGGCGAGATCATCGGCCGCGGCTCCGGCAGGGAAGATGTCGGCCCCCTCGATGGTGATAGTCGGTGATCCAGCAAATCCGCTGCCCGCGATGTCCGAGGGTGTGATCAGTAGCCGCATGTTCACCTTGACTTCACTCCGTCCCAGGACGGCCAGCGCTTCTTCCAGGCGTTCATGTGCCCGGTCCGAATTGGGGCATTCATCGATGTGCAGCAGTTCGAGTCTCATGATTTCATTCTCCCCGTCCCTGGGCAGCGGACGGTGTCCTCGCCACGGGGACCCCATCGAAGGCACCCATACCTTTACCGTCCAGTCCTCGGGAGCTGCCACCGCGGCACCGTCCCCAGCCAGCGGCGGCCGTACATGGCTTTCAACGCTTCCCATGGGGGGTGTCCATGTAACTTCCGGGTGTTCGCAACTTCCCAGTCTCGAACCACTCGGGAAATGAGACGCTTACGGGAGTGCGAGGCCTAGCTGACGGAAGCGTTTGAGGTTGTCCTCGATGCCCCAGCTGTCACTGACCTGTCCATTCAGGAAAGTAAAAAAGTACACCTCGTCAACCCGCTCAAAGCGCCTGCCGGTCGGGGCATGCCCGCGCCAGACACCGAGGTGAGTACCAGAACAGCGCAGCCTGGCGACGACGGTGTCGCCATCGGCGACCATATGGACGACATCCATCCTGACATCGGGAAAAGACTCCAGAAATGGTCGGACCCACTGACGGGCTTTGGCGGCAGCCTCTGCGGTGTAAAGCTCGCCAAAGGCTGCCAGGTCCCCACGACTGATGGCCTCAACCAGCATGGAAACAACGCGCTTGTTGTGCTCGGCCGTCCCGCTCATGCGTCAACCATAGGACCGCATCTGATGCTGCTACAGTCCCACACCGCCCACAGTTCCAGCTAGAGACTCGTGCTGGGTGGACCTTCAAGTGCACTCGAAGGTCTATGCTAAGCAGCGTGCGAATTTCAGAGCTGGCGGCAGCGTCGGGGGTCCCTGCTACGACGCTGCGCTACTACGAATCGGTAGGGCTGCTCACAGCGAAGCGCGGCACTAACGGATACCGGGACTACGACATTGGTGCGCTCGGCCAGCTGTCGTTCATTGAGGCTGCCAAGCAGCTCGATATGTCGCTACCTGAAATTGTGGATCTTCTGACCGTCATCGAGGCTGAGAGTTGCACTCAGGTGCGTGAAGTTCTTCACCCAAAACTGCAGCAGCGGCTGTTTGAGGTCGATAAACGCCTTGCGGGTCTGCGCCTGCTGCGTAACCGGCTCGACGCGGCAGTGGCCAGGGTTGGTGCCTGTCCGGACAGCGGACGATCCTGCCGCTCCGAATGCGCACTCCTCGGCACTCATCGGGAAACATGCGGCACGCAGACAACGGAACCACAGACGACAGACATCAAAGGAACACGGTGATCATGAACCGCATTATCGGCTGGTGGGACGAACACCAGGTGCTGCTCTACATGGCCGCGATCCTGGCTGGGGCGGCGGTAGGTCTGGCTGCGCCGCAGCTCGCACCGGCCCTGGAACATTCCATCGAACCGGTACTGATCCTGCTGCTGTTTGCCACGTTCCTCGCTGTCCCACTGATCGAGGTGGGCAAAGCATTCCGTGACATCCGCTTCCTGGGGACGGTGCTCGTCGGGAACTTCATCATCGTCCCTGCCGTCGTGTTCGGGCTTTCCCGCTTTGTCGCGGACGACCGCGGGCTGATGCTCGGCGTCCTGCTGGTGCTGCTGACCCCATGCATCGACTACGTCATCGTCTTCAGCGGGATCGGCGGCGGCGCCAGCGCCCGCCTGCTCGCCGCAACCCCGCTGCTGATGCTGGTGCAGATCCTCATGCTTCCGGTCTATCTGTTCCTCTTCGCCGGCGGCGATGTTCTCAACGTGATCGACGTCGCCCCGTTCATCGAAGCCTTCCTCCTGCTGATCGTGCTGCCCCTGGCCGCCGCCGCCACAGTGCAGGCTATCGCCCGCCGCCACCGTGCAGGTCAAGCCATAGAGCAGGTCATGGCTGGTGCGATGGTGCCTCTGATGATGGTCACTCTCGCGGTCGTGATCGGATCACAGATCGCGGCAGTGGGCTCCCAGGTCCTCAATCTCACCCGTGTTATTCCCCTCTACGTGGCCTTCGTCGTCATGGCCGTCATCATTGGAAAAATTGCAGGACGGGCGGTCCGCCTCGACGTCCCGGGCACCCGGGCCGTTATCTTCTCCACGACCACCCGCAATTCCCTCGTCGTCCTCCCACTGGCCCTGGCCCTGCCGCCGGCGCTGAGCATCGCCCCGCTGGCTGTCGTCACCCAGACACTCGTTGAACTGGTTGCCATGGTCGTCCTGGTACGCATCGTTCCTATCATCGTGCCGGAGCACGAGTCACATCATCTGACCAGCGCACAGTCGTAAAAAGGGGCGACGACCAGCTGAGAACGCGGGTCCGATCAGGTAACCGGCAGTCGTGCAGTTTATGGGGTTGGGCGGGTCAGGCTGAGTTGCCGGCCATGAAAGTCGAAGTGCTTTGTCGGGTACGCGTAGACATCGTTGAGCGTCATGCTGGGCGCGAAGAATGGATCCCACCGGTCCGGGAACGCCATGGACCTGGACAGCGACGCTGGGCTCTCGCGCTCCAGGGTGCGGGTGATGGCGTAGATGGTTTTCTCGAGTTTCCGGGCCATCCTCCGCCGGTTAAAGTACACCGCTGCGCTGCGGGAGCCCCAGTAATTGATGATGTCAAAAGGGCGCGTGCCCGCATTCAGGAGCGCGGCGGACCCCTTCCCGACGGGCGCGGGAAGACGGCTAATGAGGTGGACCAGCGGAAGCAGCGCACGGACCACCATGTAGCCGAAAACCATGTGGAAGAGCAGCTCTTCATTGGTCCACTTCGTGCCGTTGCTCTTACTGCGAAGGTCCGCGGCGGTGGCCTCGGCCAGCCACCTATCCAGGTCGTCCCGTGCCCGTCCGTATCCGGTAAGGATCTCGTCCTTTGTCGGCTCCACATTTCCTCCCGGCGCTGGCTGGATTTAGATGCCGGGTGAGCGGCGTTCGATCAGGAGGGTGTCACGCCACTGGCCCTTGAGCGGCCCGTGGGTCATGCGGGCGATGCGCTGCCGGCGGCCGACGATGGTGAAGCCGGTGGACAGGTGGAGTTTGAGGCTTGCTTCGTTCTCGGGGAAGACGCTGGCCTGGATGGTCCAGATGCCCTCGTTCTCGGTCGACTCGATGAGTGCCTGGAGCAGGGCTTCGCCGATGCCCAGTCCCCGGGCAGAGGATGCGACGTACACGGAGTGTTCGACCACGCCGGCGTATACCGGGCGGGCTGATACGGGCGAGACCGCCGCCCAGCCCACGACCGTGCCGTCGGCAGAGGCTGCCACGTGGCGGTGCCCGGGGAGCCTGGACCGGTCGAAGTGCTCCCAATCCGGGGCGGACGCTTCGAACGTCGCGTTCCCGGTGTCGATGCCTTCCTGATAAATGCCCTGCACCTGTTGCCAGTCCGCCGGCTCCATGGCCCGCACGGTCAGTGTGGGCGTCACAGGTTGGCCAGGAGGTTTGCTGCGCGGTCCAACGCGCCGGGGGCAAGGGAGAAGTAGGCCCAAGTGCCGCGCTTTTCGCGTTGCAGCAGGCCCGCTTCGACCAGGACTTTGAGGTGGTGGGACACTGTCGGCTGGCCCAGGTCCAAAGGCTCCGTGAGGTCGCACACGCAGGTCGACCCGGAGGGGGAGGCCTTGATGATGGAGAGCAGTCGGAGCCGGTTCGGGTCAGCGAGGGCCTTGAAAACCAGCGCCTGCTGCTTGGCCTCCTTGACGCCCAGGGCAGTGTCTTCTGCCGGCGGACAGCAGGTGGTGTCCGTGGTTGGCTCAAGAACGGGCAGCAAATTCATCTACCCATTATGCGCTTATATTGACATCCATCAATAAGCGCAGGGGCGCCGGTTTGTCGGGGCTAGGACTTTACCTTGTCCGCCTCGTGCGGGAGCACCACGTTATCGGCGGCGCGGCCGGCGGAGGGGAAGAAGAGGAGTACCAGACCCAGCCCTGCCGCGGCGCCGATGAGCTGCGCTAGGACGAACGCGGGCACGGAGGCAGGGGCGATCCCGGCGAAGGTGTCGGAAAAGATCCGGCCGACCGTCACGGCGGGGTTCGCGAAGGAAGTCGAGGACGTGAACCAGTATGCGGCCCCGATGTAGGCGCCGACGGCCGGTGCGGCCAGGACACCCCGCTTGGTGGCCGCGAGGGTGAAGATCAGCAGGATCAGACCGGCGGTGGCAACGACTTCACCGAGCAGGTGCCCGCCGGTGGCACGGTCCTTGCCCGAGATCGACGTTCCGACCTCAAACATCGCATTCGCAACCACGCAGCCACTGATGGCCCCGATCGCCTGGGCGACAATGTACGCCCCGAGCTCCGGCAGGGTCAGGCCCCTGCCGCTGCGCCGGCCCAGAAGCCAGTCCACGAGCGAAACGACGGGGTTGAAGTGCGCTCCGCTGACCGGCCCGAAGACCAGGATCAGGACCGTCAGGCCCAGCACCGTGGCAGTGCTGTTCTGCAGCAGCTGCAGACCGACGTCGTTGGGGGAAAGCTGCTGGGCCATGATCCCTGAACCCACGATGATCGTCACGAGCAGGCTGGTGCCCAGAAGTTCGGCGACGGCGCGGCGCCACAACGGAGGCTGGTTTGTAGTCATGGCACCAAGCTTGACTCAAGATATTAACTCAGTCAAAATTGACTCAATGAGTACTGAATCAGCAGATGTGTTCCAGTCGCGGGTCGCCAAGCATGCAGCCCTCGCCGATCCGGCGCGGCTGCGCATTGTCGACCTGCTGACGCTCGGCGATTTCTCGCCCACGGAACTGCAGACCGAACTGGGCATGCCCTCGAACCTGCTGTCCCACCACCTGCGCGCCCTTGAGGGAGCGGGCCTGGCGACCCGGCACCGCTCCGAGGCGGACAAGCGCCGCAGCTACATCCGCCTGGCCGCCGGCGCCCTGGAAGGACTAGCGCCCGGCATCGAACACGCCGCCACCCGCATCCTGTTTGTCTGCACGCGGAACAGCGCACGCTCCCAGTTGGCCGCCGCCCTCTGGCGCCAGGTCAGCGACATTCCCTCCACCTCCGCCGGGACCCACCCGGCTGACCGCATCGCCCAGGGCGCCATCGATGTGGCACGCCGCCATGGCATGGACCTGCCGGAAGTTCCGCCCCGGAAACTGGATGGCATCACGGGCGGTGATTTCGTCGTCACTGTCTGCGATAACGCCCATGAGGAAATCACTAACTTCCGCGCCGTCCACTGGTCGGTGCCGGACCCCTTGCGGATCAACACCGAGGAGGCCTTTGAGTACGCCTTCAACGACATTTCCCACCGCATCAACGACCTCGCGCCCCGGCTGCACGCCGCCTGATAAGCGCCGTTCCGTCTGCTGGTGAACCCAGCCAGGCAAAAGGAATCCGCGGGAGCACCGCTCTATATATTGACAATCATCAATCAATCGTCCGATACTCCATACATCGATCAACATCAATATCAAGACGCAGATGTGTGGGCGCGACGGCTTCAACCCGAACCGATCCACCAACTGATCCAGGAGTGACCCCGTGAGCACCGAAACCGCCAAGAAGCCTTCCGTCCTGTTCGTCTGCGTCCACAACGCCGGCCGCTCCCAGATGGCCGCCGCGTTCCTTACCACCCACGGCAAGGGCCAGATCGAGGTACGCTCCGCGGGCTCCCAGCCCGCCGACAAGATCAACCCCTCCGCCGTTGAGGCCATGGCCGAGCTCGGGATCGACATGTCCGCCGAGGTCCCCAAGGTCCTCACCACCGAAGCCGTCAAGGAGTCCGACGTGGTGATCACCATGGGCTGCGGCGATGAATGCCCGTACTTCCCGGGCAAGCGCTACGAGGATTGGGTGCTGGAAGACCCGGCCGGCAAGGGCGTCGAGTCCGTCCGCCCCATCCGCGATGAGATCAAGACCCGCATCGAGGGCCTGATCGACTCCCTGATCCCGGCCGCCAAGTAACCCGGCCCCTGAAGGAACACGCCCATGAGCAACGAACAGCTGATCATCATCGGCTCCGGCCCCGCCGGGTACACCGCAGCCATCTACGCCGCCCGCGCCGGCCTCGAACCACTCGTGCTGGCCGGATCGGTCACCGCGGGAGGTGCCCTGATGAACACCACCGAGGTGGAAAACTTCCCCGGCTTCCCCGGCGGCATCCAGGGGCCCGAACTGATGGACGGGCTGCAGGAACAGGCCGAGAAATTCGGCGCCAAGGTCGTATTCGACGACGTCACTTCCGTTGACCTGAAGGGCCACCTGAAGACCGTGGTCACCGGCGGCGGGGAAACCCACCAGGCCCCGGCGGTCATCCTGGCCACCGGCTCCGCTTACAAGGAACTCGGCCTGCCCGAGGAGAAGAAGCTCAGCGGCCACGGCGTGTCCTGGTGCGCCACCTGCGACGGGTTCTTCTTCCGCGAACAGAACATCATCGTCGTCGGCGGCGGGGACTCCGCCATGGAGGAGGCAACCTTCCTGACCCGATTCGGGAAGTCCGTGACCGTCGTCGTGCGCAAGGGCGAACTGCGGGCCTCCCGCATCATGGCCCAGAGGGCCAAAGACAACCCGAAGATCAGCTTCGCCTGGAACTCCGCCATCACCGCCATCCACGGCGACACCAAGGTCACCGGCGTGACCCTCACCGATACCCGCAACGGGGAGACCCGCGAGCAGGCCGCCACCGGGATCTTCGTGGCGATCGGCCACGTCCCCCGGACCGAACTGGTGGCAGGGCAGGTGGACCTGGACGCCGGGGGCTACATCAAGGTCGACGCGCCCACCACGGTCACGAACCTTTCCGGGGTGTTCGCGTGCGGCGACGCCGTGGACCACCGCTACCGCCAGGCCATCACGGCCGCCGGCACCGGCTGCGCCGCGGCCCTGGACGCCGAACGTTACCTCGCTGCCCTGGACGACGCGGACAGCATCGCCACGGCGTTAGTCGAAGAACCCATCCACGCCTAAACCGGGAACACGGGAGGGGGTGAGCTTCATGACCAACGGATGCTGCGGCGACTCAGGTTGCTGTGACGACGAGGACTGCTGCTAACCACCATCCCCGGGCGCCTGCCGGCCCACCGGCCGGCAGGTGCTCCCCAACCACAATCGCACCACCACTACGGATGAAAGAGGACACCATGGATTCAGCGAAGAACCTTCCGGTCGCCGTGATCGGCGCCGGGCCCATTGGCCTGGCCGCCGCGGCCCACCTACTCGAACGGGGACTGGAACCGCTGATCCTTGAAGCCGGCACGTCGCCGGGGGCGGCCATTGAACAGTGGCGCCACATCCGTCTCTTTTCACCGTGGCGGTTCAACACCGACGCCGCGGCCGTCCGCCTCCTCGAGGCAGCCGGCTGGGAAGCACCCCGGCCCACAGCCCTGCCCTACGGCGGGGAACTGATCGACAACTACCTGACACCCCTGGCCGCCCTTCCCCAGATCGCCTCGCGTCTGCAGACCGGAGCCCGGGTCCCCGCCGTCACCCGGCAGGGCCTGGACAAGACCCACATCAAGGGCCGCAACACCACACCCTTCGTAGTGCGGGTCGAGCACAGCGACGGCGAAACCCGCGACCACACCGTGGCAGCAGTCATCGACGCCTCCGGCACCTGGTCCACCCGCAACCCGCTCGGCACCTCGGGCCTGCCCGCCATCGGCGAAGAAGCAGCACAGGACCGCATCTCCACGCCGCTGCCCGACGTCACCGGCCGCGACCGCGCCGCCTTCGCCGGCCGCCGCGTCCTCGTCGTTGGTGCCGGACACTCCGCCGCCAACACCCTCATCAATCTCGCCGACCTCACCAAAGAAGAGCCGGACACCCGGATCCTGTGGGCAGTCCGGGGCGCAACAGCGGACAAGGTCTACGGCGGCGGCGACCTCGACGGGCTGCCCGCGCGCGGCCAGCTCGGCGCCCGGGTCCGCCGCCTCGTGGAAGCCGGAAAAATCGAACTGCACACCGGGTTCGGCATCAGCACCCTGAAGAGCATCGATTCCGGAGTGACGGTCGAAGCCGTGGATGGCCGTACCCTGGAAGCCGACATCGTCATTCCCTGCACCGGCTTCCGCCCGGACCTGAACATCCTGCGCGAACTCCGCCTCAACCTGGACCCCGCCGTCGAAGCGCCCATGGAACTGGGCCCGCTCATCGACCCCGAATTCCACTCCTGCGGCACCGTCCCGCCACACGGCGCAAAACTCCTCGCCCACCCGGACAACGACTTCTACATCGTCGGGATGAAGTCCTACGGCCGTGCGCCCACCTTCCTGCTGGCCACCGGCTACGAACAGGTCCGCTCCGTCGCTGCCGCCCTCGCCGGCGACCAAGAATCAGCCGACACCGTCCACCTCGAACTTCCCGAGACCGGGGTCTGCTCCACCGACGCCGGCACCAGCTGCGACGTCCCCGCCACTGCATCCGCCCCCGCGGAGTCCGGATGCTGCACCGCACCCGAACCGGTGCTGGTGGGCTTCCCCACCGGCCTCGCCCACGGCCGCTCCGGCACCAACAACTGACCCGGTCAACGAAAAACCCCTTGGAGAGCTGTCATGACTGAACACCGCGACACCGGCCTTGGCCTGCAGGACAACACCGAGCTCCTGCACCGCATCAGTGAACGGCTCGCCGAGCGGTTCGCCGGGATCTTCGCCGCCGAAACCGTCGAACGCTACCTCTTCGAGTCCTACACGGCACTGGCCCGGACCGCGAAAATCAACGCGTACCTGCCCACCACCACCGAACACTTCGCCAACGACCGGCTGGCAGCCCTGGCCAAGTCCAAGGGAGCAGTAGGCTCCGAGGTGCCTGAGGTCCTGTTTGTCTGCGTGCAGAACGCCGGACGCTCCCAGATGGCCGCCGCCCTGCTCACCGTCGAAGCCAAGGGCAGGATCCACGTCCGGTCCGCCGGGTCCCTGCCCGCGGCCGAACTGGATCCGAGCGTCGTGGCCGTGATGGCCGAGATGGGCCTGGACCTGACCAGGAACTATCCCAAGCCGCTGACCGATGATGTCGTCCGTGCCTCCGACGTGGTCATCACCATGGGGTGCGGGGATTCCTGCCCGATCTACCCCGGCAAACGCTATGAGGACTGGGACCTGCCCGACCCGGCCGACCAGCCCCTCGAAATCGTCCGGGACATCCGGGACCAGATCCACGAACGGGTCAAAAACCTCGTTGCTTCACTTCCCGCCGTCCCACTCACAAAGGAAACAACCCACTCATGACCCAAGAAAAGACTCCGTCCGTGCTGTTCGTGTGCAGCAAGAACGGCGGCAAATCCCAACTCGCCGCAGGCCTCATGCGTGACCTCGCAGGAGACGCCATTGCTGTCTATTCAGCCGGCACCAAGCCAGCCAAGTCCCTGAATCCGCAGGCAGTGGAGTCCCTGACCGAACTGGGCATCGACGTCACCGGCGAACACCCCAAACCGGTCACCGACGAGGTCCTGGACACCGTGGACGCCGTCATCGTCCTGGGCACCGAAGCCAAGCTTGAACCGCGCGAAGGGAAGCGCTTCGAGGTCTGGGAAACGGACGAGCCCTCCGAACGCGGAATCGAAGGCATGGAACGCATGCGCCTGGTACGGGACGATATCAAAGCCCGGGTCCAGGCCCTCTTCACGGAGCTCACCGGGAACTAGCCATGTCCGCCCCGGCGCCGTCACGGACACTGGCCGCGGAGGGGCCACCCCGCGGCGGGTTGGCCGTCCTGTGCGTCACCCAAGTCACCGGCGGGGCGTGCTCTACTACGCACTGCTGGCAGCGGTCCGGCCCATCAGTGCTGACACCGGCTGGGACCCTGCCCTTGTCACCGGGGCCTTTTCGGCCGGGCTGGTGGTCTCCGGGGTGGCCGGGATCACCGTCGGCAGGATCCTGGACGGGACCGGCCCGCGCAACCTGATGATCGCGGGATCGCTGGTCGGAGTGCTCGCTCTGGTGCTCGTGGGGCTGGCACCGAACCTGCCCTGGTTCGCGGCGGCCTGGCTGCTGGCCGGCACGGCACAGGCCGCGGTGCTCTACCAACCGGCGTTCACCGTGATCAGCCGCTGGTACGGCCCCGCCCGGGTCCGGCCGCTGACCATCCTGACCCTCGTGGCAGGATTCGCGTCCACCATCTTCGCGCCGCTCACCGCTTCCGTCTGCAACGCGGTCGGGTGGCGCGGAGCCTTCCTCGTCCTCGCCGGATTGTTCGGTGCCGTGACCGTGCCGCTGCACGCCCGATGCCTCAACCGGTCCTGGCAGCACGTGAGCCGTGGCGCCCTGCTGATCGAGGAGCGGGCACTGGTCCGCGGCATCCGCCGCAGTCCTGGCTTCGTGGGCCTGCAGGCCCTCATGGTCCTGCTCTGCCTCGGCCTGTATACCGTGACGCTGAACATCATCCCTCTCCTCATGGAAAAAGGAGCCGACTACACCGCCGCCGCCCTTGGCCTTGGACTGGTCGGTGCAGGACAAGTCGGCGGCCGCCTGCTCTTCGCCGCCATCCCCGCCAAAGCCCGCATCACAGTCGTCACCGGAACCGCTACCGGCGCCCTCCTCCTGCTCGCCCTCCTGCCGGGGTCGGTCCCGCTGCTGATCGGGGCCGGGATGCTCGCCGGAGCCGTCCCGTGGCTGCCAGAGACACTCCTGCAGGCGACAATCGTCGCCGATCGGTGGGGAGCAACCAGCCTGGGCACCCTTCAAGGCAGCTTCGCTGCACCCCTCACAGTCGTCACCGCCCTCGCCCCGGCAGCAGGCCCGGCGATCGCCGCATGGCTTGGCTCATTCAACGCCATGACTGCAGCCATGGCCGCCGCCACCGGAATCGCCCTGCTTATCGCTGCCGGGTCGCTGCTGAGAAGCTCCCATGCCCGATGAGGACTGGCCCGACGGCCCCATTATTCTCGGCGTCGATTGGAACTTCTCTGAGCACCTGATCCGGACTGCTGCAGCCCTCGCGGCCGCCCTGAAAGTGCATCTCATCTGTGCGTTCGTCGATCCGGCCAGCTACCTCACCGAATGGGCGCCGGGGAACCAACGCACAGCTCTTTCCCTGGACCCAAGCGTCAATGAAGAAGCCGAATACCCGTCGGGGCACCTGCAACGGAAGCTTGAAGCCATTCTCGGGAAACCAGGGGAAACGTGGTCCTTCCGCATGATCAACGGCGACGTTCCCAAGGCCCTTAACCGTTTGGCGGAGAACACCGATGCAGCATTGCTCATCGTCGGGGCAGGCAGGCCAGGAACCCTTGCTTGGCTGGACAGGACCCTCGAAGGGGCCGTGCCTGTGACTCTGACCCACCAACAACAGCGGCCGGTCCTCATCGTTCCCGAGCCCCGCACCTAGCGCTGAAGGGTCGAGCGGTCGGATCACGCTTCGCATCAACTGGGTGTCTCGAAACCTCCGCGCCTCGAAACCCTAGCGATACAAGTCAGCTCCGGGGGGCAGTCATGCGACAGATAGCGATCACACAACGCCGCCATTTATCGGCAAACTCCACAATCGTGGTGTTCGGGGCGAACCGCTGCAAAGAGGTGTCTTTCTGCGGAAACCCGCCGTGGGGACGACGCCGTTCAGGATCGCTTCGTCGCTTGGCTCGGTACACAGTCACGTCGCTGCTTAACGCTTTTCGGATAGGTTCTTAGCCCGGTCAGGGTTGCCGTTTTGGAACAGTGAACCCCTTCAAAAATTAAGGCGCTTTGCCGTCCCTCAATGAGCGCCAGCAAAATTGACCCGCTATCGGACGGCTTGGCGCCGTGCCAAGATAAGGCCATGCGCATTGAGGAGTGGTGGCCAAAGATGGACCCGTCAACCCAGCAATGGTTGATCAACAACAACGGTGACGTCGTGCCGTCGAACATCCTTGATCAGATCACGGCTGTGGCAGGCACACCTACGGCAGATGCATCCTGGGTCGGGGACAGCGCTCCGGGGCAATTTTTCCTCTCAGATGAGGCAATCGACTGGATTGAGGAAACGGCAAACGACGAGGTTTCTGAGGACGAGTAGCTCATCCGTTTCGGGTCAACAGATCGCCGGACGGCTTACGGGAACACCTTCTCGAAGAGGGTCGGCCATTGGGGCTTTATGGGTATCCGGCTTCCCGCCGTCTGCACAGTCGCCGGCCTTTGTCTGGGCCTTTCCTCCTGCAGAATGCAATCCGGTGCAGAAAATCGGACGAGCCTTTCCGAAGCTCCATCTGCGCGTAACACCGGCTCCGAGAACAGCATATCCACGCATCCAACAGCCCCGCCGGTTGCCTGTTGAATATCGAATGAACCACCATCAGGTCCAATGACAAGAAGCGGGGGCGGATCAACGCCATGCGCTTCTTCCTCAACCAGTTCGACTACGTCGACAAGGACCCCTCGGTAGTGTACGAGCCGGACCCGCTGATCGTGCGCCGCGGACGAGACGCCGCCGGCGACTAAGCGGGAGCTCTAACTACACGGTTTCGGGCGCTTCTTTCATCCAGGGTTGGGCTGCGCGTCCCAACGCAGCAGGCGCTTCCTGGCGGAATTCCGCGCAAAAGCAGGACGCCGCAGAGCAAATCCAGCGGCTCCCAGCGGCCGGCCGCTAACAACTCACAGGCACTGCACCGGCTACCCGTGCGCCGCGAGGCGCCGGATCAAATCGCCCCACAACCCGGACCTGTCGACCTGATGATGGACCACCGATCCCGGTAGAACACGAATTGAATGTGAGTCGTGACCCGGCACAAACGGCACGAGGACACTGTCACCAAGATTTAGCGTCCCGCCCAGTTGCACGAACGGGGGCACGTCGACCAGGCGCTCCGCCAGCCACGAGCCGACCGGCGAGGCGGCAGCAAGGTCGTTCTTCACGGCATCCGCCGCAACGGTCATTGCTGTGTACTCCTCGAAGGGAACCCGGACAACTGGCATCCCCGATGCCAGTACCTGCGCCACCGCGTCAGGATCGGTGTCCGAGTTGTACTCTCCCCCGCCCGGCTCAGCCAGCGTGCCGCCCACCCACACCAGCGTTGCCCTGTCACGGAGCGAAGGGTCCAGCCGGAGGGCAGCAGCAACGTTAGTCAGTGGTCCCCCGCACAGCACCGTGGTCCGGTCAAAGCGCGCGGACATCTCAACGATCGCTCGCGCCGCAGCGCTGACCTGCTCCTCAGTAACCCCAGTGGACTCCGCGCCGGCAACGACCCGCACATCATGTCGCTCCATCAGCTCGACGAGGTGCCCGGCGAGTTCCCGGCCACCGGTAGCTGTAGTTGCCGGGTCCGCACCTGCCAGTGGGGCCAGTCCCGGATCCAAGGGTGACGTGGTAACCAGTACGGCACCACCCGGCCCGGCCCGCAGAAGGATGTGGGCCAGGGCAACAAAGCCGTCAGGGTCGCCGGCGTAGTCATTGTCCACGACGAGCAGGTCCGCGGAGGCTCTCCCCAAAGCCGTCACGGCGCCTACGCCCCCGCCGGGATGGCAAGCGCGGCGGGCGCGGTGAAGCTGTGCGTGCCGCCGCCGATGCTGCGGGTCTCACCGCCCGGAAGTACGACGTCGGCCTCCACTCCCCCAGGTACCGTCGCCTCGAGGTGGAGGGCGCCGTCGTCGAGCTTCCATTCCACGCGGACGGTTCCGTGCGGCGTCTTCAAGGACGTTTTGGCCCACTCGATGCCCTCGCCGGGCACCGGCGCGATCCGCACCTTGCTGTACCCCGGTGCGAGCGGGCTGATGCCGCCCACCCCCTTGTGCAGCCAGTCCGCCACGGCGCCGAGGGCGTAGTGGTTGAAGCTGGTCATCTCGCCGGCGTTGATGGTGCCGTCCGGCAGCATGGAGTCCCAGCGCTCCCAGATGGTGGTGGCGCCCATGGTCACCGGGTACAGCCATGACGGGCAGCCCTGTTCCAGGAGCAGGCGGTAGGCGTCCTCGCTGTGGCCGGTGTCCGTGAGGGCGCCGGTGATGAACGGGGTGCCGGCGAAGCCGGTGGACACGCGGTAGTCGTTCCTCCGGACCAGCTCGGCGAGGCGCTCCCCGGCGAAGTCCACCTGCTCGGCGCCGGGCAGGATGCCGAAGGAAATCGCGAGGGCATAGACCGTGGTGCAGTCGCTGTGGATGGTGCCGTCGGCGGCCACGTAGTGCTCCAGGAACGAGGCCCGGACCCGCGCGGCGAGCTGCCCGAAGTACTCGGCGTCGTCCTGGTGTCCCAGCAGCCGTGCCGTCTGGGCGGTGATGGACGCGGTGCGGAACAGGCACGTGGTGGCCACGACGCCGGTGTCGGCCTTCGCGTCCCACGGCTTGTCCGGATCGGCGTCCGGGTCCAGCCAGTCACCGAACTGGAAGCCCGTGTCCCAAAGCCCGGTGGATGAGAGCAGCCCCTCCACCCGGCGGGTATGCGTGGTCATGGATTCGTACTGGTTCTTCAGCACGGTGTCATCGCCGTACGCTTCCCACAGCGCCCACGGAACCCACACGGAAGCTTCGCTCCACAGCGCGGAGGATTCCGGCGCGGGAAACTCGGGCGGCTGCGGGCAGTACTTCAGGGCGTCCGGGACGGTGATGGGCACCAGGCCGTCGGCCGCCTTCTGCTCGGCCGCGAGGTCCAGGAGCCAGTCCTGGAGGAAGCCCTTGACGTTGTAGAGGAACGCCGCGGTGGGCGCGAAGACGGCGATGTCGCCGGTCCACCCGAGCCGTTCGTCCCGCTGCGGGCAGTCCGTGGGCAGGTCCAGGAAGTTGCCCCGGAGCCCCCAGACGATGTTGCGGTGCAGCTGGTTGACGAGGTCGTTGGAGCATTCGAAGGTGCCGGTGCGCTCCAGCTCGGAGTGGACCACCACGGCCTCCAGTGAGTCCGCTGTGAACGTACCCGGCCAGCCGGAGACCTCTGCGTAGCGGAAGCCGTGGAACGTTTTGGTGGGCTCGAAGAAGTCCTCGCCGCCGGACAGGATGAACGTGTCCGTGGCCTTGGCCGAGCGCAGGGGGCGGACACCCAGCTCGCCGTCCTCCAGCACTTCCGCGTGCCGGACCGTGATGGCGTGCCCTGCTTCGCCCTGGACGGTGAACCGGAGCCAGCCCACCAGGTTCTGGCCGAAGTCCACCAGCGTCTTGCCGGCGGGCGAGGTAAAGATTTCCTGGGGTTTGACGACGGCGGTGCGCACGACGGGCGGGCCCACCGGCTCCGCCAGCCGTCCGGCGTCGAACTCGAGCGCGTGCACCCCGGCCCAGGCGGCAGTCGTGCCGGCGCCGAAGCCCGGCACCGCCCAGCCGGGCTGGTTCCGGCGGGCATCGATCGTCTGCCCGTCGTATAAGTCGTTGAAGGTGGTGGCGGAGGGGCCGGACTGCCAGGAGGCGTCCGAGGCAACGGTCTGGACGTGCCCGTCCTCGAATTCGATGTCCAACTGCCCGAAGAAGCCCAGCTCATCACCATAGAGGTTGGACATGCCATGCCAGGCGAGGCGTCCGCGGTACCAGCCGTTGCCCAGCGACACCCCGAGGACGGTGGTGGGCTGCACCAGCGAAGTTACGTCGTAGCTGCGGTAGCGGAGCCGCCACTCGTAGGAGCTCCAGCCGGGGCTCAGCACGTCCTCGCCCACCGGGACCCCGTTGATCAGGGCTTCGTAGACGCCGAAGGCGGTGGCCCGGAGCGTCGCATTGGCCACTGCGCCGTGCCCCTCATCCAACTGGAATTCCTTGCGCAGGAGCGGGGCGCCGTCGAAGTCTTCGTCCGGGGTGATCATGGCTGCTTGCCAGGGTGCCAGTGGCATGGGGTGGTGTTCCGTTCTATGTAGCGGGTTTCAGTTCTGCAGGAAGCGGCAGTCATAGGAGATGCGCGTCCGGCTAAAGCGGTATGACGTCCAGGGCGCTCGGGGCGATAATCTCACCCTCGTAGCCGATGGCTTCTGCCGCAGGAGTTGCCATCGCGAGCCAGGTGGCCGGCGGGTGCGCGACAGGCGTGTAGTGGCTGAACACCAGTTTCCTTGCCCGGGCCGCCAGGGCAACGGCAGGGAGGTCCAGGACGCTTGAGTGCGCTTCGAAAAGGTGCTTCTTCAGCTCCTCTCCCCAAGGGTGGGCAAGGCCGGCAGCAATGCGCTCGATAGCGCTGTTGTCCTGGGTCTCATGGACCAGAACGTCGCACTCTTGGGCAAGCGCGAGAAGGTTTGCGTCCGGAGCGGCGGTGTCGCCGGAAAACACGGCTACCTTGCCTGTGCTTTTGACAGTGAACCGGTAGGCGTAAGCGTCGGCTACTTCCGGACCGTGGAAAACCCGGGTGGCATCCACGCGCACGTTGTCGTCTTCCATGACGTGGACGATGCCGCCCTCCCGGGGCGCTTCCACGTCATGTCCCTCCGGCGCCGTGAAAGTACCAAAGCCGCCACCAGCCTGGAACAGAGCGATTTCGTCCTCGAAGCCGTCGAGGAGGTTCACTGCTTTTTGTTTTGTCCCGGGCGGCCCCCAAATGTTGATGCCGGGAAGGGGCGGCCGGGCTGTCCAGCCGTGCAGCAGGAGCCCGGGCAGCCCGGAGGTGTGGTCCAGATGGTGGTGCGTGATGAAAACCTCCCGTACCCGGGTGAATCCCAATTCGGCATTGACCAGCTGACGGGCTGTGTCCAGGCCGCAATCAACGAGGTACACCACATCATTGACCACGAGGGCAAGGGCGGGCTTGGCCTCGCCGAGGCTGAGCACCGGCCCTCCGTTGACTCCCAGCATGACAATCCGGTCGCCGGTTCCATCCGTTTCATGGGGCCGTTGCTGCTCTGCCATGGGTTGCTCCGATCCGGGGGTCATCAGGCGTAGTGGCAGGCGACGTCGGAGCCGCCCGCGGTGCGCAGGGCCGGGCGTTCGTCGCGGCAGAGGTCGGTGGCCAGGGGGCAGCGGAGCCGGAAGGGGCACCCTCCCGGACCGGGAGTGGCGGCCGCTCCGGTCCGGACGCCGAGGGACTCGCGGGCCTGGCGGCGTGCTGCCTGTTCTGCGGGCCGCGGCACCGGGGACGCTGCCACGAGGGCCTGCGTGAACGGATGCTTGGGGTTCTCGGTGACTGCGGATGCAGGTCCGCTTTCCATTACCTGGCCGCGGTAGAGGACCACGACGCGCTGGGCCAGGAACTGGACCACGGCGATGTCGTGGGCGATGAACAGGTAGCCCAGGCCGCGCTCGTCCCGCAGGTCGGCCAGGAGGTTCAGCACCTGGGCCTGGGTGGAGAGGTCCAGTGCGCTTACGGCTTCGTCGCAGACCACCAGGCTGGGGTCGCAGATGAGGGCGCGTGCCACGGAGATGCGCTGGCGCTGGCCGCCGGAGAACTGGCTCGGGTACCGGTCAACGGCCTCGCGGGGCAGGCCCACGCGTTCCAGCATGTCCCCGGCGCGCTGCCAGGCTTCGGCCGCGTTCACGCCGCGGAGCCGGAGCGGTTCAGCCAGCGAGGAGCCCACGGTGTTCCGAGGATTCAGCGACGAGTTGGGGTCCTGGAAGACGGCCCGCAGGTCCCCGCCCAAAGCCCTGCGCTGGGATGCGCCGGCTGAGGTGATGTCCCTGCCCTGGTAGGTGATGGACCCGCCGGAAACCTTCTGCAGGCCCAGGATCGCCTTGCCGATGGTCGACTTGCCCGAGCCGGACTCCCCCACCAGCCCCACGGTTTCGCCGGGTGCGATGCTGAAGCTCACGCCGTCGACGGCGGCTGGAGCCGCGGCTGCCGTGCGGCCCCGGCCGTAGCGGACCACCAGGTCCTTGACCTCCAGCAGCGGCCGGTCGGCAGCGGGCAGCGGTGCTTCAGGGCGGACCGAGGTTGCGGTGCTCATGCGTGATCCTTTTCAACAGTCCGGGTTTCAGACAGGCTCAATACGTGGCGGGCGGGGATGTCCGTCGCCACCCAGTCCAGGCCTACGACGGCGAGTTCGTCGGCTTTGACGCAGCGCACCACGCCGTCGCCGGCGCCTGAGGGCAGCAGCGGGACGGGGACCGTGCAGGCGGAACCGGCAAACTGGCAGCGGGAGGCGAACCGGCACGTGCTGGGCCAGTCCTTGGGCTGCGGAACTTGGCCGGTGATGGTGGCCAGCCGTTCCGGCATGTCCGCGGCATGGTTGGCGTGCGGGTCCGCGGCCAGCAGGGCCAGGGTGTAGGGGTGGCGCGGGTTGTCCAGGATGCTGTCCGTCCGGCCGTTCTCCACCACCTGGCCCGCGTACATGACGGCCACCTGGTCGCAAAGGTCGGCCACCACGCCGAGGTCGTGGGTGACCATGACCACCGACATTCCGGTGTCCTTCACCAGGCTGCGCAGCAGCGAGAGGATCTCGGCCTGCACGGTGACGTCCAGCGCGGTGGTAGGTTCGTCTGCCACGAGCAGGCGGGGCCGTCCGGAGAGCGCCAGGGCGATGGCCACGCGCTGGGCCATGCCGCCGCTGATCTGGTGCGGGTAGGTCTTGAGGATGCGCGCGGCGTCCACGATGCCCACCTTTTCCAGCAGGCCCAGGGCTTCGGCCTTCGCATCGGCCCTGCCCGTCCCGCGGAGCCGGCGAATAGCGGCGGTGAGCTGGTAGCCCACCGTGAACATGGGGTCCAGGGCGCGCATGGGTTCCTGCGAGATGAGTGCCACCTCGCGGCCACGGATGCCTTCCATGGCCTTCTCGGTGGCCGCGGCCAGGTTCGTGCCGTTCCAGAGGATCTGTCCTTCAGCCACGGACACTCCGGAGGGCAGCAGTCCCAGCAGCGACAGCGCCGTCATGGTCTTTCCGCAGCCTGACTCGCCCACCAGGCCCAGAACCGTGCCGGGTTCGACGTCGAAGGAAACGTCCGTGACGAGCCGGACCCCGTTGTCCACACCTACGGAAAGGTTGCGGACGCTGAGTGTGTCCTTCGCTGAGTCTTTCGGTGCCGGCGCAGCTGCGGCGATCGCGGCGACGGATTTGGCCCGCTGGCGCCGGGCGGCGGCGGAGGGCAGGTGCGAGGCTGTGGCGTTGGGTGCCTTGCCGAGGGCGTTGCCGATCGCGTTGGCGGCCAGGACTGTCAGTGCCAGCACGGCACCGGTGGGCACCATCAGCCAGGGTGCGTCGTAGACGTGCTGCGAGGCGCCCTGGATCATGCCGCCCCAACTCGGTTCCGGGATGGGCGGGCCAAAGCCGATGAACGCCAAACCGGCCTGGATGAGCATGCCGACGGCAAAGATCAGGGCCGCCTGCACCACGATGGTGTTGGTCAGGCCGGGCAGCACATGGCGGAGGCTGATGCCGGCCATGCCCATGCCGTCCACCTTGGCTGCGTCCACATACAGCTGGGACTGCAGGGACTTCGCCTGGCCCAGCATCACGCGGTAGATGCCCGCCGAGATCAGCACGCCCAGGATTCCCATGATCAGCGGGATGTTGGTTCCCACGGCGCCGATGACCGCCAGGATGATCACCGTGCCGGGCAGCGACATCATGATTTCGGTGACGCGGCTGATGACGTTCTCCGCGCGGTCACCGGCAGCTGCGGCCAGCATCGCCAGGAGGGTTCCGAGGCCGACGGCGACAATCACCGTGATCATCGACGTCCCCAGCGTGCCGGCCGCGGAAGCGAAGATGCGGCTCAGGAGGTCCCGGCCCAGTTCGTCCGTGCCGAGCCAGTGGGCGGCGGTGGGTCCGGACAGGACCGCGGTGAAGTCCTGGTCCTCGGTCTTGAAGGGCAGCCACAGCGGCGCAGTCAAGGAGGCGGCCACCAGCGCGGCCAGCCAGATGACCCCGGCGATGCTCGCCGGTGAGCCGAAGAGCTTGCTGCCTGCGAATTTCTTCGCCGCGCTTTGGCCGGGGGTCTGGGGAAGGACGGCAGCCGCCGTCGTGGTTTCATCCGCAGGTGCGGGGGCGGTGTTGGGGATCATGAGGCACGCAACTTCGGGTCGAGGAACTTGGTGGCGAGTTCCAGCACCAGGTTCACGGCGACCACCACAACGGTGGCGATCACCACCACGCCCTGCACGGACGGGGCGTCATGGGTGCTGACGGAGTTCTGGACGGCCTGGCCGAGGCCCGGCATGGCGAACAGCTGCTCGGCGATGACGGAGCCGCCGAAAAGCTGAATGAACTGCAGCGCGATGGCGGCCACGATCGGGAGGCTGGCATAGCGCAGGGCATGGACGTACAGAATTTTCCAGGTGGGGGTGGCGGTGGCCCGGAGGGTACGGATGTGCTCCTGCTGGAGCGCCTCAAGCATGGAAGCCCTGGTCTGGCGGGCAATGAAGGCCCCGCCACCCACGGCCAGGGTGATCACCGGCAGCGCGAGGGACAACGCCCAGTCCTGCGGGGAGTCCTCGAACGGAACATAGCCGGTGGCGGGAAAGACGGAGGACTGGACTGCCAGGAGGTAGACGAAGATGATGCCGATCCAGAAGGCCGGGAGGGCTACGGCCATGCCGGCTACGCCGCCGATGACGCGGTCAACCATGCCGCCCCGGACAGCCGCGGTGACGCCCAGCGCGATGCCAAGGATTCCGCTGAGCAGGGTGGCGCCGGCAGCGAGCGACGCTGTGACGGGAAGCCGGCTGGCCAGGTCCGCGCTCACGGAGCGTCCGTCAATGAGCGAGATCCCGAGGTCACCCTGGACTGCGGCGCCGAGCCAGCTGAAGAACTGGACCAGGAGCGGATCGGACCAGCCGAGCCGACGGTTGACCTCATCGATCGCTTCCTGGGAGGCGCCGGCGCCGAGTGAGACGGCTCCCGGGCTGCCGGGCATTGCGTGCACCAGCAGGAATGCCAGCACCGCAACCACCAGCACGGTGGCCAACGCCATCAGCAGGCGCTTGGTGATAAAGAGTGCCATAGTGACCTCCATCGGTCAGAACTTTCCGGGCGGCCGTCCCGCCAGGGGCGGCCGTCCGGAAGGTTCGGGGGTATTAGCTGGCCGGCTTGTAGGACGAGAGGAGCGGGTAGGCGTTGGTGCCGGCGAACTCCACCGGCGCCACCTTCTTGGTGTTGTAGCCCTGGTTGGTGAGCGCCTCATACAGCGGGATCATCCAGCCGGATTCCACCAGCCGGGTGTTCAGCTTGGTGGCCGCGGCCTTGGCGGCGGCGTCGTCCTTGGCGGCAGCCAGCTCGCCGGTGGCCGCGTTCAGCTGCTCATCGGTGGCCTTCTGCACGTTGGTGAAGCCGTTCAGGATAGCCCCGTACATCACGCCAACCGGGTTGTCCCAGTTCAGCGGCGCGTAGCCCAACGGCGTGGTGGCCACGGCGGCGAAGGCTTCATCCGTTGAGGAGGCCATCTTCACGTTCATGGTGATTCCGACGGCGGCGAGATCCTTCTGGACAGCCTGCAGGTCCGTCTGGGTCTGCGCGCTGGCAATGATGGTGAACTCAAAACCGTTCGGGTAGCCGGCTTCGGCCAGCAGGCTCTTGGCCTTGTCCGGGTTGTAGGCGAACGTGGTTTCTATGTCCTTGCTGAAGCCTGCGGAGTCCTTGGGCAGGGCGTTCCAGGCGGGGATGTCACCCTTGTGCAGTGCGTCCACCAGGGCCTGGCGGTTGATCGCGTACTGGATGGCCTGCCGGACCTTCTCCTCCGCGAACGCGGGGGCGGTCTTGCCGATCTTGTCGAAGGAGATCATGGTGTTGACGGTGCCGCCGATCTGGGTCACACCCACGCCCTTGGACTTGGCGAAGTCAACGGTGTTCGAGGTCAGCATGGCCACGTCGGCCTGGCCGGAAACCAGGGCGTTTGCCCGGGCCTGCGGGTCCTGGACGACGCTGAAGATGACCTTGTCGAAGGTGTACTTCGCGGCTTCCGGGCTTTTGCTGTTCTTCACCAGGACGTATTTGTTGCCCTTCACCGTGCTGGGATCCAGCGTGTAGGGACCGGATCCGTCAGGGGTGGCGGCGAGGCTGGCCGTGTCAGTGACGCCGTTCTTGCCCACGATCATGCCGGTGGTGGATGCCAGGTTCTTCTCGAAGCCGGGCTGGGGCTTGGTGAAGGTCAAGGCCACCTGGGTGGGGCTGACCACGTCAACGGAGGCGATCTCCTGGGCGCCGCCCTTGGCTACGGCGGAGTAGGCGCTCAGGGCGGTATCGGACCGGCGATCGAGGTTTGCCTTGACCAGGTCGGCGTCGAGCTTTGACCCGTCCGTGAACGTCACACCGTCCTTGAGCGTCAGCGTCAGGACGGTGCTGTCGGCGTTGTAGCTGAACTCCTTGGCCAGGCCCGGACCTGCGGAGCCGTCCGGCTGAAGGGTCATCAGGCTCTCGTACAGACCCTCGAAGAACTGCCGCTGCGCAGCTGAAACGCGCAGCGGGTCGAAGCCGAACGATGCGGAGTCGCTGTCGACGGCGAGGGTCAGGGAGCTGGTGTCCGCTTTGGCGGCTGACTGGCTGGAGCCGCCGCAGGCGGTCAGCGATCCCAGCAGGAGCGCGCCGGCCAGAACGGCGGAGCTCGCACGGGCGGTGGAGTTCAGTTTCATGTAGTGCGCCTTTGCATTCTGATGTGACAACGGTGATTGAAGAGCGTGGGGGCCGGGCTGGTGGCCGGCACCCCTCAAGCATCGGCCGGGGGCATTTCGCGCTCACATGAGAATGTCATTGATTGAAAAGGTATTGTGGCCCCGGTCACGCGGCAGGAAAGGATTGACGTCAGGGCAGAGAGGCCCCGTGCGCTGTTCTTGGCGCTGAAACGAAAGGAACCACATGACCACCGCATCACCATTCCCGCAGGACTTCCTCTGGGGCGTCGCCAGCGCCGGGCACCAGGTCGAGGGAAACAACGTCAACAGCGACACCTGGTTCCTCGAGCACCTCCCGGACAGCATGTTTTCCGAGCCTTCAGGTGACGCCGTGGACCACTACCACCGCTACCGCGAGGACATCGCCCTGATCGCAGAGCTCGGGTTCACCACCTACCGCTTCTCCGTGGAGTGGGCCCGGATTGAACCGGAGGAAGGGCACTTCTCAAGGACCGAGCTCGACCACTACCGGCGCATGCTGGAGACCTGCCACGAGCACGGCCTCACCCCCGTGGTCACCTTCCACCACTTCACGTCACCGCGCTGGCTCCTCGCCGTGGGCGGTTGGGAAGGCCCCCGGACCGCGGAGCTCTTCGCCCGCTACTGCGACCGCGTGATGGCGCACCTGGGCGATCTCATCGGCGTCGCCTGCACCCTGAACGAGCCTAACCTGCCGTGGCTGCTGGAGTCCTTCGGGATCGGCGGCGTGGCACCGGAGAACCGTGGCTCAGTGCCGGTGTGGGCCGCGGCCGCGGAACGCCTCGGCGTGGACGCCAGCACGGTGGCCCCGTTCCAGTTCTGCTCCACGGAGGCCGGGTTCGACGTGAAGCTGGCAGCACACCGCGCCGCCACCGCCGCGATCAAAGCCCGGCGGCCGGAACTTCCCGTGGGCTGGACGCTCGCCAACTCAGACATCCAGGCGATTGACGGCGGCGAGGAACTTGCCGACCAGGTGCGCCGCGACGTCAACGAACGCTTTCTGGAAGCATCCCGCGGTGACGACTTTGTGGGAATCCAGACCTACGGCCGCACCGTCTACGGCCCGAACGGCCATGCGCCGGCGCCGGAGGGTGTGCCCACCAGCCAGATGGGTGAGGAGATCTACCCGCAGGCCCTCGAAGCGACCATCCGGGAAGCTGCCAGAATTGCCGGCATTCCCGTGATCGTCACGGAAAACGGCCTGGCCTCCGAGGACGATGCCCAGCGGGTGGACTACCTGCGGACGGCAGTGGACGGTGTGGAGTCCTGCCTGTCGGACGGCATCGACGTCCGCGGCTACATTGCCTGGACCGCCTTCGACAACTACGAATGGGTGTTCGGCTTCGGTCCGAAGTTTGGCCTCATCGCAGTTGACCGCGAGACCCAGGAGCGGACGCCCAAGGAGAGCGCGCACTGGCTTGGCCGGCAGGCACAGGTGCACGCAGCTCAGGCCAACGCCGAGGCCGCCAAGGCACCCCAGCCCGCCTGACCGCCGTCGGGGATTCGGTGGCGTGGGCGCCGGCTCGGAAGCGCTAGGAGACCCAGTCGGCGTCGTCGTAGGGACGGTCGCGGAAATGGGCCCTGAGGTACTCGCCCACAACGGCTGCGCCGAGATCTCCGGCTTCGGGCGCAACCACCCGGCCGTCCACCCGGCGGGCCATCCGTTGGACGAACCGTTCGAGCCCCGGGTCATCGCCCAGGCGGAAGAACGTGGCTTGTGTGCCGGCGCGGCCAAGGCGGTCGAGTTCGGCGATGGTGACGCGGATGGTTTCGGGGTCGGGCGGGTAGTCAAACCATGAGTCTCCGTCCGGCAGCAGGTGCGCGGTAGGCTCGCCGTCGGTCACCACCAGGAGGACGTGCTGCATCGAGGGGTGCCGGCGGAAGAAGCGGTTGGCGAGCAGCAGGCCGTGATGCAGGTTTGTTCCCTGCTCACGCCGCGACGCCAGCGCGGTGAGCTCGCCGATATCCATGTTCTGTGCGTAGCGCCCGAAGGTGACCAGCTGCAGCCTGTCCCCCCGGAACCGGCTTGACACCAGGTGGTGCAGGGCAAGCGCGGTCCGTTTCATCGGCACCCACCGCCCCTCGGCCGCCATCGAGAACGACACATCCACCAGCAGGACGACGGCGGCCTGGGTGCGTGCCTCTGTCTCCGCCACCTCGATGTCCTCTGCGCTGAGCCGTAATCCGCGGCCCGGGTCGCCGCCGTCGGCCATGGTCCGGCGGATGGCGTTGGTGATGGTGCGGGTGACGTCCCAGGGCTCCGCGTCCCCGAATTCCCACTGCCGGCTGGACCCGGTGTGCTCGCCGGCGGCGCCGGCCATCCGGGTGTCCCGGCGCCCCTGCCGCCCGGAGAGCTGCTTGGCGGTGTCCCGCAGCAGCGACCTGCCGAGCCGCCGCATCGCCTGCGGGGACAACCGCAGGTCGCCGTCGGCCCCGCGCCGCAGGTAGCCGCCGTCCTGCATGGCCCGCTCAATGTCGGCGAGGGTGCGTGCTGTCACGGCGGCGTTCTGCCCAAGCTGCCGGGCGAGGGCGTCCAGGTCAAGATCGTCCAAATGTGATCCGTTGTAGGACTGGGAGAGCTGTTCGGACAGCTCGTCGAGCTCGGCGATGTCCTGCAGCACGCCCGTGCCGTCACCCAGGCCGAGGCCTTCCTGCCCCTCGAACCGTTCGGAGCCTGTCCAGTCCTCGCCGGGGCGCAATGCCTGCAGGCTGGCGTCGAGCTGGTCGAGCTGTGCCATCAGCTCCGGCGAACCGAAAGCCTGGGCGGAGAGCCGCATCAGCTCCTCGCGCTGCTCGGCGGACATCGACTGCATGAGCCGCTGGGCGGCGGCCGCACGCTGGGCGAGGGCATCGATCAGTTCCTCGACCGACTGCGGGTTCTCCGGGAAGAACTGGCCGTGCTTGGCCATGAACTCCTGGAAGTCCGCGTCGGTATCCTCGCCGCGGCGGTGTTTGTCCAGCAGCCCGTTCAGGTCCTGCAGCATCTCGGCCACGGCCGCGCGGTCCTCCTCCGTGGCGCCCTCGAGTGCCTGCTTCATGCCGGCGAAGCGCTGGTCAAGGACCTCGCGGCCCAGCAGATCCTTGATCCTGTCATAGGCCTCCCGCGCGGTGCTGGACTGCCAGTCGTAGGAGGCCAGCTCATTGACGGCCGCGGCCGTGGACTGCGGCCGGTTTTGCAGCTGCATCTCCCGGAAGGCGCGGTCGGTGTTGTCCATCATGGCGTCGCGGGCCAGTTGCTTGCGCTCCTCCAGGACGGCCGTGTCCAGCAGCTTCTTGACCTCGTTCAGCGTCCCGTCCAGCCGGTGACGGCTTAGCAGTTCTGAGCGGCGCTGCTGAACCCGCCGGGCGAGGTCATCCAGCCCTTCCCTGTCCCGGCCGCCGCGGCGGAGGTACTCCTGCAGGGCGTGCCGGGGCGAATATCCGGCCATGACGTCCTCGGCAATGGCATCAAGGGCCTCGGCCAGGTCCACCGGCGGCGCAAGCGGGTCCGGCCCTCCCGCGTACCGGCCGTACTTGGAGGATCGGTGGTGAAGGCTCATGGTTCGCCTCTCTCCGGGTTGCTAGCCGTAGATGGTTTCCTCGTCGTCGGACTCCTTGGAGATCCGCCGGGCGAGGTAGAGACCTTCGAGGGCAAGTTCGATGGCGGCGGCGCGCTGACCGTCGTTTTGTGCGCCGAGCCTGCCGCTGATCTCGTCGTAAAGGGCTGATCCGTTAAGCGACGGGAGGTTTTCCAGGAATTCGCGGGCGGTGACCTGATCTCCGGTGGTGACGGTCCGGTGCCCGTCAAGTGCGGCCACGAGTGGGCCCAGGTCCAGGCCATGGTAGTGCGCCCGCACCGCTTCTGCGGTGGCCGTGCGCAGCAGGTGGTCAAGCACTGCTTCCTCGCGGCCTTCCTCCCCCGATTCGAATTCGATCTTGCCGGTGAGGACTTCAACCGCGCTTTCCAGGTCGATGATCCGCGCGACTGCCTGGGCCTCGCCGCGCACGCTGGCCCTGCGGAGGGCGGCGGCGGCAACCGTCTCGGCGCCCGCGATGGCGAACCGGGCCGAGACCCCCGAGGTCTGGTTGACGGCCGGCGACAGCCTCAGTGCGCGCGTGTAGCGGGCCAGTATCTCCAGGATGACAGGCGGAACGTCAGCCACGAGCTGGCCTTCCTGCCGGATCACGGAGACCTCGTCCTCCAGCTCTATGGGGTAGTGGGTGCGGATCTCGGCGCCGAAGCGGTCTTTGAGGGGCGTAATGATCCGGCCGCGGTTGGTGTAGTCCTCGGGGTTCGCGGACGCGACCACCAGCACGTCGAGCGGCAGCCGCAGCACGTAGCCGCGGATCTGGATGTCCCGCTCTTCCATCACGTTCAGCATCGACACCTGGATGCGCTCGGCGAGGTCCGGCAGTTCGTTGATGGCGACGATGCCGCGGTTGGAGCGCGGGATGAGGCCGTAATGGATGGTTTCCGGGTCCCCGAGCCGGCGGCCCTCGGCCACACGCATGGGATCGACGTCGCCGATGAGGTCGGCAACGGAGGTGTCCGGCGTCGCCAGCTTCTCGACGTATCGCTCCGAGCGGTGGCGCCATGCCACCCGCAGACGGTCCCCTTCGGTGAGGACCTGGGCGCGGGACTGCTCGGTAATCGGTTCGTACGGGTGTTCGTTGAGTTCGGATCCCTCGATCACCGGCGACCACTCGTCAAGGAGGCCAGCAAGAGTGCGCAGGAGCCGCGTTTTGCCCTGCCCGCGTTCACCGAGCAAGACGACGTCGTGCCCGGCGATCAGGGCGCGCTCCAGCTGGGGCAGGACAGTCCGGCCGAACCCGTAGATCCCCGGCCAGGGGTCGCGGCCTGCGGCGAGCGCAGCCAGCAGGTTTTCACGGATTTCGAGGCGCAGTTCCCTGCGGACATGGCCGGCGGCACGCAACTCACCAACGGTGAAAATATCGGGGCGATCACTCACCCCTCTACGGTAGACCCCGAACCGGCGGGGAATCGAGCGATTCCCCACAATTCCTGCCCGGGGGCGACCGGTGAACGATACGCTGGATCCTGATGATTGCAGCCACTCCCCCGGGACAATCGGCCCCGGCGTCGGAACCGCCAGGCACGCTCCTGCTCCTGGTGCGGCACGGTGAGACGCCCACCACCGGCATGGTGCTGCCTGGCCGGGCCCCCGGCCTGCATCTGTCCGACCGGGGCCGCGATCAGGCGGAACGCGTGGCGGAACGCCTCGCCGGCCTCCCCATTGACGGCCTCTACTCCTCGCCGCTGGAACGCGCCTGCGAGACGGCCGCGCCGACAGCCGCCCGCAGCGGGCTGGAAGTGCACGAACACGCCGGCCTCATCGAGTGCGACTTCGGCGAGTGGACGGGCGCCGCGCTCGCGGAACTGGTGGGGCTGCCGCAGTGGCAGACCGTCCAGCACAGCCCCTCGGCGTTCCGCTTCCCTGACGGGGAGAGCTTCGTGCAGATGCAGGCCCGCATGGTGGGAACGCTTGAGGCGCTGTGCACCGCCCACCCGGGGGGCGCCGTCGTATGTTTTTCCCACGCCGACCCCATCAAGGCGGCCCTCGCCCACGCGCTGGGCACGCACCTGGACCTGTTCCAGCGGATTCTCATCAGCCCCGGCTCCGTGTCGGCCATCTCCTGCATGGAGGGCAGGGCACCGGCGGTGCTGATGGTGAATTCCACCGCGGAACCGCTGAGTGGGCTGAGGGTGCCGTGAACGCGGGACCGACGGCGAAAAGGGGCGGCCGGTGCCCGGCAGGGAGCTGACGCTGCTGAGCGAAGGCCGGGTGGAGCTCCTCGGGCGTATCCTCCGCAGCAGCAACGAGACGTTCCTGGTCCGGGTCTCCAGCGGGGCCGACTCCGCACAGGCGGTCTACAAGCCTGAAGCCGGCGAACGCCCGCTCTCCGATTTCGAGCCCGGGCTCTTCCGCCGGGAACGCGCGGCCTACCTGCTCAGTGAGTACCTGGCATGGGGGCTGGTGCCGGCGACGGTGATCCGCGAGGACGCCCCGCTGGGCGTCGGTTCGCTGCAGTGGTTCGTCGACTGCGACTTCCGTGAGCACTACTTCACCCTGTACGCCGACGCACCCGAGACCCACCGTTCCCTGTCCCGGATCGCCCTGTTCGACTACGTCACCAACAACACGGACCGGAAGAGCGGGCACGTGCTGCGCGGCGACGACGGGCGGATCTGGGGCATCGATCACGGGCTGTGCTTCTCCGCGCCCTTCAAGCTGCGGACCGTCATCTGGGACTTCGCGGGAGAACCGATCCCCGGCGCCCTGCTCGAGGACATCATCCCGCTCGCCGAGGCCGTACCTGCCGAGGTGGCCGAACTCCTCGACGACGCCGAAGTTGCAGCACTCCAGCGCCGGGTCCGGCGGGTACTGCATGACGGCGTGCTGCCGGTGGACCGTACTGGCATGCGGTACCCGTGGCCCCTGGTGTGAGGGGCGGTTCCGCGATCGGAGAATGACGAACCGAATGCTAAGGTTGCTTATTATTTGGGGAGTACTGAACGGAAGGTAGGACGCGTGGCGCCCGAAGACAGGCACGCGCCTCAGGGCGGCGTAGAAGGCGAAGTGCAACACGACCGCTTCGTCGGCGGGAATGACCTTACACGCTGGGACACCCGGCTCGGCCAGTTCCTGGCCTTCGTCGTCGGGCGGGCCAGCCGTATTCTCGGCCCGCACGCGGCGCTGATTCTGACGCTGGCCGTTGGGGCGGCACTGGCTGTGACACTCACCGCGGTATTCGCGCAGGTCTACGAAGCCGTGGTCGAAGCCGACGGTGTCGCCGGCTTGGACCATCCGGTGCTGGATACTGCCAAGACTCTTCGGTCCCCCGCCTTGAATATCATCACGACGGCTTATACCGATGTTGGCGGAACCATCGGCATGCCGCTCCTCGCGCTGGCCGTCATGGCAACGTTGGCTGTCCGACGCCGGTCGTGGACCCCTGTGATCCTTATCGTCATTGCCGGCGCCGGGTCATTGCTCATGACCATCGCGGGCAAGTCGCTCATCGGGAGGACCCGGCCCCCGCTGGTCGACGCCGTTCCGCCTTACGAGTACTCGGCATCCTTTCCTAGCGGTCATTCTTTGAACTCTGTGGTCATCGCCGGGATCGTTGCCTACCTGATCATCCTGCGGCTTAAGTCGCCGCATGCCAGGATTATCACAGCGATCCTGGCAGCGCTCTTTGCCTTGACCATCGGTTTGAGCCGGGTATATCTGGGCCACCACTGGCTCACAGACGTCCTCGCCGCGTGGGCACTCGGGGCGGCCTGGCTAGCGTTGGTGATCACAGCGCACAGACTCTACCTCACCGCCCGCACCCGCCGCGCGGGTGCGGCTGCAAGCGAACTCGCCCCCAGGTAGCCTCGCTGTACTCCGCCTGAAGAAACCACCGTTCACCCGGCGTCGGTCGGGGCGGCGCGGTGATCTATCCGCGTGGTGAGTGTGTCGATCCGCTCAAGGGCGCCGTTGAGCCTCTCGACGGTTTCCCACAGCGCCGGGTGCTGGTCCCTGACCTCTTCGAGGGTGGCGCCCGCGGACGTGAGTGCGCCGAGATCGAAACTCACGTTGGTGCGCGCCCCGGTGACCGCTGCCCTGAGGGCACCGAACGCGACGACGATGTCCGCTATGAGCGCCGGGTTGCCGTGGGCCGCAAGCCAGCCCAAATCTCCGATGGCAGCAATGCCCTGATCGCCGAGCACGGCGGATGCCTTGGCCGCATCGATGGATGCCCGGTGGATGGCGTCCTCGCGCTCCGGTCCATGCTCCAGGCGGAACGCGGCGCCGAAGGCCTTGGATGCCGAGGCGTCATCATCGGCAAGGCGAAGCGCGGCCTCGCGGAGCGAACGCGCCCGCTCATGGATAGCGGCGAGTTCCGTACGCTGGTGCGGGCCAGGTTCGGTGTAGCCGGCAACCATCGAGGTCAGTGACGCGGCGATGGCGAGCATGACTCCCGTCCCCGCGCCACCGCCAGGCGAACCGTTCGACTCCGCCAACGCCCGCGTCCAATCCGCCACCGTCGAACGTTGAGTAGTGACAGCTTCAGCATCATCCATGACACCAGTCTGCCTGCTTCGTGAGCTCAACCGCCCACGTGGTGGATCGTAAGGGCGGTCAGGAAGCCCACGGAGGCCGTGAACCCGGTCAGGTTGTGATGTTCTTCGAAGGCTTCGGGGATCATGGTGTCCGCGAGCATGGCCAGGATTCCCCCGGCGGCGACGGCGGTAATGAACGCGACAACTTCACCGGAGGCGTTTTCCAGCGCTGTGAAACCGAGCAGCGAGGCCAGCCCGGAGAAAACGGCGATGCCGGTCCACGTCCCGAAGACGTAGGCCGGACTCCTGCCCGCTTTCTTCATCCCGGCGGTGCTGGACAGGCCCTCGGGGACATTTGAAATAAAGACGGCGGCGAGCATCGCCGGGCTGACCGTCCCGGACACCACCAGGCCAAGGCCGAGGACCACCGATTCGGGGATCCCGTCTATCAGCGCACCGACCGCGATGGCCGTGCCGCTGCCGGGTGATTCCTGCTCGGTCGGCTGCCGCCCACCGGACCGTTTGCGGTGCTTCGCCCCGGCCCGGGAAAGCAGGACGTTGGAGCCGACAAAAATCAGCGCACCGGCCAGGAATCCGCCCACAGTCGGCAGCAGTCCGCCCCCTTCAACAGCGTCATCGACCAGTTCGAAGGCGAGGGCGGAGATCAACACCCCGGCTCCGAACGCCATCACGGTGGATACCAGCTTTGAGGGGATCTTCCACAGCCAGGCGACACCGGCGCCAATGACCAGGGCGCCACCGGCAACCGTCCCCCACATGAGCGCCTGGAACCACATCGGCATGATTTCTCCCCTTCAACTGCTGGCAATGCTATTAACAGTGCCTCACGCCGGCGCCGAACCCGGGATGGTGGGGCTGGCGGAGGGCATTTTGTGCAAGGCTGGTTGCATGGATCTGGAGGTGTCGCCCGCGCTCACCATTCCCGCAACGGAGCTGGGCTGGCGGTTCTCGCGCTCGTCGGGCCCGGGCGGCCAGCACGTCAACACCACGGACAGCCGTGTGGAGCTCTCGTGGAACGTCAGGGATTCGGCGGCGCTCTCGGAAGGCCAGCGGCTGATGCTGCTCACGCGCCTCGGACCACGCCTGATCGCCGGGGTGATCACCGTGACCGCTTCCGAGCAGCGTTCCCAGCTGCGCAACCGCGAGATCGCGCTGGCCAAGCTGGCCGACCTTGTGAGGGTGGCCCTTGCGCCGGAAGGTCCCCGCCGCCGGCCGACCAAACCCACCCGTGGGTCCAAACACCGGCACCTCGCCGCCAAGCAACAGCGGTCAGCTACGAAACAACAACGACGGCGGCCCAGCGCCGAGTAGCGCGGGTTTCACACCGCTGCGGCTGCTCCGCCGGGCCACGGAGCCCACGGCAAAAGCGGCGCCGTAGACGAAGAAGTCGTAGTACTCGAGCGCGCTGCCGAGGAGTGCGGCGGTGGCCGCACTCCGGGCGTCATCGCCGGCGGCGATGTTGTGCTGCTTGTCATGTGTTTCTCCCTTGAAACAGGCTCATTGGTCAGACTGTGATCTAGGCCACTGTCTCTGTATTCAGGGTGACGGGTGTGGCGCCGGGGACAGTGTTCCAATCTGAAACAGCCCCTGTCGCCGCGAAGGGACGGACACGGCTTCGGCGATCTTGAGCCAACCTTTCGCCTAGCTAGGCCGATTGCTGATTCTTTTGCTGCAGGATCGAGGAAGCCTCCGCGGGCTTCCGCTGAACGGGAACCCGCCGAATGAGAGTAGGGTGAAATGCGATGACACAGGATGATCCGCCGTCAGGAGTCGCCGACGAAAACGAGTCAGACCCGGCAATGGCTGCCTTGGTTATCCGCACGTGGAACGAGCCGGACCAGGCGCCGGGCTTCCGCGCCAGGCTGACCTACAGCCAAGCACCGGACGAAGATCCGCGCACTATCTCCACTGCTGATCCGGATGAGGTCCTGAGGCTGGTCCGCCAGTGGCTTAACGCCCGGTCGGCGCCCCCGCGCGATCTCTGAATTCGTATGGCGGCTGGCCGTCACGACATCTCCGAGACAAGTTGCCGCATGGCCCCCGACGGCACCAGACCCATGTCCGCTTTCAGTTTCGTCTCGTATTTGTAGAAGGCGCGAAGCGCGGCAGCATTGTTGCCGCGCTGCCGTTCAGCCTCGATGAGGAGGCCAACGGCGCTTTCGTAGAGCGGTTCGACTTCCAAAGCCGCCTCCGCGGCCTCGAGGGCGGACTCATAATCACGCCGTACCAGCGACTCGCGGGCAATGATGTGGTACGCATGGAGCCGGTCCTGCTGCAACCTGCTCTGTTCAAAGAGCACCCAATCGTCGTACCAGCCCGGGAGTAGCTCGGAGTTCCGCAGCTGCTGGAGGCACGAAGAGACGTTTCCATTAAGGCCGGCCCGGCTCAGCTCCCGGATTTGGTCCCGGAGCCGGTGCAGGTCCACATCAACACCTTCGCTGAGGGACAGCATGGGCCCGTTGTTGACCAGCAGGCCGGGAACCTGCCGGCAAATGAGGTGCAGGGCAACGCGAAGGCTTTCGAGCGCCCTGGACTCGGGGGTCTCCGGCCAGAGCAGTCCAACAAGGTAGCTCCTGGTCCGGGGCCCGTTGATTGCCAGCGCTGTGATGAGCCGTTGTTGCCGCACTGCGACATGTAAGACGTCGGCGTCCCGGCGCAGCTGCCACGACTGAAGCAGTCTCAACTCAAAACCATAGTCGCCATTGCCCATGGGTACCCCCGAAAGATGTATCAACCACTTTCCGCAGTCCGGAGCGGGCTGTCAATGGCAGCCCCCTTCTGTCGGATTTATGACCTGTAACACCTCAGTAACGGCGTGCAACTAGGGTGACCCAATGACAACTGACACATCCAATGAGGCCGCGGCGGGGACCATGGGTTACTCCGCCGAGTTTTTGGGGCAGCCGGTCGCCCCGCCAACCATCAACGATGCCTTGCTGGATGACGCCGTCCGACTCGACGGCTCGGAGATCATCCCTTACACACACTTCTCCCTGGCGCTCAGCAAGTCCAGGCGGTTCGCCCGCTGGGTCGCCTGGAACATCGACGGCGGGACCCTCAAGAAGATCAACCGCAGCGGCATCCCTTTCGTCAAGGACCCGAGAATTCCGGCCGACTTCCAAAACGGTGACGAGTTGTACAACGCCAACCGCCTCGACCGGGGGCATCTTGCCCGCCGGGCAGATTTGTTGTGGGGGCCCTTACCCGAGGCGAAGAGGGCAAACACGGACTCGTTCTTCTTCACGAACATCACACCGCAGATGGATGACTTTAACCAAAGCAGCAAGGATGGGGTGTGGGGGCGGCTCGAAGACGCGGTCTTCGCCGACGTTGATGTCCAAGACCTGAAGGTGAGCGCGTTCGGCGGACCCGTTTTCCACGATGATGACCGTGTGTACCGGGGCACACGGCTGCCCCGGGAGTACTGGAAGGTCCTCGCCTACGTGGAGCAGGGACAGTTCAAGAGCCATGCATTCCTGCTCACCCAGAACCTGAATGCGTTGGAAGCGATCGACCTCGACGAGTTCCGCACCTTTCAGATCACCATGGCCGAGCTGGAGGAGCGCACCCACCTGCAGTTCGCGGACGCGTTGCACACCGCTGACGCCTTCCGGGCAGCCTCAACCAGCGGGGACCGGGAACCGCTCAACAGTGTCGGAGACATCCGGTGGTGAGCGCTCAGTTCCAGGGCCGGAACCGGTACATGGCCCCATAGTTGGACGGCACGCGGACAAGTCCCGCGTGCCCTCGGCGGGAGCCAGGATTGCCGGCTTCTGTGAGACGGGGCGGCACCCTTCACTGTGATTTCCAGAAGCTGACCGGCCTTTAGCCCCGCGCTCCTGGTCCTCTGGATAGAGCTGCGGCTCCCCCGCCCGGGACTTTGATCGCTGCTGCCCGTCTGGATCCTCTGCCGGTCGTCGATGGCCATGCATTTGAAAAGTAAGGTTGCTTTCTATTAGGGTTGGGATCAGCTTCTCCGCATGTCCCCCATCATGCGGAGCCAGCGCTTAGGAGGACCCCGCATAACGTGACTCGTGCTGCGGGGTTTTCCGCTGTCTGCACCATTCGTATATTGACGCAGTTCCATCAGAGAGGGAGATTTCAATGGCCCAGGGTGATATCGAGACGTACTACGAAGACGGCGCATGGAAGAACAAGCGCGAAGGAACGTCCCGGGCCTTCGGCGCCGGCTACGGCACCAAGGATGAGGCGGTTGCCGCCGGCCGGGATGCGGCAAAGGCTGACGGCGTGGAGCACATCATCAAGAACCAGGCTGGCCGGATCGGTGAAAAGGACAGCCACGGCAACGACCCCCGGAACGTTCCGGGCTAGGAAGTCTTTTCGCTGATTCAGTGCATGGAACCCCGGGGCTTGGCGCACGGGAGGCAGAGCCGGAATGCTCGAGCTCGACGCCTACATCCACGGATTGCTTCCGGTTAGCGGGATGGATGCCAGGTTGCTTGCGGCGACCGTTGAGGAGTTCAACACGAACACCTACGTTAGGCGTGCCTCAAAGTCGTATGATCCTGTGTTCTTTCGCTCCTACAATGCGGCATGTGAAAACTGAGGAGCAGAACGAGGACTTTCAGTGACTTCACCAGCTGCGGGGACCGGGGACGTTAAGGCCTTCGTGGACGGCATGATCATGACCGAGAGCGCCTGCACGCAGGACGAGGCCTTCGCCTTACTGGTGAAGGCCTCCCAGAACCGCAACCAGAAAGTCCACGATGTCACCGCACTGGCGTCGGATCCTAGTTGGCGGGCTGTCTAAACGAGGCTGGGGCGGTTGGAGAGGATGTAGTCCACCGCTGCCGGTCCGGTCATGGCCAGGCCCGGCCAGATGTACCGGCCGGTCCTGCGGTGGTGCGCACCGTATCCCCGACGTTTCGTGGCTGCCCAGAATGCCGCACTGGAGCCGGGTTTTTCGCTGTTGAGCAGGCACCAGCTGATGTACGCCGCGGAGCCCTGTCTGGCGCTCCGGATCGTGGGTGATGGACTCGGAAAGGAAGCGGCTGTAGCCGGGGACATTCATATCTGTGCGCCTTCTGTTGGTGGCGTCTAACGATCCGCGGCTGCAGGAACATCAGGACGCCCGGCATCAAGGCCTTGATGATTGATTCGAAGCCACCGCCGGACCGGATGGGTATGTCGTTGCTGGGAGCCTTCCCCCAGGTTGCAGGAAAGCTTCTATCGCATGATTTCTTGGAGATTTCGGAGCAGTGAAGGCCGCATCGGCGCCGGCCGCCGGGGCCCAAGAGTAAACGCCCTTGACTGTACTAATTATTGGGCCGAAACTCTTGCAATGATCCAGGAACCCGAAGCCCTTATGGCTGTCGTTGACCGTCTGGCCGAGCGCTTCCCTCATGAACAACGTTCTGAAATCGAGGACATCGTGGCCGAGGAACACGGATCGCTCGACGAAGGTCCCATCCGCGAGTACGTCCCTATCCTTGTAGAACGGGCCGCGAAGCTCCGCCTCGCCCACCCTTAGCCGTCCATCGGCGTCTGCCAACACAGGGACCACTCCGGTCGGCCAGCACCCAGGCCGGTCGACGCTGCCTTCCCCTGGGCCGCGCACGCCGTTCCGGTCCTTCTCGCCAGGGAACACATAGTTGAGGCTCCGCACCAGGGTGGGGTGGGTTCCTTCGCATCTTCGTGATGACGTTCTTGACCTCTCCGGCAGATATGCGTGAGTGAGGCCGCTTCGCCGTGAAGAATTCAAACGGCGAAGGGCCGGCTGGTCGACCCTTCTGTTTCTCCTCGGCCAAGGAGATCTACGGACTCAGCCTGGCTGATTCTCTTGCCCCTGCGTGTAACCTCCTTCACAGCGGGGCCGCCCGCTCGCCCAAACGTACGACGCAGGCACTTGGGTTCCGCAACCGCGGAACCCAAGTGCCTGCGTCGGATTTTTCGCACTGCGAGCCGACCTGAACTGGACCAAATGCTTGAGCATCTGCCGGACGGTGACAAAGTCGTGCTCTGGCAGCTGGACCGCCTGGGGCGCAACACCTTCAATTTGCCGACCCTCATCGATGACCTGGAACACCGAGGGTCCACTTCGGCAGCGTCACGAACTTGGCCTGACTAGACCATGTGCGAGGTGCGGAAGCCCGGTAGTTCTCCTCGTATGAAAGGAAGCGTCAAAGCAAAAGCCTTGACTTGTTGCTAATAAAGGAAATATGTTGTTGTCTGACCAACGTGATCTAAATCATGCGTGCGACTGCTGTCCGCAATTTTCTGGGCTGAACTGAAGCACACCACGCGGTAATCGGCGCCACCCCCTGAATGGAGACACCATGGAACGCGACCTTGCAGACAATTCGCTGGAGAAGGTGAGCCCGGAGCGCCTGCATAAGGTGGTGCGGGCCTCTTTTGCCGGGACCGTGGTGGAGTGGTTCGACTTTGCCATCTACGGCTATATGGCAACTCACATTGCCGCGACCTTCTTCTCATCCACGGATCCGGTCACGGGTCTGCTCGAGACGTTCGCCGTGTTTGCTGTCGCGTTCGCGCTCCGGCCCTTGGGCGGCATCTTTTTCGGACGCCTGGGCGACCGCCTTGGACGTAAAAAGATCCTGGTGCTGACCGTCCTGCTGATGTCCGGATCCACGGCCGCAATCGGGCTCATCCCAAGCCACGAGACGATCGGCATCTGGGCCGCCGTCCTGCTGGTGCTCGCCCGGTGTTTACAAGGCTTTTCCGCCGGCGGCGAATACGCGGGCGCCACCATCTACGTCGTCGAGCACAGCCCCGACAGGCACAGGGCACGTTACTCGTCCGCCATGTCCGCGGCGACGTTCTCCTCATTCGCCCTCGCCGCTGGACTCGGAGCGCTGCTCAGCTTCATCCTGCCCCCCGAGGCCATGGGGGATTGGGGCTGGCGCATCCTCTTCCTGCTGTCAGTACCGATGGGCCTGATCGCCTTCTACATTCGCGCCAAACTCCACGAGTCCCCCGAGTTCCAAGCGATGATCGACGATTCCGCCGCCCGGCCCGCCCCGTCTTTGGGAGTCGTCTTCCGCACCCAGTGGCCCGCGATGCTGCGCCTCGGCGGGTTCGTGATGCTCACGGCGCTCTCCTTCTATATCTACTCCACGTACATGTCGACCTTCCTGATCAAGGTGGTCGGCCTGCCCCCGCACCTTGCCCTGTTCTCGAGCTTGATCTCGCTGACCCTTGCAACGGCGCTGGCCCCCGTCATGGGCCGTGTCTCGGATCGCATAGGGCGCCGCCGCACCATGCAGACCGCCGCCGGCCTCCTGGCCATCCTCACCATTCCGGCTTACATGATCGCCGAACAGGGAACGTTCGCAACCGCCGTTGTCAGCCAGCTGCTCATAGGACTCGGTGCGGTGACCGCTAACGTGGTGACCTCAGTCCTGATGTCGGAAATGTTCTCGACCGACGTGCGCTTCGCGGCATCAGGCACCTGTTACAACATCACGTACGCGGTATTCGGCGGTACCGCACCCTTCCTGGCAACGTGGCTTGTCGCGGGAACCGGATACTCGCTCTCCCCGGCGATCTACGTCGCAGCCATCGCTGTCGCATCATTCCTCGTGGCCACCTTCCTCATGCCCGAGACCGCAGGACGACCTCTGCGCCGCTACCACGACGACCCCGTGGCCGCCGAGCCCGCGCCCGCCGTGGCCTCACAGGCGGTGCCCGGGGCCTGACCTCCCAGAGCCAGAAAAAATGGCGGCCCGCTGTCCGGACCCGGGTGGGTCCGGACAGCACCCGCACTCCATCGTTTCCAAGAGATCGGCCTGGCAGGGCTCAGCCCGGCCATTCGGACCTGGGCATATCCGAGGACTCCACTGCAGTCACAGCTGACCACTCGTGAGGATGACCGTCGCAGTAATCCCCCGTCTCCGTGCATGACACTTGCTAGGCCGGGGTCGGGCAGAGGCGATCCGATCGAAGAATTTGCAAAATAGAACCCGGTGAATAATTCCCCGTTTTGGGTGCCTGGACGCTGAAGTCCCGGCCCCCTTTCAGGGATCTGTGCCTCCGCCGGGTCCACAGTCAGCTGGTGGGATCTAGCCGCAGCCCCTTGTTTTCGTTGGCGTGCTGTGAATTACATTGGACAAGCCTTGCATCTCTCTGCAGAGACGGTCCGCTCCTTCGGACCGTCCCGTTCGAAAAGGAAGCGCGCAGTGGCACACATCCAGCTGTTGGGCACGGGCGGTACTATCGCCTCGCGTACTTCTGACGGACCTGACCCAAAGGGAAACAACCGTCCCGCCCCGTGACCAGCCCGTACGGGGCCTGTGCAGCACCGCGAAGGAATTCAACCAGAGGGTAGCCTGCGGATCTGGCCCTTATTGAGCCTTCGGGTGTCGGCTGGCCTGTTCCACGAGTTCGGTCATCCACGGCCGGTGCCCCCGGTGGAACACCATTCCTTCGGGCAGTCCCTGAACGGCGGGGACGGAATTGGCGATGTCGATGGTGATCCGGCCCCCGGCCAGGGGCGCGTTGGTGATGTGCAGGTCCCCATAGGATTCCGGGAGCACCGGATCCATCCACAGGCTGCCGCGGGAGACATGGGTGTCGTAGCGCATCAGGCTCGTCACCAGCAGGATCGGTGCGGTCGCCGCCCAGGCCTGCGGCGAGCACGCTGTCGGATAGGGCACGGGCTCCGCGAACTGGTCCCGGCTGAAGCCGCAGAAGAGCTCAGGCAGCCGGCCTCCGGAGTATTCGGCCGCTTCCAGCAGGGCGGTGGAGATCCGCTGCGCCTCTGCTACGAAGCCGTAGCGCAGCAGGCCGGTCGCGATGATCGCATTGTCGTGGGGCCAGACGGAGCCGTTGTGATAGCTCGCCGGGTTGTAGGCGCCCATGTCAGTCGCAAGGGTCCGCACACCCCAGCCACTGAACATCTCCGGGGACATCAGCCGTTCAGCCACCTGCGGGGCCTTGTCTTCGTCCATGAGGCCCAGCCAGAGGCAGTGGCCCATGTTGGAAGCGCACGCGTCCACCGGCCGCTTGTCGCGGTCCAGGGCGATGGCGTAGTACCCGTGCTCGGGCATCCAGAACTGTTCGTTGAACCGTTTCTTCAACTGCGCCGCCCGGTCGGCAAGCTCGTCCGCCAAGGCCGCGTCGCCTGCGTCGTACGCCATCCAGGCGCGTGCCATGTACGCCGCGTAGACATAGGCCTGCACCTCGCACAGCGCAATGGGCGGTTCCGCCAGGGTCCCGTCCGCGAAGTTTATGCCGTCCCAGGAATCCTTCCAACCTTGGTTGATCAGGCCCTGGTCGTTGAGCCGCTCGTACTCGACGAAACCGTCGCCGTCCTTGTCCCCGTAGTCCCGGATCCAGTCCAGGGCACGGTCCGCGTGCGGCAGCAGCGCGGCGATGGTGTCTTTGGCGAATCCCCAACGGCTCACTGCGCCGAGCACGCTCACGAACAGCGGTGTCGCATCAACGCTGCCGTAGTAAGCGGACTTACCGCCCAAGGCCAGACCGGTGGAGACATCGAGCCTGACCTCGTGCAGGATCTTGCCCGGCTCCTCCTCGCTCATCGGATCCACGACGGTACCTTGGTGGTCCGCCAGCGTCTGCAGCGTCCCCAGGGCCAGGGAGGGATCCACCGGCAGTGCCATTTCCGAGGCCCATAGCGAGTCCCGGCCGAAGAGTGTCATGAACCAGGGCGCACCGGCAGCAACCACGACCCGCTCCGGATGCTCCGGGTCCTCGATGCGGAGGGCGCCCAGATCGTCGTAGCTGCGCCGCAGCGTCCGTTCGATCGACCGGTTACCCATCTGCAACACTGGAATCTTCGCCACCCAGTCCCTGTGGCGGCGGTCCCGGGGAGATAACCCGTCCCCCTCAGAACGGCCGAAGGACGCTTCGGGGCTGGTTCCCTCGACGCCGGGCGCTACGGTCAGGGTCGTGCTCCACTGTCCGTGCGGCGGGACGGACACCCGGTACGTGAGGCCCTCCGGCGAAACGTCCGCTCCGGGGGCCTGGATCACGACGTCCTTCCGGACCTCCTGCCAGACGGCCCGGATGGTCAGCGAGTCGCCGTCCGGCTGACGGGTTTCCTCCCAGCGGCGCTGGATCCGCGCCTCCTTCACCTCGAAAAGATCCGCGAAATCGGCCTCAATCCGCAGGGAAATCACGCATTCGGCCGGCTTCAGGGAGTAATTGCGGACGGTGACCCGCTCTTGGATGCCGGCCCCCACCTCCCGCAGCCGCTCCACGATCAGCGGGCTGTCCGCATACCCGTCCAGGCGGGGAGCGCGGGCTGCAAACAGCGCCCGGTACGGCTCCTTCGTCTCCGCCGCCAGCGGCTCCAGCGGCTGGCCGTTAATGCTCAGCCTCCAGCCGGACAGGATCCGGGTATCGAGGACGAAAACACCGTGCGGATGTTCGGGATGAATGTCCCCGTTCGGCAAGGAGATGCAGAAAGACGACCCCTCCACCAAAGTAACTGCCCCGGCCCCCAGCGGGCCGGCGGCCGTATCGGCATTCCACCCAGCCATCCCGGCCCCTTCAAGAACCTTGCGCCAGCATGCCTTCGCCCCTCTTGGCATGCTGCTGCACGTCGCCTCTAATTTCTGCAACCGACGCTACTCTTGCTCACACTCCGACGCCAGAGGGAGCCTTGGACCCTCGAAAAAGTCCTGTGGTGGAGGTACTGGCAGGCCGGGACGTTAGCTCGAGGAGCGGGTGGGCATAGCCAGGATCCGTGCGTCACTGCTGCCCGCCTGGTGCCGAATTTAGCGCAGCACCACTGTCCTGTTGCCTTGGAGGAATACGCGCCCCTCGCAGTGCCAGCGGATGCGCCCGGCGGGAACTCTCTGGGGGCCAGGAGTTCCCGCCGGGCGGATGGTGTTTGTGGTGCGGGGTTCTGGCGTGTTAGTCCGTGCGGACCTTGCTCGGGTCCACGTTCCGGGCTGCGAAGATCAGCAGTCCGGAGGCCAGGATGGGGATGACACCCCACCAGAGGGTGGCGTTGATCCAGCCGGCGCCGGCGGCGAGGGTGGCGGTGATCAGCAGGCCGCCGAGGATCGCCCCGACTTGGCCTGAGGCGTTGATGATGGAGGCGCCCGTTGCCCGCGTGTGGACGGGGAAGCTTTCGCCGGTGAAGAACAGCAGGGCCGAGAAAGGGCCGATGAGGAAGAACAGTCCGGCGCTGTAGAGCCCGATGATGAGCGGGAAGTTTCCGTTCGGTGCCTGAAGCATGGCGAAGAAGGAGACGGCACACAGGATCCAGCCGATGCCGATCGCGCTGCGGCGCCCGATCCGATCGCCCAGCCAGCCGTGGAACAAGTAGCCGGCGAAGGCGGTGGCATTGGAGATGATGAGGACCAGCAGCGCGTTGTCGAACTCGACGTTCTTGCCGTCCGATGCCGTAAGCAGCGACGTGCCGAGGATCGCGAATGCAAGGACGCCGAACCAGTTCAGGAGGAAGGCGCCGCCGATTGTCAGGGTGGACCGCAGTGATTCCCCACGGAAGACGGAGACGAGTGGGCTGGCTTTCTCCGAGACGTCGATTCCGTATTTGTTACCGAGTTGCTGTGCCTCTTCCACCCGGCCGTCCTTGATCATCTTGTCGATCTGGTGACGGTGGGCGAACTGGGGGCTCTCCTTGAGCCAACGTCCGGCGATGACGATGAAGATGGCGGGGATCGCGGCCACGACGAAGCAGAGCGCCCACCCGCCGATGGGGAACAGCAAGTAGACAGACCCGGCAGCCAGCACGGAGCCGACGGGCCAGCCCGACTGGACGAGCGAGTAGATGAGACCCCGACGGCGGGCCTTGGCGGGATCGCTCTGGTGGGCAAACATCTCGTTGAGGTAGGCGGCGTTGATGGCTTGTTCGGCGTAGCCGAGGCCGGCCAGAGAACGTACGAGGATCAGGAAGATGATTCCCAGGCCGGCGGCGAGGCCTACTACCCAGCCGACGGTGGCGGTGAGCAGGGAGGCGACGGCGGCGCCGATGACGGCGATCAGGATCCCCTTGCGGCGGCCGATCCGGTCGACGATCGGGCCGATCGCGAAGGCCACCAGTGCAGTGCCGGCGGTAACCCAGGTATTGATCCCTGTGGACTGGGCCGCACTCCAGCCGAGGTCTGCGGCCAGTACTGGCAGGAGGTTGCCGAAGAGGACGAAGTCGTAGACGGCGAAGGTCCAGGCGAAGAAGCATATCCAGGTGGCCAGTCGGACGTCTTTGGGGGTGACGTCTGACTCGACGAATCGGAAGAGTGGGGCAGTGGACATAGCGGTTCCTAATTCACGGGGAGGGGTGGATGGTGTGATGAGGATGTGTTGGGTACGGAACGAGGGGGCGACCTGGAAGCCAGATTCACTATCTGGCCTCCAGACGCCCCCTCACTACTGCTGGTCCTGGATCAGCTGGTGGGGCTGAGTTCGGCGACCAGGACCTCACGGCGTCCCGCAGTGGCCTTCAGGTCGACCGTGAGTTGGCCGTTGACTTCCTTGAGGACCACACCGTAATCGCGGGTGGCTGCTTCGGCCGTGGTGAAGCCGTCCAGGACGTCCTCGAGGACCTTCAAAGGGTCCCGCTTGTGCGGGTCACCGAAGCCGCCACCGCTGGGCACGGTGATCTGGAGGGAGTCGCCGGCCAGCAGCTGCCGACCGGTGACCTTGGACGGCCAGGACTCCTCCCCCGCCCGGCCGACGTTCTTCACCAGCGAGCCGTTGAGGCCCTCATGGCCGCCGAAGGCGCCCCACGGAACGTCCGACTCGTGGCGTTCACCCTCACAGGTGATCGCGGTGTCGGTCAGGAACGTGTTCTCCCGGACGATGCCGATGCCGCCGCGGAACTCGCCGGCCGCCCCCGGCTCGGAACGCAATTCGTAGCGGTCGGTGCGCATCGGGAACCGCCACTCGAGCTCCTCGATCGGGTTGTTGCGGGTATTGGCGATGAGGTTGTCCACCGAGTCCGGCCCGTCGCTGGTCGAGCGGCCACCGTAGGCGCCCTCGTTGACCTCGAGGTAGACCCAGTACTCGCCTTGCTTCTCATCCCAACCGGAGTAGGAGATGAAGTGGATGTGGGCGGAGTTGCCGGCCGTGACGCGTTCGGGGATAACGGGGGCGAGGGCCCGCAGGGCCAGGTCGACGGCGCGCTGCACCTGGGAGAACCGCGAGAAGGTCGCCGCCGGGTACTTCGGGTTGAAGATGGTGCCTTCCGGGGCGATCACCTTCAGCGGCTTGAGCATGCCCTCGTTCTGGGGCACGAACACCGGGAAAGCGACCTCGTCCAGGAATATCATGCGGGTGATGAACGTGAACGCCGAGACGGTGGTGCCCTCGAAGGCGCAGTTGTAGGCGGTGGGTACTTGTTCGGAGGACCCGGTCAGGTCGTAGGTGATCTCGTCACCCTCGACAATCACCTTCACGACGATCGGCAGCTTCTTGCCGTAGTTACGGCCGTCGTCGTCCAGGTAGCCGACCTCGGTCTCGTAGACGCCGTCGGGGATCTTGGCGATCTCCTGGCGCAGCATCCGCTCGGAGTAGTCGATCCAGCTCTGGCCGGCGTCGCGCACCGCGCCGAAACCGTAGCGCTCGATGAGGGCGGTGTAGCGGGTCTTGGCCAACTCGCAGGCGGCGATCATGGCCTGGAAATCGCCCTCGTTGGAGGTGGGTGTCCGGGTGTTGTTAAGGATGTGCCGGATCAGCGATTCCTGACGGACCCCCTTCTCGGAGATCTTGACCGCCCGGAAAATGGTGCCCTCGGACTGGATGTCCTGGATGTCCACCATCAGCCCGGAGTATGCGCCGCCATTGTCGATCAGCTGGCCGGAGGCACCGGCGAAGCCGACGAGCTCCCCGTCGTGGAAGATCGGTTCGATGATCGCCACGTCGGGAGAGTGCGTGGCGCCCAGGTACGGATCGTTGTGCAGGATGATGTCACCGTCGTGGATGTCGTCGCCGAGGACCGAGATCACGCCCTTGACGATCTTGGGCATGGAGCCCATGAACATTGGTGTGGAGTCGGACTCGGCCAGCACATTGCCGTCCTTGTCGAACAGGCCTGCACCGAGGTCCTCGGACTCGCGGATGATCGATGAGTAGGCCATCCGGAACAGCACCGAAGCCATTTCCTTGGCTGCGGAGTTCAGGGCGCCGCCGATCACGCGCATCAGGATCGGGGTGGCCAGTTTCTCGGCGCTCTGGGCGGCGGCCGGGCAGTCGACGACGAGGTTGCCGGCCGGGTCCACCGTTCCGGAGAATCCCGGCGGAATGACGACGGTGGAGTCGTACTGCTCGATGATGGCAGGGCCGGCGAAGGTGGTTCCCACGCCCATCCTGTCGCGGTCATAGAAGCCGGTGTCCAGGGTGACCGGCTTGCCATCCTGTTCGAAGGTCACCGGGCGGGTTTCGACCAGGGCGTCCTTGAGGGAACCGGACTTCGTCGCTTCCGGCGTGGGCAGGTCATCCATCACCGCGCTGGCCTCGACACGGATGTTGATGACCTCCACGGTGCCGTTCTTGAAGCGGTGGCCGTACTCCTCAAAGTGGGCGTCGTGGAAGGCTGCCTCGGCCTTTTCCAGCCAGGCCTGGTTGACCGGTCCGGCGGGGGCAGTGAAGCGGATCTCGTATCCCTGGCCCTCGTAGCGGGCGTCGGCGAGCCATTCGAGCTTGCGGCGTTCGGCCGGCACGTCCTCGGCATCGAGCTGGGCGTTGGCCTCGCGCTCGAGCTGTTCATAGGAGCCCTGGATGGCGCCGGAGTCCGCGCTGGCGAACGTGAACCGCCTGGTGGCGACGAACTCGTACTTCTCGTCCGTGGCCAGCAGGCCGGTCGCGGCCATGATGCCGGGGTGGGCCGGGATCAGCACCTTCGGGACCTCCAGTTCAGCGGCGATCTCGCAGGCGAACAGTGCGCCGGCACCGCCGGCGGCGACGAGGGTGAAGTCGCGCGGGTCGTAGCCGCGGCGTACGGAGTTCTGTTCGATCGCCTGGGTCATGCCGAACTTCTGGATCTGCAGCGCGCCGAGGGCGGCCTGGTCCACTGACATGTTGAGCTTTTCTGCGAGCCCTTCCATGGCCTTTCGGGCACCCTCGAGATCCATGTCCATTCCTGAGCCTGCCAGGACGCGGTCAGGGCGCATGCGGCCCAGCAGCACCTGGGCGTCAGTTGATGTCGGTTCCGTGCCGCCGCGACCGTAGCAGACCGGGCCGGGGACGGCGCCGGCCGACTGGGGGCCGACACGGAACACCCCGCCGGCGTCGACGTAGGCGATGGAGCCGCCGCCGGCACCGATGGTGTCGATGTCCACCATGGGGACCATGGCCTGGTGATCGCCGATCTTGGTGTCCAGCAGGTGGCGCATGCGCAGTTCACCCTGGTAGGCCACACCGATGTCCGCCGAGGTACCGCCGATGTCCAGGGTGACGACGTTCTCGAAGCCGGACTGGCGACCGGCCCACATTCCGCCGATCAGGCCGCCGACCGGGCCGGACATCATCAGGGTGACGGGCCGCTTGGCGGCCTCCTTGATGGGGACCATGCCGCCGGAGGACTGCATCAGCAGGATCTCCCGCTTGTAACCCAAGCCTTCGGCCTGCTCCTGCAGGCGGTAGAGGTACCGCGAGACCCGGGGCCCGACATAGGCATTCAAGGCAGTCGTGGAGAACCGCTCATACTCCCGGTACAGGGGCACGATTTCGCTGGACAGGGACAGGTACGCCTCGGGGAATTCCTCCGCGACGATCTCCCCGATCCGCTGCTCGTGGGCGGGGTTCAGGTAAGAGTGCAGCAGGCAAACCGCGATGGCCTCGACGCCGGCCGCCTTCAGCTCGAGGACGCGCTCACGGACCTCGTCCTCGTTCAGGGCAACCAGGACGTCACCGTTCGGGGCAGTGATGCGCTCCTTGACCGTGAGCCGATGCCTGCGCTTGATCAGCGGCTTGGTCTGCCAGGGCAGCTCCTGCTGCAGCGAGAAGTTGTACGGCTTCTTGTGACGGGCGATGTGCAGGATGTCCCGGAAACCCTCCGTGGTGATCATCCCGACCTCCGCACCGGTGTGCGTCAGCGCGGTGTTCGTAGCCACCGTGGTCCCGTGCACCAGCTGGTCGATCTCCGCAAGCGAGACACCGGCCTTCTCACAGAGCTTCTTGATGCCGGAGATCACGGCTTCGGACGGGTCATGCGGGGTGGACGGTACCTTCTCCACAACGGCAATGCGCTGTGCGTCGTCCGAAAAATACAAGTCGGTGAAGGTGCCGCCGACGTCTACTCCGATGCGCTTCATACTGGGGTCCTTTCGGAAGTGAGGCTCAGGACTGCGTTGAAGGGGATAGCCTGCGTAGGCCTCTCGGCCATAAGGCCAGCCCCGGGTTGGAGTCCGCTGGGGTTAGACCGCAAATCTATGTGTTATGGGTCACAAAGTTGCTTACTAAGCAATGTAGTTCTTGTGGGAGCAACATGCAATGGCTAGCGGCTCTTTTTTTCAGGCGCCCCCTTGGCCTATGGACCGGATGCTGCGAGTGGTCAAGGGTTGACCCCCGCGCGGCTTTTGGATAAATCGCCTCGTTCCGAGTTCATGCTTTTCGGATGACGTCGGCCTGGCCCCCTTGGCCGACGCGGGGCCTGGAAGCGAATTCCGGGAAATCTCAGAAAAGGGGTTGTACGTTGCGCAAACAGCAACTACTGTGATGGCACAGCAACAAAATGCGGACAGGGAAAGCCCGGTCCTCGAGAGAGTGGAGACAACCATGACAACAGAGACGTTCAACGACATCGAAGCCCGTCTTGCAGCAGTGCTGGAGGAGGCGTTCGCAGCAGGCACGGACATCTACAACGAGCGAGGCTTCAAGCGTCGGATCGGCTTCGGCAACCGCCCCGCCGTCATCCACATCGACCTCGCGAACGCCTGGACCCGTCCGGGCCACCCGTTCAGCTGCCCGGGCATGGAGACGATCATCCCGAACGTCCAGCGCATCAACGAGGCCGCGCGTGCCAAGGGTGTCCCGGTCTTCTACACCACGAACGTGTATCGCAACCGCGATGCCACCTCCGGGACGAACGACATGGGTCTGTGGTACTCGAAGATCCCCACGGAGACCCTTCCGGCGGATTCCTACTGGGCGCAGATTGACGACCGCATCGCGCCCGCGGAGGGCGAGGTCGTGATCGAGAAGAATCGCGCCTCGGCGTTCCCGGGGACGAACCTCGAGCTCTTCCTGACCTCCAACCGCATCGACACCCTGATCGTGACCGGTGCGACCGCGGCCGGGTGCGTGCGCCACACAGTCGAGGATGCGATCGCGAAGGGTTTCCGCCCGATCATCCCCCGCGAGACCATCGGTGACCGCGTCCCGGGCGTCGTGCAGTGGAACCTCTACGACATCGACAACAAGTTCGGTGACGTGGAGTCCACGGATTCGGTGGTGGATTACCTGAACCGCCTCCCGCAGTTCGAGGACACGGTCCCGAAGACCCTCTCGGATCCCCAGCCCGAGGTGGCATGCCCCGCGGATCCGGCCTAAGCCGCACCGCACTCTCGGAGCCCCGCGGTCCGGCATCCGCGGGCCGACCCGACGACAGCCGGCACCCCTCAGCGGGTGCCGGCTGTCGTCGGGTCGGGCTGGGCTGCGGTGATGAGTGCGTTTCTGGAACACGGCAGTGGCCAAGGATACCTCTACGCCGATCCACCACCCGATGCCGTGAGGAGCAGATTCGAGACCAGAACGTCCATCAGAGGGGCTCCTCCGCCGTGGACGTCGAGCCGCTGGAGAACGTCATCCAGTACCATAACAACCTGCCCGACCTCGCCGACACTGTTCCGCGAACCCGGTCAAGACCCCCGTGGGCTAGGCGGATCCTTTCACCACGGTGCGGTCCCGGATCTCCTGGGCCGCGGCGGGCCCGCAGCGGCCGGCGGCCCGGCCTCCGGCCAGTGGAGGAACGGGCATCGTACGATGACTGATACGGGTGATTTGCACTAGCGCCCGAAGAGGGAGAACTCATGCTGGATCAACAAACCACTACCGACAAACCGCAAGGGGCGGCAGCGTCGTTGCTCAACGGTCTGACGGTTCTCGAAGCCTTCTCCGTCGCCAAGCGATCCCTCCTGGGCGTCACGGAGATCTCTGAGCTCGTCGGCCTGCACAAGAGCACGGTCTCGCGGATGCTTGCCGGCCTGGACGAAGCCGGATACGTGCAGCGCGACGAAGACACCGGGCGATACCGCCTCGGACTCGGGATGATCGGCCTGGCCGGACCGCTGCTGGCCGAGCTCGGTGTCCGCCGTGCCGCCCTGCCCCATCTCGAAGAACTCACCGAGGCCACCGGCGAGACGGCCGCGATCGCCGTCTGGAATGGCACCAACGCGATCGTTGTGGAACAGACGGCGAGCCCTCATCAGGTCAAGCACAGCGCTGCGATCGGCACGCGCTATAACAAGTTCGCCAGCTCCTCGGTCCGCGTCTTCCTCGCCGAACTCCCGCCCGAGGAGACTGACCGCCTTCTGGCCGGCCGCACAGTGCTGCAGCACGACTACCGGGGACTCGCCGACCCGGCCCATGAACAACTGGCCGAGGTCCGGGACCACGGCTACGCCGTGAACGACGGCGAGACCACATACGAGGAATACGGCGTCTCCGCACCCGTGCGGGACTACCGGGGCGCAGTCGTCGGCTGCATCACAGCCAGCGCACCCCGGGCCCGGGTGCAGCACCAGCAGAGTCAGTCCCTCCTCCGCGAAGCCGTGCTACAGGCAGCCGAAAGGGTATCGTCACGGCTGGGTAGCCGTCCGGGCGAAACAACTCCAGTGCCCTGACCGCCGCCATCGCCCTCCGGAAAGCAACCCCCGCACTTGCCTCCAGCCTCCAGCAGCCAGGGGACGGTAAAAGCCGCGACACGGCGCCCCGGCAGGATCGAGCAACTTCTGCGCGCCGCTTTCCTCGGCGGTCTCCAGCGCAGGACCGACCGGCCCGAGCGTCGTGGTCACGGCCTCGCCGGGACCGGAGACGCGGAGGTGTTCGATCCGCAGGGCAGCCCCTTCTCCAGAACCGCGCAGGCCGTTGAACCTGACACTTCCGGCGTGGCCGCGGTTGGCACAAGCTGGGAAGAGAAGGCCCTACGCCTACGCGGACGGATTGGCTGCCGGGACGGAACTTTCAGGTCTGATTCCTTCCCGTGGCTCAGGTCGCGGCCGACCAGCCCAGGCGATTGGATACTTCCGAGGCAGCATGTTGCACGGCTTGAACCAAAGCGTCCCCGGTGGCGTGCTTGTGCACGCGGGAACGGGGAGCGGATGCAGTGATGCACCCAACCACCTTGCCTCGGTAGTCCCGGACCGGAGCGGAAACCCCAAACTCCTCCTCGGCAGTCGAACCATCGTTGACAGCGTATGCCTGACGGGCGACTTCCTGCAGGTGGGCTGTGTGGTCCAACGGCAAACCATCTCCTGCCGTGCGTAGTATCCGCCCCGTTTCGATCAGTTCGGTCGCGAGGGCCGGGGCCAGCTCCGCCAGGAAGACCCGCACCGAGGAACTCTCGAATTTGTTGTATCGGGTTCCAATGGTGGCAGTGTGTTTGACCTGATAGTGGCTGGCGACCTGCTCCACGACGATGGCCTCATGACCATTCCAGACCGAGATTGCGCTGGTCTCTTGGGTGCTTTCGGTCAACTGCTCCAAATACGGAAACGCAGCCCGTCGGACATCCAGATCCGCCAGCAAAGGGCCGGACAACGCAAGGAGACCCAGTCCGAGCCGATACCGTCCCGTCTCCTCATCCCGCTGGACATATCCAGCTTCAGCCAGACCGCCAAGAATGCGCGACACCGTACTCTTGTGGAGGCCAACGCGCTGAGCAACCTCAGTCACACCAAGAACCGGATTTTGAACGGAAAAGGCTTCCAGTACAGCAAGACCGTTCAACAGGGAGGCCGCAGCTCCTTGGACTTGCCCGTTGTCCTGCCTCGGTCTGCCTGCCATCTGCATCCTTCCGTGTGGCGTGTCCCCCGCCGCTCTTTTGGCCCATCATATGCCGCAGTCCGGGATGTAGCCGCCAGTACTACATCGCCGGCGGCGCGGCCCCAAGAATACGACCTGCAGGACGCCAGCCCGGATCCGCGCGTGCCGAAAACACTCGCTGCTGGCGCTACCTCGCCCCTGTTGGTTCTCCGTCGGCTCGTGGTCGCGGCTCGCTTGTTTCGCCGCCGCCGCGCGGGCTTGGGCTCCGGATCGTGGGGCGGTAGTAACGCGGCAGTAACGCGCCATGGTCAAGAATCAGGACCATGAGGCCCGGTACGGACTCTTCTGTGGTGGGCCAGAACCTGGGAGCCGCTTGTGAAACTCATTCTGTTCGATCTTGGTGACACTCTCGAGAGCGGTGGTGTCCTCCTTCCCGGCGCCGTGGAGACGCTTGAGGCGATTGCCGCACTGCGCACCGACGGGCAGCCGGCCGCCGTGCTCGGTCTCGTGTCCGATTTTGACATGCCGGCCGCGCCCTCGGATGTAGGCGCCATCCAGCAGCAGTATTACAGCCTGCTTGACGACCTCGGCATCCGGCAGTTCTTCGAGCCCGTCGCGGAACGGGTCACCTTGTCCACGGAGGTGGGCGTGTTCAAACCGGACCAGGCGGTTTTCCGGGCAGCAGCCTCAAAGGCGGGTCCCGCCGTCGAATTCGGCGACATTCTGTTTGTGACCGAGAACCGCAACCATGTGCTCGCAGCCCGCCGTCTGGGGCTGGTGGCTGTCCATGTCCGCGGCCCGGGGCAGCCGCACGGTGAGATCGACACGCTGGCCGGGGTCCTGCCGCTTGTGGAGACGTTCCTTGACCGCGGGGAACCGGTGGAGACCGTTGTCATGGACGTTCACCCAGACGGTCAGGAAGCGATGATGAACCGCATCGGGGCCAGCAATGCCAGGTGGTCCAGGCTCGGTGACGTACTTGTGGTGCGCACCCCCGCCGGTCGCCCCGGACAGGACCCCGACCGCGGCGAGGCTGCTGATTCGGCGCGCCGCCTGCTGGTTCCCGAACGGCATCTTCATGTGGTCACGCAGACCGCCCGCCTCTTCCAGGAGGACCATCCTGATGTCCGCGTCGTGGTGGACAAAGGCCGTTACCTGGTGGTCGAATTCGATCCTGCCGTGCAGTCCCCCGCCGACGGGCCGCACGCGTCCTGTTACCGGGTGGGCCCCCTTCCGGCCGGCGCCGTGGTGTTTGACCAACGGGCTGCCGGGGCCGGGCGATCAGCGCCGGCGGCTGCGGAGGGGGGCATCGGCGCCGACGACCTGTCTGAGTCAGCGTTTGAGGACGACGTCGGAAGGCTGGCGCGCCTGCGCACGCGCCACTCCCGAAGCACCGAGTTCCTCGGGGCTTTGGACTGGGCGGAAGGGCGGCTGACCGAACTTGGCTATGCCACGCAGATCCAGACCGTCGCCGTCCCCGGCGGGACAAGCCGCAACCTCATTGCTGACCGCCCCGGGGACGGTGCTGAGCGGGAGCTGGTGCTGGTCACTGCGCACTTGGATTCCGTGAACGTCACTGGCTTTTCAGCCGCCGCACCGGGTGCGGACGACAACGCCTCCGGCAGTGCCGGCGTGCTGGCCATCGCCCGGGCACAGGCGGGCCGGTCAACGACGCACGACCTGCGCCTGGTCCTGTTCGGAGGCGAGGAACAGGGCCTGTTCGGCAGCACACAGTACGTGAGCGGCCTCAACGCGGCTGAGCGCGCACGGATCAGCGCCGTCATCAACATGGACATGATCGCCTGCAAAAATACCGGCACGGCCACGGTGCTGCTGGAGGGGGCACCCGTGTCGCAGGGCATGATCGACGCCCTGGCAGGCATCGCGCAGGCAAGTACGTCGCTGGCCGTTCAGACCAGCCTCGACCCATTCAATAGCGACCACGTGCCCTTTATCGACGCGGGCATTCCGGCCGTCCTGACGATCGAAGGAACCGACTCTGCCAACGACCGCGTCCACACTGACCGGGACACCCTCGAGACACTCGACACCAGCCTCGCCCTGGAAATTTTGCGGATGATCGCCATCTTCGTGGCGCAGGCTCTGAACAGCGGCACCTGATACCGGTCGAACCCGTTCACGTGCCCGGCACAGGGGCATACATGACCAGGTGCAGTTCCGGCGCGTCCGAGGGCACCAACCGGTGCTGCTCATAAACCAACTCACCCGCCTCGGGGTGGAGGAAGACCCGTTGCCGGGAGGCGAACCGTTCCACGCCGCGGTCGGCCCAGAGCTGGGCAAACTCGGGGCTGGCCGCGGCCAGGCGGGAGATCAGCGCCGTGTGAGCCGCCGATCCCAGGCGCGCTCCTGCTTCGGCGCGGAATTCAGCAACGAAATGCCGTGACGTCTCTTCCCAATCGGGGAGCATCTCGCGCAGGTGCGGGTCCGTGAAAATCAGCCAGAGCAGGTTCCTGTCAGCCGGTCCGACGGCCGCTATTCGCGAATACAGGCCTGCGTAAGCACGGTTCCAGCCGGCGATCCCCCAGTCCGGGGCCACGGCGAAGGCCGGGAAGTCCAGAGAGTCCAGCAGCCGCTGCACGTGTGCGGGTGCTTCCTCTATCGGGGCGATGTCCGCCACTGGAACGGGAGTGTAGCCGCCCAAAGCCAGAAGGTACGAGTTCTCGGCGGCTGTCAGTTGAAGCACCCGCGCGATGGCCTCGAGGACCTGGCGCGAGGCATTGATCTCCCGGCCCTGTTCGAGCCACGTGTACCAGGTGACACTGACGGCGGCGAAGGAGGCAACCTCCTCACGGCGCAGTCCCTGGGTGCGGCTGCGCCCGATGGGCGGCAGTCCCAGCTCCGCCCGAACCAGGTTTCCGCGCCGGTCACGCAGGAACTGCCCCAGCTCCCGCCGTCGTTCATCACTCATCCCAAGAATCTAGCACTCCCACTACTAGTACCAGGACCGTCTTCCACCGCCGCACGCCCACTGGTTGACTGCTTACATGCCTCCTCTACGCTCACGAACAGTCACCCACGGCCGCAACATGGTGGGCGCACGCGCCTTGCTCCGGGCCGCCGGCGTCAACGGATCCGACTTCGGCAAGCCGATCATCGCCGTCGCAAACAGCTTCACCGAATTCGTCCCCGGCCACACCCACCTCCAGCCGGTCGGGCGCATCGTTTCGGACGCCATCATTGAGGCCGGTGGCATCCCGCGCGAGTTCAACACCATCGCCGTCGACGACGGCATCGCCATGGGCCACGGCGGAATGCTCTACTCGCTGCCCTCGCGCGACCTGATCGCCGACTCAGTGGAGTACATGGTCAACGCGCATTGCGCCGACGCCCTGATCTGCATCTCGAACTGTGACAAGATCACCCCCGGCATGCTGATGGCCGCGCTGCGGCTGAACATCCCCACGGTCTTCGTCAGCGGAGGCCCCATGGAAGGCGGCACCGCGGTCCTGGTGGACGGCACCGTCCGCAAGCGCCTGAACCTGATCTCCGCCATCGCCGACGCCGTCAACGACTCCGTCTCCGACGAGGATCTCCTGCGGATCGAGGAAACGTCCTGCCCTACCTGCGGTTCCTGCTCCGGCATGTTCACGGCCAACTCCATGAACTGCCTCACCGAAGCGCTCGGCCTCTCGCTGCCGGGCAACGGCACCACTCTGGCCACGCACACGGCCCGCAAGGAGCTGTACCAGGACGCCGGCAAGGCAATCGTGGACATCACCAACGCCTACTACGACGGTGACGACGAGTCAGTGCTGCCGCGCGCCATCGCCGGCCGCGCCGCGTTCGAAAATGCCATGACCATGGACATCGCCATGGGCGGCTCGTCCAACACCATCCTGCACTTGCTCGCCGCCGCCCAGGAGGCCGAACTCGACTTCACGCTCGAGGACATCGACGCCATCTCACGCAAGACACCCTGCCTGACCAAGGTTGCCCCCAATGGCGACTATCTCGTCGAGGACGTACACCGCGCCGGCGGCATCCCGGCCATCCTCGGTGAACTGGACCGCGGCGGGATGCTCCGCCACGATGTGCGCTCCGTGCACGGTCCGGACCTGCGCTCGTGGCTGGACAACTGGGACATCCGCGGCGGCAAAGCCACCGACACCGCCGTCGAACTGTTCCACGCGGCGCCTGGTTGCGTCCGCTCCGCGACGGCCTTCTCCCAGTCCGAGCGCTGGGACACCCTGGACACCGACGACGCGAACGGCTGTGTCCGCTCGATCGAAAACGCGCATACCGTGGAGGGCGGACTGGCCGTGCTCCGGGGCAACATCTCGGTGGATGGTTGTGTGGTGAAGACCGCCGGCGTGGACGAATCGATCTTCAAGTTCTCCGGCCCGGCCGTCGTGTTCGAATCGCAGGACGACGCCGTCGAAGCCATCCTCAGCAAACGGATCGTCGCAGGCGACGTCGTCGTCATCCGCTACGAAGGCCCGCGCGGCGGTCCGGGCATGCAGGAGATGCTTTACCCGACGTCGTTCCTCAAGGGCCTGGGTCTCGGCGCGAAGTGCGCGCTGATCACCGATGGCCGCTTCTCCGGCGGAACCTCCGGGCTGTCAATCGGGCATATCTCCCCCGAGGCTGCCGCGGGCGGGGCCATCGCACTGGTCGAGAACGGCGACACGATTTCCATCGACATCCCCGCGCGTTCCATCACGGTGGAAGTGCCCGACGACGAGCTTGACCGCCGCCGCGATCTGCTGGAGGCGACCACCGGCTACCGGCCCCGCGACCGTGAGCGCGCCGTCTCCCCCGCGCTGCGTGCCTACGCGGCCTTCGCGCTCTCCGCAGACAAGGGGGCAGTGCGGCACGTGCCCCTGGAGCCGCTGCCGGTCGCCGTCGGATAAGGGATGCGGCCGTAGGCGGCGGATTACCCGACGGTGTCCGCCGCCTCCTCGGCCTCTGCAGCTACCCGCGTGTAGGACGCCGGGAGGCGGCGGTACGCGGGGTTAAGGGTGCGGCCGCGACAGTGATGATTCCGGCCACGGGGAACATCTCCAGACCGCAGGGGCCATCAACGCCATGATGTCCGCCGCGATCCGCTTTAAGGGTGGCGAACCGTTCGGGCCGATCGCTTCAGGGCAGGCCATACCAAGTCGCCGGCAGGATCTCGGAAACGGTCAGGCAAAGATCAGCAGCACTGCGGCCGCCGGCGCTCCGCAATGCCTGGGCCCGTGGTCCGCTTCGTTTCCGCGGCCATCTATCGTGCCAGGAAAGCCCACATGGCCCGATGTTAGGGCAGTCAAAACGATCCAATAACGCCCCGATAACGCTCGCCCGGGTTAACTGCTGGGACCGGCCCTAATGTTCGGAGCGCGCCATGTGGCGAGAACTTTTGTGAAGAAGGCAGATCGTGACTTTTGCATGCTTGCCGGATGCGCTCGTTAGGGCCTCAGCCATCAGCGTCTGCCACAATCCCCCGGCGTGTCTGAAACAACGGGAACCGAAACTGTAGGAAAGCAGGACGGTATGGTCGACCCACATCCTGAACGTCTCTCCAAGGCACCTTCAGCATTTGGATTGCTGCGCCCCCGTCTGACCCCAGGCCTGAATGATTCAAGCAGCCCGCGGCTGGGACTGGTAGTCGGCCCCCCTGGCACTGGGAAGACAACCCTTCTCACACAGTGGGCAGCGCAATGTTCCGGCGATGTGGCGTGGTATCGGTCGAGCAAGCTCGATGCGAAACCGGAGAGAATGATTGTATGTTTTGCAATTGCTTTGGCTAGAGCCATCAAGGCCGAGCCGGCCAGCTCTTTCCCCGCCTTGGCACGTGCCACCGAGCGCCTGGAACGTCCACTGTATTTTGTCGTGGACGATTTCCATCTCTTGGAAGATACATGCGCGGAGGCTGAACTTGAACAGCTGATAGCCCTCAGCTCGCCCAATGTGCGCTTCCTCGTTGGAAGCCGCCGATCGCCTCATCTCAATCTGGCCAGATCCGAGCTGCAGACTGCCCTAACAATCCGCGGAGACGATCTGAGGTTTCGCATACCCGAAATTGATGAGCTTTTTCGCAACACTTACGGGCAGCCGCTCAGCCACGACGGCGTCTCAAACCTGGCTCAGGTGACCGAGGGCTGGGCCGCAGCGCTGCACCTCTTCCACCTCGCAACGAAAAACCGCACCAGTACAGCAAGACGGCGTTCCGCGGAATCCCTCGGTGCGACGTCACGATTTGCCCGAGACTACCTGACCCACCACTTCCTGGCCGGAATCTCAGCGGAGATGGAAGAATTGCTCCGCGTCTCGTGCCTGCTGGAAGTCCTCACGCCATCACGTTGCGATGCGCTTCTCGATAGAAATGACAGCCGGGTGCTGCTCCACCAGCTCGAGCGCCTTGGGGTCCTATCCATGGACGATGACGGAACGATGTTCCGGACACCGAAGGTCCTGCGGCAATACCTGCTTGCCAGCGTCGGCGATGCGGGGTCAGATGCACAGGTTGAGCTCCGGCAACGGACCGCGGCCATTCTTGAACAGGAGGGTGCGGTGGGCGCAGGGCTACAGGTCCTGGCAGAGGGTAATGACTGGAAGGCAGTGGGACAGGTTCTTGGCCGGGCCGGCACGCTGGCCGTCCTGCCCGGAATGTGCAGATGGGCGGCTTCGCTTCCTGATTCCGTATTGCGGGACGACGCTTGGACCATGCTGGCGCGCTGCCGGCAAATGGTCGACGACGGGCGGCCCGCAGCGGCGGAGCGCGCCGCCGCCCGAGTTCCCGATCTAACGGCCGACCGTGATTGTCGGCGCCTTGCCCGGGATCTTAGTCTGACAGCGGCTGTGTGGGCCGGTAGCGCTGCCCCGCCGTCCGTATTTGCCCCGTCGTGGGAGTTACGGAATGCGCTCCACAGTAATCCTGGTGCTGCAGCACGCCCGCTGGCATACCGGCGCCAGCCCGAAAACGTGCTGGCCGCAGGATTGTCGCTTCTGGTGGCGGGAAACCAGAAAGCCGCACTGCCACTGCTAATTGGGGCTGCTGAGCGGCCCGGCACCTGCCTCGGGTCTGCCCTCGCGGCGCAACTTGTCCTGGCCGTATTTGGGCACGACAACTCAGGCACGGCCTCTGGCGCCGCCGCCACTGAGGTCGACGCCGTCCTGGGCGAGGCAGAACGGCGGGGCCTTACGTGGCTATGCCGTCTGGCTCATGGCATCCAGGCGGCACTGCGCAGGACCCCTGCAGGGTTCAAGGCAGTGGACGCTGTCATTGCATCCTGCGAGGACCGCGGCGACGAATGGGGAGCGGCGCTCGTCGCCGCTGCCGCAGCGCTTATCCGTCTGCGGTCGGGGGCCACAGATCTTGAGCAGCTGGAGGCCCTCGCCTTGCGCTTCCGCCGGCTTTCGGCCGGCACGCTCGAAGCCTGGGCCCGGTCGGCGCAGGCACTTGTCGCCGCAAGCCTCGACATCCCGGGAGCCCTCGACACCGTGCAGACCGCCGAAGCGTTCGCCCGTGCCGCAGCTGTGCCCGGGGCCCTTGCAATCTCGTACGCAGCTATGGCACTCCAAACGCCGGACGAGTATGAAGAGCTGATGCGCCAAGCCACGCAAACAGGGCAGTCTGCAGGCCTGCTATGTCGTCCTTGGACGTGGTTGGTCCCGAAGAGTCAGCAACGGCGCCTTCCGGGCCCTATGAAGCAGGCTGTGGCCGCCGACCTGCCGCTTTCAACAAGTCAGGAGCCCAGCCGAACAGACCCGCCGTGCCGGGGCGCCCGGCTGCCATCGTTGGACGTGGCGTGTTTCAGTGGATTCACCCTTCGCCGTGACGGCGTAGCGGTGGACCTCTCCAAGATACGGCCCCAGGCACGTACCGTGCTGCGGATTCTTTCCCTCAATGCGGGCCGCCTAGTGCACCGGGAGAAGCTCGCGGGCATACTGTGGCCCGACTTAGACGCGCCGGCTGCTCTTCATGCCCTGCAGGTGAGCGTGTCCTGCCTTCGGGGCGCGCTGCAGCCTGAAGGGACCTCCGAATGCCCGCAGCTTCTTGCCCGACAAGGCGAGGCCTACGCACTGGTGCTCGGGACAGGGTCCACCTTTGACCTTGCTGACTTCGACGACGCACTCTATGCCGCCTCCAAGGCGAGGTCGGCCGGGGACAACCCTGGCACGGCAGTTGAACTTCGCCGGGCTGTCGAGCTGTACACGGGCGAGGTCCTCCCCGAGGATGGGCCGGCCGAATGGGCCGCCGAGACGCGCGAAAGGTACCGCATGCGGGCTGCCGAAGCTGCCGCATCGCTCGCGGGGGTGGAGTTTGGTTTAGGGAACTCGGCAGCAGCGGCCGCCGCCGCAACGCGGAGCGTTGAAATAGATCCTTGGCGGGATGAATCGTGGCGGACCCTGGTTGAGACGTTCCGACAGTTAGGGGATCCGGCCGCCGCCCAACGGGCGCAGAGCAGATACGACGTCGTGCTGAATTCGCTGGGAGTCCCGGCCGGCCCTGACCGCACAACGGCTGACAAGGTCACCGTCGGCTTGAGAACTGAATCTCCGTGACAGCCACGGGTGCTTCCGCAGGACCCGACGACTCGAGGATCTTGAACCGCACCGAAGAAACCCGGTCTGCGCCGACGTAGAAGTCCTGCCTTGCCGGCCCGTCCATCAACGCGAACGTTTTGATGGGACGCTCGCCGTCGGCTTGGAGTGCAATAATCTCCACACTCCGCGGACGCCGTTCGCTGTCCGGACCGCCGGTGACGTAGATGTACGTCAAGCGGATTTCCCGTCCGAAAGTAATGTCAAGGTATTGGTCTGCCGTATTGCCCGTCACTCCCGCGGCCCATGACGTGTTCCTGAAGGTGTCTATCGCCAGATCGGCCCCTCGGTCCGGTGCTGAACTCGATGCAGTGGCCTTAATGGCGCGTTCGTTTCCGCTGAACAGGATGTCCTGGACCCGTTCCACACCACCGGCAATCGTATCCTTGCCCGCGTAGGCTGCTCCGCCAAGGACGCCCAGCACCGCCAGAAAGGATACAAGCCTGACGGGGAACCGCCGCCGTTTGCGTTTCGGCCGGGTCCCGGCGGGGAGCGAAGGCTTCGCACGTTTTGATGCGAGCCGACGCCACCACGGCGGTGGCGGCACAACCGCGGCCTCCTTGAGGCTCGCTGCACACCGTCGGCAGAAGTTGCGGTCCGGTTTGTTCCCTGTCCCGCATCGACCGCAAATCAGTTCGCCGGGTGCCGGCGGCTCCTCATTGCCGGGAGGATGGGCGGCTGCCGGAGGTGGGGTTGTCCGTTTGCCCGGTTTTACCTCACCCGGCCCGGTGCTGCCATCGGTCACCGGGACGGCGGGCTTCCCTGCTTTGACGGCCCCTGGAGCGTCGTCCTCACGGGAGCCGCCGGCCATGAGCGTTACGCGCGGCACCGGGGAAAGACCGCTGGCGTCCTTGCCCGCCCGTGGGGCCGGGCCCTGTTGGGAACCGGGTCCATGGACCGACGGATGACTCGGGGCGTGGTCCGGCGGCGGAGGGAGCTTGGGCAAGAGCACTGTTTTCATGGCGGGGCCGGGATCTGCCCCGGGCTTTTCTGTTGCGCTGGGCCGTGTTTCCCCCTGCTCGCCCTGCCACACGAGATAGGCGCCGCAATTGCTGCAGAAGCTCTCGCCGTCGTTGTTCCGGGCACTGCAATCTCCGCAGATCAGCACCTTGGGCTCCTTAGGAATCGTCCGGCAACAGGGTGACTCGGGGCACGATCTCCAGCTTGTGAAAGACGTGGGCCGGTTTCACGGCGTTGATAACCCCCTCCAGGCGACGAACGTTGACATCCTCCGGCGAATCGGCGAACACCCGCACATGAAGCAGGGCAGCCGGGGTGCCAGGAAAGTCCGCACCGGGAGTCGATGACCACGACGCACCACCGCTGTCCTCGATCTGCACATCCAGGGCCCCTCCAACGGAGAGGCGAACGGCGTCGGACACGCCGGGGAGGGTACCGCGGCGGCGGTGAATCATTGCCGCGTTGGCAACCACGGCGCGCCGCTGGTCCGTCGGCCACGACTCGTCCAGCCGGATACCCACCCAGTCCGCGAGCCAATCCAGGAAATCCTCGGGGGCCAGGCGCGGGTCAAAGTAGGAGTCCAGTCCGTCCAGCGTCGTGAACACAGGCGCGAGGGCGTCGTCGAACGCCCTGAGGAACTGCCGGAGGAAATCATCCTCCTGGAGGACAGCGGGCAGCCGGGGCGCCAGGGGTACCGGGCTGGCAAGTCCGTTCACCATGCCGCGCATGTCAGGCCCCTTCCACGACACGAACACGGTGGTCGAAGGAAAACACCAACGCGTTCCGTTCCACGTCCACCCGCTGCAGTGGTTCTCCCCGCCGGCCCGTGATGGGATCAGCTGCGAACACCAGCACCTCGTCCACAATCTCGGTTCCGGCCAGCCCCTGAAGCACCGCGTGGACTTCGCCGGCGTGAACGGGACGGCCAAACGGCCATCCGTCGCCGTCCGGACCGCCGCTGATCGGATCGAAATACTGGTAGAGCGCCTTCAGGGCATCCCGTTGCAGGACCTCACGCGAGATCCGGGGACGTGCCGTGAGCCGGGCAACCACGGTAACACCGCGGTAGAAGGGCGGTTCCACCAGAACCCGGGCCCCCACGGGTCGGCGTGCATCCAGATATGATGCCACCTCAGCGAGGGTCTGGTCGTCCGGAACCAGATCTTCAAAGGCGATGCGTTGTTCCTTGTCCCGAACGGCTGCCGGGACCACCAACACTCGCACCCCGCCAGCATCGTCCGCTGCCGTGGCCGGGATGCAGCGGACCCGGGCAATGTCCGGCGCTGCTCTCTTAGCCAGCTGTTCGTAGTCCTCAGCGGTGATGGCACGGTCCCTGGTGCGCAGTGCCAGCGGGCCGCGGACCTTGGCCTGTTCAATCGTTTCCGGAGCCACACCGCCGTGGGCCGCGCGGCGGTTCTCGACGCTGTTGACAAATGGAATGGTGGACCGCAACACGGAAACAGCGCGGGTGGCGACATTTCCCTTTGGACCGCCTCCCGTGCGGTAACGCGGAACGCGGACCAGGCTGCCGGCGGACGGCACGGCCCCGTAGTAGCGCAGGGTTCCGTCCGGTTCGCGGACGGCGGGCGGGAAGTGCACCGTGCCGGCCGTGCGGTCAAGTACAAAGACCATGTCATCCGGTTCGCATCCGGCGAACGAGTCCACTTCCGTCCAGGAATCCCAGCCGGAGCCGGAAGCAATCTCGATGACGAAATCCTCGCCGCCGGGCACCACAGGGTGCCTGCCCAGTTCAAAGGACTCCCCCGGAACGCCCTCCGACATGCCAATCACCTCATCGGCCATGGTCTCGGCATGGATGGCGGGCACGGACCCGCCCATGATGAAAGCGCTCGCGGACCGCACGGTGGGTGACGCGCTGTATGAGGGGTAGCCCGTGTCGGGCTCCACGACGCGGCAGCGCAACCAGCCAGCCCTGGATCCTGCTAATACGGAGGCCGTGTGGTTGGGTGGCAGGTGGATAACAACGTCACCTGGCCGGTTCAGGCCGCCGGTTCCGTCACTGTCCAGGTCGCAGGAAACCCAGGCAGTGCCGTCCCACGCTTCCCACACCAGCGGCGGGTTCTGCGGGTTGACTCCAACGCCCCTGACCTCGCAGTCGAAACGCAGGACCGCCGCGCAGGACGGCGCCTGGTCGTTGAGCCCGAGCAGCAGGACGTCGCCTGGCACCGGCGGGGTGTTGAAGCAGGCGAAACCGCCGTCCCCGTGCATAGCCTCCGGATGTGGCACTGGGACCCCGCCGTCGGCCTGGGCCATGATGTGGGCCAGGCGGCGCGGAGGAATGGTCAGCGTCCGCGTAGTGGCGAACACCACCGCTTCGTCCTCCTCGGTGCGCCGGGTGGACGCTTCAGTTCCCTGCGGAATCACGACGGCGTCGGGTTGGGGTGCTGAGAGCCACATCAACAGCTCAACCGAGGCGGCCGTCGGTGGGTGAAGTGTGACGCCCAGCAGATCCAAAAAAGCGACATACAGGCGGTCCGGCACGCGGTTGAGCCGGTAAAACAGCTGATCAACCATAAAAGCGAAAGATTCTATGAGGGTCACCCCCGGATCGGAGACATTGTGGTCAGTCCACTCCGGGCAGTAGTTTGCGATCAGGCGCTTTGCGTCATCCACAAGGTCCTGGAAGCGGCGATCGTCAAGATTGGGTGAGGGCAGCATCAGTAGTCACGTTCTTCCCGGCTACGCGGGATGACATAAAACGGGAACACAAGGTTCCGGGGGTCGTTGGTGCCCCTGATGGTGTACTGAATGTCGATCAGCATCACCCCGTCGTCCGCCCCATCGAGGTGGACCAGCACGTTTTCAACATCGATCCGGGGCTCCCAGCGGTTCAGCGCCACGCGGACCACGTATGCGATGTCTCCGGCTGTTGCGGCATCTGCTGGCGCAAAAACGTAGTCGTGGACAGCGCAACCGAATTCCGGACGCATGGGTCGCTCCCCCGGTGACGTCGCCAGGATGAGATGGATGCTTTCCTCGATCTCACGCTGATCCCGAACCAGCGCGATGCCGCCCGTCCTGTCGGTTCGAAGCGGGAACGCCCAGCCGGCACCGATGAATTCCTGTCCCACGTCATTCCTCCTGTCGTCAGCCCAAAACATCTCGTGGTCGCGTTCAGTTGATGCGGACCAGACCGCCCTTGACCGTTGTGGTTGCGCCGCCGCTCAGTTCGGCTGTTGCGTCTCCCGCCACCTTGACGTTGGGTGCCTTGAGTTCAGCCGACACGCTGCCCGTGATCTTCACAGTGGCACCCTTCAGTTCAAGGCCCGTCGACGCTTCCACGGTCACCTTCTTGCCCTTGATCTTCACCTCGCCCGTTGACGTCGTGACTGAAACGTCCTTCTTCGCGGTGATGTTGACCGGCCCTTCGGAAAGGATCTCAATTGCGGCATCGGGTTTCTGGACAAGCGTGATCCTTTGTCGTCCGCCGTTGGTGCTGACGGTGAGTTGTTCGCCGTCAGAAGATTCAAGGAACTCTACGAGCATGCCGGACCGGGACACGAAGGCGCGGCGCCGGACAGCGCCGTCGCTGGACCCCACATGGTCCGCCCACGGCCTATCGGGTTTGTCCTTGCCGTTGTAGAGGCCTCCCAGGACAAAAGGCTGCTGGAAGCTGCCGTGTCCGAAGGCGACGAGGACCTCGTCGCCCACCTCCGGGAGGACCACTGCGCCGCGCGAAGCGCCCGCACCGGCCTGAACGGTGCGCGCCCACCAACTCTCGTAGCTATCCGACAGGACGGGAAACTTCACCTTGACCCTGCCTTGGTTCTCGGGATCCTTTGCGGCGGTCACCACTGCATTGACGACGGCGGGCACGGCGGCCCTGCTGTTCGCTCCGGCCGCGACTCCGTAGAGTGAGCGCTCGGATTCGTGGCTCACGGCGAACGTGGTGAGATAACCGGTATCGGGGCTGAAGTCGTGCCGCGATGAGCTCAGCGTGTAGCTCCCGTCGAATGGCCTTCCGGCCCCTTTCAGGGAGACAGCCGTACCGGCCCGCAGCTTGGGGTTTCCGCGGGCAACGCCTTCCAGTTCGGCGAACGAGCCGCTCAGGCGGGACGCGAGGGCCGCAGCTGTAGCGTCGCACTGTGCCGCCTGCTCGAAAGCCGTGGCCGGGGCAACATAGCGCGGGCTGTTGAATTTTTTGGCGAGCGCCACGGGGTTCACGTCCGGCAGCTTGGCGCTGCGTGTCTTTGCCGGCGCGACGGCGACAATCGCCCGTTTCGCCGCAACGTCCCAGCCCCTGACCTCCACGTCCGGAACCTGTTCAGCGGACGTGACAGTTCCGCGCAGGGACACAAGGTTCACGCCCCTTTCGAGCACAAGCGGCTCGTTTCTCGCACCGCCGGAATCCGGCGGGGCCGTCGCCGCATCCGTCGACGACGTGAAGTGCAGCGAGCCGCCAGACACGGACAGGACCACGCCGGCCTCGGCGGCCAGCCGGTGCAGGAAGTCCCAGTCGCTGATGCCGTCCTGGGCCACGTGCTGCAGCACAGGGCCTTTGGCGTCGATCGTGCCGGCCTGGATTCCGGCGCGACGCGCCACCTTGCGGACGATGTCCGCGGCCGTACTTTGCAGGTACGCCTCTACCCGGCGTCCCCGGAATAGGCGGTGGGAATGGTCCAACCCCCGGACGATCGTGTACATGCCGTCGTGATCCATTTCCGTTTCCACGGCGGTGACCTCGCCGGACAGCAAAGGCGCAGGGCCGCCGGGGCCGCTCTGTTGGACCATCAGCTTGACCGGCACCCCGATGCTGATTCCTGCTTTCTCCAGCACCGTGGAATACTCGTCGCTGAACCTCAGCAGGAACAGGTCCGGTACATTGCTGCTGTCGTCGATGTAGCCGGATACGAGCCGTGCGGCAATCTCCGGAGGAAGCGGCCGGCCGGCGACTTCCACCAGCAGCATGTTGCTGAATTCGTCACCGTGCGCCACGGAGCACCCCCCGCCCGTCGGTCAGCTCGTCCTGCAGTGCCGCTGACGGCAGCTCATCCACCGCGGGCAGCAGTATGGACATGCCGGACCGCAGCCGCATTGGATCATCAATGCCGTTGGCTGCGGCAACTGCCCGCCACAGGGACGGGTTTCCGTACTCGTTGTAGGCGATGCCGGCGAGCGTCTCCCCCTCGACGAGGACATGAACGCGGCGCGGCACCAGACCGCCTGACGTCGGGTTCTGCTTCGGCGGTTCCCCCGCTATCTCTTCAAGTGCCACGGTGCAGGTGGCACGCACCGGAAGCCCTGCAGCGGTGAACAGGGTGTACTTGACCTGCACGCTGGCTATATAGGAAAGCGACCCGGTCAGATCCCCCCAGCGGAACAGCACCCACGGCGGGGATCCCTTGTTCTGCTTCAGGGATGCGGGGGTGGGAGTACAGCAGGAAATCAGCTGCTCCACCCGCTTGACCACGTCACCGTCCTGCTTTGCGGATGCGTCAAAGAACATCTCCAAGGAGAGCTTGGAGGGCATTGGTCCGTTGTACTGCGGCGGCCCCGCCTTCTTGTTGCCCTTGGCAGTCTGCCGACTCCAGGACGCCGACTTGCCCAATGTCAGTTCCTTCGGGTTGAACTGGAATTTGATGCGGCCTATCGGCGGCCCGCCTTTGTCCAGCGATCCATCCTTGGACGGTTCGCGGAGTTCCAGGTACGCGTGCGAGAGCTTAAGCGCTTCTTCGCCTCCCTCATGGGCTTTGCGGCCGGCAGCGATGGCGGCGGCTGCCGCCGGATTGGCATCCTCTGCGTCCGCCGCCTCTTTAGCCCGAGTCTTGGTTGTCATGGCCGGCCCCTACCGGCCCATCTTCGAGACAAATCCGTGGTGCGCGATCTCCAGTGACTCCATAATCACTTTCGGCTGGTCCGGGTTGAGTGAGGGACCTTTCCAGCGCACCGGGACCACGTCGTAGAGTTCCCAGCCAGCGATCTTATTGCCGTTGGCAGACATGACCTCGATGATGCCGGTACAGCGGGTGTAGCCGGACGCGATCCCGGCAAACCACTTGGCGATTTTTTCGGTGTCCTTCCCCAACGGCCTGGTCAGGGTGATATTCGGATACTTAAGCCGGGTGGGCAGTTGCCAGACAAACGAGTTGTTCCCGCCTTCCTCCCGGGATTCGATGACCACTTCGCATCCCAGGCCCTCGCACGTGCTGAAGGTTCCCAGGCTCACGTTGTCCAGGGCAACCGTGTAGCGGACGCTGACCGCGGTATCTACGTCTTCCAGCATGATTTCCTCAGTTCACATCGGTCCGCAGGCCGCGGCGCTCGCGGTCCAGCAGCATCTCAGCTTTGATGCGACGAATTAGCGGCCCGGTAAGCCGCTTGGCTAGCTCTTCCAGCTGTTCAGGAGTGGCTGCGGCGGTACCCTGGCCCTGTGGCTCTGGCCCTGCCCGGCCGTTTCCGCTCGCCGCGGGCCCCTGCCGGGCTGCTCCGGCCGGAGCGGACTCCGCGTCGGCCTGCACTGACGCCGCGAAACCTGCAGCATCCGGCGCTGCAGTTGGGAGTCCAGCGGCGGGCGCAGGACCTGCCACTGAAGCCCCGGATTGGGCTTCCGGTGGAAAGGGGGTGACCTCCCGCTGAGCAACGGCGCTTGCTGTCGCCTGGCCGGCGGGCTGAGCAGCGGGGCTCAGGACAAGGGCAGGCGAAGAGTACTCGTTTGCAGGCGCGCCAGCAGGGACCGCCAGTCCGGCGGTGCCGGCAGGGTCCACCCGTCGAGAAGCTACGCCGGCAGTCGCCAGTTCGACGTGGCGAGGGAACACGGCCGAGGATGCAGCCGAGCGCTGGACAATGCCGGCACCCCGCCCGGCGGACTGTGTTCCTGCGCCATTCGTTGGGGACACCGCTTCAACGGACCAGTTAGAGGGGGCCAGAGGCCCTGGCCCGGCGTCGGCAGTAGACCATAGGCCGTCCATGGCAACTGTTCTCTGAATGGAACGTCCGACGGCGGCACTCTGCCGCGGAGGTGCCGCAGACAAGAGATCGACGGCGGGAACTGCTGCCGCGGGGCCGGGGACCATGTCGAAGTCGGAGCCGCTTTTGGTGTCACTGTGGAAGCCGGCATCACCGTATGTGCCGGAATCACCTTCCATGCCGGCATTCTCGCGTGTGCCGGCATCCCTGGTGACTCCCACTGGCATCGGAGGCGGCGCAGCAGAGTCACTGATCAAGTTCATGGCCAGCCCGGGCAGTGTGGCAGCGCCATCAAGTCCGTCAGTTTCCCGCCCGCCCGGGCTCGAGGCCGGCGCGGGAATGGGAAGCGGCACGGCATGCACAGGTTGCGCCGCGGCGGGCAACGCGGTGAGGCGCTGCCACGTTTCGGGCCTGGTACCGGGGGACGCCGTCTGGACAACCCGCAGGACAACCGGAGCGACTGCTGTCGGGAGGGCCAGTCCCTGCGGTTGGGTCAATGATTGCGTCGGCTGGCTTGGAACGGACTGAAGGGCTGACCGCTGAATGGTTGGCGGGGCTTGCCGGGCCGCCCGCTGCATCGGGACGGAAGGCAGCTTGAGTATGACGGCTGATTCCCGACTCGCCGCGTGCATTTGCCCGTCCGGGGAGCCGCGGTCCATCGGTCCAGCAACACGTTGGATGAGGGGCCTGCCACTCTCAAGGCCACGTTGCACTGCCCCAGCTTCCGCTGGAGCCGGGCCGTTGGCGGTAACAACTGGCGGGGGCGGGGTGGAGTCAGCACCAGAATCGGCGGCAGCATCGATGGGTGCGGTCGCAGTGTCCGCCGCGTCGATCCGGACTACCGCAGCGCTTTCGCCGGGACTCTCCGCGGTAAATCCGGCCGCGGTAAGGCCGGCGCTGGGCAGTTGCCCGGAAGATTCAAAGCGGGCATCGGGGCCGTCCCGGTCAGCGGCTGCGCCGGGCGTGACACCTGCCGCCGACGCTGACCGGGAAACAACCGGCATGTTTGGCCGGCTTGTATCGCTGGCCTCCCGGGCCTTCGCCGGATGTGCCTCAAGCGTGGTGGCGGGGCCTCCACGGTCAGTGGCTTCGTGAGCGACAGCGGCTGACAGCAACGTGGCTGCGGTCCCGTCAGGAGACGGCGAAGGCGGTGATTCAGCCGGACCAAGTGCGGCCTGGCCGGCTGAATTGTCCTCGGGACCCAGTGTCTGGACGGGTGGCTCGACAAGTGCCTCGACAGGTGCCTGAACAGGTGCCTGGCCTGTCGACCCGGGGGAACCGACGGGAGCAACGGAACGCTGCACAGCCGGGTGCGGGGGCCGGTTCGAAGCCGCAGGTTCCGAGGCCGTGACGGGCCCGGAAAAGGACAGAGGCATTCCGAGCCCCAGCTTGGACGGATGCGGCACGTGCTGGTACTGCTTCGAGGCCCCGTCCGTCCCGGACAAGGCCCGTTGCACGGCTGGTGCCGGGGGCAGCGGAACATAGGTGGCGTGCCCATCGGATGTGCTGCCCCCGGGGTAGCCGGGAGGGCCCGGCTGTGCGGGCAGGCTGGCTCGGAAGGATTCCCCTGCCGTCTCAGACACGGGCGGTGCATATGTTCCGGGATCCGCCGGAGTGGCGGACGCAGGGGGCATGTCAGCCGCCGAAGGCGGCTCGGGTGGCTGGAGCGGAACGGCCTCAACGTGAAGCACGGGAAATGCCCCCGGTTCAGCGGCCAGAAGCGAGGCACCGGCGGGAGTGCCGCCGTCGGACGCCGTGCGCTGAAGCGAGCCGGCGCTCCCCGCTCTGTTCGGCGTCGTGCGAATGCGTGGTGCCGGCGGCGGCAGCAGCGTCATCTCCACCGGCGACGGCGAGTATCCAGCGTTTCCCGAAACAGGGCCGCCGCCGTCGACATCAATGAATCCCGGGGGTGCCGCTGCGCTGACCAGATGCGTCATGGGGCCGGTGAAGGACGGATCGTTCCACGAGGCGAGGGCCCCTGCGAAATGTCCGGGATCCGAAGTCAGCTGAATATTTTCGACGGTGCGTTGCAGTGGCGGCAGGAAGGCCCAGCCGGAGGGCGGAACGCGGGAAGCGATCGCCGCCGGCTCTGAGGGCCCGCCGCGGAGCGTGTCAGCCGGGGGTCCGGTCCGCTCGCGTTGCCAAGGCCACCGCATGGTTCACCGCTCCTGGGACAGACGGGTGTTGATTCCGGCGATTTCCTTGACGTAGCGGAGGCGCTGGCCGTGTTCCAGGTCCAGGATGTCGTTGAGCGGCCAATGAAAGTGGTAGGCCACGTACGCCACCTCCTCATAGATCCGGTCCGGGGCGTACGTCATGATTCCCCCAGGCGGCCACCGGCAAGGTCCGCGGTGAACCGGTGGGAGCACTCCGGGCACGTGACGGCGATCCGGGTGTGGCCCTCGGCGTTGATGCGCCGGTAGAAGTCCTGCAGGAAGGCGACGTCGGAGGCGAACATGTTCTCGACGACGGCCGGGGAAACGGCTCCGAGCGTGCCGAGCGAGGTGATGACGCGGCCCAGGAGGACCACGGTGGTGTAGGCGGCGTTCTCCTGGACCCGTGCGTCGTAGAGGGGCAGCAGTTCGTCGCGGGCCGTCGCCAGCCGCATGACTCCGTCTTTGTGGATTGTGCCGTCCTGGTCCATGTAGCCGCGCGGCAGGGTGAAGCTGAACTCCGTGCGGAGCTCCTGGCGGTCCGCTGGCCCTCCCCCGGCGGTGCGCCGATCCGGCTGGTGACCGTCCTTCAGGTTCGGTTCCGCGAACACCGCGGCGCCATGTGTCCGCTGCATCACGAGATGGTTGATTCGTCGTAGCAGATGGTGAATTTCTCCGTGGCCTGCTCAGTGGCGCCTGCCTTGAGCGAGTTCAGTTCAACACTCTGCACCCAGCAATTGACGAAGTTGTAGGTTTTCAGCGTATCGCCCTTGTAATCGAGCAACGAGACGGCGGCCGTCTTGCGGGCTCCGGCAACGTCGCCATCCATGACGATCCTGAGCCAGTCAGTGACGGTCTTGCTGTCCGTCAGTCCTCTCGTGACCGAGAATGTTCCCGCTTTGGGCCGCCCGATGAGTTGGCGGACAACGTACTTGCCGTCCTGCATCTGCTGCTTCAGCTCAATCTTGTCGACCTCGGTCTTGAGGCCGCTGACCTCGATCACGCGTGGCACCTCAATGCCGTCGATTGTGACTGAGAAGGCGTTGGCTGATGAGTTGTCAAAATCGCCGAGGGCCATGGTCTTGCTCCTTTTGAACTGTACTTACTCACTCACGAGGCTGGTGCCGCCGGAGAACTGGGATAGCTGGAAGATGACAAATTCGGCCGGCTTCACCGGGGCAACTCCCACCTGGCACACAACCTGACCTGCATCGATGCCCTCGGCCGGGTTGGTTTCGAAGTCGCACTTCACAAAGAAGGCCTGCTCGGGGGTCAGCCCGAAGAGCGCACCCTTGCGCCATTCATTAGTCAGGAAGGCGCTGATGGTGCGGCGGATGCGGGCCCACAGGGCAGGGTCGTTCGGCTCGAAGACCGCCCACTGGGTTCCCTGCAGGATGGACTCTTCCAGGTAGTTGAACAGGCGCCGGACGTTCAAGTACCGCCATTCGGCGTCGCTGGACATCGTGCGGGCTCCCCAGACGCGGATCCCCCGGCCCGGGAAGGTGCGGATGCAGTTGACCCCGATGGGATTCAGCAGCTCCTGCTCGGTCTTGGTGATCTGGGTCTGCAGGCTGGTGACGCCGCGGATGACCTCATTGGCCGGAGCCTTATGGACGCCACGTGTGTCATCGTTCCGTGCCCAGACACCGGCCATGTGACCTGACGGCGGAATGAACCTGCTGGTTCCCGTCGAGGGATCGAAGGTTTTCACCCATGGCCAGTAGAGGGCCGCGAACTTGGAGTCGTAGCCGCCGCCGTCCATGCGCCAGTTCTTGATCTGCTGGGCATTCAGGTTCGGTGGCGGGTCGACGATGGCGATCCGGTTGCCCATCAGTTCGCAGTGGGCAATGGCGGCGAGCTGGACCGCCTTGACGGTTTCAAGGTCAATGGAGCCCTGCTCGTAGGCGGCCATCAGATCGGGGACGGCCACCATGGTCACTTCGTCGACGGCTTCCAGGCCGCTGAATCCGGTCCGGTCGGCTGCGTCGCCGACGTAGTCGTCCACGTTCAGTTCGTCGGTGCTGGGCGGTTCGGGCTCAGGTTCGGGTGCGACCAGCTGGATGGTTCCCTTGTCGGGCTTCACCAGGGCACCGCCCGTGGCGACTTCCTCGATGGTGACGATCTTGGATTCCGCACTGACCTTCGTTGCTGCATTGTTGGAGCCGCGCTTGGTGGTCACGTTGTCCCAGACCTCCGGCGGTTTGCCCTCAACGGTGACAACAATCTTGAACTGGTCCTCTGGCGGATTTTCGCCTCCCGGGTCGGCGATTTCCACCGTCACCGGCTTGGGGTTGGCCGCATTGGACTTCGCCGTCAGGCGGTACCCGCCAAGTTCTGCCACGGGGGCTGCGGTTACGGCCTTGGGCTGCTGCTTCGGCTTTTCCTCCCGCGTTCCGTTCGCGCCGATCCGAACGACGTAGCAGTTGCCGCCGCCGTTCAGGAAGTAACCGTAGACCGTATGGGCCAGGTAGGAGCCGGGGACGAAGTCCCCGAACGTCTCCGAGAACTGGGTCCAGTTGGACACGAGCGTGGGCTCGTTGTCCGGGCCTTTGGCGGCGAGCCCGACGAAGGCGGCCACCGCAGTGCCCACGCCCTCGATCGGACGCGTGCCCGCTTCGACCTCATGGACGTATACACCTGGCGAAAGATAGCTTGGCATTTTTGTCTCCTCGATGAACCGAAACGTGATTCAAGGGTCCAGCGGGGAGGGGTGCGGCGGTACGGCCAAGCGGATGCGCTGACGGGAAGGATGGGGTGCACGAAGGGGCAGGACGCTGACTACCAGCGCGGCGGCCACGGTGCCTGAAAACCCGGAAGCGTGCTCTTAGACCTATCGTCGTCGCTTTTCGAAACGTTGCACCAGGCGCAGACGGGTCGCGCGTTCGCCAAGACTCCTGCACCATTCCTTTCCGTGGCAGTGCCAATCAACTCGTGACGAAACTGTCCGGCCACAGGTCCTTGTGTAAACCTCATTCCGCGCCGGGCTCTAGACCAAAGGCGAGAACCGTTCAACGAGGCCAGTGACGCTGCTTGCTCCCACTTTGATGATTAGCACTCATGCCGATATCAGGATCTCCCTGCTCCCGGTCCTTCCTTTTCCCTCAGTAGCTATGAACCGGTTGTATTTTGTGACGACCACCGGCTGGGCGCCCAAACGCAATGGACCGATACTCTTACGGTGAAGAAAGCGGGTTGTCCCGCAGCCGGCACCGCTGGGCGGACGAGGCGAGCCTGGATTGGGTACAAGTTTCTGGGATGGCCGAGCAAGAAACCCGCGCTCTCAATTCCAGAAGGGTCAGGGCACATTGGTACGGGGCTTGCGGGTCGCGCCATCGACCACAGCAGCGATCTCCTCGCGGGTCATTCCCTCGAACTTGTCGCTGTTCTGGACCAGCCAATCGGCGAACGTCTCACCCTGCGTGCCCGCCATCGGCAAGGCGTCGAGGAAGACGCCTTCGGCGATTTCCGTCCGGATCTGGCGCAGGGTCTCGGGGACCGTCCCGTTGTTCTTGGCCTCGATCAGCCGGAGCGTGAGCTCCTTGTAATACTCATTGCTGTGGATCGTCGGGTGACGCGTCGCTGCGACGGGGATGGTTGCGGGATCCATCGTCGTACGGGGCAGGTGGATTCCGTTCTCGGGGTTGTTGCGGGGATTGATCCCCGACTCGAGAAGGATTTTGCGAGCCACGGCGGCCCGCGCCTCTGCGTCCGCCACGATGTGATGGGTGTCGTGGCCGGGCGGTCGGGGGTCGCCCTGGGCAGCCATCGCGGCTTCGAGCTCGGCTGAAGCGCCCGTCTGCCGAAGCCGCCGGTGCTTCTGGTCGGTCTCGGTCAGCCCCTCGGGAGGCTCCTCCCCCGGCTCGAAACCGAGCGCCTTCTCCTCCTTCGACGCCGCCTTGCTGCCTTCGGCGAAAGCCGACTCGACATTTCGATCCCCAGCCTGCGCCTCGAAGGCGTCGAGCGCCTCGGCGGCAGCGGCGGGATCCTTCTTCGCCAGCTTGGCCAGTTCCTGCAACGCCTTGCGTGCCTCCGGGGTCTCCGCAGACTCACCGTACTTCTCGCGGATCCCGTCGAGCCGCTTCTTGATCTCACCTTCGGTCGGCGCGGCGTCCGCCGCCGCCTTCGGGGTGGTCGGCTCGGCCCCTGTTGCGGCGGGGGCGACGCCAGACATGTGGTCGGGGATGTCGCCCTGTGTCGGGCCGCCCAGCTTGTTCTCGATGAAGTCGTGATAGCCCTCCATCGTCTTGAATCGCTCCACCGTGCGGCCGCCGCCCCCGTCCGGCGCATCGACCCAGTACGGCCTCTCGTGCCCCGGATCGAAGCCGAAGTCAGTGTGGCCCGGGCCATCCGCGGTGACGTAGTCGATGCGAGAGGACCGCGCCTTCCCCGCGTTCTGCGCCTCATTGACCATCACGCCCATGTCGCCATTGGCCCCGCTGGGCCACTGGTTGATCGGGTCGACCACGCCGGTCGGGCCTGCGGGGTGCGAGTGCGCCTGGAGCTCCCACGTCCCCTGGTCGCCGCCGTTGAGAATCTCCTTCCAGCGCTGCTGCTTCCCCGCCTCATGCGGCGCCTCACCGCCGCCGACACTGACCTTGCCCTCGTCGCCCTGGATGACGATGTACTCGCCCGTCTCGGTGTTCCGGTAGATCGCGGCTTCGCGACGCGGGCTCTCCGCGATCGAGTTGTCGTACATCTCCCGCGCGTGCGACGGGTCCTTCGGGTCGGGCCCCTGCATCACCGTCTCTTCGGGCATCGCGTCGTGGATGTCGTCGACGGCGGTGCGCTCGGTGTCGGGCACGGGTGCCTCGTCCCCGAGGCCCTTCGACTCCTCGGTCGCCTTCGGCGCCTGCGCTTCGCGGTCGGCGCCGCCGTGGGGCTCCTCGGTCGGGCCCGTGTGGGCGCCCTCATCCACCCCCGCATGCGCGGCGTCCCCGCCGGCACCGGCCGGCACGTCGGCGTCGATCGGCACCACGGTGTCGACGGAACCCGCCTTCTCCGTCGTCGGCGTTGTGGTGTCGCCATGGCCCGAGCCGTGCTCCTCGGTCCCCGTGCTCCTGTGACCCTCCGGCTCGACCTTGGTGCCGCCGCCGCCCTTGGACCCGCCGATCTCGTGGACCCCTGTCATCACCGCGCCCATGCCCGCACCCATCCCGGCGCCCTGGAGTGATCCCTTCCCGCCAGCAGAGATGACGACACCGAACGGGTTGTCGCTCTTCCAGGTGTTCTCGTCGAGGATGGCGCCGCTCATCCCACCAGGGAGGCCCTGTATGCCGCCCTCAATGCCGCCCTCGACGCCCTTGATGACGATGCGCCCGAGGGCGCCCGATTCCGCCGCTTCCTTCAGCGCCGCGAACGCCGGGCTCTTCATGAGGGCCTTCAGGGCAGCTTCGCCCGTACCCGCGGTGCCTACCGCGATCAGCGCCTCCAGCGTTCCCTGCGCCATGTCCTGGGTTATGGCTTCGATGTCGTAGGCGCCGCCCTTCATGAGCTGCTTCGTGAGCATGCTCGCGGCCGTCGCCGCGATCGCGCCCGCAGCCGCGGCGACGACGGTCGTGCTGGTGCCGAACGCCGCAGCGGCGGCGAGAACCGCAGGTCCGGCCGCGCCGGCGGTGAGGATGGTTGCCGCGATGCCCACCGCGATGGCCACACCCGCGGCGATGGTGTCGGTGATGCTGTCGAGCGCGGCGCGGTGCTCCTCGATGTCCTTATCGCCGTAGCCGGACCACCGCTCGAAGTCCTCGAGGGCGGCCACGGTGCGCGGGTCCTTCTCGCCGTACTTCTTCTTGAAGTCCTCGTACTTGGCGTACGCCTCCTGGGCTTTGGCCGCAGTCCGCTCGAGTACGTCCTCCTCCTCATTCTCGAACGCCTCGCCGACGATGCCGGTGCCCTCGTTGACCTCCCACTCCTTGCGCTTCTTGAGGTAGGCCATCTTCTCGGCGGGCGTACTCGTTCCCCCCAGCAACGCGTCGGCGTCGGCACCGTCGCGTCCCTCCATGTCGCCGGCGATGTCCGCGGCGAGGTCGTTTCCCGTGAGCGCCTTGTAGTCCGCCTTGATCTTGTCGATCTCGGCCTTTGACTTGCCCTTGAGGGTCTCCTTGATCCGGTCCTCGTTGGTCCCGGGTCCGAAGATCGAGTACTTGAGCTCGTGCGCGTCGTCGAGCTTGCCGCCCGCGTCGATGCGCTCGAGGGCCTCGTCGTGGGAGTACCCCTGGAGCTCGAGGTCAATGACCGCCTGAAACCCGAAGTCCGGGTTCTCTGCGTTGTAGCGGTCCTTCAGCGCGGTCATGTTCTGCTTGGCCCGCTCGGCGATCAGCCCCTTCGCCTTCTCCTCCATCTCCTTCCGGGCGTTGGCCCGCTCCGCGGGCGTCATGTGCGCCGACTTCTCCTGAAGATCGACCTCAAGGTCGCGGGTGATCTCCTTCTTCGCCCGATCGTGCTGGGCGATCAGGACCGCGTTAACCTTGTCGTCGTCGGTGTAGAGCGACTCGTGCTCGATCTGGATCTTCGCCGCGTCCATCGCCGTCTCGTCGCTCGCCTGCTCCGCCAGGACGAGGGTCAGCTCGCCGCCGGACAGCTCGTCGCGGAAATCCGCTTCGAGCTTGCTCTCGTCGCCGCCCGCGTACTTGGCGCCGTAGGCGGACTTCAGTGCTGCTGTGCGGCGCAGGACCTCGGCTTTGACCTCAGCCGTCGTCATGCCCTTGCGCTTCGCGTCCGCCTCGACCTCGTCGCGGATGCGCGTGTATACGGCGTTGATGGCCTTTTCGTCCGTCCCGACCCCTTCCATGGCCTCGTTGACCTCGATCGCGTCGGCTTTGGTCGTGTCACCGGCTAGGAGCGCATTGGCCTGGTCGAGGTCGTTGTCCGACATCTCGTCGGCCAGGCTGACCTTCAGGTCGACGCCGTATTTCTCCTTGTAAGCAGCGGTGATCGCGTCCCGCTCGGCCGAGGTCTTCCCCCGCAGCGTCTCCATGATCAGTGCCTCGTTGGTGCCGGCCCCGTCCATCGCGTCGTTCAGCGTGGCGACCGCTGCCGCGGTGGGATCACCGGAAAGGAGCGCGTCCGCCCGCTCCTGCTCGGACCCGCTGACATCCTCGTTGATGTCCTCGTCCATGTCCCGTCCGGGATACGTGGCCGCGTAGGCCTTGCGCATCGCCCCCACCTGGAGAGGCGTGCGGCCCTGGAGCGCCTTGAACAGTCGATTCTCGTCGGTCCCCCACCCCTTCACCGAGCCACGCACATCACGAACGATGATGCCGGCGTCGAACCCCGGCGTCTGCGCCGCCCCGAGCTTGTTCAGCTCCTCCCACCCGAGCTCGGCGATCGCCTGCTCCTCGAGCGCCTTGGAGAACTCGGGCACCCGGTGGGCCTTTATGCGGGCGATGAGCCCGATGGCGACCGCACCGATCGAGTCTTTCCCGCCCGACCTGATGAACGCCATCACCACCGCGCGCTGCTCGGCCGAGAGCCGGGACATCTCGGCCTGGAACACCTCCTGGTTGCCCGACGCGAGCTGGTCGCGCATCTTCACCAGCATGTCGAAGTCGCCGGCGACCTTGTCCCGCGTCTCCGCGTTCCGCCGCGCCTCCCAGGCCTTATTGTCCACCTTCGCCTTGGACGTCCAGTCGCTGAACATGTCCAGCAGCCGGTCCCACCAGCTGCGCTGGCTGCCCTTCTTCTCGGCAGCCCAGTCGCGGATCTGGTCGCGCGCCTGCTCGACCGCCCCGTCCAGCGGAGCCTGGAGTTGCTTCGACGCCGCAGTCGCTTCCCGCTTCAGTCGGGCGGCGATGCCCTCCACCTCGAGGCCCTGCTTGTCGGCCCAATCGAGCACCGGGCGGGCCTCGATCTTTCCCTTGGTCAGGTCGTCGGGGTACAGCCCTATGATCCGCTGCGCCTCGTCCCGTGCCTGGGTCTTGTAGGCCGCCTTCTGCTCCGCGGTGACCCGGTCGAGGTCGGCGGCCCGCGTCTCCACTGACGCCCGGAATCGTGCGAGGTCGGCAGCCGCGGTCGAGTTCAGCTTCCCCAGATAGCCGTCGCGCTTGGCGTCGATCGCAGCTGCGTCAGGCTCGCCCTTCGCGGCCTGCTCCTTGCGCTCGACGTCCTCCTTCACCGCCGCACTCGCCCCGGCGATCGCCGAGGTCTGGTCCGTGCCGCGCTTCTTGACGTCCTCCTGAGCCTGTCCCGCTTTCGCGTCGAGCTGGGTGGCCGCGGTCGCCGCCTTCGCCTCGGCTTCAGCCTTCTGTTTGTCGACCTTCGCCTTCAGCTGGTCGGCGGAGACACCGGCGGCGGCGGCCACGCCGGTGAGCTCGGTCGTCAGCTCGTCCCTCTGCTGGTCGACGAGGGGATCGGTGATCCTCTTCAGCGCCTCGACCGTGTGTGACGGGTCGAGCTTTCCGGCCGCGGTGTCGACGATCTCCTTGGCGTACTTCCCGGAGTCCTTGAGAACCCGGGCCACCACGTCGCCGATCTCCGCCGCCTGAGCCGGAGGAGAGGGCTTGAGCGACGCCGCGCCCTTGTCCTGCAACGTGATGGGCTGCGCAGGCCCCGCACCGGCCTTCGTCGGCGCCGCTCCGTCCACCTTTGCCTTCACCGCATCGGCCTTGGCGTCGGCGGGGGCCGGTCCGACGAGGACGCCGCTCCCGCCGGACTTCGCCGGGCCGGCCGCCTTCCCAACATTGCCGAGGAGGCCACCACCGCGGGTCGTGCCGGGCGACGGGACGTACGCCGGCAATGGCGCCATCGCCGGGAACGTTTGGTCCGGAAGCTTGGCATTGCCGACGGCCTCGACCCTGGCGATGGCGGCGTCGGCGGGTCGGGTGTCGAGCTGCTTCTCCCGGGGCGGCTCCTGCGGCGCCGGGGGTAGTCGGGACTGGGCCTCCTGTCCGTAGTCCGGCTGCTCGGCGTGGCGCTGCTGCTCGGTCGTCTGCGCGTGCTCAGCCAGCTTTCCCGCCGCCGCCTGATTCGCGTCGAGCTTCGGGTCGGCGATCGCGCCCGTGACCGCAGCCACCGTGGCCTTCCACGCGTCGAGCGTGTTGTGCCCGCCGCCGCCTCCTCCGCCTCCGCCCGCGTGTGCGGCACCGGTCGCGTGGGGCCCGCCGGCCGTGCCCTTGGCGGCCGCCGCGGGACCCTTGGGCTTGTGGGCTTTCGGGGCCGGGGCGGGGGGCTTGCTACCGGCACCGGGCGCGGGCTTGGGCGGGACCACGGCGGCGGCAACCAGATGAGGCGCGGCGGAGGGACGGGGCTGCTCGGCCGTTTTACTGATCTCCGTCACCACCTCGTCGGTGGTGTCGGTGCCCCCGTCGCCACTCTTCGGCGTCGCGGTCGGCGACGGGGGTGGGACTTTCGCCCTCGGAGGCGCCTCCTTCATCTTCTGCTTGCCCTGATGCTCGGGCACCTGCTTCTGCTTCTGCTGGTGCTCCTGCTGTTCGCGGGCCTGCTCCTTCGGGTTCTTCCCGTCCGCGTCGAGCTCGATGACCTCGTCCGCGGCGTGGTCGGCGTCGCTCGTGTCACCGTCTTTACCGGTGCCCCCGGCGCGCTCGCGGCGCTGCGCCTCGTTCAGCACCAGCCGCAACACCGCGTTGTTTCCGGCGCGGCGCTGTAGGTGCAGCAGCGACGGCTTGCTCAGGAACGTGACGCTGGCCAAGTCGGCACCCTGCGGCATGTCCGTCGCGATATCGGTGTCGGCTTCCGGCGCAGCGCGCCGGCGCCGCTCCCCCGCGTGCTCGCGGTCGTGTGGCGTCTCCACGGCGTCATCCAGCGGGCGTCGCCAGAGAAGCCCGCCCGTCGGGCGAGACTGTCACGCTTTTTTGCCGCCACCTCTGGATCACGGCCAGACTCCATTTCCTCGGCTGTTGCTTCCGCCCAACTGTGCCGCCCGATAAGTGTGACTAACCGGGCACCGTCTGCCGTTTCGGGCCACGACGCGCGAGGTTTGGCTCCGTAGCTGCCCCAGCGCCCTCGGCCCCTAGCGGCCGCGGCCCTCGCCGTCCTCCCCGTCGCCCGATTCGAATGATCGATCCTGGCCAGGCCCGGTTCATTTATTGCAACCGCCTGAACATCCCGCTCAGCAGATTCAAGATTTCGCTTTCGGGTACTCATCAACGGCGTCTTCAGCGGCCAAATGGACCGAATCCGGATCTGGGGAACGGCTGGCCAGCGCGGACACCTACGGCGACCAGACCGTCCCCATGACCCGCACCGACCGGGGTCAGCCCGCCGGCTCTTCCTCCTCGGCCTCTTCGCGCTGGACCAACGGCGCGTCCATGAAGGAGCCTTGGGCAGTTTCCTCTTCCTCGCGCTGCACGGAGGCGCCGTCCATCAACGACCCCTGCGCGGTCTCCTCGACGGCGGCGCCACCGGCGCGCTGTGCCGTCGCCGGGCCTTCCGGTGTGGACATGGCCCGCTCAGCTGTTGCTGCGGCTTCGCGTTCAAAGCGATCGGACGGATCGCTGACCCGCACCCCGGCGCCGGTCGCCGATCCGTCCACCGGCCCGCTCCGCTGCTGGACCACATGCGTCAGCTCGTGGGCAATCATCGTCCTGCCGGCCTCCGAACCGGGGTCGTATTTGTCCCGCTGGAAAACGATGTTGGACCCCACCGTGTAGGCATGGGCATTCACGGACGCAGCAGAATTGTGCGCGGCCTCCCCCGTGTGGACGCGGACGTCGGAGAAGCTGTGGCCCAGCCGGCCTTCCATGTCCGCGCGGACCGGTTCCTCCAGCGGCTGGCCTCCTCCCGACGAGACGACGTCCAGGACGGGTGACCGTTCCTCCTCCGCCATCGCGCGGACGCCGCTGTTCCCCACGGCGCGCTGCAGCGCCAGCATCCCGCGGGACCCGACGACGTCCGTCCGGCCTGCTGCCGCAGCCCGGAACAGCACGGCCGAGTCAGCGGCTTTCTGCCGGGCGGGCTTGTTGAGCAGCCCGTCGACGTCGGACTGGTCGTGGTCGTGGCTGTGCATGGTGCACCCCTTTCATCAGAGCTACACCGACGATGCGCCCCGCAACTACGGCCCGCAAGCTCCGTCACGGCGTCCAAACGGGCACTCGGCCGTGCCCCGAGGGGCAACACCCGGGCTACCCGCCGGTCCTTGGCGGCGTCGTGAGCATTCCCCAGTACGGGCCGAACTCGCTCTGCAGCGTCAGCCGCCCCAGCTTGCGGTACTCACGCTGCACCGCGGTGACCAGGTGGGTCATGGTGACGGTGCCGCCGTCGTCCGCTGCCAGATAGGCGGCAGTGACCGCAGCGGAGCGGATGGCGCCGCCGGCAAGTTCGAAGGCCTGCCCCAGGAAGGGGAGGTCGATGTCCCCCGCCCGGGCCAGCGTCCGTCCCAGGCAGCGGTCCCACAGGACCCGGCGGTGCGCGGCATCCGGGAGCGGAAAATCGACGACGACGTCCAGCCGGCGGGTGAACGCCTCGTCGATGTTGGCGCGCAGGTTCGTCGCGAGGATGGCCAGGCCGTCGAACGTCTCCATCCGCTGGAGCAGGTAGGCGCTTTCGATGTTGGCGTACCGGTCGTGGGCGTCCTTCACCTCGGAGCGGCGCCCGAAGACGGCGTCGGCCTCGTCGAAGAGCAGGACGCCGTTGACGCCTGCCGCTGCCGTGAAGATCCGTTCCAGGTTTTTCTCGGTCTCGCCCACGTATTTGTCGACGACGGTGGCCAGGTCCACCACGTACAGGTCCAGTCCCAGCGCACGGGCCACAACCTCCGCGGACATGGTCTTGCCGGTGCCCGAATCCCCGGCAAACAGCGCCGCCACGCCGTGTCCGCGGCCGGCACCGGGCCGCATTGCCCAGTCACCGAGGACCTGCTCACGGTGTTTGGCCCGCAGCGCCACTTCCTTCAGCGCCAGCAGCACGGCATCCGGCAGGACCAGGTCCTCCCAGCCCACCACCGGCTCCACGCGACGGGCCAGGCGGTCCAGGGCTGAACCGTTTTCCGCCCTCGCCCCCGCGCCGAGGTGCGACGAGGTGACTTTTCCGTCGGGGGTCAACGTGGCCTGCACCCGCGCGGATCCTGCCGCCCGGGCAACCTGCTCGGGCCGTAGCCGGAACGTCGACGTGGCGGCCTCGACGTCGAGCCCGTTCATGACGCCGAGCGCCTTGCGCCAAAGGGTTGACCGTTCCGCCGATGTGCTGGCAGGAACGTCCACCAGCAGTGGGGGCCGGGTTGTCCATGCAGGATCCCAGGCGGCGTCTCCCACGAGAATCACAGGCTGCGGTTCCGCATGCAGGGATTCGAGCACTGCCGGCCGGTCCGACACTGCAGCAAGCGGCCCCGCCACCAGCCCGGCGCCGCGGAGCCGCGCTTCCCGCACGGCAGCGTCTACGAGTTGGAGCGGCTCACGCTCGGCGGCCAGCCGGGTCAGGTCGAACAGGACTGCTCCGTAGCCCGTGGCGCTCAGGGCGCCCGCAGCCAGCACGCGGCCCGAGCCTGTGGCCGGCTCCCGCAGGTAAGCACGGCGGACACCCGCCCGGAGCGCCCGTTCCAGCGGCACGGTATCTCCCCAGGCAACCGGCGGCGGTTCGGCCAGCAGGCCTTGAAGGGACAGTTCGGGCGTGTCACCGCCCAGGAGATGCCCGACGACGCGGTCCGGCACCCGCAGCGCCCTCCCCGGCAGTGGACGGTCGGGGTCCTCGACGACGAGCAGGCCGCCGGTGATCAGCGGACCGGACAGCACCCGTGCACGTCCGTCGGACGCTGACAACGGGGTGCCGCACAGCGCCAGCGCGACGGCGACGGACGGACGGCGCCGGGTGACGTCGTCGTTCAGGTAGCCGAATAGCTGCTCAAAGCGCGGGTCAAGGTCCGCTGCGAGCGCAACCAGCAGCAGATCGACGTCAAGATCCGACAGGCCGAAGGTGGCGGCCAGTTCACGCAGCCTCAGCCGGTGCCCGGTGGCCTCGGCGGCGTCCGCCCGGGCCTCGCATTCCTCGAGGCGCGGTGAATGCCGCTCCTGACCTGATTCCGTCCCGTCGCAGTCCGGCTCCGCAGATTCCTGCCCGAGCAGACGGTCGACGGCCTCATCGCTGAGGTAGAGCCCGCGGAACGGGTCATCAGGCTGCGGGTCGTCGGCGCGGCGCAGCGCGACGAGGAGACGGATTCGCTCCTCCACCACCCCCACGCGGCCAAGCACGTGGGCGAGGCTGGAATCTCCTGTCATCGAACCGGCACCACCGTGGTCACCTCGCCGGGTGGCGGCGGGACGTGCCCCGCGCGGCGGGTGGCGGGATGTGCTGGTGGCGGCCGGAATCGGAGCCCCCGCCGATCAGATCGGACATGTCCACATGCGTGCCCTGGGAGGCCGGCGGTGCCGCCACGTAGACGATGCCCGTGGCAACCGGAGCGATGACGACGATGTCGAGTGACGGCTTCAGCTCTCCCCCCAGCGCGGACCAAACGTCCGCGAACGCGCGGTCCTCCGGAGGAGGCAGACCCACCGTCAGTGGAACGACGAGTCCCGTCTCCGCGAGCGGGCCGATAACCAGTTCGTCCGGCAGTGCCTCGTGCCTGATGAAGCACCGGAGCAGCTGGTCCAGCAGACGGTGCTCGTCTTCAGGCCGCTGCGTCCAGGCTGTGACGAGGTAGGAGAGCTTGAAATGGCGAGGAGCCGGGCGGCGTGTCCGGACGTACCCGTCATCTCCGCGATCTTCGGACAGTCCCCGTTCCCTCCGACGCAGGTCTTCCCGGATGTCGTAGAGGTACAGATTGACGGTAGGGGCGTTGCGCCGGCTGGCCCAGTCCTTGGTGGGCGCGTCGAAGACCACGTCCACCTCTGAGCCGTCCAGCGCCTCGGTTCGTACCAGGGTCCGCAACGCGTCGTCAATCTGGGCGATCACGGCCTACCCCCTCCCAATGAAGTCCGGCATCGGGGCCACCGAACGGGCGACCACCAGAACGGGTGCGCGGATTTCTCCGAACAGTTGCTCCTGGTCCGCGCTGGTGACGATGATTTCCCGCGTTCCCAGCTGGTCGCGGCGAACCAGCAGCAGGCCCCTGCGGAGCTCAGTGCCCTCGTGCTCGACTTTCGCTGAGTCCGGCGGGATGCCTTTCGACCAGGCAAGCTTCACCGGGGCGCCCGATGGCAGGCCCTCCACGATTACGGTGACCACGTCCCCCGGTTTTCCCAGAGCCGGGTACACGGTGACGCCGGGCTGGCGGACGGTAAGCCCTTCACGGTCCGTGTTGTTCTCGCGCTTGGGGTCCGTGCTGGACGCGTTGACCTCGACGCTGATCTCTGCCGGGCGGGATGTTACGCCTCCGGCCGGCTCACTGTCCGGCATTGAAAACTTCAGCTCGACCTCGCGGCTGGCTCCCGGCTCGAGCGAGTCCATCGGGCACAGTGAGTCGCCGCACCCTCCGGTTGGCTGGAAGGTCACGGGACCTGTAGTGGACACCTTGATGCTGATGCCGGAGGCGGCGGCGGGGCCGTTGTTGGTGACCTTGGCTTTCGCCGTGGCCGGCCTGCCGCCGGTCCAGCCTTCGTTTTGGCTCAGGGTGAGGTCTACCGCTATGTCCGAGGCCACTTCTCCCGGGGTCCGCGTACCCGTCCGAGACTGGTTGTCTGGCGGGCGTGGGTCAGGGGTTTCAGCAGTGACGGTTGCAGTGGCGATGTGTTCGCCTGCGGCTTCGCCTTTCACCTGTATCTCGATGTTTACAGTGGCGCCCTTTTCCAGCCGCTTGTCGAGCTTGCACTCCACGGATCTTGCTGACACGTCACAACCCTTCGTGGTTGTGCCCACTGCGGTCAGACCATCCGTCGTTTCGAGCAGGAACTTCACCGACGCCGCCGGAGAGGGGCCGTTGTTGACGGCAGAAGCCTTGAGTGTGGCCGTGTCCCCTTTGGATATGGTGACCGGATCCGCGGGCAGTCGGACAGCAAGATCCGCCCATGGTTGAAGGGCGGGCTGTGTTTCCGGGCCGCGGCCCTGGACAACTGTCCGGAGTTTGCTGCCATCGGGGGAAACGGCATAGATTCCGCGATGGTCCGGCTGTCCGGCTGCCTGTCCGGTGAAGTAGATTTCGGCGCCGTCCGGGGACCAGGCAGGGTCTTCCGCTGAAGCAACTTCACCCCGGCTGGCAGTCGGCACGCCTGCCGCATCGAATCCGGTGACGGCGGTTAGGGACGCGGCGGCGTGAGGAACGTCCGGCCCGCCGGCCGCGTCGGCGTCTCTGAGCACTACACCTATAAGCATTCGGCGGTCGGTGACGACCATCCGGGTGCCGTCGGGTGACCAGGCCGGGTGCGCGCCGGTGACCGGGCACGGGGCCGCACACGGCTCGGGGGCTGTCACTGGATTCGCTTGGCCGGTACTGGAATTCAGCACCCACAACTCCGGCGGTGACGTGATCGGCTCACGCAGCGGCTTCAAGGCAAGCAGCGATTGAGTTTGCAGTGCTCCCGCTGTCACAACGGTCGGAGCACTGCTCGGCGAGGAGATGAGGCGGAGGTTGATTACGGGGGGCGGAGGCTGCGGCACAGGGGGCTGCGACGGCACCCCACCCTCCGAAGGACCCCGACTGGGAATGATCTGCTCAAGGATCACGTCAACAGTTTGGGTGTTGTTGTCGATAAACAATTCGTCAGCGTCCTTCGATACGGCGCCGGTGACGGTCCCCTTCCCACTGGTGGCGGACGTAAGGACGATTTTTCTGATAGCAGTGGCCGTCGGGGCGAGTGCCTCGATACGGCACATGACAGCGGTCCCCGAGGATGGACACGGGTCCGCGCAGGGAAGCTTCGTGGAACAGCGTGGGGGCAGGGCCAGAACGCCGTTAGCGGAAAAGGTCAGGGTGCTGGGGCCAGCACCAAGTTCGCCGCGGTTCGTGACCGTAGCCGTGACGGTCACTTCGTGGACCGGTATCTCCGACTCTGATCGGATCCGGGTCTCGGATTTGAGTATCACCTCCAGGTCGGATGCTCCGGTAACGGTCAGCCTTGAGGTTGCTCTGTTGTTCGCGGGGTTGGAGTCCGAAGGTTCCAGCACCTGCGCGGTGATCTCCCAACTGCCAGGGGTGTTCGCGCGCAGTGTCCAGGTTTGAACCGAAGTCGCTCCCGGGCTCAACGTGCCCACCTGGCATCTGAGCTCAGCCTTCCCCTGTTTGCACCCCTCAGGAACTGCCTCTGCGGCCAGGCCCGGCGGGAGCGTGAGGGTGATTTCTGTCGGGTCCGTAGAGACTTTACCGGCATTCGTAATGGTTGCTTCCACTTTGATGTCCTGCCCCACCCGGACAGTCGGGGATGCCTTTAACTCGACTTTGAGATCCGGCGCGTAGCGCCGGTCGACGGCAAGGAATGAGCCGTCCGGGGACCACACCGGGTTCTCTTCTTCATAGCGCACGTCCTCCGGCGGCGCCTCGCTGGCCCGGCGGCTGGGAGCCCGGGCACCTTCATCGCGTTTTGCTTCCAGGTCCACAATCCAGGTGGCCGGGTCGCCGTAGCCCTTTTCCGTCCATGAATATCGGGTGAAGGCAATACGCCGCCCATCCGGGGACCAGACCGGATCAACGTCCACGTCGCGGTCACCGCGCTCATAGTTCAGCGGGCTGGCATTCCCGCCGTCCGCCCGGCCACGGATCAGCTGCCAACCGGCTCCTCTATCGAGCTCCTGGCCCCACACAATCGAAGTTCCGTCCGGAGAATAGGCAGGTCCGGCGTCGTCCAATGCTGCGGCAGCAATGACACGCCGCGCCGAACCGTTGGACGCATTGGCGTCGGAGATATCCGCCGTTGCAGTGTGGCGCGTGTACCCAATGGATGCGTAGTCGCCGTCCATGCCAAGCCAAGCGGCGTGGGACTCGGATGTGCCCGAAACTGCGGCGGCCTGCACAACCCGGGACGGATCAATTCGGAAAGAATCGTCACCGAACACCAGCCCGGCTATCAACACGTCGCCGTGCGGATCATCGCGTGTCGACGTGAAGGCGATCCGGTTGCCGTCGGGAGACCATGCGGGCTCCGATGTGCCATAGCCCTGCGCCGGTGGGGCACCGGCTTCCGTTGCTGAGGGCCAAACCGGAAATACTTCTGGCATCTGAGCACCGGCGGGCGGAAGCTTCAGCGCGGCCAGACTCCCGGCTCGTTCGTACCGGGTAGTGGTGAACGTGACCCAGGTCGGCCCGGACCCTGAATCTGCATCCACGGACTGATACGCCGCCGGCTGTGTGTCCGCATCAGGGCCATCTGTGAGCTGGATGAGTCCGGCCTCTGAAGCTTTGTCAGAAGTTTCGCCCAGGTCCGGAACGGGCAGCTGGAACAGGTCGCCGAGAGAGTCCCGCCGTCCACTGCTGAAGATGATGGAGGACGAGTCCGGTGCCCACGCGGGCCAGGTGTCTGCAGCTTTCGAATCCGTCAGTTGCCGGGCCTGCGAGCATGCCTCCCCTAGCCGAATTATCCAGATATCAAGGTTTCCCTTTCCATCGGAGGCATATGCCAGCATTTTGCCGTCTGGGGAAATCACCGGATGAAACTCGGCCGCGCTGTTGTCGCACGTAATGCGCTGATGACTCGCACCGACGGATTTGGAGACGTACACGTCCCCCTGCGGACTGTCCTTGGTACTGACATAGGCGAACTGGCGGCCACCGTCCCCGGCGGACAGTTCCGCCCTGTACGTGGCGGGATCCTTCTGCTGCTCCCACGGTTTGGGCGCTGACGCACTTGGAAGGGAGACCTGGTATATCTCGGCCCGTCCTTCGGTAAAAGCGACCTGGGGTGCAACCGGCTCGGGGACCCTGACCGCAGTTCCCACCATGCCGGAGGCCGGCCGCGGTAGGGTCCACTCGGGCGGCAACGCCAGCCCCGCGAGCGCGATCGCCCACGCCGCGAGGGACGCTGCCGCCCATCTTGGTTGTTGCACTGGCCCCTCCTGCGCCATCGAACCAGGGGCGAGCCTTCGGCACACCCCTACACCCTAAGGACCACAATGATGCCCGGGACGGCGGTCCGGCACGCGGCGCCGGGCACACGTATGCGTATCCGACCCTGCCCCTTGGGGCAACGGCCTAAATCAATCCCTCCCGCAACGCATACGCCACGGCATGCGAACGGTTACGGAGCTGCAAGCGCGTCGTCACGTCATGGACAACGTTTTTGACTGTCCGCTCCGAATACGCGAGTCTGTGCGCTATTTCGGCCGTGTCCAGGCCGTCGGCCAGCAGGCGAAGTACTTCCACTTCGCGCGGCGCGAGGCCGGTGAACATGATTCCCCGCGGTCCCAAGACATGCCGCTGCAATTTCCCCACCTGGTCCAGGAGCCGTCCAAGCAGATCCGGCGGCACACTGCCCTCGCCGGAAGCGGCCGCCGCGATGACGGAAACCAAACGATCAGGGGTAGCTTCGATGCGGCGGACCAGTCCCACAACCCCGGTTTCGACCGCCTTGACGAGATCGCCGTCGTCCAGGTGGCCCGCAACCAGGACAGCGCGGGACAACCCGGTTCGCTGGACAACGCGGAGCAGCGTCAGCGCGTCGTCGTCCACTGAATCCGTGACCACGACGACGACCCTCGCGTGCTCGGCGTCGTGCACTTTTATCACTCTCACCTCGGGGCGCGCCCGCAGCTCGCTGGCGACGCCAGCTTCCGATATTGGGTCACGTGCGTGGACCCGAACAGTAATAGGTTCCATGAATCCTCCATCGATTCCCAGGGCCGGCGTGGGTTGGCAGTGCATGCCCGCCCTGGTCCGTAGACATGAACATAGCCGTGGGTACTCTTCGTGCAATCAACACCGGCTCAACGGGCAACACGTTTGCCCGTAAGACCGCCCGGCCGATGTGCTGCCACCACCATCTGCGGCCCTAGCCTCGGAATACCTACGAGCGCCGCGGGTCCCCGGACGCTGCTCAGTTTGCGAGGAGAGGCCATGAGCACCACTGCAACTCTGGATTCGCGCCCCATCAGTCTTGAGGCAGGCGCTGAGGCGTTTGTACCACTGCACATACGCAATGACGGAGAAATCGTTGAAGAGTACCGGCTTGAAGTGGTCGGGCCAAGCGGCTCCTGGTCTCAAGTCGTTCCTGGACTGGTCTCTCTGTACCCAGGGCAGGATGCAACGGCGTCGGTGGAGTTCCGGCCGCCCCGGTCCGCAACCGTTCAGGCAGGGGAATTCCTTTATGGGGTCCAGGTTCTCCCGACGGAACATCCAGAAGATGCCGTAGTGCCTGAAGGGGTGGTGAATCTCCTCCCCTTCTACGAAACCACTGCCGAACTCATGCCCCGAACATCGCGGGGAAGATTCGGGGCCCTGCACCGGCTCGCAGTGGACAACCGGGGAAACGTCCCCATCACGGTTACGCTGGCGGGTGCCGACCCAGGGGAAATGCTGAACATAGGCCTGCCCGAGCAGGCACTGACCGTCGAGCCGGGAACGGTCCAGTTCGGCCATGTTCGGATCCGTCCCGTCCGGAAAATCTGGCGCGGCATGTCCGCCACCCACACCTTCGCCGTCACTGCCACACCTGCCGACGGGACCCCGGTTGTCCTGGACGGAACCCACCTGCAAGAGCCGGTGCTTCCTTCGTGGATCGTCAAGGCCATGGTCGCCCTGCTGGTGTTGGCCCTCGGCCTGGCTGCCCTCTGGTACCTGTGGTTCAAGCCTGCGGTCGAGGCGACTGCCAAGGCGGCCGTCCAGGAGTCTGTCACGAAGGCCGATCAGAGCGCTTCGCAAGCTGCAACCAAGGCAACTGAGGCCTCAGCCGGTGCTGCCAATGCAGGGGTGGCAGCACAGTCGGCACAGGATTCGGCCACAAGTGCGGCAACAGATGCAGCCAAGGCAAGTGTGGCCACAGGAGCGGAGCCCCCGCCCGACATTGTCAGTTCCATTGCCAAGCGCCTGGAAGTGACCGCGGCCCCAGGCGCGTCCAGTTCCGCACCCTTCGTTTTCGAGAATCCGGACGGAACCTTGAAGCTGACGGACCTCGTCCTTAACAACCCCCAGGGCGACTTCGGTCGGCTGCGGTTGGAACTTGATGGTGCTGCCCTTCTGGACATGGCCCTGGAAAACTTCCGCGACATGGATTATCACTTCCTGACCCCCGTGAGGGTCACGGCCGGACAGAATCTGAGCCTGACAATGTCTTGCATCCGTGTTGGCGCGCCTCCCGATCAGACCGCACCTGCCCAGTGCAAATCTGCGGCCTTCCTCAGCGGCACCATAACCATTCCGGCCCCACGGTAAGAGACGCACGTGCCTGCCGGACCTGCCCTGAGGGTCGGAGATACATCCCTTTGCCCGCTTTTCGACGGTCCAAAGCCGCATGGTGGCGGTCCGGTCACGCCCGCGGCTGCCACGGTGACCGTGCTCATAGGCGGCATGCCGGCCGCTGTCGCCAACGCTGCCCCCGGTGGAATCCTCTGCGTTTCACCTGCCCCAAACGGAATCGCTTCGGGGAGCCTCACTGTACTGATCGGCGGTTTTCCCGCAGCCCGACTCGGGGACCTCACCCTGCACGGAACACCTATTGCGCCGGGCCCTGGCTGCCCTACTGTCATCATCGGCGGATAAATCCGCATCCCCCGCTAGCGCTGTTCCTTTGGCTCCGCAGACGTCACCGCAGGGGCTTGGGGGCCTGCCGTGGTCGCTGGTGCCTGGGGCTGCGCTGACGACGTGGTGGCCGGCGGCGCCTGCTGCTGCGGCTGCGACGACGCGGCCGGCGCGGGCGCGGGCGCTGACGACGACGTGGCGGCCGGCGCGGGCGCGGGCGCTGACGACGACGTGGCGGCCGGCGCAGGCGCAGGTGCTGACGACGACGTGGCGGCCGGCGCAGGCGCAGGTGCTGACGACGACGTGGCGGCCGGCGCAGGCGCAGGTGCTGACGACGACGTGGCGGCCGGCGCAGGCGCAGGCGACAACGTGGCGGCAGGCGCGGGCGACGACGTGGCTGGCGCTGGCGCAGGCGACGACGACGTGACGGCCGGCGCTGGCGCAGGCGACGACGACGTGACGGCCGGCGCAGGCGACGACGATGCACTGGACGGAGACGCGGTGCTCGTAGGCTCTGCTGTGCTTGTTTCCTTGCCGCCGGTCTCGGGCGGTAGGGGCACAGGGTCTTCATTTTCTCCGCCGGTAACTCCGCGGTTGTCGGCATTCTTTAGCGGGATAGCCCAGACTGGGGCCCGATCAGCCTCGGTACCGCTGCCTGGTTCGAACCTGAAGCGCGGGATTTCATCAAGGCGGTCCAGCTGGGAGACCGGGATTAGGGTCCAGTTAAGCGGATTGGCGTGAATCCCTTTCTCAAGGGTCTCGAAATGGAGATGGCATCCTGTGGACGATCCTGTGGTACCGACGTGCGCAATGACCTCGCCCACCTTTACGGACTCACCCTGTTTAACTGCGGTGGACTCCAGATGGTTGTACGTTGTAATGATCCCGTTACCATGGTCGATTTCCACGCGATTGCCGCCGCCCCAAGCATGCCACCCGACGGCCCGGGCCACGCCCCTGTCGGCTGAATAGACACGGGTCCCGCATGCTGCCCCGAAATCCTGGCCCCAATGAAACTCCCCCGGAGCGCCAGTGAGTGGATTGATTCGAAATCCGAACGGGGAAGACGGGCTGAGAACTTCCAAGGGAGCGAGCAGCTCTCCTTCGTGAGGACGTGCAAGGCCATGGGAGGCAACCGTCGTCCGGCGTGTCCCGTCCGCCCCGATGCTTTCCACGTCCACGCGATCGAAATAAAGGAACCCGGCAGGATCAGCGACCACAGGAGTTCCCTCTTGTGTCGGGGGCGGAGTCACCTCGATTCCGCCAGCCGCTTTGGACGACGTCGGCGCCGTCCGTAGGGACTGCGTTTGGTTCGTCGCACCTGCCGAGTCCATGACAAAAAGGGGAATAACCAACGCGCAGGAGCCGAGCACCGTGAGCATTATTGAGCCAATGAACGTCCTGTGCGGCCGCCGTGGCAAGGTCCGCGCCGTCTCTCGGCCGGACCCAAAGTCTTGTTGGCTGTTGGTCACAGTTTCTCGTCCCATGCCTATGAACCCTTTTAGGCTTTATTTTGGAAGCGCTGAGCTGAAAAAGGGTGCCCAAAAGGGCAGCCAAGAGGGCATTTTGCGGCCAACCGTGCTAGCGGTAGGGCCAGTCAGTTAGGTAGTGGGGCTTGATGTCCGTCGGCTTGCGCGGCGACACACCGTTGAAGGGCGGCTATTTCTTCCGAGCGTCGAACCCGACAGTTTTATTAGACTTCTTATGGCACGAGACGTCCGGGGGCCCGTCCTGTTTCGCCGTGGCTGCAGCAGTGGCTGCAGCATAGGAGCACAGGTAGTCGAGTGTCTCGCGATTTCCGGCGCCGTTCGCGGTGCCAGTCTTCTCTACGCGGTCAAGGATTAATATCGCTTCACTGCAACTTAGCCCTGAGATCTTCTCGTAGCGATACCTGAAGCCGAAACAACCTACCTGCACTACCTTGTCAGCGGTCAGTTTAAGAGACGTGATGACTTTAGCCGTTTGCTGGAATTCGGGGGATGCTGAGAACTCTTTCGCTGCCTTGAGGAGCCCCTGTTGATCCCCTGGTCTTAGCTGTTTCAGCGGTACGCTGCCGCCAAACTGGAGATAATATCCGCCATGCCTGACCTCGACGGATGCGTTGCCAAGGGGTTGGCTGCTACTTGGCGTCGTGATGGCATAAAGCGCCGTTTGTGCTCCAGATTCCTGCCCGGATGAGCCCTGCACCACCAGTTCGACGTTCTCCCCGTCAGGTCCTTTTACACCTGGAACAGAAGCCCGGAACCCCGTGTCGATTCCCCCGGACACGGTCCGATCCGCCACGCCAGGCACTTTATCTTTCAGCGTGGCACGTGTCGCCCCCGACTCGTCCTGGATCACGTAATCGTCGCCATCGCCCGACGATTTCGTTGTGACGCGCCAATTCGGCGGATAACTGAAGCTGAGCGATCCGTCAGGTGTGGCATAGACCAGATCTACCGGCGCTGGTGTCACGGTGGACGTGGACGTCGCGGTCGGCGCGGGAGTTGTAGGGGTGGCTGGAGGGCTCGATCCCGAGGGCTCGGGGCTACTGCTAATCGACGCAGAAGGCGAGTTTTCGGCTGCCGTTTCCAATGAAGCCGGGCCGCTGATTGGGGTGTTCCCGCAGGCAGTCAGCAATAAAATTAGCGCCGTTCCGGCAGCCGCAACGATGGATCTCACCGTGACTCCCTCCTGGAGCGCCAATACCCGAAGTACCGCCGGACCGGCTCATCAACGTACAACGGTCGAATCCCGCATAGTCTGCGTATTTTGGCACTGCAAGATGGCCGAAACAAGGGGTCACTAGCTGAATGCCACATGTCGGCACGGGCGCCCGACGGGAAGTGCAGGCGTCAGGCCCCTAATCGTCCAGAGCGCTCGAGGAGACAGTGTCCGCCGTCTCCTCTGCTTCTGCAGCGGCCAGCGCATAGGACACCGAGACCCTGCGGTAGACCGGGGTCAGAAAGGCCAGCAGGGCGGCCGCGACCATGATGAGTCCGGCCACCAGGAACACCAGCGCGATGCCCCGGGAGGTGCCCTCGCCCAGCAGCGGGGACAGCTGGGCCCCGCCCTCCGGTGACCGGGCATACGGAATGATCCAGAACTGGGCGAGCGGCGCGATGACGAACGCGGTGATCGGCGCTGCCGCGGACTCGAAAGCCATCGCGAACCCGAACACCCGGCCCTGCCGCGGCAGGGGCACCACCCGCTGGATGACCGTCTGCTCCGCGGCCTCCACGAAAGGAACCAGGACCAGGTAAAGCCAGATGCCCGCGATATACAGCCATCCCCATTCCCGCAATGTGAACACCGCGCCGAGGACCCCCATCAGGATCACCGCGAGGAGCATGCTGCGCAACGGGTTGGACCCGAGCCCGAACTTGCCGATCAGCGCACCGCCCACGATGAATCCGGTGGCGGCAAGCGCGAAGTAGGTCCCCCACAGCTCCACCGGGAACATCTCCAGACCGTAGGGGTCCATCAGCGCCATGTAGACGCCGCCGATGAAGTTGTTGAAGGTGGAGAACAGGATCAGGGCGAACAGTCCGGCGATGGCGAGCACGGCCGCGAGGGAGCCGCGCAGGTCGAAGCTGCCGTGCGCGTCCGTGGCCGCCGCGCGCACTTCCTCGGGCATGCGGAGCGTGAGAAGGTGCGCGAAGGCCAGCGCCGTCAGGACAAGGGCGACAACGATCGTCCAGCCCATTCCCAGCAGCCCCACCGACAACCCGGAGAGCACCGAAGTGACGATGAACATCAGTCCCTGCACCATGCCCACCAGCCCGTTGGCGTTGGCCCGCCGGTCCGGCTCGATGAGAATGGTGACGGTTGTGGAGAGGGCGATGTTTCGCATGTTTTCCACCACGGCACCGACCAGGATGATCAGGGTGAAGATCCAGAACCACGGCCGGGTCAGGTCCAACAGCGAGTCCGCCGGTGTCAGCAGGAACATCACCCCGGACAGCACGAACATCACCAGGGTGAAACCCGCGGCGAAGCGCATCACCGCCAGCTTGCGGTAGCGGTCAACGAAGGTGCCGAAGCTGATGCTGGAGAGGGCGATCAACAGCATGTAAACGCCACCCACCACACCGGTGGCGATCACGTTGCGCGTCCCCAGGTAGACCCAGAACGTCAGGGCAAACCACAGGTAGCTGGTGGTGATGTTGGCCAGGGCAGTGTTCAGCAGGATCCCGGCGAACGTGCGGGACCGCTGTGCCGCACTGCGCAAGGACGTGTCGACGGCGTCGGGAACGGCAGCGGCCCCGGGAAAGGCCGGTTCCTGCTCGGTCATGCGACCCAGTCTACTGACTACTGGCTCGCGTGGGCACGGTCCGGCTGCGAGGAAAATCCCGGCGAGCAACTGGCCCGGCACCAGGCCGTAGCTCGCCGGCGTGGCCGGTGACGTACATTGTGTGGTCACTTTGGCTGGTGGCAGTCGGCGTGTTCCTGCTGCTCTGAATCAATCCGCCAAGGTGCCCGGCGGACCGCTGAGGACGGTGGGGACGTACTCAAGCAGCTGGATCCGGCCGTCGAAGGTCCTGCTGTCCACCATCTCGAGCGCGACGTCCGGATAGCCGTCGTAGATACGCTCACGTCCGGTGCGGCCGGTGATCACGGGGAAAACGACCAACCGGAACCTGTCCACCAGGCCGGCCGTCAGCAACGATCGGGCCAGGCTAAGGCTGCCAAGGGTGCTCAGCGGGCCGGTGCCGGTCCGTTTCATTTCCGTCACGGCCTCCACCGCGTTGCGGGTGACCAGTTCGGAATTCGGCCATGTCAAGGGCGCTTGCAGTGTGGAGGAGAAGACAATCTTGGGCACTGCGGTGAGGCCGGTCAGGCTGGCCCCCTCATTCTCGGAGTAGCCGGACCCCTCCGCCGCGGCTTCCCCCGACATGCCGGACATCAACCGGTAAGTGTTCGCCCCCAGAAGGAAGGTATAACCTTTCTCCCCTTCCTCTTCGAGCCACGCCAGGTACTCCGGCCCTTCCAGGCCCCACCAGCCGGGCCATCCTTCGGCGGAGGCATAGCCGTCCAGGGAGATGATCAGGTCCACCATCAGCTGTGCCGATGACGCCTCCGCAGTTGTCTCGCTCATGGCTGTCTCCCCGATCTGATCAACGTCAGTTTCCGCTGGGCCGCGTGCCGGACATGCTAACCCCGGAGCATTCGGACGTTCAAGGGTTCGAGTTTGGGAGAATGATGCCATGGCGAAGAGCTCAAGCACGACCGGCACCAAGGTCACGATCTACGACATCGCAGAAATTGCCGGCGTCAACCCCTCCACCGTGTCCCGGGCACTGGGAAAACCGGAGCGGGTCAGCGCCAAAACGAGGAAACTCGTGGAGGAGGCGGCCGCGGAGCTCAACTTCAGGGCCAATCCACTCGCCCGTGCGCTGCTGACGGGCCGCACGGGCACCGTCGGACTCATCGTCGCGGACATCACCAACCCCAGCTATTTCGACATGATCCGCGGCGCCCAGTCCGCCGCTGCCGCGAATGGCATGACCCTGGTGCTGGCGGAGTCGGCCGAGTCGGCGTCAACGGAATTGCTGGTTGCCCAGCGGATCCAGCCCTCCACCGACGGCATCATTCTGGCCAGCCCCCGCATGTCCGATCCGGAGATCCGGGCACTCAACACCACGAAGCCCGTCGCTGTCATCAACCGCAGCGTTGAAGGTGTCGATTCCGTGGTCCCGGACGTCGAACCCGGCATCTCCGAAGCGGTTCGGCACCTTGCCTCCGGCGGCCACCAGAGGATCGCTTTCCTGAGCGGACCTGACACCTCCTGGGTTTCGGACCGCCGTTGGGAAAGCCTGCGGTCAGCCTGTGAATGGACAGGGCGCGAGGCTCTGCTCATTCCCACGACGGAACCCACCACCGAGGGTGGCCGGCGTGCGGCGAGGAATGTGATCGCCTCGGGTGCCACCGCCGCGCTGTGCTACAACGATGTCCTGGCCATCGGGCTGATGAGGGAACTGCAGGCAGCGAAAGTGAAGATACCGGACGAATTCAGCGTGATCGGCTTCGACAACATTTTTGGGTCAGACTTCACGACCCCGGCGCTGACAACTATTGCCTCGCCCTTCAGCGAAGCCGGCACCGCGGCACTGTCCTTGATTCTGGCGGCCCTTCCAAGTGCCGAGACGGGCTTGCTGCCGGCGGAGCCGCCGGGACGTGCGGCCCTGCCGACCAGCCTGATCGTGCGCGGTTCCAGCGGCCGGCTCCTTGCCACGTGACCGCGCCCGAACGGCCCAGCGGCTCATGCCCTCCCCGGGGCGGCTTCCAGATAGCTTTTACCGGTCTGGCTGGGACCTCCGATCGTTGCTAGCGTGGCGTCATGAACCCCTCAAAGACCCCGGCCGAGATCCTCACCATCGCCGGTTCCGAGGTTCGCATCTCGAGTCCGGACAAGGTGGTGTTCCCCGAGCCGGGGCTCACGAAACTTGACCTGGTTCGCTATTATCTCGCCGTCGCGGACGGTGCGCTGCGCGGCGCCGGCGGCCGCCCCATGGTACTTAAACGCTTTCCCAAGGGCATCGACGGCGAGCCGTTCTTCCAAAAGCGGGTGCCCGAAAACCGCCCTGACTTTATCGATACGGCGACCCTGCACTACGCGTCCGGCACGTCAGCTGAGGAAGCCGTTATCCGGGACACCGCCGGGCTCGCATGGGTGGTGAATCTTGGCTGTTTGGACCTGAACCCGCACCCGGTACGCGCCGAGGACCTGGAGCGCCCCGACGAGCTCCGGGTCGACCTCGACCCGATGCCGGGAGTCGACTGGAGCCAGATCGTGGACGTCGCGTACGTCGCACAGGAAGTGCTCGACGACGTCGGACTCGTTGGGTGGCCCAAGACGAGCGGGTCGCGGGGGCTCCACGTCCTGGTGCGGATCGCGCCGCAGTGGTCGTACCGCGACGTGCGTCTGGCCGCCGAGACCCTCGCCCGCGAGGTCGAGAACCGGGCCCCCGGCCTCGCCACCGCCCGGTGGTGGAAGGAGGAGCGTGGCGAGAGTGTGTTTGTCGACTTCAACCAGAACGCAAAGGACCGCACCGTGGCGTCCGCCTACTCGGTGCGGCCGCTGCCCGATGCCCGGGTCTCCACGCCGCTCACCTGGGACGAGGTCCGTTCCGCCCGCCCGGAACAGTTCACCGTGCGAACAGTGCCGGGGCGCTTCGCCGATCTGGGCGATCCACACAACGGAATCGACGACGCCGCCGGCACCCTCGACGGGCTCCTCGCCCTGGCCAAGGAACTCGGCCCCGCCGAGAAAGCGCCGCGCGCCGGCGACGGTTCCGGTCGCCGGCAGTCGGTGATGCCGCTCGTCGAGGTGGCCCGCACGAAGACCAAGCCCGAAGCTCTCGCGGCGCTCGACCAGTGGAAGATTCGGCATGCTGATGTCGTTCCGGCCCTGCATCCCGCCGATGTGCTCGTGGACGGGATGCGCGGATCGAGTTCGCTCTGGTACCGGGTGCGGGTGAACCTCCAGCACATCCCCGAGACGGAGCGTCCGCCGCAGGAGGAGCTCATTGCCGACTACGATCCCTGGGCCGGGAAGGAATGGCCGGGGCGGCCGGGTCCCGACGGATCCGCGCCGCTGTGATTCTCCCGCTGTATGGTTTAGCGTTTCTCCATGAATGAGCCGCACTCCCTGGCGGTGGTGGTTGCCCATCCCGATGACGATGCATACGGCTGCGCGGGCTCGATTGCCCTGCACGAGAATGACCCGGGGTTCAGGTTCTGCCTGGTGCTCGCCACCGACGGCGGAGCCGGGCAGATCGCGGCGGGGATCCCGACGACGTCCCATGAGTTGGGTGCCTGGCGTCGCCGTGAGAGCGCCAACGCGTGGCGGGCCCACGGCAGAATCCCCGACCGGCACGAATGGCTGGACTACGCCGACGGGCAGGTGGCGGAGGTGGATTTCGAGGAACTGGTCGGCAGGATCCTGGCGGTCCTGCTTGAGGAACGGCCCCAGGTAGTGGCGACGTTCGGGCCTGACGGAATCACCGGGCACCGTGACCATATCGCCGTCGGCAAGGCCACCGATGAAGCGTTCCACCGGGCACGGCAGACGCCGGGCCCGGGCTTGCGCCGCCTGGTGCACGGTGCCATGCGCGCCTCCACGTTTGAACGGTGGAACCTCAGGCGGCAACGGCAGGGGCTGGCGCCGTGGGATCCAACCGTTGAATACCACCTGCGGCCGGTGCCTGATGAGTGGATAGACATCGAGGTGGACACCCGCCAGGTCGCGCACCGGGTTGTTGCGGGCCTGTTGGAGCACAAATCCCAGCGGGACGTCCTGGTGGACCCTGGCATGGATGAGCGCCGCTGGGCCAGGATGGCGTCCCGGGAATCAACGGTCATGGCGTGGCCCGGCCGGCCTCCGGGCAGTCCGGTGCTGACGGACCTCTTTGAAGGGCTTTGAACCCATCATCGGACGAATGCCCCTCCCCCTGATGGGCCAGGAGTGGGACCATACAGGGATGGCACCCATACAGCGCATCCGCCCCCAGGGGCTCGTCTCCAGCCCGGCCTTCAGCCACGTCGCCATCGTGCCGCCGGGCGCGACCACCATCTACGTCGGCGGCCAGAACGCCGTTGATACCGACGGCTCGCTCGTCGGAGCGGGCGACGCCGCCGTGCAGTCAGCCCGCGCCCTCGCGAACGCCAAGACCGCGCTCGCAGCGGCTGGCGCGACCCTCGGCGACGTCGTGCAGTGGACTGTCCTCTTTGTCGACGGCGCCGACCTCGCGGCAGGGTACGGGGCGATCGCCTCGGAGCTTGCGTCCGAAGAGCCTGCCCTGGTGACCGCGGCGCGGGTTGCCGGGCAGGGGGTGCCCGGCGCGCTGGTCGAGATCAGTGCCGTGGCTGCGGTGGTGCGGTGATGCGACTCCATTCATCGCTGGCGCACAGCCTGGACAGGCAGCTGGCCCAGGGCCCGGAAGACTGGGAGCAGACGTTCCGTCAGATGGCCCTGTTTGACCTCGCAGAGGACATCAAGTTCGGCTTCTTTCTTGCCTACTACCGGAACTTCGCCATCCCGTCCGGTTCAGCGACGCTCGTGAGGAACGGGGAAATACCCGCCCGGCCTATGAAGCGGTCCATCGACACCGGCCTTGTTATCTACGAACTCATCGCCTGCGGCCTGGACTCGGAACGCGGCAGGCAAATGACGGCGCTGCTCAACCGCGTGCACCGGCACGTTCCAGGCAGCCAGGAGGATTTCCTTTACGTGCTCATGACCCTCTTGGTAGTTCCGATCCGGTGGACCGGCCGTTACGGCTGGCGCAAACCGACGCCGACCGAAAGAGACGCCGCAACACGCTTCTTCCGCGAACTGGGTGAGAGAATCCATATCGCGGACATTCCCGTCACGTTCGAGGCGGCCGAGAAGTTTTTCGACGACTACGAACGCCGCAGGGTGGCGCCAAGCAGTGCTGGCAAGACGCTGATGGGCGCCACCGTACAGGTATTTCAAAGCATGCAGCCAAAGCTCCTCCATCCGGTCACGGAACGCATGATCGCGACAATGCTCGATGACGCACACCTTGCCGCGGCGCTGGGACTCCCCCGAAGCACCTGGTGGTCACGCCTCGGCCTCAATGCCGGCCTGGGCGTGCGCAACGCCATCCGGCGCCGCACTCCCCTGAGTGCGGTTCCCAGCTTCATCCCCGGACAGGCCGCCCCGCCGGTCTACGCCGAGGGCTACAGCTTGGCCGATGTTGGTCCGATTAACGTGATGGGACCCCGGGGCCGCAGAGGGGTTTGAGTGCCGACAGGAGTCGACGCCGAACTTCGTCATGCCGCGCAGCGACAGCGGCCGGCACAAATGGCCTTACGCCCGTAACGGGCCAGTAACGCCCAGGCGTTAGGTTTCAGTCATCGGCGCCGTGCTCGGACTCGTGTAAGGCTACGCCGTCGGATTTGTCAGCCTGGTGCTAAAGAAAAGTCCTTTGAGCGAGTGGTCAAAATGCTTCTTCAAACAGCACGATTCAGCCGTATTACAACGTCAGCAGGACTCGTCGCCGGTGCAGTCGGCATGCTCACCGGAATGGCTCTCACGCCGTGGGAGCCCGAAGACAGCGCTGCAAGTATGATTCAGACCATCAGCGCCCATCCGGTCCAAGGCGAGGTTGCCCCACTCTTCCTTCATTACGGTTTGGTCTGCCTGTCAATCTCAGTGCTGGGACTGCTGACAATGGTTCGCCACCGGGCGGTCGTCTGGGGCCGTTCGGCCGGACTGCTGGCATTTGTTGGCCTCGCCAACCTCAGCGGCATGCTTCTTGTTGACTGGTTCGCCATCGCACTTGGCCAATCCGGGCTGCCCATTGAAGACGCAGTCGGGATCTTGGAGAGGTCGGCAACACCGATCAACATGGTCGCCTGGCAGATTCCGGGGCTCATCGGTGTTTACCTCGGACTTCCCTTGTTCCTCCTGGCGCTCTGGCGCAACGGCTTCATTCCGTGGTGGCCAGCAGTGGCCGTAGTGGCATTCATCATCGCGTCGGTAATCCTGCCGCCCACACTGGCATCCAGCATCCTCGGCGCACTGCCCTATGCCGCGGCACTATCGTATGTGGGTTGGAAAACGCTCTCGCTGGATGACACTGCCTGGGCCGAAGAGGAGCAACCATCGCCGGCGGAACCCACGTCCTAGCCCCGGAGCCCAGCCAGCCCACGTAAAGATGCGCGGCAGCCGCCGCGTGGGATCACCCGCGCCCGACGGCGGCAGCCAAGTGCCGCCGTCGGGCGCCAGTTCCGTTGCCGCAGGCAAATATCCGCCCGCCTCTGGACCTTTGGGCGGCGCCCAATCAGACTGGCTACAACAGCTGGCCCGGCAGGGAGGAACCACCCGCATTTTGACCGGTCGGGAACCGACAGCTGCAGTCTTGGGGCTTTACCGCGATGCCTGTTCCACACCCTTGAAAGGACCTGGTCATGCCGGACTTCTCAGCATTCTTCCCGCTTATTTCCATCATCTTGGGGGTGCTGTTTGCCGTCGGTTTTGTCTGGGTGGCAACAAAACTGATGTGGAAGGTTGCTGAACCCAATGAAGCCCTCATCATCTCCGGATTAACGCGTGGCACCCTTGAAACCCGGGCCGGGATGGATTTCAAAATCGTCACGGGCAAGGGTGCACTGGTCCTTCCCGGCCTGCAAACGGTGCGGACGCTGTCGCTCACCCTGAACGAAACTGAGCTCAAAGTGTCCTGTGTCACCTCCCAGGGCATCCAAGTAGTCGTAGAGGGTGTGGTCATTTACAAGATCGGGGACGCCCCGCCCTTTATTGCCAACGCGGCGCGGCGCTTCCTGGGGCAGCAGCCCAAGATGGAAAGCCAGGTGTACAACGTTTTTGAGGGCCACCTGCGCTCCATCATCGGCAGCATGACCATGGAGGAAATCATCCGCGAGCGGGACAAGCTCGGGTCGCAGGTCCGCAGCGCCAGCGGCGTGGAGATGGAAAAACTGGGGCTCGTGGTGGACTCGCTGCAGATCAAGGACCTGCAGGACCCCACGGGGTACATCCAGAACATCGCAAAGCCGCACATTGCGCAGGTGAAGATGGAGGCCCGCATCGCCGAGGCCACCCGCAACCGTGAGGCGGCCGAGAAGGAAGCGGAGGCGGCGGCGCTGATCGCAGACGCGCAGAGCGTTTCGGCCATCAGGCAGTCGGTGGCGCAGGCCAACGCCGAGCGGGCCAAGGCCAACGCTGCCCAGGCCGGCCCGCTGGCCGACGCCACCGCGCGGCAGCAGGTGGTGGTCCAGGAAACCGAAGTCGCCAAGCTCGAGGCGGACCGGGAAGAGCAGAAGCTCCAGACCACTGTCCGGAAGCCAGCAGACGCGAAAGCCTACGCCAAACGAACCGACGCGGAAGGCCAGAAAGCGGCGGACATCAGCGCCGCCGAGGCACTGGCACGGCGCACCGAACTTGAGGCCCAGGCCAACGCCCGCCGGACGGAACTGCAGGCACAGGCGAACGCCACCGCCGCGGCTGCCGCTGCCGGAGCCACCAAGGTCACCGGCGAGGCCGAAGCCGCGGCCACCAAGGCCAAGGGTGATGCTGCGGCCTCCGCCATCAAAGCCAAGGCGCTGGCAGAGGCTGACGGCATCAAAGCGCGGGCCGAAGCGTTGGGGACCAACCAGGACGCGGTGATTTCACAGCAGCTCGCCGAGAACATGCCCGCCATCATCGCCGCTGCGGCCGAACCGTTCTCGCACGTAGGCCAGATGACCGTCCTGAACGGCGGCGAAGGCGTCAACAAGATGCTTGGCGGAATCCTCGCCCAGGTGGGCGACTACCTTCCTGCCCTGGCGTCGGCGCTCAAGAAAGGCCCAGAAGCCAAGCGACCGCCCGAGGCTCCCGGCGCGTAGGGATACCGCATGCACAGGGAGGTTGACCGGAGCCTGACAGGCAAGATCGGTCGGGTGACGGGACGCATCGGGCCGGGCACCATCGGCGAAGTTATGCTGCCTTACCTCGGGGGCACCATGGCCTTCCATGCTCACCCGTTCGACAAGACGAGCGGCTTCGCAGTGGGTGATGAGGTGCTGGTGATCTACTTCGAGCCGCCGCAAACGGTGTACGTGGACGAACTTCCGGACGTGTTGCGGCACTGGGAATAAGGCACTGCCACCGGGATCCGGGGCTTTCGTCCCTGTTGCAGCAACGGTCCGTGCAGGTCTACTGGATGGACACAACGACCACGGCATTCTCGGCACGGGATGAACATGACCGGCATCAGCATCCTCGGCACGGACACATGACCCGTGCGATGGTGGAAAGCCTCGGACCCGGCGGGCTCAGGCCTATCGACGTCGGCCCGCTCCGGGGGGCGGGCGAACTTAAAGCCATCATGCTGGTTGTCATGGGTCTGCAGGTCAGCCCTGAGCATCAACACATTAATTGGGACACTGCACTCCGGATCTTTCCGTGAGCAAGGTCTAACGGCTAGGAGCAGGACATGAATTCTTTGGGTCCTGTTCCGGAGCGGGGCGACGCCACGGGTCTCGTTGTTGATCTCAACCAGTTGGCTTCCGCATCGCTGGCCACAGTGGGCGGCAAGGCCCTCAACCTCGGCCGCCTCGCCGCCGCGGACTTTCCGGTTCCGCCGGGTTTCTGCCTGACCACGGCCGGCTACCGGAAGGCCGCACCCGCGGAAATGGACGTCATCGCCGCCCGGCTGGACGGGGCCGAAAACCTGGACGGCGTAAGCGGACTGCAGGATTTGGACCCGAACCGGCTCGCGGGGCGTGGCCGCGGGACGATGGCAGCAGCGCCGGTACCGCCCGAGGTCGAGTCCGCTATCCGGGATGCCTACGCTGCGCTCGGCGGCGGCCCGGTGGCGGTGCGTTCGTCCGCCACCGCCGAAGACCTGCCTTTTGCCAGCTTCGCAGGCCAGCAGGACTCCTTCATGGACGTGGTCGGAGCCGACGCCGTCGTTGAGTCCGTCCGGCGCTGCTGGGCCTCCCTCTGGACGGACCGGGCGGTGGCCTACCGCACAACGAACGGGATCGGGCACCGGGAGGTGAGCCTCGCCGTCGTCGTCCAACAGATGGTCTACGCTGGTGCGGCGGGCGTGCTGTTCACCGCCAATCCGGTGACCGGCACCCGGACCGAGACAGTCATTGATGCCAGTCCCGGGCCGGGACAGGCGGTGGTTTCCGGCGCCGTAAACCCGGACCATTTCGAGGTGGAGACGGCATCGGGCCGGATCCTGCACCAGACGCAGGCACAGGGCCGGTCGCCCAGCCTGACCGGGTCGCAGGTTCGCGAACTGACATCCCTCGGTAACGCTGCCCAACGGCTTTTGGGCGCGCCCCAGGACGTGGAATGGGTGATCGACGGTGACGGCAAGGCCTGGCTGACCCAGTCGCGGCCCATCACCACGCTTTACCCGCTGCCCGATGACGATCCGCTTGACGGGCAGACCGGTTCTGACGGCACGGCTGACGCGGCCTCCGGCGCGGATACACGCGTTTACCTGTGCGGCACGCTCCTCCAGGGCCTCACGCGCCCCATTACGCCGATGGGACTCTGCGTGCTGGGCCTCATGAGGGGCAACAAAGGACCCTGGAACTATGTGAACCCGGGATTGCGGATGTACGTCGAGCTGACGCCGCTCATCCGCAACAAATCCGGCCGGAAGGCACTGGCCAGGATGCTGCCGCTCGCAGACGGCAGGTCAGCCGCCGTCTTTCCTGCCCTCCTGGAAGATCCGCGGTTCAGCATTGTCCGGCCTCCCCGGAAAGCATCCGACCGCAAGGGTCACTCCGCCCCTGACCGGACGCACTCCAAGGGCGCTGCATTCACGCAGGGCCTGGGCCAGTTCGTCGGGCTCATTCCCGCCATGGCGCGCGCCCTGCTGTGGCCGGACCGGGAACTGCGGAGCGCGCGGCGGTACCAGGACCGCCTCGCAGCCACGCTGGTCCTCCCCTTGCCCGCCACTGCGGCCAGGCGGCTCCAGCACAGTGAGGGCATCCTGGCCACCTCGATCGACGGGTTGATCCAGGCGACACTGCCTGCGCCGTCCGTGGGGTACCTGATGCTGGCCGCAGCCCGCAGGTTGCTGCGCGGAATCGCCGAGCCGCGTGAACTTGAGGCCGCCCTCCGTGGGCTTCCCCACAACGTGACCACCATTATGGACCTGGAGCTGTGGCACCTGACCGTGCCCTTGGGCAAGGATCCGGAGTCCCGCCGCGCGTTCACGGAACTGACGCCGGAAGACCTCGCTTCCCGCTACAGGACGGGCGTGCTGCCAGCCGCTGCCCAGTCCGGGGTGCAGCAGTTCCTGTCAAAGTACGGCCACCGGGGCGTGGCGGAGATCGACCTGGGGATGCCGCGGTGGTTCGACGAACCGGACCATATCCTCGGAATGATCTCGAACTATCTCCGCGTAGAAAATCCCGAGCAGGCGCCTGACCGTCAATTCGCCAGGGCCGCTGACCACGCGGAAGCACGGATCAAGCAGTTGGTGGAGCGTGCCGGGACAAAGAGCCGGTGGCGGGGGCGCCTGGTGTCGTTGTGTTTGCGCCGGACACGGCAGATTGCCGGCCTGCGGGAGTTCCCCAAGTTCTGTATTGTAATGGTGCTCGCGGAGATGCACCGGCAGCTCGGGGAGGTCGGCGCCGAACTGGTCGGGAATGGAACCATCGACGAGGCCGGTGACGTGTTCTTCCTGGACTTCGACGAATTGCGCGTGGGCCTCCGCGGCGGGGACCTGAAGGGCATCGTCTCCCGGCGCCGTCGGCTGTACGACTTCGAACTCCGGCGGCGGCACGTTCCGCGCCTTCTGCTCTCGGACGGCACCGACGTCGAGGCCGCCGCTATGCCCCACGCGACTCCGGGCGACCACCTGACGGGGACGCCGGCCTCCGCGGGCACCGCCACCGGGAAGGCCCGGGTGATTATGGATCCGGTGGGCGCCCGCCTGGATCCGGGGGAAATTCTGGTGGCCCCCTCCACTGATCCCGGCTGGACGCCTCTCTTCATGACAGCGGGTGCCTTGGTCATGGAAATGGGCGGCGTCATCTCGCACGGGGCCGTGGTGGCCCGCGAGTACGGCATCCCGGCGGTGGTGGGGGTTGCAGATGCCACCACGCGGCTGCGCGATGGCCAGAGCATCACGGTGGACGGGGGCCGCGGGAACTGTTACATGGTGAGGAAGCTCGTGCGTCCATTCGGTTGGTGTCTTCCAGAATCTTCACCAGGGGTGCATCCAAGTACAGCCTCGGGTCGGTAGTAAGGGTGTAAGCACAACCACCGCCCCACAGTGGGCCCCTCAGAGGAGTTGGAAATGCGCAAGAAAATCTTTGCCACCGCCGGAGCAATGACGCTGCTGGCAGCGCTCGCCCTCGCCGCCCCGGCCCAGGCCGGCAATGGGCATAACCGAGACGACGAGGGCACAGCCAAACTGTCCGTCCTCCACGGCGTGCCTGGACTGACTGTGGATGTCTGGGTCGACGGCAAGCTCACCTTGGACGACTTCAAGCCGGGTAGTTTAGCGGGGCCGTTGAATGTCCCCGATGGGGACCACCAGGTCGCCATCACCGGAGCCGACGCCACGAGCGCCGACCATGCGGTGATCGGCCCCGTCACCGTAAACTTGGAAGAAGGCCAGGACTACACAGCGGTTGCGCACCTGGCCGCTGACGACACCCCCACTGCCACTCTCTTCACCAATGACACCGCGCCCAGCCCGGAGGGGAAGGGCAAGCTGACCGTCCGGCACGTCGCTGCGGCTCCCGCCGTTGATGTGCTGGCTGGCGGGACCGCCGTCATCGAGGGACTCACTAACCCGGATCAGGAGACCCTCATCCTTAAGGCCGGAACTGTTTCAGCTTCGGTCGCAGCCGCGGGTACCACTGTCCCGGTTGTCGGCCCTGCGGACGTCAGGATCACCGAAGGCAAGAACACCATCGTCTACGCCTGGGGCAGCCTCGCCAAGAATAATCTTGGTGTAGCCGTCCAGGTCGTGGATTCATCATCGTGCGGCCAGGAGGACTAGCCCTCCCCAGCTCTGCAGCCATCCCATTCCATTCCATCACCCGGTGGGGCCGTGTCGACCGCGGCCCCACCGGCATGCGCAGGTGCAATCGGAGAGCGGGCGCCGCCGGACCATGGCGGAGTACGCCAGGCAGCGGCATAATGTGGTTCATCAGCGGCCGCTGCCGCCCAAAGGAGCACCCTATGGAAGCTGGCACCACGAATGATTGGGACCCCGTCCTCGATCACGCGTTTGCCGGCGGCGATGAGCGCGTCCTCGCGGAAGCGTACCGGCGGTTGAGCCCATTGATTTACACGCTGGCGCTGAGATCCTTGGGCGAGCGTACCGCAGCCGACGACGTTACACAGGAGGTGTTCATTCGGGCTTGGAAGTCACGGACCACTTATCGTCCCGAGGCGGCACGGGTGCCAGCTTGGCTGATTGGGATCACGCGCAACGCGATTTCCGACGCGTTGTCCGCACGCTCCCGCCAGCGCCATCTCGAGCAAGCGGCCATTCACCTGGTCACCGACCCCACCGGCGGACGGGATACAGGGCTCGTCGATGAGGTAGCGGAGCGCCTAACCCTGGACGAGGAATTGCAGCATTTAGGGGATCCACAACAGGAAATAATGCGGCTGGCGTTCTATGAGGACCTGACACACGACCAGATTTCATCCCGTCTGAACCTCCCGCTGGGCACCGTTAAAAGCCACATCCGGCGCAGCCTCACGCGGTTGCGCAACCGCCTGGAGGTGGAACGTGGAACATGTTGATCCCGATCTTCTCAGCCTGATGGCACTCGGAGAGCCGGTGGGTACAGCAACTGAAGCAGGCCACGTCGCCGGCTGCGTGACATGCAGCGAAACCCTCCGAGGCTTTCAACACGCCGTGCGCATAGCCACCCTCGACCTCTCAGGCATCGAACTTGAAGAACCCGGAAGCCAGAACTGGACCGCCATCCATGACGCCCTCGGGCTCCCATCGGCGCTGGCGGCTGATCCCCTCGCGTCAGGCCCGCTCAGCCTGCGCACCGACCATCCCGCCACCCCGCTGGTGACGCCCCACATCAGGCCAGACGGGGATGAAGCACCCCTGAAAAACGGCAACCAAACAGCGGCCGCAAAGACGCCGGAAGAGGCCGGCCCCGGCACCCGGCGGGCCCGTCCCTGGACTTGGATTGCCGTCGCTGCGGCCGGTATGGTTCTCGGTTCCGCTGCCGGATGGACCGCCGCCGGAGTACTCGCACCCACCGGCGCTCCCGCCCCCTCATCCACCCAAACGGCTTCCTCAGACGTCGTCCTCGCCCAAACGTCCCTGACTGCGCTGTCCACGCACACCGGCAGCGGAGAAGCACAGGTCAAACAACTCCCCGATGGAACCCGCCAACTGATGATCCGGCTCGCCAATGACCACGTCGATGGATTCAGGGGAGTTTGGGTCGGCTCCACCGACCTCACCAGAATGGTCAGCCTGGGCGTCCTCGACAATGAATCCGGCGTCTTCGCCCTTCCCGACGGCATCGACCTGGCCCAATACCCCGTCGTCGACATCTCCGACCAGCCCTACAACGGGGATCCTGCTCACTCCGACGACAGCATCGCCCGGGGAACACTGAACCCGGAAAAATGACCGGATTGGCCATCCCCCGACCTAAAACCCCATCGCTTGATAATCGGCAAAACTCGCGCAGGACGACAAGGATCCGGTTGGCGGCCAGAGCTTACAGCCGGACTACGGCACCAACTCCTTTAGAGCCCGCGGCGCCCTACCCACAGCCCGTGTAGCAGCGGAACCACCGACGCAATCATCAGAACGTTGCCGAACATCGTATCGTCCGCCCGAACTACGGACCCTGCGATGAGCAGGCCGCCGAAAACCAGTGCCGATGCCGATCGCTGCGCCGTGCGGTTAAGCCGTGCCACCTGCCGTTCGAGGCGCGGCTTGGCCAACGATACTGACCCGTTCTCGATTCGGGTGACAAGCTCGTCCAATCGTTTCGGCAGCCGCAGGGCGGCGCCGATGGCGTCGAAGACTTGCTGTGTCATATCCTGCACGATGTTGCCGCGCTCGTCGCGCAGCAGCTGTGCTGCGTAGGGTTCGACCGAGTCCCATAGATTGAATCGCGCGTCCAACGAGCTGCACACACCCGAAGTCAGTGACATCGCGCGGATGATGAGTAAGAAGTTCTCCGGGAACTGGAACGGCAACGAGCGGACAAGGTCGCCGAACTCCGCCGCAAAATCAAGGAACTCCCTCGGGTCCACCTCGCGAAGCTCTGCAAAGCCCATCCCGCCGAACCTGGCGAAAAGTTGCGTCATGGCCCGCTCAAGCTCGGCCGTATCCGCCGAGGGCACAAGCACACCCACATCGCTAATCGCGGCCACCAATCCTTTTCCGTCACGGGAGGCTGCCGCTATGAGCAGCCTTCGCAGGCCCCTCCGAGTACTTGGCGGAACCTCGCCCATCATGCCGAAGTCGATGAACGTCAGCTTCCATGGGCGCTCGGCGGCTAAGCCGATGTTCGGAGTGACAAAAATGTTGCCGGGGTGAGGATCGGCATGGAAAAAGCCCTCCGTGAACATCTGGTCAAACATGACAGATGCGAAAACCGGCGCGACCTCCGCTGGATCGATTCCCGCCGCTAGGAGCGCCGTCAAGTCCGTGATCTTAATCGCCGTGACATCTTCGAGGGTGAGCACGCGGCGGGTGGTCCGCTCCCAGACGACGTCAGGCACAGTCACCCTGTCGTCATGGGAGAAATCAGCCGCGAAGCGCTCTGCATTAACTGCCTCGTGCAGGTAGTCGATCTCCTCAAGGCTGGTTTGCGCAAACTCCTCGACCAGGGCGGGCATGTCAGCACGATCGGACACCAGACGCACATGGCTGAGCCAGCCGCCCACTTTGCGAAGTGCCGCCAGGTCGACGTCGACAATCGCGTCGATGCCCGGGCGCTGCACCTTCAGCACCACGCTGTGAAGCCCGGCGTCGGCGGCGTTGGCGGGCAGGAGTTGTGCACGGTGCGCCTGCCCGAGGGAGGCGGCGGCGATTGGCCTTTCCTCGACCGAAGCGAAGACCTGGCTCAGCGGCGCCCCCAGCTCCGCCTCGGCAAGGGCCCGGATTGCGGCGAACGGGACGGGTGGCACCTCGTCCTGCAGTCCTTCAAGCTCCCGTGTGATCTCGGGCGGAAGCACGTCGAGCCTGGAGGACAGGAATTGACCAACCTTGATCATTAGGCCGCCAAGGTCCACCGCGAGCGCATGGAAGCGCTGTGCGAAGCGCCGCATCCTGGTAGTCCTTGTGCGTTCTGCAATCCGCACCAGCCCGATGCGAGGGAGCAGCAACTCAAACCACCAGGTCACCGCGAGATGCCATGCGGCGAAGCGCAGGATGCGACGGTAACGGGCGCGGTGGTCCGCGGCGCCGGGTACCGGATCTGGCCGATCCCGGCGAACCGACGGCACCCTCTTCAGTCCTGGGCGAGGATCGAGTACAGCCGACGACGTGCCTCGTCGAGCACCCTGACGGCCTCCTGCACCTGCTTCGGCGAGCCGGTGCGGCCCACCTGGGCTGCAGCCTGTGCGAGCTCGATGCCGGCCTTGGGCAGCGCCGCGAACCCTGCGCCTGACGCCGAGCCGGTTGACTCCCACAGAGCTGACGCATCGGCACCCGCTACCTCCTCCCGGCCTGCTTCGGTCAGCGAGTAAATCTTGCGGCCGTTGGATTCCTCGGCACTGATGAACCCTTCATCGGCCAGCAGCTGCAGCGTTGGGTAGACCGAGCCGGCGCTCGGCTTCCAGCTGCCACGGCTGCGCTCCTCGATTTCACCGATGATCTGGTAGCCGTGCATCGGCCGCTCCGCGAGCAGGGCCAGTATCGCCGACCGCACTTCGCCTCGACCCGCGCGGGTACCCGAGCGCTTCTCAAACCGTGAACGCAACTCCTCAACGGCCTGCCACATGCTGTCAATGTTGGGGCCGCCAAATCCGCCCGCTGGGTACGAATTACGCATCATGCTCTCCTCTGCGAGTCGCGAACGATAGTCAACGATACATCCGGTATTCCCGCGACCGATAGGCGAAAGACGATCGGGCCAGAGGCCAGGCACGAGGTTGTAGGGTCGCGGCTCCCCCGCTCAGACAGGGGCCTCCAAACAGGAGATGGCACCATGGAGACATGACCCCTGCTCACGGTTTTTCCAGCCGCTTCCGGCGTCCACAGCCCATCAAACCCAAGGCCGGTCAAGAGTCGGTGTGGGACTACCCGCGGCCGCCACGAGTCGAGCCGCGATCCGAACGGATCATCGTGCGGCTTGGCGGGCAGGTGATCGCCGACACCACCGATGCCCTCCGCGTCCTTGAGACCAGTCATCCGCCTGTCTACTACTTACCGCTGGATTCGTTCCCGGCCGGCGTACTCGTCCCGGTCGCGGGGACCAGTTTGTGCGAGTTCAAGGGAGAAGCGCACTACTTCGACGTTGTTGCCGGCGGAGTCGCCGTTCCCCGTGCCGGGTGGACATACCCGGAACCCACGCCGGGTTTCGAAGCGCTCAGTACCCGAGTGGCCCTCTACCCGGAACACATGGACTCCTGCGAGGTCAGCGGTGAGCAGGTGACGTTCCAGGAAGGTGACTTCTACGGCGGCTGGATCACCAGACAGATCGTTGGTCCGTTCAAGGGTGGCCCGGGCACGGCAGGGTGGTGAGTACTCGGTCCTCAATGACTGCAGCCCGGCGCCTCCCGGCATGCCGGCTCAGTCGCTGGGCGGCGAGTCAGGCGGCTAGCTGCCCGCTGCCACGTCGATCAGCACCTTGCCGACGATGCTCTCTTCAACCGCCGTGTGTGCCGCTGCCGTGGCAGCGAGGTTAAAGCGGTGCAGCGGCAGGCCTGCGGCCTCTCCTACCGGAAGGGCGCCGTCGGCGACAGCCGCATTGATGTCCTCAGCGGCGGCGTGGACCGCCTGCATACCAACGGTGTAGAGCAGCACGAACTGGTAGCGGATGTTGAGGCTGAAGTGCCTGCGCACGTCCAGGCTCAGGTGGTCGCCGCCGTTGTTGGCGTAGACCGCGACGGAGCCGCGGTTCCGGATCACTGCCAGGTCGAGTTCGGCGTTCTGCGCCGGCGCCACCTCCACGATCTGATCGACACCGTTGGGAGCGACCCGGCGGATTTCCGCGGCCGCGTCGGTGTCGCGGTAGTTGATAACGTAATCGGCACCGGCGGCCGTGACCAGCGCCGCCTTCGCCGGCCCGCTCACGGTCGTGATCACAACGGCGCCAGCCCACTTGGCGAGCTGGATCGCCGCATGGCCCACGGCTCCGGCACCTCCCGCGACGAGAACCACTTTCCCGTTCATGGCTCCCGGGTGCAGCCGCCGTGGTCCGTCTTCGGCGATCGTTAGGGCCCGGTGCGCGGTGATCGCGGGGACGCCCAGGCTTGCGCCGACGTCGAACCCGGCGTGCTCCGGCAGCGCAAAGACCCGTTCGGCCGGCAGGACGGCGAACTCCTGGGCTGTCCCGCCGTCGGCGCGCTGGTAGGCGGCCAGGGCCAACCAGACCCTGTCACCGACGTGGAGGTGCTCGACGCCGGGGCCGACGGCGTCCACAACACCGGCGCCGTCTTGATTGGGCACGACTTCCGCAAACGGCAGCGGCTCGCCCGCTTTGGCGCCGCGGCGCGACTTCCAGTCCGTGGGGTTCACCCCGGAGACCATGATCCGCACACGTACCTCCCCGCGCCCAGGGTCGCGGATGTCGCGGTCAACGAGCTCAAGGACAGACGGGTCGCCGCTTGTGCGGTAAACAATTGCTTTCATACCCAAAGCCAACGCGGGCGCGGACCGAAAATTCCCGCCGGTACCGGGTTGTCCTAATCCTGTGCAGGTGCCGTACTGTGCTCAGCCTGCGCCGCAGGGTCTACGGTCGGGCAGGCGGCGGCCTTGCTGTCTGTGACGGGCATCGCCACAACAGCCACGACCGTGAGTACTGCGGCGGCCAGTACCGCCAGGAAAACAGCCCCCGAAGCGGCGACGACTGCGGTCGGATCGGTATTGCCGCCCGGAGTGCCCGCATAGATCGCATTGGCAACCGCCCCGAAAACCGCGACACCGATGGAACTACCGATCGACCGCGCGAAAAGGTTGGTGCCGGTGACAACTCCGCGCTCGTTCCAGTCGACGCTGGACTGGGCTGCGATGAGGCTCGGGGTGGCCACCAGCCCCAGCCCTAGCCCTACGATGAAGCAGCTCGCCGCCGCCAGGAGAACGTTGGGTGTGGAAGCGGTGAGGGCAAGTACCGCTGTACCCAGGACCGTGATGGTGATGCCGATCATCGCGGTCTTTCGGAAACCCAACCGAAGATAGAACCGGCCCGATTGGGACGCACTGATCGGCCAGCCGATCGTCAGTGCCGCCAGTGCGAGCCCAGCCAGAATCGGGGAGGTCGAGAGGGCCCCTTCGAGGAAAGTCGGAACGTAAGAGGTAAGGCCAAGCATGACCGCTCCAACGCCAAAGGAGATCAGCGCGGTCGTCGCCAGCAGTCGCCGGGAGACGACCCAGGTCGGCAGTACCGGCTCCGTGGCCCTCCGCTCGACGAGGATGAACACGGCGAACAAGAGTGCTCCGCCGGCGAACACCGCAATGCTGATGGCAGAGGTCCACCCCCACGCCTGGCCGCCTTCGAGGGCCCCCAGAATGACCAGGGTCAGCGAGGCCGTCAGCAGGGCTGCCCCCAGATAGTCAACCTGGTGCCTGGTGCGCTCGACATTCTCGTGGAACGTTCGCAGCAGCATCCACCCGGCCAGGAGGCACAGGGGGATGTTCACGAGAAAGATCCCTCGCCACATGCCCAGTGCGGAAAAAACGCCGCCAAGCGTCGGGCCAACAACGGAGGACACCGCCCACACGCTCGCAAGGTAGCCTTGCACTTTCGCCCGCTCAGTCAGCGTATAGATATCGCCAGCGATCGTGATCGCCATCGGTTGGACTGCTCCCGCGCCCAGGCCCTGCAGCACACGGAAGGCGATGAGGGCCGGCATGCTCCATGCCAAGCCGCAGAGGATAGAACCAAGCAGGAATAGCCCGATACCGATCAGGATGATCGGTTTACGGCCGACGACGTCGGAGAGTTTCGCGTAGACGGGCACCGACACAGCCTGCGCCAACAGATATGCAGAAAAGAGCCACGGGAAAGATACGAACCCGCCAACGTCGTGCACGATAGACGGCACCGCCGTCGCGACGATCGTCGAATCTATTGCCACCAGGCCCGTCGAGAGCATCAAGGAAATCAGTATGGGACCGCGCTTCGAGCGGAAGCCGACCCCCTCTGCAGGCATTGTCGTCACGTAATCTCGTTCCCGTCGTCCTCACAGAGCGCTGCGCGCAGACCTAATCCAGCTAGTCGCATAACTGCTTGATTCAACGAAATAATCCCGGCCACCTCGAGCAATTCCACGGTAATGATGGCGGCAGCACCCACTGGGGTCCGCCTCGTTTACATGGGCGCGGTCATGTACAGCCCGGGCAGGAGCTCCGGGTGCGCCGGGACGAAGAGGGCGAAAACGATCAGCGAGGCGCCGGTGATCCGGCTGAGGACGGGCCCGTATTTCCACGTCTTCTCCAGGAAGATGACTACCGTGAGCACGGCCATCCATGCCAGGTTCATCACGCCAACGGCAATCAGCACCACCATGAGCCCCCAACAGCAGCCCACGCAATACACGCCGTGGTACATGCCGACGCGGACATCCCGCAGGCGGCCCTTGTACCCGGAAACGTGCAACAGGAATGCTACGGGCGACCGGCAGTGCCTGAGGCAGAAATCCTTCAGCGGGGTCAGCTGGTAGGCGCCGGCCGCCACGAGCACTCCGGCTCCCACCCACGGTGCGATAGCCGCCGCGTCCTCAGCCAGCAGCCCGGTGAGCGACGCGGCCGCGTAGGCACCGACTCCGAATCCGACCCATGTCAGCAGGTAACCGCCGAGCAGGCCGGTTGTCCGGATGGCCCGGACCCGGCGGCTGCGGACGGCCCGGATGGACCTCAGATACGTCGAAGTGAGCGGTGCCAGCGCCGGCAGCATCATGGCTGTCATCATCAGCGCCCACACCCCAAGGAAACCCCAGAGGCCCAGCCCCATGGTCCCCGGGGCTGCGGACATGCCGGCGAAGCCCGAGAAGGTGAAAAACCACGCCAGCGCGGCGCACGCGATCAGGGCCAGCTCTGCGGCATGGCGGCTGACTGTCAGGCCGCTCCTGACCGGCACTTACGCGGACCAGGCGAAGGGGGCCGAGAACGAGTTCTTCCCGGCGTTATCCCAGGTCATCCCGAACACGTCCACACGCGCGGTGCTGGATGTGCCCGCTGCCAGAGGGTCGGCCGGGAATCCAACCCCGCTGACTTTGACCCCTTGTCCTGTGGGATCAAAGGGAGACACGAAGTCCTCGACCACCATGTCCACGGCGCTGCCGATGCGGACCTGGTGGGTACGCCCGTCGTCGGCGTAGGCCATCTCCAGGGACTCCATTCCCGCCATTTCACCGATCAAGGGAGCGAGGCCCTCCATCGGCCCGCCGAGCTGTCCGCCGAAGACTGCACCGAGCGCTTCGGCCTGTTGAGCCGAGGCTGCGGCATCCATCAGGACTCCAACCTTCCAGCCCCCGTCACTCATCAACGCCGGGGTATCGGCGACGACACAGACAGTCAGACCGCCGACGTCGACACCGTTTACTTCGCCGGTTTCCACATGGAACGCCAAAGCCACGTTGCAGCGCTCGTTGTCCGCCGGAGCGGTCTGCCCTGAAGTCGTACACGGGCAGACCATGTCGCAGTTGCAGTTCTCAAAATACGTACCCTCGACGTGCCACGGCATCTCGGGCTCCTTTCGAAGAGGCACCCCCAAAAAGAAGTCTCCTCGCGGCCCTGAGCAGTGTCAACGGTAGGTTGCGGCCCGTGCAAAAGGTCTTGCTGGACCGGCCTGGGCTTCGAGTGGAGGTGCCAGCCCAAGGCATATCAGCCCCTGCTTTTTATGGCGCCAGGATCACGAAGCCAGCCGCCGGAACGGTTACGCTGATGGCCAAACCGTTCCGCGCCTGGGCCGCCACCGGCGACCCAATCCGGGTCGGGTCCGTTGAATAGGCGTACTGGTATTTGTCACCGACGGCATGGAGGCCGGCGTCGATGGTTACCCACGCCGTCCTTGGCGCTGCCAAGTCGGTGTTGATGGCACAGACGACCTCCCGGTCCGACATGATCCGACTCCACGCCACCATGGAGGTCATCCGCCCCTCGCCGATCCGGTTCGGGTACCAGAAGGTGAACCCGTCCTCGGAAATAGGCCGCAGATACTGGCGGCCGCGGCGGAGTGAAATGTCGCTGGTTCGAACGGCCAGGATTTTGGCCAGCTCGATGTAAGTCGCCGATGTCTCGTCGAAGAAGTGCCTGTCCCGGCTCCTGAATGAGCCGAAGCCGCCCCCGAACATCGTTTCCCGGATATAGCGATCCGCCTTGTCCCTGGGATCGGGCGCGGGATTGAAGTCGGACGGAAACTTTCCGTCGAAACGCTGTTCGCTTCCGTAGTAGATGCAGGGGATTCCCAATGTGGTCGCATTCATGGCCAGGATGGCGAGCTCAAGTGCACGCCCATCCTGATCGGCGGCGAAGCGCGCCTTCCATTCCTTGTCCAGCCTGACGAGGTCATGGTCATCAAAAGCAGTGACCACGTGGTTGCGGAACCACGTGTGAGAAGGCTTGTCGACCTCGGCTGAGTTGCGGAAGAGTTCGAAGTAGTTGGCCGGGTTGCCCCAGCCCTTGACGGCGTCAACCATGTATTGCTGGACGTCCCGCAATCCCAGTGCCGCGTCGAGCCCGGTCTTGTCGCGGGTGCTGATGGCTTCATCCCGGCTGCCGGTGATCTCTCCGACCAGGAAGAATGAGTCCTTGCCGATGGTCTGGGCGAATTCATGGATCTCAGAGGTGAAGAACCTGGTTGCACCCAGGTCCATGTGCTTGACGGTATCGACGCGGAAGCCGTCCAGGTCTGCGTAGGCGATCCAGTACTGGTAGGCCTCGGAGAGGGTTCGAAGGGCTTCCGAGGGCGTGTATTCGGACAGCGGCCCCGTTCCTTGGTGAATGTTCTTCAGCCCGTCGAAGTCGCCTTCGGTTGTCTCCGGCCTGTCATCCCAGTGGGCAATGTTCCCCTTGCGCGTGAAGACGTCCGCTGCTTGCAGCTCTTCGGGCCAAACGGCGCTGTTCACGTCATGGGGGTTGACCTGCGTCGGGAAGGGGAGGGTGGGGGCGCCATTGGGGTCCCGCCACCCGAGCACGGGATAGGTGGCACCGCTCCACGCCGGCGTGTAGAGATTGCCGCTCGGATCGACGGTGTTGTACTGGAAGACGTCGGCAGTATGGTTCAGGATCACGTCCAGAATGACGTAGAGCCCGGCCTTGTGCGCGGCCGCGACGAGATCCTTGAAGTCCTCGTCCGTGCCGAAGTGGGGGTCGACTTCGAGGAAGTTCTGCGTTCCGTAGCCGTGGTAGTCGTCCACTCCGGGCCGCTGCCGCAGCACCGGGCTGATCCACAAGGTGGAGATGCCGAGCCTCTTGAGGTAGCCGATCTTGGATGTGATCCCTTTGAGGGTGCCACCGAGCCATTTGGCGCCGGCTGACTCCCAATCCTGAATGGCAGCCTGTGACCGGACTCCGTTGCCAGCATCGGCGGGTGAAAACAGTTGGGTGGCGCCTGGGACTATCTGCCCCGCGACATCCCGATAGCCATCTTCCTTGCCGTCAGAGAACCGGTCGATCAGGAGGAAGTAGATCACCTGGTCCGACCAGTCGCGGGGCGACGGGTGATAGTTGTTCTTTTGCAGGAGTTGTGCCCACGGGATTTCATTGATCGAAAGCATCTTTGCCCTCACTAGCAGTTACGGAATTTTGTCGGGAGTTCGGGAGTGAGGCGGCTCATCGCCCTGCTTCCCCGGCGACTGCCATGCCTCGTCGGAGGCAGGTTGCGGCCTCGTAGGCTCCGGCCGTTTCCTCACTCCCGGAGGTCGAAGATGTCGGCTCGAATGCCGTGGTCTCCGCTCTTGCGTTCCCCAGCTGGTGTGTCGTATACCACCAGCACCGACCTGTGGTCCTGCAGCAACGTGATCCCCTCGGCCCGGTCCTCACCCTTTCCGAACGGTACGTCAATTTCACATTTCAGGTCGTCCCTGTGCAACACGGCCTCGCTGTCAGACGTCAGCGCGTTCCGCCACCGGAACACCGCTGTGCGGCCGTCGAGCTCCATAGTGGGTCCAGCCAGGACGAGCAGGTCATCTCGGTGACGGCACAGATCCCGCACGCCCAACCCCCGCAGGTCGAGGAAGTGCTTGCGGTAGCGGCGACCCCCGGGACCGATCGGCTGCGGCTCGATGCCGGACCCGTCGCCGACGCCGAGTTCGACAATCACCGCCCACCCGCGCAGCACTGGCCCGCGGAGGCCGATGAACACCCGGTCGTCCGTCACGGCGAGGCCCTCGCAATCGATCCCGTTGTCTTTGCCCGGGATCGGATGTGAGGGTATGAAGCCTTCAAGGTGAGGGTCATCGGACAGCAGATCCAAAAGGCTTTGGCCGGCGCCTCCATCCAGGCCAAACACCACGGGCCGTTGCTGCCCACCGTTCCCGCTTGCACCGGGCTCAAGGAGTGTTCTGGTCGAGAGCCGGGCCAACACTCGCCGGCGCTGGCTGACCTCGACTGTCGCCAGGGCCTTCCGGGCCTGGTCCGGGTTGTGTTTGTCCTTGACCCGCTTGCGGACCGCGCTGTGCGACCCGAGCAGCCACAGGTTGTCACCGTCGATATCGAGGCCCTCGATATCGAGCTCCCCCTCCCCGGGCAGTTCTAATAAATCGGTGAGGTCAGAGCTGTGATGGTCATGGGCCTGGTCGCCCTGAATCGTGAGCCGTTCGACACTGGTCGTCTCGTCGTTGGCCACCCAGAGGTAGTCGCCCTGGCGAACTACGGCGGACAATCCATCGCGGAGGTCATCCTCTGGATCGAGGGTGCTGCGCTGATTCAGGACGAGAGTGATCTCGCCAGACGGCTGGTCTGCCATTCTTGACTCCATTCTTTGGCGGAATTCTGCAGCTCGGGCGTCGTACTGGTGGGACGGGCATCTGTATCGGCGTCCCGTCCTCCGGTGGCGGCCACGGCGGCGAATTTGTTCGCCGCAGTCGGACGAGCCGATACCTCGTAGGCGCGTCCCCAACGGGCCGCAGCCACAGCAGACAGACTTCAGGCGAGCAGCGGGATACGGAAAATCTGACCGGGAAAGATGAGGTCAGGGTTGTTGATGCGGTCCCGATTGGCTTGAAAGACGTCCTCGACGGTCGTGTTTTGGCCCTGCTCACGAGCGATCTTCGTCAGAGTATCGCCGGCCTCGACTTCGTAAAGCCTGAAGCCCTCCAATGCTGTAAACAGGGTGACGGGAAGTATGTTGAGATCGGTCCCCGGGGGATGGATGCCGGAGGGATCGTCGCCGAAGACCTGAAGCGTCACATGGGCCGCGCGGGCAGTGTAGTCACCGACCGAAACCTGATGGCCGAAGTCCCGGATGATCCCCATGGAACCGGCGCCCTGAATATTTCCCTGGGCTATGCTTTGACCGTTCTTGTCGAGCAGCTGCCAAAGGACGGTAGCTTCGAATCCGGTTCCGAAACCGGCAACCGTAAAGTCGCTGCCTATGACGTCGTTCGGCTTCGGCTGGCGCACTTCAATGAGTCGCGGGGCCATGGCTAACTCCTTAACGCCAGTTCTGGAAGGATGCACCTGTCAGGTCTGTACAAAGACACTTCAGCATCCCACCCGTTACTGCCGCGTTATCGCCTACGACATCGCTTTGGTGGCATAGGCAGCCACGCGGATTCTGCCGACGTGGCAGCCGGCGACGGCCCCTCAGAATCCAAAAACCTCACCAGAGCGCAGGGTTGGTCGACAGCCTTCCCTGGCTCTGATCGCTGCTAGCGTCCGATAAACCGGATCTGCCGGACATCGGTCAGTTCGGAAACCAGGCCCTCGTTGTCCTCGAAGGGGTCGAGGGCGGCAAGCGGCCCAAAGGAGAGTCCCGTGCGTTGTTCAATGGAGGCGATTGATCGCTGCGACGTTTTGTGCTTGCCGAAAACGAATTCCTCTTCACGCAGGAAATCCTGCTGGGACATTGTGTAGCCGGTGGCACATAGTTGCCTCGTCTCGTCATGAATGAAGGCGATGACCTTCCAGAACTCTATCGGGACCTGTACACCGAACCTGGTTGGATCCTCGCTGGTCAGGAACGGACCGGTGAAGACGGAGATCCTCATGTCGTCTTTGCGTGCGTTCTGGAGCGCGTAATTTTCGAGCTCAAGCCAGACTCCACCGTTGAAGGGTTGCATCTGAGGGACGGTGTTGGTGACGTGCATGGAGTCCGCATTTGCCTTCGAAGCAGTAACCCCAGGACCCCAGACGGGGTCTTCCCGCCGGGTCATGTGACCTCGGGAGAACTTTGGCTCGGCGCCGTAACACTCTTTAAGGATCTGCGCTCCGAGCGGAATACGCGGATCGGTGCGCCAGCCCACCCGCGGCATCGAGACGGATTGCAGCCCGTCGATGTTTACCGCACTGAACAAACACAGCCGGCGGCTCCTGCTCATCATGACCGCGAAATGCTCGTACCGCAGCACATCTTCCGTTTTGCCATCGGCAGTGAAGGTAAGGACATCATCCCGCCCGCTCGTTACCGACGGCATCGGAAGGGGATCGCCGAGAAATGAGTCCTCGTAACCCAGACGGTCCCGGTAGTCAGCCGGAACCGCCTCGGTGAATACATCATCGTCGGTATCGGGCGTTGACAACCCGACTGTCAACCGATCGCGTTTGTCGTCGCCATCCGCGTACGGGTTTCCAACCTCCACCGTCACCCGAAGTGGAACCACGACCGATAGTCTGGTCTCCGCACGGGCAGCTGCGGCTGCCTGGGGAATTGTCGGCGCCGGGCGATCCGGAACCGACGGCTGAACAGGACCCGGCCGGGTTCGGCCGCTCAAGACCCTTTCGAGCCGCTCCGCCACGACAGTGCTCGGCACCGCAAAATTGCTGACGAGGAATCGCCCCGCGAAATGCAAACCCACCGCCTCACCCGTCTTAAGCGACACCACCACCGATCCGGAATTGCCGCCAAGAGTCGAACAATCGTGGCGTAGCGCCGTCGAATCCGACCCGGTCAACTGTCCCGGAGCGAGCCGCTTCTTGTCATAGACGTTCCCGAAGATCTCGTCCATCAACTGTTGGTCCGGGATCCGGCTATCCCGGGCCGGGTAGCCGATCACCGCAACCATCTCGTTGTTTTCGGAATGTGTGGAAAGCCTGACAGGCGCGGCAAGGGAGTGCTCCCTGGTCGGGGTGACGCTCACGAACGCCAAATCAGGTCCGTCTGAGTCCTCGATGTGAAGGATGCGATTGAGCCGAAACGTACGCTCTTTGGTGCTTCCGATCTCTTCCAGGAAGTCGACCGAGGCCTTCATCTGACTACCGCTGATTCCCTGTTTGAACACGAATGACGTACCGTCGTTGCGCCCGAACTCGGCCGCCACATGACGATTCGTAACCACGACATCCGGTCTTACAAGCCAACCGGTGCCCAGCCAAGCCAGGCTGTGTCCCTCGACCTCAATGCGGCCAACCGCCCGGGCGGCGCTCACCAAATGTGCTGAGGCATCCCGAAGACGCGACTTCCAGACGGTGCTCTCCGGATCGGAGAACACGAGTTGCGCCTGGTCACCGATGACGGCCAGGACGGGCCGGCCGGTCCGCAAGACTATGGTCTCCTGTGCGAATTCGGATCGATCGACAGTTTGTCCGCCTACCTCGATCGTCGGCCCGGGATCCCGTGGGGTTCCTTCGGGGGTGCGACCGGCCAATTCCGGGATTGATGCCGTGGCCGCACGGCGTTCGAGCATTTCCTCGCCCAGCAGGCTGTCCCGCCGTTCGATCTGAGCGTTGGCGGCCTTGAGGCGACCAATGAGATCCTCCATTTGCTTGCCTTTCTAGCGATGGCGGGGCAGCGAGATTGGTTAATCCCGGGTCTGGTCGTTAGGCCGACACACCGAGCATGGTTGCGACCGCGGCCGTGTTCATCCGGAGGATGCTGATGGCAACCGAAATATTCAGTCCGGTGAGGGTGTCTCTGGGGGTGTGCTCATCGGTGTTCAATTGGTCCTCGCCCTCGATGGTCAGCACGGCAGGAAGGTCCGCGTCGATGAAGGACACGTGGTCAGACGCGAAGGGCGCAAGCGAGACAAATACCTCCAAATCCGAAGTATCGTGAGCAGCTTGTGCCAACGTGTCGATCACATGTTGAGAAACCGTCGCTCCCTCCAGCAAAACTGAGGGCGCGGCGGTGTTGAGCCTACCGATCATGTCCATGTTGACGACCATGATGATCCTTGCCCGATCAGCGTCAGTGAGGTCGGCAACGTGGACGCGACTCCCGTGGAGCCCCTGTTCCTCGCCACCGAACAGCACCAAGCGCAGGTCGTGCCGAATGATGGCGGTCGCCAGTACGCGGGCGATCTCCAGGACTCCCGCGGCACCCGAGGCGTTGTCATCTGCCCCGGGTGCTGGTGAATTGACTCCCCCGGCCTCATTGATGGAGTCCAGATGCGCGACGACGTAGACCAGTTGCCGCTCGCCCTCGGGGGCAGTGCCGCGCTTGTCGGCGATAATGTTGAGTGTCTCGCGGCCGCCGACGGCGACCGGCTCCTCGCGGGTGCCGTATCCAAGCGCGGCAAAGCGGTCGGAGACCGTCCGTGCCGCGTCGCGGTAAGCCGCCGAGAACGAATGCCGGGTCGGGTGTGCGGTGAGGGCTTCGAGGGTCGCCCGATAGGTGTCAGTCGAGACCTCATCAACCAGCGCGGTTGCCGCCATTCCGGCAGCGCGCCCGGAACTCAACTCCGACCGTGGCAACAACACGGGAACCGGCAGCCCGCCCAGCCTTCGACGACACCCTGAAGGCTGCACTGGTACATCCATGGCTCTCCTCGTAAATCGGCGATTCAACGGGATGTAATGGCCTCACCATTAGAGATCCGGTACCACAAAACTCTCCACGACACCCCTCAGATCAGTGGAGTTCTGTGCCGGGGCAACTGCCCCATCTCCCATCCCACGTTTGGCGAAACCCGCCCAGACTTCGGGCAAGTCCTCGGGGTTGAGGACGGTCGCCGCCGAAATGATCCCGTCCCGGGCGTGCAGGAAGGTCGGTCGCGACGGCGTCAGCTTGAGGCCGCCCACCACGTCCAACAGGATCCGCCGCTCGGCTTCGTCGTGCCCGTGCTTCGCCACCAGGTTCACAAAGATCTCCCATAGTGCTGCGCACCAGATTTCTCCGGCGTTGTGCACGGCGCTGTTCGAACCGCCGGCGTTCGGACTAATTGGCGGACCGACCGGCAACAACTGTCCAGCGCTGATGTGGCGGAAAGTCAACGGACTCTTCGAGGTGTCCGCGCTGTAAGGGTATCGCCGGATCGAGAAGTAGTAGTTGTCATTGAAGGTGGGAGTGAGGTCGGTCCAACCGCCAACCGGGAATACCCCGCCGGTGAAGTCATCGGCAGGTTGCGACGTCATACAAATAGCGAAGAAGTCGCCCCAGCCTTCGCCCATGGCGCGACCCTGCTGATTGGTCAAACCATTCGCATTCCCCACCAACCGGTTTGTGATGTAGTGGCCCATCTCGTGGAAAGTGATCAGCGCCTCGTGATTGCTGGTGCGGGTTGGTTGATCGGGCTGTGGTCCCAGGAACTCGAACATCTGCATTCGAGGACTGGCCCCATCTGCGGGGGTGGACATGTTCGCGTTGTCGGTGCCGCTGAAATCGTTGCCTTCGGCCAGGATTGGATCACCTCCGACGCCGCCGCGGCCGAAGTTGTCGGCCTGGGCGTTTCCGGCCGCCTCGTCGAAGCCCGCGTCATACCAACGGTCGTGGAGCCAGTTGACGTGGAAGAACATGCCCACGAGGCTGTTCTGGAGATTTGTTGCGTCGCTGGCGTCCAGGCTGTGGTCGTAGGTGTAATCGAACGTGTCGGTTGCCGAGATTTCTCCCAGGACATCGCCGTTGCCCAGCCCATCCTGCTCCTTCAAGTCGGCGTACGCGACGCAATTGTTTCCTTGGGTGGTCGTTGCGCCCGGTGGTAGCCACGGGTCCCGGCCTGGCAGGCTCTCGAGCGTGACCAGGCGTTCCGCGACAGTGGCTGCCTGAAAGCCATCGGGTATCCCCGTGGGATGGGGTGTTCCCGGAGCCGGCCCATCATGGGGCCGGAACAGCGCGTCGCCGGTGTTGTGCACGCGATAGGTGAAGGGTGCACTCTCACTGGCGAGGTTCTTGCGGAACAGGACAAATGGAGTGTCCACCGAGTCGATGACGTAACTGAACGCGGGAAAACCGTCAATCCAGAGCTCAAGGTAATGACCGGAAGCGAACTGCTGGTTCCCCAGCGGAAACATCACGTCCTTTACCCTGATCGGCCGCTCAAACTTGGGTCGACGGTCATTCTCGTCAGCCGTGAACTCATAGGACTGGTACGGAATATCGTCGGGCTGCGTTGCCGCGAGCGCGAAATCAGCGGACTGGTAAACCACCCGTGTCAGGTCGAACGCTGCCCGGGCAATAGCGTCTTCCGGGGTCCGCGCCCGCGCCGTGCGGCGCGCCCGGGCAGCGACGCCCGCGCCGGGGAACAACTGCCCGGACATCGAGATCACGCCATTCCCGTCGTCGAGCGCAACCGTCACGTCCGAATCGAAGACTTCGACACCGTCGACACTCTGGTACAACTGCGCTGTCTTGAGGCCGGTGCGGCTGACCGAACGCACCTCCACAGCCGCTGCATCTTCTTCTGCGAGGTTCCAGACGGCACGTCTGTCATGGATGAACTGACGCACGGCGTCACCCGGATCCGAAGGTCCTGGCGCAGCCAACCGGCCGCTGGGCTGCCGGCTGACGATCCGGTTGGGAAGCCCCGTGGTTTCATCCTCCTCGATGACCAGGTCCGGAACGTCAGCGGACAACGCGTCCCGCCCCGTGCTGGGGGTCTCAGGGGATGGCCGCTCGGCGCCGCGCGCCACCTGAACACCGCGGTCATAAAGGGCGTGATAATCGTCCGGGATCATTTGCCATCTCCATCCAATGGTCGGATCTATCCGATCACGTTAGTGTCCTGCGTGCTGAGTGACCATCCCACCCTGAGGAGGGGACGATCCACTTAGTCTCCGACGTCCGCGTCACATCGCCATCACCTTGGTGTCACCGGAGTGAGATGCCGACCCGCAGCGGTTTTGCCTCGTACCGAGCCCCCGCAAAGGTAGCCGAAGCGTGACGCTCTGGTGACGAGCTGTTGGAACCATGACGTGAGCGGCTCAATCCTGATCCGCACATTGATGGCGAAGGGGCTAATCATGACAACTGGTACGAACGAACAGAACGACGAATTCGTCGAGTTCGACGCACAGGCAATCTCGGCAACTTTTGAGGCAGCGAGGCAGCCGTTCGAAGGAAGGGATCTGGGGGCGGAACCCGACTTCTCCGCGCCATCGGATCGAGGCGAGCTCGAACTCCGCGCAACGTGCCTTTCAGTCGTTTCCCGCAACCGCAGGGTTTGCCTGAAGCTTCCACTGGGGATCGGACAGGTCTGCATCCCGGTGCCTTTTGACATCCCCGAAGGAACCGCAGTCAAGGCCTGTCTGAGCATCCGGTTCTGTTGTTTTGGCACGATTCCCACCGGTGTGTGCGTCACGCTCGATGTCGCCGGCGAACGAATTGCCAAAAAGTGCTTCCCGTGAGTCATTGACGTCACGTCTTGCAGCGGTGGCACCTCGACAACGGCCCGGGCGGGAAGGGACCACTGGCCCGGGCCGCCCCAGGGCCACCAAAGCAGACCGCGTTTTTCGGCGTCCCGATCTCTGAACATCAATTCATGCCACATGCCACGCCATGCCATGGAATTCAAAAGGAGTAGAAGTGAATGACGAGCTGAGCTACGAACGCTCTTCCTATTGCGCCAACAGTTGTTGCCTTGAGGTCGCCCTGGTCCCTGGAATGGGGAAGGTCTATGTACGTAATTCCCAGAACCCCGGCACCCGGATTGCGTTCTCCGAGGAGGAGTGGCGCGCATTTTTGGCCGGTGTCAAGAGCAACGAGTTCGATGTCTAGTACGCAGTTGGCGGCCAGGATCGACGGACGATCGTCTGCCGGAGGATCGTCTTAAGCAGCCGGCGACCGACGCCGGGTGGAGGGAAGCCGGTCAGCTTCCCCGGGCGATGTCCTGGCCGCCCCAACTTCTCGCGAAGATATCCTCGTCGAGGAACGCCCCCGCCGTCACGCCGCTGGCGATTGCAGTGGCCACGAAGGTCATATTTCCACTCGTCGCCTTGGCCATGTCCCCAACGGCAAAGACATTGGGCACCGAAGATCGCTGAAAGTGATCGACCCAAACGCGGCCATCGTCCCTCAGTCTGCATCCGAGGTCCTGGGCGATGGGTGATCGCTGGCGGTACCTTACAGAAAGGAAGCCCGCACGATAGGTCATCCTCGTGAAATCTCCCATGCTCAGCGTCAGTCCGTCGGAGTGAGCCTCAATACCCACGACTTCGTTTTCAGTGACTCGTATTTTGTTCCGATCAAGTCTTCTTCGCGTCTGGGGAGAAAAGCTCGGCTCTCCGTTGGAGCAGAGCTGTACCTCCCGACTAATGCGATCCTGGACGTAAGCCGCCATGAAGGCTGCCTGCTCACCACCACCGATCACAACCAAGGGTTGATCCCTGACCTCGAAGCCGTCACAAAGGGGGCAATGAAACAGGGATTTGCCGTAAGCCTTGTCGACGCCGGGGATCGCTGGGAGCTGATCGACGACTCCCGTAGCCAGAATTAGGTACTCTGCAGAGATTTTGCGCCCTGTTTCTGTGGAAACCACGATCTTCGATTCCTCCACGAGAACCTTCATGGCTCTGGTCGACAGGATTGACGCGGTGGGAAACGTCGCTAGCTCTCGGTGACCCGCCAGGACCAGCCCCGTCGGCGTCATTCCCTCTCGGCCCAGCAGCATATGCACATTCGAAGCCGCAGCATTCCGCTGTTGATGATCGTCGATGAGGATGACGCGTCTGCGCTGTCTGCCAAGCACCTGCGCGGCGGCCAGGCCGGCCGGCCCACCCCCGATGATTGCAACATCGAAGTCCGACTCCACATATATGTCGCTTACCATCGGGGCCTCAGCGCGCGCTGGCCAAACTCGGGCCGGTCAAGATGAGTTCGCGCATGCGCGATGAGAGTTTCGCCGGGATTCCTGCATCGGCAAGGAGCGCCGCGTAGCTGTGCACCTGCCGACGGGCCTCGCTCACATTTCCCTCCGCTAAGTGCGCGCGTATGAGGCAACGATGCGCGCTCTCCCGCAGCGGATCACCGGCGATCGCCTGCAACGCCGCTTCTATCGCGCTGTCGAACCTCTCTGCGCTCACGTACCACGCCGACATTCGTTCCAGGGCGTGGAGTCGGATCTGACGCTGACGCTCGCGGTCTATCAACAGCCAATCGTCGTACCAGCTTGGTAGCAAATCCCAACTGAGTGCACCGGTGGTCACCGGTGGCGCCTCACCCGACAGCCACTGATCCAGCTGATCGCGTAACTGGGTGATGTCCACCTTCACACAGGTGGTCAGGTAAAGCCTGTCACCGGACGTGGCCACCAGTGGGAGCCCTTCTGGCCTCGGCAGCCTCCACAGAGTCGAGCGTAGGCATCCCCGCGCTTGGGCCTCGTCCATGTCCGGCCACAGCTGGGCAGAGACTGCCGTTCGCCTCAGGTCGTTGCGCAGCGCCAGAAAGGCCAGCAAGTGCTCGGCCCTCGGGGTCAGGCCTACCGTCGTCCCGCCACGTCGTAGCCGGAAGTCGCCCAAAAGCCGAAGTTCAAGGGCAGGCCCACCGCAATGCTCATGGCTTGTTCCTGCTGACCCTCCTTCGACAGATTCGACGGCTGTGCTGATCCCTGCGGACTTGATGTTCCCCAGTTCCATCGGACATTCCTCTCCTGTGCTCTCACCCCCACCTGAGCCCGCATGATGTGCTGTCCAGCAGGCCTTCTTACTGTGGAGTACACCTCTCACCGCGTTACTGCCGCGTTATTGTCGTCTGTGGGACTTACGTCCGTCTTGGGCCTGGTCATGGCCCTAGGTCATGCCTGATCAGCAGGTCTGCAACGGCTGCAGCGATTGGTTGGCCGGTGGCCGCTTCTATAAAAAGCCATTGCCCTGTCGGGTTGATCTCCAGGAAGACGTACTCGCCCTCCGGTGTCAGCCTCATATCGATGGCCCCATACACCAGGCCCAGGCGATCCATCAGGGAGCGCAGTCCCGCCTCAACCCCGGCGGGTAGCGTGCACGGTTCGATCTTCACGTCGTTGATATGGATGCGGAAGTCGACCTTATAGTCCTGTTCTTGCGACAAGATCCGGGCCGGGAAGATCCTGTCACCAATGATCGTGATGCGAAGATCGTATCCGGCCTCGATGTACCTCTGAAAGATGACCGGCGCGTTTCGTACCTGTTCCAGCAACGGCAGTTCCTCGGGCCGCAGCAGCCGTGTCTCGCGCCAAGCGCTTTCGGTGGCGGAAAACGCTTTGTACACGGTGCGGCCGCCCTGCGCGGAAGCGAAGGCGGCGGCCCGTTCCGGCGAGTTAGTGATGCAGGTTTCCGGTATCCGCAGGCCTGCCTGCCGGGCGGCTTTCAGCTGGTAGACCTTCCGGGACGCCGCCTCCTCCTGCATCGGATGGTTGACCCAAAACGGCTCAAGGCAGAGCCACATGCCCCACACCGCGGAGTAGCACTCGTTATATGCGAACTGGCGGTCCTCCTCTGAACGCATATCCGGGTCCATACCGAATTGCCGCGGGCGCCTCCACCATACGGCCCGGACCTCGCCGAAGTCGTAGGTGCCGCCGTCAGTCTCCACGGTGATGTTGATGTCCTGGGAGCTGTGGTCACCGGCGGCGACATCAATCGAGGTCTTCAGGGGAAAATCCGCCAGGTCGAAGAGCACGGCATCGGCACCACGCGCCGACAGTGTGCCTAGGACGCGAGTGGCATGGACGTCGTCCGCATGCGAGACGATAAGGATCATGGCTGCACGGCCTGCGGGGTCCTCGGCAGCCTACTGCTGTCCTCCGGCCAGCTGCTGATAGGCCTCCAGCAGCTCGCCGTATTTCCGAACCAGCTCATCCAGGGCGGCGGTGGCGTGGTCGATCAATACAGCGACTTCCTGGAGTGCGTTTTCAAAGTCTCCTACGGCCCCTTCTTCGCCGTAGGCAGGCAGCGGGCCTCCTGCCCATTCAGTAGCGTGGTGCGGGGTGGCCAGGATAAAGGGCTGAGGGCCGACGGGCGGCCGGCCGGGGCCCGCACCATCGTCGAGGAACTTGTTCGGCGTACCGCCGTCGTCCCGGAACTTGTTAACCGTTCCCCCGCCGTCGTCGAGGAACTTGTTCGGCGTACCGCCGTCGTCGAGGAACTTGTTGGGCGTACCGCCGTCGTCCCGGAACTTGTTAACCGTCGCCCCGCCGTCGTCGAGGAACTTATTCGGTGTGCCGCCGTCGTCCCGGAACTTATTAACCGTCGCCCCGCCGTCGTCCCGGAACTTATTCGGTGTACCGCCGTCGTCCCGGAACTTATTAACCGTCCCCCCACCGTCATCGAGGAACTTGATCGACGTGCCGCCGCCCGCGAGGATGCCACGGACCGACGCCGAGTTGCTGATGACGGCGCTGATAGGCGCTCCGAAGTTCGCACCCGTTCCTGACGTCGTGCATCCGCCATTCGTGTGGACACCAATGAGCGCGCCGTCGGGCGCGCGCAGAACGCCGGATCCGGAATTGCCGCCCAACGTATCGATGTCGTTGTATAGGATCTGTGCGGCGGTGAGGCCGGTGACCGGACCTGCCTCGATCCGTTTGGGTACCCCGGCGGGATGGCCGATAACAGCCGCGATGTCACCGACGCTGGCATCCGCGGGGGAAATCTGCGAGAAACCAAAAGTCGTTCCCGGGTTTCCGGCCAGTCGCACTACGGCGAAGTCGACGCCGCCGAGCCGATACTCCACAAGCTGCAGGATCGCAAAGCTTTGCTCCGGGCGGAGATTACCGGCAGGATCAAACTGGTAGTTGAAATTTACGTGCATATTCGTCGCAATTTCCTGCGGCGAAATGACATTCGATGTACCGTTCTGAAGCGGCCGGTTCCAGCCGCCACCCGTCTGATCAAAGAGATGGCCCGCGGTAAGGAAAAGGTCTTGGGATATTAGCGTTCCGGACCCCCAGCGCACACCGGACACGTTGCCCGCGGTTGTGTACACCGCCCCAAGATTGGCATTCCACTGCACCTGGCCGGCCCGGCTTTGATTGGCAGCAACGAAACCGATGGTGACACCGAGGCTTCCGTCATACTGCTCCACATTCTGCGAGTCGTCCGTGGCGCCACATTGGGATTCAAGAAGGCGGCCATATTCATCCGGGTCAGTGGTGAGTTCGTCCGATGCCGAGACCCCCTCGATATCCTCCACATGCGGTGGGTACAAGGCTTCCGCCGTACTTCCTGCCGTATCCTCGCTGCCGTGCTTCTTGGCCATGACGCATCCTTTCTGAGCTGGGGCGGAACAGGACGGTTCCCGACCGCCTGGACGCTGTTTCGTTCAATGTCCTCCTTGGCCGTTACAGGAGCGTTATCGCCGCGGGGGCGCCCGAGTCGCGTGGCGGCTTAAATGGTTGGGTCGTCGCGGATACGGACGCTTCGTAGCCATGCGATATCCGAAGTCAGCGCTCCCCGATCGGTCGACTAGCAGTCCAAGGGTTCGGCCCTTTTGATACCTGCTTCAGCGGGCGCCTAAAAAGTTCCGGTGTCGCCTGTGCCTGTTTCCTGGGCCGCTGTACAGGCAATAACGCTGCAGTAACGCCGCCTATCGTAACGTGCTTGGTCATGCACGATGTGTCGTAGGCATACGGCCGGACAACCGACGACATTGGGACTTGTCCTTCACGCGACAGGAGGAGTTATGGCCGAGTCGGGCGGGATGCTCATGCCCGATGGGCGTGTGACCGCCGATGCGAGCACCGGACTCGTATTGGAGCGCGTCCACGAACCCGACGAAGCCTTGGAACACGCTCTGGACCGTTCACCAGGGACGACTCTTTTAGACCACCTGGCCGTAACGTCCGGCGACGAAGCCGGAACAGTACACATCACGGTGCACTCCACCGCTGAAAGGTTCGTCGCCGTGCTTGCATGGAGCGACTCCGGCATTCGCGCCCTTGATCCAACCGAGTCATCACGACATGAACATCGATTCAAGCTCGACGTGGATGCTCACCAAAAGGTCCGCCTGGCGGTGCTCGAGTCCGAGGACGACCTGGGACTTGTACTAGTCGTTGACGCCATCAGGATTGCCACACGCGGGCGTGGCCGCGGCATACGGGAGGGGATTACGGCGGCGCCGCCAACAAGGGCCGTTCCTCCGACTCATGGCGACTTCGAAGCGATCGTCCGTCCCCCTGTTACTGGCCCGGTCGCGGCCGTCGAGGACGGCGATACAGAAACGATAGTTGGCGCATTGCCCGCGGGTGAATCGCCCGGCGTCGGCTGGCCGGAGTTTGCCCAGATCGGTGCCAGCATGCCGCCGATAGTTATGCTGAATGCGCCCGTGTCCCTGACGGTACGGTTGGCGCGGGGCGAAATAACCGTCGATTCAAGCCAGTCGCACGATGAGCAAGTCATAGTCGTCGATCCGGGCCAGCCCCTGACCATCACGCTGTTCTGTCGAAACTTCATGGTGCCGGAGAACGAACCAGACAGCCGTGACGTGCTCCTGCCCCCACCTACAGAGGAATCGGTTGTTACGTTCACCGTGGTCGCAGCCGAAATCGGGGAGGGCGAGGTGCAGGTTGTCGTGCGCCAAACCGAACCGTTGCCCATCGCCACGCTATGGCTAAGTGCAACCGTGCAACGGGACCCGGTGCCCCCTGATGCCGAGGGCGCGGACGCCAGGCCGGTCACAAGCTTTATCGCATCAGAAGTGCGCCAATTCCTCGCCCCGAAGACACTCACCATCGATGAAAACCTCGTCGGCGGACGATCACGACTCAGCTTCGAACTCGTTCTTCCGGGCGTCCGACAAAGATTCGAGCGGGTCCTCGAAAACAAAACGGCGCTCATCGGCGGGATTTTCAGCGCCATCGACGCGGCATGGAGCAACTTCAAGGATTTGCCGACCACGCGCGAACGCAGTTCCGCCTTTCGCAACACATTGCAGGCACTCGGAGTGAAGCTCGCCGAAGACGTTCTCCCGGCCGGGCTGCGGTCTTTCTTTGAAGCACATCCTGAGCAGATCGACGAACTCACCATTCTGACCAGCGGGGAAACGGACATCCCGTGGGAGTTGGTCTATATCGCCGATCCCGATATCGACGACGACCACAAAGACGAATCCGGCTTTCTCGGCCGGGCCGGCCTTGTGCGGTGGATCTACAACACGCCGCATCCGCGGACGCTAAGGGTTTCAGCCGGCCGTGCGCGCTACTTGTGCCCGCGGTACGCCGACACAGAGCTGACGCTGGTCGACGCCGAACAGGAGCTCGACTACCTCATCTCCGACTTCGCTGCCACAGAACTCGTCCCAGGGGATGCCGACAGCATCCGGGCGCTGCTCAAGAGTGGGGCGATCGACCTGCTGCATTTCGGAGGTCACGGCCTTACCGACGAGGCGGCCGACCCGCCGCGGCAGCAACTGCTTTTGGCGAACTTCATGCAATCTGCCACCGAATCGCCTGACGCCTATTCACTCGCCGACCTTCGGCGCGATCTGCCCATCCGCCCGCCGCTCGCCTTTCAAGACCCCGGCCCCCTCGTTGTGCTCAACTCTTGCCGGCTCGGGCGCCCGCCCGCGAATCACTCGGAGCAAGGGGGCTTCGCAGAAGCGTTTCTCCGCGGAGGTGCCGCAGCCTTCGTCGGCTGTTTGTGGTCGGTCGGTGACGAACCGGCGCGGGACTTCGTGCGCGCTTTCTACGCGGGCCTTCGTGAAAAAAAGTCCATCGCCAAGGCAACCATCGACGCCCGCCGTGAGGCGCGAAAGTCCGGCGACACCTCGTGGCTCGCCTACACGGTCTACGCCCACCCGGACGCTCGTATCGAAATGGTGGGGATCGAGCCGTCGACGGCCACTTCCCCAGCCGGGACCTCCGAAAGACCCGGCCTCCTCGATCTTTACCGGCCCTCACCGAAAGGCAGTGCAATGTCCACATCCAACGCAACCCGATGGATCCCCAGAGATTCCGGACTCTCCGGCGACCAGTTGCGGGCCCTGCATCCGCACGTCGTCAGCATGAAGGACGGCGAACTGTCGAAGGGGCTCGGTGTTCGACCGACGGACGACCGCGACTTCCGCACCACGCAGGCCGATCTTTCTGAGATTTTCCGGACCCATCTGCCGGCCTTCGTTGCCGACCAAGCACAACCGGGACCGGTGCCGCTAGTGATCTATGCCCACGGCGGCCTTGTCGACAAGGGACAGGGTTTGAAGATCGCGCAGAACCAGGTGGAGTGGTGGAAGAAGAACGGCGCATACCCGATCCACCTGGTCTGGGAAACCGGCTTGGCGGCCGCGCTCTGGGACGCGGTGAAGGACTCGCTCCCAGGCAAGCCGCGGGACCTCGGTGACTTCTTTGACGGCATCATCGAGACTGCAGTGCGGTCGGCCAGAGGCGATCTGACCTGGAGCGCCATGAAACGCGATGCCGAACACGCGTCAGGCCCAACCGGCGCCGGTGCGGCGCTTGCAACCTTGCTTAGTGCGTACATGCGGGCCAATCCCGGGCAGATCAGTGTGCATCTAATCGGTCACAGTGCGGGAGCGATCATGCACTCCCACCTGGTGCCGGCCTTGCTCGCGGCCGAGGTGCCACGTATCGCAAGCCTCAGCCTGTTGGCACCCGCCGTGCGGATCGACACGTTCAAAACGCACATAGTGCCCAGGCTCAGCAACATCAATGCGCTCACTATGTTCACCATGGCCAATGAGTTCGAGGAAAATGACACTTGTCTGGGCATCTACAAGAAATCACTTCTCTATCTCATTCGGGGCGCCCTCGAACCGGAGCCGGCCGCGAAAATCCTCGGACTCGAGGTGAGCCTGTCTGCCGACTCGGAACTGTCCGATCTCTTCAAGCCGCGGAGCGGCTCGAGGGTCGAGGTGGTCTGGTCAAAGTCGGATTCCGGGCTTCGTTCGAATTCCCAGTCCGTCTCGCACGGGGGCTTCGACAACGACGGGCCGACCATGAATAGTGTCGCCCGCCGCGTGCTGGACCGCGACAGCATTGTGCCCTATCCGGCAACCCGAGCGGTCTATCCGCTCTGGCCGAGCGAAGATGAGGTGTTCGACTACGTCGAACAGGGTGGGAGTGACACGGCCGTATCCTCCTCCGCAGTGTCCGGAACGCCGCAGCGACTGCCGAGGCGGCGCGCTTTGTGCATCGGAATTGACGCGTATCCCTCGGATCGGCTGTTCGGCTGCGTCTCGGATGCGATGTCATGGCAGGCCGCGTTCAGCGAAGCCGGCTTCGAGACCGAAACCCTGCTGAACGAACAAGCCACCCAAGCGCGGATGCTGGATAAGATCCGTGAACTTGTCGTCTCGAGCAAGGCTGGCGACGTCATTGCGTTGCAGTATTCGGGCCACGGCACCACGATCGAAGACCTTGACGGGGACGAAGAGTTGGAGGACGCCGCCGGAGACGGGAATGTTGTAGGTGGGGACGTCGAACACAAACTCGTTGATGAGGCGCTCTGCCCGGTGGACTTCCGGGAGGGGCATCTCATCATCGACGACGATCTCGGCGAGATTTGGGATCTACTTCCCGACAATGTGAGCCTCACGATCTTCTTCGACTCCTGCCACTCGGGTGGCGGGCAACGCGACATCGCCACGCACAACCAATCCGCCCCCGGATCCCGCAAGCGCCTGGTGAAAATGGATGGCCGTGCCATCGGGAAGTACAAGGACATGCGGGGCACCCCCTCACGTTCGACGGCTCGCGACAATGAGCGGGGCGTGTTCTTCGGCGCGTGCCTCGCGACCGAGGTGGCCTATGAGACCGACTCGCAGGGCGACTACACGTCTCGTGCGCTGCCCCTGTTCCGCGAGGCGATCGGCTCGGCAACCAACCGTAGCTTTCACGACAAGGTGCTTGCCGCCTTCGGTGATAATCGACGTCAGACCCCAGTCGTGAAGCCCCCTGCACTGCTCGATGGGCCGCTGCTGGGCTCACTCACTGCTGCTCCTACTGGTCCAAAAGCAGAGCAGGGAACCGTTGCACTGACAACGGCGAATGGATCCCGGCCGCCTTCAACGTCGGACAGCGAATCGAATGCGGTTCTGGACGGCGACGAACATCAGGAGCGGACGGCCGCTGTCGCCGCGTTCCTCCGGGCTACAGCCGACCTCATTTCGCCGCGATAGCGCCGGCGTCGTTCACCGCATCTGGGGGCCGCGCCGCCGTGGGCTTAGCGCTCCGTGGCCACCAAAGCGAAACTTTCTTGTTCAGGGTACGGCTGGCACATTATTCCGTCCATGGTGAGGCGGGCAGTGCAACGCAGTTGCGCCCCGGTGAGGCGGGCATCGTCCGGCTCAGCGGCGCCGGGCGGCATTCCGGCTGCTTCCAGCAGCCCGGTGCGGATGGCGACCGGCTGGGTTTGTCCCGTCCGGCCGGCCCAAAGATCGGGGCTTCCCTTGAGGGCCTGAACGGATTCAAGCTGGAGGGTCAGCAGGCTCCATTCCTTCAGACGGGGATGCCGACCGATTGCGAGCACTGTCCCGGTGATGGTTGCTAGGTTTTCGGTGGCCTGGACCATGGGGCTATTGTCCGTCCGGGGAATGCGCAGCGTCCAGCAGGAGCGAAGCCAGTGCCCCACTGATATCCGCTCCGGTGTGCTCCTCGTAATAGCTGTAGGCCGGCATAGGATTGGCCTCAAAGCAGACCCACCGGCCATCCGGGGTCCTCCGAAGGTCGATACCACAAAGGGGAAGGTCCAGGCTCCTGGCCAGTCGGATGCAGGCGTCCCGTATATCGCTGTCCAAAGTGATCCCTCTTAGCTGCGCTTCTGCGCCGGAGCGGGTTGCGTAGCGATAGTCGTCCGCCTCGCACGTGATTTCAGTGGCGAATGTGCGTCCTTCGACAACATGGACGCGGACGTCCGCGCCGCGAATGGCTACCTGAAACTGGGTTGGCAAACTTCGGACCAATGGCAGGCGCCCTGCATGCTGGCTGCCAAACTCTGCGACGACGGAGCGCACGCCGCTGATGGATTTGAACACGATATGTCCGTGGCGGCCATGGAATGCCTCAATCTCCTCGGGATCATTGCTTACAAGAGTCTCGGGAACCTCCAGCCCGGCGGCTGCTATGAGCTGGGCTTGGTATGGCTTGGAGGCGTTTGAAGCCATGGCCCAAGGACGGTTCACGACCAGCGCCGGAGTGAGGTCCAGCCATTGGGTGAAGAGTGCGTGAAATGCCTGAACGTGTGACGCCTGCCCGGGGTCAGCCGGTATGACGACGTTCAGCAACCTGGCGTACACGGACCCGATGGCCCGCAACTCGATGTCCTCGCCGGCGGCCCTCAGCCGCCCGCCCACCGGGCCGCCGTCGAGGTCCAGTGACAGGCTTGTGTACGCCAGGTGCCTGTCGTCGATGAACGCGTAACCGGCGTTTCGTTGCTGAAGGGCCGCCAGCAAGAGTGCGATCGGCGGGTCATCGGGCCGCCCGAAGACGAGAATCATGGAGGATCCTCCCCTCGGCTTCCTCCCCGGCCAGGCGAACGACGGCGTCGACTTCCTCTTCCTGGGCGAGCGGCGGCATGCAGTTCACACGCGCGAGGACGAGATTCCGGCCGGACGGGACGAAGTGGAAGGCTGCCAGCACCACCCCGAGCCTCTGGCCCAAATCCAGGCATTGCGGACCGAACATGGCTGCCAGCGGACCGAGGATTCGTCGTCCGGCCACCAGCACGTAACTTCCAGGGGACTGATCCTTCGAACCGATGGGCGGCTCAGGCACACTGGATGGAATCCCGTCGGGTGTTGCCATGCGACTAACCTGGACTTTGAGTCCCGCTGCCCGGGCCTGACCCATCCATGACAAGGGTGGCCCGTAAGCGCCGGCCAGCAGGGCAGGTCCCGCCGGATTGATGACCCGAGTGCCCAAGCTGGCCAACCAACTCGTCATTAGCGCCTGAAATTCGGCCGCTGCGTAGTCTTGATCTTTGGCCGAAGCCGTCCTGAAAGCTGGCACGACCGGCGGGGAGACCACCCGGTTCAACACCCAGCGGAGATTTCGGTCATCTGCTGTTCGTCCGTCCGGAACACCAATCCGGGTATTACACGTGCCAGCGGGAGATACAGTGTGCAACCAGCGGCTGCGGCTAAGGCTTGCCGGGCTGAGCTGGAGCACGGCGGACCCGCCGTGGAGGGCAGCAAGCCGGCGCGTCACACTTGCTGCCCCACGATCTTGCGGACCGGCGATGACGAGAAATTCTATGGTCATTGCAGCGGCGGTGAGTCAAAGGCAATTTTCGCGTCCCTGTCTCCCTGCGCCATCCGGGCGGTTAAGTCGGTCCCTGCGTCTGGGGAGCCCCCTCCGCCGATCAAATCGGGCCTTTGGTCCGCAGCGATGAACGGTTCGACGGTGGCTGTCGAGGAGGCAAGTACGCTTTCCAATGCTGCGACTCGGTCTTCCAGTTCGACGATTGCTCCCAGCAGGGGATCGTTTTCGACAGCGTCTGTCCAGGCATCCGATACAGCGGAGACGGGCGGGGCCGGGCTGTCGTGCTGATCTTTGTAGTCCTTCACCCCGCTCTTAGTGTCACGGAGGTCTTTGACGACCGATTTGTCGTGCAACCGCGACTTGTCCTGACGGTCCTTGAGTTCTTTGAGCGACTCTTTGGAGGTCACAACATCCTTGGAGTCCTTCAGATCCTTGCGCGGAGCCTTCGTGCTCACGGAGACCTTTGCTGTCATGGTGGCCGCGGAAGCGGAGATTGCTGTGACCGAAACTGAGGTCGTCTGGCCCCCGTAGGAGTTTGACGACGGAGTGCTGCTTCCGGTGAACACGGTGTTGTTGGCGGTCCCGGGATAGGGGTCTCCGCCGTCTCCCCGGTTCTGATTCAGTTCCAAGTTCCGCTGGCCGTCGGCCTGCGCGAGCCCAACCTTGTAGTGGTTTTCGTCGGTGTTGTCCGGCTGGTTGTCGTCGATGTGCCAGATCAGCAGCCCATCACCGGGAAGCTTGGCGTCGTAGCCTGTCCGTTGGCGGTTCTCCAACAGGAAGTACTCCGGCCCGCTGCCCCCGTCCTTCCATACCCGGTGAACCTTTCGGCTGGTCTTCACATCAGGGAAGCTGACAGTGCCCGAGCTCGAGACGTTGGTGGTGCCGGCCCACCCCTGCTGGACCTTGCACCAGGCCGAGGGGTGTGCAGGGATGTCTCCGCCGCCGTTCCAGGAGCCTGCGCCCATCAGGCACCAGCTCCCGACACCTTCTGACGTGTCGTCAGTGTCATAAAGATCTGGAAAGCCGAAGAGCAGGTGCCCGAGTTCGTGGGCGCAAACACCAATTTTGCTGTCCTCAGGAATGGTTAGATAAGCGAAAATCTTCTTGGTATCGGCGGACCGCTCTGTGGGCAAGTTCCATTTGTGCGACCAGATGTCGCCGGAGTTCAGGGTTTCCTCCCCGCCCCGGCCAGCATGAACGACGATGAAGGCATCGACGTAGTTGTTGCCGTCGTTGTCGTACGGGCCGAAGTCGACATGGGGATCCGCGGCGGCCGCGGCGTCGTTGGCCATGATGTTCGCCCGCGCCGTGCCGCTGGGCCGGCCTATGCCAAAGTTGCCGTTGGCGTACCAGGCGAGCGTCTGCGGCAACGTATAAGGCCCCACAACCTCACCTGCCAGGTCCACGAGACCCCCGGTGACTTCGGAAAAGTACTCACGAACGCTGCCATGCGGCAGTACACCAGTGGAGAAGAACAACTCGGAGAAGTGCGCCGCAGTCTGGGTGAGATGCTTGTCGCTGAATTCGACGAGGACGACGATGACGCGGACAGTTCCGTGCAGGGGCGCCCTGGATGCTGCCGCCGCAGCCATCGAACGGGTGGAAGTACCAGGTGCGAAGTGCTCGGGCGGGAAGATCACGCCGTCGTCAAAGCCGAGCGGCCGGCTCTGCGTAGTGAACCCTAGGAGGGAGGCGACACCTTTGTCGTCAGCGGACCGGAGTCGGGAAACTTCGTCGTTTAGCCGTGCTTTGGCTTCGGGGCTCATGGAGACGGGACAGGGGCCGCCTCGGAACTCGTCGACAGCGCCGTCGCTGCTTGAAACGTTGTGCTGCATCGCAATCCTTTCTTCGAACTGGTCGGCGCGGGCGCCGGACCTGTGCGGCAGGACAGCGGAAGCTGGCGCAGCCGGCGGGACGGGGGCCCTTGGACAGTGAGATTATCGAGGCGGCGTTACGGGAGCGTTACCGCGGGCGCTTGACAGGAGTGCAACCGCCGCAGACGGAAAGTAGGGCAGAGTGAACGAATTCCCTCCGCCCTACTCATGGAGCCGAACCTAAGACGCGTACACCTCTACCCGTACCTGGAACGAGCCCCAACCATTGCCGGGCCTGTCGTCGTTGATCCGCAGGTACAGCTTGCTCGGACCGCCCCGATGGATGAACGACGCGCCCCTGCCCACCAGGAAATACCGCCCGTCCAGGCGGGCGAGCAGGGCGAACGGAGCCTGGTACGGCAACGGCGAGTTGGCGCTGGCGCTCCAGCCCGTCCAGCCCTCGGGGCCGTTTGTGCCGGTGGCCCAAACGCCTGCCCAGATTTGCCCGTCGGCGCTGATGACCACGCGCTGACCCGGCTGGATGTAGAGGCCGGTATCCACGGCGGGGTCGGACTCGTTCACGGTCAGCCCAAGGGGCTCATACAGGGGCTGGACTTCGCGGGCCGCACCGGCAGCTTCCCGGCCGTTGCTGCTGGTGGCAGCCACCCGCCCGTCCGGCACTGTGGTGGGGACGAAGGCACCCGGAGCGAACCAACTCATGCTGATATACACGCCGTTGCCATGATCGAGCTGCCTGAGCAGGGCATGGACTCCGACCACGAACTTGGCAATCAGCACGATCCAAGGCTGGGCGGGGCTCGGGATCGCACCTCCGATGCTGCCGACCAGGGCATTCACCCCGTCCGCTGCAGTCAGGATGCGCTCCAGGGCCTGGTGGCCGATCTGGATGTGGAAACCCCACCAAAACGCACGGACTGTTATGTCGTCCGCCGGCCCCCGCGTGTCAAGTGCCGCCGGTACGAACCCGTGCGCCATCGCGCCCCCGTTTCCGTCGTCGTCGGTGACCGGTGTGGGATTCGTCGTCCGGGAGGGCCGGAAATCAGCCTGAGGTAGGTCGACTCCCAGCCGGAGCCGGAGTTCCTCAGCAACCTCGCTCCAGTTGTCGCTCGGATCGAACCCGGCGGTAGGGCCCTGCATGGTGTTGATGGACATGAATTTCTCCTTCGTGATGGTTGTTGTGGTGGTGCTTTGTGTTCCCCCGCCGGCGGTGGCGGTACTGGGACCGCCATTCCCTGCGGAAGCTGGAGGCCCGTGGACACCGGCCGGCACTGGGGCAATGCCAAACGGGCGTTGTAACCGGGTCGCCTCGCCCGTCGGTCCCAACGCGAGCAGGTTGGGTCGCTGGCTCGCGGGCATTTTCCGCTCGATTTCGTCCCGGAACTGCACATGGTCCCCAACAAATGCACCCCGGTTCCAGACCGACTTCAGCACGCCGGTGAAAAGCCCGTTCAGGCGCCCGTCCGCCGCAGTTTCATCGTCCTGGGCGGCAGAGAGCAGCAGAACGTCGGGACTAAGGTCCCGTGCCGGGAGTCGATGTGAGTACAGCTCCGGATGGCGGGCGAGCGTTTCCTCGAGCACGTCCTGGGGCATGAAGCGCGGCACATCAAGAGGCCCGGTGGCGTCGAGCCGGTCCCGCACTACTGTGCCGCTGTGGCAGCTGTCCGAAACAACGACGAGGCGTACCCCCGGACGGAAGGTCCGCAGTGCAGTCCCGAGCTCGTCATCCCTCAGCATGCGGTCGAACAGGACCACCGTTTCGTCGAGCCCGTCATCCTCCGAAGGGTCGCCGCCCGGCAGTTGCGCTCCGTGGCCAGCAAACGTCAGCAGGAAGGAGTCCCCCCGCTGCAACAGCCCGGCTGCACGCCGAATCGCTCCAAGCACTGCCTCGTATGTCGCTGCCCGGGTGAGCAGAACGGCCGGCTCAAATCCCTGGTGTTCAGCAATGGCTGCCATATCGCGGGCATCGTTCTCGCACGCTTGCAGCTCGCCCTTCCATCCTGCGTAATGCACCGGATCAACACGGTTCAAACCGACGTGGAGCGACATTGCCCGCTCAGTCATCATTACCTCCAATGTTCATTCCTCTTGGCGCCGGATGACGCAATATCAAGAGTGCGGCGGCCCGGAAGAAAGGGCACCAACCCTGGGGATGGTGTTTCCGGTACCGCGGCTGACGTACATCCGGGCATTCAAATTGCGCAGGGCCACTGGGCATTGCCTCCGGATGCCGGGGTTCTTTGCTGACAAAAAAGCTGTAGCCCCCGATGTGAACAACCGGGGGCTACAGACAGGCCGAGTGGGTTTACCCGGTTTCACCGTCATCGGCGACTAGCGAGCCGTCGGCACCGCCGTTCGGGTTCGCCGACTCCGTCATCTGGGCACGGAGCCGGTCCAATTGCTCCACCCCGCTCCAGACACCGAGAATCTTCCGGGCCCCCCGCAGGCCGTCGAGAATCGTTTGATCGACTCCCACGGCTTGCGCGGCTTTTTCAGCGGCAATGAGCCCGTAATGGATTACGCGGACCAGCATGTTGCACCTCAACTTTCTTCAACTCAAATGGGATGGTGAAAAGCCTCCAGCCCTGGCCATGTCTATGCACCACGGCTGAATCACGTAGAGGAAAGAGATCCTGGATTTTCTCCGCCCTTCGTACGTAGAAAGAGTGCGCCCCCCGGGGCAGTGAGTCGTCCATCCGAGGCGCTCTTTTGGGCATACGCCAGCTGCATGACCGTGCCGAAGGCGTACTGCGGGCGGCACAGCAAAGACTTCGGGGGATGACTTACTCCGGGTGGCGGCGCACACTGGAAACCACACCACATCTTCGAGACGACACAACAAGGCGCCAGTTAGTTGCGAGGAGGCGGCATCATGACAGCGGCCCCAACCATCTCAGTCTTCCGCACCTCCCGCGGCTCGCCCGTGGCACGGGGTGTCCTGGTCACAGGCACAAGGGTGCGCCCGGAGGACGCGGGGGAATTGAGCGCGGACCCGTTCAAGGCGGGCCTGCTCAGCCCGTGGCCGGAGACACGACTAGTTGCCGTAGCGGCCGACAGGTATTTCTCCCTCTTATGCAGATTCCTTCTACGAGATTGATCCTCAAGTGCTGCTGTCCACTGTTTCCCGCCGCGATGTAGCGTCTGCTGCCGCTGCCGTGGGACTTGACACGCTCTTGTTCACCTCGATCATGGAAAATGCAGAGAACCGAGGGTGGTCCGCGTTCGATCCGTCAGCAGCGGTAGTCGCCCTTCTAGGCCTTGCCGCATTCCCGGCGTTGGCGCTTCGGAAACGTGCGCCCGTTGCAGTCAGCCTGGGCTTAAGCGCATATGCTGCCGCTCTCACGCTCACGGTCGGCTCACGGCCGCTGGCCAGCCTGCTCGTCGCGCTCTACACCGCGGCTGCGTTGCGCCCTGTTCGCCGTAGCGGTTGGTGCCTGGTTGCTACCTTCGGTGCACACTCCATTACGGTGGCTTACGAGACCTCAGCGCCTACGAGCAACTGGTTGACCATCGCCGGGGTGGCCATTGTATTCACGCTCTTTGACCTCGCGGCGTGGTTCCTCGGGCGTTGGGCGGCCGCGACCAGCCGCCACGCACGCCAGCTGATCGAGACCAGGGAGGCCATGGCCGAGGAGGCTGTCTCTGCTGAGCGGCTGAGGATTGCGCGTGAGCTGCATGATATTGTCGCTCACGCGGTGACGGTTATGGTGCTGCAAGTTGCAGGTGCAAGACGGCAACTCCGCCGAGATCCGGCCCTCGCCGAGGCGGCACTCCAGTCGGTGGAGGCCGTCGGCAAGCAGGCGATGGCCGAGCTTCGCCGGCTGCTCGAGGTCCTGCGGACAGTTGCCGCCACCGGCGACGACCTGGACGCTGAGGCGACAGCAAGCCTTGCGAACCTGGAAGTTCTGGTGAAGCAGGCCGAGACAGCCGGCGTCACTGTCAAACTCTCCACGCGCGGCATGGCAGGCCAGCTCGATCCGAGTGTCGAGCTGACCGCCTACCGGATCGTGCAGGAAGCCTTGACAAACGTGACACGGCATGCCGGTCCCGGCGCTCACGCCGATGTAATTCTGTCCCGTCGCGACGACTCCATTGCAATCGATGTCGAAAACGATCAGGCCGGAACAGTCCCGGCGGTGACGTCACAGCTCACTAGCGGGTACGGCCTTGTCGGCCTGAGGGAACGGGTCAAGTTAATGGGCGGCGAGATTTCGACCGGAGCACGGGACGAAGGCGGCTATCGCGTGCACGCTACGCTGCCGGCGGTCCCGTCATGATCCGCGTGTTGCTCGCGGATGACGAGCCGCTGGTCCGGACAGGGATAGCGATGATCCTTGGCGCCGAGCCGGACATCGACGTGATCGCCGTCGTCAGTGATGGCGCCGCTGCTGTCGAACGCGTACACGAGCTGAATCCGGACGTTGTGGTGATGGACGTCCGGATGCCTGTGATGGACGGCGTCGAGGCCACTCGACGCATCATAGATTCCGGACCGGTCGACGGGTCGACTCCGGCGGTCCTCGTGCTCACGACATATCATGCCGACGACGCCGTCCGTGGCTCCTTGCGCGCGGGCGCGTCCGGGTTTGTACTCAAGGATGCGGCGCCCGATGAACTTGTCTCCGCAATTCACGCGGTTGCCGGCGGGGAAGCCTGGCTGGATCCGGCCGTGGCCAAACGACTGCTTGCCGAGTTCAAGGGCAGGCCGGAGTCCCCTCTCCCCACTTCAGAACAGATCACTCGGCTCACCCACCGTGAACGTGAAGTGCTGGTGCTGATCGCCCATGGTCTGACGAATAAGAACATCGCTGATTACCTGTTCATCTCGGAAGCGACGGTCAAAACGCACGTCAACCGGCTCCTGATGAAGATGGGGCTGCACGATCGGGCCGGAGCGGTGGCCGTGGCGTACCGCTCGGGCCTGGTGGCGCCGGACGAACCGATGCCCCCGCGCCAGTGATGAGTCCGGGCGGGTCAGGACACTGGGCCGCCCTCGTGCTAGACGTTCAGCGGGCCGGAGCCGTGAACGTCGTCGGGCCCGTGTTGCATCAGTGAGTGCAGGATTTCTGCGGTGGACAACCCGGCGAAGCCGGCCAGGCGCTCCCCTACTGTGCGGAGGTCGGGGCGTACCTCCGTGGGACCCCGCTCTGCCAGGTCGTTCACGAATTGGCGTGCTGCGCCGGCAACCTCCGGCGTCAGGACCGCACGGTCGTCGCTGACCTGATTCCCGGCGTCGGCCAGCAGGCGGGCGGCACGCCCGGCAAGGTCCTGATCCTCCACCACGATAGCCAGCAAGGGAGTCTGGACCCGCTCAAACAAAGCGATCCAGCCCCTGCCTTCCTCGGTACTGCCCAGAAGTTCGTCCCTGACCCGGCGCAAGGCACGGATCTCTGTGTCGCGGCCGAGCAGCCTCCAGCCGATCAGCTCAATGGCGCAGATGCATTGCTGGATCAGTGCCAGCAACCCCGATTCGGCCTCCCGCTTGATGGGTTCTGGATTGGCAGGATGGAAGGAGTCTGCAACGTTCCCCTGCCAGGGGCCGGTCTCGATGGTAAACCCGTAAGTTTTGCGCCGTGAGCTGTCAGCGATGTGCCGCCCGTAGGCGTAATCGCTCAGGGTTCCGGTGGTCGGATAGAGCTTGACGCCGGTCTGGCGGGTGTAGTGTCGGCCCCGTACGTCTTGAATTGCTTGGACAATCCGGTCCCCGACCGTTTCGAACCGCATCAGGTCCCGTGCGATCATGTACTCCGCGTAGGCGGGGTTTGTGATCGGCTGGCACGTGGCCGCCGGGAGCGTGGTGAAGCGTTTCGTGGCGTCGCCGGTCTGGGTTGGCGCGTGCCCCCAGGGGTGCAGCACCAGTTCGGAGTAGGAATGGACATCCGCGAAGCAATCGATGGCATACGCATCAAGCAGGTGCCGGACGTTGCGCGACTCGGGCTCCGACACGGCGGACGGTCCGCAATATGTATCGGCGCACGGGGCGCACGACGTCTGCCCCTCCGTCACGCCCCAAAGAAGGTCTGCATTGCGGTTGAGGTCCACCCCGTCGCACGCCGTCCCCGGATTGTCCCGGCGGTTTTTGCGCCACAGGCCATCGACGGTCATCACATGATGGCGCCCATCAGGATTGACGCACGGCAGGAGGTAGAGATCGATGGTCTCAAGGATCAGCTTCACGTCAGCAGCGGGCCAGATCCTGCCATCGAGGATTACATCGTTGCCGGTCACGTAGCTGGCAACGAGGTCCACCGCCATTTCAATAAGCAGGTCCGGGTTCATCAGCTCGCGGGCATGAGTGCCGCCCACCAGCAGGACACCCCGGCGGTTCTCCCCGCCGCCGGCACGGAGCCGCAGCGCGTTGACCGGCCGTCCCTGGACCGACGGCTCAGGCAACACGAACTGTGAGCAGAGCTGCGGGTACGTTGCGGCGAGGGTGCCGCCGGCAGCATCGAGCTGGGACACGGTGCGGTACATCAGTCCTGCCCTCCTCGCTCGACGCCGGGGAGCCGCTCCTGGAGCCACGCGCGCGCGGCTTCGTCGTCCATTATGAGCGCGGGGTCCAGCGGACCGGGTGGCGCGGCTTGGACGAGTGTGACCTCAAAGCCGTTCTCCACAAGGCGGGCCGCTTCCTCCATGTCAACGAGCAACCGGACGTCCCCCTCCGGGTCGGGTACCCGGTCCATGTCCAGGTCCGCCACACTGCGCATGTCCATGCTGCGCGAAGCCCCGGCCCGGAGGATGACCTCATACCTCACCTTGGGCCGGTCAGTGGCCTTAGGATCTTTCTCGGGGACCATCATTCGCCTCTCTTTCTTGGCAATGGAATCCATCAGCAGGGCAGAAACTCAAGACGGCAGGAACCTGGCTGCAACGCTTCTTCCCCAAGAACCTACAATGAAGGCGTTACAGCGCCGTTACTCCTGACGAGCGATGGAGGCTCCCGCATTGTCGGCCACTTCAGTTCTGGCTCAGTAGCCAGGGTTCAGCCCGCAGCATTGCCGTCGCCCGCCCGTCGTCGTCGAACGCCGCCAACACTGAGGCGATAGTCTCGAGCCTTTCGTCTCCCGAAGCCAAACCGCCGGGCAGGATGGCGCTGACCGCGGCGGCGGCCGCTACGGGCCCGGCCTGGCCCGATACCTCTGCTGCAAGCTTGCCGATCCCCGCGGTGTCACCGACGGCCAATGCAGCGAGCAGCCGTGTCGCCGGGGAGCCGTGCCGTTCAAGATCCGACAACAGTTCCCCCGCTACTCCGAGGCACGACGACGATGCCAGGCTCTGTGCCACTTCAACGTTGTCCAGCGCTCGCCGCCGCTTTCGGTCGGCTTCATCTGCGGGTTCCATGCGCTCAATGGGCACGGTCTCGCTGCGGAGCAACTCACCGCGAGAGGGCCGGAACTCGGCGACAAGGTCGTAGTGCCCGGCGGTGGGGAACAAGGGGGCCACGCCAGCGGCGCTGAGAAGGAGAACGCCTCCCATGAGCGACTGTCCCGGTCCGAGACTCACCTGCCGGGCGCCGCTGTCGGCTGGCCATGGCCAGCCCGCATTGGTCCTGGATCCGCCGGGACCGGTCACGAGGACGTCCAGGTCGCCCTCAAGAAGGTTCAGGCGAGCGCTGGTGACGACGGAGCGGTCCGAACTGTTGGTCAGCGTCGCGACGGCGACCAGCACTTCATCCAGCGGCACTCGTTCTGGGACGAGCAGGCTGAGGGTTAGGCCTGACGTGCCGCCTTCCTTGCTGTCCGTCCGATCCAGAGTCTGGTTCATCTGGGCAAGTTTTCCACAAAATCCTGGGCAATGCTTCCGGCCCTGTCGAGATCGTCCTGCGGCTTGCGCGCCCGCTTCCCATGTGAGAGGGCCTCGGCAACCACCGGGGCATCCCGCTCCACCGGGCAGGCCACCGTTACGGCAAGTTCGACGACCTGTGCGGCCGAGCGCCCCTGCATCGCGAGGTCGAGAAAGTGCTTCGCGTCGCCGGGTTCGGCGGCGCGCGTGTCGGCACGGCGGTAGTCCACATGTTGTCTCGCCAGCGAATTGGCAAGCACCAAAGCACAGGCAGCACCTGTATCGTGCTCGTGGTGCGCCTCTGCAACTGCTGCCAGCCGCCGTCGCGCGTTGTCATCGCGGCCGAAGTCACCCAGGGCCAGCGCCGTCGAAACGCCCCGATCGAGTGTTGCCCCAGCGATGTCACGTTCCTCACCGGACCCGGCCATCCGCACCCTTACGGTGCTCCTGGTGCTCCGGACAGAAGTCCGGCCCCCCAGATCGAATTCGGCCCGAACCACGTGAACGCCCGGCTCCTGGAAGGTGACTCCCTCGCTGGTGAAGAACACCTGCATCAGGCTGGTCAGCGATTGCCCGGGCTGCAACACCGTCGTCTCACGCGGACCGCATGCCACGACAATGTCGAGCACCTGCTCGATCTGTCCGGTCGGCAGTGCGTGTAGCAGCCGCAGGTCCCCTTCGGCCAGGTTGAGATGCTTGCTCGTTTCGCGTGGCTCATCGCCAACGTTCCTCAGCGTCACTTCAGCAACGACGTACTCCCCGACGTACACCTCCTCGGGCAGCTTGAGCTCCAACACCATGCCAACAGCATCGTCGGCATTCACCAGGCCGGCGGCATCCGTCGGCTCAGGGAGCCCCGAGGACAAACTGCCGTGGCCCCAGCCGAACGGTTTCCAGCCCGGGCGCACCTGGGGGTCGGGTGCGTGCACCAAGGAAATCCGGTCATGTTCGGCGAATCCGAACGTCGCAGTGCGGGGATACGGATTCGCCACTGTGGCGAATCCCATCACGTCGCCTGTTTGGTTCATGATCTCGGTGCCGATCGGTGGGTTGTGAACGTCGTGCTTTGGATGAAACAGGTTGAATGCATGGCCTGCTTCATGGACGAGGGTCCGAAGGAATGCCGCGGGCACTTCGTCGAGGGGCTTATTGCGGGCACTTGCCTCGATGGTCGGCCCATCGCCAAGTGTGGCGTCAGCGAACCCGACGGCACCCTCGCGGGGCACCTGGTCCTGGTCAAACATGATTCCGAACAGGGTGCCCTGCGACGAACCGGAGAGTAGCCACAGGCGCCATTCGTCAACGGAACCGGCGCCCCGGTGCGTTGATATCAATGTCTGCAGCTCGGCGATGGTCAGCGACGCATCCTCCGGAACATCAACTTCATCAACCGTCAGGCCCACGTCCCAGCCGGCCGAAGCGTAGACGTTCTGGAACGTGGTGGTCACGCCCGCTCCCGTAATTGCAGATGCCGGCCAGACGCGGTTCGACATTGCGTCGACTTCGACGCGGCAGCCGCGGAAGAAATTCGATGTTTTCGTGGCCTTGACGTCATAGACGCGCCCGCCTATGGCCGCTGTCCCCGACATTCTGGCGGGCTGATGCGGCAAATTGATCAGGCTTTGCCGGCAGGTTAGACGCATTTCGCCTACATCAGTCGAAATGAAATCCTGCGTTGTGCGGTCCCAGATATGGCGAACGAACCCAAAGCCAAGCAGCGCCGAGGCATAGGACACGCCGTTGGAACGGAAGTACCATGAATATTCATTGAGCGGCAGCTGTGGGTACCAGCGGCCGGCAGCCGTGTCCGTGGTGTCCTGGCCGGCAACGCCTGCAGGGCCGCCTGAGGCGAAGCCGTTCGGGAATTCGTCCAAAGGCCCGGGCCGCAGTCCTCGATCGGTGGGGTCTTGTCCCCGGCGAACGTACACGTCTCCGCTGATGCGGAGGGAGGAGGCGCCGACTTGGATGCGCATGGGTCCGCGAATGATCGGATCCTGGCCGGACGGGTCCCCGCCTCTGGCAGTCAGCTCGATCAGCCAGGACCCGTTGAGGGCGCCTAGCGAACACGGCCGTTGCCTCGACGCGCGGACTGCCGGGAGATCTGCCTGGCCGCGCGTTCCTGGAAAGGGGTTGTCGATGATCTGGCCCTGTTCGTCAAAAAGGTAAGGGCCTTCGTCGCAGTCGGAGCAGCCGTCCTCTTGGCCGGTAACACTGTTCATGACGCACCTCTTATCGGAGATCGCGGAATATTGGGCTTCCGTGGCCGGGCCCGTGAGCTTGGTTCAAACAGCTTGCACGCGTGGCGTTACTCCAGCGTTACGGGGGCGCGGACTGTCCTGTGAAGGGCAAACAACTGCGACTTGAGAGACACGCACTTATCGCTGGGGCGCTGCCCCTCCCTGCTCGTGAATCACTCCACCCCGGCAACCGCAAAACGTGAGCTCCTGGTCGCCGTTCCGTTTTCCCAGCACCATTGCCTGACACGTCAGCCGCAGCCACGGGACCCGTTCTTGGTGGCTGTGCCCGCAGAGGTAACAGCCCGGAACGGACCAGGAATACGCGTCTGCCCCGCTATCCGCCATGCACAGGGTGGCAATTTTCTCTTTCATGGAACTAAGCTTTCTGTCTCGATTGTCGGGATGGGCCGATGTGACAACCAGTGTGGTGCGCGGGCCGTGCCGCAGGGATCCGCCTCCGGGCCGGTCTTGCACGTGGTTCCCTGGCATTGCCCGAAGCCTGTGCCCAGTCCGTAGGGGTAGGCGGACTAATGCCAGGGCACTACAACGGGATGAGACCGCCGGGCGGATACGCTCACGGGCGGGCTGAGGCAGACCTTTGCGTGAATCGACGACGACGGGGATTCGGGCCCGGCAGGCTCACTGCCGTAACGCGGCGGTAACGCCTTTCGTTCACGATGGGTTCATCAATATCCCGGATCGTCGGAGACCAGAGTGCCTTCACCGTCCAACACCGACGAGACTACGAAACGGTCGGGCGCGAACGAGCTTCAAGGAGGCGGCCTCATGACGTTGGCCCCAATCATCTCGATCTTCCCGGCCACCGGCGGTGGGCCAGTGGCAAGTGGTGTGCTGACCACCACGACGCAGGACGGCAAGGTGGGATTATTCAGCCCATGGCCCCTTTCGCTGAGTGACGAGGCCTTCAGCGTGTATGCAGCCGATGCCGAGGGCACGGGCGGACAGTGGCTCACGCCGGCTAAGGTGACGGTCCTCGCTCTCCCCGGCCAGGCCCCCCGGCTGGGGGTTGTCACCTTCAACCCGCAGCCCGCCCAAGCGGCCCCGGATGCAGCACTGGATCCGCCCTGGGATCGTGGAGAAGTAACTGCCGCCCTGGCTGCCGCCGATGAGCAGTGGCTGAACGCGTTCGCAGTCGCCAACCCCGATGTGTTCCAGCCGTTGCGGGCCCTAGCCCAGGCCCAGGCAGCCGCGTTTCCTCCCGCCCAGACGACACGGGTTCCGCAGCAGGCAGATGCTGTCGCTGCCGATCCGGTCGCCGCGGACGCGGACTGGTCGTCCTTTTTCTGCAGAATTCTGCTGCGACGCGACTGACCACAGTGCAAGGAACGGAAGCACAACTCCGGCCCAGCCATTTACAACACTTCTGTGGCTGGAGTTCCGGCCGTCCTCAAGTACTGTGCTGCGGCGAAGGACCGGTGCGCCTCTCTCTTCCGCCTGATGGAGGTCGCACCTTTGGCTCTGGTTGGAAATCGTGGGTTGGAATCGTGCCCGACAGGATGTTTGTTCAGTGACCCGGGCGATGAACCTCTTTGAGTGGCGGGAGCAGTTCATCGGTGAGGACATCGGCAGTGACGTATAGGGGCGCCCCCGGTTCTATACGGCGCAGGGCAGCGGCGACGGCGCCGTGCAGCCATTCCCACGTGATGATGGGTGCCTCAGTCGAAGCCAGGGGTTTGCTGTCACGGCCGGATTGTCCCGGGGCGGGGGCTCTGTGTTGTCTCATCGGTTTCTCCTTTCTCTGTGTGAGCATGGCGTCCGCCTCCAGCGGGCATCGGCTGAAGGCATGAAGCAGCAGCCGTGATGTCCGGGCACAGCTCACCACTGGTACCGAGGGGGAGGCACTATTATGGGCCTGCCGGGGCACAGTAGGTCGCCCGGGAAAGCGCACGGATTCGTGCTGTAACGCGGAGCAGGGACAGTGTCAGGTCTGGTCGTAGGAGCTGGCCGCTTCGGGATGACACTGTCGGGGCTGGTTTTAGGAGCTGGCCGCTTCGGGATGACACTGTCGGGGCTGGTTTTAGGAGCTGGCCGCTTCGGGATGACACTGTCGGGGCTGGTTTTAGGAGCTGGCCGCTTCGGGATGACACTGTCGGGTCTGGTTTTCGAAGCAGGGGGCGTTGGGACACCCGGGTCTGGCTCGTTGTATGTCACGTTGGGTTGAGGGATGCTTGTTTTGTCGTCACAACCGCTTAAGGCCAAGCTTGTGGCGACGATTGCAAGTACGGCCCATGAAGATTGTTTGCGCAGAATCAAGGTCTTTCCTTTCATTTATTGTTTGGCCGGTGATGAATCGGCTTAGCCTGCCGACAGCGCCCTGACCTGGTGGGCCGTTAGCTCACCTATTTGTAATCAGTGTGTGTGCGGGGGCCATGCCATTTCGTCCCCCGCATGCCGTCACCTCGTTGTCAGACCACGGGTGTACGGCAGTTAGTTCGCTGTAGCTGGAGTTCGGTAACTAGTCGTCGATGCTAAGCCGTCACTGCTCACTGCGAGATGGAACGAGTCTGGAAGGCGCAAGAGCACCGATCGCGGGTAGCGCCGTGGGCGGTAGCACGGGCTGAAACTGAAGACCTAGCGGATACCACGGCTTTGCCCCCGCCGTGATGCACATTCTGCCGGGGCTTCGACCAACCGGCCGAGCCGGTCTTCAGCAGTAATCCGGTAGGGCCAAACCGCCAGCTCGCGCCAGGCTGGCGTGCCGGCCGCGCCACCGGTCGATGCTTGCACCGGCGGCCGGCGTCGGAGGTACCCCACAGCGAGGAGACGTAGCCGAGCCGCTCGAGTCGGGCCAGCAGCGGGTAGAACATCCCGTCGGACCACCGTCCAGGCGCCCGGATGATAATCGCGGCCGCGGGGTAGCGGCGCTGCGCCGGCGGCTTCCAAAAATGACAGGCGGCCATGCCGATTACCGTCGTTCGACGGTGCCAAAAGTTATGCCAATGAGAGGCCGATTAGTAGTGCAGGCCTGGTTTGCGGGACGGCGCTTTGACTCAGTGCCCTGGCCGGTGACGAGACGCCGACGCTGAGCCGCTCAGCGGTCCCCGTCGGGGATTCCTACCTCCTGCCGGGCCAGCACCGTGACGATGACAGCCACATCTGTCGGGCCGGCGAAGGGCGCAACCGAAGAAATCGAACCGCCCGCCTATCGGGCGGACTCCCCCGTCAGCGCCCGGCTCCTACCTCAGCAGAGCACTGAGCTAGGCTGAATGCGAAGATTCTCGTGGGTCCGCGCCGGGAGACGAAATGGGCAGCTTCGACAATGGAGGCTTGGCAGTGAGCAGTTCTCTCGAACCGAGGCGTTCAAGAATAAGACGGACCTTGCTCTGCATCGCCGGGCTGATCAGCGTTGTACTCGGGTTGGGCATTCGCACGCTCAGCGATGCGGCGTGGACAGGCCCTGCCGGTGATGGCCTCTACGCGGTTCTGATCTACATTCTCGTGGCTATTCTGATTCCGTTGAGGCCCAAGGCACTGATTGCAGCCGCAGCCGTTACCTTCTGTGTGATGGTCGAACTCTTCCAACTCACTGGTCTTCCCGCCGAACTCGGAGAATCCTGGCCACCCCTTCGGCTGGTCCTTGGAACCACGTTCGGCACCGCGGATCTGTTGGCCTACGCCGGTGGCGCTGCCGTCGCTTACGGGGTGGATCGAACCACTGGCACAGTGGTGAACAACAGTCGCCATCTCTAGCTGCCGTTCGTTCCTGCACCCGCCGCGACAGATCAGCTGAATCGAGCAGCCCCTCCTAGGCAGGAGCCAGGTAATAAATCCTGCTCGAGGCATCAACGATAACGATCATGGCGGGAGAGTTCAGTGAGTCATGTCGCACGCTCCGAGGACCTTGTGAACCATCCGCTGCTTTGGCATGGTGATCCCCGTCATCGCTGGGCGGGTCCCCCATGCAACCAGGGCGCAAGCACCGCCGAAAAGGATCGGCTAATGCCGGTCGTCCGTAACGCGCCCCAACAGTGGATGAGGTGTGGACACCGAGGACTACTTGGGGGCGCCACGCTGCTCGAGCCCTCCGTTTGGAAAACCTCCCAGAGCAGGCACGGCTTGCGCTCAGCGACGCACTTGCACGGCGTTCGGAGGGTTGTATGCGCTGCTCAACCGTCAAAACCTACGGCTCATCCAGCAGGGTCCGGCCGGCACCAATCTCCCCACGGCGACCGCACCTCCCTTCGGCAATTTCATGATCTGCTCAGCCGAGCCTTATCTGATTAATCAGAATCTCCCATTGATGCCCTCACCCAGAAACCTGTCTTGGGATTGGCTGCGGGAATATGGCGCCAGGTCAATAGCGTCTTATGGGGTAAGTGCTGGTGAGCCGCCAACAGGCCTACGCTGTCCGGATGAAGGGGACGGCCAGAGAAGTGCCTGTGCATTACGCCGTGTACGGTAGCGGATTTTTCGCACCGGGAGCTGGCGGACGTGCCGGAAGCCGCGAAACCCTATCCCCATCCGGCGCTAATCCTTGCCGGACGCTGCGATGCCACGGCCGGGTACACAGGCTCCTGGGAACTGCTTGACCACTACCCCGCGCTACCTTGCCATGCTCGACCGCGCCGGCCACGCACTGCTGCACGAGCAACCCGGGCCCGGTGCACTCACCCGTTGTCGAATGGCTGGCGCGCATGCGCGGGCAGGCAACAACCTGACCACCCTTCCCACCGGGCAGGCCGGCGTGGTCGGCACCCGTGTGCCTTCACGCTCAACCTGCTGGCGCCACCACGTCCTCCAGCACTGACCTGTCGAAAAAACGGACCTCGCCCGTTGCCTCGAAGAACACCGGAACCACCGATGTACTCGGGTCCTTGGACGTCTCGTAGATCTCAGCCGCACTCCCGTGCTTCCTGGCAATCGTTCCAACCAGCTCGGTACCGCGAACGCGGACAGTTCGATATTTGTAGCTCATGGTGACCCCTTCGTCGGCTACGGCAAACCCTACCCCTGTGGGAGATTGGCTGTCAGTTAGTGCATCAGCTGCCCTACGAGGAGGAACAGCCCGATCACAACCATGGCGGCTCCGGAGCCTCCCGATCCCCAGCCCTACCAGGCACGCCGAACCCGCCATCGCCATCCTCCCCAACAATCTCCACACCGTCCAGGACTCAGCTCCACCCTCGTGATGAAAAAGCGTCGTCGAAAACCGGCCCTTCCATTGTGGCCGCTCATTCAAAAACTATAATCAACTCGCAAATGAGAAATAGTTCTTGACTCTGGCAGTGCCCGGCCGTAGGCTCAAAGAGGCCGCTTGAAGCGCCCGAGAACCACGCCGTCAACGTCGAGAAGAGGCAACTTCATGGACCATCCGTCACCCTTCGATCTGACCGGGCGGACAGCCCTGATCACGGGATCAAGCAGGGGCATCGGAAAGGCGCTCGCGAGCGGCCTCGCAAGGGCCGGAGCCGCCGTCGTACTCCACGGCCTCGACCCGGCCCGCCTGGAAGCCACCAGGAAAGAGCTGGCCGCCGTCTTCGGCAAAGACAAGGTGGGTGCCGTCTCGTTCGACATCACCGACGAGGACGCAGTGGCCTCGGGCGTTGCCGACGCCGAAACCACCTACGGCCCGCTGGACATCCTGGTGAACAACGCCGGCATCCAGCACCGCGTGCCGCTGCTGGAGCTCGACGTCGCCGACTGGAACAGGGTGCTCGCCACGGACCTCACCAGCGCGTTCCTGGTAGGCCGTGAGGCCGCCGGCCGGATGCTGGAACGCAAGCGCGGAAAGATCATCAACATCGGTTCCGTCCAGTCAGACCTCGCCCGGCCCACCATCGGCGCCTATACCGCGGCGAAGGGCGGACTGCGCAACCTCACCCGGGCCATGACCGCGGAATGGGCCGGCCAGGGACTGCAGATCAACGGAATCGCCCCCGGCTACATCCACACCGAAATGACCCAGGCCCTTGTGGACGACGACGCCTTCAACTCGTGGATTCTCGGCAGGACCCCGGCGGGCCGCTGGGGAACCGTGGACGACCTGTCCGGGCCGGTCTGCTGGCTCGCCTCGGACGCGTCCAACTACGTCAACGGGCAAACAATCTTCATCGACGGCGGAATGACAGTGGTGGTCTGACATGACAACAACAGCAACAACTCAAAACTCAGTAACAGGCCCGGCCGTGGTGGTTCACGGCGTCGGCGACCTCCGGATCGAAAGCTTTGAGCACGCAGTGCCCGAACCCCACGAAGCAGTGGTGGACATCGCCTACGGCGGAATCTGCGGCTCCGACCTGCACTACTGGCTCCATGGTGCCGCTGGGGAGTCAATCCTGCGCGCGCCATTGGTGCTCGGCCACGAGGTGGTGGGCACAGTTGTCCAGGCGGCCGCCGACGGCTCCGGACCGGCAGCAGGCACCGACGTTGCCGTCCATCCCGCCACCCCGGGGGGAGGCGGAGTCCGCTATCCTGCGGACCGGCCCAACCTCTCGCCCGGCTGTACTTACCTGGGCAGCGCCGCCCGCTTCCCGCACACCCAGGGCGCCTTCAGCCGGTATTCAGTGCTGCCCGCCAGGATGCTACGCCCTCTCCCCTCCGGGCTGCAGCTGCGCGCGGCCGCCCTCGCCGAACCGGCCAGCGTCGCGTGGCACGCCGTCTCCCGGGCCGGTGACCTCACCGGCAGGCGCGTCCTGGTGATCGGCAGCGGCCCGATCGGCAGCCTGATCGTCGCTGTCGCCAAGCGTGCCGGCGCGGCGGAAATCATCGCCGTCGATATGCACGAGGCGCCCCTGAGAATCGCCCGGGCCGTCGGAGCCACGGGCACCATCCTGGCCACCGACACCGAAGCCATCGAAGTCGTCGAGGCCGACGTCGTACTGGAATCCTCAGGTAACCACCGTGGCCTCGCGTCGGCCCTCCGGGGCGCCATGCGTGGCGGAAAGGTGGTCATGGTGGGGCTTCTGCCCAGCGGTGACCAGCCTGTCCCGATCTCACTGGCCATCACCCGCGAACTCGAACTGTTGGGCTCGTTCCGCTTCAATGATGAAATCGACAAGGTGCTGGCCGCACTGGCCGACGGCTCGCTTTACGTGGAACCCATCGTGACCCACGAATTCCCGTTCACCCAGGCCCTCGAGGCCTTCGACCTTGCCAAGGACCCCACCCGGTCCGGCAAGGTGCTCATCTCCTTCCGCGACGACTAACGCCCACCCCTGCCACTAGGAGCATCCAATGATCCAGACCCTCACGTCGCCCGTTCTGCTCTGCCGTTCCTCCCGCACTATGACTGCCGGCACCGGCACGCATTGCCCGGCCAGCGGCCGCTGGAGCCCGAACGGCGAGCTGAGGCACAGCCAGGTGTTCTTCGAGGGCAGCGTCATGCCAACCTTCGACGGCGCCCCCGTGCTGTGGGCGCTCGTGCCGGAACCGGTCAGGCACTAGCGTGGCCCAACAGCCGCCGCGGTCCGGCCGGCGCCGACGCTTTGAGCCGGTTGACCAGGAAACACTCCGCCGGGAACTGGCATTGAACCGCCAGCAGATAGCAGGGGCGGACAGCAGCATCCGGGACGCCCTCAGGCTGCGGAACGACAGCGTTGCCCGGGCCCTGGCTGACGGCGTAGCGGTGACCCGCATCGCCGACGCGGCAGGAGTCAACAAATTCGACGTACGGCGCCGGATCGGTACCGGCCACACGGAGCTTCAGCCGGCAGGCTGGCCCGCTGAAGCTCACCTCCAGGAGGTCCGCGGCCATGCGCAGACCCTGGCAGCCGCCGTCGGGCATAAGTCAGGATTGGAAGCCCGACGCCGGTCGCTCACTGTCATGGCACTGCGCACGGACCAGCTGGACCTCTTCGCAGTCGCTTCCCTGGCCGCTGTTCCGCCCCAGCGGATCCGCAGCGAGATGCGCGGGACTACGCTCCGGAGCGTGCTGTTGGCCGAACGGGCCTGAGTCTGGGTGCGGCTGACACACGCCGTGCAGCACTAGGACGCGGGCGCGTTTGCCGCTTTGTTTTCGTCCCAGCCAATGAGGGCGCCGCGCAGTGCTGACACCAGCCGTTCGCTGGCCTGCTGCTTGCTCAGGCCCACCGTGTTGATGAGGTCCAGGATTTCGCGGGGATCAAAAAGGATGTTCCAGAGGAACATTGCCTCATCCCCCAGTGCGCTCAATCCGAGCTCGGCGCAGGCTTCCTCCAGCGGGCGCTGCAGGGCTTCGGCCTGGACCGTGAGGTAGAAGGCGCCGCTCCGGAGCCGGGCGAGGTAGCCTTCGCCGGAACGCGTATACAGCATGGCCCCGCCGTGCTTGACCACCAGGTCCACCCATTTGCGACTGACGGCTTCGAGCAGCTCCAGGCCGCCCGTGGTCTGCTTGAGGCTGTAGTCCCTCAGCTTCTGGCCAACGTTGAAGCGGTACTCCGCCAGGACATCCTCAACTGACGCGAAATGCCGGTAGGCCGTGGCCGTGGAGATTTCGGCGTGCTTGGCAATGTCCGTCATATTGATGGGACCCCGCCGGGCGGCAAACAGCGACCCGGCCGCGTTGACCAGCTCCCTGCGGTTACGTTGGGTGTCGCTTCGCATGCCCGTGCCCTTTTCCATGCCTTCCAGCTTATTGCCTGCGCCCGCCGATCGGGCCGCACCAGCCCTTCAGTGCCCCCACCAGCGCGGCTACGAGCCGCCGGGCGGTCTCATCGGGGGTCAGTCCGAGTGTCTCAATGAGATCAAAGATTTCGCGCGGGTCGAACAGCACGTTCCACAGGAACATGGCTTCGTCACCGGGATCGCCGATGCCAAGTTCAAGGCAGGTGTCGCGCAGCGCCGCACTCAGGGCGTCCGCTTGGACCGTCAAGTGCGTGGCGCCCGTGCGCAGCCGGGCGAGGTAGCCTTCGCCGGACCTGGTGTGGACCATCGCGCGGCCGTGGGTCACCACCAGCGTGACCCATTTCGTGCTGACGAGGCGCAGCAGTTCCAGCCCTGCGGCCTCCTGCTGCTGGCTGAACTCCAGGAGTTCACTGCCGACGTCGAACCGGAAACGGGCCAGGACGTCATCCACCGACGCGAAATGCCGGTAGGCGGTGGCCGTGGAGACCTCCGCGGCCCGCGCGATGTCCGCCATGGTGGCCTGCCGGCCCTCGGCAAACAGCTTCCCTGCGGACCGGATGATGTGCTTGCGGTTGCGGACTGTGTCGCTGCGGAGCCCGGGAGCTGCACTGGTGGTGGCCATCAGCGCTACTTCAGCGCGGCGAAGCCGGCTGCGAGCCGTTCCACGCCGGCGGTGATGGCTTCGGCGCTCGCGGCGTAGGACAGCCGCAGGTGGTGCTCGCCGTGGCGGCCGAACTCGCTGCCGGGACGGACGGCCACGCCGTGGCTGCGCAGGTGCGCCACCATCTCCGAAGCCGGAAGATCGGCGTCGTACTTCGGGAAAAGGTAGAACGCACCCTCCGGCGAGCTGACCGTCAGCCCGGGAACGTCCTTCAGGCCGTTGTACATCAGTTCCCGGCGGACCTTGTAGGAGGCGTGCATCCGCTCGATGTCCGGGCCGCAGGTCTGCAGGGCAGTGAGGGCGGCAAGCTGGACGGCGGTGTTCATGGAGCCGTTGAAGGTGTTGTGCACGCGGGCGGCGGAGGCGATGACGTCCGCGGGACCCCAGAGGTAGCCCACGCGCCAACCCGTCATGGCGTAGCTCTTGGAAAAGGTCTGGCAGTAGATGGTCCGGCCCGCGAGGCCCCCGATCTCCAGGGCGGAGGTGAAAGGCTCGGGCGTGTAGACAAGGTCGCTGTAGGCCTCATCGGAGAGGACCAGGATGTCGGTGCCGGCCACCATGGCGGCCAGTGCTTCAAGCTCCGCGCGGGAGTGGACGATGCCGGTGGGGTTGGACGGGTTGCAGAAAACAAACATCTTCGCCCCGTCAAGCGCCGCAGCCAGCGCGTCCAGGTCCCAGTGCAGGTCCTCGGCGAGGGGCACCGGAACGATGGTGCCGCCGGCCATGCTGACCAGGTCCGCATACAGCGAGTAGGTGGGGTCCGGGATGACCACTTTGTCGCCGGGGTTCACAATGCCGAGGATGGCGGCGGCCAAGCCGGCCGTCCCGCCCTGGGTGACCAGCACATCATTGGTGCTGACGCTGGAGCCCAGCAGTCCGCCGATCCGGATGGCGAGTTCGTCCCGCAGCGCCGGCTCCCCGAGCAGCGGTGAATAGTGGGTGTACCCGTCCTGCAGCGCCTTCGCGGCAGCGTCGCGGACCTGCTGGGGGGTGTCAAAGTCGGGCTCGCCCATGGCCAGGGAGACCAGGTCGCCGCTCGACTGCGGCTGCTGGACGCGCAGGGACGTGTCGATCACGCGCTGGACGGCGTCGGAAGGACGGAAGCTGAGGACGCTGGGGGCTGCGGGTGTTGTCACGGAGGTGTCCTTTCAGACAGGAAGGCAGAGGGTAGTTGGGGCGGCGGCAGGATCCCGGCCGCCAATGGTGCCGGGCTACGTTACTTCTGGTTCCGCGGGAGGTCGGATTCGGGGGCACCGGTCCAGCGGCTGATTTCGATGTCCCCGGACGTGTCGCGCTGCACGGTGGGTGCGATGACCAGTTCCTGCACCACCGTCCGCTGCGGCAGCGTTGCCACCAGATGGATGGCCCGGGCCACGTCCTCCGGCTGGACCATGGCGTCCCGTTCCTCCTGGTGCGGCGGACGGGCCCGGTTGTCCAGGATGGGCGTGGCCGTTTCACCCGGGAGGATGGTCACGGCGCGCAGCCCCTCGTTGCGGAACGTGGTGTGCAGGTACGTCATGAAGTTCCGGACCGCCGCCTTGGCTGCCCCGTACGCCGCTCCGCCCAGCAGGTTCGGGGTCACGGCCGCCAGGGACGAAACGGTGATGATGGAGCCGGTGTTGCGGCTGAGCATGTCCGGCAGCACCGCCTGGGTCAGCAGGAAAACGGCATTGAGGTTCACGTCCAGGACCTGGTTCCATTCCTCTTCGGCAATCCAGCGCACGTTGAGGATCTTGCTGGCGCTGCCGGCGTTGTTGATGAGGATGTCCACCAGGCCCACGTTTTCGTGGATCCAGCCCACGAGCGCGTCCACCTCGGCCTTGCTGGCGATGTCTGCGGTGCGGACGTAGGACTTGCCGCCTGCGGCTGAAATCTCGGCGGACAGTTCGTCCAGGACGTCCTGCCGGCGGCCCACGAGCACCAGGGCGGCGCCTTCCGCAGCGAGCAGCTTGGCCGTTTCGCGGCCCATGCCGGTGCCGGCGCCGGTGATGATGGCAACCTTGCCATTCAGAAGCTCCATGGTGCGTCTCTTTCGTCCGGCACGCTGCGGGTGGCAGCGCGGCAATGGGGGCCGGGAGGTCCGGCTAAAACAAGAACCAGTTTAGATATGAGAATAGTTTCTCATTTGAAACTGACGGAGTCAACCGTTTCAGGCGGCGCGTGTGCTGGGCGGTGTGGCTGGGTCCGCTTCGTGCGCGAACGGAAGCCCGACGGCGGCAAACAGGTTGTGCACGCGGTTCTCCAGATCGCAGAGCAGCCGTTGTTGTTCCCGCCAGCGCACGACTGCGGCCTCCTGACTGACCCAGCGGAAGGTCATCTTCCGGCCGGGGCTGGCCTGGCCCAGGACCGGCAGCGAGGCCTTCGTCGCCACCGCAACGATGGGGTAGCCCGCCGTCAGGGTGCGCGAGCGCCCCAGAATGATCAGCTCGTCGCCGTGCGGGATCTCGAAGGCCCCGATGGGGACGCCGTGCGACACGATCTCGCCCAGCCCTTCGGGATGGATGACCGGACCGTCCAGGCGGAGGCCCACATGGTTGGATTTGCCGCCCACTGTGTAGATGCTGCCGCTCAAGAGCTCGCGGATGCCGGGGGTCCTGTCTGTTTCCGGACCGTCCACCACCTCGACGGTCCACACATCCGGACTGAAGTCCGGCACGGGAACGGGCAGACGGAACAGCGGCTGGCCCAGGTACGGCTGGCTGAAGCCGAGGTACCGGCTGGCCAGCTGCACTTTCCGGCCCGCGGCCAGCTGCTGCGGGAAACCCATCCGCGATTCGGGGGCCGCGCTGCCCATAAAGCGCGGGGTGTCCAGGTCTCCGCTGAAAGCCAGGTAGTTGCGCATGCCTCCGGTGGCGTTGGAGATGACCACGCGGGCGTTTGCGGGCACACAGACCGGCTGCCACAACGGTGCCGGGACTCCCCCGACGGTCACGTCCGCGGGGGTTCCGGTGACGGAGATGAAGACGTCATGCGAGGGGGTGAAGGCGAACCTGCCGCCCATGATTTCCAGCAGCGCGGCGCCGCGGCGGTTGCCTACCAGTACGTTGGCCACGGCCGCGGAATGCTGGTCGGCGGCACCGCCACACGGGACGCCCATGTATTCGGAGTCCTCGCGGCCCAGGTCCTGGAAGGTGGACAGCCAGCCGGCCTCGCTGATGGTCAGGGTGACCGCCTGCTCAGACTTCGCTGTCACGGTTGCCGCCTTCCTGGTCCGTGGCCGTACCGGGTGAGGGCCGAAGGAACTGCCCTTCCAGCTCGGCCCACTTGCTTTCCGGGATGACCGTAAACCTGACCCGGTCGCCGGGCCGGTAGGACGTGGCGGGGTTCTCGTGGATATCGCAGACCGTCAATGGCGTCCGGCCAATCACCTTCCAGCCGCTGGGGCCCGGGAACGGCTGGATGATGGCGCTTGTGCCGGCCACCATCACCGAGCCTGGGGCAACGTCCGTCCGGGGCTCGGCGCACCGGCTGACCTGGCCCGGGAACTGCACGCCCGCCATCATCGGCGCCATGGCCGCAGCCAGGAGATTGATGGTCAGGACGGATGAGGTGAGCGCGTTGAGGGCGCCTTCCGGACTGAGTCCCAGTTCCGCAGCTACTGAGGGAAGGTCCGGGGAGAACTCGTCGCTGACCACCATGGGGATCACGAAGTCCTTCGCGCCCGGGACGGGTCCGGCGTCCTGGAGCCCCAGTCCGGCCACGGCAAGCCTGACGGTCTGGGCGAGCTGGCCATGGCTGACCGCCAGGCAGTCGAATTCCACCAGCAGGGATTCCGCCCCCGCCACCACGTTCAGCACCCCGTATGGACGCACCTCCAGGACGACGTCGCGCAGCCTTCGGGCACCGGCACGCCTCACTTCCGCGTCGTCGTCGGCGATGCTCAGCATGAGGGCTGAATCCCCGAAGGGCACCGCCTCCACGCCCGGAGGCTGGCGGAGTTCCGTGGCTAACGGTGGCTGCGTGGTCATATGTCCTGCTCGGTGGGGCGGTAAGCGGTCAGAAGGCGGTCAAGGAGCGCGGCGGCGGCGGTCAGGCCGCGGCGGCCGCCTTGGCCTTCGCGGCGAGGACTTCCTGGAGCCCGGCGGCGGTAATACCTGCCTTTTCCAAAGCCGCGCGGAGGGCTGTGCCGTTCTCCAGGACCTGGGGGTGGTCGCCGTGGAGGAGGACGACGTCGGCATCGTGGCCCAGGGGAACCACCTTGCCGGTGACGGCGCGCACGGTTCCTTCGGTGACCACCTGGACAACGCGGCGGCCGATCTCTTCGGGATCGTGCAGCAGGGCGCCTTCGGTGTTGCGGGAGACGGGCATGCCGTCCTCGCCGTAGCCGCGGTCCGCCAGGAAGACGTAGCCCACTTCGAGGCCGCGCTTGCGGGACTCGTCGGCGAGCAGGCCGTTCTGGCAGATGACGATGTAGGTCGGGTCGTACGCCTTGACGGCGTCGGTGATGGCGCGGGCGTGCTTGGCGTCGGTCTGGGCGATGCTGCCCATCCGGCCGTGCGGGGCGACGTGGCTGATCTTGCCGCCGTGGATGCGGGCAAAGGCGTCCAAGGCGCCGATCTGGTAGAGGACGTCCGTGCGGATTTCCTCTTCGCTGGCCTCGATGAGGCGGCGGCCGAAGCCCACCAGGTCGGGATAGCCGGGGTGGGCGCCCAGTTCGATGCCCCGCTCCACGCACGACTTCACGGTGGCGTCCATAACGCGCGGATCGCCGGCGTGGAAGCCGCAGGCGATGTTCGAGGCCGTGACCAGGCCCAGGAGGGCCTCGTCGTCGCCGATGCTGTAATTTCCGTAGCTTTCGCCGAGGTCTGCAACGACGGCGACTGATTTGATGCCCAAGGTGACTCCAATGGTTCTGGTTGTGGTGCTTATGGTCCAACGACGGCGGCCTGCCGGCAATGGCGGCAGGCCGCCGTCGTTCGTGTCTTGTTAGTGCGTGGCCAGCGGCTGGCCCTTGGTTTCCTTCAGGAAGTAGACGGACGTCAGCGTGATGATGGCCGTGCCGATCGCGGCGTAGGCCGGGACCATGCTGTTGCCCGTGGACTTGATGATCTCCGTCATCACCAGCGGGGCGCTGCCGCCGAAGATGATGGTGCTGATGCTGAAGCCGATGCTGTACGCGCTGTAGCGGACCGTCGTCGGGAACATCTCCGTCAGCACGGTGTGAACCACCGCGGCGTGGCCCGAGAACGCGATGGCCATCACAACGGTTGCGATGCAGGCCAGTGTCATGTTGCCGGTGGTGATCATCGCGAACATGGGGTAGGACACCACGGCCATCAGGACGGCGGAGGCCGCCAGGACCGGCTTGCGACCGATCCAGTCCGAGAGGCGGGCCATCAGCGGGATGCTGATGATGATGGCCACCAGGCTGACGGCAGTCACCATCAGCGCCTGCACCATGGTGAAGTTGTTGCCGGTGCCCAGCTGGGTCTTCAGGTAGGTGGGCATGTAGGCGAACAGGAGGTAGTAGCCGGGGCCGTTCAGGGCCGGCAGGAAGATGGTCAGCGCGATCGCCTTCAGGTGGCGCTTGGAGGTGAAGACAGCCTTCAGCGGGTTGCGTTCCACTTCATTGCGTTCCCGCAGGGCGGCGAAGTGCGGGGTGTCTTCCATCTTCGAACGGATGTAGTAGCCCACATAGCCCAGCGGCAGGGCGAAGAGGAACGGGACGCGCCAGGCCCAGGACTCCATGGTGGCATCGCCGAGCGTGGTGATGAGGGTGGCGGAGAGCCCGCTGCCAAAGAGGAGGGCGCAGAAGGAACCCACGGCGATGAAGCTCATGGCGAAGTTGCGGTGCTTGTTATGTGCGTATTCGCCCACGAACGCCATGGCGCCGGCCACTTCGCCGCCGGCGGAGAAGCCCTGCAGGATGCGGAACAGGATGAGCAGCGCCGGGGCCGCCCACCCGATCACCGACGAGGACGGGATCAGGCCGATACAGGCCGTGGCTCCGGAGATCAGGAGCAGCAGGACGGCCAGGAGGTTCTTGCGGCCCAGCTTGTCGCCCAGGAAGCCGCAGATCACGCTGCCGAACGGCCGGGCGAGGAAGCTGACCAGGAAGCCGACGTTGGTCAGGAGCAGGGACCCGAGGTCCTTGGAGCCCATGATGTTGATGGCAAGGTACGTGGTCAGCAGTCCGTAGATGCCGTAGTCGTACCACTCCACGAAGGAGCCCATGGTGCCGGCGATGGTGGCCTTGCGAACCATCTTGCCGTCCGCGGTGACAACCTCGATTTGTGCGGTGTTCAGTTCCACTGAGTCCGTCGATGCAGTAGTCATTGGTTTCTCTCAGTCTAGGGCTGGTTTATTTCGCCGGATAGCGGCGGTTAGCTGTATTCGCGGGTGATTTCGGCCGTCATTTCGGCCTCGTGGGCGGCTACCGCGATGACGCGCTCCAGGATTTCGGCCGCGCGGGCCTGCGGGATGATGACGACGCCGTCATCATCGGCGGCCACGATGTCACCGGCGGCGCACACTATGCCGCCGATCGCTACGGGTTCGCCGATAACGCCCGGACCGTTCTTGAAGGGGCCGGCGGGCGTGACGCCACGGGCGAAGACGGGGAACTTGATCTCTGTGATGGTGTGGCGGTCGCGGACGTAGCCGTCGATCACGGCGCCGGTGGCGCCTGCCGCCTCGAAACGCTGGGACAGCTGCTCGCCGATGAGGGCGCGGTGTTCGTGGCCGAAGCCGTTGATGACCATCACGTCGCCGGGCTGGATGTAGCCCAGGGCCTCGATGACTGCCGCGTTATCGCCTGCCGCGCCGAGCACAGGAAGGGCCGAGCCGACGCAGTGGGCGCCTTCCCAGATGGCACTGATGCCGCCGTCGACGATGCCCAGGCGCTCCATGGCGTCACCGATGTTGGCCACCGGGAAGGCTGCGAAGGCTTCCACGAGTTCCTTGGGAAGGCGGGTCCACGCGGCCTTGCGGACAGTGAGCTCGAGTGTTGTTGCCATTTGTTGTCACCTTTGTTGGTTCTGCGGACGACGCCGGCCCCCGACTTGTGGTCAGTCAGAATGAGGCGGCAATCACATATGAGAAAAGTTTCGCGTTTCTTTCGCCATCCGTCAAGGGGGCGTGGGCGATTCCCCGAAAAAGACGGGGTTTTGTTGCCAGCGCGTAAATTTGCCGGGCTCTCATGTAACAGCCGTGTGTCAGCTCACAAAAAAGCGTTGACTTGCCGGAGTGCATAAGAGAAACTCTTCTCATTCGCGAACTTTCTCGCAGATCGATCCCGTTGTCATCGAGGAGACACCATGCACGGAAGACTTACCGCCCTGGCCGCAGCCGCGGCGGCAGCAGCGCTGCTGCTGACCGGCTGCACCACCGGCTCTACCGGGACCACCCCCGGCGGGAGTGCGGGGCCCTCCACAGACACCATCCGGACCGCGCTCAACTCGGATCCCACCACCTTCAACGCCGCCAAGGCCAATGCGAAGGACGACTACGAGGTAGCCCGGTTCCTCTTCGACACCGTGGTGCGCCGCGACGCGGACGGCAAGTTCATCGGCGGCCTCGCCACCGAGTGGACGTCGACGGCGACCGACGCCTCGCTGACCATTCGCAAGGACGCCACGTGCGCCGACGGCACGGCCATCACCCCCACCATCGTGGCCAAATCACTGAGCTACTTCGCTGATCCGGCCACCAAGAACAACTTCGGCAAGCTGGTGTTCGGACCCGGCCAGCCGGCCATCACGGCGGACGACGCTGCGGGCACCGTGGCGATCAAGCTTGCGCAGCCCTGGTCCGAACTCATCGGCGGGCTGACCCTGGCCCAGACCGGCATCATCTGCCCCGCCGGACTCGCCGACCTTGAGGGCCTCGCCAAGGGCTCGGTAGCGGGTGCCTTCTCGGGCCCTTACACCCTGACCAAAGCCAGCCACGGCGTCAGCTACGACATGACCCTGCGCGAGGACTACAAGGCCTGGCCGAAGTGGTCCAAGGAGTTGGAGGGAACGCCGGCTAAGACCGTGCGGTTCTTCCCCGGCGTCAACAAGACCACCGTTGCCAACCAGTTGCTGACCGGCGAAATGGATGTCTCGGACATCGCCCCTGCGGACACTGCCCGGTTTGAAGGCAACAAGGACTACACGGTCACCACGGTGCCCTTCGCCGGAATCTTCCTGCTCTTCAACCAGCGCCCCGGCAGCCCCTTCACCGAGCCCGCGCTCCGCAAGGCCGTGGCCCAGCTCATGAACCAGCAGGCCTTCAACGCCGCCGCCTACGCCAACAAGGGCATCCCCTACACCTCCATCGTTGCTCCCACAGTGGCCTGCTCCTTGAAGGACAACTCACACTTCACAAAGGAAGACGCCGAGGCAGCCAAGGCCGTCCTCGCGGGCAAGACCTTCAAGATGGTCGGCACCACCAGCATCGGCCCGAACGGTGCAGGCAGCACCTACGTCCAGGAAGCCCTCCGCGCAGCCGGCGCCACGGTCAACCTGAACCTCGTGGACAACGGAACCTGGGCCACCATGACCCAGACCAAGCCGGAGACCTGGGACCTGACCATCCAGGGCGACGCGAACTTCGTCGGCACCGTGGCCGCGTCGCTGACCCGCATCGCCGGCGTTCCTACGGAGAAGGGTGGCCGCAACATCGGCGGCGGTGAGAACGCAGACATCCTCGCGGAAATCGCCACTGCCCAGTCCGCCACGGATGAGGCCAAGCGCTGCGAGGCCTACGAACGGGCACAGGTCAGCATCCTCGAAGACAACGACATTGTCCCCTTCGTCGGCGAACCCCAGATCGTCGCCCAGCGCGCAGGCTTCTCCATTCAGGCGCCGTCCGGCATCGTCGACTACGCCACCATGCGCATCACAAAGTAAGGCCAAGGACCATGACCGAACCAACCATGCTGAACAGGGAAAGTGCCCTGTTCAGCAACCCCCCGGGGGCTCCGAAGAGCCCCCGGGGCGGGCTCCGCACCCTCTCCCCCTGGGCCAGCTACGGCCTGCGCCGTGCCGGCGGAGTGCTGCTGTCCGTAATCCTCCTTGTGGTGGTGACGTTCTTCATGGTCCCGCTCATCCCCGGCGACCCGGCAGTGGCAGTCGCCGGCGCCGACGCCACCACTGAGCAGATCGAGGCCATCCGGGAAAGCCTGGGCCTGAACCAGCCCCTGCACCTGCAGGGCATCCAGTACGTGGGGAACCTGCTGACGGGCAATCTGGGCGAATCGTTCGCCTACAGCACGTCTGTCTCCTCAATCATCGCCACCAAACTGCCCTTCACGGCAGAACTCGCCCTGCTGGGCATCATCGTGACCCTGATCGTTTCGATTCCGGCGGGGATGGTGGTGGGAATCCTGACGCGCGGCGGGCGCCGGAAATGGCTGGACGTGTCCTTCGGCATGCTCACCGGCTTCTTCCAGGCGGTGCCCCAGTACGTCATCGCCACGATGCTGGTTGTCATTTTCGCCATCGTCCTCAAGGTCCTCCCGGCCGCCGGCGCGGCAACCCTCACCTCCCTGATCCTCCCCGTGGTTGGCCTCTCGGTTGCGCCCATCTGCTCGATCGCCCGGGTGGTCCGCCGGGAAACCTCCACGGTCCTCGAGCAGGACTACCTGCGGACCGCCCGCGGCTGGCGCCTGCCGCCGCTTCGGCTCTACGCCCGCCACGCCCTGCCTAACCTGATGACCACCACGCTGACCCTCGCCGGCCTGATCCTGGCCGGCATGCTCGGCGGCGCGATCATCATCGAAAACGTCTTCAACTGGCCCGGACTCGGCAAGGAAATCGTCACGGCCATCATCAACAAGGACTACCCCGTCATCCAGGGCATCATCCTGGTCCTGGGTTTCCTCGCCATCATCCTCAACCTGCTGGTCGATGTCATCCTCGGAATCATTGATCCGCGCACCCTCGGAGGAGGAAAGTCCAATGGCTAAAACCACCCGTACTAAGCGGCACTTCCGGTGGACTACCGGCCTCATCATCGGCATCGCCCTGATGACCCTTATGGTCCTCACCGGCCTCCTCGCGCCCCTGTTCCTCGCCGAATCCGCCGAGAAGCTCACCGCCGACGCATCCCAGGGCCCCAGTGCCGCCCACTGGCTGGGCACTGACGACTTCGGCCGCGACGTGCTCGCACGCTCGCTCGTGGCCACCCGGCTCACGCTGGTCATGACGGCAGCCACAACGGTGATCTCCGTCGTCGGCGGTGTTTTGATCGGCACCTTCATCTGGCTGGCCCCGGCAAGGATCCGCAACGCCGTCCTGCGCGTGATAGATGCCGCCGTCGCCTATCCAAGCCTCATTTTCGCGCTGCTTATCGCCGCCATCCTCGGCCAAGGGGCATGGTCCGCTGTCCTGGCCATCGCCATCGCCAGCATCCCGGCGTTCGCCCGGCTCACCGCCAACATGGCCGCCTCGATCTCACAGCGCAATTACGTGTCGACGGCACGCCTGCTGGGTGTCCCCGGTCCACGCATCATCACCCGGCATCTGCTGCCAAACATGGCGGAGCCGCTGCTGGTGCTGACCGCCACCGTGTTTGCCACCACCCTCATCGAATTGTCCAGCCTGTCGTTCATCGGACTCGGTGTCCAAAACCCGGAGTACGACTTCGGGCGCCTGCTCAACGAGGCCCTCGTGAACATCTACTCCCAGCCGCTGCAGGCGGTCATGCCCTCGATCATGATCACCGTTGCAGGGCTGAGCGCCATGCTCATCGGCGACGGACTTGCCGCCGCCACGGACCCGCGCGGCGGGCGGAAGTTCGGCAGCGTGAAGGCCGCCTCTGAGCTGCCCGCCTCAATGCGGGCCGACGGCGAAGCGCTGGTGGAGGTGGACAACCTCACCGTCCTCACACCCAACGGCGTCCCCCTGGTCAAGGGTGTCTCGCTCAGCATCCACGCCGGTGAAGTGGTGGGGCTGGTGGGCGAATCCGGCTCCGGAAAGTCCCTCACCGCCATGTCCATCGCCGGCCTGCTGCCCGAGGAACTGACGGTCACGGCGCACTCCATGCGGCTCGGCGAACTGGACCTGCTCAAGAAGAACGATCCCCGCACGCTGGCCACCTCCATCGGGCTGGTCTACCAGGATCCCGGCACCAGCTTCAACCCGGCCCTGCGGATGGGTTCCCAGTTGACCGAAGTCAGCAGGGTCCACCTGAAACAGTCCGGGAAGACCGCGTTCAACAGGATGGTCAAGGCACTCGCGGACATCCGGATCACGCAGCCGGAAACGCGGATGCGGCAGCACCCGCACGAGCTTTCCGGCGGCATGCTCCAGCGCGCCATGATTGCCTCCACCCTGGTCACGGACCCGCGGCTGATCATCGCCGACGAGCCCACCACGGCGCTTGACGTCACCGTCCAGGCTGACGTCCTGCGCCAGTTCCGCACCATCAACCGGGAAATGGGCACCGCCATGCTGTTTATCTCCCACGACATCGGTGTGGTGCAGGCCTTGTGCGACAAGGTGATCGTCATGAACGGCGGAAAGATCCTCGAACGACTCACCGGCGCCCAGTTGGCAGCCGGCGACGTCAAACACCCTTACACCAAAGCCCTGCTGGCGGCGACGCCGAGCATCGCCGAACGCAAGACAGAACTCGTCGCCGTCCGGGCAGAGGACTTCACGTTCGACGAAATCACCGACGACGTGCCCGTGTCCGGCCCGGTTCAGCCTGGCCCGGTCCGCCCGGAAACAGAGAGGCTCCAGCCATGACAACCACACCGAACTCCGCCGCCCCGGTGCTGGAAGTCCGCGACCTGGAGGTCACGTTCGGGTCCGGGCACGCAGCGGCCAAGGTCCTCAAGGGCGTCTCGGCCACCATCGAACGCGGCAAGACCCTGGGCATTGTGGGTGAATCCGGCTCAGGCAAGTCAACCCTGGCCAAGGCGGTCGTCGGCCTGAACCCGGCCAGCGCCGGCAGCATCTGGATCAACGGCATGGACGTGGCCCGCATGTCGTCTGGCCAGCGCCGTGCCATGCGCCGCGAGGTCCAGATGATCCCGCAGGACCCGTACTCGTCGCTCAACCCGCGCCGCACCATCGGACAGACGCTGGCCGAGGCGATTGATCCCGTGAAGTCCAACCCCAGGGACCACCGCGAGAAGATCGCCTACTGGCTCTCCACCATCCGCCTCGACGCGGACGTGGCGGAGCGGTACCCGCACGAGTTTTCGGGCGGGCAGCGCCAACGCATTGCCATTGCCAGGGCCCTGGCAGTGGGGCCGAAACTGATCATCGCGGATGAGATCACCTCGGCCCTAGACCTGTCGGTGCAGGCGGAAATCCTGAACCTCATCAGCCGCCTGCGCACCGAGCTGGACCTGACCATGGCCTTCATCTCCCACGACCTGGACGTTGTGCACCATGTCAGCGACGAGATCATGGTGCTGTTCCACGGCGAAGTGGTGGAAATCGGCTATGTGGACTCCGTCTACGGCAACCCCAAACATCCGTACACGCGCAAACTGATCGACTCGGTGCCTGGCGGCCCGGGCTTCGACATCGGCGAACGCCGGGCGGCCGTCGCCTAGGCCACCAGCCCTTCCCCAACTGGGTCGCATTTAATGTCGTTATGAGCCCTCATAACGACCTTAAGTGCGACCTACTTGGGTTAAACCAGCCGGGGTGCCGGGCGCGGGTACTCGTCGCCGCCGTCGTGTTTTCCACCGCTGCGAACGCCCGATCCGCTGCTCTCCTCAATTGCCTTTCCGAAGCTCTTGCCCGACGCTTTTTGAAGTGCGATGATTGTCACAGATGAGAAATGTTTCTCAGTTCAAGCCCGACTAATGAACAGGCTCAATAGATGCAGACAGTCCGTACCGTCACCTTCCCGGACCGGGACCTCCTGGCCAGGGTGCAGCCTCTCCCGGCCGGCATCGAAGCCTCGGTCTGGGACCTCCGCTCCGAGCCGGAGGGCGTCTCACTGGACGCCATCGACGCCGTTATCCTCCCCTACATTGATGCATCCGCCGTCCTCGGCTCGCTGTCCAGGGCCACCAATCTGAAGTTCGTCCAGACGCAGTCCACGGGTTTTGACGGCGTACCGGAAGCGGCAGGGCGTTCGGCCGGCGTGGCGAGCGCCTCGGGCGTCCACGCGGCAGCAACCGCCGAGCTGGCGATCGGCCTGATCATCGCCAAACTCCGTGGCATTGACCAAGCGGTCCGCGATCAACAGACCGGCGAGTGGAAGCCGCAGCGACGCTCCTCGCTGGCGGACCGCCGCGTGCTGCTTGTGGGCGTCGGCGGCATCGGGCATGAAATCGCGAAGCGGCTTGAGCCTTTCGAGGTGGAGATCACCCGGGTGGGCAGCACCTCGCGCGAGGACAGCGCCGGCCACGTCCACGCCTCCTCGGAACTGGCGGCCCTTGCCGGAACCCACGACGTTCTCGTCGCGGTCACGCCACTGAACGAGCACACGCACCGTTTGGTGGACGCGACGGTCCTCGCGGCCCTGCCGGACGGCGCCCTCGTGGTCAACGTCGGCCGCGGCCCCGTCGTCGACACTGCTGCCCTTACCGCCGAGGTCCTGTCCGGCCGGCTTCACTGCGCGCTCGACGTCGTCGACCCGGAACCGCTCCCGGCGGACCACCCCCTATGGTCAGCGCCCAACGCCCTGATCACCCCGCACATCGGCGGCAACGCCTCAGCTTTCGAGCCCCGGATCGTCAAGCTCCTCGCCTCCCAGCTCAAGGCGCTGGCCGGCGGAGAACGCCCGGCAAACCTGGTCCAGGCCGGGCCTTTCTGACCCGCTTCGCCAAGTCCGCACCCCTCATGCACCTTTCCCGTTGAATCCACCAAGAGAAAACGCAGCAGTCATGAAAAGCAGAGCCATCGTCCATAGCAAGTTTGAAGCCCGCTTTTTGGGTGCCATGCCTGGCAGCAGTTCCGTTCAGGCGCGCCTCCCGGCGAACGTGCAGGCGAGCCGCGCTCCGCTGCGGCTGGCTGCGGAGCAGGCACGGGCACAGTCCGTGTCAGCTGGGCGCCGGCCTCGGCCTGGCAGCTTGAACGAAGGCCCCTAGCCGGGAGTACCAAGCAGGCGTAGCGTCGTTCGGAGAAGCGGGCCGCCAGCCGGAAGACTTACACGGCCCGCTGGTGGATTCGTGGAGGAGGCCGCGATGGCTGGGTGGAATGCTGATACGGCTGCCGGGCCGCTCGGGGCCGGAACGGTCACCTTGGTCGAGGGATCGTCCTTCTGCATTTCTTCGTCGAACGGGGACATTCACGGTGACCATCCGCATGGTCTCTTTGTGCAGGACGCCCGGATCCTTTCGGGCTGGAGACTGACAGTCAATGGCGTGGCACTCGAGCCCCTCGCGGCGGAGACGAAGGAGCCGTACCGGGCGTTGTTTGTGGGCAGGGTTCCCCGGGCCGACGGCTACGCCGACAGCCCGCTGATTGTCGAGCGCCTGCGCGAGGTGGGGGCGGGATTCCAAGAGCGGATCACCGTCCGCAACTACGCACTGGAGCCGGCCGGATGCGTGATCGTCCTGAAGATCGAGGCGGACTTCGCGGACCTTTTCGAGGTGAAAGAGGCACGGATCCAGCGGCGCTGGGACGAAACCCGCCAGGCCGACGGCGGCGCCCTCTCCATCCGGTCCACCTGGCAGGACGTGCTGAAAGGCATGGTTGTCCAAGCGCCGGGTGCGGACATCACGCCCGAGGCCGTGACCTATCAGGTGTCGGTCCCGGCGCACGGCCACTGGAGCACAGTCCTGACCGTGGTGCCGGGCACGGAGGAAACCGTTTCAGCCGCATTTGTTCCTCCCAGCGGGGACGGCTTTTCTCCACGGGACCTGCGCAGGCGGGAGTGGGTGGAGAAGATTCCGGTCCTGCAGATGGGGAACCGGTCCATCGAGCGGACCCTGCGCCGCAGCTACGACGATCTGGGGGCTCTTCGGATCGAGGACCCCGACCATCCGGAGCGCGTCGTAGTAGCCGCCGGCGCGCCCTGGTTCATGACACTGTTCGGCAGGGACTCGCTGTGGGCCTCAGTCATGGCGATGCCGGTGGACCCGTCCCTGGCCCTGGGCACGCTGCAGACGCTGGCGGACCGCCAGGGCACCGTAGTGGATCCCCTCTCCGAGGAGGAACCGGGAAAGATACTTCATGAGGTCCGCCTCGACGTTTCCAGCGGCCTGTCCCTGGGTGGCAAGTCCAACTACTACGGCAGCGTCGATGCCACACCCCTGTTCCTCATGGTGCTCGGCGCGGTCAGCCGCTGGGGATTCGCCGCGGACACCATCGCTGCCCTGCTCCCCCATGCGGACCGTGCGCTGGACTGGATCGTGAATTACGGGGACAAGGACGGCGACGGCTTCGTCGAGTACCAGCGCCTGAATGACCAGGGGCTGATCAACCAGGGCTGGAAGGACTCCTGGGACGGCATCAACTTCGCCGACGGCACGTTGGCTGATCCGCCCATCGCACTGAGTGAGGTTCAGGCGTATGTCTACGTCGCCTATCTGTCGCGGGCATGGCTGGCGTACGACGCCGGGGACACGGCTTTTGGGAACGAACTCGCCGACCGTGCCGCGAGGCTGAAGAAGCAGTTCAACGAGCAATTCTGGATCCCTGAACGCGGGTACTACGCCATCGCCCTCGACGGTAAGAAACGGCAGGTGGACGCTTGCGCGTCGAATATGGGGCACTGCCTGCTGCAGGGCCTCATCGATGAAGACAAGGCCCCTATGGTGGCTGAGCGGCTGCTGTCCCCGGAAATGTTCAGCGGCTGGGGCGTGCGTACCCTTGCCAGCGACATGGGGGCCTACAACCCCGCCAGCTACCACAACGGATCGGTCTGGCCGCACGACAACGCAATCGTCGCTGCCGGGCTTCTCCGCTATGGCTTTGTGGACGAGGCTCAAAGAATCGCCGCCGGCATGATGGACGCGGCCGAGTACTCCGACGGCCGCCTCCCGGAACTGTTTTGCGGGTTCAGCCGGGACCAGCTCGGCGCCCCTGTCCCCTACCCGACCGCATGCTCCCCACAGGCATGGGCGGCCACCGCGCCAATCCAGCTCGTGACCAGCCTGATGCGGTATGACCCGGTGGTCTCCGCAGGCGGCGTATGGCTGGATCCGGTCCTTCCGGAGTCCTTTGGGGACCTGCACATCACCAATGCTCCGCTGGGCGGCGGCCGCATCACCATCGACATCGCCGGTTCCGTGCCGTCCGTTCATGGGCTGCCGGAAGGATTGGTGTTCCACCGGGGGCACCGTCCGTGGATGAGTGAACTGGTGGAGCAGGCCGATCACCGCCGCAGGGAAGCGCGGCGCCAGGCGGACGGGCCAGCGCCCGTTTAAGGGCTGCCAGTCGCCGAGTCCGCTGAGGAGCGGCTCCTCCATTCCCTGTTTGAGGCCGTACCGCCCGCCATGGGCGGGATGCCTGACTTTCGGCGCGTGCAGGCCGCTTCGAAGCAGGCTGCGGTGCGCAACGTTGCCGAGGGCCACAACAGTTTCGATGTGAAAGAGTTGAGCCAGCGCCTGCCAGTAGGGGGCTCCGAGATCCGCTTCCGCAGTTGTGGGTGTGCGGTTGCTCAGGGGCGGCCCGGGACATGGGTGTGCCACGGGCAGGCGCTCCACAGCAGTGGAAGGAAGTTCAATTCATCCAGGACCGCCCACATCACGGTTGCAGTCGGCTCGGACGCGACGCCCGCCAACCGGGAGGACTCACGATGTGGGGGCAGGGCGACACAGGCGGCGAGGACCGCACACGGCGCGGAGAGCGATACTTGGCGGCA
>NZ_JACXBW010000007.1 GCF_014712225.1 Pseudarthrobacter sulfonivorans
CACGTAGGGACCCTGCTGCCCCACTCCAGGGCAGACCCTTGCTCGTTTAGTTGTTCTACAGCGGAACGAAGTACGGTTAAGGGGTGTGGAAAACAGCCCTTAAGCCCCGATGGATCGCAGGCCTGGTGTTCGCGATCGTCGTCTCCGGGGTGTTTGTCCTGCTCAGCCAGTGGCAGTTCGGGCGGTCCGTGCAACCCGAAGTTCCGGTCAGCCCGGCCACCGAAGAGACCAGGGCGCTCACGGAAACCCTTGAACCCGGAAGCTTCTTTCCCGGGTCCGTGTCCGACCAGATGGTTTCCGCAGACGGCACATATGACCCCGCAAAACAGGTCCTGGTTCCCGGACGCCTGAAGGACGGAAACACTGGCTACTGGGTGGTTTCCGCCTTTGCCGTGAAGGGGGCACCTGCCCTCAGCGGCGTAGCCGCGTCCCCGCAAACGTGGATTCCGGTAGCCCGCGGATGGGTGGCCGATCCCGACGACGCCGGGCCACCGCCGTCGGGCGCCGTCCAACTGACCGGACGGCTGATTCCCTCCGAATCGCCGCTCCCGGAAACCGCGCCGGAAGCAGGACACGCCTCCGCCGTCTCGGTCGCCGAACTCATCAATGACTGGGACGTCAGCAGTTACCCGGGATTTATCGCGGCCACCGCCGAAGTGACGGACGGCACCGACGTCAGCGCGGCGGCCAAAAGCGGGGATCTGAAGCCACTCAACATCGGTCCGCAGCCCCCGGCCCAGCAGGTCAACTGGCTCAACCTGTTCTACTCCTTGGAGTGGGTGGTTTTCGCCGGCTTCGCCCTGTTCATCTGGTGGCGGCTGGTGAAGGACGACTACCGGCGGGACCACGAAGAGGATCTCGACGACGACATCCACGAGGAAGCGCCGCCCACTCCGCCCAGCCCTCCAACTTCTGAACAGCTCCAACAAAAGGTAAAGCCATGATCGAACCGAAACCGGCCGTCCAGCAGGGTACCGCCCAGGGAAAAAACAAGAAGCGCCGCTTCGGCGGTACCGAGGCCCAGATCCGGTCAGCGCTGAAGTTCTACAAGGTACTGGCCTACCTGACCGGCGGGATGCTGCTGCTGCTGTGCGCCGAACTGATCGCACGGTACGCGTTTGGCCAGTACCTGTTCGCCGGTGGCACGAACGCCGTGACCGGCCAGCCGTTCGGCCTGGGCTTTGCCGACGCCGAACCCCAGGGCGTGCTGGGCGGAGTCAACCTCTCCGTTGCCGTGCTGATCGTGCACGGCTGGATGTACGTGGTGTACCTGATCTCCAACTTCCGGCTGTGGACGCTGATGCGCTGGCCGTTCCTCAAGCTCATCGTGCTGGCCCTGGGTGGGGTAGTGCCGTTCCTCTCCTTCTTCGTGGAGAAGAAGTTCCACGCCGAGGTCGAAGCGGAACTTGCGGCGCACCCGCAGGCGGCGCAGCGGTACTGACGCGCCGCGACGGCGGGGCGTCCCGCCGTCGGACGTTTGCTCCGTCACACCTGCGGTCCTGAATGTGCGGCGGGGCAACCGCGCAAAGTAGGCTAGTACGGTGACTACTCCCACTGCATCCCAGACTTCCCAGAAGCCGGTGCTGGTTGTTGACTACGGTGCCCAGTACGCGCAGCTGATTGCCCGCCGCGTCCGGGAAGCGAATGTGTATTCGGAAGTGGTTCCGCATACCTACAGCACCGAGCAGCTCCTGGCCAAGAATCCCGCTGCCATCATTCTGTCGGGTGGCCCGTCCAGCGTGTACGCGGACGGTGCACCATCGGTCGGCGCCGACCTGTTCGAGGCCGGAATTCCGGTGTTCGGCATCTGCTACGGCTTCCAGGCCATGGCAAACGCGCTGGGCGGAAAAGTCGACAAGACGGGCCTGCGCGAGTACGGCTCCACCCAGACCACCCTCCTCGGCGAGGGCCGGTCGGTGCTTGAGGGGATGCCGCAGCACCAGAACACCTGGATGAGCCACGGCGACTCCGTGCACGCCGCCCCTGAAGGCTTTGAAGTGCTGGCGACGACGGCGGGCGCCGAAGTGGCTGCCTTCGCCAACGAGGAAAAGTGCCTGTACGGCGTGCAGTGGCACCCGGAGGTGAAGCACTCAGCGTATGGCCAGCAGGTGCTGGAGAACTTCCTGTTCAAGGGCGCGAAGCTCGAGCCCAACTGGACCGCGGGGAACATCCTCGAGGAGCAGGTGGACCGGATCCGCCAGCAGGTCGGGGACGCCCGGGTCATCTGCGGCCTCTCCGGCGGCGTTGACTCCGCAGTAGCCGCAGCGCTGGTCCAGCGTGCGGTCGGCGACCAGCTGACCTGTGTGTTCGTGGACCACGGGCTGCTCCGCGAAGGCGAGGCCGAGCAGGTGGAACGCGATTTCGTGGCCGCCACCGGCGTCAAGCTCTACGTCGCCAACGAGCAGGAGCGGTTCCAGGCCGCCCTGGCAGGCGTCAGCGATCCGGAAACCAAGCGCAAGATCATCGGCCGCGAGTTCATCCGCGCGTTCGAAGAGGCCGAACTGGCCATCATCGCCGAGGCAGCGGCCCACGGCGAGAAGATCAAGTTCCTGGTCCAGGGCACGCTGTACCCGGACGTCGTCGAATCCGGCGGAGGCGAGGGTGCAGCCAACATCAAGAGCCACCACAACGTGGGCGGACTTCCCGAGGACCTGCAGTTCGAATTGGTGGAACCGCTGCGCGCACTGTTCAAGGACGAAGTCCGTGCCGTTGGCGCGCAGCTGGGCCTGCCGCAGGAAATCGTCGGCCGCCAGCCCTTCCCCGGTCCCGGCCTCGGCATCCGCATCGTTGGTGAGGTCACCAAGGAACGCCTGGACCTGCTGCGCAAGGCGGACGCCATTGCCCGGGCCGAGCTGACCGCCGCCGGGCTGGACAACGAAGTATGGCAGATGCCGGTTGTCCTGCTGGCCGATGTCCGCAGCGTTGGCGTGATGGGCGACGGCCGCACCTACGGCCACCCGATCGTCCTTCGCCCCGTGTCCTCCGAGGACGCCATGACGGCCGACTGGTCGCGCCTGCCCTACGATCTCCTGGCCCGGATCTCCAACCGGATCACCAACGAGGTGGAGGGCGTCAACCGGGTGGTGCTGGATGTGACCAGCAAGCCGCCGGGAACCATCGAGTGGGAATAGCAGTGTGAGTGGCCGGTCTCCGTCAGCGGAGGCCGGCCATTGCTCTCCTCCGTCCAAATCCCCTAATTTGGCCTGACCCAGTGTTGCGGTCTCTCATCCCGGCCGCTTTTGCGGCTACGCTCGAAAGCATGCCGGTATGGTCCAGGGCGTCACGTGCAAACGCAGAAAAGAAGGCAGTAGTGTCAGTTGGTCAAGGCCACCCGGAGGGTTCTGAAGAGCTTGGAAAATGGCTGTCCGGGCTCAAACCAGTCACCGGGGCAGACACCATGCTGCGTTTCACCAAGACCCCCGAGGGCTCCATTGACCTGACCCACGCCCACCCATCAGGGCTGGCGCAGCTGATGGCGGGCCGCCGTACCCGGCTGTCCACCCTGATTCGGGACCACCAGCAGTACGTGGTGGCGGCACGGGCCTCCCGGAATATCCGCTCAAAGATCTTCGAACTCGCAAACGACCGCGGCATTGACGCCGGGTATTTCTCCGCGGGCACCGTGGTGTGGACATCCGCCGTCGGCGGCAAACCCCAGCGCATTTCCGCGCCGGTCATGCTCACAGCGATTTCGCTCACGGTCCGTCCCGGCGAGGACGACTACGAGCTGCAGCTCACCGAACAGGCCCACATCAACCCGGCGCTGGTCCGGCACCTGAAGAACATCCACGGCATTGTTTTTGACGTCAACGCCGTCACCCGCCTCGCCTACAGCACCGCACGGTTTGACCCGCAGCCGGTCCTGGACCGGCTTGCCACACTGATCAGGCCCATCCACGGCGCGGAAGCCCAGCACAACCTGCTCGTGTCCACTTTTGCCGACCTCTCCGGCAACCTCGACGACCCCTGGATCAACGACGCCAACCCGCTCATCACCGCACTGGCCAAGGCAGGCGGCGGTGAAGTGGTTGACGTTGACCAGCCGGATCCCTCGCGCTTTCCGAGCGTGGACGATCGCCACCCCGGCGACGAACTGCTCCTGCTGGATGCGGACCCGGACCAGCAGTACGTTATCGACGCCGCGCGCGCGGGGGACTCGCTGGTGGTCAGCACCCCGCCGGGCACGGGCCAGACCCAGACCGCCATCAACACCATCGGCGCACTGGTGGACGCGGGACGGTCGGTCCTGGTGGTAGGAGACCGCCGAGCCAGCCTGAACGAAGTGTCCGGCCAGCTGGAAGCCCTGGGCCTGGAGTCCATCCTTTTCCAGCTCTCCGGCACCGCCACACCACAGCAGCTCAAGGCCCAGCTGGTGCGGGCCATCGTGCGCAACGAGAAATCACTCGAACCGCAGCTGGGAAACCTGCACAAGACCCTCATCGAACACCGCCACGCCCTGATGGACCACGTGGCCTCCCTGCACAACGTGCGCCAGCGCTGGGGCTGCTCGCCGTACCAGGCAATGCAGTCACTCGCCGAGCTGACGTCCATCCACCCGGCCCCGGCCACCACTGTGCGCCTCAAGCGGAGTGTGCTGGACAGCATCCGTGACCGCAACGAGCTCGCCGGCAGGCTCCGGCGGGCAGCCGAGCTTGGCAGCTTCAGCCGGGCGTCCACCACCAGTCCATGGCACGGTGCCCGGCTCCTCACCCGCAAAGAGACCGAGGAAGCCCAGGAACTGGCCCGCTCCGTGGCGCAGAACCTTCCGGTCCTCCGCGACCGGATGCACAGTGTGGCCGAGCACGCCGAGATCCGGCTGGGCACCTCCTTCGCTGAATGGGGAGAGCAGCTCGAACTGCTGGTGGCCGTCCGCGAAAGCCTTGACAAGTTCACGCCGGACATCTTCGACCGGCCGGTCCACGACCTGATCTCCGCCACTGCCGCCTCTGCCTGGCGCCGGGAGCGGAACATCGACATGGCGTCCATGCAGCGGTCCCGGCTGCGCCGCGTCGCCAAGGAGTACGTCCGGCCAGGTGTCCACATCGCTGACCTCCACAGTTCATTGGTGCTGGTACAGGAGCAGCGGGCCCTCTGGTCCGGGTACGCCACCTCTCAGCGCCACCCGGCCGTCCCTTCCGGGCTCGCCGAAATGAACGTGATGTACCGTTCGCTGGACCGGGAGCTCACTGAACTGGGGGAGGCCCTCCGGCACACGGCGGCCGGCGGCTCGCTGGCCGCTGCCCGCTACGAGGAACTCATGGAACGGCTTGAGCGGCTGGTCGCGGACACCAACACGCTGAAAACGCTGCCGGAACGCACCTTGCTCGTGGAAAACATGCGCGAACACGGCCTGGGTGAACTCCTTGCCGACCTTGCCGACCGTGAGGTTCCGGAAGAGTCCGTGGCCGCCGAGCTTGAGCTCGCCTGGTGGCAGTCCGCCCTGGAAGCCATGATCAGCGGCGACGATTACCTGGCCATGTCGGACGGTGACGCCCTCCGCCAGCTTGAGGCCGAATACCGGCTTGCAGACAACGCCCACATTGCCAGCGGTGCGGCGCGGCTGCGCTGGGATCTCTCCGAACGGTGGCGGGCCGCCCTGGCGGAGCACCCGCGCCAGGCCCAGTTGCTCCGCAGCCTGCTGAAGGACGGCAGGGTGACGCTGGCTGCCCTGACGGCCCAGGCGCCGGACCTTGTCCCGATGCTGGTTCCCGTATGGTCGGTCAGCCCCTACCTGATGACCGGGCTCCTGCCCGCGGAGCAGCGCTTTGATGCCGTGGTCATACTGGACGCTGAAGCCACATCGCTGCAGGCCGTCCTGCCTTCCATTGCCCGCGCCAAGCAGGTGATTGCCTTCGGTGACGCCAAGATCGCCAGTCCCCGAACCTTCACTGTGGGCGTGGAGCGCCTGGCCGTTGGCGAAACCGCCCACCAGCGGGTGGAAAGTGCCTACACTGCGCTGTCTGCCGTGCTGCCCGTCTGGCGCCTGAATTTTGTCTACCGTGCAGTGGACGAGGACCTCGTCCTGCAGCTGAGCAAGAATTTCTACGACGACGGCCTCCGCCGGCTCCCCGAGGGACAGGCGGCCACCGGCCTGGACCGGGCGCTGACGGTAGAGTACCTGCCGGACGGGACCGGGCTGCCCAGCGCCGACCACGAAGGTGTGGAGTCCGTGGTGGCCGAGGTCAACCGCGTGGTGCAGCTGGTTTTCGAACACGCACGGCTGCGTTCCCGCACGTCCCTGGCCGTGGTGACTGCCAGTCTCCGGCACGCGGCCCGGATCGGTGAGTCCATCCGGCTGCAACTGCCCAACCACCCCACGCTCGCCGGGTTCTTCGGCGGCGGGGACGAGTCCTTCCGGGTGGTTGACCTGGAGCGTGCGCAGGGCCTGGTCCGCGACCACATCATCTTCTCGCCCGGCTTCGGCCGCACTCCCCACGGGCGGGCGCTGCACAACTTCGGTCCGCTTTCCGCTGAGGGTGGCCGGGAAAAATTCGCGCTGGCCATGACGCGTGCCCGGCGGTCCATCCACGTCCTGACATGCTTCCAGCCCGAAGACCTCGACCACACCCGGCTTTCGTACGGCGCCGTGGAGCTCTACGAGCTCCTGAACCGTGAAATCGCCGGAAAGACGGACCTCGGCACCCCTGCGTCCCGGGCCGCCGCCAGCGAACAGGCACTCGGCGCCGACCCCCTCGTGGCAGACCTCGGCGACCGGCTGCGCGCCCGCGGTGCCCGTGTCTGGCACCAGTACGACGGTGTCATCGACGTGGTGGCGGCGGCGGACCCGCTGAGTACTATGGGGCAGGACGACGCCGATATCCCGTGGCCGGTGGCGATCGAATCCGACGGCACGGAGCAGTACCGCACCATGAGCGTCCGCGAGCGGAGCCGGCTCCGCCCGCAGCTGCTGGAACGGATGGGCTGGCGGTACATGCCGCTGTGGACCATTGAAGTATTTACGGACCCGTCCACCTGCGCCGACCGGATCGCAGGCTACCTGGGCCTTGAGAATGTTGTCCCGCCCGGACGCGGCACCGCCTCGGGAGGATTCTTTGACGAGGATTTGGACTCGCGTCGCCGGGGGACGGCTGGAAACGACAGTAACGAATACCAGGCCGGACGCCTGGAGAGCGAGGAGGTTGTTGTGAACGCACAGAACCCCGGCCCGGCCGGTACCGAAGGCGACGCCCAGCCAGACACCACGGGCAACGGCCAGGCGCCCGCACCGGAAGCCCCGCAGACCGGTACCGCAGGAATCCTGCCCAACAAGGCGGCTGAGGATGATCCCCGGAACTGGGGCGACGGCACCGAGGACGATCACGACGCGTGGCTCAAGGAGAACAAGCCGCCGCACTGGGGCGGATAGCGGCCACGGTCCCGTGCTGACAGGCTGTATCGCCCCTGCCGCGCCACGTCACCCTGCCGGGCTCGGAGGTCCCACCAGGACAAAGAACAGTTTGCCCTGCGTGGACGCGCCGGCCAGGCGGGCGGCCTGTTCAGGGGCTGCTGCCACCACGATTAGCCCGTCAGTTTCGCCGGTGCCGAGCCACTGACCCGTTTTCCCGCCCTGCCCCGACGTCCAGAGGACCGGTACCGAGGACGCGAGCACCTGGGATGGGGAGTTCTGGTCGTAGCCGTTGGCGCCGGTCAGCACCACGTTAACGAGCTGCCCGGGGGACACCAGCTGGATGGAGGATGGATCCGCCATCCTCAAGGGCACGGCCGCAGAACCCGGCGGTGCTCCGGCGAGGAGGCCTGGACCCAGCAGCTGGGAATCCGTCAGCAGCTGGCCCTTCCGCAGCGGTGCTGCAAGCTGCTTGCCGGTGGCTTCGCGCGGGTCGGTGACTGACCCGGCGTTCACCAGCTGCGGGGGAATCTTCACAGGGGCCAGGTCGGCTGCCGCTAATGCTGTGCCGGCGGGCAGGTCCCGCGCGGCGGCCAGTGTCGTTGCGGTGTCAGCGGGCGGGGGAGTGAGCTGATGGACGGTGATTCCGGCGGCGATGCACAGCAGGAGGGCGATGGCGAGGCGCCGGTTCCGGCTCAGCCACGGCATGAGTCTGCGGCGGCCGCGGCGGCGAGCGTCGCTGGTCCCCAGTTGGTGGCGGACCGCGCGTGCGGGCGCGGCGGTCCGGCGGCTGGGGCGGAAGAGGGTTGCGGGCATGGCGCCAACGCTATGTTCCGGAGACTGCGGGGCACAGCAGCAGAGGTGCCTATGTGGACAACTGTGCAGCCGGCGTCGGGCGCGGCCTTAAACGGTGCCGCAACACCGGACTCAACGCGGGCGGATCAGCCCTTTGCTACGGAAAGGTCCGTAACTGAAGACCGCGGGTAACGTCAGCTGGCTGCAGCTGCGGCGGCCGGTGCCGGGGCAGCTGCCGGAGCGGGCGCTGCGGCGGGTGCGGCAGAAACCGTGCTTCCCTTGGCATCGCGGGAGTCGGTCCGGTAAAAACCGGAGCCCTTGAAAACCACACCAACGCTGTTGAACTTCTTGCGCAAGGCTCCCTGGCACTCCGGGCACGAAGTCAGGGTGCTGTCGGTAAACGACTGGAAAACGTCGAAGGCGTGGCCGCAATCCTTGCAGGCGTAGGCATAAGTGGGCACTGGTGATCCTCCTCTTGGGCAAACGAGAGGTCCTGTATTGCCTTGAACGAGCGGGCCGTTCATTAGCAGTCTCAGGGCCTGAGTGCCAATTCTATCACCCCAAACCAGCGGCACCTGAGACTGGCGGCGGCACCGGTCAGGGCCGGGGTAGCAAGGGAACCAGCCCCGACGGGGTCAGGGCGACGGGGACCTTCCGGTCGAACGCCTCGGCGGGAATGGTTCCGGCCGGCAGCACTTCCGCATCGAACACGATGGCCGCCACCGGGATGTCCAGCCCCTGACGGGCCAGTGAGCCCAGAAAAACATCGTAATAGCCGCCCCCCTGGCCGATCCGGTTCCCGCTGAGATCCAACGCTGTGGCGGGGATCAGGAGGCCGGACACGGAGGCCATGACGGCGAGGTCGTGGCGGGGTCCAGCGGGTTCCAGCACGGGAGCAAAGCGGCTGCGGACAAACTCCGCCTCGGGGGTCCAGCGGGTCCAGCTCAGGTGGCGATCCGGTTCACAGACGGGGAGCAGGACCGTGTGGCCGAGGCGGTGCAGTTCGCTGATCAGCGGCAGCGTGGGCGGCTCAGGCACCACGCCCAGATAGGCGCAAAAGGTCGACGGCGTTGCGCCGGTCAGTTGTTCGGCCCACGTTGCGCCGTGGACGGCGAGGGCCGCGCCGGCCGCCTCGCGTGCGCCGGGTTCCGTGGCCGCGCGTTGCGCGCGGTGGCGTGCCCGGATGCCTTCCTTGGCCGCCCTATCGCGCTCGGACATACCGTTCCCTCTTCCAGGTGCTGAATGCAGATGTGCCGCCTGCGGGTATGCAGGCAGGGGCGACCAGGAATTACTGAATGATCAGCCCCCTCCGTTAGATTAGTCCAGTGACTACCTCTCAGCAGACTGTACGCAAAGCCGTTATCCCTGCAGCCGGGCTCGGCACCAGGTTCCTGCCGGCCACCAAGGCGATGCCCAAGGAAATGCTTCCGGTGGTGGACAAGCCTGCCATCCAGTATGTGGTTGAAGAGGCTGTCCACGTTGGTCTCAACGACATCCTGATGATCACGGGACGCAACAAGCGCGCCCTGGAGGACCACTTTGACAGGGTTCCTTCGCTGGAGGACACGCTGGAAGCCAAGGGCGATCTGGCCAAGCTCGAGTCCATTCAGGCAGCCAGCAACCTCGGTGACATCCACTACGTCCGCCAGGGCGACCCCAACGGCCTTGGCCATGCAGTGCTTCGTGCAAAGCAGCACGTCGGCAACGAACCGTTCGCTGTTCTCCTTGGTGACGACCTGATCGATGCCCGGGATGAACTCCTCAGCACCATGATCGAAGTGCAGGCCAAGACCGGCGGATCCGTGGTGGCCCTCATCGAGGTGGAGCCCTCCCAGATCAGTGCCTACGGGTGCGCCGACGTCCAGGCCATCGATGGTGAAGCCTACGTCAGGATCAACAAGCTCGTCGAAAAGCCCGACGTGGACGAGGCCCCCTCAAACCTGGCCGTCATTGGCCGCTACGTCCTCCACCCCGAAGTTTTCGAGGTCCTGGAGCGCACGGGCCCGGGCCGCGGCGGGGAAATCCAGCTGACGGACGCGCTGCAGGAACTGGCCGCCGGCGACGGTGAGGGCTACGGCGTTTACGGCGTGGTCTTCCGCGGCCGCCGTTACGATACCGGCGACAAGCTCAGCTATCTCAAGGCCTGCGTCCAGCTTGCCATTGACAGCGATGACCTCGGCCCCGGTCTGCGGGAGTGGCTGCCAGGCTTCGCTGCAGGCCTCGCTAAATAGCTGCCGTGCGTCCCGGACCAACGTGGCCCACCACCCTGGAGTGCGGTGACCTCGTCCTGCGCCCCATCAGGTATCGGGACAAAAGGGAATGGACCGAGGTCCGGTCACGCAACCGGGAGTGGCTGGAGCCTTGGGAAGCCTCCAATCCGGCGCCCGGCGGCCTCCTCCCGGACTACCGGCAGATGGTGCGGTCCCTGAAGATACAGGCAGCCCAAGGCACCGCCTTGCCCTTCCTGATCACAGAACGCACGCCAAGGTCCGCGGCGCCCGCCATCGTTGGCCAGCTGACAGTGTCCTCCATTGTGTGGGGCTCGGCCATGATGGCGACCTTGGGGTATTGGGTTGACCAGGCGCGGGCCGGGCACGGCATCGCACCCACCTCTGTTGCCCTGGCCACCGACCATTGTTTCCAGGTCCTCGGGCTGCACCGGATGGAGATCAACATCCGGCCCGAGAACGGCCCGAGCCTGCGGGTGGTTGAAAAGCTGGGCTTCCGAGATGAGGGTTACCGGCCCCGTTTCCTGCACATCAACGGGGAATGGGCTGACCACCGCACATTTGCGTTGACGGCGGAAGAAGTACCCGAAGGACTGCTCAACCGATGGCTGGCATCCCGGTCCTGACCTGCAAAGGCTCTTCCGAAGTCATAAATCCATTGATTTGCCACGTTGCCCGCGACACACCGAGGCTAATGCGGGAGCGGCTGACGGAATACTCATACGGTTTTGATTGTGGACTTCCCTCTTAGCAGCTCAGTGATCCTTGTGGTTGCCGTTGTGCTCTGGATCGTATGGGTTGCGCCTTACGTCCTGCGGAACCGTCGGCACCAGGCCCAGGCCGCTGGCGACTATTTCGCGGATGTTCCAGCTATTGAATCATCGGACCCGAGAGCCGGGATGGTCATGAATATCGCCGCCCCGCAGGAGAAAGCCATGGATATCAGGAAGAGTCCCGAAACCGTAGCCGCGCCTGCCGGTAGAGCAACGACGGGCGCGTTCCGGATCCGATACGGCCGGACCGCCATTGCCCTCGCCGGCGTGGCGGGATTGCTGACCGCCTTTGTGTCCGCTGTTCTGCTGCTGTTTGGGCTGGGAACTGCCCTGCTGCCGGTAGCGGGCGTGGCCACCACCGTAATCGCCGTGGTGCTTTTGCGCTCCCTTGCTGTGCGGGACCGCAAAGCCAAGGTGCAGGCTGCCTTCCGCTCCGCCATGAGCGCCCCGGTCCGCCGCCAGGAACCAGCCTCGGAGGTCCGGGACACGCCGCTCCCGGCCGCGCAGCCGGAAAGCCGGCTCTTTGACGCCGAGGCTCACACGCCTGCCCCGAAACCGCTCACCGCGATGGAGCTCCGGGAAGCCGCGTTGGCCGTCGCTGTTGCCGCGGGAGACGCCAGCGCCAGCGAGGCGATGAAGTCTGCGCCCGTCGCAACCACCTGGGAACCTGTGGACGTGCCCAAGCCTGTGTACGTTGAGGCCGCCAAGGCTGAGCGTCCGGCGCCCGAGCCGCTTGATCTGCCGGAAGCGCCCAAAGCCACGGGGAAGCCGTCCCTGAAGCAGGGAACCCCCGCAGTCCCGCCCGTGCCGTCAGCCAAGCCCCTCACTAAGGCCCAGAGCGCCTTGAGTAACCTTGACGACGTCCTGCAGCGCCGCCGCGCCTGACCGGAATTGGTAATGCGCAGAGAAAATTTGTAGCCTAAGTTCACCGGCGCCGCCGTTCCTTCCAGGGAGGCGGACTGTTCCGGGGCTATAGCTCAGTTGGTAGAGCGCTTCGTTCGCATCGAAGAGGTCAGGAGTTCGAATCTCCTTAGCTCCACTCTAAAAGTCCTCTGACCTGCGGAAACGTTGAGTCGGAGGGCTTTTCTCTTGCCCGTTTATAGGACCAGCCGACGATTACCCGACGGTTTGCGGCTAGAAACGGCATTGGAGGGAAGATTGGCCCTAGCGCCTCAGCGTAGTTCCTAACCTTCAGTATGGCGCAGCGAGCATTGCATGGCTGGCTTGCCGCAATGATCGCGCGTGCCCGCATGTAGTCGAGCTAGCTGTGGCAAAGGGGCATGGGACGCGTGCCCATAGGACAGCGCAGGTATATTGCTCGTGAGGAAACGAAAGCTCTCCGAGGGGAATGCCTACGGTGGGTTCACCGATATCTCTGGAACATGCTTAATACTGAAAGGGCTGCTGGGAGATGGCAAAGACGCCGCCAACCGAACGTCAGCTTCAGGTCCTGCATTGGATCGCCGATGGCTGCCCGGCAGGGGCCTTGACGGATCCTAGATACAAAGTCAGCGCCTACGCGCTGGAACGTCGGAATCTTGTCCGAGTGAAGCGCCGCAAGAATCCATGGCTAGCGGAAATTACCGATACAGGCGCGCAGTTACTTGCCAATGGCGGGGCCGCCCCCATGACCGCAGCCGAGCCAGCGACGCCGGACTCGAACGCTTTGCAGCCGCGTGCAGAAGTGCCAGAGTTATCGATCCCCTCAAAGCAGCCCATGCAGGTGTCGGTCAGGGCGCGTGCCGTTCCCGCCAAGAGTGCTACGCAAAAGATGATGGACCGCCTGGTAGTGGAAGGTGCTCTTGAATTCACGAACGCGGAAACCGGAAGGTGCAGGCAGCTCGTCACGGTCGCTCGGCGGAAGAAGTTGTTTCCGGACGACATGGAGCTCGTCGTCAACACTAACTGGAACAAGCCTTGCACCGTTGAGTTGAGACGCCGTCCAGAGTGGCAGTTGGTGACCCTTGCCCCAGTAGACGTGCTTGCAGTCATTCGGATGCCCCATGACGTCGTTGCCAAGCTGAAACAGCTGCGAACAGACCGTCTTTGGCATGGACGCGCCCCGGTGGAAATGGACGTTACGCATCGTCCAGGGACTCGTTGTGGAAGCTGAACGACGGGGGCACGGAGTAGCGGCAGTACCTGTGGCTAAGCCGGACTACTATGGTCGCGTTAGCCGCGAAGAACGGAATAACGGTCATCTCAAAGTTGGCATTGGTGAAGACGAGGTCCATCTGCTTTTCAGTCAGGCAACGGAGCGAGTGCCGCATCTACTTACGGTGTCCGAACTTCGCCGACAAGCACATGGCTATTCGGTTTCGACCGAAGAAGTTGTAAAAACGGCCTTCCTCTCCATCCGTCTCAAGGGTTTGGAGCCACCGTTCTGGAAATCTGAGTGGACCGAAACTGACACGACACGCGCCGATTCGCTGTTGCCACGAATTATCCAAGAGATCGAACTGCGAGCCGCACGTGCGGTCGAGTTGCGGCTCGAAAGGCAGCGCCGTGACGATGAAAAGCGCCGGCAATGGGAAGCGGCTCGAGAACAGGCGATCGGACGCCTCAATGAGGTGCATCGTGCCAGCGTGCTTCTTGACCAAGCCGAGCGATTCCAACGGGTGCAGCTGTTGGGCGACTACATCGCCGCGTTGAGGATCCACATCGATTCAATGAATCCGGTGGATGCGGACGCTGCCATTGACTGGCTGCGCTGGGCACAAACCCATGCCAAGACGATCAGCCCATTGCTCGGCGAGATTCGCATGCCGGACGATCCCGAGCCAACTGCCGACGCGATCAAGCCATATATGAAGGGCTGGAGCCCGTATGGTCCCGATTTGTGGATGTGGAGATGAAATCAAGCTGACGGTTCCGGGCTCCCGAATCGTTCGAGTGCATCGGTGAGATCAGGAGATTCCGTAGCTTTCGCTATGTAGTGCTTTTCTGTGATGGCTGTTCCCGAGTGACCGAGCTGCGCCGCGGCGTGCTTTGAGCTGTATTCCTGGTCAATCAGCGTGGCAACCGATTTGCGGAAGACATGTGGGGTTACCCATTCGTAGGCGGATCCGGCACGCGCATCACGCCACTGCCTACGGAAGTTGTGCGGGCTCCGCACGGTTCCTGTAGAGGATGGAAACAACATGGCTTCGGGATTGGGCTGCTCGGCTGCAAACTTGCGATGGAGAGTTTCCGCGGCGAAGGGTGGCACCTTCACCGTCCTGAATCCGGCTTTTGTCTTGGGATGGTCCTGCCGGTATGCGCCGCGCCCCCGTTCCATGACTACTGTGCCGGAGATTGTGATGGTCGGTGGCTCTGCTTGAAGATCAATATCTTGCCAACGGATGGCGAGCACCTCGCCTATTCGGGCGCCGGTGGCAAGGAAAATGTCGAGAACGTCTAGTAGGTCTGTTACGCGCGGCCGTCCTTGGTGTGTGGGGTCCTCCTGCCACCTGCCAATGACAGTTCGGAGCTTCTGAACGTCTTTGACCGATAGAGCCTTGACGTCCTTCTTTGCGAGCTTGATGGGTCCGACATCGCGGACTGGATTGCTGTGCAGGGCATCGTGCCGTACGGCTAATCCAATGATTCCGGTGAGGACTACTTTTGAGTGCCGGGCTGTGGCCGGATGGTCGACGGCAACGTTTTTCAAGAACCGGTCGAGCCTGCCAGTCGTAAGTTCGTTGAGCCGCAGGCCGGAAAGGGCAGGTGAAATGACTCGGTTGTACGTGTCCTTGTAGCCATCGATGGTCCGGCGGCCAGCCCGGCCGCTGCTTTCGATTTCGGCGAACCAAAGTGTGCTGAGCTCAGAAAGTCGCATGCTGCGGGAAATCTCGGATTGGACCGGAGTTTGACGGTCCTTCAGCATGGTCACCAGGGCTCGCTCCGCGCCGGCACCGGTGTCACCCCAAGCTTCCGCTGCACGTGTTACGCCGTCTGTGTCCCGGCATCTGGCTGTGGCTCGCCACCGGCCGCTTGGGATTTTCTGACGGCGGATCTTGCCCCATGTGCCGAGCGGCAACGGAGGTCTTGGTGACATCAGGCCTCCAGGCGCGAGGACAACCAGGAATCGTAGTCAGCCCGGCTGATTCGCAAATGCCTACCGATTCGGTAGGCGCGGGGGCCGAGGTGCTTGACCCGCCATTGGTAGAACGTCTGCTCTGGAATCTGTAGCTGGGTGCAGATGTCCTTCGGGGTCAGCCATTGCTCGTCGGTAGGTTCCGCAGTGCTGCTGCTTTCGGGGGTGGTGGTCATGAGCTTCTCCGTCCTAGTTGCGGGCCCAAGGGCAAGATCTGTTCCTGGTTCATGGAAGCAGGGCCTTGGGGCGGCATGACGGACACGTGGAATCCGGCCGCCAGTGCTCCGACATGGCGCTGCACGTGTTCTGGGGAAGCGCTGAACTTAGCCGAAGAGTGTTGTACCAGGCCGGCGTCCCGAAGCAACTGGAGGTGCCGGCGGACCTTCGACGGCGACGCGTCGAGATGGATGCCGATCTGGCCACAGCTCGAGGGGCCATTCCTCAGCAGGAAGCGGACAATTCGGCTTCGCGTTTTGTTCATCAAGATGCTCGACATGGAGACCACAACCTGAGGAATGCTAAGGAGGGATTGTAGACGGGTCTACACATGCAGGATACTCCCGTTGGGCGTCATGTTGGAAGAGGCTGGCCGTGGAAATGATCCCTCAATGGACGTGAGGAGATTGCCATGCAAGATCACCCACAGGTCAGGGCTTTTTACCGAGGCGGCTCTGTCTCTCCGAGCCGAACGGTACTGGCACTACGGCTCGACGAACGAGCGCGTCGAATTTCTGCGGGCGCTTGGCGACGTGCTGACCGAGGTCTCGTACCACTTGGACGCCAACGCGGTGCTGCCGCCGGAGTTCCTGGAGGTGTGCCAGGATATGGCCGTTCCAGCGATCCGGAACCTACCGCTGCCGCCGTCCGCCGGGTCTATTTTGATGTCTTGCCTTGACCGTCGAATTGAGCGGCTGATTGCCGCGCAGGGTGACTCAGGGAATACTGGGGCTGGGGGAGGCCGAAGCGCCTGATAGAGCCGACGGCCCCGGAACTGTTGATCAAGGGGTAGGCGATGCGGACTGACGAGACGGGGAATGGTGACATGTTGTCTCCCCAGGCCCAGCTAGCTCGTCGCCTGAACTTGTTGCTCGACGTCGTGGTTGCTGAACGCGGCAAGCCCGTGACTTTCCGGGAAGTACAGGCCGAGCTCGAGGCTAAGGGCATCAAGTTGTCCCGCGCGCGGTGGTTCTATATGAAAGAGGGGACTGGGCGTCTGGTCAGTGATCCGGTTCTACTGGCAGGGCTGTGCAACATCTTCAACGTTGACCCCTCCTACCTCACCGGTGCCGACGCCGAGTTGCCCGAGCGGATCGATTCGCAGCTCGAGTTCGTGAAGTCACTCCGTGCGGCCAGGGTGAAATCTTTTGCCGCGCGCACTTTGGGTGACGTTTCGCCGGAGACGCTGCGCGTCATTTCTGAATACCTCAACAAGGACATTGGCCGCCATCCTGGAGGGGAAAGGGCTGCCGCTAGTCCTCCAGAAGATACTGAAGGTGAGCCGCCAGCAGCTCCTTGATCCGTGCGGGGTTGGCTGAATACCGCGGAGAGCGGCCATGCCTCCTGCCTGGTTCCACGTCCACCACGATGGCGCCAGACTCCTCCAGCGCAAGAAGGTGTTTCGCCACGCTGGGCTCGCCGGCACTCACTGCGTCCACGATGTCCCCGCGGGTTGCCGGACCGTGCGCTGAAAGATAGCGGAGGATCTCGTTGCGGGACCTGTTGCCGAAGGTCGCGACAGCGGCTTCGACGTCGGCCGACCATGCGGCGTCGTGAGGCTGCGTAATCCTGGGCATGCAACCATTCTTGCCGACAGCCAGTCGAAAAGTAAGACCCGGAACCTTGACGATACTTTAACTATCCTTGACAATAGTTTGCATAGCCTTCGTGTAGTCGTGTTTGGCGCCCTGTGGGCGGCCACTTTTAGCGGCCAGCAGTGCTGACCGCTGACATATTGGAATCGCGAATTGAAGCGGTGAAGACCATGCGAGCCGAAGCCCGGGCCAACCAAGCCCAACAAGAACAAATCAACCAAGGAACCATCGATGTTTCCCTGCGCGCTGCCCCAGAGCCCGCTATGCGTTCCGTCCCGGTCGATCAGATCATGCTGGCCGTGGACGGGGTGCGGCGCTACGTCGTCTCGCATCTGTCGCGCATTGGCCGGGCGTGCGACGTGGACGATGTTATGCAGGACATCCGCGTGGCCGTCTGGGATGGAGTGATGCGAGGTCATTACCGGCAGCTACTTGGAATACCGTTCGGCGCGTGGGTCCAAGGTGTGTGCGCGAACGTGTGCGCGGCGCACATCCGCCGGGAGATGACCCACCAGACGTTACCCCTGCTCCTGGACCCAGAGGCTGATCGTTGTCCGTCGCTCGACGCTGTGACGCTGCTTGGTTTGGACCGTGGGGCTGATCGAAGTGCCGAGAAGTTTGTCGACCAGCAGTGGGCACGCACCATTATCGAACTACCCGGGAGAGCGTGCCCAGCGGAGTGTGGGAACTTGCCGTGGACAGTCTCACCGGGCCGCGGCGGTACGGCCCGCCGTCGCCGCAGGACCGTCGGCGGTGGCACGCGGCGACGGTGGTCCGCCAGACGGCGAGGACTGTTCAAAGCGCGCTGGAGGTTGACCATGCCAGCGTCCGGAACATCCGGGACGTCTGCGAGCATGCAGCAGAGTGCTTGCCTACGCCGGTTCTCCGCCGCGCGGCGGCAATGATTGTTCGTCCAGACGTCCGGGGACCGGAGCGAACCAGGGCCGTGGCGGCACTTGCCGCCGAGCTTGGCGTCACGGAGCGCTATGTGGCCGTCCAGATCGGCTTCGCCCGGCGGCTGTATCAAACCTCGTGGAGGATTCTCCGGGCAGGAATGCGTTCCGCTCGCTGAGTCATGTCCTTACCGGCCGTTCAAAACATGAACGGGACGTGGAAGGTGGAAAGTTGTTCTCGCTTCGAAATGGACCGGCGAGCCTGGGTCGACGCCGGCGATGGTGGCTTCTGGCAATCGTCATGTTCGGCGTCGCCGTGGCGTTGTGGACTCTTACACGGCCACTGGTGGGGCCCGCGGTAGAGCCGGTTGCGCCGCCGTCGAACGGCCCGGCCGGGGATAGCCCGGTTCCGACGCCCCCGGGCCCGCAAAGGGAAACCCCGACGGCGGCTCCGGCCATTTCGGGGCCCGTTGCGGATGGTGCCCCGCGCACCACCGACTTCCGGCAGCTCGCTTCCGCAGCAGCGATGGCGATCTATTCGTGGGACACCCGATCGGCGTCGTACTCGGAGGTTTACTCCCGGGTCCGCAGCTGGTGGCACGTGCTGCCGGACGGCTCCAATCCACTGGCGGTGCTTGTGCAGGAGTTCGAAGCGACAGGCGTCAACGCCGGATCCTATGCGACGTTGACCAGCCAACAGGCAAACAGGACGGCCACCGTCCAGTCCCTGATGTGCGACGGCGAGCTGGCCAAAGTACGCGAGCAGCCCTCTCCCTGGGTGGGGCTGCATGTGTGCACTGTCTCTCTTCAGGTTCTTGAGCAGTCGACGGCAACCCGGAACTCGTACACGGCCCCTGTCAGCGTGATGGTGAACTGCCCGCCCGCCTCCACGGCACCGCCGGATCGCTGCGCCATGGTCGCCTTCTACGCTTCGCCAAGCAGGATCGTGTACTGATGCCCGCTGCCGTAGTGCTCGCGGGGCTTGCTAAGCGTCGCGCTATTTGGCGGGCAGTGGTGGCAGCGGTCTCAGCGCTGTTCCTGGCGGGTGCGTTTGCGTTCTGCTCAGCGGTGGCGGTGCTCGGGGCAAGTTCAGAGAAACCCGCAACTATCTGCTCGTCCGCGAGCCTGAGTGGCCCGCCAGTCGGCAGTGCCCCAGCTATGAGTGTCCGCGCTGGCAGCCCGCCTTCCGTGAATCTGACCGCCCGACAAGCGGCCGTGGCGGAGGACTATATTTCGATCGGAAAGCAGTTGGGAGTACCTCGGGATGGCCAGGTCATCGCGATCATGATGGCTCTCCAAGAATCCAGTCTGAGGGTCCTAGCCAACGCGAATGTGCCCGCGTCGTTGAGCTACGCGCACGACGGTGTCGGCAGCGACCACGATTCTCTGGGCAGTGCTCAGCAGCGACCGGCAGCCGGATGGGGGACCGTTGAGCAACTGATGGACTCCGCCTATAACGTGCGGGCCTTCTACGGCGGCCCAAGTGGCCCCAACCACGGGAGCCCACGAGGGCTGCTGGCTATCCGTGACTGGCAGTCGATTACCAAGGGCCAAGCCGCCCAAGCGGTCCAAGTGTCCGCCTTCCCGGAACTGTATGCGCGCTGGGAGGGTGAAGCGACGGCAATCGTTGACGCGCTAGGGAGCGGACTCGCGCCGGTCGCGTGCACTGTGACGCAGGAGGCTCCGGCAGCGAAAATCGAGCGCGCCGAGCTAAGCCAGATGCGCAGGGACATCCTGAGGTATACCCAAGAAGGCCTCGGCGGAAACTACGTCTGGGGTGGGACGGCGTTCAAGGCCTGGGATTGCTCCGGCTATGTCCAATGGATCTATTGGCAGGTCGGCATCAACCTTCCTCGAGTGGAGCAGTGGCGCGTCGGTGTAAGAACTGACAATCCACAGCCAGGAGACCTGGTCGTCCAGAACGCCCAAGGGCCGAACAATTGGGGACACGTTGGCATCTATGCTGGGGACGGCATGATGTGGAGTGCGCTCAATCCTTCGGTCGGGACGCTGCTACATCCTATAGCTTGGAATTCGGACACGGCGTACTTCGATCTACTGGCCTGAGATTATGCGCCGTTGGCCTCGCAGGACACACCATATTGGCGGCGGCTTCCTTAGCCAGGACCACCCGCTCCTCCTAAAAGGAGGGTACCGGTTGCCCGGTACCCTCCGCACTTCAGCGGACTTAGACCGGGCGGCACATGTGCTGCCCGGTCAGACCCACGATCACTGCCGCCTCTGCGTCAGTGCGGGCATGGTCGGCCAATACAAAGGGTGCTCTTATGAAGTTCATCAGCATTCGCAGCAGTAGATCCCAAGCTTTTTGGGATCTACGCAGATGACTTCCCCAATCCGGGCTATCGCTTTGTCGGTGATGCTGGTAATCGTTGGAACGCGACCCCGCACTGCCTCCACAAAGGCTTGGTGCCATCCTCCGCTGTTGGCGTGGCCACCGGCCGCTACCTGCTGGAGCCTCAGCCTCACTCACCATATGCGGAGACCGTCACATCTTATCGCTAACCGAAAATAGTACCACCGCCCGGACTGTGCTGGGAGCGGCCGACCACGGAACTCGTCAGCCCGCAGGCCAAGGGCCTGAGGAAGCACTGAGGATCCTCATGGCCGCCAAACGCTCGATGGACACCCAGCGCACTGGCGCACCCAACGCGCTGCGGACACTCAATCTGGGACCCGAGGCACGCTGACCGCTGCCCAAGTCAGGGCGGTCCAGGGCTGGCGGGCCAGGCAGGGCGACGGCGCAGCCGCCACTGTGGCGCGGGCCGAGGCACGCGGCGGCTCGCGTCCGCCGTCAGCACCCTCGGCACGGATGTGGAGGCCAACCGTCTGGCCCTCGCCGAGGATGTCCGGCTCATGGCCCCGGGAGCTCAGGCAACACGCACCGGTACCGGCTCAACCGACACGGAGGCTGGCAACTCAACCGCGCACTGGACGTCGTCGCCCAGACTAGAGCCTCACAGACCCCGCCACCCGTGCCTACATCGGGCGACGCACCGCAGAAGGCAGGAGCCCAAGTGACATCCGCCGTTGCCTTAAGCGCTGCATCGCTAGGCAGATCTTCCGTCAACTCCAGACACTCATGGCATGACTTGCCCCATAGAAGGGTCGTCTAGCTGGGGGAAACTCCTACCGAAAGGATTTCAAGCCCGGCATTGACAAAGAACCAGCGAGCTCTTCCGCAACGAGGGCACCACCTATTTTACTGAGGGCTCGAGACTGATGAAGGCCCACGCCATCGGCCGGCTCGAAGCCCTCGGAAACCGAGTTGTAATCCCGCCCTAATCGATGTCTAGAAGGCAGTTCTCGGGAAGGGCCTTCCAAGCAGCTTCACCGTCCCACCCCCGTTCACCTCGTGCCAGGGCCCGCACCCCTGTTGCCGAGCCCCATGCGTAAGTCTCATCTTCTCTTGACATTTCCTCTTATGCAGTCAAAGTGGACTTTAGGCGCTAAGCCGTAGCGAGGGGTCCAGATGCTGACGGTAGGAATTCTGATCGACGTGGATGACGAAACGCATTACCGTGTTTCGCTGCACGAACAGACCGCCATGGGGTTCACCGAGGTATCGCAGGCAGTAATCGGCCGGCCACTTCGGCCGCTGCCCGGCGACGGCAGCGACGCATCCGACCTATGCCCACAGCTGATAAATGCTCTTAGCGGGATGAACCCAAACGTGGACATCATAAGACGGCTCGGAAAGCACCTATGGTCCCTCGCTTTCGATGGGGCCATCGGCACCGCCTGGGCCGAGCGGCACCCATCGCGGACCATCCTCGACATCCGTCCGTCCGAGCTGCAGCGACTGCCCTGGGAAGCACTGCAGCTGAATAGCAAGATCATGTTCACCGCATCGGAACTGCTGTTCGTGCGGGCGCCGATGAGCCTCGCGCCGGTGCCGCTTGTCAATCCACCGCTGCGGGTCCTCGCGGTGGTAGGAGAAAGGGAGCACACTGAAGACAATAGGCTGCGGTGGAATGAGGAGCTACGTGCCTTGGAAGTTCTCGGAGCCAGACAACCTCATCGGTTCCATGTCGAAGTGCTCGAAGCGCCAAACAAGGCGCAGCTGCGCGCGGCCTGCGAGGCCCTACAACCACATGTGCTCCATGTCATCGCACACGGAATGGTGATCGGCCGTTCGTCAGGCGTGCGTATCGGACAGCCCCCTAACTCGTTCATGCTGGATCCAGACACAGTCGAAAACGAGTTGGCCTATGAGTTTCCGCTCGTCATTCTGAACGCGTGCCACACAGGCGAGTCGGCTGCTTTTGAGGGAACTATGGGGCTGGGGGAAGCATTCCGGGCCAACGGCTCGGCGGCCACCCTCTGCATGCAAGGTGCCATCCACGACACCGCGGCCGCAGACTTCAGCCGCGCCTTCTACGACAAGCTTGTCTCAGGCGCCGCGCTCGATACGGCGTGCGTAGCCGGACGACAGGCCATCGCGGAAACTCATAACGGTGCCGACCGATGGTTGCCGCAACTCGTGCTGCACGCAGCCCCGGGCCCGCTGCTGAGCGCGCCACCGCAGCTGACCTCACCCGACCCGATTGGGGCCATCGACCGCTCTTCCGAGCGCCGGCAGTTGCTGTTCGCACTGGATCCTGGCGCCAAGACCCCGCTGCGCCGGGCGGCCATCATCCACGGTGACCCAAAGGTCGGAAAGACGTGGGTGGCGCGCAGCGCTGGCGACCTGCTCCGTTCAGCGGGAGCCGTTCTCCGCTACGTCGACCTGAAGGGCTCAAGCAACCTCGGTTGGTTAGACGTTTTGCGGGCTATCCGCGATCCCGCAAGCGGCGGGACGCCGACGGCCCAGCTGCCGCCTGAGTTGTTCGCCACTTTCAACGCATGCGTCAATGCGGTAGCAGCGGGCAAGCCGCCACCTGAGCATGTGAACGACTACCCCGTCGACGAGTTCGGTGCCATCGGTCCGGTCAGCGAGCGTACGCTGGACCACGTTGGCGTCCTGTTCCAAGTTTTCTTGGAAGCTTTAATAGCTTCCGCTGGCACCAAACCGCTGATTTTAATCCTTGACCATCTCGAGAAAGTCGACCCTGACGAGCTGACCATGTTCATTGTTCCCCAGCTGCTTAGGCCAATCGCGCAGGGCGAAGTCCCTGACGTCTCGGTCATCCTCGTTGCCCGCGCCGCGGCACTGGACCCTCTCCGTGGGCTGCCGGCCCTGCTGGTTCCGGTCCATCTGCCAACGGCAGACGAGTACTTGCGGTTAGCAGCCGTTTACGGCGACATCTGGTTCGGCATGAATACGTTTTCTTCTGACGAGAACAAGAAAAATAAGATCGCCGATTACCTCACTTACGTGGAGGCAGTAAAACCAAAAGAACCTTGGTCGCTCACCCGGCTGAAGTCTCTGTTCTCAGCCGCCGTTGGCCAGGTCGATTGAGATGGGCGCGTACTCGCCGGAAGAGATCGTCGCCCGGCTGCAGGCCGGCGAAGATCCCGCCGCACTGACCGCGACCCTTGTCCCGGCCAACATCCGAGCGGCGCTGCGCTACGCTGCGCCGCTGCGGTGGCTGACCGTGGAGTTGTGGGAGACGTTCGTGAGGGGGCACGCGCCCACCGTGAGTTTAGACGAACTCCGCGAACGCGACCTCGTTCAGGAGCTGCCAAGGGAGCCGGGCCGGTACGTGATGGACGACGAGACTCGGGCGACGTATCTCGCGCAATGGGACCCGGGCGAGCTGCAGAGCTATAGCGCTGGGCTCGCGAAGGCCTTCCCTGACGACGGCCGTGAGCGGCTCTACCACCTTCTGTTTGCCGATATGGATGCAGCGGTCCCCTTGTTGGAGGAACTGCTCAAGGCGGCCGAAGCACACTTCGACCTGGTTGCAGCCCGAAACCTGCTTGATCTGTTTGAACGGCCAGACCGGCGCCAGGTCGTCGATGCGAACATGGCCGCCCTGATCGCGGGATGGCGCGCCCAGATCGATACCCGGGCTGCTTGGTCGACCGACTACTTCCGGTCAGCGGGCTTTCTAGACCGGACGGTGTACCACAACTTGCTCGAAGAGCTTCTGGCGGGTAAGAAATTTAGGGCGCTGCAGCTTGTCGCGATGGGCGGCATGGGCAAGACGATGATGATTCGGTCTTTCCTCGCCCGGCGGTGTATCCCTGCCCGGATCTTTGTCGCTAGGATCGACTTCGACGAAATCAACCCCGTCATCGCTACGAAGCACCCTTGGTTAATCAGGATTGCCCTCGCTCAGCAGCTCAACGAACAATCACCGGACAGATACTTCGAAAGCATGCTCACGGACTGGCGGCGCATGCTCCCTGCGCTATACACCGATGTCGGAAGGGAGACCTCGGCTGCTCTCCGCGAGCTGACCACGCTGGGTGAGACCCTCTGGCCGGCACAGGAAGTCTCCGCTCGCTATGAAGATGCTATGAAACGGCTCGGGCGTGCGGGATCCCCTGTGGTGTTCATGTTCGACACACTCGAGGTTCCGGTGCTGCGCTCAGACTTGGACGCTAGCTCTTTGGTGGACACGCTCTTAGAGATCTATCGTGGCCCGGGCGACGCTCGCTTACTTCTCGCCGGCCGGTACGATATCAGTGAGCGAATTGACGGCCATGCCCTCCCGGGAACACTCCACACGGTGCAACTTGAGCCTTTCACTGAAGATGAGGCTCGGACGTATCTGGCCAAGGTACGCGGCATCGACCGGCCCGAAATCATCGACGCCATTCTGGCCAAGCGTGACTTGATGCCGTTCACGCTCGCACTATACGGCGACCTCGCGTGTCTGGGGCCTGAGTTGACTGCGGCCGATGTCGAGTCATTCGATGACCCCAAACAGCAATATCTGATCGAGCGTGTCCTCGAACGTATCGACGACAAGGCTGTGCTCTATGCGCTGCGGTACGGCGTGGTCGCACGACGCTTGGATAAGCGTTTCCTTGAGAAGGTCCTAATGCCGTATATCGAGCAAGCGCTGCTCGGTAAGCACATCGATGACAATCCGGAACTGGACCCCCATGACCGACTTAGGGCCAGATTCCGAATCGAAGAGGCGTCATCTGGCCCTGCCGATTCGAACGAGCTGTGGCTGCGATTGGCATCATACGCATCCAACCAGTCTTGGATATCGTCTGTTCAGGACGTAGGCGAGTTTCTAAGCTTCCATCCAAACGTCAGGGAACCGATGAGGCTCGTGCTGGAGCGTCAGGAAGTGTTGCGGGGCCTGCATGAACGCGCCTTCTTGTACTTCCGGTCCCTGATGGCCGAGCAACCGCATCGCCTCGTGCAATGGGCCGAAGAGGCGGCCTACCATGTCTTCCAAGCCCGAGGCCCGGGTGGAGAGCAAGGCTGGCACGAGCTGCTAGCAGAGGTTGAGCGTGTGGCAGGGCCGGCCGCACGCGGCGACCTCGCCGCAGCGCTGACTGCCGACACCGACCTTACCTCGATGCGGACAACGGATGCCGGCCTCGCTATGGACCTCGGCCAGCAGGCAGGCAGATGGTTTGAAGGCCAACGCGTAATGTCCGCAGAGACGCTTGCTGAGGCACATCTGGAGGTCGCGCTGGCCCTCCTGAGAGCGCCCGGGTACTTCGCTGACCTGGCTTGGAGCCTCATCGAAGGCCGTCTCTCGACGGTGAAGTCGATGGAGCAGCTCGCGAGCCGGTCGTTGGTCGATCCCCAGCGACGAGCCGCTGTGCAGCTAGCGCTACACGCCCGAGACGGGAACCGGAATGCGCTCGACTCGGCGCTCGTAGTCCTGGGACAGGCCGAAGACTCGGTCGTCCTAGAGGCCCTGGAAGGTGTCGTCTTGTCGTACGCGGGCTCGATCGGCACGACTCGTCTGGCCGCACTCGCTCACCGCCCGACCCCGACTCCAGACGTGGAGGCTCAACTCCGTATGCTGCTCGCCAGCCTGTTTCTCGCAGAAGGAGACGCCACGGCTGCCGAAATTCAGGCATCTCACGCTGCTGCGATCCTCGGGGAGGACGAGCTGACTGACTTCAGGGTATGGCTGGCTTTGACGCGGGGGGCACCGACCGAGGCTGGTCGGCTGCTTGCCGCGCAGCCAGCATCGATCCGTGTCGTGGTCCAGCAAGGCCGGGCAGCTTTGCTGGCCCAACAGCCGGAGTCGGCGCTGGAGGCATCACGCCGGCTAACGGTCCTCGGCAACAAGCAATACGGAAGCACCGTCCAGAGTGAAGCGGCTACAGCCGCAGCGGTCGCCGAACTTCAAGGACGGGTTTCAGCGGCATGGGGAGACACCGATGACGCCGTCCGGTTGCTCGACGAAGCGGCTTCACGGTGGCGGGATGCCGGTGATTTATTTCGAGAAGCGGACGCTCGCGCGACCACGGCGCGGATCCTGCTCGATGCTGGCCGAGTTCTGGAGACGGGCAGACACCTGGAGATGGCAGACCGGGCATCTGTACCGAGGGAACACGACCTGTGGGTCACCACACGCTTAGTTAAGGCCCGGTGGCTGGACCGCACAGGCCGCCAACCTGAAGCCACCAGCATATTGGACGAGCTCGTGGTCGAACTCGACCGACAGCCCCGAGGGCCCGCTGTGCTGGCCCGTGTCGCTGTGGAAGGGCTCGCAAGTCATGTTGATGACCGGGAACCTTACCTACGATTGCTGGCGCAGGCCGTCTCAAGCTTCCACCCGCCGGACGCTGCCCTCGCTGCCCTCGAGGGTATTGACCGTTGCGCGCCGGTCCACGCCACTCCCCAGCACGTGACAGGCCCGCTCGTGCGACTGCTGAGCGAGCCACATCAGCCGTACGCAGCGGAGGACGAGACCTTGCGTTCTCTCCGGCGTGTCGAGCTGGCCCGGGTGCTAGGACACTCAGACACGGCGGCACGCTGGCTCAAAAGCGCCGTCACGTCCTCGGCTAAGTTTGACTCCGGCTCGCTGATCATCCTCCGCACCCTCGAAACGGCGGCTCGGCTCCGCCTGACTGTGGGAGAAATGGAGGCCTTGGCATTCAATTTTGTCCAGCGTCGCAGCAGCCACCCTGCCGTGGCACTCGACGCGCTGATCGCCTGGGCCACTGCAAGCCACGACATGACGTGGGTGCGGCACATCGACGAAATGTTCGACATGCTGGAGCGCACCGGCGGACCATCCCGGCGTAATGCCGAGGTCATGATGCTACGACTTGAGGCAGCAAAGAACGGCCGTATTCCGGGCAATCACGACGAGCTCAACAAACTCGTTTACCGGATCTACCAGACACTCGGCGATAGGGCCGCACTGCTTGACCTAGATCGCTTGCCACATTCGGCTCCAGCGCCAAGTGTCCCTGAGATACCATCCAATCCATGGCGGACGAGGCCGCCGATAGTCGACGTCCGGGTTTCCGACGAAGACCGGATGCTCACGGTGGAAACCGGAACCGTGATCTGGCAGGAACCCAGCGAGCTAGTGACAGAGCGGAAGCAAGCGGGTAGCTCTTGGTTGCTTTCTGATGACACGCACCTGCTCAATGCACTGCGGCGATCATTGGACCGGGCAGCGGCAGAGCCAGGGGACATAAGACTACGGATCATGTCCCCGCAGCTCGCCGAACTGCCCTGGGAGCTAGCCTGGCCACCCAACCGGGAGAGGATAGTTTTTCGCGCTTCACCTGATGGCGGCGTACGCCGCGTGATGCGTGTCCAGCGCGCGCTTTCCCACGCCGGATACCACGTACTGGCTGACGGCGTTATGGGTCCACAGTCCGAGCAGGCGATCCGCGCCTATCAACAGACACACCGCAACGAAGCGTCAGACGACATCGAGTCGTCCATTTGGGAAGCGACGCGGGAACGCCAGACCGCCGTGGTACTCGAATTAAGCCATCAAGTGCAGGTCAAGAAGCGTATGACGCGAACTACTGACGTGGTTAGCGACTACGAGCTGGCCGGATTCGAGACCGTCGTCGTCGAGGACCCCACCAGCCAAGAGCTCTCGCAACTGAAATACCCGTGCTCACTCGTCCACGTGCAGGCATCCCTGGAGTCACGGGGCGACTCAGTCTTTCTATCGTTCGACAGCGGTCGAACACTCCGCAATTCCAGCGAGTATGGGCTGGAGGTGCTCTCCGTCACGGCTCTGCACGACATCCTGATGCGGCTCACCACCGGACTTGGACCGATCGTAGTGCTCGAGGCCGTCGCCACAGAAAGCCGACTGGAAATAATGCGTCAAGTCCTGCTGCGCAATCTGTTCGCATCTCAGTTGTTTGACCTTGGATATGCCTCCGCGGTACTCGCGATCGGACCGATCCCCTACGAAGCTCAGGGCTTGTCAACGCACCTGATCGCGCCGGGATTGTTTGGTACCGCACCCGGGATCGGCGACATAGGCGATCTGTACCGGCAAATCCGACAAAGTCACTGGTATCCGATCCTAGACGATCACCGCACGGTTCCAGCGTTATTCGCCGACGAACCCGCCGCGGTCCGGCTCCGATGAGTACCCAGGCCGAAAGAAGACAGGCCGAGCTCCGCGCCAAGATCGGGCTGCTCCACGGAGAGCTCGAGTTCTGGCAAGGGCTGTCTTCAAACGGCGGAGTGCTCGAGAAGCACCACTCTCAGCTCTTGCGGCTGGGCCACATGCTGGATTCGGCACTCACTAAGCTCGATGGTCAGTGTGACGCCGTTGAGTCTTGGGCTTCAATGACCGAAATTCTGCTCGGCATCCACCACGTCTGGGACTTCTTCCGCTCCAAACTCGCGCTGCGTTTGGTTGACCGGTTCCAGGCTCCACTGATTGCGGCCGACGAATTGGCGTGGGCCTGCGTCAGCCCGTTGCACAATGCGGCAGTGGCCGCGCGCAAGGTGTCGGCTGACGACGTCCGTCAACCACCGCTGGTCTACTTTGACTCCAGCGGCTCACCCTTCGCATTGGGACGGCGCCATGCCTACCGGAACCTCCTGCCAGCGAGGTGGTTAAGCGACGTACCCGGCGAACTGGTCAAACAGCTCCCGGTCCCGGTGATAGGCATTCCATGGCATCAGCAGGCACATCTGCTCGAGACTGCGATCATTGCTCACGAAGCCGCGCATATTGCAGACGACGACCTCCGCCTGACCGAAGCCGTCCTTCCTCTGCTCGACGAAAAGCAAGCGATGAAGGACAGTTTGGCGGACTGGACAGTGTGGTTCCCTGAAGTTCTGGCCGACGTGCTCGCAGCGGTTTGGCTGGGCCCCGCCTACGGGCAAGCACTGGCTGATTTGATTACGGCGTTACCGCCGCACTCTGACCCACAGTATCCGCCCGTCGGCATCCGTCTGCAGATCGTCGCCGAGACACTGCAACAGTTCGATCACCCTGCATCCCCGTTCCTAACCGAGGCAGAGCCGATCCTGGCGCAGGCTGTCACGGCAGTGGTGACGACGATCGTGACGACGCCATTGGGGATACTTGGTGATGCGCCGCTGAGTCGGTTCGAGCCTTTCACCGCTGCCCGACAAGAGCAGGCCGATGCTGATGCCGGGCGACTCCGCTACGGTGTGGAACCTGTCAGCACAGATTCGCGTCTGCTGATCGCTGCAGGCATCCAGGCATTCGTCGACGAGCCGGAACTGTTCGTCCAAAAAGGGACAGCCTCGTTCGTGTTTACCCGGATCAAAAACATCCGTGATGCAGGAATACGCGGCGCAGATGGGGAGGCGGTGCCAACAAAGGAGCTTGAATCGCATGACCATCGACTGGGCGATGATCTGTTCCGGTTACTGGCTCAGGCGCGCACCCGTACCGCAGGGTCACCGAGCACCACATAGTTCTGCACGTCGGTCCGTTCCATCCACAGCTCAAGCAGTCTTCGCCGACCACCGGCGCCGGCAGACATGTCGTGGGTGACGCGATTCAACTGCCGCGTGAGGGTAGCCGACAAGACGGCGTAAGCATCGTTAAACATCCGCATTGAATGGCCCACCGGTACACCGCACATGATCTGGGCGAAAGCGTCCTCGAATCGCTGCTGGCTGCCGCCCGCGCTCACAATCGAGTAGCCCCAAGCCCGTTCGACATGGCCGATGACCGCTAGAGCACCCCCGTTTGGGTGTGCCAGCAACCGCTGAGGAAGGTGCGCCACAAATGGTTCATCGGCGATTTGTCGCGCTGGTTGTCCTCGCACGGGGAAGTCGTCGATCATGGGTGTCCCGGCACTGTAGCAGGCGAAAAGAAAAGCGACCATCCCGTGGACCTGTGCCCCCGAGATATCCGTCCCGGCCACGGTCACGTCGATCCCGACCGGGCCGCGATTCCAGTCCTGTGTTACCAGTGCACCATGCCGGAGTCGCTGCTCAGGGTCGTCCGCTGCCAAACCGCCCAGGCCGTGGCTGGCAGTTACGAGCAGACTGGGACGTCTGGCGGCGGCGCTGTTGCCAGCGAGTAGTTCCAGCAGACCTGCTTTGGTTGCCTGTTCCCCGATCAAAGCAGCGGAACGAAAGCCGTGACGTTCGGCTAGACCACGTTGGTCCGCACCGTCCGGCACCAGAGGGCCCAACAAATGATCGGCGCTTAGCTTTGTTGCGCGGTCCCAAGGGTGGCGCGTTCCCCAGTACGCCACAACTTTCTCTCTGGCTGGTGCGAATGTCTCGGAGTCGACAACGCTGTTCGCGTACTGTCGATACTCCTTCGGAGTATCGAACGCAACCCGGCCCACGGCATATTCGATGTCCAACATGTACTGAAACTCAAACGGTATCCGCGCCGGCGAACCGACGAGCAGGATGTAGTAGCCGACCCTACTCGGATCAATGGCGCCTGGGTTCACGCCCTGTCGGGCGAGCCAGTCAACCATTTCTTCGCCAGGAAAGTACTCATGCCTGTGGTGGCAATCCTCCTCGACTTGGTCTCGCCGGTGCTGGACCAATGGCTCAAGGGCCTGACGGACCTCGTCAGACTCATCATGTGCAAAAACTATGCTCCATCCTGCGTGGCTGACATCGGTTGGTACAACTTGCCACGGCAGTGCTTTACTCGGCTTCGTTCCGAGCCTCTGTCTCAGACCCCCACCGTGTCCTTCGGCGTCGACGATTAGGTCGGTCAACTCGTCTTCGGAGATCTCGATCAACGGCTTCCCTGTGTGCGCATCGATGCCGTTCGAAACGATCATTGTTTCCCTGCCCATCTGACGCGAACAACCCTTAAGCCTGTACGCCGGGTCCCTACGATGCAATCATTATTGAGCACCGGACAACAGATAGCGAGGGGCGTTCGAATGAACGATGAGATCGAGATTCGTCGCGGCGACGTGTTGCTCTTCCACGGCACAGACTTTATCTCCTGGGCCATTCGAACGTTCGACGGAACAGACGTGAACCATGCCGCGATCGCGCTAGATGAAGCAACTCTAATGGAGGCAGCGGCACGGGGACTTCGCCTTGCGACGATTGAGGCTGAAGTGTCCGGAAGCCGGTATGTCCGAGTCAGGCGCCACACGGAAGACGACCTGGCATCCGTGGTCGCGACGGCAGCGAGCCACGTAAAACGACGCGCGCCCTATGCCTATCAACAGATCGTCATGCTGGCATTGCTGGCCGCGACCCGAACCATCCCGCTCGGAGGGACCGGACGACGGATGGTGCGTTCCATACTCGATCACGCCGCTGCAGCACTGAATGCCTTCGTCGACCGTGACGGCATCCGCAGCATGATCTGCTCCGAATTCGTATACCGTGCCTTCGCAGAGGCGCCCTCCGACCCCGCCGAGCGGTTCCGGTTACTGATCCACTCGGGTGACATCGCCTTCGGCGAGGTTGAACCATGCCTCGCAGAATGGGCTTTACAACAGAGCGCTGAGACCTACGAAGCGGCTTTTCGCATCCCTGTAAGCTTTGACGTCACAGCCGCCCAACCCGACGAAGCTGGCAAAGCTGCAGAGGAGGAACTGGCGCCACTAATTGTCGCGTGGGCGGAAGACCACAACCTGGTCACCGAAGACATGCCCCCAGCACCGCCCCCATCATTCGAGGTCGAAGAGTCGGATGAGCCCACCGACGAAGAGATGCTGGCCTCGCTGGTGTCATTCAGTACGGCCCTACTCGATGACTCAGAGTTTGGCATCGGCACCACATTGGGTGTGGCCGCAGCACGCGGCGCAATCCAAGGCCTGCTGACGCCAGCGATCGAGGCGAACTTTGTTACCCCGGGCGACCTTTTAAAATCACCGACCTTAGTGGACATTGGTCGCATCGACGGCCTTGGATGATCCGGAGCCGGGTAAGCGTCAGTTTCTCCTGCTCGCACCAACGGATCATCCCCCAGTTATGAACTCGTAACCGTTCGGTGGCTTCCTTGAACGCGGCGTACATCCCATATCTGAGCTTTGTTCTGCACCGACAAGGCCTCCGTCCAGCCCGCCGCGACGTCAGTGATACCCATGGTGAAACGGAACACGCAGTGGGAATCGCCGCACTCATGACCGAGCAGGTCGATCTCCACGAATCCGGGTCTGGCACCTCCCATTCGACCCAGGTCCGCGTGGGGATGGAGTCCTTCAGCAACGTTCCCGCTTGGTCTGGGACCGGCCTCGCGGATCAGGTTTGGCCCCGCACGCACTGAGTCGCCGGTCAGTCGTCGCCAAGGCGATCCGCAGAAGCAACGCCGCCGCGTGTCCTCGATCTGAAGCTTCTCGAACCGGCGCAGGCGCGGGACTAGGTCAGGCCCAATAGAACCGCAGCGCGTCGACGAGTCGTCATACACCAGTGACTTCGGCCGGGGGAGGTCGGACAACCTTGATCGTCAGGACCAGACCCAGCGCCTTATGGGCATGATTACGGTGCCAGCCCCGTCGCTGTGCACATCTGATCCTGGGATCCCGCCTTTCCGGTCTTGGAAGCACGGCGGTATCCGGAACCGGAACCTTTATGCCAAGACTCCGGTTAACTCATCGTGAGCTCCATACCAACTGCCTACTACCGCCAGCGAACCGGCCAGCCGGTGACACGCTCTACGCGTGCATCACAAGGATTCTTTGATACCACTGCACACGCTCATCTTCCATGAGTCACCGTGGGCCTTCCGCTCTTCGCCGAGAAGGAGGACACTGAAGAGGTTCCTATAGTTCGATACTTCTGTTCACTCGATACCCTTAGCCTTTGGAATGGGGGACTGGCGTGGTGACCTTCCCCGAAAATGACGTTCAGGTCTTCCGCGGTTATCCTGCCGTCAAGGTGCTTGTGAAGTCGGGAGCACGTATCAGCCAGAAACTTGCTGAAGCGACTAATCCCGATGTCTCTAAAGAGCTGGGTGTGGACAAGGCCAGACGAGTCCGTAGGGCTCGCGGGCGGCTGCGAAAATTTCTTGCGAACCCCGCCCTATCTATCGTTCAGCTCGACGAGAGCGGTGAGGAGTTGCTCTGCCCATTGGAAGGTAAAGGCGTCTATGAACTCATCGAACAACGTGACTTCGTCCTTGCACTCAAACAACTGAAGAAGTTGATTGGCACCGTCGATGAAGCAATGGACCGCGAAACGATCGACCTGGCGCTGAAGCGGGAAGCTATCGCTTTCAGCTTCGAGGGCCCCGTCGGGAACCCGCCTCCCGGCAGTGACCCCGAACTGGTGCTCAAGCACGGGGTCCTGCCTGGATACAGCGGTCCTGACCTCAGCACAAAGGAGCGGCGGCGGCTTGCGGAGTACAGCCAGCTATTAGTGGAAGGCACAGAGCGAATATTCTGGCTGAACACTCTTCGAGCCGAGTGCCATCTGGGACTCAACGACCCGGCCTCCGCACTAGAGCTCTACGAGAGCATCTTGGCAGACCGGGAAATTGACGAGGTGCGTCGAAAGTTTGTCGCCATCCGGGCAGCACATGCAAATCTCCGGCTAGGCGACCAAACCTACCGCAGCGAACGAAAGCTCGGCAGCGCAACGCGCGCCCGTGCGCGCGGCAGTTACGATGCTGCAATGGCCGTCGTCCGGGATGCCGGAGTCTCCGGTGCAAATCCCCTTGCCGCGGAAATCACCAGCCGATCGAAGCTGCAGCTAATCAAGCTCAACGCCAACCTCAATATCCTCGGTTATCGGGACTCGTTGGTGCCGGTGCAGCGCCACACTGGTTTGCAGAATCTGGCGTTGCAGGATATTGATCTGGCCAGGGGGGCAGTTGAGAAAGCCGTCACCTTCCGCTCCAGGGCAGATGATCTGGCAGTTGAGAGCGCGCGTCTTAAGGAGGAGGAGGACGCTGCGGAAAAGACTATCCAGATAGCCGTGCAACGTGAAGCCTCGGCCAGAGATCAAGTCGGCCGAGTCGATGTTGCGGCAGATATCCTTTCCCAGCAGCAGGACTTGTTCAGTACAAGTTCCACGATCAGCATGGGCGGAGCTGCGATGTCCGGTGCTATCGCTGGCGCTGCTGCGGGTCCTGTTGGTGCCGCGGTTGGCGCGGCCGTGGGTGTAGCCACAGGGGTGATCGGCAAACTTGCTCGGAGTGAGGAAATTGCCCTGCAGCAGCGAAGCGTGGCGTTGGATCGAAAGATTGCGGAGCGAGACTTGGTCATCGCCGGATTGGAGGCACAAATCGCTGCTGCCCGCTTGAACTTCATTGCTGATCGAAGGGAAGTCCTTGCAGGACAAGTGCTAAATGAAGACCTGTTCTATACCTTGGCCCGAATCTACGAGGACTTGGCTCGCAGCTATTTGGACCATGCAATACTCGTCGCGTATCTCTTCGAACGGGCGGCCGCGTACTTTCTGGGCGCCCCGGAAATGCGTATCGTCCGTTTCGACTACGAAGCCGGCCCTGGTGGCTTCATCGCTGCACCAGACGAACTTTTGCAAGACATCCAGTCCATAGTCGAGAAAGTCGCCCTTGACAGCCTAAAAACTGACCGGTTCGTCGACCAGATCTCGTTGAGGGAAGCCTTCCCCTTGGAGTTTTCCCGATTTCAGCAAACGGGCCAGCTGAACGCCGTGCTGTCCCGGTATGAACTCGACAAGCGGCGTCCTGGGTCCAGCTGGGGCCGCCTCAATGACGTGAGCGTTGAGTTGAACGGACTCGTGCCAGCAACCGGCATCACCGGTCATATCACTCACATGGGGCAATTCATGCTCCGGGACGCCACCGCGACAATGCTCCCGGAAACGGTCCGGCTGATCCCGACGGAAGCTGAGTTGGATGCGGCGCTCAGCGCCCAGGAAAGCGGTGATGCCGCTGCTGCCGCGGTGGGCGGGATTGTTGTCTGCAATTTCGATTCCAACACTAAAGAACTTGACGGCGAATTCACCTCGTCGGAGACGGGCTCGTCCATCAAACTCGGGCTCACCGAGGGTTACGGTCCCGCGGCCATGTGGCGACTCGTCCTGGAACCCGAGGTAGCCCGCAACCTCACCGATGTGGTGTTGCATTTGGATACGCAAGCATTTGCCAGCGACCCTTTCGGGCTCGGGCCTAAAGTTCAGGCACTGATCGCGTCCTACGAAGCCGAACTGGAGCCTGAATCCGGTGGTGGTCTCGACCGGTTCCTGGCCATTTCCCTACGACGGCATGTCCCGGATGTGTTCTTGGGCCTAAAGAAATCTACCGGCAGTATCCAAATCTCCGAGGCGATGGTCGGCGGCGCAACACAAAGGGTCAAAGCAGTCATAGCGCAGGCATTAGATGCCAATGGAGTTGGCGTGCCGGGAGTGGAAATCGAAATCGGATCTCCGGACCGTTCTCTGATTCAGGTACGCACCACTGGTGGAGGCGGCTTCACGGAGAACCTCGACGAGCCCATCAACATGGTGCCACAGAGCGAACGTCCGATCGCAGCAGGTGCATGGACAATACAGCTGCCGCTTCCGGCGCAGCTCGACTTGCTCGATGACCTCATGCTGCTCATCCTGCACGAAATCCGGTAGACAGACTGAGGAATAGATTCAGGAGGCAACATGAGCGACAAATCCGGAATTTCCCCGCAGGTCCTCGCGCTGCCCAGCGGCGGCGGAGCCATACAAGGCATCGGAGAGACGTTCGCACCGGACCCGTCCACCGGAACCGGCCAGCTCAGCATCCCAATCGCCATCCCCCCCGGCCGGAACGGACTACAGCCGGCATTGACGTTGGCGTATAGTTCCGGCAGCGGCAACGGTCCCTTCGGTCTAGGCTGGTCAGTCCACGTGCCAGGGATCACCCGCAAAACCTCAACCGGTGTACCTCGCTACCTTGACGACCACGAAACAACCGAACCCGATACCTTCATCCTCTCTGGCCTAGATGACTTGGTGGACATCGGGCCAGCGGCCCCCGGCATCACGTACCGTCCTCGCACCGAAGGAGCCTTCGCACGCGTACAGCGGTTGCGGGGGTCCGACTCTGACATCTGGCAAGTGCAGGGCAAAGACGGCATCACGAGCGAGTACGGGGGTAGCAACGGCGCTGAAGTCGCTACCCTAGCCGACCCGGCACATCCTAACCACGTTTTCGACTGGCGGCTGTCCGAAACACTCGACCCGTTCGGCAACCGCGTCGAATACCGGTATCTACACGACCGGAACACCATCGGCCTACGCGCCTGGGATCAGCTCTACCTGCATCAGGTCCGCTATGTCGACCTGATACGGGACGGTCAGCCCGGATTCCTCGTCAACGTCACTTTTGTCTACGCAGACCGCCCCGACCCTTTTTCCGACCACCGGGCCGGCTTCGAGGTCCGCACTCGGCTCCGCTGCCAACGCATCGAAGTCCACGTCCAGACCGACGCCGACCGTTTAGTCAGAAGCTACGAGCTCAATTACGTCGATGACCGGATTCGATTGGGCGAGCTGCCTGGCACCGCAGCGCCAGCGAACGGTCTGTCGCTGCTGAGCAGCGTCACCTCCGTGGGCCACGACGAGGACCGGACGCAGCGGCTGCCACCGCTCACCTTCGACTACACGGCGCCCCGGGGCGGAAACACCGCAGCCTTTCCCCTCCGGTCCCCCAACGGGGCACTACCCATCAGGTCCCTGGCCGACAATGAATTCGAACTCGTGAGCCTGTTCGCCAACGGCCTACCCGACGTAGTGCAGTTGGGTGCCGGATCGTCTCAATTTTGGCGAAATCGCGGCAACGGAATCCTCGACGGTCCGCACCCGCTAACTGAAATACCGGTCAACGTTTCGTTGGCCGAAGCCGGCGTCCAGCTCGCCGACCTCAACGGCGACGGGCGCGCCGACCTGCTCGTACTCGGCCGCGGCGGCTACTTCCCACAGGGCTTCGGAGGGCGGTGGGAACGCTTCGTAGAGTACCCGCAGGCCCCCTCCATCGCGTTTGACGACACAGAGTTGCGGCTGGTTGATCTTGATGGCGACGGCGTCGTTGACGCCTTGCGCACCGGGCAGGACTTCGAGCTGTTCCTCAATGACCCCCACACCGGCTGGCAGCGCCCGCAGCTCAGGAGCCGTGGCCCCGCCGAAGAGTTCCCAAATGTACGTTTCTCCGATCCCCGCGTCAAGCTTGCAGACCTCAGCGGCGACGGGCTTCAGGACATCGTCCTACTTCAGCAAGGCCGCATCGACTACTGGCCTTATCTCGGTCACGGCCGGTGGGCACCGCGGATCACCATGGAGGACCCTCCAGTTTTCCCCAGCGACGTTCCTGGAGCCGATTTTGACCCTCGGCGGGTGCTGCTCGGCGATCTCGATGGCGACGGGCTCGACGACGTTGTCTACGTCGGCCCCCGCCAAGTGACGTTTTGGATCAACCGCGGCGGCAACGGATGGGGACCGCCGACCACGATCGGGGGAATCCCGCGGCTAAAGGATCCGGACGCGGTTCGGCTGCTCGACATGCTCGGCACCGGCACCCACGGCATTTTGTGGTCCGATGATACCGGTGACGTCGACGCGGACACGAATGATGGCTACCAGTTCCTCGACGTCATCGGGCCAAAACCGTATCTGCTTGCCGGCATAGACAACCACATTGGCGCAACCACGCAGATCACCTACGCCACTTCCACCACGGCATACCAACGCGACGAGGACGACGCCAGCACCCGCTGGGACACGCCGCTGCCGTTCCCGGTGCATGTCGTAGAGACAGTCGCCGTAGCCGACCGTGTCTCGGGAGGCACACTGTCGTCCCGGTTCCGGTACTCCCAAGGCTATTGGGACGGTGCCGAGCGGGAGTTTCGCGGCTTCGGGGTAGTCGACCGACTCGACATGGAGGCCTTCGAGGATGCCACCACCGGCCCCTCGCCCGCGACACTGTTGCGGACGTGGTTCCATCTCGGCCCGGTCGGGGAGGAGTCTGAGGAGCGACGCGAGGCGGACATCCTGAGCCGGGCCTGGACTGGGGACCCACCTCTGTTCAGCCGTTCACAGCAGCTCAGCGCATTGCTGGACCGGCTGCCACCTACTGCCCGGGGCGACGCATTCCGTGCCTTGCGCGGTTCGATCCTGCGTACCGAACTGTACGCCCTGGACGGCGCCGGTCGAAGCGACCGCCCCTACACGGTCACCGAGACCTCCTACTCCGTGCGGGAGGAAAGCCACCCCCCGGACGGGACGGACCGCGTCCGGGTGTTCTTTCCGCACCCGGTAGCGCAGCGGACCACCCAATGGGAACGCGGGAACGACCCGCTGACCGTCATCACTGTTGCTGACGACTACGATCCGTTCGGCCAGGCCCGTGTGCGCACCACGGTGGCGTGCCCACAAGGCTGGCACCGATTGTCCGACCAGCCCGAGCAGGGCTACCTCGCAGCTCGGGAACGCATCGTCTTTGCCTCACCGACAGACGATGCGTTGCACCTCCGGGACCGCATCGCAACGACCACCAGCTGGGACATACGGGACTCTGGCGGGATGCAGGCACTGGATGTGGCCACTGCGCCCGATGGGGTCCTGAAACTAGAGCCAACCGGGCACACCGTGAATTTTTTCGATGGCCCCGCCTTCACCGGTCTCCCCGCAGGCCAGGTGGGGCCGTTCGGCGCGCTCACCCGACGGCAAGTCCTCGTGGCCACCGAAGAGCTCTTTCGTCTCGCCTACGCCGGTCCCGAAGGTCATGACGAGCCCGGCTTGCCACCATACCTGCAAGCCGGCCGGTCAACGCCCTGGACGCCGGAGTACCCGCCCGAATTCCGCAGTCAGATGCCTCCCCTCGCCGGCTATGTTCTTGAGGAAGGCGACCCGGCCCACCTTCCCGGGTACTACGTGAACGCCGAACGCATCCGATACGACGTGCAGGATGATTTCGGAGGCCACGACGCTCCGCGCCGGGGCCGGGGCCTGCCGATCGTCACCCGCGACCCGTTGGGCACCGCCGCCGGAAAACGGGACACCACGGTTGACTACGACGAATTCGACCTGCTCCCCGCGTCCGTACACAACCCGGTGGGGTTGGTCACCCGCGCCCAGAACGACTACCGCGTGTTCAAACCGGCCACCTTGACCGACGTCAACGGCAACCAGAGCACTGTCAGCTACTCACCCCTGGGCTTTCTTGAATGCATCGTCCAGCGAGGTGACCCGGACGCCGGCCCCGGAGACACATTGGAGGAACCCAGTGTCCGCTTCACCTACGACCTGAACGGAACCGGCTCAACCCTTGGGGATTCACCGCACCCGATCTCCGTGCGCACCGAGCGGCGGCTGCACCACGCCGAATCGCTTGACGTCCCAGATGCCGATCGCAACCGGATGGTGACGTCGGTGACCTACTCCGATGGATTCGGGCGGATCGTGCAGACCCGGGCCTCTGCCGAATCCGTCGTCTTCGGTGACCCTGTCCTCGGCGGCGGCCTGCTCCCCGTGCAAGGAGACCCCGACCCCGGTCGCGCAGTTACCGGTCAGCTGACCAACGAAGGCACACCACGCGTCGTGGTCAGCGGTGCTCGAACCTACGACGCCAAGGGCCGAGTGGTCGAGGTCTTCGAGCCCTGCTTCGACACCGGATGGGAGTACGTACCCAGGGCCGGGCAACCGCCCGGGCACACGACCAAAACACAGTACGACCCCCTTGGGCGGGTCATCCGCACAATCCTCCCGGACGGCTCTGAGAACCGGCTGGTCCCTGGCGTCCCGGTCCAACTCAATAATCCCGTTGCTTTCCTCCCGACACCGTGGGAGGCATCGTTCTACGACAGCAATGACAACGCCGGGCGCACACACCCAGAGCAGGCCCGCGGATGGTCCCACGTCTGGAATACGCCGACCAGCACCGTGGTCGATGCCCTGGGCCGGGAGGTGACCCGCGTCCAGCGGCACCGTGCACCCGCCCGTTCGAACGGAGGGACCGACGCCGTGGCGCCCCCGCGCGACGTGACTACCGGTTTCGCGTACGACGTTGCCGGCAACCTGCTCTCAGTGACCGACGCCTTGGGGCGCCAAGCCTACCGCTACGTCTATGACCTCACCGGACACCCGCTCCGCAGCGACAGCCTCGACGCCGGCGTCCACCGATCGGTCCCTGACGCCCTAGGCAACGAGGTGGAGCACAGAGATAGCCGTGGTGCCCTTGCCCTAACTGCCCAGGACGTGATCGGTCGGCCGGCCCGCCGATGGGCTAGGGACACTCGAGAGGAGACCGTGACGCTGCGTGAGCGGCTCGAGTACGGCGACGGCGGGACACCTGCGCAACCATCCGAACAGCGTGCGGCGAGCAAGGCTGCCAACCGACTCCTGGCCTTGTACCAGCACCACGATGAGGCCGGGCTTCGCAGGTGTCTGGCTTACGATTTCCAAGGCAACGTGCTCGAGGAGGAGCGCCAGGTTTTCAACCAAGGCGTCCTCCTCGCCGGGTTCGACCGACCCGTCGGCGCCGATGATTCCACCCGCCCCGCCGCACTCCGCGTCGATTGGGAGCCGCCCGCCAACACGTCCCTCGATGAGCACGCCGGTGCTCTGCTAGATCCTTCTGCCTACTTGCTGTCTTGGATGTACGACGCGCTCGACCAACCGCGGTCCCTCAAGTGTCCGGGCCGAGCCGGGATGAGCCGCCGCGAACTGCAACTAAGCTATGACAACGCCGGCGCCCTCCGGCAGGTCCGCGTCGACGGGACGCCCGTGGTTGAGGACATCGCCTACGATGCCTCCGGGCGACACACAATGACAGTGTTCGGCAACGGGGTCCTGACCCGGTACTGCTACGACACCACGAACGGGCGCCCGCTGCGGTTGCGCAGCGAACCGTACACAACACCCCCGCCTTCCGGGCCAGGTGCCCCTACCTACAAAGTCAACGGAGCCCCACTGCAGGACCTGCAGTACAGCTACGACCTGCTCGGCAACATGCTCGAGATCACCGAACGTACCCCCGGCTGCGGGATCCGCGGCGCCCCGGGCGCGGGCCGGATCGCTGACCCCCAACTCCGGGCCTTGGCCGTCGCCGGCGACGCTCTGGTCCGCCGGTACAGCTACGACTCGTTAGACCGGCTCGTGCTCGCCGAGGGCCGTGAATGCGCCCAGTCCGCTTCCGCCGAGCCTTGGGCGGATGTGCGTCGCTGTGGCGCCGGAGCTCCGGCCATCCCTGGTGCAGACGGCAGCAGTCTCACCGCGGCCTACACGGAGAGCTACACCTACGACGACGTCGGCGCCCTGCAACAACTGCGCCACGCAGGCGGTAGAACGGTGTTCAAGCGCAAATTCAATATAGTCCCGGAGACGAACCGTCTCGCCGTGCTGGACGTGGGCAGCGCCACCTTGTCGTACCAATATGACGAGAGCGGCAACCTCGTGGCCGAGACGACATCACGGCACTTCAGCTGGGACCACGCAAACCGACTAATCGCATTCGCTGAGGGCTCCGGAACAGCCGGGCCCTCGGTGCAGACCCAGTACCGGTATGACGGAGCCGGCCAGCGGGTCACCAAAATCGTCCGTACCCAGGACGGTGCGGTCGAAATCACAACCTACATTGGAGGTGTCTTCGAGCATCATCGCTGGCAGCATGGCCCATTGACTGGCGAGAATGATCTCCTGCACGTCTCCGATGGCGTCCGCCGCGTGGCCAGCCTGCGCAGCGGTTCGGCACACCCGGAGGACCCGGGCCCGCCGGTCAGATACGACCTCGCCGACCACCTCGCCAGCGTTTCCGTCACTGTGGACGGGACCGGGGCCTTCCTTAATCGTGAAGAATATACTCCCTATGGCGAAACGAGCTTTGGGGGATATGCGCGCAAACGCTACCGCTTCTGCGGCCAAGAACGCGATGAACACACAGGCCTGTACCACATGGGAGCCCGGTACTATGCCCCAGGCCTCGCACAATGGACCTCCGCCGACCCTTCCGGACTGTCAGGAGGCGTAAACGCCTATGCCTACTGCGGCGGCAACCCAGTCAGCGCCATCGACCCGACAGGCCTCGCACCGCAGGACGCCACGGGACAGATCGTGATGGATGCGGAGGGAAACCCCTGGGCCCAAGTCGCCAGCACCGGCTTCGAACGCGTTGACCATGCCGCGGTGTTGGTTGGAACGGAGTCTGCATGGACGGCAGGCACCATCGACGAACAGATCCTCCTCCAAGGCAGCGGCGAGATAATACACGTCCAGGGCCGACCGGTCGAAGAGATCAACGGGAACATCTTCTCAGCGCTCGACAACGAGTACTGGATGCTCCTCGCCCACGAGACTTCCCCACGTCAGGTCTCTAAATCGGCCTTCGACAACGCACGATTCTGGAGCACTGAGATTGCAGGCATGAGCGACGAGCAACTGGGCCAAGCCTTCGGTGCCACCGAGGCTCTCGAACGTGGGATGGAGGTCGCCACACTCATCGGACTGCATCTCACGCCCATCGGGCGCGGTACCTTGTTCGTGATGGACGCTATTGACACACAGATTGCCGTCTCCCGCGCGAAGTCCCTTCCGGAGGCGATGGCGGCCATGGCCAACATGATTGACCCAGGACTGCTCGGGCCCGGACGTCTCAGGCAGGGCAGGGCAGCACGGCAAACAGTCGATACCCGTACTGGCCACGAGGTCGGTCGCTTTATCGTCGACCCGCATGGCAACACGCTGATCGAGCCCAAGGGTGGGTCGACGCCGCCGCTCAAAGGTCCTGACACTCACACGTTGTATCCAAACGGCTCCAACTACCATCGTCACAACCCCGCTGGCCACGGCAAGGGATCAGTCGGACATGCGCACGGGCATCTTGAGGGAACCGGACCAAATACGAAAGGCCAAGGTCAGTCCCTGAGCCCATCGCCCACTCCCACGGTTGTACCTAGGAACAGCCGCGACGCGCACTGGCCAATCAAATGAAGCCCCCTGCTTAGGGCTTGACTAGGTCGTACCGGGGATACCGCGAAGATCTACGGCTTTTCATATCGGGGAAGCCACTGCGAAGTTCCTGTTGCCTGTTGGGCAACGACGCCGATGACGGCTCCGAGTCTCTCCTGGTGCTCTTATGCTGACAGGAACTGCTCCTCGGAAATGGAGAATGAAGGAGCATGTTTCACCCTTGAATTGCCCAGCGTGGCCTTTGAGCCCTTGCCGGTCAGCGCATCGAGTAGCCGGGCAGCAGATCATGCAACGCGGTACGTTTTATGGCATGACTTCCAATACCGGTTGACGCATGCCTTGCCGCCTTATAGAGATCCACTCAAGGTGCCCCAACGTCGCACGAAGGGTCGTGCTCTGCAGGTGGTTCAAATAACCAGTAGGGGTGGGTCTCTTCGGGAAGAAGAATTCTTCCTGGCGACTGTCTGTTCTCCAGCCATGCAAGCCAGATCCTCCGCTGCAAAGAGAACAGGCCCTTCTGGCGCATAACAATTTCGATGACGCCTAAGAGTTCTGCACATATTTTTAGGTTCCCCGCTCCCAGAACCCATACGTTCGCGGTCTAGAGATCCAACACAGCGACGGCGAAATCGCTGCGAACGTCTGCGTATTTTCCACCGATTTTAGCATCCGTCGAAAGTTTGCGTAGTCCGATAGTGCGATAGTCCGAGCAGTGTGCCAATGCGCTGCGGCCCGAATCCGTAACAGCGTCAGTCATGTCGCCCCACCCCGCCGTCTCAATGAAGTCGTGAACCCAAACCCCTCACACCCATCGAAGACAACAAATGGAGCGCCCAATGTTGATGGCAGCTGTAGACCCGGGAATCACCCCCAACGCCAGCTTTCCCTTTCTTGAGTCGCTGAAGCAGATCGGCGGCGGCATCTTGGTTGGCGCGTTCATCGTGATCGCGATCGTTGCCATCGTCGCTGCTGCCATGCTCTTGGCGGGAAAGCTGAGTCAATCGTCGCGGCTGGCGTCCGGCGGCGGCATGATCCTGCTCTGGACTGGCCCCGTGGCCGCGATCCTGGGTGGCATCAACGGCTACATTCTCTGGTCCCAGACGGCGTTCAACCTCGGATTTTAGGCCCGGCTTGTCATGCCGGTTCAGTGTGATCTGAATGGATGGTGGCCGCCCGGGTGCGGTCTCGTGTCCCAGGCCAACGATGGTGTTCAAAGTTCCATCACGTCGTTCTTCGCGAACATTCTGCAGAACGTCGCCGCCTGGATCTGGTCATTCATCACGGGCGCTTTCAGCGTCTCCAACGTGGATGATTCGCAGTGGACCGCCATCGAAGGGCTGACGAATTGGTGGGTCGTCGTCATGCTCACGCCGCTCGTCGTCGTGATGATCCTCCAACTGCTCTCCGCTCTCATCAGCCAGCAGCCCCGCCGTCTGGTGCGGGCGTTCGCGGGCGGCGCCGCCGCTATCCCCATGGTCGCCGGGGCCGTCTACCTGGTCCGCCAGCTCGCCAAGGTCAGCGATGAGGCGTCGACGGCGCTGCTCGGCTCCCTGGGTACGGACCCCTACGTGCTGTTCATGCGGCTCTTCGGCTTCGAGAAAGCTCCCGCCGGCTCCGGCCGGGAGTGGAACGTCGTGGCACTGGCGCCCGGATCCACTGGCGGCGCGGCTGGGGCTGTCGTCGTCACTGCCTTGGCCGTCATCGTGGTCTGGGCCCTGGCCTTCATTCTGATGTGCTCGATGCCGGTGGTCCGAGGTCGTGGTCGCACTGCTCTTGGCCAAGCCTCGAGCCCGCATGGCCGCGGTCGCCCCAGTCCGCAACTGATCCCAAAGCCGTTCCTGTAGCGGCGCCGCCAGTGCGGCCGCTGAAGCCGCGGCAACCAATCGTCCAGCCACCCAAGGATGGTGATTCCCGTGTCTGAGAACTCCCGGGCTCTCGAGGCCGTCAAATTTCCTAGGTATGAGCGCCGCGGCCTGTTTATGGGTCTGAAGTGGTACCAATTGCTCTTCCTCGCTGGCGGTGTCCTGGTGGCCAGCACGGCATCGACGGTCAGCGGGCCTGCCGGCCTTTTCGCCTCGGGACCGATGTGGTTGGCGCTGATACTCCTCGGCTTGCTGCAGTACTCACGGATTCCCTACCCGGTGTGGGCCAGCCACGCTGCGCTGTTCGTCGTCAGGATGGCCACGAAACAGACCCGCTTTCTGGTGAGGCCTGAACGGGCTGCCTTGGCCGGGCGGCTGGCGCTGCCGGGAGGATTGGGGAACCTGGAGGTGCGCCGGACGTCCCGCGGCGAGTCGTTCATGGTGGACGCCCGCGGCAGGGAAGCCATCGCCGTGTTGCGGTGCAGCACCAGATCATTCGCTCTGTTGGACGCTGACGACAAGGCCTGGGCTGTGCAGTCATGGTCCCGGGTGCAGGCAGGATTGGCCCAGCGCAGCAGCGTTGCCAGAATCGCCGTGCAGGACCACACGGTGCCCTATCCTTCCTCCGCGCTGCGCGACTTCTATGACCGGATCGTCCCGAACGCGGACCGAGATGGGGAACTCACCTGGGGACAGCGAGCCTACGAGGACCTGATCTCCGCCGCTGGCTCGGCGATGAGCCATGATCTCTTGCTTACCCTTGTTGTGGACACCGCCAAAGCTCGACGCCGGATCCGGGAGAGCGGCGGGGGACTGGTCGGCGTCGAACGTGTCCTGCGGCTGGAAGTCGAGGCCATGACTACGGCGCTGGGCACTCACTATGTCAGGGTGGAGGAGTGGCTGCCCGAGGCGGGCATCCTCGACGTCGTCCGTGGTGTCTTCGATCCGGGGGCCTTGGCATCGCCCCAACAGAACGACGGCGACTCCAAGGTTCAGAGCCTCCCGGCGGGTCCAATGGCTGTCGTGGAGCACTGGAGCTATCTGCGCACGGACACGGGCTTTCATCAAACCTTCTGGATCGCCGAGTGGCCCAGGCAGAAAGTCTTCCCTGGCTTCTTACATCCGCTGATATATGTCGGCGATTTTCGCCATACGGTGACCGAGGTGATCCGGGCGGTACCCACAACTGAGGCATTGCGGGACATCCGCTCCGCCCAGGAAGCCCACGAAACCAGGCGACGGATCAACACGCGTTTCGATAGGCCACTCACTCGTGAGCAACGGGCCGAGGAGGAAGAAGTTGCCCAGCGGGAGGAAGAGATCGTTGCAGGCCACGGGGACGTCCGTCCGGCTGCCTATGTGACCATCACTGCGCCCACGCTCGAAGACTTGGCCCGGCACAGGCAGGAACTGGAGTCGGCTGCGGCAGGCGCGTTCGTCGAACTGCGGCTGTTAGCCGGGCAGCAGTGGGCCGCGTTCGTCGCTGGTGGGCTGCCCGTCGGGAGGGGGCTGCGATGACACGGGCAACCGAATCGGTTCAGTTCGTGCCGGCTGGCGGGAGCCGTCAGGAGCGGAAGGAACGACGCCGGCGCTCGGCCGCCGGAGCCAGCCAACCATGGGAGGGCGCGCTCCACGCCTTGGGAGAGAGGGCAGCTTCTGCGTTTGACCGGAACGAACTCGGCGACTGGGGGAGCCGAGAACCCAACTCCCTGCGCGGGCCGCACCGACTGCGTCCGGCACCGCACCGGGCGTCCACCATGACCTTTGCCGCTGCATACCCGTTTATAACCGAATCAGGCTTGGGCCACGAAGGAACCTACATTGGCACCGACGTGTTCGGAGCCGGGGCCTTTGCCTATGATCCGTGGATTCTCTACGACAAGGGCATCATCAGCGGTCCATCAATCGTCGTCATCGGCACGGTCGGGACCGGCAAGTCTATGTGCGGAAAATCCCTGGTGGCTAGGTCGATCACGCTGGGCCGAAAGGCTGCCGTCGCGTCTGACCCCAAGGGCGAGTGGGTCGCCGTCGCCAACGCTGTGGGCGGCAAGGTCATTTCCGTTGGCCCGGGCCGGTCCGCACGTGTAAACCCACTCGATGCGGGACCGCGCTCCAGCGCATTGAGCGAGGCACAATGGCAGGCGGTGGTCCGGCAACGCCGCCGCTACCTGCTGGTGGCACTGGTCTCCCTCATGCGGCAAGGAATGCCGCTGTCTCCGGTGGAGCACACGGCACTGGATATGGCTCTAATGGAGACCGTTGCCGAGAATTCGAATCCCACGCTGCCTATGGTGCTGGACCACCTGCTGAACCCGTCCAGGGAAACGGTCGGGCTGGTCGGCAAGGACGGGGGACAGGCGGTCAGCCACTCGCTGCGGCGGACAGTTTCCGGAGACTTGGAAGGGATGTTTGACGCTCCGTCAACCGTTTCGTTCGATGCCGAAGCGCCGATGATGGTGATGGACACCTCCGCGTTGATCGGCGCCTCTGAGCAGGCGCTATCGCTGGCGGCGGCGTGCGGTGCCACGTGGCTGGAAGCAGCCGTCACCAATCCCGACGGCGGCAAACGGCTAGTGGTCTACGACGAAGGCTGGCGAATGCTGGCCGACCCCTACATGCTCGCCAAAATGAGCGAGCAATGGCGCCTGGCCCGTACCTACGGCATCGCCAACCTGCTGATAATGCACAAAGTCGCCGACCTCAACGAAATCGGCGACAGCACCAGCGGCCACCGGCAGAAAGCCCTCGGTCTGCTCACCGAAGCAGACACCAGAATCATCTACCGGCAAAAGCACGACGCCATGCGCCTGACCAAAGAGGCCCTTGGACTGACTGAGGCTGAGTGCGAGCACGTCGAGAACCTTCCCAAAGGCGTCGGACTATGGAAGGTCGGAAACCGCTCTTTCATCGTGGCCAACAGAGTCACCACCGATGAACTGGCAGTCTTCGGCACCGACGACCGGATGATCTGAGGCCGGGCATGAACCGGCGCAACACTGACAACCCTTTGGTTACGGTCGGGCTGATGGCCGCGGCCGGCTATGTCTGTCTTTGCGTCTTGGTCCAAGCAGTCGCCCAAACCCTGACGCTCTGGCGCTGCGGTGCCATGTCGCTGTCGCCCTTCAGCCCGGGCGCCGCCGTCGGACTCATTGCAGGCCGAATCGAGTGGATCGTCCGTCAGCCGCAAGGATGCGACGTCGGGACGGGCAGCGTCTGGTGGGTGGTTGGTCCGGTGCTGCTTCTGGTGGCGGCGCTCGCCGTCGGCTGTTACCTGCTTTGGAAGCGGTGGAAGCAATCAGGAGCGTGGCTGCGCCAGGACATCCTGAAACGCGAGGGGATCGCCCAGCGCGCCGAAATTCTCCAGGATTTCGGAGCCCGAGCCGTCCGGAAACGCGGCAAATTCACCCGGCCAGGCTTGGCGAAACCCCGGATCCAGGACGTGGCGTGGACCCTGGGCCGTTCGCGCGGAGTGACGATCCACGTCTCCACGGAGGAATCGATGGTCATTCAAGGCGCCCCGCGCTCGGGTAAGGGCCTCTACGTAGTCATCAATGCCATCCTCGATGCGCCCGGGGCAGTAGTCACTACCTCCACCCGAGCCGACAACCTTGTAGTCACCATGACGGCACGAGCCAGTGGCGATAGACCCGTCACCGTATTCGACCCGCAGGGCATGTCCGGCCTCCCGTCAACGCTTCGTTGGTCTCCGGTACGGGGCTGCCAGGACCCTGACATCGCCACCCGCCGGGCCCTCGTCATCACCGCGGACACGGAGATGAAGGGCGAGAATGCCGCCTGGCAAAAGCGCTCGCTGATCATCCTGCAATGCCTTCTTCATGCTGCAGCATTGTCGGGGGAGGGCGTCCGCGCGTTTCGCCGCTGGTCCTCCAGCCCCGTCTTGGCGCGGGAGGCGCTGGAAGTGCTTAGCCGGCCCGGGGCTGCGCTGGGTTGGCAGGCCGATCTGATGGGCATCTTGGAGGATGACCCCAGGAACACGTCTAACTCGTGGATTGGGGTCTCGGCCGCTGTCGCGCCGCTGTCGTCCCCGAGGGTGCTTGCCGCGCTGAACCCCGAGGATGAGTCGGTGGAGTTCGACCCAAAAGCATTCATCCGCGACCGCGGCACGCTGTATCTGATCGGCACCCGCGCCGGAGCAGCCGCAGCCGGGCCCTATCTCTCGGCGTTAATCGACGACATCGACAATGCTGCTCGTGAGATGGCCTTCATCGCTCCCGGAGGGCGGCTGGATCCACCGTTGTCCCTGATCCTGGACGAGATTGCCAACCTGGCCCCGTGGCCAGGCCTGCCCATCGCCCTTTCTGACGGTGGTGGCATCGGTATTTCGACCCTTGTGGTCCTTCAGTCCTTGGCGCAGGCCCGGACGGGTTGGTCCATCGATGAGGCTGCAACCATCTGGGATTCGGCCATCATCAAGGTGATCTTCGGCGGCGGCTCGCACGAGCGCGATCTACGTTCCCTCGCCGGACTGCTGGGGGAGCGGAGCCTGACCCTGAACACCCGTTCCTGGTCCGCGCAAGGCCGCCAGGACGGCGAGCAGATCAGGGAGAGCCCAGTCCTGCCGCTGCATGAAATCAGGCGCCTACCGGTCGGCACAGCCCTCATGCTCGGGCGGCGAACCCGCCCCATCCTCCTGGATCTGCGCGAATGGCACAAGCGAAAAGATGCGGCTGAACTCGGACGCTCAAAGCTCGAGCTCGAACGAACCCTGGCCGATGGCCACCGTTCGCGGCAGCAAGCAACGGAAGAGGTGAGCGATGGACAGCCGTGACGACGTCGAACGTTTTGAAATCCCGTCGACCGGAGCGGACGACGACGATCTGACCGCTGAACTATTCCGCACCGCTTTCCGGCCACCGGCCCGGGTAACTGGAGTGACACATCGCTGGCGGGAAATGACGGACGCCCACGCCGGGAGTGTTTGGATCGCCCTGGCTACCTGGGTCCGATGGCTCGTTGCCACGTACCAACTGACGACGTCGGTGGTCCCGGATTGCTGGTGGCGGCACTCCGAGATCGTGGCTGAGCTCTATGCCCTGCAGCGGGCGGAACTGGCTTCCTACGCCAGCGACGATCCGGGATTCGGGCCGCTCGCCTTTCACGAAAGACTGCCACACGCCGTCGAGCGTCTGCGGATGCATACTAGGACTGCCGGCTGCGTCGGCCTGCAAGTGCACAAGGAACCGGTGGTGAGAATCCTGCGGCTCGATGACGCGGACTTCGTTGAGTGGCAGGCCGCTTCGCACCAGTTGGTGACGAATTCTGAAATTGGTGAGCGATGAATTGTGGGCCCCGACGGCCGTAGATCGAAGCTTGACCGCGACTTTCCTGCAGGACCGACCGGCCGTCCGTTGTGTTGGGTCAGAGACGGGATCGCCGTATCAGTGGGCACGGATCCATTGGTCTCCCTACCGCACGTACTCGCTTCGCACACCTGCAAGTTCAGGCCGATATCGGCCAAGGTCGCGTCCAGCATTCGACACAGGTTCCTAGCAACGGGTTCATTCCAGATTCGGCCTATTAGAATTCGAAGTATGGCAGCAGCACGCTTCAAACTAGCCCTTGAACAAATTGAATCAAGCGATTGGCGTCTTTTCGAAACCCTCGCAGCAGAATTTCTAGTTTCGGACTATCCGATGCTGCGGACAACTGCCTCCCCCTCCGGGGACGGGGGCCGCGATGGGGAATTATTCTCTGTTGACGGTTTTCCTGACGTAGGATTTCAATATTCGGTAGTGGCCGACTGGTCGGCCAAGATCAAGAAGACTCAGAAGCGCCTGAAGGATACGTTTCCTCTAATTAAGCGAATCATCTTTGTATCGCCGCGGGTAATTGGTGCGTCCGGAGACTCCCTGAAAACGGAGCTCTGGGACGACCACCAGGTGTTACTAGATATTTTGGACCAGTCGTATTTTCTGGAGCGGGAGCTCACGAATACACAGAGGGCGGCTGCGGCCGAGGAGCTTGCCACTCGTCTGGTAGATCCATTACTGCGCGCTCGCGGGGTCGTGAGCAGTGTGGCTCAACCCCTGACCGGGGAGGAGGGCCGCATGGCACTCCTCCATTTGACGTTGGACACGAGGGATGGTGCTAACGACCGCAGCCTGACCAAAAGTTGCTTCGAGTCGCTCGTTTTGTCGATACTGCATGATTCCGACGCGGAGAATGTCCGTTCTACGGATACTATTCACGCCGAAATGGGCAAACTCGTTCCGCATGGGGCTCCTCGGCAAGTCAAGGATCTGACCGAAAGCGCCTTGAGACGTCTTTCCGTCAAGGGGGGACCGGTCAAGTTCAATCGGAAGGAAGATGCTTACAGTCTTGCCTTTTCCGAGGCAACCCGTATTCGAGAGCAGACCGCCGACTACCTTCTGGGTGAAAGTTCCCTGTTGAAAGACCTGGCTGCAGGCATATTCGGCCTGAAGGCGGCACTCGATCAGTCGACGGAAAGGACTGCAGCTGAGGCCGGGAAGCTCAAAGACGGGCTCGAACTCGTACTCATGAAGCGGGGGGAGGCTTTCGCCGCTGCTGTGAACGAGGGCGAGTCTTTCCAATTGGATAACTCACAAGTGAGCGCCGATCTGACAGAGCACGGTTACGAAGGGGTCCTGCACCCTAACGAAGCTGCTACCGCCATACTCCGGGTTTTGGATGGACCAAGCGAAGAGTCGCGGACGCACCTTCGAAGGATGATTGACGCGTACACCCTCTTCGCGTTCCTGAAGCTTACGCCTGATGTCCAGAAGACAATGTTTAAGGTCTTTGCCGACGGGGACATCTGGCTTGACACCACTGCAATTCTCCCCTTATTGGGCGAGCTATTGGTCACCGATCCGACGGAACGCCACTACACGAACCTCTTTGCGGCGGCAAAGGCCGCTGGGCTGAACCTCTATGTAACAGATGGCGTAGTCGAGGAGATCAACAGTCATCTCCATAAGTGCGCGGGATTCGCTTCGCGGCGGTCCAGCGAGACAAACGGAGCACTTCCCTTCGTCTTCGCCACCTTCGTCCTGTCCGGAAAGGATCCTGCACTTTTTAACTCTTGGCTGGAGGAGATTCGAGGCGATTCCCGCCCGGAAGACGACGTCCGCGCGTTTTTGAAGTACCACTTTGGGATCGAGCGACGAAGCCTCAAGGAGCTCGCCGACAATGCTGATACCACTTTGAGGGGCGCCGTTCAGGAATTGTGGAACGAAGCCCATGACCGGCGGCGGGCAGATGGTTCCATCGACCCTGGGACTGTCAGCCGACTGGTGGCACACGACGTCGAGAACACCGTGGGAGTCATTGAAGTTCGGAAACAGAGTTCTGATTCTCCTATGGGCTACCGTGCGTGGTGGCTGACATTGGACAAGACGGCGATGAGGCTGAAACAGCACTTAAGGGAGCACTTGGGGGATGATGCCCCCGCTTCGCCAATCCTTAGCCCCGATTTCTTGTCACAGATCCTTCGGCTTGGACCGTTGAGAACTGAAGTGGAGACAACCACGCTGCCCTTGGCGACACAGATCGCCCGGTTCGAAGGCGTTCCCAAGGAACTGCTGAGGTTGGCGGAAGAAATTCGTGCAAAGTACGCGGGCATGTCAGAGTTCCGCATCCAGAGGGAGGTTCGCGACGCTTTGGACTCAGTCCGAAGTCATCAGGGCCCAGAAGCTCAAGGCGGATCAAAGCTTATGGAGCAGCGCATACATCAGCAGCTGACATTGCAGTGAGCAGATACTTTCGACAAAGCCCGATCAACGCCGGTGAACTTGGACGGTGACCGACGTGGCTTGCAGTGCCAAAAGTCCCTTGCAGTGCCAGGATGGTTCTTGGGGCCCCGCCTGCCTTCGGACACGACAGAGAACTGATGACGCCGAAGCGAAGACGGGTCCGTGGTGATTCCGCTTGGGCGGCGGCGCAGACGATAGCTTAGGCCTCCATGACGGCCGCCTAGACCGGGTCGAGGTTCAGGAGTGCTTCTTCCGGCGTCCCGGGGGATGCCGGGGCTCCGGCCCTGGGCAGCCCGATAAGATGACGTCTCCAGAGAGCTGAGCGGGTCTAGGTGCTTCCTAGCGTCGAACTCAGGCGGGGTGTGCATCGATTAATTCAGTGGAGATATCTGGTTCCGCCTCGTGTCACCTCTTTAGCTCAACTTTCAGGACTCCCGCTCACGTCCCAATCGACCCATGGCGGATCGGAACCAATGGGCCCGGTGTCGCCGATCGAAAGAGGGTCGAGTAACGCGCAATGTCTATGGTCGTCTTCATGGCCCAGTCCGGATGTCAGCGACACGTTGCGGGATCGGTCTGAAGGAGAATCGCCACAGGGAACTCTGATTCTTGCGCCAGAGACGATCATGGGTTCGGGCCGCTGGCCTTTCACGAAAGGCTGCCACACGCCGCCGAGCGTCTGGCCGGATGCATACCCGGGCTACCGGCTGCGTCGGCCTGCAAGCGCACAAGGAACCCGCGCTCAGAATCTTGAGGGTGGACGCGCCCGACTTCGTGGAGTGGCAGGCCACTTCACACCAACTCGGGATCGAGTTCTGAGTCATGCCGTTCTCGCTCGCGCGGACATGAATAGGTATTCCCAACGAACTCCTGGTGGAACCCGAGAAGTATGGAGGGCGCTGTCGTGGCCCCTGAAGCTGAAGACGTATCGAACTATGTGGCAGCAGAAGCCGCGCCTGCCCTGACTGACCCCGGCAGTGTCCGCATGACACCGGAAGAGCGCATCGCCGCACTGACGGATGATCTCCATACGATCCTGGAGCAGGCCGTTGAATCGCCATCGCACTGGCAGGTGCTGCTGGACGCTTCGGCAACGCTTTGGCGCTACTCAGGTGGCAACGTCGCCCTGCTCATGATGCAGATGGCCCAGCGCGGCACCGAGGAGCCCACCCTGGTTGCCGGGTACAAGGAATGGGAACGCCACGGCCGCACCGTTCTCCGTGGCGAGCACGCACTGTGGGTGATCGCCCCCCGCACGTCACGAGTCCAACAGGTGACTCTTCCTGACGGCACGCGGCAGCAGGTTTCTCCCGGCGAGAAGCTGCCACGCGGTGCTGTCGACGATGGAAAAAAGACAATCATCGTAGGTTGGCGTGGTCAGGCGGTCTTTGACGTCTCGCAGACACAGGGGAACACCACTGTTGGTACCCCGCACCATCGACGGACCGGAGGCGGACGCCGCTGAGCTCTGGCGGTCCCTCTCAGAAGTGGCGAGCCGGCACGGCTTCAGGGTCGACGTCACGGATGCCCAGTACGGGCTGACGAGTGGCTTTACGGATTTCACGCAGCGCCGGATCCAAGTTGGTGCCTGGCTGGGCCCAGAAGAGCGTTCGGCGGTCCTTGCCCACGAGCTTGGGCATGTGCTCCTCCACGGGCCAAACGACGAGGTCGGGCGGTTATATGGCAGCAGTGCGGACCATCGCGGGCTTGCCGAGGTCGAGGCCGAATCGGTCGCCTATACAGTGCTGAGGGCCCATGGGATCGACCGCGGGGAGCAATCAGCGTTGTACCTGTTGGGATGGGCAGACTCTGTAATCCGAACTCAGCGTTCCGCATTCGAGCAGGACATGTACAGCCCACACCCAACGTCCCGGGTGGATGTAGCCAGGTCGGTCCTCGGCCGCGTCACCGCAGCCACCAAGGGCATCCTCGAAATCACCAATCCGCGTGGGTTTGGAGGGAGGATCGCAGCCGCTGGTGCAGACCCGCGGGTCAGCCAACCGGCTACGTATGCAGGAGTGGAAGAGCCAGCCAGGCCGACTGTTGGACCGGTGATGGCCGGACCATGAGGACTGCACCGTCTGTCCGGTGGGAGGTTTGCCAGCGGCAGAGGGCATGCCTGCATTGGAGAGATCGTGTCCTCTGACGATGCTGCAGGGACGGTAACCCGGCGCGTTGAACGGGTTGACTCCGGGGATCTCAGGACTGCCAAGGCCGGCATTTGGAGCGGATACGTCTATTCGACGCCGGAGGCCGTGGGGCTGCCATACTCTGACGTCCAGATCCCAGTTGAGAACGGCGTGGCGCCCGCCTGGAAGTTCACATCGACAGAAGTGTCGCGGAATGCTTCCACGTGGGCAATCCACATCCATGGTTTGGGTGGTTCGAGAGCCGGCGCCCTCCGCGGTGTGCCCGTTACGGACCGACTGGGATACACATCCTTGGTTGTGTCACTCCGCAACGACCGTGATTCTCCTGCATCGTTGGATGACAGGTATCACTTGGGCAGACCGAATGGCACGACGTTGAAGCGGCGGTTTCGTATGCCGTTGGGCAAGGGGCACGCCATATAGTGCTCTTCGGATGGTCTCTCGGTGCCTCAATCGCCCTTCAGCTGGCGGCATCTTCGGACTTCCGGGACCGCATCTCTCGGCTCGTGCTCAATGCACCGGTTATCGATTGGAGTAGCACGCTGGTGGCCAATGCGCGCTCCAGCATGCTTCCTGGTTGGGTTGCACGGCTTGGACTGCAGATGCTTGGTTCTTCCGGAACGCGCTGGATCACTGGCTTGGATTCGCCCTTGAACTTTCATGCCTTGGACTTCTTGGCACGGGCGGACGAACTCAGTGTCCCCCTGCTTGTCATTCACAACGAAGGGGACCGGTCGACACCTTTTGCCATTTCTCGCGAGTTCGTCACCCGGCGCCCCGAGCTGCCGACGCTGCTCACTTTCCCGTCCGCGGAGCACACGCAGGAGTGGAATTCCGATCCGGACGGATGAAACGCGGCGGTGGAGAACTGGCTCCGATCCGGCCGCCGTCGTCGTCCGTATCCCTCTGACTGCGGGGCTTGTGACGCTTCGAGTCCCCGGCCCCGGTAGGCAGTGCCCTTGTCCATGCTCCTGCCAGCGACCGGACCGGTTCCGATCATTCGGTCGCGGAGCCTGGCCTGGCGATAGTTGGGGTCGGCTTCTAGGGCGAGTTCCAGGAACTGGTGGGCCTTGCTGCCTCTGCCTTCCCACCAGTTGATGAACGCGATGCCAGTCAGGGATGGAGCCGAGTGCCTAGCGCCGCTGTGCGTGTAGGCATGAACGAGTAATAGCTCAGCCCACCCGACCCGGGACCACGCCGGTTTGCCGTGTGTTTGGGCTGGGAGGATCCGGTGCATGGGTTCGACGATTCTGGCGATGTCGGCCATGAGTTGGTCGCGGATGGCGGGAACTGGAGGTTCGCGATCAGGCCGATGGTCTGCTCGTCATCTGGGTATGTCTTCGCTTCGAGCATTTTTGTCCTGAGCGTTCAGGCCTGTTCCATTGCGTCCCAGTGGTTCAGGCTTTGGGTTGCGGTGACACGGTTCTCAACGACATCTCGGGTCTGGGATTCTTTGGTCGATGCTGGCAGCGTGATGCGGTTGGTGGGTTCGATGGTACTGCCGCGGTAGACGAGCTTCGGCGTTGATCTGGCCGGATTGGGTGGCACTCAGGGGGAGCCGGACGCCCTTCTGGGGATCGCCGTCGTACTGTGATACCGTCTGGTCTCCGACGAGGAGTCCTTTCCTGATGATGAGTCCTCGCTCGGCGAGGGCGCCCGTGAGCGTTGCGATGGTTGCCGCGCGTGGCTTGTGTTCGCCATTTATTGGTTCCGAGGTGTAGACGGCGAAGACCACACCTTCGGCGCTGGAGTCGTGGCTGAGGTATCCGGCCACCATCTTTGCGTAGCTGGTTTCGGTGCTTGGCTTCGGCAGGTCGACGCGGAGAGTTGCCCCTACGTGGTTGTCGGCGAGGGTGATGCAGACCAGGCTTTCTTCGGGCCAGAAGCCCAGGGTGTGGCCGATGAAACTGAGGACGTCGGCGGGGGTTTTGATGGTGAGCGATTGCATGTTTCTTCCTTTCTCCTTCAGCGGCTGGCCGGCACAGGGCGTGTCAGTCAGATGTGTGAGTGTTCTGATAGCGGAATCACCGCTGGGGTTTGAGCATCCGGAGTGCAGCAACTTGGGGAACCGGGAGCGGCGCAAGATTTCGAGAGGAAACAAGCGACGGATGAACGCCGAAGGAAACTTTGGCTTGTGACCGGCGCGTCGCGCCCTGGTTGCGCGGAGGACCCGCCCAGCGATGATGGGGATCAGAATGACAAACAGCGAAGATGCTTCGGTCGTTCATGGGTGTGTTTCGGCGGCACGGCATGACACCAGAGCGGGTTTTCGATCGCGAGTGCCGTTAGTGCGGCTCCGTCATCGTCTTTTGCGCTGGAATTGAACGCCCGTGGCGTGGGTTCAAAGGTCTGATCGAGGCGTGTCCGCGCGCAATCCTAGGGAGTTAAGTGCTTCTTGGCCGCGTTCAGCGATCGCTTGGTGCCCCAGTAGCAGCCTTTTGCTTCACGGCGAAGGACAGTAGGCTCTGCCCCATGCCAAATGCGGACATAGAGCAAGTCCCAGACGAAAGTGGATCCCGAGAAAATGGTAGCGGCACCAACCGTTCGATCTTTTCGGCTCTAGTTCTCTGGAGCGGAATTGGGATCGCTCTTGGTGTCATCGTCGAGATCCTCTTCGCGCAAATGGCCTCGGGGACATGGCTTTGGGAGTGGCGCCTCAATCTCGACTCTGCTCGATGGTATGACGTCACCCGAAGTGCGATTGCCACCGTAGGACTCTTCGGACTAGGCGGGGCAGCGCTCCTCGCTTATAGACGTCAGCAGACAGCGGAGGAACAGCATGTTTTGGACCGCGAAAAACAGTCTCTCGAATTACGAAAGCATTATGCGGCAGACACTACCGAGCTGCGGTCAAGGTATGCCAACGCGTCTGCACAATTAGGTCATGATAAACCAGCAGTGCGTTTAGCAGGTGTGTACGCAATGTCTGCCTTAGCGGAAGACTGGAGGAAGGCCGGAGTTCCAGCCCAACAGCAAGTATGCGTCGATGTGCTGTGCGCCTATATAAGGATGGCTTATAACCCCAAGTCTAAGAAGGCTAGATCCGGGGAACGAGAAGTTCGCTTTGCCATTATTGACGTGGTAAATGCCCACTTACAGGAGCCTGCCTCGCAAGAGTCTTGGTGCAGGCTAGACCTCGACTTTAGCGGCGCCACCTTTGACGGAGCTGATTTCCGTGGTGCAAAGTTTATGGGTCGGGTCTCCTTTGTTCAGGCCGATTTCACTTCAGGCGACATCATCTTCAACGACACGAAGTTCTCGGGTGGGACGACATTCAAGGCAGCGACTTTCTCGGGTGCTAACGTCACCTTCAGTGGTTCGGAAATTTCCGCAAATAGCGTCAACTTTGAACATGCATCTTTTTCCGGCGGACATGTCTTGGTTGAGGGAATGTTACTTACTGCCGGTTCTCTTAATTTCAGGGAGGCTAAATTTTGCGGGAGTAGGGTGTACTTCGGGTCGATTTTTTGTGGGACTCAGGTCTCTTTTGAGTGGGGAGAATTCTCTGCTGGCGTTGTGCGCTTTGACATGATGGTAACGGATGGCAAGATCTCCTTTTACTGCGCCCGCTTCACTGGCGCCCGAGTCGACATCAATGCTGAACTTTCCGGAGGGCAAATAGTTTTTCATCGGGCAAAGTTCAGCGGCGGCGAGGTGAACTTCGGGGGAACCGGATTCCAAGGAACGGATGTTTCATTTAAGGACTGTTCAGGCGCGGCTCCTGGAATCTTATCGTTTGAATACCTGCGGTCTCTGGCACATCCACCCGTAGTCCCGTGGGGCCGTGGTGCCTCTCCCAGCTGGGTCTACCCCAAGTTCTGGCCGCCGAACGAGGAATCGGGGGATCGACCCCGGCAGGCCCCAGTCAGATGAGCAGCAACGCCTGGCGCTGTACTATTCGGGGCTCGTGGCCGGTCGAAGAACCACTTGACCGGCCTTGCGCGGTCTCGCATTCAGAACGCTCCCTTGCACTGGCGTGATTTCAGAACCCGCGCGCTCGGGCCCGGGGCCGCGCCCCGAAGACATTGAACTACCGGGGAATCGGCGGCAGCTTCGAGTGGTCCGTTGCGTGGACTAGTGGCTAAGTGAGTTCGTTTGGGCGTGGCGGTTTGCCGATGGACGCAATCTTCGCCACACGTTTACCCCACGGAAATGATGAAAAACGGTGACATTTCACGGACCTTCCCCTGCCTAGAAAATGGCTAGATTCCGGTGGATCAGCAACACAACACAAGGCCTTGGCAGCCAATGATATGGACTGTCCCCTGAGAAGAGGTCAGGAGTTCGAATCTCCTTAGCTCCACAGATTTCTAGGTTTTATATTGCGCGATCGCCGCTGGCGCCGTGGGCCAGCCGCTGATACAACCCTCAGTCCTCGACTATGGCACTTAGCGTGCGGCCAAGTTCAGGTTTGCGCGGTGACGGCGGGGGGAAACAGACGGGCGGGACCTCAGGACTGGCAGCCTGCCACCGCGAGCGAGGGGCCGGATAGCGTCCTGGGCCGGAGGGAGCGGCAACCGCAGTTCCCCGCCTGGTTTCCGTGACAGAATGTGAACCGGCGTTATTCGGAGTTCGCATCGAAGAGGTCAGGACCTGGGCCCCTTCGGCTCCGCACATATCTACTGAGCGGCCACGATCAATAGTGGCCGCGGCCGGGCTTTCCCGGGCCATCAGCCAGCACCTGGATTGGACACCATCAATGAGCTTGATCCGGCTGAACGACGTCAACGTCAGTTTTGAAAAGACCCAGGTACTCCGCGAGGCCTTCTTCAAGCTTGAGGCCGGAGACCGTGTGGGCCTGATCGGCAAGAACGGATCCGGCAAGTCCACCATCCTCAAACTGGTCCAGGGCCAGGTTGCCCCGGACAGCGGAACCGTTGCCGTCGAGTTGGGGACCAAGGTGGCCTACTTCTCCCAGTTCTCCGAACTGAACGGCGAGTCCACGATTTCCGAGGTCCTGGACGGCCTGTTCGCCCACGTGAAGGAGATCGAGGCCGAACTCGCCGGCATCAACGCCGCCATTGCCGCTGATTCCTCCGATAACGCGCGGCTGGACGAGCTGATCCACCGCCAGTCGGAGCTGTTCGAGGCCATGGACCGGCTGGACGGCTGGGACTACCAGCGCAGCATCGACAAAGTCCTCACAACCCTCGGCTTCAGCGAACACCACCGCACCTGCGCCATCGACGAGCTCTCCGGCGGCTGGCGGAACCGCGCAGCACTGGCGAAAATCCTGCTCGAGGCCCCGGACGTCCTGCTGCTGGATGAACCCACCAACTATCTGGACGTTGCCGGCGTCGAATGGCTCGAAGGCTGGTTCAGGACGTTCAAGGGCGCCGCGATCATCGTCTCGCACGACCGGAAGTTCCTGGACTCCGTTGTCACCCGGATCATCGAGGTGGAGAACTACCACCTCCACGAGTACCCGGGAAACTTCGCCGAGTACGTGGTGGCCAAACAGTTCCGGCTCAAAAGCCTGGAAAGCCAGTTTGTCCACGAGTCGGAGCTGCTCGCGTTCGAAGCCGAGGGGATCTCCGACCGCCGTGAGGCTGCCAAGGCCGCGGGCAAGGGCCTGGCGAACCAGCTGGCCAGGATCAAGAAGTCCAGGGCGCCCCGGCCAGTGGACCAGATCATCACGGAGATCTATGGCGGACTCTACGTCAAGGACGTCCTGTGCCGGGTGGAATCGCTGGGCAAGGCCTACGGCGGCAGGACTCTCTTCAGCGGCCTGAGTTTCGAGATCGGCCGCGGCCACCGGATCGCGGTCATCGGAGCCAACGGCAGCGGCAAGACCACGCTGCTGCGCGCGCTCACCGGTGAAGAGCCGGCTGATGCCGGCAGCGTGGCCTGGGCCAAGGGCGCGGGCATGGTTTCGTACAACCAGGTACTTGAAGAACTGGACGACGACGACACGGTCACCCACGCGGTGAACGCGATGCCGGACAGCCTGGCCCTGACCGCGACGAAGAAATCCGTCAACAGGTTCCTGGCGATGTTCCAGTTTTCCGAAGCCGACCTGAAGCAGCGAATCGGGAACCTCTCCGGCGGCCAGCGGGCCCGGGTGGCGATGGCCCAGTGCCTGCTCTCCGGCGCCTCCGTGCTGCTCCTTGACGAGCCCACCAACCACCTTGACCTGTCCAGCACCCAGGTCATGGAGCGCGCCCTGCTGCACTTTCCGGGGGCAGTGGTGGTGGTCAGCCACGACCGTTTCTTCACGGACAAGATCGCCAACCGCAGGCTGGTATTCAGCACGGCAGACTCAGGCCACGGGGCAGTTAACCTGCAGGCCAGCTAAAACCTGGAGCCGCCGGCTAAACCTAAAGCCAGCCCTTCCGCTTGAAGATGGTGTACATCAGGGTTGCGGTGGCTGCCATGAGCACGATCGCCATGGGGTAGCCCCAGGCCCAGTGAAGTTCGGGCATGTGGTCGAAGTTCATCCCGTAAACCCCCGCCACGAACGACGGTGCGAAGAAGATCGCCGCCCATGAGGAGATCTTCTTGACCTGCTCGTTCTGTTCGGCGCTGGCCTCGTTCTGCCGGTTGGCGGTCAGGGTTCCGTCCAGGGTGAGGGCGTTCTGCAGCAGGTCACGGAACGAATCCGCACGGGAGATCACCCTCTCCACGTGGTCCTCCACGTCGCGAAGGCTGTGCTGCAGTTCGGTGTTCACGCCATACTTTTCGAAGCCCCGCCGGAGCTGCTCCATCATCTCCGGCAGGGGATGGATGGCCCGCTGGAACTGGATGACTTCGCGGGCGAGCTCATAGATCCTGCGGGAGACGCTGTTGTCCCCGCTGAACAGCTGGTCCTCAATCTCGTCGATATCGTTCTCCAGGCCGGCCACCACCGGTGCGTAGTCATCCACCACCATGTCCAGCAAGGCGTACAGGACCGCTTCCGGGCCGTGCCGGAGCAGGTCGGGACGGTCCTCCAGGCGCCGCCGCACCCGGCCCACGCCGGCCATTTCTGCATGCCGGATGGTCACCACGAAGTTCCGGCCGGTGAAGACGTGAAGCTCGCCGAACTCCACGGTCTCGGTTGAGTCCAGGTAGCGTGCGGGCCGGAGGACTGTGAACAGATTGTCCTCATAGCGTTCCAACTTGGGCCGCTGGTGCGCCGAAATGGCGTCCTCCACCGCCAAAGCGTGCAGCCCGAACTCGCTGGCCACGGCAGCCATTTCCGCAGCGGTGGGCCGGTACAGCCCGATCCAGGCCATGCCTCCATGATCGGTGAGCGTTTCGAAAGTCTGCTCCAGGCTTTGGGGCTCTGCACTGCGGAGGCCGTCGACGTAGACGGCGTTATCGATGATGGTCATCTCAGGGCATCGCCCCAATGATGGCGCCGGCCACCGTCATGGCGAGCAGGTCGTGCCCGGAGTCGATGAGGGTGACTGCCGCCGGACGGCCGGCGAACCCGTTGTGGATGAAATGGCCTCCCGCCCGGAACACCAATGCCAGCACCAAGGCGAACCAGCCGCCCGCCACAGCATTGTCCAGGCCCAGTTTGCTGATCAGCACAGCCAGCAGAACGGCGGTCAGGGCTGCGGCCGCCATCATGGGAACCCAGATGCCGGCACCGCCGCTGATGTCCTTGAGGTCCTCCTCCGTCTTGCCAATCGCGGCCATCCAGCGCCTGCCCAGGACGGCGGGCATGTACCAGACAAAGCCGATGACCATGCTGGAGATGAACGCCAGCAGCACGGCGAGCCAGTTGAGCTGGGAGATATGTGAGAGCCAATCCATGCTGAAAATCCTAGTCTTTGCCTGGTGCGGCCTGTGCGAGGCGGCTGATCAGGGGTTCGGTGCGGTAGGGGATGTGGGTATGGAGCGCCAGGACTGTTTCGGTCCGGATGACACCCTTGATGCGGAGGATCTGGCGGAGGGCGGACTGCAGATTGTGCGTATCGGTGGCCACGACGCGGCACCACACATCGCCCCGGCCGGAAATCTCGTGGACCTCCAAAACCTGGGGCAGCAGCCGGAGGGCGCCCACCACGCCGTCCAGTTCCCGGTGTGTCACTTCGATCGTGACGAACGCGACGACGTCGTACCCCACCGCCGCGAGGTCAATCTCGCGCCCGCCGTCGTGCAGCACCCCGGCGCGGAGCAGGCGCCGGACGCGCGACTGAGCCGTGTTGCGTGCAACCCCCAGCAGTTCGCTGAGTTCCCCGATCTGGACGCGCGGATCGCGGATGAGCTCCAGCAGGATCTTCAGGTCGGTGGAATCAAGAGTATGCAAACTGTCACTTTCGGTTATCTCCGGCACCACAAATTGCGTGTTTTGCTCAATTCAACCACGAACCGCGGCTGCATCCGGCAGGAATGCGCCACCATTTGGTTATCCACGTACATCACCGGGGCGCGTCCCACAAGGACCCCAAACCCCGGCAGACGCCAAGGCAACGCCAATGACTGTCTTCAGTGAACTCCGCATGCGCCCCGCCACCGCCCCGAGCCGGGGCTGGAATGCCTCCACCACCGCCCGGCTGGTGATGGCCGGCGCCGTCATCTCCCTGCTCCTGGTCGGCGCAAACCTGGCCACGCCCCTGTACCCGCTGCTCCAGGCAAACCTGGGCCTGTCACCGCTCGGCGTCACCGCGGCTTTCGCCAGCTACGTCCTTGCGCTCGTGGCCACACTGATGCTGGCCGGCCACTGGTCCGACCACATTGGCCGGCGGGCTGCGCTCATTCTTGCCGTCCTGGCAGGGCTGGCCGGCGGGTGGGTGTTCTCGCAGGCCGGGAACCTGCTGGCACTTTCGGCCGGCCGGGCGCTGCAGGGTGTGGCTGTTGCCCTGGCCACCGGCGCCAGCGCCGCCGCACTGCGGGAACTGCTCCCGTCCCGCCCGGAGTGGGCTTCCCGCTTCACGCTGCTGGCAACGGCCGGCGGCGTGGCTGCGGGCCCCGTCATCGGCGGGCTGCTGTCCATGCTGCCCGGACCCACCACGGCCCCGTACTACGTCCATTCCGTGGCGCTGGCCGGAATGCTTGTACCCCTGTTCCTGCTGAACGCCCGGCCGGCCATCAAACCCCCGGCCGGACCGCGGCCCATCCTCGTCCTGGCCCCACGCCGGCCGTCGGTGTCCACCGGGGCGAGGGGCGCCTTCTGGCTTGCGGCCGCCGTCGGATTCCTCAGCTTTTCCGTATTTGGGTTTTGCCTCTCGCTGGCCCCCGGCTACTTCGCCCAGATCGTGGGCACCGACTCCCGCCCGCTGATCGGTGCATTGGCCGGGATCACGCTTGGAGCCTCGGCGCTGAGCCAGTTGCTGGCAGTCCGCGGCCGCTTTGTGGTTCCCGTCGGTCTGGCGGTCCTGGGGATCTCGGTGCTGCTGCTGGCATCAGCCGCGGCCTGGCACAGCCTCTTGCTGCTGGTGGCGGCCAGCATCTGCGCCGGACTCGGTCAGGGCGTTGCCTTCCGGACCGTTTTTAATGATGTGGCCGCCAAAGTGGAGGTTTCGCACCATGCCCAGGTGGTCAGCACCGTCTATGTCATCACGTACCTGGGCAGCGCCGTCCCGGTCATCGGGCTGGGATGGGCAACCGCCGCGTTCGGGCTGCAGGCCGCAGTGGCGGCGTTTGTGGGGGTGTGCAGTGCTGCGGCGCTGGCACTCGCCGCCGTGACTTTCCGGACGGCCGTGCACCGCCGACCGTAGCCGCGGGTACGGCTAGGCCGGCAGCGGACCGTGGTTGCCCTGGATGTGCTCGAACACCAGGGTGGTTTCGGTGTGGCCCACCACAGGGTCGGTGGCCAGGTTGTCGAGTACCCAGTCACGCAGATCCTCGGTGCTTCCGACGGCGATGTGCAGCAGATAATCCACGGAACCTGAGGTGTGGAAAGTTGAAAGGACTGCGGGCAGGTGTGGCACCCGGGCCGTAAAGCGGTCGATCTGGTCCCGGTCGTGGGCCCTGAGCCGGACTGCCACCAGCGCCTGGACGGACCGGCCGATCGCAGAAAGGCTGAGCTTGGCCTCAAAGCCTTGGACGATGCCCCGTTCGGACAGTGCACGGGTCCGCATGAGCGCCGTGGACGGGGCGATGCCCACCAGTTCGGCCAGTTGTTTGTTGGAGATCCTCGCGTCGTCCACCAGGGCGGCGAGAAGCCGCTCATCAATAGCGTCCAGCGGTTCGAAGTGACTGCCCGGCCTGATATTTTTTGGATTGCTGCTCATGGGATCTCCTCAACTGTTCTTGAGTTCATCCTAGACGCGTGTTTCCGGCCGATCCCTCCCGGTCGGCGCGTCTTTCCGAATAATCGCCAGAGGTACGTGCCGTTTGGTGGCAGATAGTTCTGCAGCGCGACCCCCCGTGCCGCTCCCTCAGTTCAGGCCCCGTGCCGCGGCGCTCCGTGGGGGATGCACGACGACGACTGTCACCGCCGTGATGAAGGTCATCACCGTGATGGCGAGGGCAAGCGCCGTCCAGCCGAGGGACTGGAAGAGCAGGCCGCCCGACCAGCCGATGAGGCTCGAGCCCAGATAGTAGGCCAGGTTGTAGAGCGACGCTGCCTGGGCCCGGCCGGTGGTGGCAATGCTTCCGGTCCACCCGGAGCCGATGCTGTGGGCCGCGAAGAAGCCGCCGGTAAAGATCACCAAACCGGCGAGGATGAGGGCGAGCACCTGCGTGAGGGTCAGCGCGAGGCCCGCGGCCATCAGGACAAGGCCCGCCAGCAGGACGGTCCTGCGGCCGAAGCGGGCCGTCAGTGCGCCGGCCCACCGGGAGGTCAGGGTCCCTGACAGGTAGGCGAGGAAGATGAAGCTGATCAGGGTGGCAGGCAGCGCGAAAGGCTCAGCCGACAGGCGGAAGCCCAGGTAGTTGTAGACCGCCACAAAGCCTCCCATCATCAGGAACGCCTGGACGTAGAGCGCCACCAGCCGGGGGTTCCGGAGATGGCCGCCGAGGGTTGCGAAGGCGCCGCGGAGCCCGGCTGCCTTGGTGGCGGCGAACCCCTTCGCCCGGGGAATGAGGATCAGGAAGAGCACGGCGGCGACGGTTGCCAGCAGGGATACCGCCAACGCCGCTGTCCGCCAGCCCCACATCTCGCCCACCGGGCCGGCCACGAGCCGGCCCGCGAGCCCGCCCAGGGTGGTGCCGGCAACATAGCTCCCGGCTGCCATCGCCGCATGGGCCCGGTTCACTTCCTCGTTCAGGTAGGCGATGGCGATCGCGGGAATTCCCCCCAGTGCCATGCCCTCAAGCAGCCGAAGGGCGAGGAGCATGCCGAAGCCGGGGGCGAGCGGCACCAGGAGTCCAAAAAAGGTGGCTGCCGAAATCCCCCAGGTCATGGCCTTAACCCGGCCTATCCTGTCCGCCAGGAAGGACCACGGGATAACGGTGACGGCCAGGCCCACCGTGGCCAGCGAGATAGTCAGCGCTGCCTCGGCTGCGGTGACCTGCAGGTCGGTGGCCATGATCGGCAGCACGGCCTGCGTGGAATAAAGCTGGGCAAACGTCGCCACACCGGCGAAGGCCAGCCCCAGGAGAATCTTGCCGTAGGCGGCAGAGCCTTTGGGGTGACCCGTCCAGGCGTTCCCCTGGGGCGCTGCGGTTCCTGATGCGGCGGCGATCTCTGGCATAGGTCAAGGGTAGGCTTTTGCAATTCATGCTTCCAATGCATGCTTTAGGTGGAACCAATAGCAGATATGGAACATTTGCACGCCAACGGGGTTAAGGACGGATGCCATGATCACGGATCATCAGCAACTGGCAAAGCTCCTGCCGCTGCTCCCCATCCTTGCGGAGCTGGGCCGCACGCAGCACGTCACGGAGACAGCAGAGTTGCTTGGAGTACCCCAGTCAACGGTGAGCAGGGCGCTGTCCCGGGCCAGCGCCGTCGTCGGAACTGAACTGCTCATCCGGGACGGACGGGGCGTGCGCCTCACCCCCGCTGCCAGGACCCTGCTTCCTTATATCGACTCAGCACTGACTGAATTCCAGGCCGGGCTGGATCTGGTCCGGCACGAATCGGACGTGGTCCGGGGAAAGGTATCACTGTCCTTTCAGCACACTTTTGGTGAGGCCACGCTGCCCCTGCTCATCAGCGCCTTCCGTAGCCGGCACCCGCAAGCGGGATTCATCCTCCGCCAGGGGGCACGGGACGCCTGTCTCACGGAACTCGCTTCAGGACAGGCGGATCTTGCGTTGACGGCGCCCGTGCCGGCTGCAAGCAGCACCATCGCCTCGGCTGCCCTTTACAGGGAGCCGCTGCGCCTGGTGGTGCACCACGGCCATCCGCTGGCAGGCCGCAGCAGCGCCGGGCTGCAGGACATCCGCCGGGACCCCTTCGTGGCGTTGGAGCCGGGGTACGGCATGCGGTCGCTGACCGACGCGCTGTTCCGGGAGGCGGGCTTCCGCCCACGGATTGCCTTCGAAAGCCAGGACACCCACACCGCCCGCGGCCTTGTCTCCGCGGGCCTCGGCGTCAGCATCCTGCCGCCCGGCGGCAACGGGCCGGGGCGTCACGTCAGCCCGGAGACGGGCAACCTCGGCTGGGTTGAGCTCACGCTGGAGTCCGGGCTCGCCTACCGCGAGATCGGGCTCGGCTGGCGCCGGCGGAAGCCCGGACCGGACGCGGAACCGGATTCCGTCCGGTATTTCCGCGAACTGGTCCTGCAGGAGGGGCCGGAGCTGCTGGCGGGCCTGGTGGCCGCGCGCTCGCAGGGCAGCTGAGGACCGGCGCTTGAGACACGACGGCGACCTTTCAGTAGGCTGATGAGGTGACTGATACCGAGCACCCCCAGGCCGCCCCGTCCGGAAACCATCCCGAAACCGGCGGTGGGTCCGGAGATGCTCCGCTTGCCCTGGCAGGCGTCATCATCGGCCTGGACATCGGCGGGACAAAGACCCGCGGTGTCCGTTTCGAGGACGGCGTGGCGGTGGCGGACCAGTCCGCCGGCAGCGCCAACGTCCAGAACGTCAGCCGTGAACAGGCTGCGCTGAACCTCGCGGACCTCTTTGCCCGGATCGGGGGCGGCCCGGTATCGCAGGTGTATGCGGGGGCAGGCGGAATCGATACCGACGACGACGCTGCCGCCCTCGCCGCGCTCATCGCGCCGCATGCCCCGGGAGCCAAAGTCACGGTGGTCCACGATTCGAGGCTGCTGCTGGCTGCCGGCGGGGCAAGCACCGGTGTGGCCGTGATCGCCGGGACGGGTTCCGCGGCCTGGGGCCGGAACGCGGCGGGGGAGGAGGCCCGGGCCGGCGGCTGGGGCTACCTGCTTGGTGATGAAGGCAGCGGCTACTGGCTGGGCCGTGAAGCCGTCCGGCACAGCCTGCGCCGCATGAACCAGGGGCTCCCTGCCGACCAGCTCACCGCGGCACTCCTTGCAGCCTGCGGAGCGGACCACCCCAACAGGCTGATTGCACTCTTCCACTCCCCGGAGACCGGCCGCCGGTTCTGGGCCCAGCAGTCGCGCCTGGTGGTGGATGCGGCCGCCGCCGGCCATGGGGCCAGCCGGGAGTTGCTGGACCAGGCCGGCAAGGATCTTGCGGCGCTGGCCGCGCAGGCGCTCGGGAAGCTGGGAATCGAGGGCCCGGTCATCCTGGGGAGCGGCTTGGGCATGAACGTGGTTCCACTCCAGGACGCCTTCCGGAAGTATCTCGCCGCTGCAGGCATTACGGAGGTCCGCGTGCTGGACCAGGATCCGGTGTTCGGGGTCCTGCAGCTGGTCAAGGAGCCGTCAGGAACCGAGTGACCGCCGCCGCGGGGCGAGCCTGACGGCCGGCATCGGGGGAGCCGGGATGCGGCCGGCTTCCGCGCCGGCACCGGGGCCGTGCCCCTCGACCAGCCCGTAGCGTGCCGCGCGCGCGGCACCGTCGGACAGCGTCGCCTGGGCCTCCCAGTCTTCGCGCGCCTGCTCCACTTCGTCGTGGGTGCGGCCCACGAAGTTCCACCACATCAGCAGTTCCTCCTGGAAGGGCTCGCCGCCGATGAGCAGGAACCGTGTGCCGGGCAGGGCCTCGACGTCCAGCGCCGGGCGGCCCGCGCCCAGGTAGCCCAGCGGACCCGGCGGGACCTCCTGCCCATCGAGCGTCAGGCCGCCGTCGAGCACCAGGACGGCATGCTCGAAATCCGCGTTGAGCGGCAGGACTGCCCTGCCTTCGCAGGAGATATCGGCCCCGACAATGGGGGAGTACATGGTGGCGGGTGATACCGCCCCGGCGAATTCGCCCACCATGACCGTCGCGGTGAAACCCGGCCCGGTCGCCGAGGGCAGATCACGGTGCTGCTCGAACGCCGGCTCCCGGTGGCGGTCGCCGTCAGGAAGGGCAACCCAGAGCTGAAGTCCGCGCTGCAGCGGCAGCAGCCCGCCGGCGTCGGGATCCGGCAGGACCGCAAACTCGGAGTGGGATACGCCACGCCCCGCCGTCATGATGTTCAGTTCCCCGGGCCGGACCACCACATCGCTGCCCACGCTGTCCCGGTGCCGGATGTTCCCGGCGAGCGGCCACGTGACGGTCTGCAGTCCGGTGTGCGGGTGGGGGAGCACTGACATGGCGGTGCGGTCCGGACCGAAACTGTCCAGGAAGCACCAGGCGCCGATGGTGGGCAGGCCGCGCTGCGGGAGGGTGCGCTGCACGTTCATGGCCCGCACTCCACCCAACGGGACCTCACGCTCGGGCCATAGCTGGAGGCAGGGACCGGAAGTGCCGGCTGCGCGGGCGGGCGGACAGAGTTCCTGCTGGGGTGCCACTTCCAAGTTCGTCACAGTCCCACTCTAGGTCCGGACGGGTTCCGTGCCCATCCGCCGTGGACCCATCCAGCCGGGGCAGGCTTACGAATGAATGGTTACAGTAGGGATTCGCTTGCCCGGAATTGCCCGCGGATCTGGTTACGCTGGGAACTGATTGCGCTACGGTAATTATCAGCGAGCTTACGACCCACCTCACCGTCAGATGCCGTCCAACAGAACAGGTATGTCCGGGAATGGACCCAGCCATGATTGAGTTCCAGAGCGTCACCAAGCAGTATCAGGGCGGGAGTCCGGCCGTGGACCAGCTCACCATGTCAATTGACAAGGGATCCATCACTGTTTTCGTGGGACCGTCGGGCTGCGGCAAAACCACCTCGCTCCGGATGATCAACCGCATGGTGGAGCCGACGTCGGGCGTCATCACCGTCGACGGGCGTGATGTCACCACGGTAGCGGCCGCCGAACTGCGCAGGTCCATGGGCTATGTCATGCAGTCGTCCGGCCTCATGCCGCACCGTTCCGTGCTGGACAACATCGCCACCGTGCCCCGGCTTAACGGCGTCTCCAAGGCTGAAGCCCGCAAGCGTGCCACGGAACTGCTCGACGTCGTCGGGCTGGCTTCATCGCTCGGCAAACGGTACCCGTCCCAGCTGTCCGGCGGCCAGCAGCAGCGCGTCGGGGTGGCCCGGGCGCTCGCGGCCGATCCGCCCATCCTGCTGATGGATGAGCCGTTCAGCGCCGTGGACCCGGTAGTGCGCGACGAACTGCAGCAGGAACTCCTGAGGCTGCAGCAGGACCTCGCCAAAACCATCGTTTTTGTGACCCACGATATTGACGAGGCCACCATACTCGGTGACAAGGTGGCCGTGTTCGCCGTGGGCGGGAAGCTCGCCCAATACTCCACGCCCGAGGAGATCCTGCGGGCCCCGGCGAACGACTTTGTGGCCTCCTTCGTGGGGCGGGACCGCGGCTTCCGCCACCTCGGGTTCACCACGTCCGACGCCGTGGCTGTCCATCCGGTGCCCACGCTCGTGTCGCGTGCCGGGCAGTTCGACGGCGATCCCGCCGCGGTGACGGACTGGCAGCTTGTGGTGGATAAGGACATGCGGCCCCTGGGCTGGGCGCGCCCGGGAACGGACGCTGACCTGATCCCCGGAGGTTCCCTGTTCCACCCCGGCGATTCCCTGCGGCGGGCACTGGACTCCGCGCTTTCCTCGCCGTCCGGCCAGGGTGTGGCCGTGGATGGCGAGGGGCGGGTCCTGGGTGCCATCAGGGCCCCCGAAGTACTGGCCGTCATCGAGGCGGCCCGCCAGGTCAGGCAGGCTGCGCTCTGATGGAGTGGTTCCTGGCGAACAGCGGAATGGTCCTGGAACGGGCCGGGCAGCATCTTGTGCTGGCGCTGGTGCCGATGGTCCTGGGACTGGTGATTTCCATTCCGCTGGCCCAGCTGGCACGGATCCATCCGGTGTTGCGGTCCGTCATCGTGACGGCCAGTTCGCTGCTGTACACCATCCCGTCGCTGGCGCTGTTCATCATCCTGCCCTCCATCCTTGGAACGCGGATCCTGGACCCCATCAACGTCATTGTCGCGCTGACCATCTACGCCGTGGCGCTGCTGGTCCGGGCCGCCCTTGATGCCTTTGACTCCGTGGAGGAGGATCTCCGGCAGGCGGCCACCGCCATGGGGTACAAACCGTGGCTCCGCTTCGTCCAGATCGACCTGCCGCTTTCGCTGCCGGTGATGTTTGCCGGGCTGCGCGTGGTCTCCGTCAGCAATATTTCCCTGGTGAGCGTCGCCGCGCTCCTGGGCGTGGGCAACCTCGGCATGCTGTTTACGGACGGACTGCAACGGAACTTCGTCACCGAAGTTGTGGTGGGAATTGTGGCCATCCTGGTGCTCGCGCTGCTGATGGATGCGGTGCTGGTCCTGCTGGAAAGGCTGCTGACGCCGTGGACGCGCGCCGCCAAAGCGCCAGGCCCGTCCGTTCCCCTCAGCGCACGCTACGTGGCCGATGCCAACGTCCATGCGGGGGCCGGCCCATGAGCAACATTTTCACAGATACCTTCGCCTGGCTCGCCGACCCCATTCATTGGACGGGCAGTTCCGGCATCCCGGTCCGGTTGGTGGAGCACCTCCAGTACAGCGGGCTGGTCCTCGTGATTGCCGCCGCCATCGCCGTTCCCGTGGGGCTCTACATCGGGCACACCGGCCGGGGTCGCGTGGTGGCCGTTGCGGTGGCGGGCGCCCTGCGCGCCCTGCCCACCCTGGGCCTGCTGGTGCTCTTCGCCCTCCTCGCCGGAAGCAGTCTGATGCCACCGGTCTGGGCACTTGTCATCCTCACCGTTCCACCGCTCCTCGCCGGGACCTACGCAGGCATCGCCAGCGTTGACAGGGCCGTAGTGGATGCGGCACGGGCCATGGGGATGACCGAGCTGCAGATCCTCTTCCGGGTTGAGCTTCCCAATGGCTTGCAGGTGATGTTCGGCGGCATCCGCACCGCCGTCCTGCAGGTCATCGCCACCGTGTCGGTTGTGGCATACCTGCCGCTGGGCGGGCTGGGCCGCTACCTCTTTGACGGGCTGGTCCTGCAGGACTTCCCGCGGATGCTTGCCGGGTCGCTGCTCATCGCCGCGCTGGCCATCGTTTTTGACCTCATCCTGGCCGCGGTGCAAAGAACGGTTCTTTCGCCGGGCCTTAAGCCCGATCCCCGCGGTGGCCGGACGGCCACCGCTGATCTCCCAGCTGCCGCGCCTGCGCCAGCTGCTGTTCAAGGAGGCACCTATGAAAGATAACGTCCGGACAACCGTCACCCGCCGGGGACTGGCCGGCCTGGCCGCCGGCGTCGGCCTCGCCGTAGCCCTGACGGCCTGCGGCGGCAGCGACCCGTTGGCCACGCCCAGCACCAGTGCCGCCAGCGGCGGCGCGGGCGGGTCCTTGACTGTCGGTTCCGCTGACTTCCCCGAGAGCCAGATCATCGCGGAGATCTATGCAGGCGCGCTCAACGCTGCCGGCGTGACTGCCACCACCAAACCGAACATCGGCTCCCGGGAAATCTACGTCAAGGCCGTCCAGGACGGTTCCGTGGACCTCGTGCCGGACTACACCGGCAACCTGCTCTCCTACTTTGACGCCGCGGCCCCGGAAGTCTCGGCCGACGATGTCTACAAAGCCCTTCCCGGCAAACTCCCTGACGGACTGGCGGTCCTGGACGCGTCCAAGGCCGAAGACAAGGACGCCATGGTTGTCACCAAGGCCACTGCCGAGAAGTACCAGCTGAAGTCCATCGAGGACCTGGCCAAGGTCTGCAAGGACCTGACCATCGGGGCGCCCGCCACCTTCGAGACCCGTCCCTACGGCTTCCCCGGCCTGAAGCAGAACTACGGCTGTGAAATGAAGGCGCTGAAGCCGTTCAGCGACGGCGGCGGCAACCTGACCCTGCAGGCGCTGCTGACCGACGACGTCCAGGTTGCGGACATCTACACCACCACGCCGTCCATCGCGGACAACGACCTGGTAGTCCTGGCGGATCCCAAGAACAACTTCAAGGCCCAGCAGGTCCTGCCCCTCTACAACAAAGCAAAAATGACGGACAAAGCCAAAGAGGCGCTCAACGGCGTTTCGCGGATCCTCACCACGGATGACCTGATCAACCTCAACCGCGCCGTCAGCGGCAGCCAGAAGCAAAACCCCAAAGATGCAGCGGCCACCTGGCTGAAGGACAAGGGCATCGTCAAGTAACACCTCACGTTTTGCGGTAAACCACGACGGCGGCTGCCGGACCCATAAAGTCCGGCAGCCGCCGTCGTACGCCGCCTGCACTCATGTGTCCGAGGTCTCAACGGAAGTACATCCGTCCTATGGCATATTTGATGGATGGCAGAATTCAAGCAGTCCACCAAGCTTCACAACGTCCTTTACGACATCCGTGGACCGATTCTTCAGGCCGCCCAGCAGATGGAGGCGGAGGGTCACCGGATCCTCAAACTGAACATCGGAAACCCGGCCCCGTTTGGATTCGAAGCGCCGGACGCCATCCTGGTGGACATGATCCGCCACCTGCCGCATGCCCAGGGCTACAGCGACTCGCGCGGGATTTTCTCGGCCCGCACTGCCGTATCGCAGTACTACCAGACCCGCGGCATCCAGAACATCCACGTGGACGACATCTACCTGGGCAACGGCGTCAGCGAACTCATCACCATGTCGCTGATGGCACTGCTCGACGCCGGCGACGAGGTTCTCATCCCGACGCCCGACTACCCGCTGTGGACCGCCTCCGTCGCCCTCGCCGGCGGCAAGCCCGTGCACTACCTCTGCGATGAGGAATCCGGCTGGCAGCCGGACCTCGAGGACATGGAAGCCAAGATCACGCCCCGCACCAAGGGCATCGTGGTGATCAACCCCAACAACCCCACCGGTGCCGTCTACCCGGAAGAGACGCTGAAGAAAATCGTGGCTCTCGCCGAGAAGCACGGCCTGGTGATCTTTGCCGACGAGATCTACGAAAAGATCCTGTACGAAGACGCTGTCCACATCAACCTGGCCGCGCTGACGGGCGACGACGTCCTCTGCCTCACCTTCAGCGGGCTTTCCAAGGCCTACCGCGTCTGCGGCTACCGTGCGGGCTGGATGGCCATTTCCGGGCCGAAAAAGGATGCCGCGGACTACCTCGAGGGCATCAGCCTGCTGGCGAACATGCGCCTGTGCGCGAACGTTCCGGCCCAGCACGCCATCCAGACGGCGCTCGGCGGCTACCAGAGCATCAACGACCTGATCCTGCCGGGAGGCCGCCTGCTCGAGCAGCGCAACAAGGCCTATGACATGCTCAACGCCATTCCCGGGGTCAGCACGCAGCAGGCCCGGGGTGCCATGTACCTCTTCCCCAAGCTCGATCCCGAGGTTTACCGCATCCGCGACGACGAGAAGTTCGTCCTGGACCTGCTGCGCGAGCAAAAGATCCTGGTGTCCCACGGCCGCGCCTTCAACTGGGTCCGCCCGGACCATTTCCGGATGGTCACCCTGCCGCTGGTGAAGGACCTTGAGGAGGCCATTAACCGCATGGGGGACTTCCTGAGCCGGTACAAAGGGAACTAGCCTGTGGTGACGCGCCTGTTGGCGCGGACACTGCGGACAAAGGAATCCCATGGCCGGCCTGGTTGAGTTCAAAAAGCACCCGTCCTCGACACTGAAGGCCGGGAATGACTTCGTCCTGGCCGACGTCGACCCCGATTCCACGCCTGGCTTTGCCGGCAACAAGGCTGACGGCCAGGCACTCCTGGCGGACCTGGATGACAAACTGGCCCAGCTGCAGGAACAGCTGTTCGCCGAATCCAGGTTCGGCGGAACGAAGCGGATCCTGCTGATCCTCCAGGCGATGGACACCGCCGGCAAGGGCGGCATCGTCAAGCACGTCATGGCCGCCATGGATCCACAGGGAGTCCAGTTCAAGGCCTTTAAGGCGCCCACTGAGGAGGAAAAGTCCTACGACTTCCTCTGGCGGATCGAGAAGGAAGTCCCCGCGGCCGGGATGGTAGGCGTTTTCGACCGTTCCCAGTACGAAGACGTCCTCATCCACCGGGTCCACGGCTGGGCGTCTCCCGAGGAACTGACACGACGCTACGAGGCCATCAATGAGTTCGAGGCCAGGCTGACGGACTCCGGAACCAAGGTTGTCAAAGTCATGCTCAACATCAGCAAGGACGAGCAGAAGGCACGGCTCCTGGCACGTTTGGAGGACCCCGCCAAGCACTGGAAGTACAGCCGCGGCGACCTGACGGAGCGTGCCTTCTGGGACGACTACATGGCCGCCTATCAGGCGGCCATCGACAACACGAACACCGAGGCCGCCCCGTGGCACGTGATCCCGGCCAACAAAAAGTGGTTCGCACGGATCGCTGTCCAGCAACTGCTGCTCGGCGCGCTTGATGACTTGCACCTTGAGTGGCCGAAAGCGGATTTCGACGTCGGCGTGGAGCGCGAGCTCGTCCAGAGGTCCTGACCCGAACGGGTCCTGATTGGGATTAGGCGGGAGTGCTCAGAGGGGTTGGTCCCGGGCGGCGGCCAGGCGCTTGCGGGCGCCCTCCAGCCACTCCTCGCAACGCTTGGCCAGCGCTTCCCCCCGTTCCCACAGAGCCAGGGATTCCTCAAGGCTGGCGCCGCCGGCCTCCAGCTTGCCTACCACCAGGACCAGCTGCTCGCGGGCTTCCTCGTAGCTCAGGGCGTCGATTTCGGGATCACGTTTCGTCTCGGGCATGTGCTTCTCCTTGTTAAAGTTCGCCGGTGGATGTGGCGCCGAATTGGCCCTCGGCGACCCGCACGGACAGAGCGGTTCCGGCCGGCGCCTCCGAAGGGTGCCGGACTACTGCATGGCCAGCGGCGTCCGTGGCCCGGGCCGGCCGGCCGTCGGCGAGTTCCACGACGGCGTAGCCACGGTCGAGGGTTTTCTGTGGCGACAGTGAACGCACCTGGGCCTGCAGATGCACCAGCTGGTCAGCTGCCCGCACCACTGTTGAGCTGACGGCCGCCGATGATCGCCTCAGGAGCCGTTCGAGTTCCTCCGCGCGCTCGGTCACCATCCCCTCGGGGCTGGCAAGGACAGGCCGGGAATGAAGTGAGGCCAGCCGGTCCGTCTCGCGTTCCACCAGCCTGCCGATGCACCGGCGCAGGTATTCCCGCGCCTGCCGCACGCTCGTCAGTTCTTCGGCAACGTCAGGCACGATCCGTTTGGCAGCGTCGGTGGGCGTTGACGCGCGGAGGTCAGCGACGTCATCGAGAAGGGGCCGGTCGGCCTCATGGCCGATGGCGCTGACAACAGGAGTGGCCGCTGCGGCCACGGCGCGGATCAGTTCCTCGCTGTTGAACGGCAGCAAGTCCTCCAGGGCGCCGCCGCCCCGCGCGATGACGATGACGTCCACGTCCTCCCGGCCGTCCAGCTCCCGAAGGGCGCGGACGATCTGGGACACCGCGGTGTTGCCCTGGACGGCGACTTCACGGATTTCGAATTCGACAGCGGGCCAGCGCAGCGCCGCGTTCTGCAGGACGTCCTTTTTGGCGTCAGAGTCGCGCCCGGTGATCAGTCCGATCCTGTGCGGGAGCATTGGGAGCGGCTTCTTCCGGGAATCGGCAAAGAGCCCTTCGGCGGCGAGGGCCTGGCGCAGGCGTTCGATGCGGGCCAGGAGGTCACCCAGGCCAACCGGCCGGATGTCCCGAACCTGCATGTTGAGGCGGCCGGTCTTCAGCCAGAACTCCGGTTTGAGCAGGGCCACCACGCGGGAGCCGCGTTCCAGCGGCATGTTCTGGCGGTCGAGGACCTTCGTCCAGACGGACGCAGGCAGGGAAACTTCCGCGTCCACGTCCCGCAGGGTGAGGTAGGCGTTGCCGCCGCGGCGGTTCATTTCGATGACCTGGCCCTCCACCCAAGCAGCCGGCGCGCGGTCGATATGGACCTTGAGTTTTTGGGACAGCAGCTGCAAAGGCCAAGGATTGTCGGGTGTGGTTTCAGCAGCCGTGGCAGGAAGAGTCGTAGCCGCGGTGCCCGGGAGGGCAGCCTGTTCAGACATGCGCGCTGCCCCGGAAAGGTGTAGCTGGAGGCATGGCGGTCCTTTGTTCGGCAGGTGCAGGTGCAGCTTATGGATAAGGTTGTTGGCGGCTGTCATTCAACCTTATCCATAAGCTCTACCACCCGGGACTGACATCCACCGTCCAGGAACCAGTCCTATGATGGCTTTGCCGCCGCCAACCAGTGAGGACCTGTTTTTGCGCACCTTTGTCTCAGCCGTTGCTGCTGTTCTGGGCCTCCTGCTGTCCGCCGTGGCAATTCCGGCGATCTGGGCTGACCGCAACATCGTGCAGGAGGACGGCTTCGTGGCGCTGGCTGCACCGCTCGGCCAGGACGCCGGGTTCCAGAAACGGCTCGCGGCCGCCACTGTGGGCACCATCGACTCCGGCGCCGTACCGGCCGCGCTGGCCGGTCTGGTCAGACCCGTGCTGGAAGCGGCGGCAGGATCCCTGACAGGGCTGCCCGGCTACCCTGCGGCCTGGGAGGAAACTCTGCGCAAGAGCCACCGGCTCAGCTTTGCAGACCCCGCCTCACTGCCTCCCGAGGCGGATTCGTCGTCGTCCCTCACCTTGGACGTCGCACCCCTGGTGGCGCTGGCGACGGGGGAGATCTCGCGGGCGACCGGGCTGCCGCTGGACGCGCCGGAGCAAACGTTGATCAACGTCGGGCATTCGGACCAGCGCCAGATGATCGCGGGCCTGACCGCCTACGCTCCGCTGGGTTATCCGCTGGCCATCGGGGCCGGAATCGCGTTTGCTTTGGCCTTAGTGGCCGCCCGCCGGAAGTGGTCGGTGCTGTTCTGCGTGGGCTTCGGGGCGCTGGTGCTGGCCGGCCTGTGGACCCTGGGCTCCAATATGGCACGCGACACGGTGCTGCGGACAGCCAGCGGAAACGAGGTTGCGGACATGTTCAAGAACGAGTTTGTGGCGGCGGCTTCCACGAGCTTTGGAGCATGGGTCACGGGAACCCTCATTGCGGGCGGTGTGCTCCTCGTTGCCGGCCTTGTGACCAGGGTCGCGTCGCCCGGGCGGAGACGCCCCAGCCGGTAGCATGGAGGCATGACCTCCTCAGTTTCCCTTTCGATGCCAACTGTCCCGCGAAGGCGGCGCTCGCCTGAGGAAGTATCTGCCGCAGCGCCGGTGACGGGCCCCAAGAAGGTCCTGCTCGCAGCTCCCCGCGGCTATTGCGCCGGTGTGGATCGGGCCGTCATTGCGGTGGAAAAGGCCTTGGAGCACTATGGTCCGCCCGTGTATGTCCGCAAGCAGATTGTGCACAACGTCCACGTGGTGAGCTCGCTCGAGGCGCAGGGCGCCATCTTTGTGGACGAAACAGACGAGGTGCCCGAAGGCGCCCTGGTGATCTTCTCCGCCCACGGTGTGTCGCCCGCCGTCGTCCAGTCCGCCGAGGACCGCGGCCTGCGCACCATCGACGCCACCTGCCCTTTGGTGACGAAAGTCCACAAGGAAGCCGTCAGATTCGCCAAGGACGACTTCGATATCCTCCTGATCGGCCACGACGGTCACGAGGAAGTTGAAGGAACCGCTGGCGAAGCCCCGGAACACATCCAGATCATCAACGGCCCGCACGAAGTGGACAAGGTCACTGTCCGGGATCCCGAAAAGGTCATCTGGCTTTCCCAGACCACACTGAGCGTCGACGAAACGATGGAGACCGTCCGGCTGCTCAAGGATCGGTTTCCCACCCTGCAGGATCCGCCCAGCGATGACATCTGCTACGCCACCACCAACCGCCAGGTGGCCATCAAGAAGATCTCGCCGCAGGCCGACCTGGTCATCGTGGTGGGATCAGCCAATTCCTCGAACTCGGTCCGGCTGGTTGAGGTTGCCCTGGAGTACGGTGCCAAGGCTTCCTACCGTGTGGACTTCGCCAATGAGGTGGACGAGGCCTGGTTTGAAGGGGTCGCGACAGTGGGCGTCACTTCCGGTGCGTCCGTTCCCGAAGTCCTGGTCACGGACGTCCTGCGTCTGCTGGCCGACTACGGCTACGGCTCGGTGGAGGAAGTCGTCACGGCGGAAGAGGACCTGCTCTTCTCCCTGCCCAAGGAACTCCGGGCCACCCTGAAGGAAGCCGGCGACGTCAGCCGCGCCCTCGGCGGGCGCCGGTCCCGCAACTGACATTTCCGATGGCTGAGCATGCCGAAACCGTGAGTCCGACCTCGACAAGCTCAGCCACCGGCATCCGCCATCAGGCTGCCTTGTCATCCTGCTGAAGCTCGGGGGCGGCCAACGAACGGGGCGTGACCTCCAGCGCTGCCGGGGTCAGCAGTCCTGACTCGTCCATCGCATTGAGTTTCCGGGCGGTCGGCAGGATCCGTGCCTCGAGGGTGCCGATCAGCGAGTTGTAACGGTCTACCGAAGATTTCAGGGACGACCCGAGCTTCCCCACGTTCTCGCCCAGGGTTCCCATGCGCTCGTACAGCTGGCGGGCGAGGTCGAACAGTTCGCGCGCATTGTCGGTCAGCACATCCTGGCGCCACGTGAAGGCCACCGATTTCAGCACGGCCAACAGCGTGCTCGGTGAAGCGAGGACCACATTCCGGGACAACGCATGGTCCAGGAGCGTCGCGTCCGCCATGAGTGCCGCCGCCAGAATTGATTCCGCCGGCAGGAAGCAGATCACCAGCTCGGGGGAGTTGCCGGGGATGTCCCAGTATTTTTTGCTGCTGAGCGCGTCCACGTGTGCGCGCAGGGCTTTTGCGTGGGCCGCGAGCAGCGCCTGCTGGGATGCGTGGCCCTTTGCGCCGAGACCGTTGCCGGTGGCTTGCTCCGGACCTGATCCGGAGCCCAGTTCCTGGGCTTCAAGATACGAGGACAGCGGCACCTTCGCATCCACCACGAGCTGCTTCTGGCCGGGAAGCTGCACCACCAGGTCCGGCCTGATTGTCGAGTCACCGCCGGCGCTGTGGACCTGTTCCAGGAAGTCCACGTGCTTCAACATTCCCGACGCTTCCACCACCCGGCGCAGCTGCACCTCGCCCCACTGGCCGCGGGCGCTGTTGGATCGGAGGGCGGATTCGAGGGCGTGTGTGGACCGGATCAGCTGGGCATCGGACAGCCGGGCCTCCTGAAGCTGCTGCGCGAGCTGGCCGTACTGCTCCAGACGGTCACGCTCAAGCAGTGCCACCTGCTGCTGCACGGCAGTGAGCTTTTCCGCCACCGGAGCCAGCGCGCGGAGGACGTTGCCGTCCTGACTGCGCGACTCTCCGAGCTCCCGGTTCTGCATGCTGAGAAGGCGCCGCTCGGCGTCGGCCGCTGCGAACTGGGCGTTGACCTCGGAAAGGCGCGCCGAGACGGCGTCGAAATCCTCCTCCAACGCGTGCGTGCGCCGGCGCAGGAAAAGGTAAGTGGCGGCGGCGCCGGCGAGGGCGCCGAGCAGCAGCATCAACAGGGCAAGAATCAGGGCTAAAGCATCCATAGCCTCACTGTGGCATGGCCCTCCGACATTTTACGGAAGCGACATATTCCACCCGGCGTTCCGGCAGCCGCCGGGACCTGTCCGCGTCGCCGTCGGAGCCGCTGGGGCCAGCGCGTGCCGCAACCGGTAGAATCAATGCTCGTGGCTCTTACTATTGGCATCGTCGGACTGCCCAACGTCGGCAAATCAACCCTTTTCAACGCACTGACCCGCAACCAGGTGCTGGCGGCGAACTATCCGTTCGCCACCATCGAACCGAATGTGGGCGTCGTTAACCTGCCGGATCCCCGGCTCCAGCAGCTCGCGGAGATCTTCGGCTCGCAGCGCCTGCTGCCCGCGCCGGTGTCCTTTGTGGACATCGCCGGCATCGTCAAGGGCGCGTCCGAGGGCGAGGGCCTGGGCAACAAGTTCCTCGCCAACATCCGCGAAGCCGAGGCCATCGCCCAGGTGGTCCGCGTGTTCGATGACCCCGATGTCATCCACGTCGACGGCAAGGTGGATCCCCGCTCGGACATGGAGACCATCAACACCGAGCTGATCCTGGCCGACCTTCAGACCATCGAAAACGCCATTCCCCGGATCGAAAAAGAAGTCAAGATCAAGAAGCGGGACGCGGCCGAGCTTGCGGCCATCAAGGCGGCCCAGACGGTCCTGGAACGCGGGGACACCATCTTCTCCTCGATCACCCGCGACAAGCTGGAAATGGAGCACCTCAAGGAGCTTAGCCTCCTGACTGCCAAACCCTTCATCTACGTCTTCAATGCGGATGAAGGCATCCTGGGCAATCCGGAGAAGCAGGAGGAGCTGCGGGCTTTGGTAGCGCCGGCGGACGCCATCTTCCTCGACGCCAAGCTCGAGTCCGACCTCGTGGAACTGGATGAGGAAGAAGCCCGCGAAATGCTGGAGATGAACGGCCAGGACGAGTCCGGCCTCGACCAGCTGGCCCGCGTCGGCTTCCACACCCTCGGCCTGCAGACCTACCTGACGGCCGGTCCCAAGGAAACCCGGGCCTGGACCATCCACCAGGGCGACACGGCCCCGCAGGCCGCCGGCGTGATCCACTCCGATTTCCAGCGCGGTTTCATCAAGGCAGAAGTGGTCTCCTTCAACGACCTCATCGAGGCCGGCTCCATGGCTGAAGCCAAGTCACGCGGCAAGGTCCGCATCGAAGGCAAAGAGTACGTGATGGCCGACGGCGACGTGGTGGAGTTCCGCTTCAACGTCTAGTTCCATCTGCGAAAACCGCGTCCTGGCACCGCCGGGGCGCGGCTTTCGTGTTGTAAGACCTGATTATTAGTGCGAAGGCTCAGCGTCTGGTGGTGCTGCTGGTGGCAGCGGGAGGACTTCTGCTACGCCCCACCTCCTATCACCAGGCCTTCCCCGCCGTTGCTGTGGGGATGCCTAACATGGCAGGCAAGGGTAATGCGGCAAGCCAGAGAATGCATATTAGTGAACGGTCGAAGCTCCCTCCGATTCTGCGGCCCTTGGGCGTGTCCGCCGGTGCTTTACGATGCAACCTATGACCCAACACCTCTGGCGACGTTATTCCGAGTGGCCGCTTGTCGTCGCAGCCCTTTTGTTTGTCGTTGCTTACTCCATCCAGGTTATCGGCAACATTTCCGACCGTAACGCCGGGGCAATCGAGGCCGTTGTCTGGGTAACGTGGGCGCTGTTCGCTGTGGACTACCTTGCCAACCTGACACTTGCTCCGCAGAGGGGCAAGTGGTTCGTCCGAAATCTCCACGAACTAGTGATCCTCGCCCTGCCGGTCCTGCGTCCGCTACGCCTGCTTCGGCTTGTGACGCTTCTACGGGTACTGCACGGTGCCGCTGGCAACGCCCTGCGCGGGCGCATTGTCGCGTATGTCCTCGGCTCCGCCGTGCTCTTAACGTATGCGGGCGCGCTCGCACTCCTCGACGCGGAAAAGGACGCTGACGGCTCCAACATTACAAACCTCGGGGATGCCATCTGGTGGGCGCTGACGACGATAACCACCGTCGGATACGGGGACCGATACCCGGTCACGACGCTCGGTCGCTTCGTCGCAGCGGGTCTGATGATCGGCGGCATCGCTGTTCTGGGCGTGGTCACTGCTTCGGTTGCCTCGTGGCTCGTCGAGCAGGTCAGCTCCGAGACGGCGGCGGAGGTTGAAGCTGCTGACGCGCCTGTGCGAGCTGAGCTGGCCCGCCTAACGGCACAAGTTGACCGTCTAACGGCGCTCCTTAGTTCCCGCGCCGTGGATGGAGCGGCTGAGAGCCGCGAATAATGCGCCTTCCCGCTGGCCGGGACTAATCGGTCGGAACGGCTTCCGTGGTCCCTTGTCCGCACGTACTCCTGCGGGTACTACTCAACCCTTGCCGGGAGTCCATCCCAGTGCCGGACCCACTTTGGTGGCGATGTCGGTGAGGATCTGGACGTAGTCCTCATGGTCGAAGCTGAAGGGGAGCGCGAACGCCACCTCGTCGACTTCCTGGAAACCCGCGTGGGCATGCAGCTGTTCGGCAATCTCATCGCTGGTGCCAATAAGATCGGGGGCGAACAGCATCCCTCGGGGCCCCTGCGGCGCCCGGGTCCGGGGCGTGCGTTCGTCGACGTACCGCTGGTACTTTTCCCGCTGTGCCGCTGAAGCCGAATCGGTCGGGATTACCACCAGGCCCTGCGAGACCCGGGCCGGTCCCTGCGATTGGGCTGATGCCGCGGCGGCTTCACGGTAGGCACGGATCTGCGATTTTTGGATTTCGGCAAACACCGGTTCCTCATTCGCTTCGGGAAAAATCACACTGCTGGAGAGCAGGTTAAATCCGTTTGCCCCGGCCCAGACGGCCGATTTCCTGCTTGCCGCCCCATACCAAAGCCGGTCACGCAGCCCGGCAGAGTGCGGCTCGACCCGGTTGGAGAATTCCTCGACGACACCCTGCTTGCCGGAAAATTCCCGGACCGGTTCCCCTGCAATCAAACGCGCAAGCCGATCCACGCGTCCGTAGCTGAAGTCCTCCAGCTCGGCGGTATCCGGGTACAACTCGTGCTTCACGGTGTCATAGTGCATCGGTTCGCCCACGCTCAGGCCAGCATTGATCCGTCCGCCGGCGAGCAGATCCACGGTGGCCAGGTCCTCGGCTAGGCGCAAGGGGTTTTCCCAGCCCATCGGGGTCACGGCGGTTCCCAGCTCGATGCGGGAGGTGCGCTGGCTGGCCGCGGCCATGATCGCAATGGGGGAGGAGATTCCAAACTGCAGATGGCGGTGGCGCAGCCAGGCGCTGTCGAATCCAAGCTGCTCACCCAGTTCGATGACCTGCAACGTCGATTCGTGCCCCACAGCCGGATCGGCCGGATCGAACAGGCCAATGGTGAGGAATCCAAGTTTGCGTAGCGGTTCTGACGACTGGGGCACGGGCTTCCTTCATGGATCGGTTGACGGCTGATCCTCATGATATGCGGGAGCGGACCTTGCTCCTGGGCCCACTCTTCGAACCGTTAGAATTCAATGAAAACCAAGAGACTCAACGGCGTGTGGGTAGAAAAGTATGTTCCGCTTCAACGTCTGATTCCGGAACTGGCAAAGGAGACGGCATGCCGCTGAGGCGTCTGATTCAGGTCATTACCGGGGCCGTGGCTGCGGCACTGGTCCTTTCAGGATGCTCCGGCTCCGGGGGAGCCGCGCCAGTGGTGGTGGGCGAGACAAAACGCGGCGGCAGCGTCAGTGCGGCCGAGGCGAACGCCTTTACCTCCTTCAACCCGTTCAGTGCCGCAGGCAACACGGATATCAACACCAAGATCGGCCACATCACCCATTCCGGTTTCTACTATGTGGACAACACCGAAAAGGTGGTCCGCAACGAGAAGTTCGGCCGCTATGAAAAGGTGTCCGACAGGCCGTTGAAGGTGAAATACACCGTCAACGAGGGTGTGAAATGGTCCGACGGCGACGCAATAGACGCCGGGGACCTGCTCCTGGCGTGGGCGGCGGGTTCAGGCTATTTCAACGACGCTGACGCCAAGGCAGGAACCGGCACCACCTATTTTTCTGCAGCTTCCGACCGCACCGGCCTGGCGGCCACCGCGCTGCCGGAGCTTGGGAGTGACGGCCGTTCGATAACCCTCGAGTACCTTTCCCCGTATGCGGACTGGGAAGTGGCGTTCGACGTCGGCCTTCCGGCCCACGTTGTCGCCGCCAAAAGCGGCCTCAACGACGAAGGCGACCTCATCGAGTTGCTCAGGGACTCGCCCCGCGGTGACGCAGACCGCCCCGCCATAAATGCCCCGCTGAAGCGCGTGAGCGATTTTTGGAACACCGGCTTCGACACCAAGACCCTGCCGCCGGACCCTGCGGTGTATCTCTCCAGCGGCCCCTACATTGTCCGGTCCATGGTTCCGGACGCCTCCATCACCCTTGTCCGGAACAAGGATTACGTCTGGGGTGCCGAGCCCTATCTGGATGAGATCACCGTTCGCTTCACCGGGGCTGCCGGTGCCGCCGCCGCGGCCCTCCGCACGGGGCAGGCAGACGTCATTGCCCCGCAGCCCTCCGCCGGTACCGAAGGCCTTTTCGATGGGCTGGCTGCGCAGGGAAACACTGTGGAGCACTACAACCAGTCAGGCTACGACCATCTTGACTTGAAGTTCTCCGGCCCGTTCGCCCAGAAGGATGTTCGCGAGGCGTTCCTGAAGACCGTTCCGCGGCAGGAGATCGTCAAGGACGTAGTGGGCGGCCTCGTGGACGACGCGAAACCGCTGGACTCGCACGTTTTCCTCCCGTCCCATCCCAAGTACGCGGAGACCGTCAAGAACAACGGATCCGCTGAGTATTCAAAGGTGGATATCCAAGGCGCAACCTCGCAACTCCGCGGTGCTGCCCCGACAATCCGGATCCTGTACAACAAAGACAATCCCAACCGCGCACGGGCCTTTTCCCTCATCCGGGAGTCGGCCCGGGCCGCCGGCTTCACCGTTGAAGACGGAGGCCTCGGCAGTTCTGACTGGGTAGCAGCGCTCAGCTCCGGTACCTACGACGCTGCCATCCTGGGCTGGATCGGTCCCGGGGTGGGCGTCAGCCGCGTCCCCCAGATCTTCAAGACCGGCGGCGGCAGCAACTTCACCGGGTTCTCCGACGCGGAAGCCGACAAAACCATGGAGGAACTGGCCAGCACCACGGACTTGGGAAAACAGGACGAGCTGTTGGCCAACGTCGACAAGCGGGTGTGGCAGAACGCCTACGGCCTGCCGCTCTACCAAACCACCGGAACAGTCGCGTACAGCAACCGTGTGACCGGTATTGCACCCAGCTCCGGCCCGCTGGGCGTGTGGTGGAACGTGTGGGAGTGGCGCCTGAAATAGGCCCGGGAATCGGCTTGCCGAACGCCACGGGAAGGCCGTCAAAGCCGATTTCGCCCTCAGAGCTACCAACGAGTAGCATGTGACTTGCGCAACTTTCGGGTACAGGCTAGTTATCGGCGGTTAACTGATTACGGTTTGGCAACGGTGTACCAGTATTTGGACTTTGTGCGGTTAGGCTACTCGTACATGGGCTGCGTCACAGTGTAATTCTGCGGCGAGCCTGCCGGGGAGCAAAAGATTCCCCGAACATCTCCCACAACTCATAGGAGGCGGAATGCGTTTCACGCGCACTTCCAAAGCACTCGGCATGGTGGCGATCGCCGCCCTGGCCCTGACCGGCTGCGGTGCTGGAGGCGGCAGCAATGACGGTGCCAGCCAATCTGCCGGTGATCCCAACAAGGTCATCACCGCTTACAGCAACGAACCCCAGAACCCGCTGCTGCCGGCCAACACGAGCGAAGTTTACGGCGGCCGCGTTGTCGAACTGCTCTTCGAAGGGCTCCGCAGCTACGATGCCGACGGCAAGCCTGTCAACGCCCTGGCGGATTCCATTGAGTCGAGTGACGCCCAGAACTGGACCATCAAGGTCAAGCAGGGCCACAAGTTCACGAACGGTGAAGCCATCACGGCCAAGACCTTCGTGGATTCCTGGAACTTTGCAGCGAACTCCAAGAACCTGCAGAACAACGGCTTCTTCTTTGAGTCCATCGCAGGCTATGAGGATGTCTCGGCCGTAACCACCGAGAAGGCGGCGGACGGCAAGACCACCACCACGCCGGCCCCGACGGCTGAGACCATGTCCGGTCTGACGGCCACCGATGACTCCACCATCACGGTCAAGCTGGCCCAGCCTGAAGCTGACTGGTCGCTGCGTCTGGGCTACGCGGCCTTCTACCCGCTGCCCTCGGCAGCGCTGGCCGACCCGAAGACGTACGGTGAGAACCCGGTGGGCAACGGCCCGTACAAGCTCGAAAAAGCTGGTGCGTGGGTCCACGACCAGTCCATCTCGCTCGTGAAGAACGCTGACTACGAAGGCCCCCGCGGGTCCAAGAACGGCGGGGTGACCTTCAAGTTCTACACCGATCCGGGCCCCGCTTACACGGACCTGCAGTCCGACAACCTCGACGTCACCGATGTCCTTCCGTCCAACGCGCTGAAGACCTACACCACGGACTTCCCGGACCGGAACTCCACCAAGCCCGTAGCCACCGACTCCACGCTGAACATCCCGGGTTACAACCCGAACTTCCAGGGTGAAGCCGGCAAGCTGCGCCGGCAGGCCCTGTCCTACGCCATCAACCGCGAGGAAATCGCCAAGGTGGTCTTCAATGGAACCCGGACCGCGGCCAAGGCGTTCGCGCCCCCGGTCATCGATGGTTTCAAAGCCGACCTCAAGGGCAGCGAAGTACTGAAGTTTGACGCAGCCAAGGCCAAGGACCTGTGGACTCAGGCCGACAAGATCCAGCCGTACGACGCCTCGAAGCCGCTCCAGATTGCCTCCAACACCGACGGCGGCAACAAGGAATGGATCGACGCCGTAGCGAATGGCTTCAAGAACAACCTCGGCATCCAGGCTGAAATCCAGCCGTTCGCCAAGTTCGCCGAAGTCCTGAACCTGCGCAAGTCCCAGCAGCTCCCCGGCCTGACCCGCTCCGGCTGGCAGGGCGACTACCCGTCGCTGTACAACTTCCTCGGACCTGTCTGGGCCACGGGCGCATCCTCCAACTACGAGAAGTACTCGAACCCCGAGTTCGACAAGCTGCTCAAGGAGGGCCTCGCCGCCAAGACCACCGAAGAGGCGAACGCAAAGTTCAACCAGGCACAGGAAGTCCTGTTCCAGGACCTTCCGGGCCTGCCCCTCTGGGACCAGGCACGGCCGATCGTGTGGAGCAACAACGTTACGAAGGCCGAGACCGGCTGGAATGGCGGCATTCTCTACTACAACATCACCGCCAAGTAGTCTCCAGGATCTAAACTTGCCGTCAGGCAGATTGGGGGTCCGGCATCAGCCGGGCCCCCATTGTCCTGTACGGCAGGAAGGCACACATGAAACCCCCCTCTTCGTTCCCCGAAGGCTGGTGATCCGGTGGTCCGCTTCATTCTGCGACGACTCCTCCAAGTGATCCCCGTCTTCATCGGCACCACGCTTTTGGTCTATTACATGGTCTTCGCCCTTCCCGGTGACCCCATTGCCGCGCTCTTCGGTGACCGCCAGCCCCCGCAGGCTGTCATCGACACCCTCCGCAGCCAGTACCACCTCGACCAGCCGTTCTGGGTACAGTACGGGCTGTTCCTGCAGAACCTCTTCACCTTCAACCTGGGTAACGACTTCACCGGTCAGCCCATCGCAGCAAGCCTGGCCCGGGTCTTCCCGGTGACGGCCATGCTCGCGGTTGAAGCACTGGCCATCCAGGCCATCTTCGGCGTCGCCTTCGGCGTCTTCGCCGGCCTCCGCCGCGGCGGCTGGTTTGACTCCACCGTCCTGGTGGCCTCCCTGGTGGTCATCGCTGTCCCCACTTTCGTGCTGGGTTTCGTCTTCCAGCTGGTTTTTGGTGTCCAACTCGGTTGGGCGAAGCCCACGGTCGGAGCCAACGCGGACTGGGGCAGCCTGCTGCTTCCCGCCGTGGTCCTGGGCCTGGTGTCATTTGCCTATGTGCTCCGCCTGACCCGCGCCTCGGTCAGCGAAAACATGAACGCCGACTACGTCCGGACCGCCACCGCAAAGGGCCTGTCCCGGCCGCGGGTTGTGCTTGCACATATCCTGCGCAATTCCCTGATACCGGTGGTGACTTACCTCGGTGCCAACCTCGGCGGGCTGATGGGCGGTGCCATCGTGACGGAGGGCATCTTCAACGTTCCCGGTGTAGGCAACAAGCTCTATCAAGCGGTCCTGCGCAGCGAAGGGCCAACCATCGTCTCCATCGTCAGCGTCCTGGTGCTGGTCTTTGTGGTGGCGAACCTGCTCGTTGATCTCCTGTATGCCTGGCTAGACCCGAGGATCCGTTATGACCAGTAATAACAGCCACTTCGTGGCGCCCATCGACGAGACGCCGCTGCTTGCAACGGACGCCGTCAAGACTGATCAGGCACCCCTGAGCCTCTGGTCGGACGCATGGCGGAAGCTCCGCCGTCGGCCGCTGTTCATCATTTCCTCGCTCCTGATCGTGGCACTGGTGGTCGTTGCGCTCTTCCCCGGCCTCTTTTCGTCCGTTGCACCGAATGACGGGTGCGAACTGGCCAACTCGGAAGGCGGTCCCACCGCGGGCCACCCGTTCGGCTTCACGTTCCAGGGCTGCGACATCTACTCCCGCGTTATCCACGGCACGCAGGCCTCCCTCTCCGTGGGCGTGCTTTCCGTGCTGTGTGTCCTTGTTATCGGTGTAACCGTCGGAGCCATCGCCGGCTACTACGGTGGCTGGGTTGACGCAGTGCTCGCCCGCCTGGGTGACATCTTCTTCGCGCTGCCCCTGATCCTCGGTGCCCTGGTCATCACCCAGCTTCCGCTGTTCAGGGAAAACCGGAGCGTCTGGACGGTGGTGTTTGTCATCTCCCTGCTGGCGTGGCCTCAAATGGCGCGCATCACCCGCGGAGCCGTGATCGAGGTTCGCAATGCAGACTTCGTGACCGCGGCCCGCTCGTTGGGCGTTTCGAAGTTCGGCGCCTTGGTCCGTCACGTCCTGCCGAACGCGCTGGCACCGATCATTGTCCTGGCCACCTTGGAACTGGGCGTCTTCATCGTGGCGGAAGCCACCCTTTCCTTCCTGGGCATTGGCCTGCCGCAGGGCATCATGTCCTGGGGCAATGACATAGCAGGTGCCCAGGCATCCATCCGCACCCATCCACAGATCATGCTCTATCCGGCAGCGGCGCTGTCCATCACCGTGCTGAGCTTCATCATGCTCGGTGATGCTGTCCGGGACGCGCTTGATCCGAAGAGCCGTCAGCGATGAGAGACAAAGAGATGATTACTCCAGAAATCAACATCGAGGAGGCGGGCCGCACAGGCGTGAGGCCCCTGCTCGAAATCCGCGATCTGGCCATTACGTTCAAGACCGGCAGCGGTGATGTCCAGGCGGTCCGCAATGCGCACCTGACCATCATGCCCGGTGAAACCGTGGCAATTGTGGGCGAATCAGGCTCCGGCAAATCCACCACCGCGCTCGCCGCCATCGGGCTCCTGCCCGCCAACGGTGCGGTGTCCGGCGGACAGATCCTCCTCGATGGGGAGGACATCGCCCATGCCTCCGAAAAGCGGATGATCGAACTGCGCGGCAATACCATTGGCATGGTCCCGCAGGACCCCATGTCCAACCTGAACCCGGTCTGGAAGATCGGCTACCAGGTCAAGGAGACCTTGAGGGCCAACGGGCGGCCCAGCGGCACGGAGGACATCGCCAAGGTCCTATCCCAGGCAGGCCTCCCGGACGCCCACCGTCGCGCCAACCAGTACCCGCACGAGTTCTCCGGCGGCATGCGGCAACGTGCGCTGATCGCCATCGGCCTGTCCTGCCAGCCGCGGCTGCTCATAGCGGATGAGCCGACGTCGGCCCTGGACGTCACGGTCCAGCGGCAGATCCTGGATCACCTGGAAACCATGACCAATGAGCTCGGTACGGCCGTCCTGCTCATCACCCACGATCTGGGTCTGGCCGCCGAGCGGGCGGACAAGGTGGTGGTGATGTACCGGGGGCAGGTTGTGGAAGCCGGCCCCTCACTGGAGTTGCTCCGGAACCCGCAGCACCCCTACACCAGGCGCCTGGTTGAGTCCGCCCCGTCACTGGCAAGCCGGCGCATTCAGGTCGCCAAGGAGCAGGGCGTGGAAGCGTCGGACCTGCTGGCGCCCGCCGCCGAGGCCGCTGTCGCGGACAACGTCCTGCAGATCCAGGACCTGCGCAGGGTCTACAAGCTGCGTAGCGGCTTGGGGAAATCAACGGACTTTGCGGCCGTCGACGGCGTCAGCTTTGACGTCAAGCGGGGGACCACCACCGCGATTGTGGGGGAGTCCGGCTCGGGCAAGTCCACTGTTGCCAGAATGGTCCTGCAACTCGAAAAGCCTTCCGAAGGCAGGATTCTTTTCGACGGCGTGGACACGTCGCTGCTCAAGCCCAAGGAACTCTTCAAGTTCCGCCGCCGGGTGCAGCCGATCTTCCAGGACCCGTACGGTTCGCTGGACCCGATGTACAACATCTTCCGGACCATCGAGGAGCCGCTGCGGGTCCACAAAATCGGTGACGCTGCAAGCCGCGAAAAGAAGGTTCGCGAACTCCTGGACCAGGTGGCTCTGCCGCAGTCCACCATGCAGCGGTACCCGAATGAACTTTCGGGCGGGCAGCGTCAGCGTATTGCCATTGCCCGGGCCCTGGCCCTGGACCCGGAAGTCATCATTTGCGATGAGGCCGTATCCGCCTTGGACGTGCTGGTCCAGGCCCAGGTCCTGAATTTGCTGGCCGACCTGCAGGCCAACCTGGGACTGACCTACCTCTTCATTACCCATGACCTTGCAGTGGTCCGGCAGATCGCCGACCATGTGTGCGTGATGGAGAAGGGCAAGCTGGTCGAGACCGGCTCCACGGACGACGTCTTCGAATCGCCCCAGCAGGATTACACCAAGGCGCTGCTCAACGCCATTCCCGGGGCGAAGCTCATGCTTCCGCCGGAAGTGGCCTAACGGCAGGACCGTCAGGGAAAGCAGGAGCCGGTGCCCGGAAGGGCGCCGGCTCCTGCTTTTACCGTTTACAACTGAAGATTGAGCTTGCGCAGGTTGTCGCCGAGCAGCCCGCCCAATGTCTTGCGGCCGGCGGCGTTCATATGGACGGCGTCCGCCAGGTTCTTCGCGAGGCTGTACTTGGTCAGCCAATCACCCACGCCAACAAACGGTATGCCGTGCCTGGCTGCCAGGGTCCCCAGCAGTGCATCCACCTGCGCCCTGCGTCCGCCCCCATAATTTGTTCCGCGGGCCAGCGTTCCGATCATCGCGACCCGGGTGCCCGGGTAGCGGTCCTTGAGGGCGCCGATCAGACGGTCGGCGTTGGCCACGATCTGCGCGTCCGTAGCGCCCTGGGCCGCATCGTTGCCGCCCCCTTGGATGACGATCAGGGCAGGGTCGCCGGAGGGGAGCTTCCAGTCGCCCCGCTCCAGGGCATCGATGTAGTTGCCTGTTTTTCCGTTGGCCGCCACAAAGCCAGTTCCGCCCAGACCGCAGAAATGTACCTTGTAGCCAACGGCGGCCAAGCCAAGGCGCGGCCAGCCGTCGGCGGGTTCGGACTGTGAGTCGCCGATGAGGAGGGCGGTGTGCCTCATGTCCGGGACCACCACTTCGTCGCGGCCGCTTTTAGGATTACGGACAACCGAACCGGGAGGGAGGCTTTCCGGATCAGCCCCGCGGGGAATGTAGCCCCCGGCAGCACCACCCGCGGCTCCCGGTCCGGCCACAGCGGGCGCACCCGCGGCGGCCGCGGGCGCCTGTGTGGCGGACGAAGCAGGGGGTGCAGTTGGCTGCCCGCAGCTGCAGAGGAGGACGCCGGCAGCGATTCCCGATGCGACTAAGCGGTACAGAGCCGAGGCTTTTCGCATCAGTGGTTCTCCGGGCTTGAAGTATCACAGTAATAATGGAGCATCAAGTCACGAAAATCCAGTGACTTTACCCACGGTCCAGCAGCGCAGGGGAAGTATCTGCCGAGCCCGCCGGTCGACGGACCTTGGTCGATTTTTAGGCGCCTTAGGCCGCAGCGTTTAGAATAATGGAAGGCGCCCTGTGTTAATGGGCCAATCCGTCGTGGACTCCGGTTGGAAATGCGGCGATACTCTACAGCTGACCCACTGAATCGAGCAATAACGCATGTCTGAAACCACCACCAACACTGCGGTAGCCACTGCATCGCGCAGTGACCTGCGCAACGTCGCGATCGTGGCCCACGTTGACCACGGCAAGACCACCCTGGTCGACGCCATGCTCAAGCAGACCAACTCCTTTGCCGAACACAACCACCTCGAAGACCGCGTGATGGACTCCGGTGACCTGGAGCGCGAAAAGGGCATCACCATTCTGGCCAAGAACACCACGGTGGCCTACAACGGACCGTCCTCCAATGGTGAAACCATCACCATCAACGTGATCGACACCCCCGGCCACGCCGACTTCGGTGGCGAGGTGGAGCGCGGCCTGTCCATGGTTGACGGTGTTGTCCTCCTCGTTGACGCCTCCGAGGGCCCGCTGCCCCAGACCCGCTTTGTGCTGCGTAAGGCCCTGGCTGCGCACCTGCCGGTCATCCTCCTCGTCAACAAAACGGACCGCCCCGACTCGCGCATCGAGGAAGTTGTCCACGAGTCCATGGACCTCCTCCTGGGCCTCGCCTCGGACCTCGCCGACGAAGTTCCGGACCTGGACCTGGACAAGATCCTTGAAGTTCCGGTTGTCTACGCAGCCGCTAAGGTAGGCCGTGCCTCCCTGGTGCAGCCGGCAGACGGCTCCGCGCCGGACAATGAGGACCTTGAGCCGCTGTTCAAGACCATCATCGAGCACATCCCGGCGCCGACGTACAACCCGAACGGCGTACTCCAGGCACACGTCACCAACCTGGACGCCTCGCCGTTCCTGGGCCGTCTTGCACTGCTGCGCATCTACAACGGCACCCTGCGCAAGGGGCAGACCGTCGCCTGGGCCCGCGCCAACGGCGAGCTCAAGAACGTCAAGATCACCGAACTGCTAGCCACCAAGGCACTGGACCGCGTTCCAGCCGATTCTGCGGGACCGGGCGAAATCGTTGCTGTCGCCGGCATCGAGGAAATCACCATTGGTGAGACCCTCACCGACGTCGACAACCCGCAGCCGTTGCCGCTGATCACGGTTGACCCGCCGGCAATCTCCATGACCATCGGTATCAACACATCCCCGATCGCCGGTAAGGTCAAGGGCCACAAGGTCACCGCACGCCAGGTCAAGGATCGTCTTGACAAGGAACTGATCGGTAACGTTTCTTTGAACGTTCTCCCCACCGAGCGTCCCGACGCTTGGGAAGTTCAGGGCCGTGGCGAATTGGCTCTGTCCATCTTGGTTGAGCAGATGCGCCGTGAAGGCTTCGAGCTGACCGTGGGCAAGCCGCAGGTTGTCACCAAGACCATCGACGGCAAGCTCCACGAGCCGATGGAACACATGACCATCGACGTGCCGGAAGAGTACCTCGGCGCCGTCACGCAGCTGATGGCCGCCCGCAAGGGCCGCATGGTCAACATGGCCAACCACGGTACCGGCTGGTGCCGCATGGAGTTCATCGTTCCGGCCCGTGGCCTGATCGGTTTCCGCACGCGCTTTTTGACCGACACCCGCGGTGCCGGTATCGCTTCCTCGCTGGCCGAGGGCTACGAGCCGTGGGCCGGCCCCATCGAGTACCGCACCAACGGTTCGATCGTGGCTGACCGCTCAGGTGTTGTCACCCCGTTCGCGATAATCAAGCTCCAGGAACGTATGAGCTTCTTCGTTCAGCCCACCTCTGAGGTTTACGAGGGCATGATCGTTGGCGAGAACTCCCGCGCTGATGACATGGACGTAAACATCACTCGTGAGAAGCAGCTCACCAACATGCGTGCAGCTTCCTCGGACACCTTCGAGAACATGACGCCGCCGAAGGTTTTGACCCTCGAAGAGTCTCTTGAGTTCGCCCGCGAAGACGAGTGTGTCGAAGTGACGCCCGAGTCCATCCGCATCCGCAAGCTCATCCTGGACGCCAGCGAGCGCGCCAAGGCCACCCGCGCCCGCGCCAAGTCCTAATCGAACTAGCACGTCACTGAAGCTGCCGGTACGGCAGGCGGGACTCCCGCCGTCGTACCGGCAGTTTCTGTTTAAGACCGGTTCCCTTTGCGGTGGAAGTCCCGTGGTTCAGCCGCGGACGCGGCCAGCGCGCCGCGCGGGCGCCGGCGGGACTTCCTTTGCGGCGACCACGAGGTCCAGGGGGATCACGACGTCGGCCTGCCGCGTCCGGACGGTGCAGTCGCCGTCGTCCGCGGCGACCAGGTGGCCCAGCGCGTCGGTCAGGCCGCCATCGATTCGGTAGCGGACCACAACCCTGGTGCCGGGCGTGGCAGCGGCCAGAAATTCTTGGGGCGTAGGCTGGGTGGGACTCACCAGTTCATACTAGGTGGCCGGCTAGGTTCGCGGGAAAGGGCTGGGAGATAATAGGCTCGGAAGTCAACAGTCCGGATCATTGCGCCGGATTCAAGTACCGGCGGTGGTCGGAAACAACGTGGAGAGGCAAGGGACGTGACGTACGTAATCGCGCAGCCGTGTGTAGATGTCAAGGACAAGGCATGTATTGAGGAGTGCCCGGTCGACTGCATCTACGAGGGTGAGCGTTCGCTGTACATCCATCCCGATGAGTGCGTCGACTGTGGTGCCTGCGAGCCTGTTTGCCCGGTCGAGGCCATCTACTACGAGGATGACACTCCGGAGGAATGGGCCGACTACTACAAGGCCAACGTCGAATTCTTCGACGACCTGGGCTCACCCGGCGGTGCCGCCAAGATCGGCAACACGGGCAAGGACCACCCGATGATTGCTGCCCTGCCGCCGCAGAACCAAGACGCCTGAGCCGGACGCCCCGGTGACCTCAGCGGTGAACACTTTTGGCCTGAGCCTGCCCGATTACCCGTGGGAGGCCATGGCTCCGTACCTGGACAAGGCATCCGAACATCCTGGCGGGGCGGTCAACCTCTCCATCGGCACCCCCGTGGACCCCACGCCGGCACTGATCCAGGAGGCCCTCAAAGCCGCTGCTGACGCCCCTGGGTACCCCACGGTGCACGGCACGGCCGGGCTGCGCGAAGCGATCGCGGCGTGGTTCGACCGCCGCCGCGGTGTTGCGGAACTCGACCCGAAAAACGTCATGCCCACCGTTGGATCCAAGGAGCTGGTGGCGTGGCTGCCTCTTCTGCTCGGGCTGAAGCCGGGGGACGTCGTCGTCCGCCCCAAGGTGGCTTACCCCACCTATGACATCGGTGCCACTCTGGCCGGAGTCACTTCGGTGGCGACGGACCGCCTGGACGACCTCGAGGACGCCACCCGCGCCAGGGTGCGTCTCATCTGGGTCAACTCGCCGGGGAATCCCACCGGGAGCGTGCGGGACGTCGAGTCACTGAAAGCACTGGTGGCGCAGGCGCGCGAACTCGGCGCCGTGGTGGCCTCGGACGAATGCTACGCGGAGCTCGGCTGGGGCTCCTGGGACGCCCAGCGCGGCGGCGAGCAGGTTCCCAGCGTCCTGGATCCCCGCGTTGCCGGCGGCTCCCATGAGGGTCTCCTGGCGGTCTATTCGCTCAGCAAGCAGTCCAATGTGGCGGGGTACCGGGCAGCGTTCGTGGCAGGCGACCCGGCCATCATGGCCAACCTTGTCAACAGCCGCAAGCATGCAGGAATGATCGTGCCGTACCCCGTCCAGGAAGCCATGCGGGTTGCGCTGGGCGACGACACCCATGTCCTGGCCCAGAAAGACCTCTACCGCGGCCGGCGTGAACGCCTGGTGCCGGCGCTGCAGCGGTTTGGGCTGGAAATCAAGGATTCGGATGCCGGGCTTTACCTCTGGTGCACTGCCGGGGAGGGCACCTGGGACACCGTGGCCCGGCTGGCAGACCGGGGCATCGTGGTGGGTCCGGGCGTCTTTTACGGCGAAACCGGCAACGGCTACGTGCGTGTCGCACTGACTGGCACCGACGAACGGATCGACGCGGCAGTGGCCCGGTTGACCACCGCGCCGTAACAATCATGTGACTCGTACCACAAACGTGGCGTTCTGGGGGGACTTCGAAGGGCACCGATTAGTGACACCAGCCCATCGAGCGGTACTTTTTAAGCGACTATCAATGGTGGCTTTCTACAAGAAGGCAGCCCGGGTGTTGGAATCCTGGAGGAACAGGAACAGTGCACGGCTCACCGGATGTTGGATCAAGCTTTCGACAGAGGCCCAAGGCGCCTCATGAAGGGGACTCCATGACTGAGACCAACAGCGCAACCCTGCACCATGCAGGAGGCGAGCTCAAGCTCCCGCGCATCCAGGTTGTTGAAGGAAACGAAGGCTACGACGTTTCCAAGCTGCTCAAGCAGACGGGCGCAGTCACCTTTGACCCCGGCTTCATGAACACCGCAGCAACCACGTCCGCCATCACCTACATCGACGGCGATGCGGGCATCCTGCGTTACCGCGGGTACCCCATCGAGCAGCTGGCGCAGCACTCCAGCTTCCTCGAGGTTTCGTACCTCCTGATCTACGGCAACCTGCCGACTCCCACGGAACTGGAAGCCTTCGACCAGCGCATCCGTCACCACACGCTGCTGCACGAAGAGCTCAAGGGCTTCTTCAGCGGATTCCCGCGCGACGCCCACCCGATGCCCGTGCTCTCTTCGGCTGTTTCGGCGCTGTCCACGTTCTACCAGGACTCGTTGGATCCGTTCAATGCCGAGCAGGTTGAGGTCTCCACCTACCGGCTGCTGGCCAAGATGCCAGTCATCGCCGCCTACGCCCTGAAGAAGAGCATCGGCCAGCCCATGCTCTACCCGGACAACTCCCACAACCTCGTGGAGAACTTCCTCCGCCTGAGTTTCGGCCTTCCGGCCGAACAGTACGAAGTGGACCCGGTCATCGCCAAGGCGCTGGACCTCCTCCTCATCCTGCACGCCGACCACGAGCAGAACTGTTCGACGTCCACGGTGCGCCTGGTGGGCTCCTCCAACGCCAACCTCTTCGCATCGGTTTCAGCCGGTATCAATGCCCTGTTCGGTCCCGCCCACGGCGGCGCCAACGAGGCCGTGCTGAAGATGCTCCGCCAGATCCAGGCCGACGGCACCAAGCCCGAGGACTACATGGAGAAGGTCAAGAACAAGGAAGACGGCGTCCGGCTCATGGGCTTCGGACACCGCGTCTACAAGAACTACGATCCGCGGGCCAGGATCGTTAAGGACACGGCACACGAGATCCTCACCAAGCTCGGCGGCAACGACGAACTGCTGGAGATCGCCCTCCGCCTGGAAGAGAAGGCGCTGAGTGATGACTACTTCATCCAGCGCAAGCTCTACCCGAACGTGGACTTCTACACAGGCCTGATCTACAAGGCCATGGGCTTCCCGGAGAAGATGTTCACCGTGCTGTTCGCCATCGGCCGCCTGCCGGGCTGGATCGCCCAGTGGCGTGAAATGATCAGCGACCCGAACACCAAGATCGGCCGCCCGCGCCAGCTGTACATCGGCGAGCCGGAGCGCGACTACCCGGTCCGCTGACCACGCCACGCTCTTTGAACTGATTACGACGGCGGCCGGTTACCTTCTTCGCGAAGGTAACCGGCCGCCGTCGTTCTCTCATCGATTGATCCCCACCGGCACCCTCGCCTCGCAAGCTCGGCCAGGGAACCCTGCCGGCGTGGGCCCTGCGCCGTTATGGAGCTCCCAACGGGCCGTTACGGAGCAATCGATGCTAGGAGTCGTAGCCCTGCGGGTTGTTCTTCTGCCAGCGCCAGTGGTCCTCGCACATCTCATCCACTGTTTTGGTGGTGGACCAGCTGAGGTCGGCCAGGGCCGAGGTGGCGTCTGCCCAGAACGCCGGAAGGTCACCCGCCCGGCGCCCGGTGATCTCGTACGGAATGGGCTGGCCCACGGCCTTCTCGAAGGACCGGAGGACCTCGAGTACCGAGGAGCCCTTGCCTGAGCCAAGGTTCCAGCGGAACACGCCTTCGCGGTCGGCGACGTGGTTGAGGGCAGCCACGTGGCCTTCGGCGAGGTCCACCACATGGATGTAATCCCGAAGGCACGTGCCGTCAGGGGTGTCGTAGTCGCCGCCGAAGACCATCAGCTTCTCGCGGCGGCCCACAGCCACCTGGGCGATGAACGGCACCAGGTTGTTGGGGATGCCCTGGGGATCCTCGCCGATGCGGCCGGAAGGGTGGGCGCCCACCGGGTTGAAGTAGCGCAGCAGGGCGATGTGCCAGCGGCTGTCCGCGGCACCCAGGTCGGCGAGGATGTCCTCGATCTGCTCCTTGGTCCGGCCGTAAGGGTTGTTGGCGCCGATCTCCATCTTTTCCACGTACGGGATGGGGTTGTGCTCACCATAGACGGTGGCGGAGGAGCTGAAGACGATGGAGCGGACGTCATGGCGGTCCATGACCCGGATCAGGTTCAGGGTGCCAACGAGGTTGTTGTAGTAGTACTTGAGCGGTTCGCGGACGGACTCGCCCACGGCCTTCAGGCCGGCGAAGTGGATGACGGCCTCGATCCCGTTGCCAGCGAAGACGCTGTCCACCGCTGCCTCGTCCACCAGGTCGACGTTGTGGAAGTCCGCGGTCTTGCCGCTGAGCTCAGCCACACGCCGCAGCGATTCCTCGCTGGAGTTCACCAGGTTGTCGATCACCACCACATCATGACCGGCTTCCTGCAATGACAAAACAGTGTGCGAGCCGATGTACCCGGTGCCACCTGTGACCAGAATTTTCATGCCCCCACGCTATCCCAATTTCTGCCGAGGGACGGATTCCAGCACGGGTGTGCTAAATAATGAGGATGCCCAAAATTGTTGATGCCGAAGCCCGGCGCGCGGAAATTGTCGAAGCGGTGTTCAGGATTATCGCCGTGGACGGCCTGGAGCGGGTGTCCCTGCGCGAGGTGGCCGGCGAAGCAGGGCTGGCCGTGGGTTCCGTCCGGCACTACTTCGCCGGCAGCAACGAACTGCTCCGGTTTTCGTTCGCCACCGTCGTGGACAGGATCCTGGTGAGGCTCACGGCAGCCCTGCCGGCGGTCGCAGCCAGTGAACCGGGGTCGGGCGGGCGCCATGAGGCGGTATTAACCCTGCTGGGTGAATTCCTGCCGCTGGACGAGGAGCGGGCAGTGGACGCCTGCGTCTGGATGGCTTTCAAGAATGCCGCCAGGCTCCGGCCCTACCTCGCCGCAGAAGGCGACCGCAGCCACCGGGAGGTGGCCGCCGTCGTCGGGCAGGTGATCACTGCCCTGGTGAGCGACGACGGCGACGGGCACCACTCGTTGACAGTCGAGGCGGAGAGGCTGCTGGCGACCCTCGACGGGCTCTGCATGCATGCTCTCCTCCAGCCTGCATGGATGACTGCACAGATGTGCCATGACGTCCTTGACCGGCACGTGAGGAGCCTTGCCGGCTGACATTACCGTCCGCTGGCATCGGGAATAGACTGGGAGCCGGGGAATCGGAGCTTGCGGGATGCCGGTAAAGGCGGGCCAGAGGAGGAATTGGGATGCATGAAACAGGTGGTTCCGGTTGGCAGATCACGACGGACACGTCCGGACCCCTGATGATCGCGCTGTTTGTCCGTGATGCGGCAGGCCTGGACGGCGCGGGCCATCCGGCCGTCTCGCACGCCGCGCCGAAAGTCCGCCATGCCGACCATCGACATCTCACCGCCGACGTGGGCGGTGTGAGCGCGCTCAAAACCGAGTGGGAGGCCTGGTGGGAGCAGCTTCTCAAGGCCCATCCGCAGACTGCGCCGGAACTCTCGCCGCCGGACTTTGCCGCGTTCGGCAACTCCCCGGCGCTCCAGCGTCTCCTGCAGGCGCATTTCGGGGCAGCCCTCACGTGGGCGCGGGAACGCCGCAGCGAATACGCCCGGTTGGAGGCGGAGCGGGTAGCCAGCGGTTCGGACCAGCTCCTGGGCGACATGGTGGATGACCGGCTGATGGAGGTGGGCAGGGAGGCGCGGGACTTCACGCTGACCATCATCGAATTGCCGCTGAACGAACAGCGCGCCTGGTACTTGGAGCCGGACAAGATCATCATGAGCCACAATCTCATGTCACAGCCGGAACTCTTCCGCAGCTACGTCCAGCCGGTTGTGGAAATCCTCGCCTGAGGACGTCCCCGGGCAACAGGTGTGGCCGGAAACGGCTCGGTGGAAACGGCGGTTGCCGAAAATGGCCCGGCGGTACGGCGTCCTTACAGGGTAGCCAGAAGTCCGGCCGTCTCTTCCAAGGCGCCGGGAACCAGCGAGTAGTAGGCCCACGTGCCACGCTTTTCGCGGTGCAGCAGCCCGGCCTCAACCAGAATCTTCAGGTGATGGGAGACGGTGGGCTGGCCCAGGTCCAGCGGCCCGGTCAGATCGCACACACAGGATTCCCCGGCAGCCTCGGCCTTGACGATGGAGAGCAGGCGGAGCCGGTTCGGATCTGCCAGGGCTTTGAAGACCAGGGCTTTCTGCTTCGCTTCCTCGGCGCCCAGGGCAGGCGATCCTGCCGGGGCGCAGCAAGAGTCTTCCGTCGCGGACTCAAGGACAGGGAGCAGGTTCATGTACCCATTATGCCCGAATATTGACCACCATCAATATATGATCTGCGCTTCGACGCAGGCCCCCGATGCGTCTACCGGGCAACCATCACGGGCGAGGTGTCAGGGGTTGGCCTTTGCTGCGGAGTGCGGAACGACGACGTCGTCCGCGCTGCGGGAAGCAGCCGGGAACAGGGCGGCGAGAAGGCCCAGGCCCACTGCGGCGCCGACGAGCTGCGCGAGGACGAAGCCGGGCACTGAGGCGGGTGCGATGCCGGCGAAGGTGTCACTGAACATACGGCCGGCTGTCACCGCGGGGTTGGCGAACGACGTCGAGGATGTGAACCAGTACGCGGCGCCGATGTAGGCGCCCACAGCGGGAGCTGCGAGAGCGCCCCGCTTGGTGGCAGCCAGGGCGAAGATCAGCAGGACGAGCCCTGCGGTGGCGACGACCTCGCCGAGGAGATGCCCGGTGGTGGCCCGCTCCTTGACCGAGATGGAGGTGCCCACCTCGAACATGGCGTTCGCGATGACGCTGCCGCTGATTGCACCTACTGTCTGTGCGATGACGTAGGTGCCGAGCTCCGGCAGGCTCAGCCCGGTTCCGCTGCGACGGCCCAGGACCCAGTCCCCGAGGGACACCACCGGATTGAAGTGTGCGCCGCTGACGGGACCGAGCACGAGGATCAGCACCGTCAAGCCGAGCACTGTGGCGGTGCTGTTCTGGAGCAGCTGCAGACCGACGTCGGTGGGGGAGAGCTGCTGGGCCGCGATCCCGGAACCGACGACGATCATCACGAGCAGACAGGTGCCGAGCAGCTCGGCGACGGCACGGCGCCACAACGGTGGTTGTTGAGAAGTCATACCAACAGCTTGACCGAAGGAATTAACTCAGTCAAAATTGAACCAATGAAGACTGGCCCAGTTGAAGACTTTCAGGCGCGGGTAGCCAAGCACGCGGCCCTCGCTGATCCTGCGCGCCTGCGCATCGTGGACCTGCTCACCCTGGGTGACATCTCCCCGACGGAACTGCAGGCCGAGCTCGGCATGCCCTCGAACTTGCTGTCCCATCACCTGCGCACGCTCGAAGGCGCGGGCCTGGCCACCCGCCACCGCTCGGAGGCGGACAAGCGCCGCAGCTACATCCGGCTCGCCGCGGGCGCGCTGGAAGGCCTGGCGCCCGGCCGTGAACAGGCAGCCCGCCGCGTCCTCTTCGTCTGCACCCGCAACAGCGCCAGGTCGCAACTGGCCACTGCGCTCTGGCAGCAGGTGAGCGAAATTCCCGCGACGTCTGCGGGAACCCACCCCGCGGACCGCATCGCCCCGGGCGCCATTCTTGTTGCGGACCGCCACGGCGTGGCTCTGTCGGACCTGCCGCCGCGCCGGCTGGATGAGGTGGCTCACGCTGAAGACTTCGTCGTGACGGTGTGCGACAACGCCCACGAGGAACTACCCATCCTCAAGGGCATTCACTGGTCCGTTCCCGACCCGCTCCGGCTGAACACTGAAGCTGCCTTCGAAAGCACCTATTCGGATATCGCCCTCCGCGTCAGTGACCTCGCACCCCGACTGCATGCGGCCTAACAATCCTCGTGCGCCAATATTGACAAGCATCGATGTATCGTTCCATACTTCATGCATCGACAAGCGTCGATGTACCTACCGGGAGAAACCACGTGAGCACCGAGACCGCCAAGAAGCCCTCCGTTCTGTTCGTCTGCGTCCACAACGCCGGCCGCTCGCAGATGGCAGCAGCCTTCCTCACCACCCTGGCCAAGGGCAACATCGAGGTCCGCTCCGCCGGCTCCCAGCCCGCGGATAAGGTCAATCCGGCCGCCGTTGAGGCCATGGCCGAGCTCGGCATTGACATGTCTGCCGAAATTCCCAAGGTCCTCACCACGGAGGCCGTGAAGGAATCCGACGTGGTGATCACCATGGGCTGCGGCGATGAATGCCCCTACTTCCCGGGCAAGCGCTACGAGGACTGGGTCCTGGAGGACCCGGCCGGCCAGGGCGTTGACGCCGTCCGCCCGATCCGCGACGAGATCAAGACCCGCATCGAAGGACTCATCGAGTCCCTCATCCCGGCCGCCAAGTAACCCGTCCACCACGTATTCGCGCACATTTTCGACCTTCAGGAGACACCTTCGTGAGCACCAAGGAAGCCAGCACCGAACAGCTGATCATCATCGGCTCCGGCCCCGCCGGCTACACCGCAGCCATCTACGCCGCCCGCGCCGGACTCAGCCCGCTCGTCCTGGCCGGATCGGTCACGGCAGGAGGCGCCCTGATGAACACCACTGAAGTGGAGAACTTCCCGGGCTTTCCTGGCGGCGTTCAAGGACCAGAGTTGATGGACGGGCTGCAGGAACAGGCCGAAAAATTCGGCGCCCGCATAGTGTTCGACGACGTCACAGAAGTCACGCTGACAGGCCATCTGAAGCGCGTGGTCACCGGAGCCGGCGAGACCCACGAGTCACCCGCGGTTATCCTCGCCACGGGCTCCGCCTACAAGGAACTTGGTCTGCCCGAGGAAAAGAAGTTCAGCGGCCACGGCGTGTCCTGGTGCGCCACCTGCGACGGGTTCTTCTTCCGCGAACAGGACATCATCGTCGTCGGCGGCGGGGACTCAGCCATGGAGGAGGCAACTTTCCTGACCCGATTCGGGAAGTCCGTGACCGTCGTCGTGCGCAAGGGCGAACTGCGGGCCTCCCGCATCATGGCCCAGAGGGCCAAGGACAACCCGAAGATCAGCTTCGCCTGGAACTCCGCCGTCACCGCCATTCACGGCGACGGCAAGGTAGCCGGCGTCACGCTGACAGACACCCGCACCGGGGAAACCCGCGAGCAGGCAGCAACCGGCATCTTCGTCGCCATCGGACACGAGCCGCGCACAGAGCTCGTCGCCGGGCAGGTTGACCTGGATGACGAGGGCTACATCAAGGTGGACTCGCCCACCACGGTCACCAACCTCACCGGCGTCTTCGCGTGCGGCGACGCAGTGGACCACCGCTACCGCCAGGCGATCACGGCCGCCGGCACCGGCTGCGCCGCCGCCCTTGACGCCGAACGCTACCTGGCCGCGCTGGACGATGCGGACAGCATCGCCACCGCGCTGGTCGAGGAACCCATCCACGGCTGAGCCCCACCAGGGGAGGAGGTGAGCTGAATGAACACCGGATGCTGCGGCGATGGCTGCTGCGACGACGATCTGGACTGCTGCTGACACCCCGCCCCAACTAGGTAGCAGCAGGTGTCGTTATGAGCCCTCAAAACGACATCTACTGCTACCTAGTTGGGTCCACGCACCATCACCAACGGATGAAACCGAAGACGGCAGCAAGAACGGCGGAAAATCTCAGCTCGCCGCGGGCCTGATGAAGCAACTGGCCGGCAGGGAGCTCACCGGGAACTAGCCGGCGCCACGGTGATCCTGACCTGGCCGTCCGGGGCGTCCGATACCTCCCAGCCGGTCTGGTCCTTGCGGAGCCAGCTGTGGCCGGCAACATCCACCTGTGTCACGGCCAGGTCCTTGGCGTTGGCCACGGCCCACTGCGCCACGGACCATGCCTCGCTGCTGCTGGCTTCAACAACCAGCGACTCGCCCTCGACCGCGGTCCCCAGCGCTCCATAGGCCCGGGCCAGCTCCGATTCCACCGTTTCCGGCTGGCCCGCCTCCTGCGGTGCGCGCAGCGTGCACTGAATGGCTTCCGGAGTCTGGCCGGACAAAGCAGAGGCAAAGGACCGGCCCATCACCTCGTGCTGGGCGTAGGCGGTGGGAAAGGCCGAGCGCTGGACGCGTTGGGCGGCGTCGGTGATCTCCAAGGACTCATAGCCGGGTATTTTGACCAGGGCGTCGTAAAAGGCGTTGGCGGCAAAGTACGGATCCATGATCTGTTCCTGGGTGCCCCACCCCTGCGACGGGCGCTGCTGGAACAGTCCTCGGGAGTCAGGGCCGGCCAGGTCGCCGTGGTCAATGTTGCGCAATTTCGATTCCTGCATTGCAGTTGCCAGGGCGATGCTGGCTGCCCGTGCCGGCAGCCCCCTATGAACGGCCACTGCGGTGATCAGCGAGGCATTAGCCGTCTGGTCGATTGCGAGTTCCGCTGACTGTGTACCGACATCGGCCGTGCAGCGTTCCGTAACCAGTGCCTCGGAACGCTGCACGAAGGCCACCACGGTATAGATACCGCCGGCTAAGAGTGCCAGGGCGAGCAGGAGCACTGTGGCACGCCGGAAGCCACGTCCCCTTGCTACCACCGAGTCAGTTGGCGTGGAGGGCGTCGTTCAGTTCGACCGTCTGCCCCTTGCGCGGCAGGGCTTCGACGGCGCCCGTGGTGGAGTTGCGGCGGAAGAGCAGGTTGGGGACGCCGGAAAGCTCTGCTGCCTTGACGATCCTGGTGGTGTCCTCGCCCACTTCATCCTTGGGCCCGGGAACACGCACGCGCGTACCGGCGGTCACGTAGAGGCCGGCTTCGACCACGGAGTCATCGCCAATGCTGATGCCGACGCCGGAGTTGGCACCCAGCAGGACACGGTCACCGATGACGATCCGTTCCTTGCCACCCCCGGAGAGGGTGCCCATGATGGAGGCGCCGCCGCCGACGTCGCTGCCGTCGCCCGTGACGACGCCGGCCGAGATGCGGCCTTCCACCATGGAAGCGCCCAACGTGCCGGCGTTGAAGTTCACGAAGCCTTCATGCATCACGGTGGTGCCTTCAGCGAGGTGGGCACCGAGGCGGACGCGGTCGGCGTCGGCGATCCGGACACCGGAGGGCACGACGTAGTCCACCATGCGGGGGAACTTGTCGATTCCGTAGACGGTGACAGCGCCGCGGCGGCGAAGCTTGGCCCGGGTCAGTTCGAAGCCTTCCACCGCAGCGGGGCCGAAGTTGGTCCAGACAACGTTCGGGAGCTTGCCGAAGATGCCGTCCAGGTTGATGGTGTTGGGCCGCACCAGCCGGTGGGAGAGCAGGTGCAGGCGAAGGTAGGCGTCGGCGGTGTCGGCCGGTGCTTCATCGAGGTTGATCTGGACGAAGACCACCTTCTGTTCGGTGCCGCGGTCCGCGTCGGCGCCGTCCTCGGCGAGCTGGACCAAGGTGGTATCCGCGTTCTCCACGGCACGCAGGCTGCCGGCCGCGATGCCCAGGGCCGGTGCCGGGAACCACACGTCCAGCACAGTGCCCTCGCCGGTGCCGGTGGCGGGGGTGATGGTGGCCAACCCGAAGCCGTACGCGGAGCGGTCGTCGGAGGTTGCGTTCTGGTCTTTGGGCGCGGCGGAGGTAGCGGTCTCAGTCATGCCCCCAGTCTAGCGAGAGGCGGGCATGCGGTTCGAACTAGACTGGCAACGTGACTGCCGAGACCGCTCCTGAACCGACCACCGTACCCTTGGACCTCCGCCAGGACGTCGCGGTGCTGACCGCCGCCCTGATGGACATCAACAGTGTGTCCGGGAACGAGACGGACCTGGCTGACGCCGTCGACGTGGCCCTACGCGCCATTCCGCAGCTCCGCGTGGTCCGCGACGGGGACTCGATTATTGCCCGCACCGAACTGGGACGGCCGGAACGCATCATCCTTGCCGGGCACCTGGACACCGTGCCGTTGCCCACAACCGAAGGCGCACGCGGCACGGTCCCGTCGACGTGGGACTCCGGCATTCCGGGGGAGGGCGTCCTCTACGGGCGCGGAGCCACCGACATGAAAGGCGGAGTTGCGGTGCAGCTCGCGCTGGCGGCCACAATGTTCGACGGCGGGGCGTCGCCCAAGCGGGACGTCACTTTTGTGTTCTACGACCACGAGGAAGTGGAAGCCGTGAAGAGCGGCCTGGGCCGCCTGGTCCGCAACCACGGTGACCTCCTGGACGGCGACTTCGCCATCCTCCTCGAACCGACCCACGGCACGGTGGAAGGTGGCTGCAACGGCACCAGCCGCTTCGAAGCCACCACGGTGGGGGAGGCGGCACATTCCGCGCGGGCCTGGATGGGCAGCAACGCCATCCACGCCGCAGCGCCGATCCTTGCCAGGCTGGCCGCATACGAACCGCAGACCATCAACGTGGACGGCCTCGACTACCGCGAAAGCCTCAACGCCGTGAAGATTAACGGCGGCACCGCGGGAAACGTCATTCCGGACCGGTGCGTGGTGGAAATCAACTACCGCTTCGCGCCGGACAAATCCCCCGACCAGGCTGAGGCCGTAGTCCGCGGACTGCTCGCAGGGTTCGACGTGGTGCGTACAGACGCTGCCGCCGGCGCCCGGCCGGGACTGAACCACCCTGCCGCCGCGTCCTTTGTGTCCGCGGTCGGAGCCGAACCCAAACCGAAATACGGTTGGACCGACGTCGCGCGTTTCAGCGAACTGGGCATCCCGGCGGTGAACTTCGGTCCCGGCGATCCGCTGCTGGCGCACAAGGACGAGGAGCACGTCGACGCCGACGCCATCCGCGAATGCCTCCGGGCGCTGCGGAGCTGGCTCTCAAACTAGGCATTGCGGCAAGCAAAGGGCGCGGATCCTGAAGATCCGCGCCCTTGATGTCAGTGCTCCAGCCCCTAGACTTCGGCCGGGACCGCCGCCGCCGGAATGACGGCAGCACCGGGTTTGCGCGAGAGGCGCTTCTCGAGCCATTTGGCCAGTGCCGCCAGTATCAAGCACATGCCGACGTACAGCACGGCGGCGACAATTGCGGCCGGGATGATCGGTGAACCGTATTGGCTCTGGCTGCCGAAGAACTTCGCCTGGAACAGGATCTCGTTGTAAGTAACGATGAAGCCCAAGGCGGTGTCCTTGAGGATGACCACAAGCTGGGAGATGATGACCGGCAGCATGGCCCGGACGGCCTGGGGGAGCAGGATGCTGGTCATGACAGCACTCTTCGGGAGCCCGATCGCGTAACCAGCCTCGCTTTGGCCGCGCGGCAGCGACTCGATGCCGGCACGGAAGACCTCCGCCAGGACCGACCCGTTGTAAAGCACCAGACCGGCCACCACTGCGGTGAACGGCGTAATTCCCTGAACTCCAACCGTGGGAAGCCCGTAATAGAAAATCATCATCAGAATCAGCAGCGGCACGGCACGGAACAGTTCCGTAAATCCGTAGCACGGCAGGCTGATCCATTTGCGGTCCGACAGCCGGCCGAAAGCCAGCAGGATTCCCAGGACAAGGCTGAGGACGGCCGCGGTGGCGAACGCGGAAAGGGTAGCACCCACGGATTGCGCAATTGTCTGCTGCACCAGTGGAAAGGTAAACAGCTGCCATTTTTTGGCGTCGAATTGACCGCTTTCAGCGAAGCGCAGGATTACAAAGCCGATTATCAGTAGGATCACCAGCGCCGTGAGGACACCGAGCAGCCGGTAGCGTGTTCGGGCTTTCGGGCCGGGGGCGTCGAAGAGAATGGAACTCATCGGGTGACCTTCCACTTCTGTTCAAGTTTTCGCTGAAGCACCGAAAGCATGAATACGAGGATGATAAAGACCAAGGCAACCCACAGGAGCCCGGTGAGCGCAGGCTCTCCGCGCTCGGAAAGATTCGCCCTGATTGCGCCGGCCTCAAAAACGGAAAAACCTGCGGCGACTGTGGTGTTCTTGAGCAGCGCGATGAAGACACTGAACATCGGAGGAATCACTGCCCGAAACGCCTGCGGCAGGATCACGAGGGTCAGGGTCTGGGTGAAAGGAAGTCCTATGGCGCGGGCCGCCTCGGCCTGCCCTACCGGAACAGTATTGATCCCGGAGCGGACGGCTTCCGCCACGTAGGTGGCGGTGTAGAGGCTCAAGCCGATGATGGCCGCCGTCGTGAAGTCGATAGGCACAAGTCCGAGCTTGGGGTAGCCCAGGGCAAAGAAGAAGAGGACCAGGGTCAGCGGGGTGTTACGCACAATGTTGACGTACGACGTCGCCGCTGCCCGCATGGCTGGAACGGGCGACACGCGAAGGCTGGCCACGATGGTGCCGAGAATCAGGGCAAAGATTGCCGAGAAGAAAAACAGTATGAGCGTATTCCGAAACCCTGTGACGAAGAGATCGGAATTATTCAGCAGCGTATTCACAGAATCGTCGCTTTCAGCAGGTGCCGTGGGGCGGCACTATGGCCGCCCCACAACGTTGGTTAGTAGTTATCTACTGCGGGCTGCTGGACTTTGGTGCCCGACTGGCCAAGGGTCTTGTCGTAGATCTTCTGCCATACCGAACCGCCGTCGGTGAGCGTCTTATTGATGAACTGGCGCAGGGCCGTGTCGTCCTTCTTCAGTCCCACTCCGTACTTTTCAGTGGTGAACGGTTCGCCTACTACCTTCAGGCTGTCAGGCTCCTGGGCGGCGTAGCCGATCAAGATGGCCTGGTCAGTGGTGACGGCGTCAACCTGGCCGCTCTTCAGAGCTTCGACGCACTGTGAGTAAGTGTCAAACTCAGTGGTCTTGGTGTCGGGGAAGTTCGCCTTGATGTTCTGGATCGGAGTGGACCCCGTTGCAGAGCAGACATTCTTGCCCGAGAGATCCTTCTCTGTCGTTATCGTTGAGTTGTCCTTCTTGACCAGGAGACCCTGCCCTGTCACGAAGTACGGCCCGGCGAAGTCGATCTGCTGCTTGCGCTTGTCCGTGATGGAGTAGGTGCCGACGTAGTAATCGATGTCACCGTTGGTGATGGCGGACTCGCGGCTGGCCGACGGAATCGGCTTGAACTCGATCTTGTCCTTGCTGAGGCCGAGTGAGGCGGCGATCCACTGAGCGATTTCAATGTCGAACCCGGTGTATTCGCCGGTCGCCGCGTCCTTGAAGCCCAGGCCGGGCTGGTCCTGCTTGACGCCGATGCGTACCTTGCCGCCGGCCTTGATCGCGTCAAACGTTGGGCTGCCGGACACTGACACGTTTTCGGCGACCTTGTAGGGGGCTTCGTCCGTGCTTGAAGTTGAAGTGCCGCCGCCGCCGGTTCCGCCACAGGCGCTGAGACTGAGCGCCAAAGCCGCAGTTGCTGCCAGCAGCATCGGCTTCTTCCGTAGTGAGAATGTCTTCATCAGGTACCTTTCATTGGTGGCCGCCGCTGGGCGGCCGGGTGCGGGTGTGAAGCTCTCAGTGGGTGAGGAGCTTGGACAGGAAGTCCTTTGCCCGGTTGCTTTGGGGATTGGTGAAAAACTCCTCGGGCTTTGCGTCCTCCACGATTTGGCCGTCCGCCATGAAGACCACGCGGTCCGCTGCCTTCCGGGCGAAGCCCATTTCGTGCGTGACCACAACCATGGTCATGCCTTCCTTGGCCAGCTGGACCATAACGTCCAAGACTTCATTGATCATCTCGGGGTCAAGGGCGGAGGTGGGATCGTCGAAGAGCATCACCTTGGGCTTCATGGCCAGCGCGCGGGCAATGGCCACACGCTGTTGCTGGCCGCCGGAGAGCTGTGCTGGCAGTTTTCGGGCCTGCGCGCCCACACCGACACGTTCCAGCAGAGCCATGGCTTCCTTTTCCGCCTGCGCTTTAGGCGTGCCCCTGACCTTGATCAGGCCAAGGGTGACGTTCTCAAGGATTGTCTTGTGGGCAAACAGATTAAAGGACTGAAACACCATGCCGACGTCGGCGCGCAACCGGGCGAGCTCCTTGCCTTCCTCCGGCAGGACCTTGCCATCAATGCTGATGGTGCCGCCTTCAATGGTTTCCAGGCGGTTGATGGCACGGCACAGCGTGGACTTGCCCGAGCCTGAGGGCCCGATGACAACAACCACTTCGCCCTTCTTGACCTGAAGATTGATGTCCTTCAGAACGTGCAGCTGACCATAATGCTTATTCACACCGTTCAGGGAGACGAGCGCGTCGCCGGGCACATGAGTAGTCATAAGAAGAATCTAGCGAACAAAGACCGCTTATGACGGGAATCACGCCATGTTCCCGCGGAATCGTGATTCAAGAGATACCTGCCACTGGCGCGCGGCTCCGGGGCATTAGCCTAGGGGGATGAGCATCAACGCAGATCCGGCAAAATCCACTCAGCCGCGCCGTAAGGGTCCCCTCGAACTACGCCGCAAACAGGCAGCCGTGGAAATGTCCGATCAGCATCTGCTCGATACCACGGGCGCCGGGCAGTTCGTCCATTCTGATCCGTGGCGGGTCCTGCGGATCCAAAGCGAATTCGTGGAGGGGTTTGGGGCACTCGCCGACCTGGGGCCGGCCGTCAGTGTGTTCGGTTCCGCGCGCACCAAACCGGGGAGCCCGTTCTACGAAATGGGCATGGCCGTGGGCCGGCACCTGGCGGCGGCCGGTGTGGCGGTCATTACAGGTGGCGGACCGGGGTCCATGGAGGCTGCGAACCGGGGCACGGTGGAAGGCAACGGCGTCTCCGTTGGCCTGGGCATCGAGCTGCCTTTCGAGCAGGGCCTGAACCAGTGGGTGGACCTCGGCATCAACTTCCGCTACTTCTTCGCGCGGAAGACGATGTTCGTCAAATACGCCCAAGGCTTCATTGTCCTGCCCGGCGGACTGGGGACCCTGGATGAACTTTTTGAGGCGATGGTCCTGGTCCAAACCCGGAAAGTGACGTCCTTCCCGATCGTGCTCCTGGGCGTGGACTTCTGGGGGCCCATGATCGAATGGATCCGCGGCACGCTGGTGGCCGAAGGCATGGTCTCCGAAAAGGACCTGGACCTGATCCAGGTAGTGGACGATCCCGCCGAAGCGGTGGACCTGGTGCTGCATGGCACGGTCCGGGCTCCCTCCACTAACGGGGAGCAGCGGCCCGAATAGTCCGCCCTCCAAATCTGGCACGATGGGTGCTGTGAGTTTTTTCCTGGTTTTCCTCGCCGTTGTGCTGATCGGTGCCACCATTTGGGCCGGCGCCGGCGGTTCCCGCAGCATCCTGAGCGGCGTCCGCCGCAACCTGGGCCGGGGCGCCAAGTCCGCCGCCGCCCCTGCGGACTACGACCCTCCGGGCGGAGTGCTGCTGTACGCCGGGTTCGGCCAGCCCCCGGCCAACCTGCCGCCGGTGCTGCTGCCTGCGGATGCGGAGCCGGCCGACGTCGATCACGTCCGGTTCTCCCTGGGCCTCCGGGGCTACCGGATGGACCAGGTGGACCAGGTCCTTGACGAACTGCGCGACCAGCTCGCTGCCAAGGAAACCGAACTGGCGGAGCTCCGAACCCGGCTGCTCGACGCCGAACGGGCGGCTCCGCCGGAGGCCGGCGCTTGAGCACTGAAACGGGTGACAAGACGGGCCCGACGGCGTCCATCACCGCCCTTGGCGCCCGCGCCACGGGTGCCATCCGGGGTTGGCCGTGGTGGCTGCAGGTAGTTGCCCTTTATGTCGCGGCCCGCTTGGTCAGCGCCTGCATCTTTATCGCGGCCGCCCGGCACCAGGGGCCCAATCCCTGGTTTCCCCCCGCGCCGGACTACTGGAATTTCATCAACATCTGGGATGCGCGGTGGTACAGCCGCGTCATCACAGACGGATACCCCTCAACGCTGCCTACGGACGCCGCAGGCAACGTGCAGGAAAATGAATGGGCTTTCTACCCGCTCTTCCCTGCGCTGGGCCGGGCGCTGGCAGGCTTGACCGGAGCCAGCCCGGCCGCGGCCCTGACAGTGGTGGCCATGCTGTCCGGCCTGGGCGCCGCCCTTGCCGTCTACTGCCTGTTCAGGCACAAGGCATCCCACGGTACTGCACTGTGGGGAACAGCGTTCTTCGCAACCTTTCCCGTCTCGGCAATCCTCCAGGTTCCCTATGCGGAACCCCTCACGATCTTCCTTCTGGCCACCACGCTGTTGCTGGTGGTTCGACGGCATTATCTGTGGGCCATGCCGGCAGTGGTGCTCCTGTGCCTTTCCCGCCCGGTGGGTGTTCCGTTTGCGGCCATGCTGGGACTTCTCCTGATCGCCAGGGTAGTGGAACGGTTCCGCACTGGGCAGCCTGGATCCCATAGTGTGCGCGAGTTGGTGTCCCTTGCCGGCCTCACAGCCCTGTGCGGCGCCGCTGCACTCTTCTGGCCGGCAGCGGCCTGGGCTGCCACCGGCGACATCGCCGCCTATACCAAGACCGAAACGGTATGGCGCGGCCACGACCTGGTGCCTTTCAAACCGTGGTTTGATACCGGCGTGGACCTTTTCGGCCCTGTCCTGGGGATACTGGCGCCGTTCGTCTTCGCGGGACTTTTTGCGCTCCTGCTCTTCGCGAGGCCGGTGGTGCGGCTTGGCGCAGAGCTTCGCCTGTGGTGCGCGTGCTACATGGGGTACCTCCTGCTGTTCCTGCATCCGCAGACCAGCACCTTCCGCATGTTGCTTCCGCTGTTTCCGCTGGCACTGGGGGCCGCGCTGTTATCGCGATCGAAGGCCTACCGCGGCACCGTCCTGGCCATGTTTGTCCTGCTCCAGATCGTGTGGATCGTCTGGCTGTGGGCGTGGGCTCAGCTTCCGGGAGGCGGCGATTATCCGCCGTGATGCTGCGCGGCACCGCGCCGGCGGATCAGGGAATCCGACGCGGCCGTAAATGTCCATCGATTAGCTACGTGCGAGTAATTACAGGATAATAGGGAGTAAGCAGGGACAACAGGATTCAGAATGTTCAGCAATGGCGGCATCAGTACGGGCCGTCATAGCGGCTTGGTTTGATCATGCGGACACAGCCCGCCCGGGCTGCTATGTCCTGGGACTAAATGGAGGGGAAATTCCTCATGGCGGCTATGAAACCACGCACGGGCGACGGCCCGATGGAAGTCACCAAGGAAGGCCGCAGCCTGATCATGCGCGTACCGCTCGAAGGCGGCGGACGGCTTGTGGTGGAACTTAACGCTGCGGAGGCAGCAAATCTTAAGGAATGCCTGGTGGGCGCTACCGAATAATTTCGGAACCGGGGAATCCCGTAGGGCTAGGGTCCGCAGCTACAGACTGCGGGCCCTGTTCTATTTCTTCACCGCTACCAGCAGGCCGTCGCCAGTGGGCAGCATCGCGGAGGCGAGCCGGTCGTCGTCGCGGATTGACTTGCCCACCTGGCGCAAAACCACGGTATTAGTATCGCGCGCGGCAGGGTTGGCCACGCGGTCCTTGTCCAGGGCGTCGTTGATGATCAGCAGTCCGCCAGCCTTGAGGAGCCGGACGGCCTGCTCCACGTAGCCGGGCAGGCCGGGCTTGTCGGCGTCGATGAACACCAGGTCATAGGCGGTATCGGTCAGGCGTGGCAGGACATCGCCCGCCCGACCGGAGATGGTCCGGGTGCGGTTCGCGGGGCTGCCGGCTTCCGAAAACGCCTCGCGGGCAGCCTTCAGGTGTTCCACGTCGACGTCGATGGTGGTGAGCACGGCCTGCGGACCGAGGCCGCGCAGGATGCAGACACCCGAGACGCCCGCCCCCGTTCCGATTTCTACGGCGGTCTGGGCCTTGGACCCTGCAGCCAACACCGTCAGGACCGCGCCTACACCCGTCCCGATGGGGGTCACACCCAACTCGAAGGAGCGTTCCCTGGCACGCACCATGACCTCGTCCTCGGCGGGCAGATCTTCAGCATAGGACCAGCTCGTGGACTTGTCGGCGCTCATGGGGATTCGCTTTCTGGGCGGCAGGGGATTGTCTAGTACAGCCTACTGTGTCCGATGGTGTCCGCCGCGGAAGGAATCCGTTGCGCCGTCGGCTGAAGGGCGGCGCCGATCAGGAAATTCCCAGCCAAATTTGAAATGATAGAGATCCGCTCATCCGCGAGGTGGTCGGCGCCGAACCAGAGATGTCAACAGTATCCGGGCGATAGCAATCCACGATGGGAGTGGACGATGTCAGCATCAGATGTGACACCTGTCCCTGCAATAGAGCTTTCGGCTGCCGCATGGGTCCGGCCCACCTGGGAAGAAGTGGTGGCCAACCACTCCGCCAAGGTGTACCGGCTCGCGTACCGCCTGACCGGAAACAAGTTCGACGCCGAGGACCTCACCCAGGAAGTGTTCGTGCGCGTCTTCCGTTCCCTGGAAAACTTCAAGCCGGGAACCCTCGATGGCTGGCTGCACCGGATCACCACTAACCTGTTCCTGGATCAGGCACGCCGGAAGAGCCGGATCCGCTTCGACGCGCTGGGCGAAGACGCGGAGTCGCGGATTCCCGGGCGCGAGCCCGGTCCGGAGCAGAGCTTCGAGCTGAACAATCTTGATCTCGATGTTCAGGCCGCACTGGAGGAACTGCCGCCGGACTTCCGCGCCGCCGTCGTTCTGTGCGATCTGGAAGGCCTCTCCTACGATGAGGTGGCCGCCGCGCTGGGAGTAAAACTTGGGACAGTGCGTTCGCGGATCCACCGTGGCCGGACCATGCTGCGCGAGAAGCTGGCGCACCGTGATCCCCGCCCGCTGCAGGGCCGGAAGCCAAAGCTGTCGCTGCCGCGCATCGCCAGCATCCTCTGATCGGCACCATGACGCTCCAGAATCCCTTCGGCCGCCGGCATCACCGCGGCGCCGAACACTTACAGGTTTGTGCCGAGTGCGCGGCGGCCGTAAAACGCGAACGCCAATACATAGAGCGGCTCCGCGGAGCCGCCGTGCCGCCGGCAAGCGACGATCTGACGGCCCGCCTGCTGTCCAGGACCCAGTTCCTGGCAGCTACGCCGGAGCCGGTACCGAGCCAGCACCCCGCCGTGCGGGCACTTGTACTCACGGCCGGCGGCACGGCTGCTGCAGCCGGAATTCTTGCCGTCAGTGCCTTCGCGCTGGCCGGGGACACCCTTCCCGTGGCAGGCACGGCCATGAACGGGAGCCTCGTGCGGCACGCCGCCCAACTGCCTGCGGACGGTGGGGCGCTCACCGCTCCTCAGCTGTCCGCGCTGCGTACGGAGGGGTGGTTGTGCCCCGGGTTCGAGTCCCTGGGCTTTCAGATCCGGAGCGCCACTGCCGTGACACTTAACGGCACGCCGGCTGTGGAGCTGCACCTCTCCGACGGGCAGCACTACGCAACGGTAGTGGAACAGCATCCGGCCGGGGCGTCGGCAGGCGACGGGAAACTGGTGGTCGGCAGCCTCGCTCCCTGGACGGCCACGTATACAACGGTCGCAGGCACGTTTTCCGTGGAGTCCGACCTCCCCGCTGACCAGGCTGACGACACTGTCCCGGTCCTCCGGCAGCTCAGTTCCGTTGCCGCGGAAGGTATCGATGCAGGCACCGGCACGGCGTCGGGCGCCGACCCGGCAACGGCCGGTGACGAGTCGCCGGCAGCCCGGCTGGAGCGTGGAATCCGCAAAATCGGGGAGATGCTGGCGGGGTGATGATGGCAGGTTCTCAGCCCGGCGGCCACGAATCGTCAGAGCGGCTTCGGAGAGGGTAATCTTCCTAAAGTGTTTGGAATCAACGGCCCCGAGTTCTTCCTGCTGCTGATCATCGGCATTCTGGTGATTGGTCCCCAAAGGCTGCCCGAATACACCCAGAAACTGGCGAACCTGGTCAAGGAAGTCCGGCGCATGGCCTCCGGTGCGCGCGAGCAGATCAAGGAAGAAGTTGGCATCGACATCGAGGATGTCGACTGGAAGAAGTACGATCCCCGGCAGTACGATCCGCGCCGCATCATCAAGGAAGCCCTCCTGGATGATGACACCAAGCCTGTCAGTCCAGGCGCGCCCGCCGCTGTGGCTGCCGTCTCCGGCGCCGCAGTCGCTGCGGCCGGCAGTGCGCCGGGAGTACCGGCGCGGCCCGAACGCGTGGTGCAGACCCTGCCGCCAGGCACTGCCGCTCCATTCGACTCCGAGGCCACTTAGCCCTTCCCTTGAACTGTTGCCTCAGCGCGGCTGCAGGCCCAGCTTCAGCCCGGCCAGGCCGCGCGGTTTGGCAGCAAGTTTGCCGGCAATCCTGTTCAGGGCCATGGCCGCCGGAGTCTCCGGCCGGCTCAGCACAATGGGCGCACCGGAGTCGCCGCCCTCGCGCAACAGGATGTCCAGCGGGATCTGCCCCAGCAGCGGAACATCGGCGCCCACCGTCGCAGTGAGCCTTTCGGCGAGGATCGCCCCGCCCCCGCTTCCGAACAGTTCCATCCGCTCGCCGTCGGGCATTTCCAGGTAGGACATGTTCTCGATGACGCCGGCCACGGACTGGCCCGTTTGGGTGGCGATGGCGCCCGCGCGCTCGGCGACGTCGGCCGCCGCGGCCTGGGGGGTGGTGACCACCAGGATCTCGGCCTTGGGCAGCAGCTGGGCCACGGAAATCGCGATGTCGCCAGTGCCCGGCGGCAGATCGAGGAACAGGGCGTCAAGGTCACCGAAGTAGACGTCGGTCAGGAACTGCTCCAGGGCGCGGTGGAGCATCGGGCCGCGCCAGGCAACAGGCTGGTTGCCGGTGACGAACATGCCGATGGAGATCACCTTGACGCCGTACGCCACCGGCGGCAGGATCATGTCGTCCACCCGGGTGGGCGCCTGCGTGATGCCCATCATGGCCGGAACTGAGAAACCATAGACGTCGGCGTCCACGATGCCCACGCGGAGCCCCTGGGCGGCGAGGGCGCAGGCCAGGTTGACCGTGAGCGAGGACTTGCCCACGCCGCCCTTGCCGCTGGCAACAGCGAAGACCTTGGTCAGCGACCCGGGCTCGTTGAACGGAATGCCGCGCTGGTTCCCGGCCCCGCGCAGCTGCTCCTTCAAGGCGTCCCGCTGGGCCTGGTTCATGACCTTCAGTTCAACTTCGACGGCGGTCACGCCGGGAACGGCGGAGAGCGCCCGTTCGGAGTCGGCCGTGATGGTGCCCCGCAGGGGACAACCCGCGATAGTGAGCAGGACTGCCAGCCTGACCGTTCCATCGCTGGAGATGTCCACTGAATCCACCATGCCCAGTTCCGTAATGGGACGGCGGAGCTCAGGATCTATGACAGTGGCCAGCGCAGCGTGGACTGCCTGCTCCAGGGTGGTGCTCATTCGGGCAGGGCTCAGCTTTCGGGGGTAGGGGTGTGCTTCGGGGCGGCGGTGCCTGGATCTGTGGCCCCGCCGTCTGTGGCCCCGCGGTCTGTGGCCCCGCCGGAGGCGGGGCCGGTGGCGGCGTGGCTTGGTTTGATCTTCGGCACCTGCTGCGTGCGGGGGCTCCGCTGCTTGTCGCGCTTCTCCTTCAATTTTTCCTTCACCTTGTCACGGGGCGACTCGTGGCTGCCGGATCCTGCGGGGTCATGGGTGCGCAATTCCTCCTGCGCTTCGAGCATGTCCTCCAGGAGCGATCGCAGTTCCGCCCGGACGTAGTCGCGCGTGGCCACTTCGCGCAGGGCGATGCGCAGCGAAGCCAACTCCCGGGTGAGGTATTCGGTGTCCGAAAGGTTGCGCTCTGCCCGCTGCCGGTCCTGCTGGAGTGACACGCGGTCGCGGTCGTCCTGCCGGTTCTGGGCAAGCAGCAACAGCGGGGCGGCGTAGGAAGCCTGCAGCGAGAGCATGAGAGTCAGCAGGGTGTACCCGAGCAAACGGGAGTCGAACTGCCACGCCTCCGGTGCCCACGTGTTCCAGACCAGCCAGACCACCACAAAGACTGTCATGTACACCAAGAACTGGGGCGTGCCCATAAACCGGGCGAAGCCTTCAGTTGCGTGGCCAAACGCATCGGGGTCGGGTGAGAATTTCGGCAGGATGCGCTGCCTGCCGCTCAAAGGCGTGTCCAGGCCCCCTTTGGCTGGTACTTTGGCGGAGCCGCGCTGGTTGGGATTCTTGGGGGCGCCGGTATCAGCCAATGCGGCCTCCGAGTTTTCTTATCGGGGCTTCGCCATCATAGGCGCGCCAGTCATCCGGCAACATATGATCCAGAACGTCATCAACAGTCACCGCCCCCACGAGCCGGCCGTCATCATTGACCACGGGAAGAGAGTTCAGGTTGTAGGTTGCCAGTGTCCTGGCAACTTCACTGATGTGGGCCTGGTCGGACAGCGGCTCAAGGTTTTTGTCCACCAGGTTGCCAAGCGGCTCAAACGGCGGGAACCGCAGGAGCTGCTGGATGTGCACCACACCCAGGAATCGTCCGGTGGGCGTCTCCAGCGGGGGCCTGGCAATGAAGATCGATGAGGCAAGGGCGGGGGACAGCTCCTCGCGCCGGACGTGGGCCAGGGCCTCGGCGACTGTCGCCTCAGGGGGAAGGATGACCGGAACCGGCGTCATGAGGCCACCGGCGGTGTCTTCGTCGTATTCGAGGAGCCGCCGGACGTCCTCCGCGCCCTCAGGTTCCATCAGCTGCAGCAGCTGCTCCGCCTGGGCGGAGGGCAGCTCGCCGAGGAGGTCCGCGGCGTCGTCAGGATCCATCTCTTCCAGGACGTCAGCTGCACGCTGGAGATCGAGGGCGGAAAGGATTTCCACCTGGTCATCCTCCGGGAGCTCCTGCAGGACGTCGGCGAGCCGTTCGTCCTGGAGTTCGCTGGCCACCTCGAAGCGCCGCTTGTCGCTCATCTCCTGCAGTGCGTCGGCAAAGTCTGCAGGTTTGAGGTCCTCGTGGTTGGCCACGAACTGGGTGGCCGCCTGCGGTTCTGTGCGGGCACCCTGCAGGGCGTCGGCCCAGTCGATGATCATGGTCTCGTTGCGCCGCAGCCGGCTAAGGGGGGAAAGTGAGTGGCCCCGGCGGACGAAAAGTTTGCTGACGAACCAGTCGCGGGAGCGGTGCTGGTCCATGGCGATGTCCTCGATGGTGGCGTCGCCGCTGCCGTCCCGCAGGGTGACCCGGCGGTCGAACATTTCCGCGACCACCAGGGTCTCGGCACCGCGCTGTTCGAAGCGGCGGAGGTTCACCAGCCCGGTGCAGATAATCTGCGTCTGGTCGATCGAGGTAATGCGGGTCATCGGCACAAAGACGCGCTTCTTGCCGGGAACTTCGACGACGATGCCCACCACGTGCGGGGCGCCCCGGCTGCCGCGGGAGAGCACCACAACATCGCGCAACCGCCCCAGGCGATCGCCCAAGGGGTCGAAGACATCAAGACCCAGGAGGCGGGCCACGAAGACGCGCGAAAGATTTGTGCTCACGTCTACAGGCTACCGAGTCTGCTCTCTTTTAGCTGAATTTCAGGCGGCACACATGCTGATGGGCAAGAATGGGTGTATGTCAAACATTTTTGGTGCTCCCAAGGCCGGCGGCCCTAACGGGCCGGACGACGCCCGCATGGTCCCGGTCGGTGACACCGTCGGGTCGTACACCTCCTACTTGGATGCCCAGAAGGCGGTGGACTACCTTGCCGACCAGCAGTTCCCGGTCCAGATGGTTTCCATCGTGGGCAACGAACTCAAGATGGTGGAGCGGGTAACCGGCCGCCTCAGCTATCCGCGCGTGGCGCTCTCGGGCGCGCTGAGCGGTATGTGGTTCGGCTTGTTTGTCGGCGTGATGCTGTCCTTCTTTGCACCCTCGCCCGGCTACTTCTCCATCCTGGCGTCGGTGCTGATGGGTGCTGCCTTCTTTATGCTGTTCGGCATCGTCACGTATGCCATGCAGCGCGGGAAGCGGGACTTCACCTCCACCAGCCAGGTCGTGGCCACCAACTACGACGTCGTGGTGTCCGTGGAAGCCGCCCATGAGGCCCGCCGGCTGCTCCAGCAGCTGCCCATGACCCGCTCGGACGCGGCCGCCGCTCCCTACGGCGCGCAGGGGTATCAGGGCCAGCAGTACGGCCAGCACCAGCAGCACGGCCAGCCGGGTCAGGCGCAGCAGCCGGGTCAGGCACCCGCCCGGCCCGCGGGCTGGAACGACCCCTATGGCCAGCAGGGCGCCGGTGCTTCGGCTCCCGGCACCCAGGGTCAGGCCGCCGGCCACGCCGCAGAATCAGGGCAGGGCATGCAGCCTGAGGGTGCACCGGAGCCCGCCAAGGCGCCCGTCGCAGCGGTCCGCTACCCCGATCTCCCGGACGGCCGGCCCCAGTATGGGGTCCGCGTCAGCGATCAGCCAGCTGCAGGCCCGGGGCAGCCTGCTTCAGGCGAACCCCGGGCTCGGAACGAGTCCTCCAGCGACTCCGGCGAACCAACACCGTAGGCCGGGGCGTCCGGACGCGGGCATCACCGACGGGGTGAGCCCACCAGTCTGTGCGGCCTAGGCGCTCACACAAAAGAACTCCGTCCGAACCCGGCGATCGCCGGTCCGGACGGAGTTCTTTTTGCCTGCTGTGCGTGCCTGCCGGCTATTTGACGCCGCCGGCCGTCAGCCCTCCGACGAGGTACTTCTGGAACATGAAGTAGAGCACCACCACAGGTACGGCACAGACCAGGGACGCTGCCATCATCTGCGAGTACACGGGGATCGCGCCGCCTTCAACGGCGGAGGCAAACACCTGCAGCGCCACTGCGGCGGTATGGGTGTCCGGCCGGGTGAAGACCGACGCAAACAGCACGTCATTCCAGCCCAGCAGGAAGGCGAAGATGGCGGAGACTATGATTCCGGGCCAGCTGAGCGGAATGATGATCCTGAACAGGATGCCGAGGTTGGAGGCACCATCGATGCGTGCCGCTTCCTCCAGCTCCCGCGGCAGGCCCCGAAGGTATGTGACCATCACCCAGGTCGAGAACGGGAGGGCGAAGGTCAGGTAGGCGATGAACAGGCCCCAAAGGGTTCCAATGACGGTCACCCCCAGGTAGGTTCCCGCAGAGGAGAACAGCACGAACACAGGGAGGAGCATAAGGGTTCCGGGGATGGACTGGAGGCCGAGCAGTCCGCGGAGCACCGTCAACCGGCCCCGGAATTCGAACCGGACCAGCACGTAGGCGGTACCGATAGCCATCAAAGCCGAGACCACTGCCGTGGCACCGGAAACGATCAGGCTGTTTCCGATGGCTTTGGCCAGGCCAACCGAATCCCAGATCTTGCTGTAGCTGTCCAGGGAGAAGCTGCTCGGCCAAAACTCGCCGCTGGCCACGCCCACGTCCGTGTTCAGGGAGGCCAGGAAGATGTACAGGATGGGGGTCAGGACCAGGGCACAGAGTAGCACCGTGACCACGATCAGCAGCGGACGGGGCATCAGGCGGGTGACTTCCAGGGCGGCATCACGCCGAATGGGCTGCTTGGCCTGCTTTTCGATCGGGTTTGCTGCGTCGATGCTCATTTCTTTCCTCCGTCGTGAACGTCAAGCTTGACCGCGCGCAGGTAGATAAACAGCGGAATGGCGATCAGGATGAGCGACACCACCGCCATGGCCGCGCTGAGGCCGAACCTGAAGCTCTGGAAGCTGGTGACGTAAACCAGGATCGGGAGCACGTTCACATCGGACGGGGCGGGCGCGCCGAACAGGACATATGGCAACGTGAAGTTGTTGATGTGGTTCAACGTGGCCAGCAGGAACGCGAGCGAGACCGGACCCTTCAGGTACGGGAAGATCACGTAGCGCAGCTTGTTCCACCACAGTGCGCCGTCCAGGGCAGAGGCTTCATGGACCTCGTGGTCCACGGCCTGCAAACCGGACAAGGCAAGCAGGTAGATGAACGGCCAGGCCGCCCAGATCTCCACCCACACCAGGGTCCAGTAGGCGTTGGGGCCGTTGAGCCAGAGCCCGCCGTCCATGCCCATGTTGGTCAGGGTGACATTCACAATGCCGTCCGGCTGCAGCATGGTCCGCCAGACGCTGGCCACCACAAAGGAAGGCAGGACGTACGGGATCAGGAAAATCGAACGTACCAGCGCACGGCCGCGGTAGGCGTTCTGGGTGACGACGGCGGCAGCCACGCCCAGCGGGATGGTCACCAGGGTGGAGATCACCGCGAAGGACACGGACAGCCAGATCGAGCGAAGCAGGTCACTGCTGGTCGCCGCTTCGATGTAGTTCTGGATGCCGATGAATTCGGCACTGACCCACCGGCGCAGGCTGTACTGGTCCAGATCGATCACGGACATCCAGATGCCCATGGCCAACGGGATGAGGATGACGATCGTCATCAGGAACCCGCCGGGAATCAGCAGCCACAGCGGCCGGTTCTTTTCGCTCAGCCCCTTCCGGCGCGTAACGCTGGGCGTGGGGCCGCCGGGTCCGGCGGCCGCCCCGGCCGCCGGACTGCTGTCCGACGGCCGGGGCTCGGTAACGCTGCTAGCCATTGTCTGCAACCTTCCGCAGTTGTTCGGCCGGTCTTACTTCTTTGCCCGGTCCAAGGCCGTCTGCGACTTGGCCTGCTCGTCCTTCAGCCGCTGGGTGAGGTTGGCATCGCTGACTGAGCCTGCCGAAAGGTCCGGAATCGACTGGACCACCACGTTGGTGAGGGAGAGCTGGACATCACCCCAGGCACCGCTGAACGGGGTGGCCACAGACTTCGCACCGGAATCAAGCGCCGGCGCAATGATCTCATTGCTGGCAAGCTCCTTGGCCGCTGCCTGGTTCGCGGGAAGCTGGCCAAACACCTTGAAGTAGTTGAGCTGAACGTCCTTCTCGGTGATCATCTTGATGAACGCGAAGGCAAGGTCTTTCTGCTTCGAGTAGTCGGCCACCACGAGGTTGTCGCCGGACAGGATGCTGGCGGCGGGCTTGCCACCGGAAGGGTTGGAGGACTCGCCCGGCGGGACGGTGGGCATCAGGGCGTACTTGTACTTGCCTTTGACGGCCGAGGCATCCAGCGCGGGAATGGACAGCGGAGACGTCATCGGGAAGTAGGCGGCCTTTCCGGCTGCGAAGGCCGCCAGTGCCTGCGGGTTGGCCCAGCCCACCGATGAGGGGTCCACTACTTTGTCCTTGGTCACCCAGCCGAAGTAGGTGTCGTAGGCCTTCTTGGTGATGGGGTCATCGAGGCGGACCTTGCTGCCGTCAATGATGGGGTTGCCGGCCTGGATGGACATTCCCCAGATGTACTTCCAGGGGTCGAAGTTGTCCTTGTAGGCCACCGCAACACCGTACTGGTCGCCCTTGGTGAGCTTCTTGGCCTGTTCGGTGAATTCGTCCCAGGTGGTTGCCGGCTTTTCAATGCCGGCGGCAGCCAGCAGTTCGGTGTTGTAGGCCATGACGAACGGGCGGCTGACGAAGGGGATGCCGATCTGGTTTCCTTCGTCCGGGCCGGAAATGCCCAGCGCGGCGGGAACGAACTTGTCCTTGCCGCCGAGCTGGTTCCATTCGTTGTCGCCCAGCTTCACGAACGCGCCGGTGGAGTAGGCCGTAGGGGTGAAGGTGGTGCCCAAACCGTACACGTCGGGGCCCTGGCCGGACACCACGGAGGTCTGGATCCGGGTCATCTCGTCATTGGCGGTGGCGAACGTCTCCCATTGGATGTCGGCCCCGGTTTCCGCCTTGAACTTGGTGCTCATTTCCTTGAACCAGGCCTGCTGCTCCTGGGGATACTGCGCTGTCACGTTCATCAGGACGTTGAGCGTTTTCCCGGCGCCATCCACCTTGCCGCCCGTGGCACCGGAGCCGGCGCCGCCTGACCCGCCTGAGCCGCCGCAAGCGGCAAGCATCAGGACGGAAATTGTCGCGGCGGCAACAGCACCCAGGCGACGTGGTTTGGACATACCCATGAGACTTCTCCTTTGAAGACATTCGTTGCGGCAGAGACCCGAGACTTAGATCACAGTCTAGGGTTTCTTTCTCCGCGGCTAGCGTATTCATCGGAGTCAAAGCTTGGCAAGCGATTGCCAAAAACTGTTACCAGAGCTTCACCACGGATAGGACCCCCTTACCCGGTCGGAAGCAGGACTGCCGCACGCCTCAGACGGTGCCCCCGTGTGCGACGGCGTGGTCCACGTCGGCGTAGATGCCTGCCATCCAGGATTCGACGTCGGCAGCCTTCCGGGGAAGCTCGGCGCTGAGGTTGACCGGCCCGTCGGCCGTCATCAGGATGTCGTCCTCGATCCGCACGCCGATACCGCGGTACTCGGCAGGGATGGCCAGGTCTTCGTTCTTGAAGTAGAGGCCGGGCTCGATGGTGAAGACCATGCCTGCCGTGAGGACGCCATCGAGGTAAAGCTCGCGCTTGGCCTGGGCGCAGTCATGGACGTCGAGGCCCAGGTGGTGGCTGGTGCCGTGCGGCATCCAGCGGCGGTGCTGCTGGCCTTCAGGGCTGATGGCTTCCTCAACACTGACAGGCAGGAGCCCCCACTCGGCGAGCCGCTCAGCCAGTACCGTGGTGGCGGCAGTGTGGATGTCGCGGAACCTGGTGCCTGGCTGGGCGGCGGCGAACCCGGCGTCGGCGGCATCGAGGACCGCCTCATAGACCTTGCGCTGCATGTCGCTGAACGTGCCATTGGCAGGCAGTGTCCGGGTGACATCGGCGGTGTACAGCGAGTCGGCTTCGACGCCGGCATCCAGCAGCAGCAGCTCGCCCGCGTTGATCCTGCCCGTGTTGCGGTTCCAGTGCAGCACAGTGGCGTTGTTCCCTGCGGCGGCGATGGTGTCGTACCCCAGTTCGTTGCCCACTTCGCGGGCCCGCGCAAAGAAGGCACCCTCCACAACGCGTTCGCCGCGGGCATGCGTCAGTGCCCGCGGAAGGGACTTGACCACTTCCACAAAGCCCTCCACGGTGGCTGCCACGGCCGTCTTCATCTGTTCGATTTCCCAGTCATCCTTGAGGAGCCGGAGTTCGGCCAGGGCTTCGGATAGTTTCTCATCCAAGGCATCCAGGACTGCGAGGTCCAGGTTGTCCGGATCCTTGGCGGTGTTGTAGCGGGCAGTATCCACGAGTGCGTCGATGTTCTCATCGACCTTGCGGACCAGCCGGATGGAGATGCCGCCGATCTCGGGAGCGCCCACATTCTTCGCGATTGCTGTCTCGAGTGCATCGATGTGGGCGGTGGGCAGGCCGAGACGGGCCTCGAACTCGGCGAGCGTGGGGCGGGTACCGATCCAGAATTCACCCGACCGTGAGTCGGCATAGAACTGTTCCGTGTCCCGTCCTGCGAGCGGGCGGAAGTACAGGGTGGCACGGTGGTGCCCGCCGTCGTCGCCCTTTCCTTCCCCTGCCGGCTCCAGGATGAGGACGGCGTCCGGCTCGTGGTCAAGGCCGAGGCCGGTGAGGTGGGCGAAGCCGGAGTGGGGGCGGAAGCGGTAATCGCAGTCGTTGGACCGGACTTTCAGGGGCCCGGCGGGGATGACCAGGCGTTCGCCTTTGAACTGGTCGGAAATGGCCCTGCGCCTGGCCGCGGTGTAGTCCGCTACGGCGTCGCGGGCCGGCAGCTGCTGGCCGGTGGGCGCCCAGTTGCTGGCCATAAAAGTCTTGAAGGCATCGGAACTGGGCCGCTGCGAGCGGTTGTTGACGCGCTCATCGAGGGGCTGGGAAGCAGAGGTCAGGGTATTTTCGGCATCGTTCACGGCACCATCGTCTCACCAGCAGCGAGCCTTGGGCCAATACCCGGGCGCATGCGGTCAACTAGGCTGGGCAGGTGAGGATTGACCTGCATGCCCACTCCAACGTTTCCGATGGCACGGAAACCCCCGCTGACGTGATGGCCTCGGCAGCCCGGGCGGGCCTTGACGTCGTGGCCCTGACCGACCACGACTCCACGGACGGCTGGCCCCAAGCGTCGCAAGCGGCGTTGGCCCACGGTGTGGCCCTGGTCCCGGGAATGGAAGTTTCCTGCCGGACGGAGCAGGGCATCAGCGTGCACCTGCTGAGCTACCTGCACGATCCTGCCCACCCCGGGCTGCTTGAGGAAATCACCAAGTCCAAGGACGCACGCCTCACCCGGGCCGAACGCATGGTGACCCTCCTCGCCGAGGACTATCCGCTGACCTGGGACGACGTCATCCATCACGTTGCCCCGGGGGCCACGCTGGGGCGCCCGCACATCGCCGATGCCCTGGTGGCGGCCGGGGTGGTTTCGGACCGGTCGGAAGCCTTCACGTCCATCCTCACCTCGCGGTCGCGCTACTTTGTCCAGCACTACGCACCCGACCCGGCCACCGCCGTCGAACTTGTCCGGGCGGCAGGCGGTGTCCCCGTCTTCGCCCATCCCGTGGCGTCCTCCCGCGGACGGATCGTGGGGGAGCGCACCTACCGCGACATGATCGACGCCGGCCTGGCGGGCCTGGAGATCGACCACCGCGACAACCCAGAGGAAGGCCGTGAGTTCCTGCGGGGACTTGCAGCCAGGCACGGACTGCTGATCACGGGGTCCTCCGACTACCACGGCACGGGCAAACCCAATCTGCTGGGGGAGAACATGACGTCGCCGGAGGTGCTGGCCCGCATCGAGGAACTGGGCACGGGGACCGCCGTCGTCCGCCCCTGACCCCTGCCCGCATCCCCAAGTAGGTAGCAGCAGATGTCGTTTTGAAGGCTCAAAACGACACCTGGTGCTACCTAGTTGGGAGGGTACGAGGTGAACTCGGCCTTGGCACCCAACCGCTTGGCCATGACCTCGATGGCCGGCTGGTTCTGGTCCACGCACACAAACTTCCGGTCCAGCTTGGCCGCGACGGCGCCGAGCGTTCCGGAACCGGCGAAGAAGTCCAGGCACCAGTCACCGGGGCGGCTTGAGGCGGCCACGACACGCCGGATGAGGCCCTCGGGCTTCTGCGTGGGGTAGCCGGTTTTTTCCTTGCCGGTGGGGGACACGATGGTATGCCACCAGACATCGGTGGGCAGCTTCCCGAGTTCCCGCTTGGCGGGCGTCACCAGGCCCGGGGCCATGTAAGGCTCCCGGTCAACTTCTAGGCTGTCGAAGTGGTACTTGGCCGGGTTCTTGACGTACACGAGGATGTTGTCGTGCTTGGTGGGCCAGCGGTATTTGGCGCGCGCACCGTAGTCGTAGGCCCAGATGATCTCGTTCAGGAAGCACTCGCGCCCGAAGATGGCATCCAGCATCACCTTGGCGTAGTGGACTTCGCGGTAATCCAGGTGGAGGTAGAGGGTGCCGTCGTCAGCCAGTAGCCGCCAGGCCTCCACGAGCCGGGGCTCCAAAAAGGCCCAGTAATCGCTGAAGGCGTCGTCGTACCGGTGCAGGGCCCCCTTGATGGTGTCGTAGGAGCGGCCCTTGAAGCCGACACGGTCGCCGTCGCCGCCGGTGTTGAGCACCATCCGGGTTTCCTGGCGGGTCTGGGCCCTGCCGGTGTTGAACGGCGGGTCCACGTAAATGAGTGTGAAGGCGCCGTCCGGCAGCGAGGGGAGGAACTCCGCGTTATCCGCGTGAACCACCAGGTTGCTGCCGTCCGGCGCCCAGACGGTGTCAGTCATCGAGGCTGTTAGGCCTCTGCGTTGCCGGGCTGGGTGCCGTTGTCGGCGCCGGCCACCACTTCGCCGTTGCGGCGGCGGGTGCGGGTCCGGCTGCGGCGGGCGCGGGGGTCCACTTCGCCGGCGGTCGTCGCCGCGGCGGCAGGTTCGGCGGCGGGCCCGGTGCCGGCGGCCGCCGCATCGGACGTACGACGGCGGCGCTCGCCTGAGCGGCCACCTTCGGAGCCGCTGCGGCGGCTGCCCTCGCGCCCGCCTGAACGGCCGGCGTCGCGGTTGCCGTCACGGCCGCCGTCGCGCCCGCCGGAGCGGGTGTTCTTTTTGCCGGTCTCGCCCAGGTCCTCCAGGACTTCGGCGTCAACACCGGCGAGGGTGCGCTTGTTGCGGGGGAGCCGGCCCTTGGTGCCTTCCGGGATGTCCAGTTCCTCGTACAGGTGCGGGGAGGAGGAGTACGTCTCCACCGGCTCGGGGTAGCTCAGGCCCAACGCCTTGTTGATCAGGCCCCAGCGCGGCATGTCATCCCAGTCAACGAAGGTCACGGCTGTGCCCTTGTTGCCGGCGCGGCCGGTGCGGCCCACGCGGTGCAGATAGATTTTCTCGTCCTCAACGCACTGGTAGTTGATCACGTGCGTGACGTCGTCAACGTCGATGCCGCGGGCGGCGACGTCGGTGGCCACAAGAACGTCCACCTTGTTGTTGCGGAAGGCACGGAGGGCCTGCTCGCGGGCGCCCTGGCCGAGGTCGCCGTGGATGGCGGCGGCAGCGAAGCCGCGGTCCACCAGTTCCTCGGCCACCTTCGCGGCGGTGCGCTTGGTCTTGGTGAAGATGATGGTGCGGCCGCGGCCCCGTGCCTGCAGGATGCGGGCAACAACTTCGACCTTGTCCATGCTGTGGGCACGGTAGATGAGCTGGCGGATGTCCCGCTTGGTGAGGCCCTCGTCTTCGGGATCGGCCGCGCGGATGTGCGTGGGCTGCGTCATGTAGCGGCGGGCCATGGCAATGACCGGGCCGGGCATGGTGGCCGAGAACAGGAGCGTCTGGCGGACGGCAGGGGTGCCTGCGATCAGCGTCTCGACGTCGGGCAGGAAGCCAAGGTCCAGCATTTCGTCGGCTTCGTCGAGGATGACGATCTTGACGTTCTTCAGGCTCAGGTGCTTCTGCTTGTACAGGTCAATCAGGCGGCCGGGGGTTCCCACCACGATCTCGACGCCCCTCTGCAGGGCCTCCACCTGGGGCTCGTAGGCGCGGCCGCCGTAGATGGTGGTGATGCGGGCGTTGCGCTTGAGCGAGGCGGTCTGGAGGTCGCTGGCTACCTGGACGGCGAGCTCTCGGGTGGGCACGATGACCAGGGCCTGCGGGGCGCCGGGGACGGCGAGCTTGTCGAAACCGGCGTCGTCGGGCCCCACAACGCGCTGCAGCGCAGGGATGCCGAAGCCGAGGGTCTTGCCCGTACCGGTCTTGGCCTGGCCGATGATGTCATGGCCCGAGAGTGCCACCGGCAGGGTCATGGCCTGGATGGGGAACGGGTGGGTGATCCCGGCGTCGGCCAGGGACTCGACGATGTCGGCGCGGACGTTGTAATCGGCGAAGGACTTCTCCGCGATTTCATGCGGTTTCTCGTCGGAGATGATGGTCTCTTCGGGCTCGATCGTTTCGATGCCGGAATCGTCCGTCAGGAGCTGGTGGGTATGCAATTCACTCACAGGTGAGTTTCCTTATTCATTTGGGCATTGGCGCTGCCTGCTCAACGGGCCGGCCATGTGGCCGCTCCGGAGCACGCTCGGGCGCGCAAGCAAATCCAGTGGAAGCCGATCGCGGGCTATCTAAATGCTGGCACTGGTGACCAGCGGGTCTGTCTCAAGATCGCGTAGGGGCGGGCTTGTTGAATTCAAAATCAAGGAAATCAACGACCGGGCATCCATATCTACTTCTTCAGTCTAGCCGTACGGACCACGAATCCCGGCTTTTGGCCCTTGAGGCAGGGGCAGGCAACTCAGGCCAGGAGCTCGAAGTGGACCTCACGGGCGGCGATATCGGAGGAGATCAGGCGCACCCGCACCGTTGTACCGGATTCCAGGTCGCCGGCGCACCGGGCTGTCACGGCCGGCTCGGCGATCTGGATGATCCCCGAGGGGCCGTTGCCGTTCTTCCCGTTCCCGTTCTTTCCGCCGTTTCCGTTCTTAACGCCGTTGCCATTGTCCTTCTGCGGCTTGGACCCGGAAATGACAATCGCATCAAACTCCTGGCCGATGTGGTTGACCAGGAGGGCGGCTTCCACGGTATCCAGCGCCATGCGTTCCATCCGGCTTGCCAGCTGGTCGGATGCGGCCATGATGTCCGGCAGGGTGGGCAGGGCTTCCCGCGCCCAGTCGGGGACCGGCTTGCCGTTACTCAGGGCTTCGCAGATCACCAGGACAAACCTGTCGATGAGCCGCCGGAGGGGCGCCGTGGTGTGGGCATAGGCTGCCCCGATGGCCGACTGGATGGCAGCTTCGGGGACTGTGCCGTCAAACGCTGTGTAGCTGGCTCCGCGGAAGAGCATGCCTGCGGAATGCAGGATGGCCAGTTGGCGGGGCTCGGTGGGGTCGAGGCTGCGGAGGTACTCGCCGTAGCTGGCCTTCCCGTCCCACGGCTTGCCCAGGGCCACCGTCTGGAGCCGGAAATGCCGGAGGGAGCGCTCGTCCGGGGCGGGCATGGTGCGCAGGATGCCGACCTTCCCCGCCAGCATCATGTCCGCGGCCGCCATTCCCGTCATCAGCGAAATCTGGGCATTCCAGTCCTCCACCGGAAGCTGCGGCGCCGCCGCAATCCGGTAGCCGCCGTCGGGCAGTTGGACGATTTCCTGCTCCGGCATGTTCAGGCTGGCGCCGCCGCGCTGGCGTTCCAGTTCAACGCGCTTGAGCCCCACTTCCTTCAGGAGCTGCAGCACCGGGTTGGCTGTTCCGGCGTCGATCTCGGCCTGGACACCCTTGTAGTCCAGCTTGGACCGGCTGCGGATGGTGGCCCGCTGGACGGACACGCTGCCAACGCGGGCGGCGTCGTCGAGCCCGAATTCCCAGACAAAGGCGGCGCACAGCTGATCGGCCAGAAGGCTGCCCGCCTCCTCGCTGATGACCTCGGGGTGCAGCGGGATCCGGCCGTCCGGGGCGTAGAACGTCTGGCCGCGGCGGCGGGTTTCGGCGTCCAGGTCACCGCCGGGGCGGACAAACGAGGGCACGTCCGCGATGGCGTACAGCACCCGGTAGCCGGCGTCGGAACGCTCGATGAACACCGCCTGATCAAGGTCAGTGGACGACGCCGGGTCGATGGTCAAAAACTCAACGTCCGTGAGGTCGGAGGGCGGCAGCTGATGAGCGGCCACGGCCGCCTCGGCGTCCCGGACCGCCTCGGCCGGGTAAGGTCCGGGCAGTTCCAGCTCGGTCCGCAGGGCACTCAGGGCTGCCGTGAGGGCGTTGTTCTTCTCATGGACGTTGGGGGCCAGCCGATGATGGGACACAAAAGTCAGGTTAGCCCGATTTCCCGGGATCGCGCACGCCCCGTCCCGCTACGCCCTGGATTCTCAGGAGGTGCGTGCTGGATTCTCAGGGGCTGCGCCCCGGTTTCTCAGGCCGCGCCGGCGTCCAAGGCGGCCAGGAGGGCCCTGGCGGCTGCGGCGGGATCAGAGGCCTCCGTAATGGCGCGCACCACAACGATCCTGCTGGCACCTGCCGCCACCACCTGTTCGACGTTGTCCAGGTCGATCCCGCCGATCGCGAACCAGGGAAGCGCGGCCTGGGTTCCGGTGGCAGCAACGGCGTCCGCCGCGTATCGCACGAGGTCAAGGCCGACGGCGGACCGGCCGGGTTTGGTGGGGGTGGCCCACACCGGTCCCACGCAGAAGTAGTCGAGGCCGTCGTCGGCACTCACCGAGGACGACAACCGGATGGCGCCCTCAATCTGTTCCGTGGTGTGGGTGGAAAGCCCCACCACGGCACCGGCCCCCAGCAGCGTGCGGGCGGAGGCCACGGGCAGGTCCTTCTGGCCGATGTGGAAGACCGGCGCGCCGGACAGCATCGCGATGTCAGCGCGGTCATTCACTGCCCAGAGCCGTCCGTGGCGGGAGGCGGCGGCCTGAAGGACCGTCAGCAGTTCCAGCTCCTCGGCGGCCTCGATGCCCTTGTCGCGGAGTTGGATGATGTCCACACCGCCGGCAAATGCCGCGTCCACAAACTCAGCAAAGTCCCCGCGGTCGCGGCGTGCATCAGTGCACAGGTACAACCTGGCACTGTGGGGCAGGCCGCCGCCGGACTCCTGGACAGTGGTGCTGGGGAGGATGCTGGGGCTGGAAGACACGTTCATGGAAACCACCATAGTTCCCCTAAACTGGGCGAGTACTGCGGGAGCCCGTTGCAGCCGTCACAAAGCGGCCGGGCTGAGAGGGCATCAGAGCCGACCGCTTGACCTGATCCGGCTAGTACCGGCGTAGGGAAGGAAACACATGGTCCCCCCATCCGGCGGCTCGCCCGCCAGCACACCAGACACTGCCGCGGGCAGCGGAGTGAACAGTCCCGTCCTGCACGCCGACGTGGCGGTGATCGGTGGCGGAGTCATTGGCCACTGCATCGCGTGGGAAGCGCGGCTCTCCGGCCGCTCCGTGGTGGTGATCGATGACGAACCGGGTTCCGGGGCCAGCTGGGCGGCCGCCGGCATGCTCGCCCCCGTCAGCGAACTGCACTACCAGGAGGAAGACCTCCTGGAGCTGATGCTCGAGTCCTCGCACCTCTGGCCTGCCTTCGCGGCCAGCCTCGCCCGGGCAGGGGCACCGGATTTTGGCTACCTGACGACGCCGACGCTCGCCGTCGGTGCCGACGCGGCAGACCGTCGCGCGCTGATGGACCTCAGGGCCGTCCAACAGGCCAACGGACTGCTGGTGGAGACGCTGACGGTCCGGGAAGCGAGAGCCAAGGAACCACTCCTCAGTCCGGCCATTTCCTGTGCCCTGGACATTCCGGCGGACCACCAGGTGGACCCGCGAAGGCTGATCGCATCCCTTCGGCAAGTCCTGGCAGGCCACGATCAAGGCTCAGGGACCGCCGTGGCTGGCGCCCGTGAAGGGTTCGCCGTTCATCACCGCGCCACCGCGCTTCTCTGGGAGGACGGCCGCGTCAGCGGGGTGAAACTGGCCAGTGGTGGAACAGTCCGGGCGGGGGAGACCATTGTGGCCAACGGCCTTCAAGCGGCGGACCTGGGGGGCCTGCCGGACTGGATACAGCTGCCCCTGAGGCCTGTCTACGGGGACATCCTGCGGCTCGGTGTTCCCCTGCACCTGCGCCCGTTGGTGACGTCCACGGTCCGCGGCCTGGTCCACGGGGTGCCGGTCTACATCGTCCCCCGGCAGGACGGCACGGTGGTGATCGGGGCAACCCAGCGTGAGGACGCCCTGCCCGCAGCGGGGGATACCGTCGCAGCGGGACGGGCCGTCTCTGCAGGCGGCGTGTACCAATTGCTGCGTGACGCGCAGGTCCTGCTGCCCGCCGTCGCCGAGCTGGAGCTCCTCGAATGCACCACCAGGGCGCGTCCCGCGACTCCGGACAACGCGCCGCTGCTGGGCCGCGTCCCCGCTCCCGGCCCGGGACACATTCCGGGGCTGATCATAGCCACGGGCTTCTACCGTCACGGCGTATTGCTGTCCCCGGCAGCGGCACTCATCTGCCGCGGCCTGCTGGACGGCAAGGAAGATCCGCGATGGCAGGCCCTCAACCCGGACAGGTTTTCCAGCCAGCCCCAAGCCGCGTTTCAATTCACGAAGGAAACAGCATGAACATCACCCTCAACGGCTCGGCCCATGCCGTGCCGTGCGACGCCTCCATCACCACCCTGGTCACCCAGATCACCGGGCGTCCCCTCGCCGCCAACGGCCAGGCCGCAGACGGGCAGAAACTTGGCGTCGCCGTTGCCCGCAACTCAGAAGTAGTCCCGCGCAGTCAGTGGTTCGTCACGGCGCTCGCCGACGGCGACAACGTGGAACTCGTCACCGCAGTCCAGGGAGGCTGACACCATGACAGTCGTTAACAACCTCAACACCGGTACCACCTCGGCGGACACCGACCCGCTGGTCATCGACGGCGTTGAGCTGTGCTCCCGCCTCATCATGGGCACCGGCGGCGCTCCCAGCCTGGACGGATTGGGGGCCGCCCTGCTGGCGTCCGGAACGGAGCTCACCACCGTGGCGATGAGGCGGTACTCGCCCGCCGAGTCCGGCTCCCTCTTCCAGCTCCTGGTGGACCATGGAATCCGGGTCCTGCCCAACACCGCCGGCTGCTTTACCGCCCGTGACGCGGTCATGACTGCCGAACTGGCCCGCGAAGCCCTGGAAACGGACTGGGTCAAGCTGGAGGTCATCGCCGACGAACAGACGCTGCTGCCTGACGCCGTCGAGCTCGTGGACGCCACTGAACAGCTCGTGAACCGGGGCTTCAAAGTATTCGCCTACACCAACGATGATCCCGTGCTGGCCCTGCGGCTGGAGAACCTGGGTGCCGCGGCGGTCATGCCGCTCGGGGCGCCGATCGGCACCGGCCTGGGAATCCTGAACCCGCACAACATCGAACTGATTGTCTCGCGCGCTTCGGTTCCTGTGGTGCTCGATGCCGGCATCGGCACGGCGTCGGACGCGGCGCTGGCCATGGAACTGGGCTGCGATGCCGTACTGCTGGCCACAGCCGTGACGCGCGCCCGGAACCCCGCGCTGATGGGCGAGGCCTTCAAGCACGCCGTGATCGCCGGTAGGCTGGCGAAAGCGGCCGGCAGGATACCGCGCCGCGAGCACGCCTTGGCGTCCTCGGCGATGGAAAACCGGGCTGAGTTCCTCTAGACCGGCACCCGCCGCCGCCCGCCGGGACAGCTCACGGAACGAACCGAGGAGTCCGCTGTGGCCGGCAACCAAGACGTCCTTACCCGCGAACGGCTCGACGCCGTCCTGGCCGGGCTGCCCGATTGGCGGTACCGGCTGGGCGGGCTGGTCACGGTCTATAAAACGCCGACGGCGGCCGCCGCGCTTGAGCTGATTGCCGCCGTCGGGCGTCTCGCGGAAGAACAAAACCACCACCCCGATCTCGACTGGCGGTATAACCGGGTGTTCATTCGCTACACCTCCCACGACGCCGGCGGCGAGGTCACCGAACGGGACGCCGCGGCGGCTGCGGCAGCCGCAGAAGCGGCTGCCGAGGCAGGGGCAACTGCCCAGCCGGGACTGTTCAGGACAGTGGAGCTGGGCATCGACACTGCGGACTCGGCGGAAATCGCCGAGGTGTGGCGGGTGGCACTGGGCTATAAAGAAGGGCCGGGTGGCGATCTGGTGGATCCTTACGGCCGCGGACCGAGCATCTGGTTTCAGGAAACAGGGACGCCCAACAGCAGCAGGCTCCACGTTGACGTCCACTGGAGCCTTGCCGAATCCGGGCCCGTCCTGGCGAAGACCATGGCAACCGGGGCCTTAATGAACCATGACCACGCACCCGACTGGGTGGTGGTCACGGACGCGCAGGGAAACCGGCTGTGCGTGTGCACGGAGGTAGGGCACCGGCCTGAGGCGTCGTCAGGCCGCTGACCGGGCGGCTGCCCTGTTGGCTACAACTTCAGGGCCCTGGTGAGCCGCAGGATGTCGTGGCGTTCGCGGACCCGGCCGAGGTAGATGACAGCCCCGATGGCTGCCGCGGCGCCCAGGGCCATTGGCAGGATCCAAGGGATCCAGGTCAGGCCCGGCCTGTAGCCAAAGCCTGCCGTGATGAAGATGATCCAGCTGAGCGCACCCACGGCGACGGCCACCCCGGCGGGCAGCCCCATACCGTACCTGGTATGGCGCCTGTCATTCGCCCAGACAATAAAGCCCGCGGCGGCGGTGACCAGGACAACGATGGTCAGCGAAAGCATGGAATCTCCTTCGGAATGCAGGGACCCACCGCCCCACGGCGGCGGATCCCTGCCTGTTCGTGTCTTAGAACTGGCCGAAACCAACCTTGCGGGCTTCTTCGGCGCCGATCTCCACGTAGCCCAGCGCGTTGCCCGGAACAATGATGATGCGACCCTTGTCATCCTTGAGGCGGAGCTCGGTGCCCTTGGTGATGGCTTCTTCAACGACCGTTGCTACGGCGTCAGCATCCTCTGCCGATTCCAGCACGATTTCGCGGCCAATATTCTGAATGCCAATCTTAATTTCCAAAAGGGGGCCTCCCAGCCAATCAAAGTTTCTTCGGTTCTCTATTTGTAGTCTAGGACTCTTTAGGGAAGCGCGAGATTCCGCGCCAAGCTAAACGGTAAATGAGGTCGCTGGCCACATCGAGGTCCAGGTTCCCGTCCGTTTCGAGCCAGTAGCGCGCGCTGACCTGCGCCATTCCGGCCAGTCCGCGTCCCAGCAGCTGCGCTTCCAGGTGGGGAAGTTTGGTGTCCTCGGCAATAACGCGGGCGACGGCGTCCGCGAATGTCTTGTTGAACGTTTCCAGCCGGGAACTGACGTCGGGATCGTTAATGAGGTCCGATTCGAAGACCAGGCGGTGCGCCTGGTCGTCGCTGGCGATGAAGCGGTAATACGCGCGCATGACGGCCTGGACACGTTCGTCATTGTCCGAAGTGGAGTTCAGGGCGCCGAGCATCAGGTCAGTCAGGGAGGTCAGATGGGTGTCCAGCAGGGCAAGGTAGAGCTCACGCTTGGACGGGAAGTGCTGGTACAGCACGGGCTTGCTCACATGGGCCGTTTCGGCGATCTCATCCATGGCGGCGCCGTGGTAACCGTTGGCGACAAAGACCTCCTGGGCCGCCGCGAGGAGCTGCGCCCGGCGCTCATCCCTGGGAAGCCGGGCGGACCGCTGGCCCGCAGTGCGTTGAGGTACGGACGGTTCCCCGCCCGACGCCCGGTCAGCCTGTGCTTCATGCGCCACAGTTTCCCCTACTTTCCCTTGCCGTTACTTACACAATACTGCGCGGTAATATGACCGGGCGCTATCTTGGGGCATACATTGAGGTATGGCTTCGACTTTGACCGCAAATGATTCCTCTGTCTCGCTTAAGCCGCTGGTGGAGCCCGCCGGCGACCTGACCCCGGCCGAGGTGGAACGGTACTCGCGGCACCTCATCATTCCGGAAATCGGTGCGGTGGGGCAGCGGCGGCTGAAGAACGCCAAAGTGCTGGTTATCGGCGCCGGCGGACTCGGCTCACCCGCCCTGCTGTACCTGGCAGCGGCCGGGGTGGGGACCTTGGGAATCATCGACGACGACGCCGTTGACCTGAGCAACCTGCAGCGGCAGGTGATCCACGGCGTGGCTGACGTGGGACGGCCGAAGATCGAATCCGCCAGGGACGCCGTCGCGGCGCTGAACCCGCTGGTGGACGTCCGGCTGCACAACGTCAGGCTCGACGCCTCCAACGCGCTGGACCTGTTCGCGGACTACGACCTGATCCTGGACGGGGCGGACAACTTCGCCACCCGCTACCTGGTCAATGATGCAGCCGCCATCCTGGGCAAACCCTATGTCTGGGGGTCGATCTTCCGCTTCGACGGCCAGGTGAGCGTCTTCTGGGAAAAGCACGGCCCCACCTACCGCGACCTCTATCCTGAGGCCCCGCCTGCCGGTTCCGTGCCGTCGTGTGGCGAGGGAGGCGTGTTCGGCATGCTCTGCGCTGCCGTGGGCTCGCTCATGGTGACCGAGGCAGTGAAGCTGATTACCGGCGTCGGGCGTTCCCTCCTGGGACGGGTGGCACTCTTCGACGCGCTCGGCGGCAGCTGGCGCGAGATCCGCGTGTCCAAGGATCCGGCCGCCGAACCCATCACGGAACTGACCGACTACGAGGCTTTCTGCGGCATTACCCCCGCCGTTTCCGCCGACACGGAGCACACGGTCACCGCAGCCCAGCTGGCCACGATGCTGGCTTCGCGCAAGGCCGGCCTGAAGGACTTCGAACTGGTGGACGTCCGGGAGACCGGCGAACACGACATCGTCAGCATTGACGGCTCGGTGCTGATTCCGCAGGGCAGGATTCTGGCCGGGGAAGCCTGGGCGGAACTGCCGCAGGACAAGGACATTGTGTTCCACTGCAAGGCCGGGACGCGGTCGGCCAACGTTCTGGAAGCTGCGCGGAAGGCCGGGTACCAGAGGGTCAGCCATCTCGACGGCGGGATCCTGGCCTGGGTGCGGGACGTGGAGCCGCAGAAGCCCGTCTACTAGGCGGCGTCCCGGACCCAACGCTCTCTCACTTAATGCGACAAACCCAACGACAATCTCTCACTTTCTTGAAGAAAGTGAGAGAGCGTCGTTGGAAAACCTACATTAAGTGAGAGAGCGTCGTGAAAAAACCGACGTTAAGTGAGAGAGCGTCGCCGGGGGTCAGGCGGTTGCCGTGCCGCGCTGGTCGGTGGCCGCGTGGTCCACGGGGCACTCGGCCTGGGCCGCGGCGGCGGGCTGCTCCACGGTGATGCCGTAGAGGGTTTCGAGCGCCGAAACGTAGTCGTCCTGCTGGCCGTTCGCGGCCAGCTCGCGGGCGCGTACCGTGGGCACGTGCAGCAACTGCTTGACCATGCGGCGGAGCGCGAACTCCACTTCCTCGGCCGCCGCGGTACAGCCGTGGCGGGCACGGACCCGCTCCATCTCGGCGTCAAGGACGTTCATGGTGTGCCGGCGCAGCGCAACGATGGCGGAATCCACGGAGCGGGCTTCCCGCTCCTGCTCAAAAGCCTTGGCGGCGCCGGACACAATACCGCTGGCCTGGGTCAGCGACTCGGCCTGTTCCTGCGGTGCCGCCAGCCGAACGGATTCCAGCGTGAGCAGCTCAACGCCGTCGAGCTGGCCCACTTCCGGGTCAAAGTCATGGGTCAGGGCCAGGTCGATGGCAATCAGCGGCTGGGGAGACCCGGCGCGGACCTGGGCAAGTTCACCGGCTTCAACGCGGGTGTCCGATCCGCTGCAGCCAATCATCACATCGGCCGCGGCCACCGCGGGCGAGAGGGTCTCAGCGTCCAGCGCCGTTCCACCGCGGCTGGCGACGAAGGCCTCAGCACGGCCCGATGAGGAGAAGACGGAGATGTCCGTGCAGCCGCGTTCGCGCAGCAGCGCCATCGTGGCGCCGGCGTAGGCGCCGGTGCCGAACAGGACAACTTTCTTGCCTGACCAGTCGGGGTTCTCGGACAAATCAGTGGCGAGGTCCAGGGCCACCGAGACGATGGACAGGCCACGCGATCCGAGAGCGGTCTGGGCGCCAACGTCCTTGGCCGTCTTGGACGCCGCCTGGAACAGCCGGACCAGGCCGGCGCTGGCAGTGCCCTCGTGCTGGGCGTTGATCAGGGCCCGGCGGACCTGCCCGGCAATTTCGCGCTCGCCCACCACGGCGGAATCAAGTCCGGCGCTGACGGCGAAAAGGTGCTGGCTGACTTCCGGGCCGGTGCGGGTGCTGAAGGAGCGGGAGACGAGCTGTTCGTTGAGCCCGCTCAAGCCGCTGATTTCCGACACCAGGGCTGCCCTGGCAGCCTCCACGTCATCGGCGTTGGGCGCTTCACCGTAGATTTCGTACCGGTTGCAGGTGGCAAGCACCACCGCACCCGTCACTGCCGGCGATCCGGAGAGTGCGGATGTTGCGATCTCTGAAGCACCGCTGCTCAGTTGAGCAACGGTCTCAAGATCGATGTCGGCGTGTGTAGCCACCAATGAGAAAAGAACCACAGCAGGTCAATCATAGCTTTTTCGTGCCGCTGTAGAACAACCCGGGGCGCAGTTCCCGGGCAGGAGGCCTGTGATTCGCGCCACGCTGCCTTGAAGCGCACCGCACTTGACAGGCCGTCCGTTATCTTTTAGGTCCGTTTTTGGGCACAATCAAAGGCATGACTTCCAGCTCCGCCGCGTCCAACGCCGTGTCTAACGCCCTGTCTAACGAGGGTGCCCTTGCCGCCAGCCACCCGCTGATGGACGGCCGCACCGCCGATTCCCCGCTGATCACCGCCTACCGTGGCGGCAAGCCGTCGCGGCGGCCGGTGTGGTTCATGCGCCAGGCCGGCCGCTCCCTTCCGGAGTACCTGAAGGTTCGTGAAGGCGTGGCCATGCTCGATTCGTGCCTGCGGCCGGAACTCGCCTCCGAGATCACGCTTCAGCCCGTGCGCCGTCACGACGTGGACGCGGCCATCTTCTTCTCCGACATTGTGATCCCGTTGAAGCTCGCAGGCGTCGGGGTGGACATCGTGCCCGGTGTGGGCCCGGTGCTGGACAAGCCGGTCCGCACTGCCGCGGACGTAGCGGCCCTGCCGCAGCTGACCTGGGAAGCGCTGGAACCGATCCGGGAAGCGGTCCGCCTGACCGTAGCGGAACTGGGCAAGACTCCGCTGATCGGGTTCGCCGGCGCGCCGTTCACGCTCGCCGCCTACATGGTTGAGGGCAAGCCGTCCCGTGACCACCTGGGCCCGCGCACCATGATGCACGCTGACCCTGAGACCTGGGCTGCGCTGGCCAACTGGGCCGCCGACGCCTCAGGGTTGTTCCTTCGCGCCCAGCTCGAAGCCGGCGCTTCGGCCGGGCAGCTCTTTGACTCCTGGGCAGGGTCGCTGGGTCTGGCCGACTACACCAAGCACGTTGCACCGGCCTCCACCCGGGCTTTGGATCACGTCCGCCACCTCGGCGCGCCGCTGGTCCACTTCGGCACCGGCACCTCCGAGCTCCTGGTTGCCATGCGGGACGTCGGCGTGGACGTGGTGGGCGTTGACTACCGCCTGCCGCTGGACGAAGCCAACCGCCGCCTGGGCGGAACCGTGCCGCTGCAGGGAAACATCGATCCGGCATTGCTGTCCGCCCCGTGGGACGTTCTCGAGGCCCACGTGCGGGAGGTCATTGCTGCGGGCTCCTCGGCCCCGGGACACGTACTCAACCTTGGCCACGGCGTGCCGCCCGAAACCGACGCCACGGTGCTCACCAGGGTCGTCGAACTCATCCACTCCATCTCCCCGGAGTAGGCGCGTGGGCAGCTCCTTGACGCCGGCCCGGACCGCCATCGTTCTGGGGGGCGGCATCTCCGGCCTGTTGGCAGCACGGGAGTTGGCTGCTGCAGGCCACGCCGTGACGGTCCTGGAAGCGACAGCCACCTGGGGCGGCTGCGTGGGCAGCCACGTGGTGGCCGGCCTCACCCTGGACAGCGGCGCGGAGTCCTTCGCCACGCGCTCCACAGCGGTGGCCGACCTCGCCGCTGAGCTCGGGCTTGCCGGCAAGATTGTTGCCCCCCGCCCCGGCGGTGCCTGGGTGCAGCTTCCGGACGGGCCCCGCGAACTGCCCAAGACCGGTGTCCTGGGCATCCCCGCCAACCCGTGGGATCCGGAAGTCCGCCGTTCCCTTGGTTTTGTTGGTTCGCTGCGGGCATCGCTGGATAAGTACCTGCCGGCGCGCGTGGGCGCCGGAGCGGACGTCACCAGCGTCTCGGCGCTGGTGCGGGCACGGATGGGCCGCCGTGTGCTCGAGCGGCTCGTTGCACCCGTCGTGGGCGGAGTGCATTCCGCGGACCCCGGCCTCCTCGACGTGGACATGGTGGCCCCCGGACTGCGCGCCGGGATCAAGGCGCACGGTTCGCTGGCCGCCGCAGTTGCGGCCCAGCGCCGCAGCACCGGTGCACCTTCCGCGGCGAAGGCAGGTTCCGCCGTCGCGGGTCTCGAAAACGGCATGCACACCCTGGTCGCGGCGCTGCTCAAGGATCTGCAGGGGCGCGGCGTTATCCTGCTCACCGGCTCCACCGCGACTGCCGTGGAGCGTACCCCGGACGGCTGGCGCGTCACCGCCGGCGGATCAGCGCACGACGGCGGCCTGCTGGTAGTGGCGCTTCCGGGCCCCGCCGCCGTCGGGCTGCTTCAGGAGGCGGTGCCCGCCCTCGCGGGCAGGAGCCCGGAGCACGGACCCGACGTCCGCCTCGTCACGCTGGTGGTGGACCTGCCTGAACTGGACCGCAGGCCACGTGGCACCGGCGTCCTGGTGGCACCACAGACACCGGGCATCCAGGCAAAGGCGCTGACCCACGCCACTGCGAAGTGGGACTGGCTGGCTGCCGCAGCCGGGCCCGGCACCCACGTGCTTCGACTCTCGTATGGGCGGCTGGAGGGCGTTCCCGGTGATGGCTCTCCGGCCGCGGATTCCACGCCTGTTGCGGACCCGGATCTCCTGGCCGCAGCCCTGCGGGACGCCTCCACTCTGCTGGAGGTGCCTGTGCAAGCTAAGGACGTGGTGGGTTGGGACGCGGTCAGATGGCAGGGCGCGCTGCCGTTCGCAGCGGTTGGCCACAAAGCGCGGGTGGCGGAGATACGCGGCATCTGCTCGGCGCAAGACGGCCTCAGTGTTGTGGGCGGCTGGGTTGCGGGCAACGGACTCGCCGCTGTTGTGTTCGACACACGTAACGAGATCCGCGCCCTCGTCCGCTGATCATCGCCCCTGTTCAGCGGAATATCGGCCCATGGACGGCCCCTTCACGGCATGGATTTCCAGTTTCCAATCCGTCCGATCGTGTGGCTAGGGTCGATGACTATGGTTATTTACAGGTCCCATGCTTCCCTTTCCAGGACCAGTACCCGCGGGGGACTCCGGCGTGGTGCGGCGGCAGCGGCCCTCGGAGCGATACTGGTGTTCTCTGCGGGGGTCCCCGCCTCCCAGGCCGCCGACGGAAAGAACGACGCCGGCAAACCTGCCCAGGCCAAAGGACCCAAAAACGATTCCGTCATCGGGGGTGTGCTGAAGGACCTGCAAGGCGGTTCGGCCGGCCGTTCCGGAGCCCGCACCGCACCAGCCGAACCAACCCCGGTTTCCTCCAGCCCGGCCCCGGCCGGCACCACGCCGACGGACACCACTCCGGCTGGCACCACTCCCACTGGTGCCGCGTCGTCAGGCCCTGCCCGGCCAGGCCAGGCCCGGTCATCGGACCCGGCCACCCAGTCCCCGACCCCTAGTCCCGTGGCCACCTCACCGGCCTCGCCGACATCGCCGGCAGCTGCGCCCACCCCAGGCGCCCCTTCCCACGGCACTGCTTCCCGGAGCCCCGCTGCCCAAAGTACTGCGTCGCCGTCCTCCTCGTCCGGGAATCCGCAAAACGGTTCAGCGGCTGACGGAACCGGCCCGGGCGGCGCCGGCCGGCCTGCTGCGCCCGGAACCGAGCAGCCGGGGTCCGCGGAACAAGGCTCCCGTCAGTTCCATGCCGCCCAGGGCGTGGCGAGCAATGCGACCCAAACCGCAGCCGGTGCCGACGGTTCCGGCTCCACGCAAACCGCCGGACATCCCACTGCTGCAGGGGTGCCGTCCGCCCGCCACGACATGACCGCCGCCGGACCCGCAGCGGAAACCACCAAAGTCTGGCTCGGCGTCGGCCTGGTAGGTTCTGCCGGGGCCGCGGGCCTCCTGTTTGCCAGGATCCGCAAGTTCTGACCTGTGGCCGAAAGGCAGCGTCAGCCGAAAGGGGTCCCGCCAGATCTCCGGTCCCTGCCGGCCGGGCGAAGTGTGAAATTGCGCACTTCTACGCCTTGTAGAAGTCGCTGGTTTCGACTTGGGCGGACGGAACGGGCAAACTGGTAAGCATGAGCCACACTTCTGTCGAATCTGTCACTAAAACCGAAGAATCAGCCGAGCAGTTCTTCACACTCTGGACGGTTTTCAAACGCTCCGAGGAGCTCGTGCGGAGCGCTGACGCTGCCGCCGACTTCGACGCTCTGCTCTCCCGGCTGGCCGACGCCGGGGTGACCCACCGCGGCAGCTATGACGTCTCAGCCATGCGCGCCGATGCCGACGTGATGGTCTGGCTCCACGGCCCCAAGCCCGAAGACCTCCAGAAGGCCATCCGCGACATCCGCCGCAGCAAACTGTTCGCCGGCACCGAGATCGTCTGGTCGGCCATGGGCGTGCACCGCGAGGCCGAATTCGCCAAGAACCACACGCCGGCCTACTCCCGCGGTGTGGCGCCGGCCGAGTGGCTGTGCGTTTATCCCTTCGTGCGGTCCTACGAGTGGTACATCCTCCCCGAGGCGGAGCGCGGCAAGATGCTCCGCGACCACGGCATGCTGGGCCGGGACTTCCCGCAGGTCATCTCCAACACTGTTTCCTCCTTCGCCCTCGGCGACTGGGAATGGATCCTGGGCCTCGAAGCCCCGGAGCTGGTTGATCTGGTTGACCTGATGCGGCACCTGCGTTCCACCGAGGCCCGCAACCACGTCCGGGAGGAAATTCCGTTCTACACCGGCCGCCGCGTCACCCCTGCCGAGGTTGCAGAGGTCCTGGCGTGACCGGTTCTGATCCCCAAAACGGCTCCTCGCTGACCACAGTCAATCCGGTCACTGAAGCGGGCCGCATGGCGCCCAAGGAGTATGACGCGGTCCTGCTCGCCTCGTTTGGCGGACCCGAAGGCCAGGACGACGTCCTTCCCTTCCTGCGCAACGTCACCCGCGGCCGCGGCATCCCGGACGAGCGGCTTGAAGAGGTGTCCCACCACTACCGGGCCAACGGCGGCATCAGCCCCATCAACCAGCAGAACCGCGAGCTCAAGGCCTCCCTCGAAGCGGAGCTCGCGGCGCGCGGAATCAGCCTTCCGGTGCTGTGGGGCAACCGCAACTGGGACCCTTACCTTCCGCAGACCCTGCGGGACGCGTACGACGCCGGCCACCGCAAATTGCTCATGGTCACCACGAGTGCCTACTCCTGTTACTCCAGCTGCCGCCAGTACCGCGAGGACATCGGCGTGGCCCTGACGGAGACCGGGCTGGACGGCCGGCTGGAGGTGGACAAGGTACGCCAGTACTTCGACCACCCGGGCTTCGTCGAACCGTTCATTGAAGGAACGGCTGCGGGGCTGGCGGACGTCCGCGCCCGGCTCGCCGCCGCCGGCACACCGGACGCCCCCGTGCACATCGTCTTTGCGACGCACTCCATCCCCACCCGTGACGCTGAAGCCGCGGGACGCTCCGAGGCCGAACCCCGCGAGTTTGAGGAAGGCTCGGCCTACGTGGCCCAGCACCTGGCAACGGCCGCGGCGGTCATTGAGCGGGTCAAGGCCGAGTCCGGCCTGACCGCGTCCTGGTCCCTGGTCTACCAGTCGCGCTCCGGTGCCCCGCACGTGCCGTGGCTTGAGCCCGACATCAACGACGCCATTGGGGAACTGGCGGGCCAGGGCATCAAGGGCATCGTCATCGTCCCGCTGGGCTTCGTCAGCGACCACATGGAGGTGGTCTGGGACCTGGACACCGAAGCCATGGAGACCTGCCGCAACCTGGGACTCGCCGCGACGCGCGTTCCGACGCCCGGCACGCACCGGAAATTCGTGAACGGCCTGGTTGACCTCATTTCGGAACGTACGCGGGCCAATAACATCAGCGTCAGGCCCGCCCTGACAGCCTTGGGCCCGTGGTACGACGTCTGCCGGCCCGGCTGCTGTGCTAATTTCCGCGGCGAAAAGCCGACCATCGCCGGCGCAGACACGACCGTGGGCACCGGGCATGACGAGTACCCGGCAGGCGGCGCGGGCACTGCCGGGGGAGAAGGCACACTGTGACCGTACGAATTGGAACCAGGGCCAGCAAACTCGCCCTGACCCAGACCCAGCAGACGGCTGACCAACTTGCCGCCGTCGGAGGCTTCCCGGTGGAACTTGTCCACATCACCACCGAGGGCGACGTCAAAACCGGTTCACTGTCCCAGATGGGCGGCACCGGGGTCTTTGTTGCGGCCCTGCGCGACGCGCTGCTGCAGGAAACCTGCGATGTTGCCGTGCACTCACTCAAGGACCTTCCCACGGGCGCTGCACTTGGCCTGACCATCGCGGCGACGCCGAAGCGGGTGGACGTGCGGGATGTGCTGTGCGCGCGAGACGGACTCAAGCTGGCCGATCTGCCGCAGGGGGCCAAGGTGGGCACCGGCTCACCGCGCCGTGCCGCCCAGCTGCGTGCCGCCCGTCCGGACCTTGATGTGCGGGACATCCGCGGCAACGTGGACACGCGCCTGGGCCGTGTGCCCGGCCTGCCCGGCAATGCGGAAGGCGCACCAGGGGACCTCGACGCCGTCGTACTGGCAGCGGCCGGCCTGGAACGCATCGGCCGTCTGGACACTGTCAGCGAATTCTTCGAGATGGACGTTATGCTCCCGGCGCCCGGACAGGGATCGCTGGCCATTGAGTGCAGGACAGCTGACGCCCCGCGCAAAGCCGGCTCCACCGAAGGATCCCAGGGTGTCCTTGCCCAAGCCCTGGCCGCGCTGAACGATGAGGACACCCGTCTCGCCGTGACCGCCGAACGTGCCGTGCTGGCACGCCTCGAAGCGGGCTGCGCCGCCCCGGTGGGGGCCTTCGCCTTCCGCAAGGGCAGCATGCTGTACCTCGAGGCGGCGGTGTGCGCCGTGGACGGGACGAAGATCGTCCGCGAAAAGAAGGCGACAGACGGGCTGACCGAGGTGGGCGCCACGCTGCTCGGCATCGAGGTGGCCGAGCTCCTGCTCGCCGCCGGCGCCGCGGAGATCGCGGACCTTGCCGCGTCCTGATGACCTGGCGGCTCTGGGTGGCAGGCGCGTCCTGATCACCCGGAGCGCCGACCGTGCCCGGCCGCTGGCGTCGCTGCTCAGAAGCCTGGGCGCCGAGCCCCTGATTCTGCCCCTCATCGACTTCGAACGGGCCACGGACCAGGCGGCGCTTGACGCCGCCCTGGATGACTTGGCGGCCGGAGCCTTCGACTGGCTTGTCATCAGCAGCATCACCACGGTGCGCGTGCTCGTGGAAAAGGCGGCCCGGCGCGGAACCACGCCGGCCGCGCTGGTCCCGGCCGGAACGCGGGTGGCCACGATCGGGCCGTCCTCCCGGCAGGTCCTGGAAGCCGTGGGCATTCCTGTGGCGCGTGCCCCGGAGGACAACCAGTCGGCTGAGGGGCTGGTGGGTCTTTGGACCGCTGCCCCGGAGCGCGTGCTGCTGCCGCAGGCAGACATCGCTGCGCCCGGGTTGCGCGAGGGACTGGCGGCCGCCGGCGCCGACGTGACCTCCGTCGTGGCCTACCACACCGTGGATTTCCCGGCCCGGCCGGAACGCCGCGTGGCAGCGGAACTGCCGCCCGCCGCCGGCAGTTCCACCCGCGGGGCACCGCCGGAGCTGAGCCCGCCGCAGATCAGGAGGGAGCTCGACGACGGGACCATCGACGCCGTCGTGGCTGCCTCGCCCAGCGCCGCCCGCCGCATCGCCGCCGCCCTGCTCCCGCTGGGCGGGTGCCGCTTCATTGCCATTGGGCGCCCGACGGCGGCCGAGGCTGCCGCACTGGGCATCCCGGTGGCGGGCACCGCCAAAGTACCCACCCCTGACGGCATTGTGGCCGCCCTGGGCACCGTATTCGCCAACGAAGGGAACACCCAGTGAGCTTTCCGAACCACCGCCCGCGCCGCCTCCGCACCACTCCCGCGATGCGCCGGCTCACCGCCGAGTACCGCCTGGCCCCGGCGGACCTGATCCTGCCGGCGTTCATCCGCGAAGGCCTCAGCGAGCCCAGTCCCATCACGTCCATGCCGGGCGTGGTGCAGCACACCACCGAGTCCCTCAAGCGCGCCGCGGCTGAGGCCGTGGAACTGGGGGTCGGCGGCATCATGCTGTTCGGCGTTCCCGCCGTGCGGGATGCCCGCGGCACCGCCTCCCTGGACCCGGACGGCGTCCTCAACAAGGCTATCCGCGACGTCCGCGCCGAGGTGGGCGATGACCTGGTGGTCATGGGCGACGTTTGCCTGGACGAATTCACCGATCACGGCCACTGCGGTGTCCTGGACGCCGAAGGCTACGTGGACAACGACGCCACGCTGGAGATTTACGGCCAGATGGCCGTGGCCCAGGCCGACGCAGGGGCACACGTCCTGGGCCCCTCCGGGATGATGGACGGCCAGATCGCCGTGATCCGCCAGGCCCTTGAGGAGTCCGGCCACAAAAACACCGTCGTCATGGCCTACGCGGCCAAATATGCGTCCGCGTTCTACGGCCCCTTCCGTGAAGCCGTGGACTCCCAGCTCAAGGGCGACCGCCGCACCTACCAGATGGATGCCGCCAACCGCCGCGAAGCCATCCTTGAGGTGGAACTGGATCTCGAAGAAGGCGCCGACATGGTCATGGTGAAGCCGGCCATGAGCTACCTGGACATCCTGGCGGACGTCGCCGCGATGAGCCCCGTGCCGGTCTCGGCATACCAGATCTCGGGTGAGTACGCGATGATCGAGGCCGCCGCCGCGAACGGCTGGATCGACCGGCGCGGTGCCATCACGGAATCCGTCCTTGGCATCAAGCGGGCGGGTGCCAACACCGTGCTGACGTACTGGGCCTCCGAACTCGCAGGCTGGCTCAAGGAATCCTGAGGCCGCAGGGAATCCTGACCGCGTCCTGGCGCCGCAGGGAATGTTTCCGGACGCCCGGTCGTTTGTATGCGTATGCATGAAAACAGTGAGCTTCCCGCAACCACTCCTTCAACCGGGGGCAACCCCACCGCCCCCGGCCAGGCGGACACCATCCTGCTGGGCGTCAGTACATTCGGCGACGTCGACCTGGCAGCCGACGGGGCACCCAAGCACCACGCCCAGGTGCTGCGCCAGGTGGTGGAGCAGGCGAAGGTGGCGGACGCCGTCGGTCTCCACTCCTTTGGTGTGGGGGAGCACCACCGCAAGGATTTCGCTGTCAGCGCTCCGGACGTGGTCCTGGCGGCCATCGCCACGGCCACGGAAAACATCCGGCTCGGCAGTGCCGTAACGGTGTTGAGCTCGGATGATCCCATCCGGGTCTTCCAGCGTTTCGCCACCCTCGATGCCCTCTCCAACGGCCGTGCCGAAGTGATCCTGGGCCGGGGGTCCTTCACGGAATCATTCCCGCTGTTCGGCCAGGACCTAGCCGACTACGACGTCCTGTTCGAGGAAAAGCTGGATCTTTACGACCGCGTACGCTCCCACAACCCGGTGAACTGGGACGGCCGGACCCGGGCCAGCCTCCGGGGCCAGATGGTCTACCCGCACGTGGAAGGCCGCCTGCTTCCCACCTGGATCGGTGTGGGCGGCTCTCCCCAGTCCGTGGTCCGCGCCGCCTCCTACGGCTACCCGATGGTCCTGGCGATCATCGGCGGCGAGCCGGAACGGTTCCGTCCCTATGCCGACCTGTACCGGCGCACGTTGGCCGAGGCCGGCAAGGAACCGCAGGCGCTGTCCGTCCACTCACCGGGTTACGTGGCCGATACCGACGAGCAGGCCCTTGAGGAGTACTACCCGCACTGGCTCGCTGTGCGGAACAAGCTCGGCGCGGAGCGCGGCTGGGGCCCGGCCGGGCGCGGCGAGTTCGAAGCCGCAGCCGACGACGACGGCGCGCTGTTCATCGGTTCCCCGGAAACGGTGGCCGCCAAGGTGGTCAGGCTCAAGGGCACCCTGGGCGCGGACCGCTTCGAGATGAAGTACAGCAGCGGCACGCTGCCCCACGCCCGGATGATGCGCTCGATCGAACTGTTCGGCGCCAAAGTGGCGCCTCTTGTCGCAGACAGGCTTGCCGATAGCTGAGACTTGCTTTCCGCTCCGGAGCCCGCGCGTGGCGCGGGCTCCGGCCACCGCGGCGGGGATGGGAGAATAGGGGCATGACTCGTTCCGATGCCCTCTTCGCCCGTGCCCAGACCCTGATGCCCGGTGGCGTCAACTCGCCCGTCCGCGCCTTTGGCTCGGTGGGCGGGACGCCGAGATTCATGGTTTCCGCCAAGGGGCCGTACCTGACGGACGCGGACGGCACCGAGTACGTGGACCTGGTGTGCTCCTGGGGGCCGGCGCTGCTGGGGCACGCCCACCCGGCAGTGCTGGAGGCTGTCCATGCGGCCGTTGACCGAGGCCTGTCCTTCGGCGCCTCGACCCCTGACGAGGCCAACCTGGCAGCCATCGTGCAGGAGCGCGTGCCGGCTGCCGAGCGGGTCCGCATGGTGTCCACCGGGACCGAGGCCACCATGACGGCTGTCCGCCTGGCCCGCGGTTTCACGGGCCGCAACCTCATCATCAAGTTCGCCGGCTGCTACCACGGCCACCTCGACGGGCTGCTTGCTGCTGCTGGATCCGGTGTGGCCACCCTGGCGCTGCCGGGCTCGGCCGGCGTCACCGAGGCCACCGCCGCCGAAACGCTGGTGTTGCCCTATAACGACCTCGCCGCCGTGGAGGCCGCGTTCGCCGCACACGGTCCCAACATCGCTGCCGTCATCACCGAGGCCGCTCCCGCCAACATGGGCGTTGTCACGCCGGGGGAGGGCTTCAACCTGGGGCTCTACCGGATCACGCGCGAGCACGGCGCCCTGCTGATCCTGGATGAAGTCCTGACGGGGTTCCGGACCGGCTACTCGGGATACTGGGGCCTGACCGGGGGTGCGCCGGATGCGGCCGAGCCGTGGACCCCGGACCTGCTCACCTTCGGCAAGGTCATCGGCGGTGGAATGCCGACGGCGGCCCTGGCCGGGCGTGCCGAAGTGATGGACTACCTGGCGCCCCTCGGTCCGGTCTACCAGGCCGGGACGCTCTCCGGTAACCCCGTGGCCATGGCTGCCGGGGTGGCCACCCTGACGCACGCCACCCGCGATGTCTACTCGTTCGTGGACGTCCGTTCACTGGAGCTGTCCTCGGCGTTGTCCTCGGCCCTGGATATGGCCGGCGTGGACCACTCCATCCAGTTCGCCGGGAACCTCTTCTCGGTGGCATTCGGCACGTCGGCCAACGGTGTCCACAACTACGCGGACGCCCAGGCCCAGGAAACGTTCCGGTACGCGCCGTTCTTCCACTCCATGCTGGACTCCGGCGTCTACCTGCCGCCGTCCGTCTTCGAAGCATGGTTCCTCTCGGCGGCCCACGACGACGCCGCCATGAACCGGATCTTCGATGCCCTGCCGGCCGCCGCGAAAGCTGCCGCAGCCGCAAAGGCCTAGCGCCGCCGTCGGGCGCTGGTTCCGCGGTTAAGCCGGAAATCCCCGCCTCCCGGACAAAACCCCGCCTCATGCGAGGGGGAAATGTCCGGGAGACGGGGATTTTTTGTCGTGCGACTGGAAGTCGGTGCGTCTAGAGCACGTCTGAAAGGAATCCCTTCAGGCGGTCCGTCGAGGGGGCCGTGAAGATCTGCTCGGGCGGACCCGATTCGACCACCACGCCTGCATCCATGAATGTCACGGTGTCTGAGACGTTGCGGGAGAATCCCATCTCGTGGGTCACCACCACCATGGTCATGCCGCCCTTGGCGAGGTCGGTCATGAGCGCCAGGACGCCCTTGACCAGTTCAGGGTCCAGTGCGGACGTGGCCTCGTCAAAGAACATCACCTCAGGCTTCATGGCCAACGCGCGGGCGATTGCGACGCGCTGCATCTGGCCGCCGGAAAGGTTCGCCGGCCGGACATCCGCCTTGTGCTTCAGGCCCACAAGGTCCAGCTGCTCCAAGGCCTCGGCGTGCGCCCGGTCCTTGGGCAACTTGCGGAGTTTGCGCAACGCCAGGCTGACGTTCTCCACCACCGTCTTGTGGGGGAACAGGTTGAACTGCTGGAACACCATGCCGATCCGCTGGCGCAGCTCGTCGGGGTTGTCCTTGAGTACCGAACGGCCATCCAACAGGATGTCGCCCTGATCCGGTTCGATCAGCCGGTTCATGACCCGCAGGAGGGTCGACTTTCCTGAGCCGGACGGGCCGATGACCGAAGCCGTGGTGCCCTTCTCAACATGGAGGTCGATGCCGCGCAGCACATGGTTGTGGCCGAACGAAAGGTGCAGGTTCTTGCCGGTCAGGGTGCCGGAGGTGAATTCGGTCATGCCTGTGCCCCCTTGCCGATTGGTGCGGCCAGCTCGTCCGGTTCCTTCTTCTCCGGCCGGCCAGTGCGGAGCCGGTTGTCGATGAAGTTCACGAAGTGAGTCAGCGGAACGGTCAGAATCAGGTAGAGGATGCCGGCGGCCACGAGCGGCGAAAGGTTCCCCGTGTTGGCCATGGCATCATTACCGATGCGGAAAATTTCGCGGTCCGAGGATGCCAGCCCGAGCATAAACACCAGCGAGGAGTCCTTCAGCAGCGAGATGAACTGGTTCACCAGTGCCGGGAGCACGCGGCGGATACCCTGCGGGACCACCACCAGGCGCATCGAATTGCCGTAGCTGAAGCCGAGTGCCCGGGAGGCCTCCAGCTGGCCTTTCTCCACGCTCTGGATTCCGGAGCGGAATATCTCACCGATGTAGGCGCCCGCGATGAGGGTCAGCGCCAGGATGCCCAGCGGATAGGGGTTGCGCGAACCGGTGAGTTCCCGGGCTATGGGGCTAAGGCCGATGCCGATCACCAGGATCACGAGAATGGCCGGAAGCCCCCGGAACAGGTCGGTGTAGATCCTGGCCGCCCAACGGGCTGCCGGGTTGCGCGAAATACCCATCAGGGCAAGCAACAGCCCCAGCAGGGAACCGAGAATGCCTGACGCCACCGCCAGGATCAGGGTGTTGGGGAGGCCCACCATAAGCAGGGAGGGAATGACCTTGGCCATTTCTTCCCAGTTGAGGAACGTGTCACCAAGCTGCTGCAGGAGATCCATAGAGGATTAGACCCGGGTCAGCTCTTGGGAACCGAAGCAGCCTTGCTGCCCGGCTTCCAGTCGGCGGGGGTCTCGCGGTTCGGGTACCACTCCTTGGTCAGCTTGGACCAGGTGCCATCAGCAATAACAGCGTCCAGGCCCGAGTTCAGCGCGTCAATGAGGGCCTTGTTGTCCTTGTTCACGGCGTAGGCCGTGAAGTTCTGGGTGTTGACGACGGATTCGGCGATGACCGTGCCGTCGCCTTCCTTCACCTGGCCGGTGGCCTGCTGTGACGGGGCTACCCAGGCATCAATCTGGCCATTGCGCACGTTCGCGTACACCGTGGCGTAATCCGGGAAGCGGACCGGCTCGAGCTTGAGGGTGTTGGTGACGTAGTCGTCCTGGACAGTGCCCTGGACGACGCCGATACGGACGTCGCCCTTCAGGTCGGCAAAGCCCTTGATGTCGCTGTCGGTCTTGGCGACAACTGCCATGAAGCCGAAGTCGTAGCCGTTGGTGAAGCCGACGTTGGCGCGGCGGGCGTCCGTGGTGGAAATCGAGGAGGAGCCCACATCGAACTGCTTGGTCTGCACCTGCGAAAGCAAGGCCGAGAAGTCAGTGGCGACGAATTCCACCTCGAGGCCCAGCTTGCCGGCAACGGCGCGCAGGAGCTCGTTGTCGTAGCCGGTGAACTTGCCGGAGGGGTCGATGAAGATATTCGGCGGCGCATCGGAGAGCGTGCCGACCTCAAGCTTGCCCTCGGTGTTCAGGCCAAGCTTGGTCTTGTCGATCTTGTCGAGCGGGGTGACGTCTGCGGTGGTGTACCGGTCCAGCGTCTGCTGGTCGCTGCCGGCCAGCGCGTCCGTGGGCGTACCGCTGGGCTGGGCCGTGCCGGAACCGCACGCGGCCAGCGAGACAGCCAGTGCCACGGCTACAGGAGCCGTGGCCAGCCACTTCATGGCTTTAGTCTTCATGAGGTAGTCACTTTCATCTGAGTCATTCGTTCAACCGGGCCGAGAAGGCTGCGCGTGTGGCGCCTGGAGCCTTGCTCCCAGAATGCCGGCCGGCCGGGACGGGATTACCGCGGAACTTAATCATCTCATTCCCCGGTTTCCGTCCATTCGGGCGAATTAATGCGGTGTTTCTGTGAGATTAGCCGAATTTGTGGCTGCCTGCATGTGCTCATGAACTTTAGGTGAACGGATGTCGCCCGTGACGCCGAATCGCAGCGTTCTGTCAGCGCGGGCGCGCGGCTCTTGCGCAAGAGTGAGTTAGCTCTCAGCTAGAAGTCGCCGCGGCTGGCGTCTTCCGGCGGCAGGACAGGCCAGTCACCTTCGATGACGGCGGCGGGCTTGGTCTTGCGCAGGTAATTCTGGAAGTCGGCCGCCTGGCTCACGGCCCAGTCTTTCTGCAGTTCGTGAAGCTGGCTGGCCGGCATCTTCAGCTTGGGGAACTTGATGGTCATGGCGTCAAGCATCCGGAGCGTGGCCAGGGCGTCGGCTGCCGAGGTGTGGGCGTTCTCCAAATTGATGCCGTACTCCCCGCAGAGCGCTGTCAGCGTGCGTTTGCCCTTGCGGTAGCGGTCAACCTGCTTGTTCATGATGTACGGGTCAAGGACCGGGAAGCGGGTGAGTTGCCGGACACCGTAGCGGGCGGATTCCGCGGCCAGGACCGTGAAGTCGTAACTGGCATTGAAGGCGATGACCGGGACGCCGGCGTCGAACAGTTCCTGCAAAACGGTTGCAAGCTCGCCGGTGACTTCGTGGGCGGGACGCCCCTCGCGGCGTGCCTGCTCGGTGGTGATGCCGTGAACGTCGCTGGCCTCGGCGGGGATCTCAATACCCGGATCAGCAAGCCACTCGTGTTCCTTGATCACGTCCCCCTGGTGGTCCACCACCGTGACCGAAGCCGTGACGATGCGCGCGGCTCTCGAATTCCGTCCGGTGGTTTCAAGGTCGAAGGCTGCGCGGGGGAGGGTGTTCCAGGTGGTCATGCTTCAACGCTACCGGCCGGCACCGACAGGATCCGGCAGCGCCACTGCGGCTAGTCTGGATCCATGCGGATTGAGTACGTCGAGGCGGTGCTGGCGGTGGTTGAGCTGGTTCCGGCCGGGACAGCTCTGGCGTACGGGGATGTGGCCGAACTCCTGGGTTCCGGCGGTCCCCGCCAGATCGGCCGCGTGATGAGCCACTACGGGAGCTCCGTGCCGTGGTGGCGGATTCTTAAGTCCAGCGGTCATGGTCCGGACGGGCATGAAGCCGAAGCCCTCCGCCATTACCTGCTGGAGGGGACGCCGCTCCTGGGCCGCCCCGAAGACTATCTCCGCACCGGTGAAGGCCGCTGGCGGGTTGACCTGATGGCAGCGCGCTGGGCGCCGGGCGAGGACGATTTCGACCGGATCGATGCGATTGCAGAGCGTCTGGAGCTGCGGCTGCACAGATTGTCAGTGGCTGATGATGGAATGTCTGTGTGACCCTAACAATTCCGGATCTTGATCCCGCCGAGTACTCCGGTGCCGCGGACAGCGCGGCTTCGGCGACAGGACAACCCGGCGGCACGGGCCTCAGGCTTCTTCCGCCGCGGCAGGTCCACGCAGAGGTTCCGGTGCTGTCAGTGGACCAGCGGGAAGCTGTCGAGGTGCCGCATGGTTCGGGACCCGTCTTGGTGCCCGGCGCACCCGGCACCGGTAAGTCCACCGTCCTCATCGAAGCTGCCGTCCGCCGTGCGATGCAGGACGGCGTGGATCCGGAACGGATCCTCATTCTGGCACCGGGGCGGCTGGCGGCCGACTCGCTCCGGGACCGTTTTACTGCACGGCTGAACAGGAGCCTGAGCACCACGCCCGCCCGGACCTGGGCCTCCTATGCCTTTGACCTGATCCGCCGGGCGAAGGCGGAGGGAATACTTCCGCTTCCACGGGCGCCGCGCCTCCTCTCCGGCCCGGAACAGGACCTGATCATCCGGGAGCTGCTGGCGGGCCACCGCCTGCCCGGGCTGGACCTGCCCTGGCCGCAGGACCTGGAAGCGGCCTTGGAGACCCGGGGCTTCCGGCACGAAGTGCGCCTCCTTTTTGACCGCATCATCGAATCCGGCCGGACCGCAGCCGACCTTGAAGATCTGGGCCGCCAATGCGGCAGGCCCGACTGGATCGCCGCAGCAGCTCTGTACTCGGAGTACCGGGACGTCCTGGACCTGCGGATGCCCGAGGCCTTCGACCCCGCGGGCATCATCACCACTGCCCGCCAGATCTTCCAGGACGAGCCCGGCTTCCTGGCCGCAGAACGCGAACGGCTGCAGCTGGTGCTGGTGGATGACGTGCAGGAAGCAAACCCCGCCGTTTACGAACTGCTTGCGGACATCGCCGCGGGCAAGGACTGCTACGTCGCGTTCTCCCCGGACACCGTGGTGCAGGGTTTCCGCGGGGCCAGGCCGGATCTCGTCGCCGACCTTCCACGGCTGCTGGCAGCCGAGTCCGGCGTCCTCGAACGGCCGCTTTGGCACACCCACCGGCACACCCCTGCAATTGCCCAGGCCTGGCTCGGCGTGGCCGCCCGGATCTCGCAACGCGCCGGCGGGCAGTTGGCGCGGCGGCTCGAGCAGCCCGCACACGCGGCAGGGTCTGCGGACCCCGGGACCGCCGTCGTCGACGCCCTCTCAACGCTCACTGGAACGGTGGAGGCGCACCTGGTCCCGTCCCCGGTGCACGAGCTGCGGTATGTCGCCCAGCGAATCCTGGACCAGCATGTCAACCACGGCCGGGATCTCGCCAAGATTGCGGTGATTGTCCGCAACGGCGGCCAGCTCAGCGAGCTGCAGCGCTACCTGTCCGGGCAGGGAATCCCGGTCCGCGTTCCGGTGGCCGAGTCTGCGGTCCGCGACGAAGTGGCTGTCCGCCCGCTGCTGGACGCTTATGCCATTGCGCTGGACCCCTCGCTACTGACTCCGGAAGCAGCCGTCGCGCTGCTGACGTCCCGGATCGGGGGCGCTACGTCGATTGAACTGCGGCGGCTCCGGCAATCCCTCCGGCGCGAGGAGTTGCAGGGCGGCGGAGGACGGACCAGCGACGCCCTGCTCGTCGAGGCGCTCCTGGAACCGGGCGCGCTGCTGACCCTGGGTGTGGAGGGCAGGTCCGCGCGCCGGACGGCCCGCATGATCCAGGCCGGGCAGAACGCTGCATCCCAGCCCGGAGCCAACGCCGAGACAGTTCTCTGGGCACTCTGGCACTCCACCGGGCTGGCCAATGCCTGGACGGAATCCGCCCTGTCCGGCGGTTCCCACGGCGCGCGGGCCGACCGCGACCTCGACGCCATGATGGCCCTCTTCCACACCGCGGAGCGCTACGTGGACCAGATGCCCGGCGCAGGGCCCGAGCAGTTCCTCGAATACCTCCTGAACCAGGAGCTGCCCATGGACACGCTCGCCGCGCGGGCGCAGGTGGACGACGCCGTCGAGCTGATGACCCCGGCAAGTGCTGCGGGGCGCCAGTGGCCTGTGGTCATCGTGGCAGGGCTGCAGGAGGGCGTATGGCCCAACACCCGGCTTCGCGGCGAGCTGCTGGGCAGCAGCCTGTTCGCCGACGCGGTGGAGCACGGGGTCAGCTACGCCCTGCAGCTCGACCCGCTGAGCCGGCTGCGGGAAATCCGCTACGACGAACTCCGGAGCTTCTCCACTGCGGTTTCCCGGGCCGAGCAGCTCCTGATCTGCACGGCGGTCTCCTCGGAGGATGATCAGCCTTCGTCCTTCCTTGACTATGTAGCACCCCTCGAACCGGGCCGGGAGGGCAGAGGATTCACGCAGGTGGAACGGCCCATGACGCTGCGTGCACTGGTCGCCGAATTGCGCCAGTATGCCCAGCTGGAAGGCAAATACGAGCCCGAGGCCGCCGAGGCCGCCAGGGTTCTTGCCGCACTGGCCACAGCGGAACCGCCCGTGCCCGGGGCCCACCCGGACAGCTGGTGGGGATTGTTGCCCCTGAGCACGTCGGGGCCGGTGGTCCCGCCCGGCGGGACCGTCTATGTCTCGCCGTCGAAGGTGGAGTCCGTGCAGAAGTCCCCGCTCGACTGGTTTGTGCAGGCCGCCGGAGGCGAGGCCGCCACCGATTTTGCCCGCAGCCTGGGAACCCTGGTCCACGCCATCGCGCAGGACATGCCGGAGGCGTCCGGAGGTGAGTATGTCGAAGAACTTGTGCGCCGGTGGCCCACGCTGGGCATGAAGGACAACTGGGAGGGCAAACTCGACTTCCAGCGGGCCGAAACCATGGTGCGCAAGCTCGCCCAGTACGTCCTGGTGATGCGGAGCGAGGGCCGGAGCCTCCTGGGCGTCGAGCAGGACTTCGAGGTGCGCCTGCCCGATCTGCCGCCGAAGCAGTCGGACAGCCGGGATGGCACGGACGCCGGGGGCACGGACGCCGGGGGCACGGACGTCGGCGGCCTCGACGCGGGCGCTTTGGACTCAGGGAGCCTGGACCCGGGGTCCGGTGACAGCGAGCGAAGGGCAGCAGTCCTCCGCGGCCAGGTTGACCGGCTGGAGATCGACAAGGAGGGAAGGCTGGTGGTTGTGGACCTCAAGACAGGTAAACGGCAACCCGGCAAGACAGAGTTGTCTCGCCATCCGCAATTGGGGGCCTACCAGGCAGCCATTCTTGCGGGCGGCTTCCGGGACCTGCCCGGGATGACCGTGCCCCCCGTGCCTGGCGGTGCTGTGCCTGGCGGTGCTGTGCTGGCCCAGCTGGGAACCACCACCAAGAGCCCCGGCGTCCAGCAACAGGAACCGCTGGATCCGCAGGAAAACTGGGCGCTGGAGATGGTCACTGACGCGGCAGTGCTGATGTCAGGCAACAGCTTCGAAGCAAGGCACGATCCGGCCAAGGGCAGCCACGGCGGCCACGGCTGCCGGCTCCCGGAGGTCTGTCCCCTCTGCGTCCGCGGAAAGCAGGTCACAGAATGAACCGTCACCGGCCGCCCGAGCCGCTCTTCAGCCCCGAACAGCTGTCCGCGCTCCTGGGTGAAAAAAACACACCCACGCCTGAACAGTCCGCCATTATCTCGTCCCCCTTGGCCCCACGGCTGGTGATCGCCGGGGCAGGATCCGGCAAGACCGCCACCATGGCCGACCGGGTGGTCTGGCTTGTCGCCAACGGCTGGGTCAGGCCCGAGGAAGTCCTGGGCGTCACGTTTACCAGGAAGGCTGCCGGTGAGCTGGCCACCAGGATCCGGGCCAAGCTGGCAGCCCTGCAACGGATTGCGGCCCAGGACACGGGACATGCCGTGTTCCCGGAGGGCCTGCTCAGCAGTGACGCCCTTGAGCCCAAGGTCTCCACTTACCATTCCTTCGCCAGCGGGATCGTGTCCGACTACGGGCTGCGGCTCGGGGTGGAGCGGGACGTTGTGCTGCTGGGCGGCGCCCAGGCCTGGCAGCTGGCCAGCGAAGTGGTGGAAGCGTTCGACGGCGACTATCGCCACTTCAGGGCGGCCAAGTCCACACTGGTCAAGGCAGTCATCCAGCTGGCAGGGGAGTGCGCCGAGCACCTGCAGGAGCCGGCCGACGTCGAAGCCTGGCTGATGGCCCGCCTTGGCGAATTCGAAGTGCTCCCTTACCTGGCCGGTGCCGCAAAGAACGCACCGCAGGCCGCGGCAGACCTCGCCGCCATGCTGCAAACACGGGCCAGCGTCGCCGACATGGTGGGCCGTTACACTGCCGCCAAGCGGGCACGGGGAGCACTGGACTTCGGCGACCTCGTGGCGCTCGCCGCCCGGGTGTCCCGGGAGGTTCCGCTGGCTGCGGAGCTGGAACGCCAACGCTACAAGGTGGTGCTCCTGGACGAGTTCCAGGACACCTCCTACGCCCAGCTGGTGCTGTTTTCCCGCCTCTTCGGGGAGGGGCACGCCGTCACGGCGGTCGGTGATCCCAACCAGTCCATTTATGGCTTCCGCGGGGCCTCCGCCGGCCAGCTTTTCCATTTTGTCCGCGAATTCCCCGTCCGTTTGGACCGCGGCTCAGGCCTCGAGGGGGGCAACAGCGACGACGACGGCAGCGGCCACCACGCGTACCAGCCGGCGCCAACGTCCTATCTCACCACCGCGTGGCGCAACGGCCGGGCCATTCTCTCCGCGGCGAACATCATGTCCGAGGCCCTGGGCCGGGCCGAGGCACACAGGGCCCCGGCCGGCACCACCCTGGAAGCCGCGGCGGTGCCTCCACTGCAGCCGAGCCCCTTCGCCGTGGAAGGGCAGGTGGTGCTGGGCCGCTTCGGCACTGACGTCGGGGAGGCCTCGGCCTTGGCCGCCGACGTCCAGAAGTACCGGGTCACTGACTTCGAGCATGAACCCGACGGCACTCCGGTGCCGCCGGCCCTGGCCGTACTCTGCCGGCGCCGGGCCCAAATGGAGACCATCCGCCGGGAGTTCGAGTCGCGCGGGATTCCCTACGAAATCGTGGGACTCGGCGGACTGCTTGACACCCCCGAAATCGTCGACCTCGTGGCCACCCTGCGGGTGCTGGCCGATCCGGGACGCTCCGACTCCTTGATGCGCCTCCTCGCGGGGGCACGATGGCGGATCGGCCCGGCGGACCTGATGGCCTTCCGCGACTGGTCCAGCCAGCTCGCACGCCGCCGCGCCCACCGGGCCGGGGCACCAGCTGCGGATGCCGACGCCGGGGAAGCGCCGGACGACGCCGTCATTGAAAGCGATCTGACAGACGGCGCCAGCCTCGTCGAGGCGCTGGACTGGCTGCCGCGCGAAGACTGGGTCTCCTCCCATGGCCGGGCGCTGACCGGTCCGGCCCGCGAACGGCTCAGCAGGCTCTCGGCTGAGCTCAGGCAACTGCGCGGATACCTCGGCGATGACCTCACAACCCTGCTCGGGGAGGTGGAACGCGCCATGCTGCTCGACATCGAAGTGGCGGCACGGCCCGGAATCAGCATCCATCAGGCCCGTCGAAACCTGGACGCCTTCCAGGACGCGGCAGCGGGATTCCTCCGGACTTCCCACCGGGTGGACATCCTTGCCTTTCTTGCCTGGCTCGAGGCGGCCTCGGCTGAAGAGAACGGACTGGAAGCACCGCCGCCGGATATCAACCGCGAGGCCGTCCAGTTGCTGACCGTCCACGCATCAAAGGGCCTGGAATGGGACGTTGTTTTTGTCCCGGGCCTGAATGCGGGCGCCTTCCCGAGCAACAAGGACTCCCGGTGGAGCAGCGGCGCGGCCGCATTGCCTTGGCCGTTGCGGGGTGACCGGGCGGATCTCCCGCAATGGGACACCGACCAGCCCGATCAAAAAGGCTGGCTGGACGCAGAGAAGGACTTCAAGTCTGCAGTCCAGGTTCACGGTGAAGGTGAAGAACGCCGGCTGGCGTACGTGGCCTACACCAGGGCCAAGCACGTTCTCTGGGTTTCCAGCGCAGCCTGGGTCGGCTCCCGGGCAGGCCGCGCTGAGATGTCGCCTTTCCTGGCTGAGCTGGAGCAGCTCGCCACCGGGACGGGGGAGAAGCCGCCAACTGCCGGCGCTGTGGTGCACCCGTCATCGGTGGAGGAAGCGTCCCTGCCGGAGAAGAGCCCGTTAACCACCGAAACCGAGCTGGCCACCTGGCCGTATGACCCTCTCGAAGGTCCGGTGGATCCCCGTACAGGCGAACGACGGCGCGTGGTCGCCGGCAGGCGGCTGGCCATGGACAACGCCGCGGCACGTGTCAGGGCCGCACTTGGTGCGTCCAACGTCCGGGATGCGTCCAGCGCACTGAATGCAGCCGGCGCCCAGCGCGCGCCTTCCGGTGAGCCAGTGGCTGTTGACGGTTCCGGGCCTGCCGGAGAGCCGGGCCGGAGGCTCCGGGGCAGTGCTGCCGAGTGGGCACGGGAAGCTGCGTTGCTGCTGGAACGCCGGTCCAGGAGGGCGGGCGGACAGGACGTGCACCTGCCCGGCCATATCTCCGCGTCCACGCTGGTGGACCTGGGTGAGGACCCCGAGGGGGTAGTTGGCCGGCTCCGGCGCCCTGTTCCGCGCGAGCCGGGCATGTCGGCGCGGAAAGGCACGGCCTTCCATGCTTGGGTGGAGGAATACTTCGGCACCGCCGGCATGCTGGATCTTGGCGAGGCCCCAGGTTCCGATGATCATATTGACGCCGCCTATGACTTGGATGCCATGGTGGCCACGTTCAAGGCCTCCGAGTGGAGTGACCGGTCGCCCGCGTTTGTGGAAGTCCCGGTCGAAACCCGCGTAGGGGAAGTGGTGGTCCGCGGGCGCATCGACGCCGTCTTCCTGGATGCCGACGGCTGCTGGGATTTGGTGGACTGGAAGACCGGGCGCAGGCCATCCGCATCCCAGCTCCGGGCAAAGTCCGTCCAGCTCGCAGCCTACCGGCTCGCCTGGGCACGGCTGAAAGGGGTCCCTGTGGAAGAAGTCCGGGCTGCCTTCTTCTATGTGGCGGACAACCAAGTGGTACGTCCGCACGACCTGGGTTCCGCTGAGGAGCTCGAGCAGATTGTGGCAGCCGCGCTGGGAGCTAGTGCTTCCTGACGTCCACGATGCTGATCGCCGCAGTTGAGGTGTCTTCGGCAGACCGGGCCGCCGGTGCCTCTGCTTCAGGTGCCTCGGCTCCGGGTTCTTCGCCAAGGGGTGCTGCGGCGACGGAAACTCCGCCAACGGGCGCCTCGGGAACCGGAACCTCGGGAACCGGGATGACCGTCACGGCCGGGACGGGGACCACCGTGACTGCAGGGACCGGAACAACACTGACGGCCGGGACGGGGGCGACTGTAACGGCGGGGGCGGTAGACCCGTCCACCCTTGGTGACGGCACGCCGTCGTCTGTTACTTCGGTCCCTGCCGGGGCACCGGGTCCAGCAGGGACGTCAGCCCCGGCAGGGGTCTGGCCGGGCAGCGGCTCGACGCTGATGGCCTGGCCGCCGTGTTCCTCGACGTCGGCCGCCAGGGTTTCCAGCATTCCCTCAGCTTCGGCAACCATGCCGGAGTCGCCGGCCGCAATGCCCTTGACGAGGTACTGCGCCAGGGCGAACTCCGCGGACAGCGCGGCCCGCCGCAGCAGGTGCTGATCCGGGGCGTCCCGGCGGCTGCCCGTGTAGCTGGCCAGCACTGCCTCGACAAAGTCCTGCTCGTTCGAGGCGACCAGCCAGGCGAAGTCATCGGCGGGATCGCCGATCCGGAGGTCGGTCCAACCCGTCACCGCCGTGACGCGGCTGCCCTCCACCAGAAGGTTGTCCTCATGGAGGTCGCCGTGGACAACGCTGGGATTGAACCGCCACAGCGAGACGTCTTCCAGGGCGTGTTCCCAGCGGCGCAGGAGCGAAGCGGGGATTTTCCCGGTGGTGGCAGCCTGGTCCAGTTCGTTGAGCCTGCGCTGGCGGAATTCGTTGGGGGTGTAGCTGGGCAGGTCAGCGTTGCTGACCAGGGAGTGCGGAAGATCGTGGATTGCGGCCAATGCCGTTCCGATTTCCTTGGCGAGTGCTTCGGGTCCGGCGGTCAGTTCCTCCACGCTGCGGGTGCTGCCGCCGAGGTGCGAGTACACAAACGTGCTCAGGCTGCCGAGGCGGACGCTGCCGGCGATAGTAGGCATGAGGAAGGGCAGTTCGGCACGGATAGCCGGTGCGAAAGCCCGGAGTACAAGGAACTCCGTTTCGAGCCTGGCGCTGGCTTCCGCATGCCGCGGCGACCTGACCCGCCAGCGCTTGCCTTCGGAATCAAGGAGCAGGGCGGAGTCGAAATCGGCGGGATCGTCCGCGGCGGAGCTGACGGCGGTGGGGGTCAGCCCGGGGACTGCCGCGGTTGCAACGGCTGCCAGTTCGATCGGTTTTCTTCTCACCGTTCCACGGTAGATTGGCTGGCGTCTAACACAACGATGTGCAGCGGCGAGTCTCCAGATACCGTGCAAATGTCGACCCTTTCGCCGCGGCTTGAGGTCCCCGCCACATGTGCTGCCGATTCTCCCTGCCAAATGTAAATTGTCGGTCCGAGTCAGTACGGTGGACACATGAGTTATGCGGAGTCCGCTACACCGGCCTACCAGGCGCAGGCAGCCCAACTGCCGGCCAACCACCTGTTCGATACCGTACTGCCGGTTCGGCCGGCCGCGGTGGACCGCGGATCCGTAGAACGCGCCCGGCCCGGCATGGTTGAGGACCTGTTGGCCAGAGAGGGAACGCTCGCACTTGTCCTGGCTGGCCGGCAGGCCCTGATACAGGCCAACCAGCTGTTCCTGCCGCCGGCACGGGAGCTCCTGGCGCAGCTCCAGGACCTTGGTACCGTCCCGGTGCAGGCGATCTACCTCGGCGCCGCGCTGCCGGACTCGGACCTGCCTGCGGGGACGGAAATCGTCCTGATCATCGTGCCCGAAACTGTCGCGCCGGGAGCAGCAGGAATCCCGTCCGACGCGGAGTGGGCCGGGTTCCGGGACATCGCTGCCGTCCTGAACCCCACAGACACGGCGCTGTTTGTTGAGGCCAGTGGCATAGCCAACTGGCACGCCACACATACTCACTGCCCCCGCTGCGGTGTGCCCACGGTGGTGGAGTCCGGCGGCTGGGTGCGCCGCTGCCCGCAGGACGATTCTGAGCACTACCCCCGGACAGACCCTGCCATAATCGTGACGGTGGTAGGACCGGACGGCCGGCTCCTGCTGGGCGGCGGGGGACCGCTGGACGCGAAGAACTACTCCACATTGGCGGGATTCGTCGAGCCCGGCGAATCCCTGGAGCAGGCCGTGATCAGGGAAATCCACGAGGAAGTGGGTGTCAGGATCGCCCGCTGCCAGTACCTGGGCTCGCAGTCGTGGCCGTTCCCGGCATCCCTGATGCTTGGATTCTCCGCTATCACGGAAGATACCGAGGCAACGCCCGACGGCGTGGAGGTCACCCGGGCGCGCTGGTTCAGCCGGGATGAATTGCAGGCGGCCGTGCTCGCCGGAGAGATCACCATATCCAGCCGCTTGTCCATCGCACGCTCCCTGATTGAGCACTGGTATGGCGGCCGGATCATGGACCGCACTGACACGTGACCACTTGGCCACGCAGCATGCCTGGCGGGGCGCCGGCAAGTGAGTCGTCCCACTGGGCAGTCGCAATAGCGGCAGTCCCTACAGCAGCAGTTCCAACAACAGAGCAGCAGAAGTGACCACAGAGAATTTTGACAGTGCACAGTCCCTGGAGGAGCGCATCCTCGGGGGGCTTGATGCCGAGCAGCGGGAGGTCGCCAGCACCCTGAACGGCCCGTTGTGCGTGCTGGCCGGGGCCGGCACCGGAAAGACCCGTGCCATTACGCACCGGATTGCTTATGGGGTGCACTCAGGTGTCTATAGTCCACAGCGGCTCCTCGCCGTCACGTTCACAGCCCGGGCTGCGGCAGAAATGCGCAGCCGGCTGCGGGACCTCGGCGTGGGCAACGTGCAGGCCCGCACGTTCCACGCCGCCGCATTAAGGCAGCTGCAGTTTTTCTGGCCGCAAGCAGTAGGCGGCACACTGCCCAATCTGCTGGACCACAAAGCGCAGATGATCGCTGAGGCGTCCCGCCGCCTCAGGCTCAGCACGGACCGCGCCTCCATCCGCGACCTCGCATCGGAGATTGAGTGGGCCAAGGTTTCCATGCTGACCCCGGCCAACTACCTGGAGAACGCGCAGGATCGGGGAACTCCCGGCGGGTTTGACCTGACCGCCGTCGCCCGGGTTTTCCAGTCCTACGAGGACGTCAAGACGGACCGCAACGTCATTGACTTCGAGGACGTCCTGCTGATTACGGTCGGCATCCTGCAGGAGGACCAGAAGGTCGCCGCCACGGTCCGCGAGCAGTACCGGCACTTCGTGGTGGATGAATACCAGGACGTTTCGCCGCTGCAGCAGCGCCTCCTTGAACTGTGGCTCGGCGGCCGGGATGAGCTGTGCGTGGTGGGCGATGCCAGCCAGACCATCTACTCGTTTACCGGCGCTTCCCCCAAGCACCTGCTGGGATTCAAGGCGCAGTATCCCCAGGCCAGCGTGGTGAAGCTGATCCGCGATTACCGTTCCACGCCGCAGGTGGTGAAGCTGGCCAACGACCTCCTGGCAGCGCGGCGCAGCGGCGGCCCCGCCGCCGATTCAGCCTGGGCTACACCCCTTCAGCTGGTGGCCCAGCGCCCGGCCGGGCCGATGCCGCAGTTCACTGAATGCTCGGACGATGAAGCCGAAGCCGCCACCGTGGCCGTCAAGATCCGGGAGCTGCTCGACGCCGGCACTCCCGCCAGCCAGGTAGCCGTCCTGTTCCGGACGAACGGGCAGTCCGAAGCCTACGAACAGGCCCTCGCAGCGGCCGGAATCGGCTACCAACTCAGGGGCGGTGAGCGTTTCTTCGCCCGCAAGGAAGTGCGCGATGCCATCCTTCAGCTCCGGGCCGCAACCAGGGCTGTGGCCGAAACAGCCACACCTGAACCGCTGGGCCAGCTGGTCCGCGATATCGTCGCGTCCCTCGGCTACACCGAGGCCCCGCCCCACAACGGCGGTGCCCTCCGCGAACGCTGGGAATCACTGGCGGCTCTGGTGGCCCTCGCCGACGAACTGGTCCAGGTCCGGGGAGAGCACTTCGGCCTGGCCGACTTCGTCAATGAACTCCAGGAACGGTCCCTGGCACAGCATGCGCCCACGGTCCAGGGCGTGACGCTTGCTTCGCTGCACGCCGCGAAGGGCCTGGAATGGGACGCCGTTTTCCTGGTGGGCCTCAGCGAAGGCCTGATGCCCATCTCCTTCGCGGACACTCCCGAGGCCGTGGACGAGGAGCGACGCCTGCTGTATGTGGGAATCACCCGGGCCCGCGAGCACCTCGCCCTGTCCTGGTCCACGGCCCGGACGCCCGGCGGCCGGGCCAACCGGAAACCGTCGCGGTTCCTTGACGGGCTCCGGCCCAACTCGGTGGCCAGCTCCAGCGTGCGCGGCAAAGGGCCAGCCCCGCGCCGCAAGGCTGCAGCCCCCGCGACGTGCAGGGTCTGCGGGAGCATGCTGGCCAGCGGGGCCGAACGCAAGGTGGGGCGCTGCAACGACTGTCCGCCCAGCTACGAGGAACAGACTTTTGACGCCCTCCGGCAGTGGCGGAAGGAGATCGCGCTGGCCGCCGAAGTCCCGGCCTTCGTGGTCTTTACAGATGCCACGCTGACGGCCATTGCCGAGGCCAAGCCGTCCTCACTGAAGGAACTCGCCGCGCTGGCCGGCGTTGGTCCGGCCAAACTGGAACGCTATGGCGAAGACGTGCTGCGTGTACTCGTCGAAAGCACCATCCTGTGAGGCCCGGCAAGGGCAACCGGCCGCAAGGTCTGACAACTGCCGGCGGGGCTCCGGTGGAGGTGCGGAGGTCGGCCCGGCGGACCCGGACCGTGGCCGCCTTCTGGGAAAACGGGACGGCGGTCGTGGCCATTCCGGCCCGTTTCACGGCCGCCCAGGAGTCCGAGTGGGTGCACCGGATGTTGGAGAAACTGCATCGTCAGGGGGAGCGGCGCGCGGACAAAGGACGCAAGCAACCCGCTACGGATGCCGCGCTGGCGTCCCATGCCGCCGCCCTTTCAGCCCAGTACTTCGGCGGCAGGGCAGTCCCGACGTCGGTCCGCTGGGTCACTAACCAGAACTCACGGTGGGGTTCGGCGACGCCTTCCGAGGGAACCATCCGGCTCTCGGATAAGCTCCGGACGATGCCGCAATGGGTCATCGACTATGTGCTGCTGCACGAGCTCGCCCATCTGCTCGTGGCCGGGCACAACGCTGCCTTCTGGAAACTGTTGGAGGCCTACCCGGACACCATGCGCGCCAAGGCGTTCCTGGAGGGCGTCTCATACGCCACCTCACGGGGCCTGGGCGCGGACGGCCCCAGGGCAGGCGACAACATCACGCCGGCCGACGGCGCCGGGCATAGCCACGGCGACGCCGACTAGGCACCCCCGCTAGCCTTTGGGCTGGTCCGTATCGCCGCCGTCGGCATCCCCGCCGGAGCCTTCCCCGCCGGTGTCACCAGAGCCGGTGTCAGCGGCATCGGACCCGTTGGTGCCAGGGCCGCCAGCACCGGACTCGGCGGCGCCAGTATCACCGGAGTCCTGCGGGGCGTCATCGAAGCCTCCGCTCAGGAGCTTCTGCAGGGCGTCATCCACTTCGCTGTCACTGGCCTCCGCCAGCTTGCGCCGCCCGCCGAAGCCCTGGGGGTCATCGAGGTCCTCCGCGGTGGGCAGCAGGTCCGGGTGCTGCCAGATGGCGTCGCGTCCGGCAATGCCGCGTTCCTCCTTGAGGACGGCCCACAGGGTGGCAGCCTCCCGCAGCCGGCGGGGACGCAGCTCAAGCCCCACGAGTGAGGCAAAGGCGTGCTCAGCGGGTCCGCCGGTGGCGCGCCGCCGGCGGACGGTCTCCCGGAGGGCGGCCGCGGAGGGCAGCATCTTTTCCGTGGCCGAAGCCGTGAGCTCGTCCACCCAGCCTTCAACGAGGGCCAGGGCTGTCTCCAGTTTTTCGAGTGCCTGCTCCTGGGCGGGAGTCCGCTGCGGCATAAAGACGCCCTTGGACAGCGCTTCCTGAATGCCTTCGGGGTTGCCGGGATCAAGGTCCCGGGCCAGTTCCTCGATGCGGGAGGTGTCGATGTGGATGCCGCGGGCGTAGGCCTCGATGGCGCCCAGGAGATGGCCGCGCAGCCAGGGGACCTGGACAAACAGGCGCGCGTGGGCCGCTTCCCGGACGGCGAGGAACAGGCGGATGTCGTTCTCCGGCAGGCTCAGCCCTTCGCCGAAGGACGCGACGTTGGACGGCAACAGGGCCATTTCAAGGTCGGCCAGCGGCACGCCGATGTCCGTTGAGCTGACGACGTCGGCGGAGAGCGCGCCAATGGCCTGCCCCAGCTGCATGCCGAAGATCGCTCCGCCCATGTTCTGGAGCATGGACGATGCCCCGCCCATCATGGACTTCATCTCCTCAGGCATCTGTTCGGTCATGGCGCTGGAGAGAGCATTGGCGATGCTGTTGGCGACGGGTTCGGTCAGCCGCTTCCACGTTCCGAGGGTGGCTTCCACCCACTCGGCGCGGGACCAGGCCCGGCCGATCAGGCCGGTGGCTGGGAGGTCGGTCACCGGATCGAGCCAGAGTTCGGCAAGCCGCAGGGCTTCGTCCACTTCCCGGCTTTGCTGGGACGTGACGGACGGGTCCGCGCTGCTGGCCGCGACGCGACGGGCGTTTTCGTGGGCGAGCTGCCAGTTGACGGGGCCCTCCGAGGGGGCGCTCATCATGGCCTGGACCTGGGAAAACATCTGCGCGAGCAGGTTGGGGTCATCCGGCAGGCCGGCAGCTTTCGCCAGTTCGGCGGGGTCGAAGTTTTCCATACCCTTGCCGCCCATCAGGTTCTGCAGCATCTCGGTCAACGGATCCTTTGGCGTGTCATCGCCGTCGGACGGATTGAGTGGGTTGGAGGTCATGGTCCCGCCGATCGTCAGTTTGAGCGTTCACTTCACGGTACCCCGGGCCGGGGCGGCTGTCTGCCGGACAGGGTGGACGTTCGCTCTAGGCAAAGAGCTGGCTGACAGCGTCACCGCGTAGTGTTGGTTCAGTGACTACAACCCGTGGCGAACACCCACACGAGGACCACGCTCCCAAGCTCGACGTCGGCGCAACCGTGCCTGCCGGACCGCCCGAACTGCCTGCGGCTGGCGTTGCTCCTGCCGGGCACTTTGCCCCGCGGAACCCACGGCAGGGGGACAGGCGGGTGTCCGTCATGATGCTCTCGGGAATGTTGGCTGTGGGGCTGGGCATAGCGGCTGCCACCATTCCGGTGCCTTATGTCGTGGAACGGGCCGGGCCCACGTTCAACACTCTTGACAGGTCCGGAGACACTCCCGTCATCAGTGTTACGGGACACGAGACCTATCCGGCGAAAGGCAACCTGGACCTGACAACGGTGTATGTCGAGGGCGGCCCCACCGGCCCGGTCAGCATTTTGGGGGTTTTCGGCGCATGGCTGGACGGATCCAAATCCGTGTACCCGCAGGAGCTGATTTACCCCACCGGCACCACCAAAGAGCAGGCCGAAGAACAGAGCTCCGTGGCCATGACCACATCGCAGGAGAATGCTGTCGCGTCCGCACTCAGGGAGCTCGACATTCCCTTTGGCCAGCAACTGCAGGCCGCCGGGCTCTCCGACGGATCGCCGTCGGCCGGCAAAGTCGAGGTCGGTGACATCTTCGAGACCATCAACGGAAAGCCCATCACGTCCCTCGCCGTGGTGCAGGCGGAACTGGCAGCCGGCAACGGCGCTCCTGTCACCCTCGTGGTGCAGCGTGCGGGGGCGTCCGTCACCCAAACCATCACCCCCAAGGACAACGGGGCCGGCCGTTACATCCTGGGAATCATGCTGAAGTATCTGTTCACGTTTCCCTTCGACGTGAAGATTTCCCTGGACAAGGTGGGCGGCCCCAGCGCCGGCCTGATGTTTTCGCTGGGGATCGTAGACACTGTCACGCCGGGCGACCTGACCGGTGGCAAGCACATTGCCGGCACCGGAACCATTACTCCCGACGGAACTGTGGGCCCCATCGGCGGCATCCGGCAGAAGATGCTTGGCGCGCGCGCCGGGGGAGCCACGATGTTCCTCGCCCCGGCGGAAAACTGCGATGAGGTGGTGGGCAACGTGCCGGACGGAATGCAGGTGGTGAAGGTGGAGAACCTTGACCAGGCACGATCCGCCGTCGAACTCGCCGGATCAGGTCAGGACACGGCCGGTTTGCCGTCCTGCACCAGCAACTAGACTGAGGCCAGGAACTAAGCTTTGCCGCCACTCGTGGCAGATATGACGGACGTTGCCACACGCTTGACCGGTGCCGGACGTCAACCGCACACACACTCTTAATGTAAATCTGACGATCAGCTATGAGGTACCGCGTTTGTCCCGTCCCACCAGCCCCATTCATCCCGGAAGACCCCCATCGCGACGCGGGGCCCTGACACCCACCCTGATAGTCGTTGCCCTAGTAGTCGTGGGCTTCATCTTCTTCGCCAATGTGTGGACTGATGTCCTGTGGTACCAGCAGCTCGGTTACTTCGAAGTGTTCCTCACCGAAAACCTCTCCCGGATCCTGATCTTCCTCGCCGGCTTCGCGCTGATGTTCGTGGCCGTCTTTTTCGCCATCAGGATCGCCTACCGTGCCAGGCCCGTGTACGCGCCGGACTCCGAAATGCGTGACAACCTCAACCGGTACCAGGCCCAGCTTGAACCCGTCCGCCGCGTCGTTATGGTGGGGCTGCCGATCCTGTTCGGTCTCTTCGCCGGCAGCGCCGCCGCCAGCCAGTGGCAAAAGGTGCTCCTGTTCTTCAACCAGGAGCCGTTCGGCCAGCAGGATCCTCTGTTCGGGTTGGACATCAGCTTCTACGTGATGACCCTGCCGTTCCTGGGCTTCATCACCGGGTTCCTCATCAGCGTTGTAGTGGTGGCCGGCATCGCCGGCATCCTCACCCACTACCTCTACGGCAGCATCCGCCTGATGGAACGCGGCGTGTTCACCAGCCGGGCCGCGCAGATCCACCTCGCCGTCACGGGCGCAACTTTCCTGATCCTGCTTGGCGCCAACTTCTGGCTGGACCGCTATTCCGCGCTCCAGAGCAACGGCGGGCGCTGGGCGGGCGCTCTGTACACCGACGTCAACGCAGTGATTCCCACCAAGGCGATCCTCGCCGTCGCGGCCGTCCTGGTGGCCATTCTCTTCATCGTCGCCGCCATCATCGGCCGCTGGCGGCTGCCGGTCATCGGTACGGCCATGCTGATCATCACCTCGATCCTCGCCGGTGGCGTGTACCCGTGGGTCATCCAGCAGTTCCAGGTGCGGCCTTCGGAGCAGACGCTCGAGAAGGACTACATTGAGCGCAACATCGAGATGACCCGGGCGGCCTACGGCCTGGACCAGATCCAGGTGGACCGCTATAACGCGACCAACACGGCCAACACCGGGGCGCTTGCCCCGGACGCGCAGACCACAGCCAACATCCGGCTCCTGGACCCCAACCTGATCTCTGACGCGTTTGCCCAGCTGGAACAGTACCGGCCGTACTACCAGTTCCCCGAGGCGCTGAATGTTGACCGCTACGAGGTGGACGGCAAGATCCAGGACACCGTCATCGCCGTGCGTGAGCTGAACCCGGTCAACGTCGCCACGAACCAGCAGGGCTGGCTGAACCAGCACGTTGTCTATACCCACGGCTACGGCGTGGTCGCGGCCAAGGGAAACAAGTTCACCGTTGACGGCAAGCCGGAGTTTCTCCAGTCCGGAATTCCCTCCACCGGTGTCCTTGGCGACGATTCAACGTACCAGCCGAGGATCTACTTCGGCGAGAATTCTCCGGAGTACTCCATTGTTGGTGCGCCCGATGGCGCAGCCCCCCGTGAGCAGGACAGGCCCTCGGGTAAAGAGGGTGAGGCCGATAACCAGTACACCTTCGAAGGCAACGGCGGCCCGAATGTGGGCAGCTTCTTCAACAAGGTCCTCTACTCCATCAAGTTCCAGTCCTCGGACCTGCTGTTGTCCGATGGCGTCAATGCAGAGTCCCAGATCCTTTACGACCGCAGCCCGCGGGAGCGCGTCGAAAAGGTCGCGCCTTACCTGACGGTGGACGGCAATGCCTACCCTGCTGTTGTGGACGGCCGCGTCAAATGGATCGTGGACGGTTACACCACCAGCCAGTACTACCCGTACTCGCAGCAGGAACAGCTCTCGGCGGCCACGGCAGACTCGCAGACCTCCGCGGGGCGGTCGGTGGCACTGCCCAACAGCTCGGTGAACTACATCAGGAACTCCGTGAAAGCCACGGTCGATGCCTACGACGGTGCGGTGACCCTGTACGCGTGGGATGACCAGGATCCCATCCTGAAGGCGTGGCAGAAGGTTTATCCGACCTCCCTGAAGCCCTACTCGGAGATGTCCGGGGATGTCATGAGCCACGTCCGTTACCCCGAGGACCTCTTCAAGGTCCAGCGTGAACTCCTGGGCCGCTACCACGTGACTGACCCGGGCAGCTTCTACCAGGCGAAGGACGTCTGGAGCGTTCCTAACGATCCCACCGTGTCCACCGATGTCAAGCAGCCGCCGTTCTACATGTCACTGCAGATGCCTGACCAGAAGGAGCCCGCATTCCAGCTGACGTCCTCCTACATTCCGCAGATCGTGAACGGCACGGCCCGCAACGTCCTCTACGGCTTCCTCGCGGCAGACTCGGATGCCGGCAACGAGAAGGGCGTGAAGGCTGACACCTACGGCAAGCTCAGGCTGCTGCAGATTCCACCGGAGATCCAGGTTCCCGGACCCGGCCAGGCCCAGAACAAGTTCAACTCGGACCCCACTGTGTCCCAGGCCCTGAACCTTCTGCGCCAGGGCGCTTCGGAGGTGCTGAACGGCAACCTGCTGACGCTGCCCGTTGGTGGCGGCATCCTCTACGTCCAGCCTGTGTACCTCAAGTCCACCGGCGAGACGTCGTACCCGACGCTGCAGCGGGTGCTGGTTGCCTTCGGTGACAAGGTGGGCTTCGCGCCGACGCTCGACGGCGCGCTGAAGCAACTCTTCGGCGGTGACTCCGGTGCGGCTGCCGGTGACTCCGACAACACCGGCCAGACGCCTGCCACACCTGGCGAAACCCCGCCGGCCAGTGCAGGCGCCCAGGCTGACCTCAAGGCCGCCCTGGAGGCAGCGAACGCCGCCATCAAGGCAGGCCAGACGGCCCTGGCCGCCGGGGACTTCGCCGCCTACGGGGAAGAGCAGAAGAAGCTGGCTGCCGCCCTGCAGAAGGCTCTCGACGCTGAAGCGAAGATCCCGGTGCCGGCCCCGGAGACCACGCCGTCGCCGGAAGCCACACCGTCAGCCACGCCCTCGCCTTCAGCAACCAACTGACGGCGGGCCCAGCGAGACGCACATCACGCCACCAGGATTTGGCCTCCCGTTCACCGGACGGTAGAGTTGATCTTGCGACGCGGGGTGGAGCAGTTCGGTAGCTCGCTGGGCTCATAACCCAGAGGTCACAGGTTCAAATCCTGTCCCCGCAACCAAGAGTCTGTTACTAAAACCTTGGGGTTGAAAAACCCTTCGGATTCGCTTAGTGATCGACCCACGTTGGTGAATACGCGAGAGAGTCCGCCCGAAAGGGCGGGCTCTTTTGTTTTCCCACTTTGGACCGCTTCGCCGGTACTCTCCGATTTGGAAGCAAACCGCAGATCGCGCCGGACCTCGGCAGCGGCGTCTCGTACTGCCTCGAACGGATGGCTGCCTGATTTGAGCAGATCGGGCTGAGCAGGGTTTACCGACGAAAACGGGCCGTCTGGGCTACTTCCGTGTGTGATCGTCAGACCGGGTTCGGCCAGGGCACCGGCAGCCGCGTCCACATCACGCCGTCGCTCTGGTCGGTGACGTAGACCCAGCCCGCTTTACGGGACCTGGCCAGCGAGATCACGTGCGCAGTGCTCGCGGCATCAGCGGCGTAGATCAGGTGTCCGAAGCGATGCGCGGGGTACTTGGCAATCCAAGGCGGCTGGACCCAGGTTTCGTAGGTGGTGGCAGTGCCTTCGAAAGTGACCAGCACATCAGCCACCGGTGTGACGAGCTGCCAGGCAGTAGCGGCGGCGTTCCCTGGATTGCCCGCCACGATCCTGTTCTCTGCGGTCCCTTTGGCATCGGCGTAGAGCTGCTTGTAGTAGGCCAGCGCCGGCAAGCCTCCGGCGCCGGTCAAGGCCGGGTCGTTCGGCATTTCATCGAAGAAGATTCCATCCAGGGCCGGGTACCAGCGGTGATAGGAAGCGAGGTCCGCCTTGACGGCGGCCAAGGGGCGGGAGCCGTAACTGGTCGAGACGTACCCTATGACCCTGTGACGCCGGGTGTGGCATTGGGAGATGGCCCTGGTGTAGTCCGGATTCGCTGACGCTCCGGGGCCGCTGCCGGGATTCATGATGGCTATGGACCCGCTTTTCATGGTGTTCACCTGGGCCCAATAGTTCACGGGGGCACTCCACGCGGGGTAGAAGTAGGCGGGGACCAGCTGCCACTGGTTGACCGCGGCAGACTCGTGGGCCGAGATGCTGCTGGTCTCTGCAGGCGTGTTTGACGAATGTTTCACAATCGGCTCCCTGTTCGGTTTGGCGCTCTTGATCACGCACGGCTTCGGCGGAATGTGGGGCCGGGCGGGGGCGGGACCGTTGTCCGGTCAGCCTTGCTGGCCGCCCTCCGGCGGCGCAGCTCCAGCTTCAGGCTTTCCTCTCCTGCGGCCATGGCCCAGCGGTGGTTGGCTGCGAACAGGGGTCTGAACAGCCAGTTGAGCCGGCGCAGCAGCGGCTTGGCGGTGCTGACCCGCCAGTCGAACGTGATGACCACCTCGGGGCCGTCCGGCTCGAATGTCCACCGCCCCGTCCCGTTCAGGTCCCCTTCAGCAGTGAGGGCGAAGCCCTTCTCCGTGATCGGCTCGCTTACGGTCATGGTCCACCGCAGCGTGTAGGGCAGCCAGCCCTTCGTGTAGAGGGCAACCGCACGCCCGACACCATCCGGTCCGGCTTCCCTGATGACATGAACATCCAGATAGACAGCAGGCCACCAGGAATCCAGCCTCGGGCCGCCCAGGATCTCTTTGACGTCCGCGGCGGTCCCGGGGACGCGCCACGTCGTCTGCATTTCGTAGTCGGAGCTCTTAGCCATGGCTGGTCCTCAACGGATGGGCATCGTGCACCAATTCTGCTCCCGGAGCAAGGATCATTCCAGCATTGGTTCCGGCGCGATGGGGGCGCCTCGCCGACCGGCTGGGGAGCCCAATCCTCGCTAGGGTCGAGTTGCGAATGGTTATCCTTACAACGCCTTTCCCGCAACTCCACACTGGCGTGGATGGGGCTGGCGGCGGATGCTTTCTCGGGGCAGTGACAGTTCCTTGGCGACGGCCGCGATGGACATGCCGCGGGTAATAGGGCAGCAGCCCTTTCCGCTTGCCGCCGGGATCCCGTGAATGGGAGGCGGCTGAATGATGACCACCACGGGCGAGTGGTAATTGCCTCCGCCAAACTAGGGTAGTGTTGATCAAGCGACGCGGGGTGGAGCAGTTCGGTAGCTCGCTGGGCTCATAACCCAGAGGTCACAGGTTCAAATCCTGTCCCCGCAACCATATGAAAGACCCCGACCGGGAGTTACGCCGGCCGGGGTCTTTTTTTGCCCGGATACTGGTGGTTCCTAGTATTCTCGTTGGCAGAGCCGTTTGAGCACAGGTCAGTCATTCTCGAGAGGAATGTTTTTCGATGTCCACACCCACGAAGAAGCCCGCCTCTGCGACGCGCAAGCTGTCCAGGCTCTACTGGGGTGTTCCAGCCGTCCTTGTGGCTCTGGTGCTGGTGGTGCTGCTCGCTAAGTGGATGACAGGGCTGCCGGCGGTGGCCTCATTCCTCGCTGACTATCCGGGTCACTCGGAACTTCCCGACGGTGCGCCTGTGGGCTTCCCGGCATGGCTGGCTTGGCAGCACTTCCTTAACGGTTTCTTCCTGCTGCTGATCATCAGGACCGGCTGGCAGGTGCGGACCACCACCCGGCCCAGCGGGCACTGGACGCGTAACAACAAGGGCCTGATCAAAACCAAAAACGCGCCCACCAAGATCACCTTGGAGCTGTGGCTGCACCTGACCCTGGACGCGCTCTGGATCCTCAACGGCCTGGTGTTCGTGATCCTGCTGTTCGCCACCGGCCAGTGGATGCGAATTGTGCCCACCAGCTGGGATGTCTTCCCAAACGCGCTCTCGGCGGCCCTGCAGTACGCCTCGTTGAATTGGCCCACCGACAACGGCTGGGTCAACTACAACGCGTTGCAGCTGCTGACGTACTTCGCCACTGTGTTCATTGCAGCGCCGCTTGCGTTCATCTCCGGTATCCGGACATCATCAGCCTGGCCCAAGAAGGCGGCGGGCCTGAACAAGGCTTACCCCATGGAACTGGCACGCGCCATCCACTTCCCGGTGATGATTTACTTTGTCGCCTTCATCGTGGTGCACGTCTTCCTGGTGCTGGCCACCGGAGCGCTGCGCAACCTGAACCACATGTACGGCGGCAGTGACGATGTCAGCTGGTTTGGTTTCTGGGTATTTGTGGCGTCGGTTGCCGTGATGGTGGCAGCCTGGTTCCTGGCGCGTCCCCTCTTCCTCCGGCCCCTTGCCTCGCTCATGGGCAAAGTCAGCCGCTAGGCCGGCCCGCCGGAGTGGACCCTAGCCCCGGTTGTCCTTGAGCTTCTGGTAGGTGGCCAGCGCACGCTCGCGGGACTCGGGGAGTCCCACCACCGGGGCGGGGTAGCCCTGGAGGCCGGGCTCCTTCCACGGTTCGTGGATGGCCTTGCGGTCCAGCGGGGCAAGTTCGGGGATGAACTCGCGAAGGTACCGGCCTTCGGCGTCGAATTTCTTGCTCTGCGTCACCGGGTTGAAGATCCGGAAATAGGGTGAGGCGTCGGCGCCTGAGCCTGCCACCCACTGCCAGTTTGCCGGATTGCTGGCGGCATCGGCGTCCACCAGGGTGTCCCAGAACCACGCCTCGCCCAGCCGCCAGTCCGCAAGGAGGTTCTTGACCAGGAACGACGCTGCGGCCATCCGCACCCGGTTGTGCATCCAGCCTGTCTGCCACAGCTGCCGCATCCCGGCGTCCACCAGCGGATACCCGGTCCGGCCCTGCTGCCACGCGTGGAGTTCCGCTGCGGTGGGTTCCTGCCAGTCGAAGTGGTCAAACTCGGGGCGGTAGTTGCGGGTGGCCAGCTGCGGGTTGACGTAGAGCAGCTGCCAGCAGAACTCCCGCCAGCCAAGCTCGGACCGGAAGATTCCGACGTCGGGCGTTGTTTCGCGGGGAAAGCGGAGGCGGATCTCGTGCCAGACCCGGAACGGGCTGATTTCGCCAAAGCGCAGGTGCGGGGACAGCCTGCTGGTGCCTTCCACTCCGGGCACGTCCCGGCCGGTGCCGTACTCCTCCACCGGTCCGTCCAGGAAATCGTCCAGGCGGCTGTGGGCCCCGGCCTCACCGGGTTGCCAGGTCCGCACCAGGCCGCCGCTCCAGTCCGGGGACACGGGCAGCAATGACCAGTCTGCCAGGACGTCACTTCCCACCTGCCGCGGGCCGGTGTCGGAGCCGGTGGTGGCCAGGCCGGCGGGGGAGGGGAGTCTTGGCGGTGCGTCCAGAGGCTTGCGGGGTTCGCCTGACGCCGTGCAGGCCCGCCAGAACGGCGTGAAGACCTTGTACGGGCCTCCGCTGCCCGTGGTGATGCTCCACGGCTCGTAGAGCAGATTGGCCTGGAAGCTCGCGGCTTCGATGCCGTTCTCCGCCGCCCAGGCCTTGATTTCTGCGTCCACGGCACGCTCAGGGCCGCCGTAGCGGCGATTCCACAGCAGGTGCTTGGCGCCGGTTTCCGCCGCAAGCCCGCGGATCACCGGTCCCGCTGGTCCCCGCCGCAGGATCAGCGTGGAGCCGGCATCCGTCAGGGCCGCCCGAAGGGACGCCAGGGAGTGATGCAGCCACCATTTGGCTGCTCCGCCCAGGGGCCGGACGCCAGCGGATTCCTCGTCGAGAATGTACACCACTGTCAGTGGCAGTCCGATTTCGACGGCGTACGCAAGGGCGGGATTATCGTCCAGCCGGAGGTCATCACGGAGCCAGACAATGGTGGATGCGACGGGGGAGGCCATGGCCTCCACGCTACACACCCCGCGCGGCCGCCGTTAAGGGTGCCGTGGGCGGGTGAAACAGCAGGGGCCGGAGTTCGTCATGAACTCCGGCCCCTGCCGGACCCGCCCGAACGGCGGGCCGCTACCGGCTACAGCTTGTCGAAATCAGCTTCGTCGACGGTAGACCCGGAGGGGACCGACGCGCCCGAGGCGCCGATAGCCGGCTTGGCTCCGCCGGACTTCAGGGCGGCGAGGCGGGCCTCGATCTCGGTCTGCTCGCCGAGGTCCTCGAGCTGGTTGAACTGGGCGTCCAGGCTCGACGCTGCAAGTTCCTGCTGGCCGCGGACCTTGGCCTCTTCGCGGCGGATCTTCTCTTCGAAACGCCCCACCTCGCTGGTGGGATCCATGAAGTCGATGCTCTTGATGGCATCGTGCACCTGGGACTGCGCTGCGGCCGTCTTGGAGCGGGCCACCAGCTCGTTGCGCTTGCTGGTCAGCTCGTTGAGCTTGCCCTTCATCTGGTCCAAGCCGGTCTTGAGCTTGTCCACGACTTCGCGCTGCGAGGCGATGCTGGGCTCTGCACCCTTGGCCTCATTCTCGGCGGACATCTGGCGCTGCAGGGCCACCTTGGCAAGATTGTCGAACTTCTCGGCGTCGACGGTGTCGCCGCCGGACCTGTATTCGTCTGCCTTGCGCGAGGCCGCCAGGGCCTTGTTGCCCCAGTCCTGGGCGTTCTTGACGTCCTCGCGGTAGTCGTCCTCGAGCATCCGGAGGTTTCCGATGGTCTGGGCAACAGCGGACTCAGCCTCGGCAATGTTGTTCGTGTAGTCCCGGACCATCTGGTCCAGCATCTTCTGCGGATCCTCAGCGTTGTCCAGCAAAGAGTTGATGTTTGCCTTTGCAAGCTGCGCGATGCGGCCGAAAATGGACTGCTTAACCATGGTGTTACCTTTCGTCCTGCTCAATGGTGGCCACTGGAATCAGTGAACAGTTGTTGTACCGCTAAAGTTCGTCGCCGGGGGTGACCCCGACGGCGCCTAGCCTTTTCGGACTAGAAACTTCCGGAGTCGCCTCCGCCGAAATCTCCTCCGCCAAAGTCGCCGCCGCCGAAACCGCCGCCGTCTCCCCAGCCTCCGCCGTCGCTGTGGCCTCCGCCCCAGCCGCCTCCTCCACCGCCATTGAGGATGGAGTTGATGAGGATGCCGCCCAGGATGGCGCCGCCGAGCCCGCCGCCACCGCCCCGCCCGCCGAACATGCCACCGCCGAACCCTTGGTTGGCATAGCCACCGAAGTTGTCGACGTCGGACTGGGCAAGTTGCGCTGCCTGGGCTGCGAGGGCGTGTGCCTGCTGGGCGTACGTGAGCGCAGTGACGGGGTCGTTGCGCGAGATGGAGAGCGCGTAGTCAAGGTTCCGCTGCGATTCGGCAAGCCGGGTACGAGCTTCTGTGCCTACGCCACCGCGCCGTGCGGTGATGTAATCGGACGTCGCGCTGATCTGCGCCTGCGCCGACATGATGGTCTGCTGCAGCGAGGCCTGGGCGCGGCGCGCCTGGTCCTGCTGGTTCCGGATGCCGGTGAGGGACTGGTCCAGCGCCTGATGCGCGGTTTCAACGCGCTGCAGGGTAGCGATGGGATCGATCTTTCCACCCTGGATTTCCGCCTTCACCTGGCCCAGGGCAGCTTCAACGCCCGCTACGGGGCCGGCCAGTTCGGGGTGTTCACCGGACTGGATCATGGCCCTGGCCTGGGCAAGGTCCTGGGAGGTTTCGACGACGGCCGCCTCCAGTCCGTTGCGGGCCTCGTCCAGGCTGGCCGACACCTTGGCGATGGCGTCCAGCAGGACGTTGGTCTGGTGCAGGCTCTCTTCGGATGCCCGCACAGCCACGGCGGCGAGGCTGCCTTCACCGGCTGTGAGCTTCTCCTCGGCGGTGGCGGTGGCATTCTGCACGAAGGCGAGGCGTTCCTTGGCCTGTGTGATGTTGTCGGCGACCTGCACCAGGGCGCTGTCCGCATACTTGGCGCGCAAGGCTGTCAGTGACTGTTCCGCAGTGGCGATCTTGGCGTCTGCTTCCCGGGCACCTGCGCTCACGGCTGCCAGTGCCTGCGGGGCGTTCTTCTCGAGCTCGCGGAGCGAATCGAAGTCGGCCTTTTGCTCCTGGAGCGAGGCGAGCGCTGCTTCTGAGCGGCGGATGATCTCGCCGTACCAGCTGCGCTGCTGTTCTTCGGTGTCCGGGATGTGGTCATCCAATTGCTGCTGGAGCTTGAAGGACTCGGACATGTGAGCCTTGGCTTCGGCCAGGGCTTTCGTGAAGTTGCCTACCGCGGCATCGCCGTACTGGGCCTGGGCGAACCCGAGCTCCTGCTCGCTGGACTTGATCGCGTCGTCGGCTTCGATGATCAGGGGGCCGCTCTTGAGCCGCAGTTCCTCGATGCTAAGCGAAGCCAGGGGATCGAGTTCGGCGCCCTGGGGTCCGTAGCTGGCGCTGGATGCCTGGGCGGCCTTCTTCCGCTTGTTGCGGAAGTAGAGGTACGCGCCGGCACCGCCGGCGACAACTACACCAGTTCCTACAAGGACACTTGCGCCGGCGCCGTTGCCGGACGGGACGTTGCCGCTGCCACCACCTGCTGCATCGCCAATGGCAGCCGCTGTGTCTATGGCAGCCTGGGCGTAGTCCTTCTTACCACCAGCCAGATTCGCTGTTACGGCGTTCTGGCTGATATTGGACTGCTTTGACCGGATGGCACTCGAAGCGTCGGTCGCGAAGTAGAACTGGCCTGCCGTCGAAATGGCGAGCAGGACATCAGCCTTGCCCATTGATTTTTGCGTGGCAACAGCTTTGCCCCAGTCCTCGGGCTTCGAGGGGTTGTCGAAGGAGTTCACCGTGACCACGTAGAGGTTGTATTTGTGGTCCTTCAGCAGCGTTTGGATGGCGTTCTGCACCTCACCCTTGCGGCCGCCCAGGACATTGGCGTTATCCACAATGTTCGTGCCCGACGGGATGCTCACCGGTGGTTCAGCCCAAGCCGCGCCGGCGGGAACCGCGAGCAGCCCTGTCAGGCCGATCACGGCGAGGATACGTTTGAACTTTGACCGCATGTGCAACCCTTCAGCACGCCTGACACCGATTCGGGACGAATCAACGTCTCAGAATGCAGCAGCGCCCCCAGGCGTGGTGTAAAGCCGCAGGTCGCTGTGGCAATTCCTTTTGATTCTATGGTGCACCTTTGGGTGCGTCCACCGAGGGGAATATGCCACCAGCGAAAACCCCTGAGAGCACTCATGGGCGGCGGCTTGCACGCTTTCAGGAACCTCCCAGCCAACGTTCGCCGCAGTTCCAGTCAGACGGTACATAGTTAATGCAGAAGAGGATGAAAGGAAGTCCAATGACTGAGAACCCAACCCCGGGTGCAGCGCCTGATGACCGGCAACCGGACTGGAGCCGGAATCCGGCCCAGACCCCTTCGGAGGCCCGCAGCGACGCTGGCGGTCACTCCAATCCGACCGAGCAGCTGGACCGCTCCGGGGCGCCTGAGAACCCCACGCAGCAGCTGCCCGGTGCACCCCGTCCGGTCTATCCTCCCCGCGAGCCGTTCTACGGCCAGCCGGCCCACAACCAGCAGACCCAGCACCAGCAGCCTCACAACCAGCAGGTCCCGCATCAGCAGGCCCAGCATGGAGCGAATTCAGCGCTGCCCGGCGGCTACACGGGCCAGTACAACCCTGGTCAGTACAACTCGACCCCCAACCCCGCTGACGCTCCCCGCCGGAAGGCCTCATTCGGCGTCGGGACCCTGGTGGCGAGCATCCTGGCGGCCGGCCTCGTGGGCGGCGGCGTGGCCACTGTCGGTTCGGGTGCCCTCGGCAACGGTTCACCCTCGGCCGTCAGCAGCAGCACCGGCAGCCAGCCCGGGACGGTCATCGTCAACAACAAGGACGACGTCAACGCCATCACGGCGGCCGCACTGAAGGCGACCCCCAGCGTGGTGACCATCAGCGCCTCCAGCGGCAATGCCGGCGGCACCGGCTCGGGCATCGTCCTGGACGGCGACGGGCACATCCTCACCAACACCCACGTGGTAACCCTTGACGGCCAGACAGCCAATGCCACCCTGGAGGTACGCACCAGCACGGGCAAGGTCCTCAAGGCCACCCTGGTGGGCACGGACCCGCTGTCTGACCTTGCAGTGATCAAAGTGGACGACACCTCAGGGCTCACCCCCGCCACCCTCGGGGACTCCGGCAAGCTCAACGTCGGCGACACCGCAATTGCGATCGGCTCCCCGCTGGGCCTCACCGGCACGGTCACGGACGGCATCGTGTCCACCCTGAACCGGACCATCAGCGTGGCCTCCTCGGCCGCACCCAAGAACGGCGACAGCTCGCAGGGCGGCGATCAGGGCTTCCAGTTCGCGCCTCCGGGCGGGGGGCAGGGCCAGAGCACAGCGGCACAGGGTTCCATTGCCATTAATGTGATCCAAACTGATGCCGCCATCAACCCCGGCAACTCCGGTGGTGCGTTGGTGAACACCAAGGGTGAGATCATCGGCGTCAACGTGGCCATCGCCTCCGCCGGCTCTGATTCCTCTTCTTCGTCCTCCAGCGGAAACATCGGCGTCGGCTTCAGCATCCCCATCAACCACGCAAAGCGGGTGGCGCAGGAGCTCATCGACACCGGCAAGGCATCCCATGGCCAGCTGGGCGTCAGCGTCCGGGACAAGTCCTCAGGCAGTTCGTCGAGCTTCTCGGTGGGAGCCGACGTGGCCACTGTTGAAGCGAATTCAGCAGCCGCCAAGGCCGGCATCAAGGTGGGCGATGTGATCACCAAGTTCAACGACCTGACGGTCAGCGAGCCCAACCAGCTGACGGCAGCCGTCCGCGAACAGGCCGGCGGGTCCACGGTCAAGATCACCGTCCTGCGCAACGGCCAGGAGCAGACATTTGACGTGACGCTGGGCACCGCAGCGGACCAGTAGGAAGTACGGCAGGAAGCAAACGACGGCGGCGGTCACCACGGTGATCGCCGCCGTCGTTTGTCTCCGATAAACGCCCCGCCGGGCTCTGACACAGGCGTTAACGGGACGGCAACGGAACACGACTATATGGTTAGCTAGGATCTACCCGTACCCCGGGCGTTCCGAGGCCATGACCCCACCCGGCTGGCTGTCCACAAGCATGGAAGGCTGCTGTAAACACAGTGGAAGAGACATTGAAGATCATCGTCCTGGTCAAGCATGTACCGGACGCCCAGTTCGACCGTCACCTCAACGGGGAGGGCTACACCACGGACCGCGACGAAAGCATCCTTTCGGAGCTGGACGAATATGCGCTCGAGGCTGCCCTGCAGCTGGCCGAGGCCCGCGGCGGCGCCAAGGCAGGGAACCAGGTCATTGCACTGAGCATGGGTCCCGCCGGCGCGGTCAACGCCGTCAAGAAGTCGCTCCAGATGGGTGCCACCGAGGGCGTGCACCTGACGGACAGCGCCCTGGCGGGTTCCGACGCCGCCGCGACCTCGCTCGCGCTGGCGGCCGCCATCCGCCACGTCGGCGGGGTGGACCTCGTCCTCACCGGCATGGCCTCCACCGACGGCGAAACATCCCTGGTGCCGGCCCAGCTGGCCGAACGCCTGGGCCTTCCGCAGGTCACCTTCGCGTCCTCGCTGACGGTCGACGGCGGCCGCCTCACCGCCCGCCGCGACGCCGACACCTACTCCGAGACCGTCGAGGCCCCGCTGCCTGCAGTCGTCTCCGTGACGGACCAGATCAACGAGCCGCGGTACCCCAACTTCAAGGGCATCATCGCCGCCAAGCGCAAGAGCATCACCACCCTCTCGCTGGCCGATATCGGCGTCGATCCGGCACAGGTGGGCCGCTCCGGATCCTGGACCACGGTGACCACCGCCGCGGAACGTCCGCCACGCACCGCAGGCACCATCATCACCGACGAGGGCGACGCCGGCATCAAGCTCGTCGACTTCCTGGCCGCCCAGAAGCTGCTCTAAGAGGGATCACAGACATGGCTAACGTACTTGTATTCATTGACAACCCCGGAGATGCTCTGAAGAAGAGCAGCCTGGAACTGCTGACCGCGGGCCGTGCCCTGGGTGAAACCGCCGTCGCCGTCAACGGTGACGTGCACCCCGCAGTCTCGGCCGCGTTCGCCGAGTACGGCGTCACTGCTGTCTTCCAGCCCTCCGCCGCCGACCTGGATGACTACCTCGTGGCGCCCAAGGCGGCCTACCTCGCCGCCGCCGCCGCAGCAGCCGGCGCCAGCACGGTGCTCCTCGACAATTCGCCCGAAGGCAAGGAAATCGCGGCCCGGCTTGGCATCAGGCTCAACGCCGGTGTGATCACCGATGTTGTTGGGGTTGACGCCGATGGCACAGCGCACAAGTCGGTCCTGGCCGGGTCCTACACCACTGCTGCCAAAGCCACGACGCCGGTCTCCGTGCTGACGCTGAAGGCAAACAGCATCACCCCGGAGCCAGCCTCGGCTGCCACTGCACCGGAGTCTTCCATCGTGGAGGTACCCGACGACGGCACTGCAACGGCTGCCCGCATCACCTCCCGCGAGCAAAAAGTGGCCAGCGGCCGTCCGGACCTCACCGACGCGCGGATTGTTGTTGCCGGCGGGCGCGGCCTCGACGGCGACTTCGGCCCCGTGGAGGAACTTGCGGATGCGCTGGGTGCTGCAGTGGGTGCCTCCCGCGCAGCCACCGATGCCGGCTGGATCAGCCACGACGCGCAGGTAGGCCAGACCGGGAAAACCGTGTCCCCGCAGCTCTACATCTCGGCCGGCATCTCCGGTGCCATCCAGCAGAAAGCCGGGATGCAGACGGCCAAGGTCATCGTGGCCATCAACAAGGACGCCGAGTCGCCGGTTTTCGAGATCGCCGACTTCGGCATCATCGGGGACCTTTTCGACGTCCTGCCCCAGGCCACGGAAGAAATCAAGAAGCGTAAAGGCTGATTGTGGCTGAACCCGCTGCCCCGGCACAGAGCCCGTTCGACCCGGCCACACACCGGGTGGGGCGGGTGCTCTGTTTCGCCGCCCACCCGGACGACATCGACTTCGCTGCCGCGGGCACCATTGCCGCCTGGACAGCCGCCGGCGTCCACGTCAGTTACTGCATCATGACCGACGGCGACGCCGGCGGGTTTGATCCGGCGCACCGGGCAGAGATCGTTGCACTCAGGGCCGCCGAGCAAAGCCGGGCGGCCGGACTTGTGGGCGTCACCGAGATTTTTTACCTGCACGAGCGCGACGGCTACCTGGAACCGACGCACGAGGTGATCAAAGGTGTGGTGAAGCTGATCCGGGAAGTCCGTCCCGACGTCGTGCTTGCCATGCATCCGGAACGGAACTGGAACCGCCTCCAGAAGAGCCACCCGGACCACCTCGCGGTGGGGGAGGCCGTGACCAGGGCTGTCTATCCCGCGGTGGAGAATCCCTTCGCCTACCCCGAGCTGGCGGAGGCCGGACTGGCGGCGTACAAACTCCCGTGGCTGTGGCTTTACGCCGGGCCGGACGAGCGCGAGAACCATTTTGTTGACGTCACGGACCACGTGGCAACCAAGCTCGAGGCCATCCATGTGCATGTCAGCCAGCATCCCGACGCTGCCGCCATGGAATTGGTGGTCCGGAACGGACTGCTCGCAAACGCACGGCGAGGCGGCCTACCGGATGGCCGCAGCGCCGAAGCGTTCCATGTGGTGGCCGTAAACGGCCCGGGGACCATCGCCGGCTTCTAGGCGGTCAGCCTCAAAGCGCCGTCAGCCTCCAGCCATCAGGACTCCAGCCCTCAGGCCCCCAGCGGTGCGGCCGCCACGGTGGGGGAGGTCGGGGCTGCGGAGCCGCCCGCGGGTTCCACAGTGATGCCGAGGGATGCCGCCTTGGCGATACCCTTCACGATGGCAGGTTTGGACAGTGCCGCTTCATCCATCAGGCCCTGCGACACAGGCGCCGAGCCGTCCTTGGGGATCAGCCACATCTGGTAGACCTTGCCGGCCGGCGGCGCGGGCACGTCCTTCATCTTGACCACCAGGGCATCCTTCGAGGACGAGATCAGGACCGTTGCGGTTCCGCCTGCAGCCACGGGGACTGACGCCTCGCGGACGTCCTGGGCCCGGACCACCTGGTTCAGCGGATCGTTCTGATCGGCGACGTAGGATCCTACGGCCACGCCGCCGAGGGCGATGACTGCGGCGGCTGCCGCGGCGGCGAGCCAGCGGCGGGCGCTGCCCGGCCGGCGTCGTGATTCCCGCCGTGCCCTGGCCGCGGAAAGCTCATCGGCGGGTTCCGGCTCCGGTTGTTCGGCAGGCGAAACGGCAGCAGGTGCAGCAGGTCCGGCAGCCGGCAATTGCGCGAGCGTGGGCAGCTGCGCCACGATGCGGTCAAACAGATCTGCCGGAGGTTCTTCCTGTGCGGTGAACGACACGGCCAGGGTTTCCCGCGCCTGGCGGACACGCTCCAGGAAGGAATTGCGCTCGTCCGCCGGGGCGGCTGAGATGTAACGGTCGATGGCGGCGCGTTCGCCATCAGTGACCGCGTCCAGGGCATAGAGCTCGGCCAGGTCCACCGCCCGCCCGGAATCCAGGTCGGCAGCGATCTCCAGGCCGAACGACCCCGGCCGGCGGGCGCCACCCTGACTATTCATTTCTGTCATCTCAACTCACCCCCAGACATGTCTTCAAACGGATCAGTCCGTCGCGGATGCGGGACTTGATGGTGGGAACCGCCGCATTGAGCTTCTCCGCGACTTCCCGGTACGTGAGGCCGCCGTAATAGGCGAGCCGCACGGATTCCTGCTGTGTATCGGTCAGCGTTGCCAGGCACCGGACCACAGCCTCTGCCTCCAGTTTGCTGTCCACCTCGGCCGATACGGAGTCGTGGTCCACCTCCTGGCTGCTGGCGCCGTATTTTGCTTCACGGTCGGTGGCCGACTGCGAGGAACGCACCTTGTCCACTGCCCGGCGATGGGAAATGGTCATCAGCCAGGACAGCGGACTGCCCGCTTCGGGGTTGAATTTCCCGGCATTCTGCCAAACCTGGAGGAAAACTTCCTGCGTGGTGTCTTCGCTGAGCTCAGGATCGATGAGGACCCGGCGGGCCATCCCAAAAACCCTGCGCGAGGTCAACTGATAGAACTCGGCAAACGCTGCCTGGTCTCCGCCCGCAACCCGGGCGAGCAGACGGCCCAGGCGCTGGCTGAGAGCCGCCGGAGAGTCTGTGACTGCGGCCGGGGACTCGAAGTTTGGCGCGTTGGGAGTTTCCATCACTAACAAGCATAGGTCTCCGGGCGGCGGATCAGGGGCATCGACGCCGGGGCTGCGCAAGGCAGCGGACGTGGCAGGCAGCTCACCCGGCCGGGCCTGTAACAGTCTCACCCGCCGCTCCTTCATCATCCCGGAATTGCTGTCAGGAGTGATTCGGTGCAGGCAGCGTCACGGATGGGCCTGAATGGGCTCCGCTGCGGCGGTCAGATTTGGGCGCCGGCGAATCCTTGCTGGCGCCAGGCCTCGTACACCGCAATGGAGGCGGCATTGGCGAGGTTCAGCGAACGGAGGGAGGGCAGCATGGGAAGCCGCACCGTGGCGGTGACGTGCGGGTCGCGCTTGACGTCTTCGGGCAGGCCCACGGATTCCTGGCCGAACATCAGCACATCGCCGGGCTTATAGGCAATGTCCGCGTAGCTGGCCGTGCCGTCGGAGGTAAAAGCGTAGACGCGTTCCGGCTGCAGCTCCCGCCAGGCGTCTTCGATGGTTTTGTGGACAGTGACGACGGCGAGGTCGTGGTAGTCGAGGCCGGCCCGCCTGAGCTTCGCGTCAGAAAAATCAAAGCCCAGGGGTTCCACCAGGTGCAGTTCGGCACCGGTGATCGCGGCCAGCCTGATGGCGTTGCCGGTATTGCCTGGGATTTCGGGGGAATGGAAGAGGATTCGGAACACGGTCCAATCCTAGCCAGTGTGCATGCCGCGCAGCAGCCGGGCCAGGATGGGCACGTTGACCGTGTTCGGCGCTGGTCCGGCGGAGAGGAAGTGTTTGAGGCCACGGACCAGGCCTGCCCCGTTGACCACTTGCACCGATTCGCCGGCGCCGGCCGTGCGCCGGTGGCGGTCGATGACGGGCTCGTGGAGGTTGCCATCGGGACTGTGGACGACGGTCCAGCCGGTGACGTTCAGTTCAGGGAAAACGTCCTGCATGGCGCGCACCACGTGGGCCAGCTGCGGCGGGGCAATGGAGCGGCCGCCGTGCCTGAGGGCCTGTCCGTCCCAGGCGTAAGCCCCCTTGGGCAGGAGCATGGAACCGATAAGCGCCAGCCTGTAACCGGACAGCAGTGCATGGTCTATGTGGCTGTTGTCCGCCGGGGACTGCAGCCCGTTGACCAGCCGGGCGGCCGGAATCGCCGGCAGCACCTGGCGGCTAATGAGCTGCACCGTCCGCATCTCACGCTGGATCCGGGCCTCCGCCCCAAAAATTCCGCGTTTGCGCGGCATCCCATGAACCTGCTGACTGGCCTGGCTGAAGGGGATGAGGGGAACCGTCCCGGCCGCCTGGAACGCTGCGGCATCGTAGGGCGGCAGGTAGAGCGCGGGGTCGCCGGCGGTGTTGCGGGGCGTGCTGGGCCTGTGCACGGTGGCCGAGGCATGACTCCCCGCAGCCGGCGCATCAAAGTGCGCTTCCGAGGCAGCCGCACCCGTTGTGGCACCGGCCGTTCCCGCGGCATAGGAGCGGTCGTAGGCCTTCCGCCGTGTGGGGTCCATCAGGGTTTCGTAGGCTGCCGTGACGCGCCGGAACGCGGCGGCGTCCCCGCCGTGGTCCGGGTGGGCCGTCCGCGCCGCCCGGCGGTAGGCCACCTTGATTTCCTTGTCGGTGGCTGTCACCGCGACGCGGAGCACCTCGTAGTAGGAGCTGCTGCTCTCGGTCACGCACCCATCCTTTTGTTCGTCCGGCCAGTCCACGGCAGGCAGCCCGGCTGGCCCAGTTTAGCCGCCTGTCCACACAACGCCTTTGTGGGTGGCAGTGGTTCCCGGCACCGGCTTACGAAACGGAACCGGCCCGCCGTCTAGACTCTTGGATGGTGACGGCAGGTTGGCTTTTCGGCGAGCATAGTGGGGTGGATGTGAAGGCACAGGCAGCAGCTGGACTCGTGGCAGGGGCACTCCTGGGCATGATGGCGCTCGCAGGATGCAGTGTTGGCGTCCCGGACCCCGAAGCCCCGAAGATCCCGCAGCCGGCCACCGCGCTTGCAACCCCCACCATCACGCCTGGCCATGATGCCGCGGCGGTGGCAGCCAAGGACATGCCGTTCTCGGCCGGCGCCTCATTGGCCGAGGGCGTTTCGGTGGGGATCTCCGACGGCCTCAAGAGTGCGCCAGGCTGGACGCCGGTCAAGGAAAACGTGGCCGGCGAGAACCAGTACGTGAAATCCGACGGGTGCCTGGTGGCGGCCAAGGTGCGCGCCAACCAGTCCCCCCTTGTCCTGGCGGATGACAGGGAATCAACTGTTGGCCTGTTCACCTACCTTGACCCCACCATCCTGCCCGCCTATTTGAAGACGGCAACGCTGCGGTGGGGTGGTGAACCTGACAAGCCGGGTCCGCAGGTCGAGGTTCTGGTCCTGGAGGAACCCGGTCAGGCAGGCGCCAGATCAACGGCGGTCATGGCAAGGGTCTTCGGTACGGCCGCATCGTCGGTGTATGTCTCGGTTTCCTGCCCCGATGCTGCCACCCTGGCTGCAGCCCGGGCCGAGGTGGCAGCGCGCCTCGTGGTGGTTCCGCCGTCGAACTAGCGGTGCGGACTGAACTAGCGGTGGCGGCGCCAGGACCCGGCGGGCGAGAGCCGGTTCAGTGCGAGCGCGGCGACCAGCAGGCCGAAGTCCCGCAGGGCCACGTCGTAGTATGCGCCCAGGACCAGCAGGTTGATGATGATTCCCAGCAGCCAGACGGCCACCAGCACCGAACCGAACCGCGGACGGACCGCCACCATGATGCCGGCAATAATCTCCACAACGCCGACGATGTACATAAAGGTCTGCGGCGTGACGGGGACAACTGATGTGGCAACGGGTGCCAGGTAGCTGGTCCAGTCGGTGAGGATGTTGGTGAATTTGTCCAGCCCAAAAAGGATGGGTGCCACGGTGAAGACGGTCCGGAGCAGGAAGAACGCCTGGCGGTCCGGTGCCATTGTTTGGAGGCGGCCGGTCGGGATGTTTTCTGTGGTGGTTTTCATGGTGCGCTCCTTTCTAAAAGTAGGTATCATAATTTTAGAAAGAACGGACAGATTAAGCAATGGATGTTGTTTTTAGAATGAAGGGTTCCTAGTGCGCAGACTTCCGTGGGGCCGCCGCGTGGCGGCCGTTGCCTCGCTCGGTGACGAAAAACGCCGGCAGCTTTTCCAGCTGGTTGCCTCCTCGGACGGCGCCGTCGGGCGCGACGACGCCGCCGATGCCCTCGGGTTGCCGCGAAGTACGGCCTCCTTCCACCTCGACAAGCTGGTCCAGGATGGCCTGCTGGCAGTGGAATTCCACAAGGCCGCCGGCAAAGCCGGACCCGGCTCCGGCCGCCCCGCCAAGATGTATCGGCCAGCAGCGAATGAGGTGAGCGCCTCGGTGCCCGACCGGAACTACGACCTGGCCGGAGAACTCCTCGCCTCTGCCATCGAGCACTCCACGGCAACCGGCGACGCGGTGGGCGACTCGCTGCGCCTCACCTCGTACCGCAAGGGCCAGGAACTCGCCGCCGGAGCGGAGGGCCTAACGGAGTTCATGGCAGGGGAGGGCTACGAGCCCCGGCCCGACGGGGACGGCGGCCTGGTGCTGGCCAACTGCCCGTTCCACCGCCTTTCTGACGGGCATCCGGACGTGGTCTGTGCCATGAACGGTTCCTTCCTCCGGGGCGCCGCTGCGGCGTGCGGGGAGCCGGAGGACCGCATCGCGCCGAACAGTGTGCACGGCCAGTGCTGCGCCAGGATCACCGCAGGGATCAGTGCGGCCTGAATCCATGACCGCCGACGCGGCTAGAATTGTTCCGTGCCCGTCTACCTCGATCATGCAGCCACCACACCACTTTCTGCGGAGGCGCTGGCAGCCCTGACCCGGGAACTCTCCCGTACCGGGAACCCGTCGTCCCTGCACGGCTCAGGCCGCCGCGCCCGCCGCTCTGTGGAGGACGCCAGGGAGGCCATCGCGACGGCGGCCGGCGCCCATCCCTCGGAGGTCATCTTTACCTCCGGCGGCACTGAGTCGGACAACCTGGCGGTCAAGGGCCTGTTCTGGTCCCGCTCCGGCGAAGACCCCTCCCGGCGGCGCATCCTGTGCTCCGCCGTCGAACATCACGCTGTGCTGGACACGGTGGAATGGCTGGAACGGCACGAAGGTGCCGAGGTCACCTGGCTGCCCGTGGACAGCGACGGGGTGGTGGACGTGGAGGCGTTGGCGGCCGAGCTGTCACGCGACCCCGGCTCCATCGCCCTGGTGACGGTGATGTGGGCCAACAACGAGGTGGGGACCATTCAGCCGGTGCACCGGATTGTGGAGCTGGCGCACGCGGCCGGGGTCCCGGTCCATTCGGATGCTGTTCAGGCGTTCGGATCCCTGCCCGTGGACTTCAAGGCTTCAGGACTGGACGCCATGTCCGTTTCCGGGCACAAGATCGGCGGGCCGGTGGGTGTGGGGGCCCTGCTGCTGGGGCGTGCGGTCAAGCTGACTCCGGTGCAGCATGGCGGCGGCCAGGAGCGCGATGTGCGCTCCGGGACGTTGGACACAGCATCCATTGCCGCGTTCGCTGCGGCTGCCGAAGCCGCCGCTGCCCAGCTTGAATCGGAGACTGCCCGCATCGGGGCTCTCCGCGACCGGTTGATCAGTGGTGTCCTCGAACGCGTACCTGAGGCCGTGCTGCGCGGAGCTCCGGGGGAGGGGCGCCTGCCCGGCAACGCCCACTTCACCTTCCCGGGCTGCGAGGGGGATTCCCTGCTGTTCCTGCTGGACCTTGCCGGCGTGGAGTCATCCACTGGTTCAGCCTGCACTGCCGGCGTGCCGCGGCCGTCCCACGTGCTGCTGGCCATGGGCCTGGACGAGGAAACCGCCAGGGGCGCCCAGCGCTTTACACTCGGCCACGCCTCAACCGATGCGGATGTGGATGCCCTGCTGGCGGCCCTTCCCGGCGCCTATGAGCGGGCCCGCCAGGCGGGAATGGCCGGGCATGAATCGTCCATCCAGACGGCGGGCACTGTGGCGCGTCAGGCCGGTTCCGGCAGGAGCTGACCGAGGCCGGCGGCGGGGTCGGCCAGGCGCTCAGCCGTTACCGGCGTCCGGGCCGAGATAAGGGCTTTGATGGTCTTCTGGGCCCCCGGCTGCACTTTCCGCGGCCAGTTGACGCTCATGCCGGCCACCACCCGGGAGTCCTGCACCCAGAAAGCGATGAACTGCTTATCCTCCAGCGACCCCCTAATCACCGGTTCGGCGCCCGCGGCCAGGGTGGGGAAGCCCGAGTATTCCATGCTGACGTCGAACTGGTCCGTATAGAAGTACGGGACGGTGTTCAGCGTGGCGTCCTGGCCCAGCATCGCCCGGGCCGCCACCTTGCCCCCGTTCAGGGCGTTGGACCAATGCTCGCTGCGGTGGTGTTGGCCGGTGAAGGGATGCAGGGCATTGGCGACGTCGCCGGCGGCATAGATGCCGGGTTCGCTGGTTTGCAGTGAGGCGTCGGTGAGGATGCCGTTGTCCAGCGCCAGGCCGGCCGTCTGGGCAAGCGCAGTGTCAGGTACCACTCCCACGGCAATGATCACGATGTCTGCAGGGAGCAGTTCACCCGTGTCCGTGATGACGCCCGTAACAGCTCCGCCCTCTCCGGTGATCTCCTGCGCCGAGGCGGGAAGCCGGAAGCTGACACCGTTTGCTTCGTGCAAACCCCGGAAGAACCGCCCGAGGTCCGGGCCGATGGCGCCCGCAAGCGGAATATCCTCCAGTCCCAGCAGGGTGACGTTGTTGCCGTACGTTGCCGCGGCTGCGGCCAATTCCATCCCGATCCAGCCCGAACCGACCATCACCACATTTTTCCCGCCTGCAGCGAGGCGGCCGCGGAGCAACCTGCTGTCATCCAGGGTGCGGAACGTCGAGACTCCGGCCAGGTCACTGCCGGGCAGCCGCAGCGTCCGGGGCAATGCCCCGGTGGCCAGGAGCAGGGAGCCGTAGGCCAGGGACGATCCGTCGTCCAGCTGCACTGTCCGCTCCGCCGCCCGGATGGCGGTGACCCGGACGCCGAGGCGGAGGCCGACGTCGTTCTCTGCGTACCAGCCGTGCGGCACCACCGGGACGGTATCCTCCGCGGCCTTGCCCAGCAAATACTCCTTGGACAGCGGCGGACGCAGGTAGGGGTGGTGGTGTTCGGCGCCGACAACGGTTACCCGTCCGGTGAAACCTTCAGCCCGCAGGGTCTTGGCGGCGGTGGCGCCTGCCAGCCCGCCGCCTGCTACGACGATGTCCTGAACAGCCATGTCCGCCCGCTTCCCTTGCTCCGTCGATTCTAAAACTGCTTACCTTGACTTTAGAATCGCGGGGTGTGTCAGTCAAGGTCTTTTGGGTAGGATTCGGCGTGCCGATACAATAGTGCGGCAGGCATTGTGTTATCTGTGCGGCCGCCATATGAACCGCAGGCCGCCACTGGTGCCGGCAGCCCCCCTGAACCCAAAAGAAAGCCAGTATGCGAGTCTTAGCAGCCATGAGCGGCGGAGTCGACTCCGCCGTAGCCGCAGCACGTGCCGTTGAAGCCGGCCACGACGTCGTCGGCGTTCACCTTGCGCTGTCGAGGATGCCCGGCACGCTGCGGACGGGCAGTCGCGGCTGCTGCACCATCGAAGACTCGCGCGACGCCTGGCGCGCCTGCGACGTGCTGGGCATTCCTTATTACGTCTGGGACTTCTCGGAGCGCTTCAAGGAAGACGTCGTCCAGGATTTTATCGACGAATACGCTGCCGGCCGTACCCCCAATCCCTGCATGCGCTGCAACGAGCGGATCAAGTTTGCCGCCCTGCTGGAGAAAGCGATTGCCCTGGGATTCGACGCCGTCTGCACCGGCCATTACGCGAAGGTCATCACCGACGCCGGCGGGAACCCGGAGCTCCACCGCGCAGCGGACTGGGCCAAGGACCAAAGCTACGTCCTGGGCGTGCTGACCCACGAGCAGCTCAAGCATTCCATGTTTCCGCTGGCCGAGACGCCGTCCAAGGCTGAAGTCCGGGCAGAGGCCGAGCGCCGCGGGCTCTCCGTGGCAAACAAGCCGGACAGCCACGACATCTGCTTCATCCCGGACGGTGACACCGCCGGCTGGCTGGCCGAAAAAATCGAGATGACCACCGGCGACATCGTGGATGAGACCGGATCCAAGGTGGGCGAGCATCCGGGTGCAAACGCCTTCACTGTGGGCCAGCGCCGTGGCCTGAAGCTGGGCACGCCCGCAGCGGACGGCAAGCCAAGGTTTGTGCTGGAAATCCGGCCCAAGGAAAACAAGGTGGTGGTGGGGCCCCAGGCGCTGCTGGCCATCGACGAGATCCGCGGCATAAAGGTCTCCTGGGCGGGCCTGCCGATTGCGGAAATCGAAACGGGTGCCGAGTTTGAGTGCCATGCGCAGGTCCGCGCGCACGGCGACCCCGTGCCGGCAACCGCGCGCATGGTGCCCGTCCCCGGCGAGGAGGCCCCACAGTTGCTGGTGACCCTGACCGAACCGCTGCGGGGAGTGGCTCCCGGCCAGACGGTGGTCCTGTACCAGGGCACCCGCGTGCTTGGCCAGGCCACTATCGATGCCGCCCGTTCGTTGCAGCGCGCCGAACTTTAGGTAGCTCTGGTCGGCCTGAGCAGAATCTTCGCCCCCGCTCAGGTAAATTTTGTGTCTCAACTCACAAAAATGCCGGTTGATGAGTCCGGTGTCTGATTGAATCTAGGCATCAGGACAGCGCGCTGCCCGCCCGAGTAAACACCCCTAGGCGGGCGGCAAGCGCGTACTCATCGAACAGAAGGTTCACAGATGACCAAGAGCACTAAAGCCTTGCGCAGCGCAATCGCGCTCGCAGGCGTTTCCGCCTTCGCCTTGACTGCCTGCACGGGCCCCTCCGGCGGCGGCGGAAACAGCGCCACACCAGGGGATTCCTCGGGAAGCACCATTACGTACGGCACAACCGATAAGGTCACCGCCCTGGACCCGGCAGGTTCCTACGACAACGGCTCGTTCATGGTGATGAACCAGGTTTACTCCTTCCTGTTGAATTCGAAGCCCGGCGGCGCTGAGCCGGTGCCGGACCTGGCGGAATCGTCGTCGTTCACGAAGCCCACCGAATTCACCGTCAAGCTCAAGAGCGGACTCAAATGGGCCAACGGGCACGACTTGGATTCCAAGGACGTCAAGTTCTCCTTTGACCGCCAGACAAAGATTAATGACCCCAATGGGCCGGCATCATTGCTGACCAACATCGAGTCAATTGCGACGCCCGACGCCACCACCGTGGTGTTCACGCTTAAGCAAGCCAACGACCAGACGTTCGCCCAGATCCTGCAAAGCCCCGCCGCTCCGATCGTTGACGACGAAGTCTTCCCGGCAGACAAGCTCCTCAGCGACGACGAGATCGTTAAGGCGAACGCTTTCTACGGTCAGTACGTCATCGACTCCTACAGCAAGAACACGCTGGTCAGCCTGAAGGCATGGCCGGATTACAAAGGCGTCCTGGGCAAGCCCGCCAACGCAGGGGCGACCATCAAGTACTACACCGACCAGACGAACATGAAGCTGGAGGTCAAGGGCGGGCAGATCGATGTTGCCAACCGCAGCCTGAGCGCGACGGACATCGACGACCTCAAGAAAGACTCCAGCGTCACTGTCAATATCGGCCCCGGCGGCGAGATGCGCTACGTCGTTTTCAACTTCGACACCATGCCTTTCGGAGCGAAGACCGCGGAAGCGGATCCTCAGAAGGCCCTGGCGGTCCGCCAGGCGGTGGCCAACCTCGTAGACCGTCAGGCTATTTCCGACCAGGTGTACAAGGGCACGTACCTGCCAATGTGGTCCAACGTCCCGTCGGGTTTCCTGGGCGCCAATGAGTCCTTCAAGCAGGCCTACGGCGACGGCTCCGGCAAACCCAGCCTTGACAAGGCCAAGAAGGTCTTGTCGGATGCCGGCATCACCGGCCCGGTGACCATCAAGCTGCAGTACAACCCCGACCACTACGGCAAGTCCTCCGGCGACGAATACGGCATGGTCAAGGACCAGCTGGAGAAGAGCGGGCTGTTCACGGTGGATCTGCAGTCCACTGAGTGGGTCACCTACAACTCGGCCTCGAAGAAGGACGGCTACCCGGTCTATCAGCTGGGCTGGTTCCCCGACTTCAGTGACCCGGACAACTACCTGACGCCGTTCTTCCCCAAGGGCGGCTACATCAACAACCACTACTCCAACACGGAGGTCGAATCGCTCATCGCCAAGCAGTTGGTCACGGCGGACAAGTCGGAGCGCGAGAAGACCATCCAGGAAGTCCAGAATCAGCTGGCCAAGGACATCTCCACCTTGCCGTTGCTGCAGGGGGCCCAGGTAGCTGTTTCAGGGAAGGGCGTGAAGGGCGTGGATTCCACTCTGGACGCGTCGTTCAAGTTCCGGCTCGGCCAGGTTTCCAAGTAAACGGCCGGCTCCGGTAACGCCCCAAAGTAACCCGCGTCAGGAGGTGGGGCCCCCGCGGCCCCGCCTCCTGCGTTTTGGGTCCACATATTCAGTTTCAAACCAAGCAGGGACAGCATGACTACCTTGATTGATACGCCGCCACCAACAGTTGCGGCCCCCAAGTCCAAATCCGCCGGAGGTGGCCTCGGGAAGTACATCCTGGTCCGCTTCCTGCTGATCTTCCCCACGATCTTTATCCTCGTCACCCTGGTGTTCTTCCTCATGCGGATCACGGGCGATCCCATTACAGCAGCCCAGGGCGGCCGCCTTCCGCAAGAGCAAATTGACGCGTTGGTTCACCAGGCCGGCTACGACAGGCCGCTCTTCATTCAGTACCTCGAGTATCTTGGCCAGATCGCCACCGGAAACTTCGGCCGCACCATTTCTGACGGCAGGCCCGTGATTGAGATGCTCGCCAAATTTGGTGCCGCCACCCTTGAACTGGCCATTAACTCACTTGTTGTGGCGCTGCTGGTGGGCATTCCGCTCGGCATGTTCGCCGCACACAAGCGGGACAAGGTTCCCGACGCCTTGCTGCGCTTCTTCGCCATCCTCTGCTACGCCACGCCCGTCTTCTTTGCGGGCCTGCTCCTGAAGCTCACCTTTTCCGTCGGCCTGGGCTGGTTTCCAGTTGCCGGCCGCGCTTCCACCACAACCGAACTGGCCATGAGCCGGTTATCGGCGCCCACGGGCATCTACTGGCTGGACGCCCTGCGGAGCAACGATCTGGCAGCCTTCGGCGACATCGTCCACCACGCGGTCCTGCCGGCCATCGCGCTGGGGCTTTTGACAGCCGGTGTCTTCCTTCGCCTTGTTCGCACGAACGTGATTGGTACCCTCGGCAAAGACTACGTCGAGGCCGGCCGGTCCCGCGGAGTGAGCGAATACCGGCTGGTGACCAAGCACGCCTATAAGCCTGCATTGATCCCCATCATCACCGTCATGGGCCTCCAGATCGCGCTGCTGCTTGGCGGTGCTGTGCTGACGGAGACCACTTTCGAGTGGAAGGGCCTCGGCTACCAGCTGGCGCAGTACCTGACGGCCCGCGACTTTGTGGCCGTCCAGGGCATCGTGATGCTGCTGGCCGTCATTGTGGCGGTCACTAACTTTGTGGTGGATATCCTGGCCGCCCTTATCGATCCGCGGGTGAGGTACTGATGAGCACCGAAGCATTTACGCCAGCCAAAAAGTCCCTGCTGGACAGGCTGCCCGTCTCGTCACATATCCGGCGCAGCGTTGGCCTGCAGCGCACCATGCTGCTGATCGGCGTCGTATTGTGCGCTGTGTTCCTGGTGGCGGCCATTTTTGCGCCGCTGCTCGCACCGTACGGCTACTCCCAGATTTCCGACGACGCCGGAACGTTTCCTGCGCAGGCTGCACCGGGTGGCAAGCATCCCTGGGGCACCACTGTGGGTGGCTACGACGTCTTGTCCCGCGTGATCTGGGGATCGCAGACAGCGGCCACGGTGATCGTGGTTGCCGTCCTCATGGCCATCTTCATCGGGGTCTTCCTGGGCCTGGTCAGCGGCTACTTTGGCGGCTGGCTGGACCGGATCCTGGTTGTGGTCGCTGACGCGATCTACGCGTTCCCGACCCTCCTCCTGGCCATCGTGGTCTCAATCGCGATTAACAAGGGACAGTCCGGCTTCTGGGGCGGAATCCTCGCGTGTGGTTTTGCCATCACCGCCGTGTTTGTACCGCAGTATTTCCGGGTGATCAGGGCTGAGACCATCCGGCTCAAAGCCGAACCGTTTGTGGAATCCGCCCAGGTGGTGGGTGCCTCAAGCGCACGGATCATCGGCAGGCACATTTTCGCCAACGCCACCCGCACGCTTCCCCTGATCTTCACGCTGAACGCCTCGGAGGCTATCCTCACGCTGGCCGGGCTGGGCTTCCTCGGGTTCGGTATCGAACCGAGCTCCGCTGCCGAATGGGGCTTCGACCTGAACAAGGCGATGTCCGATGCGTCGTCAGGTATCTGGTGGACGGGCGTGTTTCCGGGTGCGGCGATCGTCCTCACAGTCCTGGGACTGACCCTGGTGGGGGAGAGCATGAATGACCTGAACGATCCGCGCCTGCGTGGACGCAGACGGGCAGGTTCCAAGCGCAAAGGCACAGAAGTGAAGAACCAGACGGAGGTGTCCGCATGAGCGGTCCGGAGATTATCGAAACCAGCGCCGGGCAGCCCACGGGACATGTCCTGGACATCGACCACCTCAAAGTCACATTCGCCACCGACGGGGGCGACGTTTACGCGGTCAAGGATGTGAGCCTGGACGTCCGTCCCGGCGAAGTCCTGGCCATCGTGGGCGAATCCGGCTCGGGCAAGACAGTGACCGCGAAAACCATCCTCGGGCTCCTGCCCGAGACCGCCACCATCGGCGGCGCGGTCCTGATCAATGGGAACAATGTGATCACCGTGAGCGCCTCGAAGCTGAGGCAGATCCGCGGCCGCGATGTGGCCATGGTGTTCCAGGAACCGTCCACCGCGCTGAACCCGGTTTTCACCGTCGGCTGGCAGATCGCCGAGGGCATCCGTGCCCACGCCGCCGGCGGCAAGCGCGTCACGGCCAAGGAAGCCAAAGCCCGGGCCATCGAAGCGCTACGCAAAGTGGGGATCCCCGACCCGGAGCATCGCGTCAACTACTATCCGCATCAGTTCTCCGGCGGCCAGAAGCAGCGCGTGGTGATCGCGGCGGCCCTGGCGCTCAACCCGGGCCTCATCGTGGCGGATGAGCCCACCACCGCCCTGGACGTCACCGTCCAGGCGGAGATCCTGGAGCTCCTGCGCGACCTGCGGGACAAATACGGCACCTCGATCGTGCTGATCACCCACAACATGGGAGTTGTGGCGGACCTCGCGGACCGGGTGGTGGTGATGTACCAGGGTGACGTTGTGGAGGAGGCGCCTGCGCGGGTGCTGTTCGCGGAACCGAAGCAGGACTACACCAGGAAGCTGCTGGCAGCGGTGCCGCACCTGGGCCGGAATTCGGCGTCGGAAGGCCTGAAGGAACGCGCCCACAAAAACTCGCCCGTGCTGGTGGACGCCACCAACCTGACCATCGAGTACCCCGGCCGGCTGGGGACGCCGGCCTTCAAAGCCGTGGACGGAGTCAGCTTCACCGTCTCCGAAGGGGAGGTGTTTGGGCTGGTGGGGGAATCCGGCTCAGGGAAAACCACCATCGGCCGCGCCATCGCGGGTCTGAACCGGACCACTGGCGGCAGCCTGAAGGTGCTCGGCTACGAAATGCTGAACTTCAAGGAACGCACGTTCAAACCGCTCCGGAAGGACATTGGCTTTGTCTTCCAGGATCCGGCCGCGTCCTTCAACCCGCAGCTGACCATCGGGGACTGCGTGGCGGAGCCCATGCTCATCCACACCAATCCCAGCCCGGCTCAGGCGCGCAAACGCGTCGGTGAGCTGCTCGAATCAGTGCAGCTGCCGGCGTCGTACGCTGACCGGTACCCGCACGAGCTCTCCGGCGGCCAGCGCCAACGAGCTTCGCTGGCGCGTGCGCTCATCCTGAACCCCAGGCTGCTGATCGCCGACGAGCCGACGTCGGCGCTGGACGTTTCGGTGCAGGCGAAGGTGCTTGAACTCTTCAAGGAAATCCAGGCGGAGTTCGGGTTTGCGGCGCTGTTCATCAGTCATGACCTTGCCGTGGTGGACATCCTCTCGCAGTGGGTGGGCGTGCTGTACAAGGGCAAGCTGGTGGAACAGGGGATCGGCAGCCAGGTGATGGGGGCTCCGCAGCACGACTACACCAAGCGGCTGATCGCGTCCCTGCCCGTCCCGGATCCGGACGAGCAGGCACGGCGCCGGGCGGCACACCGGGCGTTGCTGGCCACATAGACTTGGACCATGACGCAGCAAAACCATGATGTTCCCGATGCCGAAACCTACGACGCCGCCGCAAGTTCGCTGGGCGGCCAGGTAGACAACTCGGTGATGGCGGAACTGCTGTCAATCCGGTCCAGCATCGACAACATCGATGCCACCCTGGTCTATCTCCTGGCTGAACGGTTCAAAGCGACGCAGAAGGTGGGCTTCCTCAAAGCCGCGCACCGGCTCCCGGCAGGGGATCCGGGCCGCGAAAGCGCCCAGATCGCCCGGTTGCGGCGGCTGGCTGAGGATGCCCACCTCGACCCGGCCTTTGCCGAGAAGTTCCTGAATTTCATCATCGGTGAGGTCATCCGCCATCACGAAGCCATCGCCGAGGACCACCAGGCTGCTGCAGAGTGGAAGTAACAGCCACCGCGCTGGGGCCCTGGCCGGGGGAAGACCCGGTTGAGGCCGCGCGGATCATCCGCGGCGAACTTGGCAGCCCGCACCTGCCGTTCCTGGCTGAACTTCCGGACCGCGGTGTCGGTTCGGATGCCCTGGGCCGCACGGCTTCAGTGCTGGTGGAGCTGGCTGTGGATGTACAGCCGTATGGTTGGCGGCTCGTGGACCGGCCCGGCAAGGATTTCCGCCGGGCCGCTTCGGCGCTGTCCACGGACATCAACGTCCTGGCGGACGTGGCAGGCGGGGAGGACACTCCCGCCGGCGAACTCAAAGTCCAGCTCCTGGGTCCGCTCAGCCTGGCCGCCGGGCTGCATCTGCACAACGGCGAACGCGCCCTGATCGACTACGGCGCCCGCCGGGACATTGCCGCCTCCCTGGCGGCCGGCGTCGGCAGCTACCTGTCACGGGTCGCCAGCGCCGTGCCGGACGCGAAGCTGGTGGTCCAGCTCGACGAACCTGACATTGCCGCCGTACTGGGCGGCACCATTCCGACGTCGAGCGGTTACCGCACGTTGCGCGCAGTGGGCGGGCAGGAGGTCACCGAGTCCTGGCAGCAGGTCATTGAGGCGCTCAGGGCCGCCGGCGCCGTCGAAATCGTTGTCGCAGTGCCCGAGGTGGAGGCCCCGATCGAACGGATCGTGAGGGCGGGCGCGGATGGCGTGGCCGTTCCGTTGAAGGCTCTGACAGCCAGGCAGTGGGAGCAGTTGGCCGCCGCCGTGGAGGCGGGCAAGCGGGTCTGGGCCGGTGCATTGGACCCGAACGGACGCACTTTGCCGAAAGTGGCAGACGCCGTCGAGTCCGTCTGGCGGCCGTGGCACCAGATGGGACTGCCGGCGTCGTCTCTGGGCAGTGTCCGGGTCACGCCCGCCGCGGGACTGGCAGGCCTCACGCCGTCGGCCGCAACTGCCGTGCTGGGCAGGCTGACCCAAATGGCCGACGGGTTGAACCAGCGGGCGCACGGGTAACGGCAACGGGGGCCCACGCCCACAGGGTTCCCTGGCCGGGCTTGCGAGGCTAGGGTGCGGGTGGGGAGGGTCACTTTTCGCCCAATATCAGCGATTATCGGACCGGAAGCGACCCTGCGTTGCGTTGGGCTTTGAGGTTACCTGCGGTCTTCCCAACGGTCCGGCTGGGCGTAGCGGGGCAGGAAGTTCTGCGCAGTGCTGCCGCCAACGTACGGGCGCAGCCGGTACTGCATGTGGCCGGCGTAGACCAGCACTTCGCCAATCTGCGGCTGGAGGACCTTGACCTGGATCCGGTGCCGTCCGATGCCGTTGGCGTCTTCCTCCCACCACTGCTCGGCGTACGCCTTGGCATCCAAGGCTGCCGGCAGCGGCAGCCGGAGATGGCCAAGGAACAGCCGTGAGTCCTCGGACACCCCGCGCAGCCTGCCCTCCTCTGTGACGCTGAGTTTCAGGTCGGTAACCATGCGCCGGAACCTGCCCAGGTAGTCCACCAGCCGCGGGCCGCCGTCCGATTCCACGAGGCTGGTGGTGTCCTGGAAAATCCTGCTGCGGCCCGGGAAACGGATCTCGCGCCGCGCGGTGAGGCTGGGGCGTCCGAACGGATCAAGGTGCGCGTGGTTTTCGATCCGGAACGGGATGCCTGCCCCGAATTCCGGGAAGAACGCTTCTTCCCCGGACGTAAGCTTCAGCAGCGGCCGCAACCACGCCTGGCGGCAGCCGGCGACGTCGAAAACGCCTTCGCCAACGCCATAGTGTCCGGAGCCCGGCAGGAGCGAAAAGTACTCCTGCAGCTCCGGTTGCAGCCGGGTGAACTCCTTGCCTAAGGCCTGCTGGTAGATGGGGACGTTCATCAATGACCTCCTGGACGGTGCCGCCGGCGGCGCCGCGGTTGATTCCCAATCTACCGGCCCGGACGCAGCGCACTCCTGCTGGCTGCGCCATGCCGGGAGGGCGTTGAACAGGACAAACCTAGTTCAATAGGGGAATATATAACTATGAAGGCACGCATTCTGGTAGTTGATGATGACGAAGCGCTGGCCGAAATGATTGGAATTGTTCTGCGCAATGACGGCTTTGATCCCGTCTTCTGCGCTGACGGCGGCCAGGCCCTTGACGTTTTCCGTTCATCGAAGCCGGACCTCGTGCTGCTTGACCTCATGCTTCCCGGAGTGGACGGCATAGAGGTCTGCCGGCAGATCCGTTCTGAGTCGGACGTGCCCATCGTGATGCTTACCGCCAAATCCGACACGTCCGACGTCGTCCGCGGGCTCGAGTCCGGGGCCGACGATTATGTGCCCAAACCGTTTAAGCCCGCTGAGTTGGTTGCCCGTGTCCGGGCCCGCCTGCGTCCCGGTGACCAGAAGGCGCCCGAAACGCTGCGGATCGCTGACATCACCATCGATGTTGCCGGCCACACGGTGAAGCGCGCCGACGAACGCATTTCGCTGACGCCCCTGGAATTCGACCTCCTGGTGGCGCTGGCGCGGAAGCCGTGGCAGGTGTTCACCCGCGAGTTGCTGCTGGAACAGGTCTGGGGCTACCGCCACGCTGCAGACACCCGGCTGGTCAACGTCCACGTACAGCGGCTCCGGTCCAAGATTGAGCGGGACCCGGAAGCCCCGGAAGTTGTATTGACGGTTCGTGGTGTCGGCTACAAAGCAGGTTCCTGAGTCCTCGGGACCAGAAGGCGCCCACGCCCCGGACCAGGCCGCGGCCAAAGGGCCCGAACACACTGACGCGCTGGCCGCGGAGCTGGCGGCGTTGCCTTTCCGTGCGCGGATCTGGCGGCGCCGTGGAATCATCGTCGGAGTCCGGGTGGCGCGCCTCGTCCGCGTCGGGCTGAGCAGTTTCTTCCCGGCTTTGCGCTATCTGGGACGTTCCCTGCATCAGCGCTGGCGCCGGTCCCTGCAGTTCCGGACAGTCCTCACCACCCTCCTGCTGGCCGTGACATCCTTCGGCGCCGTGGGTGCCTACCTTTCCAACCAGATCGCCAATAACCTGTTCCAGGAGCGGCTGACCCAGGCTGAATCCGAGACCCGCTACAACGTCAAGCAGGTGCAGGAGACGTTCGACGGCGCCCAGGTCACCGACCAGTCCAGCGTCATCACGCTGGTGTACGACACCCTGAACGCCGTGGAGGGCCGCGGCTCCGTCATCCAGCGGCGCTACGTCTTCGAAGCCAAGCCTGAGCAGACCAAACCCAGGAACCGATGGGTGGAGTCGCGGGCATCAGACCAGCTGACCGTCAGCGTCATCCCGCCCGACCTGCGCAAGGCCGTCCAGGATTCCGGCAAGGACCAGTACTGGGCATCCACCGTGATTCCCGTGGGTACCGAGGACAGGCCAGGCATCGCCGTGGGCAACCTGGTGACCTTCAATGGGACCGTGTACGAGCTGTACCTGATTTACGACCTCAACACCGCGCAGCAGACACTTGACGAAATCCAGGGCGTCCTCCTGGCCGGCGGAGCCGTGCTGGTGCTGATGATCGGGGCCATTGCTTGGTACGTCACCCGCAACGTGGTCAGCCCGGTCAGCCACGCGGCCCTGGTGTCCGAGAAGCTCGCGGCCGGGCAGCTACAGGAGCGCATGGTGGTCAAAGGTGAGGACGAAGTGGCCCGCCTCGGTGCGTCGTTCAACCACATGGCCGCCAGCCTCCAGGAACAGATCACGCAGCTGGCCACGCTGTCCCAGATGCAGCAGCGGTTTGTCTCCGATGTTTCTCACGAACTGCGGACCCCGCTGACCACCGTGCGGATGGCCGCCGAGGTGCTTTACGACGCCCGCCACGACTTCGACCCCATCAACAAGCGCTCAGCGGAACTTCTCTACAACCAGGTGGAGCGGTTCCAATCCCTGCTGGCGGACCTCCTTGAGATTTCCCGTTTCGACGCCGGCGTGGCCATGCTCGACGCCGAGCCCGAGGACATCGTGCAGGTCATCGCGCATGTCATTGAGGGAGCAACTCCTGTGGCAGCGGAATACGGCTCGGAAATCATCCTGCGTGCACCCGCCGGCGGCATCGTGGCGGAGATGGACGCCAGGCGGATTGACAGGATCCTGCGGAACCTCATCCTGAATGCGGTGGAGCACGGGGAGGGCAGGCCGGTCATTGTTACTGTCGCGGCCAACCAGACGGCCGTGGGGGTGGCTGTCCGGGACCAGGGGATCGGCATGACGCCGGCCGAAGCTGCCCGTGTGTTTGACCGGTTCTGGCGGGCGGATCCTGCCCGCGCCCGGACCACCGGAGGCAGCGGCCTGGGCTTGTCCATCGCCATGGAGGACACCAAGCTCCACAACGGCTGGCTGCAGGCGTGGGGCAACAAGGGCAGCGGGTCCAATTTCCGGCTGACCGTCCCCTTGCGCCAGGGCGAGGAGATCGACCGTTCGCCGGTCCAGCTTGAACCGGGGGACATCGTCCTGCCGGACGGACAGCACGATAAGAACATTTTGGTTCTTGGACCTGGATCTGGACCCGGACCCGGACCTGGTCCTGGTCCCGCTTCCGGGACGGACGAGAGTGTCGCGGAAGCCAGCAGCCCAGGCGGCAGGACAGCGCCAGGCGCCGCCAACGCCGGCGCCGCGGCCGGGGCCACCTCGACGAAGGACCATTCATGACACGAACAGACATGACCGGTCCCGCGAAGCGCGGGCTGCTCAGAGCCTTGATTCTCCTCGTGGTGATGTTCCTCCTTGCCTCGTGTGCCCGTATCCCCACCTCGGGACCTGTGGGAAAGAGCGAGGAAGGCAGTGCAGGCAATGTGAATGCCCCGGTGTTCCTGCCGGCCGCTCCGCAGGCCGGTGCAACTCCGGAGAACATCATCGATTATTTCTACCGTGCAGGCACCGGGTATGAGGGGGACTATGCGGTTGCCCGTGAGTACTTGACCCAGGCCGCATCCGTATCGTGGAAACCCGACCAGCGGGCCCTGGTGTACCGCTCAGCGACCGTGGTGGAGACCGGCGTCGAAAACGTCTACAACTACCAGCTGGACGTGGCCTACACCGTGGATGTCGACGGCATTGCCACGCAGTCTCCGGAAGGAACCATCGAGAACATTCCGGTGACGCTCACCCAAGTGGACGGTGAGTGGCGGATTTCGGCCATCCCCAACGGGACGGCCATCCCGGAGGAGACGTTCAAGGTCATCTACGGTGCCTACCCCATCTACTTCTACGACCCCAGCTTTACGTATGCAGTTCCGGACGTCCGCTGGTTCATCAAGAACAAGACCGTCAAGGCCATGACCAGCGCCCTGCTGGCCGGCCCCGCGCCGTATCTGCGCGGAGCCGTGGTGAGCGCGTTCCCGTCCGGCATGAAGCTGGCGCGCGAGTCCGTCCCGGTGGTGTCCGGGGCAGCCCAGGTGGACCTCTCCGCCAAGGAGCTCACCGAGGCGTCCACGGAGGACCGGCTCCGGATGCAGACTCAGCTGGCGCTCACCTTCCGCAGCCAGCCCGACGTCGTCAATGTTGAGCTGCGTGCCAACCAAGACCTGGTGCGGGTGGAAGACAACGGCTCCGTGCTGCCCCCTGTGCGGGACAAGAACGTGCCCGCACGGGAGATTGCCATCAGCGGCAACGAGCTGGTGCGTTACGAGAACAACAGGGTTTCCCCGCTCCCGGACATGCAGCCCGTGTCCTCGCTGGGCCCCCGCTACCCTGCCGAGTCACCGGTGTCCCAGACGGTCGCCTTCCTCAATGAAAGCCGGACGACGCTTTACAGCATGGTGCCCGGCCAGCCGGCACGCGCCCTGACAACCCGAAGCACCCTCACGCATCCCTCATTCAGCCTTCACGATTGGGTGTGGGCTGCGGGCCCCGGCGCGACCGGCGGCACTGAGGTGGTGGCTTACAGGCCGGCCGGAGTGTCTGAGGGAGCGACCGTTCCCACTGTCACGATGACGCCGGCGTGGCTGGCCGGCAGGACCGTCAAGGATTTCAGGATCTCCCGCGAGGGCGTCCGTGCCCTGGTGATATCGGAACAGAGCGGCCAGACCAAGGTCCAGGTAACGGGAATCATCCGCAATGCTGACGGGACGCCCCGGGAATTGACCACCCCCATCACCCTCGTGACGGCAAGCAACCCGGAGCAGGGGGTCTGGGTCAGCGACACAACCGTTGCCGTGATGAAGGGGTCCGCCAGCGCGAACGTCACCCCGGAACTGCTGTCCCTCACTTCCGGGCAACCCCAGCAGTTGGCTCCATGGCCCGGCCTGGTGTGGCTCAGCGCGGGCAACGGTCCCGAGGAAGTCTACGGACAGTCTGCCGAGGGAATCTTCCAGCGGCTGGGGAACGGCTGGTCGCCCCAGCTCAAGGGTCCCATCGATCCATCCTTCCCGGGGTAGCAGTTCTCCACATAAGGCGCTTGGCAGATACCTTTGCTGCCGCGACCGGGTGAGCATGGAGGCGTGCGACATGAACACTCGATCCGGCATCCGGCGGGCAGTCCCGCCAAAGCGGCGGCTGCCCCGGATCCGGACCTCCTGCCGCCCCTGCCGTCCGCCAAGCACCGCGGCGGGCAGCCCCGTACGTGGTTGCGGGCCGCGGACCACGTTGCCGGCGCCGCGGCCGGGCTCCTGGCGCTTGCGGTCCCGGTGGACTGTGTCTGCTGCGGTGCAGAGGACCTGGCACTGTGCGTGGCCTGTGAGCGGCAGGTGCGGCTCCTGACCAGGCACCCGTTCAGGGCCGAGCAGCAGGCGCCGGCCCTGATGAACGTCGACGGCGGCATCATCCTTCCGGTAGTCGCCGCCGGGGTGTATCGCGAGGAGTTAGCCCAGGGCCTGCTGTCGTTCAAGCGCCACGGCCAGCACCAACTCGGGGCAGTCTTTGCCAAGGGCCTGGGCCACGGCATTGCCGCAGCAGCGGCCGGGCTCGACGACGTCTGCCTGGTTCCGGTGCCCAGCAGCGCCGGCGCGTTCATCAAGCGGGGCTTCAGCCCTATCCACCTGCTGCTGTCCGCATGGCTGCACCTCCAGCACCAGGGCCGCACCCGCACCGGAGCGCAGATAGTGGACGTACTCAGGAAATCACGGCGCCGAGCGGCTTTGCAGCAGCTTCCCGGCGGCCAGAAGGGCCTTGGAAGGGGAGCCAGGGCCGCTAGAGTCAGGGGGTCCATGAAGGTCCCGGGACACAAGCGCAGGCAGGTCTCGGGACGCCGGTGCATCATCGTGGACGACGTCCTCACCACAGGCGCCACGCTTGCCGAAGCGGCCCACGCTCTGCACCTCAGCGGAGCCGTTGTTGCCGGTGCCGTGGTACTCGCGGCGACACGCCCGCCTGATTCAGCTGGGAGCGGAGCCGGTGCCCCGGGGGACGGCGGGTAGCCGCCCGTCTTAGAAAAAAATAAACGAATAAAGGATGAATAAGCGATGGCGATGAACTAACGTCGTTGATGGGTACCAAGAACAAGTTGTACCTTTCGATGGCGGCTCGGAAAGGGGCTCGACTGTCAATCAGATCGGCCTCCGGGAAGTGCCGTCGTCGTGTCACCGAAGTCATTTGGAGGGCACCATGGAGTTTATGATCAGCGGACGCAATCTGACGGTCTCAGACCGATTCCGCGAATACGCCGGTGAGAAGATCGCGAAGATCGAGTCACTGGGCGACAAGGTCCAGCGGGTGGATGCGAAGGTGTCCAAAGAGACGAACGCACGCCAGACCGGCGACCAACTCACCGTTGAGGTAACTGTTCTGGGCCGCGGACCTGTGATCCGCGCGGAAGCCAGCGCCGCAGACAAATTCGCGGCATTTGATCTCGCCTACACCAAACTGCTTGAGCGCCTCCGCCGGGCCAAGGACCGCAAGAAGGTCCACCACGGCCGCCACACCCCCAAGGCAGTACGCGAAGCAACTGCTTCATTGGAGCCCGCCAGCACCAGTGAACCGCTTTATGTCGAGGCAAGCCATCGAAATGAACCGCAGGCAGCGCCTGCCGAATCATCGCCTTATGACCTCGAAAACGACATTCCTGCAGGGGACTCCCCGGTGCTGATCCGGCGCAAGGTTTTCCCCGCTGCCTCCCTTAGCCTCGACGACGCCGTAGACAATATGGAGCTCGTGGGCCACGATTTCTACCTGTTTGTCGACAAAGCCACCAACACACCCTCCGTGGTCTACCGCCGCCGCGGCTGGACGTACGGGGTCATCACCCTCGACCACGAATGCGAACCTGGGGACACCGTTGTCGAAGAGAAGATTCTTGCTTACCGTTCCGACGATCAGGCTGCGAAAGTCTAGGGTGGTTCCCACCCGCCAATGAAGGGACTGATGTGCCAGCAACGCTGAGCCTTGACCAGGCCCGGCGGATCGCACTGGCAGCACAGGGACTCGAGAAAGGACGGCCCGCCGGCCCCGTGACCTCACGGGCGGTGGGCCGTACCTTTGCCCGGCTCCAACTGGTCCAGATCGACTCCGTCAATGTGCTGTCCCGAAGTCACTTCCTTCCCTTCTTTTCGAGACTGGGAAACTACGACCGCACCATCCTGCAGCGGATGTCCGGAACGCACCCCCGGCGCATGATGGAGTACTGGGCGCACGAGGCCAGCTTCATCCGGCCGGAACTCTTTCAGGACCTCGTCCTGTGGCAGAAACGCCCGTGGGTGGGTGCCGCAGCGCTGGACCCGGCGCTACGCGAAGGGGTGACCGGGAAAATCCTTGATGTCCTGGCCGCCGGAAAGCCCCTGACGGCAGCGGAACTGACCGCGAAAATCGGGCATGTCGAGGACCGTCGGACCGAGAACTGGGGATGGAACTGGAATGCCGTCAAACGGGTTCTCGAGCACCTCTTCGAGGACGGCCTGATCTCTGCGGCGTCCAGGAGCGAGCAGTTCGAGCGCAGATATGCACTCACCGAACGGGTCCTGCCCGACCGTTCGGCGTTGGCGGAGAGTCAGCGGGACCCCGTGGACGCCCTGCGCCGCCTCCTCGACGCAGCCGCGCAGGCGCACGGTATTGGCACCGTGCGCTGCTTCGCTGACTACTTCCGCACTCCGGTCAAGGCTGCGGCCGCCGCCGTCGACCATCTCGTCAGTACCGGAAGGCTGGAACCTGTCACCGTGGCGGGGTGGGACCGGAAGGTCTTCCTGCACGCGGATGCCAGGCTGCCGCGGCGGGCTGAGGGACGGGCGTTGTTGAGCCCTTTCGATTCGCTGGTGTTCGAGCGGCGCAGGCTTGAGGAGTTGTTTGGCTTTCACTACCGGATCGAAATTTACACACCCGAGCATTTACGGCGCTACGGGTACTACGTTCTGCCGTTCCTACTCGGGGACAGGATCGTGGCGCGCGTGGACCTGAAGGCGGACCGTGCGGCCGGGAAGCTCCTGGTCAGGTCAGCGCACGGGGAGCAGGACGCGCCGCCGGGGACCGCCGTCGAACTCTCCGAAGAGCTGGAGCTCATGGCCGAATGGCTCGGATTGGGGGACATTGCGGTCAGCCCGGTGGGGGGCCTGGCCGGGCCACTTACGGCGGCCCTCCGCCGCCGTGGTGGGCCGATCCGCTCTCAGGGAACAGCGGCAACGTGGCCAGCGTCTCTCCCGTAGACTAAAAACGCCAGAATTCGGCAGCATCAGACTGGGAGTATCTTCACGTGGCATCACTTATCGAAAAACTTCTCCGTACGGGTGACAAAAAAACCCTGCGGCAACTTCGGAACTATGCCGACTCCATCAATGCTCTCGAAGAATCGTTCCAAACCTTCACGGACGCGGAACTCCGCGAGGAAACCGACCGCCTCCGCGCCCGCCACCAGGACGGTGAGCAGCTGGACGATCTGCTGCCGGAGGCCTTCGCTGCCGTGCGTGAGGCATCATCGCGCACGTTGGGCATGCGCCACTTCGACGTCCAGTTGATGGGTGGCGCTGCCCTCCACCTGGGCAACATCGCCGAAATGAAGACCGGTGAAGGCAAGACCCTCGTGGCGACCGCGCCGGCTTACCTCAACGCCCTCACCGGCAACGGCGTCCACGTGATCACCGTGAACGATTACCTCGCCGAATACCAGTCGGACCTGATGGGCAGGGTCTACCGATTCCTCGGCCTCACCAGCGGCTGCATCCTCTCCAACCAGGATCCCGCGGTGCGGCGGCAGATGTACGCCGCGGACATCACGTATGGCACCAACAACGAATTCGGCTTCGACTACCTGCGCGACAACATGGCGTGGGACAAGTCAGAACTGGTGCAGCGCGGCCACAACTTCGCCATCGTCGATGAGGTTGACTCCATCCTGATCGACGAAGCGCGCACGCCGCTGATTATTTCCGGCCCCGCCCAGGGCGATACCAACCGCTGGTACAGCGAATTCGCCAAGGTGGTCCAGCGCCTGAAATTGGGCGAAGACTACGAGGCCGATGAGAAGAAGCGCACGGTCGGCGTCCTGGAGAGCGGCATCGAAAAGGTGGAGGACTACCTGGGCATCCAGAACCTCTACGAGTCCGCGAACACCCCGCTGATCGGCTTCCTGAACAACGCCATCAAGGCCAAGGAACTTTTCAAGCGCGACAAGGACTACGTCATCCTCGACGGCGAAGTGCTCATTGTTGACGAGCACACCGGACGTATTCTCGCCGGCCGCCGCTACAACGAGGGCATGCACCAGGCCATTGAGGCGAAGGAGGCCGTGGAGATCAAGGCCGAAAACCAGACCCTCGCCACGGTGACGCTCCAGAACTATTTCCGCATGTATTCCAAACTCTCCGGTATGACCGGCACGGCCGAGACCGAGGCCGCCGAGTTCATGAGCACCTACAAGCTGGGCGTTGTGGCCATCCCCACCAACCGGGACATGCAGCGCATTGACCAGTCGGACCTCGTCTACAAGAACGAGACCGTCAAGTTCGACGCCGTGGTGCAGGACATCGCCGAACGCCATGAACAGGGGCAGCCGGTCCTGGTGGGCACCACCAGCGTTGAAAAGAGCGAATACCTGTCCCGGTTGCTCGCCAAGGAAGGCATCCGGCACGAGGTCCTGAACGCCAAGAACCACGCCCGTGAAGCCGCCATCGTGGCGCAGGCCGGGCGCAAGGGTGCTGTCACGGTGGCCACCAACATGGCAGGCCGCGGCACTGACATCATGCTGGGCGGCAACGCCGAGTTCACGGCGGTGGCCGAACTGGCCAAGCGCGGGCTGGATCCAGAGGAAAACTCCGACGAGTATGAGGCCGCCTGGCCTGCCGCCCTGGAAGCGGCCAAGCAGGCCGTCAAGGACGAACACGAAGAAGTGCTGAACACCGGCGGCCTTTACGTCCTGGGTACGGAACGTCACGAATCCCGGCGCATCGACAACCAGCTTCGCGGCCGCTCCGGCCGCCAGGGCGATCCCGGCGAGTCACGCTTCTACCTTTCGCTGACCGATGACCTGATGCGGCTCTTCAACTCAGGTGCCGCCGAACGCCTGATGAACAGCTCCGTCCCGGACGACGTCGCGTTGGAATCCAAACTTGTCTCCCGCGCCATCGCGTCGGCGCAGGGCCAGGTGGAGGGCCGCAACGCAGAGCAGCGCAAGAACGTGCTGAAGTACGACGACGTCCTGAACCGCCAGCGCGAAGCCATCTACGGTGATCGGCGCCGGATCCTGGAAGGCGACGACCTGCACGAGAAGGTCCAGTTCTTCATTGAGGACACCATCACCGCCCTGATTGACTCGGCAACGGCCGAAGGCAACGGTGACGATTGGGACTTCACCCAGCTGTGGACCAACCTGAAGACGCTGTACCCCGTCAGCGTCACCCCGGAGGAGATCCTCGAGGAAGCCGGCGGCAAGTCCCGGCTCACCGTTGAATTCCTCAAGGAGGAGCTGCTCTCCGACGCCCGCCTGGTCTACCAGGCACGGGAAGAGACCATCGGCTCCGAGAGCATGCGTGAGCTGGAACGCCGGGTGGTGCTTTCTGTAATCGGCCGCAAATGGCAGGAACATCTCTACGAGATGGACTACCTCAAGGAAGGCATCGGCCTGCGGGCCATGGCCCAGCGCGACCCGTTGGTGGAGTACCAGCGCGAGGGCTTCACCATGTTCCAGGCCATGATGGAGGCCATCCGCGAAGAGAGCGTCGGCTTCCTGTACAACCTCGAGGTTGATGTTACCCCGGCGCAGGACGTTGTCGTGGCCGACGCCGCCGGTGGCCATACGGAGCATGTCGAACCCCAGATCCGCGCCGCTGGCCTGGAAGCGCCGGAGAAGCCGGCGCAGCTGCAGTACACCGCCCCTGGCGAGGACGGAGCCACCCAGACCCGCGTTGAAGGCCGCGCGTCGTCACGGTCCGGCAACCCCGCCAAGGCAGCATCGCAGGATGCTGCAAAGCGGCAGGCAAAGAAGAAGCGCCGCTGACCGCGGCGTAAAAACAGGAAGTGCCCGGAGCGTTAGCTCCGGGCACTTCCACTTTTGCCCGCATACGCCTCAGCCGACCACGAGTTCCGTCACACGCCATGCCTGTTTCCCCCGTTCCAGGCGGACCGCCACAGCACGGGCGCGGACGTCGTCAACCACCACAGCACTTGCCTCGTAAATGCCTGGTGCGACCTCGCACGCGCGGACTGACCGGACCACGGAATTCTTGTGCAGCCGGGCCAGGGTAGGTGACGCGGAGCGCGCCAGCTCCCGCCGGATCAGGGTGGCGCGGTGCTGGAGCACGGCGAGGCAGCGCGGATCCAGGCGCCTGGCCAGCTGGTGGATGGGCCGGATCCCGGCGAGGACCTCCATGGCGGCCTGCACCGTACTGCGTGCAATGGCGAGGACCTCGGCATCGTTGTCCGCTGCCCGCAATGGCTGGACCGGTGCGTGGGCCGGCTGGAGGTGGGCCTGGTGGATTGCTGCCGCCGGGGCTCCGTTGGCCCGTGCGGATCGGATGGGCGTAACTGCCTTCATGTGATTCCCCTGGGATTATGTGCTGGTGAATGTCGGAAGATCGGTTATCCCGCGGAGGGTGCCCGCAGGATCTGCCCGGGCAGCAGGACATGCGGGTTTTCGCCGATCTGGGCCTTATTGGCCTCGTACCAGCGCGGCCAGTGCAAGGCGACGTCGACATCCGAGGCAGCCGGTCCCAACTGCTGCGAGGCAATGTCCCACAACGTGTCCCCGGCCAGGACCGTGACCTCAAGCCCGGCTGGAGGTGTGCCCTGCGCGGCGCGGATGGGTTGGGCCGCCAGCAGACCGGGGTCGGTGGCCGGTGGGCTAGGCCGCCAGTCGGGCCGGACTGCTGCCGGCACTGGAAAGTGGGGGTCCGGAGCCACCGGGGTGGAGAGCAGCTCTGATGGCACGCCGTGGTTCTCCGGGGCCGGCTGTGCCTTGCCGGTGGGGGCCCATTGGGCCTGGAGCGCCGCTTCCTGGGTCGGGGCCCAGGCCGGCCCGGCAGGCGGTACAGCCGCCTGGGCCATGGGAGCAGCGAGCAGCTGGGCGGACAACGCTGCCACGGCGAGCCGCCGCATATAAGCCGGGCAAAACCGGCCTGCCCGGTCTGCGGCCCGCCGTCTGCCGCAGCGGGCAAGAACTGCACCCGCCAAGGCCGCCAGTACGGCGAAAATCCACCACGCCACGATTGCCAGCCCTGCGGCCACCGCGACCACCCCCAGCAGGTCATCGACGCCGGGCGCTTGCCGCCGGGCTGCGGACAGGTGCCAACGGTTCACCAGGCCCATGCCGGTGAAACATAAAAAGGACCCCAGCAGAAGGATGGACACGGCCATCACGGCGTCTGCGCGAAGAATGCGTGCTGGGTGAACGGTCATGATGCTCCCGCCTGTTTGATGTCGTTTGATGCTGTTTGATATAGATACGCTTATTTTGACCTGAGTCTGCAAGGTTTGTCTAGGGAATGGAGTGAATTGACCGCCGGTAAAGCCGCCCCTACGCTTGGGCCCATGCGATGGGATGCACTGTTCGGTGACATGGAGGCACAGTTTTCCGAGGGCGCGAAGCTGGCAGTCGAAGCCGAGATCTCCGAACGTGCCAGGGTGGAAGCCGCCTCCGTTGTCCTTGCGGACAGGCTGCGTGGTGGCCTGGGTAGCCGGCTGGCTGTTCATCTTTTCGGCGGGCGGATCTTCGAGGGAGTCCTCAGTCATGCAGGGGCAGATGCCCTGCTCCTGGATGAGGTGCGCCATCAGGTCCTGATTCCCTATGGTGCAGTTGCGCACTATGCCGGCCTGGGGCGCATTTCCCTGGAGGAGCCGTCGCAGGTCAGGCGGCGGATCGGACTGGCGCACGCCTTGCGCGGCCTGGCGCGGGACCGGGCCGGCCTTGCGGTTATCCTGCGGCACGGCCCGGCCGATGGCAGCGGGCTGACCGGTGTGATCGACCGGGTGGGCGCGGATTTCGTGGACCTGGCATTGGTCGGTCCCGGGGAGGCCCGGCGCGCCTCAGAGGTCCGGCGGGTTGTCACCATTCCCTTTGCATCGGTGGGTGCGGTCCGTTCGTGGCATGCCGGTGAGCTGTAGGCGCGGGTCAGAGCCTCGTGCAGATAACTCAGTTTTCCGGCCCGCTTGAGGTCACTATCTGGACAAGAACTCAGCAGACGGTGGTAGCGGCAACCGCCGCCCGGATCAACAGGCTTAGCCCTGCTTGGCCTTGGCTTCCCGGATCATGCGGCTGGCCTCGGCGTAACGCTCCTCGATGTACTGCTCCAGCATTTTCTCCTCAACGCGCCACTGGCCCCTTCCACCCACCTGGATGGCTTTGAGTTCACCGCTGCGAACCAGTGCATAGGCCGCCGGTGAGTTGATCTGGAGCTGCTCCGCAACATCGGCGAGGGTGAGGAATCTGGGCATGCAACCAGTTTGCCACTTAAGGCCTCACTTGGTGTGGTTATCCACAGTTTGCCGCTGTTTGGTCTTATGACCCTTTTGTTCCGGGGCGCGGGCCGCAACAATGAGGTGTCCGGGCGCGGCGCCGCCTGGCTCGGAGCTAGGGGGAAAGCATGAACCACGATGCAGGAACCACAGGTGCTGGCAGGCTAAAGCCTCCGTCGTGGAAGGATCCGCGCCTGCTGGTGGGAGTGCTGCTGGTCCTGGCATCCGTCGTGGGCGTCATCTCGCTCGTGGGCGGTGCGGACCAAACCATCGAGGTCTATGCGGCCAAGGACTCCATCGCCGTAGGAGAAAAACTGACAACGGACAACGTGGTCCGGGCCAAGGTCCGCCTCGGGGATACCGAAGCGCACTACGTCACCGTGGAAGCGGGACTCCCCGAGGGGCTGGTTGCCGTGCAAAGAATCGGCAAGAGCCAGTTGGTGCCCAAGGAAAGCCTGGCAACCGTGGATTCCCTGGACCGCAAGCCCGTGGCGGTAACCATTGGCGAACCCCTGCCTCCGCAGGCGGTGGCCGGTACCCGGGTGGACGTCTGGGTGGCCTTGCCCGATGCCCGGAACGGCTTCAGCGAGCCAAAGCTGCTGTTGCCCGGCGCGGAAATTGCGCAAGTGACTGCGGCGTCCACCACCCTCGGCTCGTCCCGCAGCACGGTGCTGATGGTGCTGGTCGCTGACAGCCAGATGCCTGCCCTGCTCGGAGCGCAGGCCAATCAGGCCAAGATCTCGGTCGTCTGGAACCCGGGCGGTGGCCGGTCGTGAGCATCCCCGTGGTGACCGTTGGGCAGGCCCGGGAGGATGTGGTGGGCGGTCTGGAGCGGCTCCACGGACCCGTCACCGTGGTCCGCCGCTGCGCCGAACTCACTGAATTATTGGCTGCCTGCCAAAGCGGGCTGGCAAGGGCGGCCGTGGTGGCCGACGGCTCCGAGGGCATCACCGCATCCTTGGTTGACCGGCTCGGGGCAGTGGGCGTGGCGATCATCGCCCTGACGGACAACGCCGAGGAAGCAGCAAGGCTGCGGGGAATCGGTGTGGCGTCCGCACTGACCGGTGTTGAATCGGCCGCTCTGGCAGGCAGGATCGCGGAAGCTGTTGCCCAGCTGACCGGAACTCCGCAGGGTGCCACGTCAGGAAGCGCCCTGGGGGACACGAGTGCCGCGCTGCGCCAGCTGCCCGCCGACGTGGCTGACGTACCGCCCGCCTCCGGGACCGGACGGATCATCGCCGTCTGGGGACCGGCGGGCTCACCCGGGCGTACTTTCGTTGCCGCCAACATCGCAGGGGAGCTTTCCGCGGAAGGGAAGTCCGTGCTGCTGGTTGACGCGGACAGCTACGGCGCCAGCATTGCAGCGGTCCTGGGCCTGCTGGATGAAGCCGCCGGCCTCGCGCAGGCCTGCCGGCTGGCGGACCAAGGGCTGCTGGACGCCGAGGCACTGCTGAAGGTGGCCACACCGGTCACTACCAAGCTCGGAACCTTCCGCGTCCTGACCGGGATCACCAGGGCCGACAGGTGGACTGAACTGCGGGCAGCAGCCCTGTCCCTGGTTCTGGAGCGCGCCAAGGAGATCGCCGACGTCGTGGTGGTGGACACCGGCTTCTGCCTCGAGGCTGACGAGGAACTCAGCTTCGACACGATGGCCCCGCGCCGGAACGCTGCCACACTCCGCAGCCTGGAACTGGCGGACACTGTTTTCGCCGTCGGGGCCGCCGATCCTGTGGGCGTGCCCCGGCTGGTCCGCGGATTGGCAGAGCTCGAACTGGCAGTGCCGCAGCTCTCGCCCGTAGTGGTGCTGAACAAGGTGCGGGCCGCGGCCGTGGGCAGGTCGCCGGAGCGTCAGTTGCGGGATGCGTGGCAGCGGTACGGGCCGTCGTCGGGACTCAATGCCTTCCTGCCTGCGGACAACGCCGCGGCGGACGCCGCGCTCCTGGCGGGGTCGTTATTGCTCGAAACAGCCCCCGAGTCCAAGCTCAGGCGGGCAATCGCGGAATTGGTTTGTGCACCTGTCCAGCGATCCAACCGATCCTCTGTATTATCTGCCACCGCACTGCGCCGGGTAAAGGGTTAGGCTCGCCGTAGGAGCTGCAACGGTGCAGCGTCAATCTTTGTGATGGAGGCGTTTGTCAATGTCGTCTGGATCCAGCGTGGAGGATCAGTCCGTAGCCATTGGAGACCAGGAGGGATTCCTGGGGGACTACTACCAACATCTGGCTGACGAGGATGCCCGGAGCTACTCCCGGGACGTGCTGGCCAGCCGCGCGGACACCCATCGGAACGTAGCTGCCGTCCGACGGCCTGGCCAGGCGAACGTTGCCATCGTCAATGAGGAAGACAGCAGCGTCGTTTACGTTGTCACGGACGACATGCCCTTCCTCGTGGACTCGGTCAACGCCGAACTCGTCCGCCAGAGGGCAGCCATCCGCCTCGTGCTGCACCCCCTCTTTGTTGTCACCCGGAACAGGGAAACGGGCGAGCTGGTCAAGGTGGACCGGGTGCCCTCCCACATCGGGATCTCCAGCGGTGACACCGCCGCCATGCCCCTGATGTCCCACCTCATCGCCCAAGGCGAAAATGCGTCGCACATGGAGTCATGGATCGCAGTTGAGATCAACCGCGTTTCGGACGAAACCCACGCCTCGTTGCTCGAGGGCCTGGACCGCGTCCTGGCAGACGTACGCGCCGCCGTCGAAGACTGGCCAAAGATGCGGAACAAGGCCATGCAGATTGCGGCGAGCCTGGACCAGGTAGCAAATCCGGCGCAGATCGCCGAGCTGCGGCAGGCGAAGGACCTGCTGCGCTGGCTCGACGACGGCAACTTCACATTCCTGGGATACCGCGAGTACGACCTCCTCAACGTCGACGGCGAGGACCTACTGGAGCTGCGTGAGGACAGCGGGCTGGGCCTGCTTCGTGAAAAGGCAGGGGCCCCGCATCTGCAGCACCTGACCGATGCCGGCCGGAAGAAAGCGCGCGAAAAGCGCGCGCTGGTCATCACCAAGGCGAACTCGAGGTCCACTGTCCACCGTCCCGCGTACCTGGACTACATTGGCGTCAAGAGTTTTGACGCCGCGGGCAACGTCAACGGCGAGCGCCGCTTCATCGGCCTGTTTGCCACCAGCGCCTATGCGGGGTCGGTGCGGGACATCCCCATCGTGCGGGAGAAGGTGGACGCGGTGCTGGGCAGCGCCGGGTTCCCGCCGGATTCGCATTCCGGCAAAGATCTACTCGGCATCCTGGAGACATACCCGCGCGATGAGCTGTTCCAGATCGAAGTCGAGGACCTGGCGGCTACGGCGACAGGCATCCAGAGGCTGCAGGAGCGGCGGCGGACGCGGCTTTTCCTCCGCCCGGATATATACGGCCGCTTCATGTCCGCGTTGGTCTACCTGCCTCGTGACCGGTACACCACCAACGTCCGGCTCCGCATCGAGGAGGAACTCCGGTCCACCTTCCAGGCTGAATCCATCGACTTCGAGGCCAGGATGACCGAATCCGCCCTCGCCCGGCTCTTCTTCCGGATCCGCCTGCCCAAGAATGCCGAACTCAGCCACGTCAACACCGAGGAACTTGAAAAGCGGCTGGTCCGCGCGGCACGCTCCTGGAGCGAAGGCGTTGCCGAAGTCCTGCGCAGCGGCGCGGCCGGCCAGCAGTCAAAGGAGCTCGCCGGCATCTGGTCCGAGGCCTTCCCCGCCGGTTACCGCGTGGACTACGAGGTAGAGGATGCGCTGGAGGACATCGCCAGGTTCGAAAAGTACGGCGCCGAAGCAGAGCGCGTCGCCGGCGCCCGGCAGGAACGCCCCGGCGTCCACGTCTACCTGCCCAAGGGGGCCGGGGAAGACCTGGAGGAGGACGCCCGCGTCAAGCTGTACATGCTCGAGCCCAAGAGCCTGAGCCAGATCCTGCCCTACTTCCATAACCTGGGACTCGAGGTGCTTGACGAGCGGCCTTTCGAAATCGAGACAGCTGACGGTCGCGACTTCTTCCTGTACGACCTCGGACTGAAGTACCCCGCAGGAGTCGATCCGATCGCCACCGGCGGACTGCTCTCGGATTCGTTCGGGGCTGCCGTCTCCGGAGCGGTCGAGTCGGACAGTCTGGACCGGCTGGTGCTTCGTGAGGGGATCCAGTGGCGCCAGATCACGGTGCTGAGGTCTTACGCGCGGTACTTGCGGCAAATGGGGAACACCAACTCGACCGGCTTTGTGGCGGACACCCTGCTCGCCAATCCTGACGTCACCAGGGCCCTGACGGCGTTGTTTGAAGCGCGGTTCGATCCGGCTTTGTCCAGTGCTGAACGGCCCGCCGCCCAGGGGAAGGTCCGTGCGGAACTTTCGGCCGCCATCGAGGAGGTGGCAACGCTCGACGCCGACCGTGTCCTGCGCACATTCGCCAACCTGATCGAGGCCACGCTCCGCACGAATTATTACCAGTACAAGCCGCACCTGAGCTTCAAGCTTGACCCCGCCAAGATTGACGGGCTGCCGTTCCCGCGGCCGATGTTTGAAATCTGGGTCTACTCCCCGCGGGTTGAAGGCGTGCACCTGCGCTTCGGCAAGGTGGCCCGCGGCGGCCTGCGCTGGTCCGACCGCCGTGAGGACTTCCGCACGGAAATCCTCGGCCTGGTTAAGGCGCAGACCGTGAAGAACGCGGTGATTGTCCCTACGGGCGCCAAGGGCGGCTTCTTTGCCAAGCGGCTCCCGGACCCCACGGCGGACCGGGCAGCCTGGCTGGCCGAGGGGATGGAAAGCTACAAGACGTTCATCCGCGGCCTGCTGGATCTCACGGACAACCTCGTGGCCGAGGGCGGGGCGGAAATTGTAGTGCCGCCGTCGGACGTCGTCAGGCACGACGACGACGATTCCTACCTTGTGGTGGCGGCGGACAAGGGGACGGCCACGTTCTCGGACATCGCCAACGGGCTGGCCGCGGAGTACGGCTTCTGGCTCGGCGACGCGTTCGCCTCCGGCGGTTCGGTGGGCTACGACCACAAGGCCATGGGCATCACGGCCCGCGGGGCGTGGGAGTCGGTCAAGCGCCACTTCAGCGAGCTGGACGTGGACACCCAGACCCAGGATTTCACGGTGGTGGGCGTGGGCGACATGTCAGGTGACGTGTTCGGCAACGGCATGCTGCTGTCCCGGCACATCCGGCTGCTCGCAGCGTTCGACCACCGGCACATTTTCCTGGACCCGGCGCCGGACGCTGAAGCCTCCTTTGTGGAACGGCAACGGCTTTTTGAGCTGCCGCGGTCCTCGTGGGACGACTACAACAAGTCCCTGATCAGCGAAGGCGGCGGCGTGTACGCCCGGCAGGTAAAATCCGTTCCGGTTTCGCCGCAGGTACGGGCGGCGCTCGGATTGCCCGAGGGGACCACCGAAATGAGCCCGCCGGAACTCCTGCGCGCCATCCTGCTGGCACCCGCGGACCTGCTGTACAACGGCGGGATCGGCACCTACGTGAAGGCAAGCACCGAGACCAACGCATCGGTGGGCGACAAAGCCAATGACGCCATCCGTGTGGACGGCAAGGACCTGCGGGTCAAGGTGGTGGGCGAGGGCGGCAACCTGGGCATGACGCAGCGCGGCCGCATCGAGGCGGCACTGCAGGGTGTCATCCTGAACACAGATGCGATCGACAACTCGGCCGGCGTGGACTGCTCGGACCACGAGGTCAACATCAAGATCTTCGTGGACCGGATGGTGGCGGCGGGCAAGCTGTCCGCGGAGGAACGCGCAGGCTTCCTCGCGTCCATGACCGATGAGGTGGGCCGGCTGGTCCTTGAGGACAATGTGGACCAGAACATCCTGCTCCTGAACGACCGGCAGCGGGTGGCCGACTGGAGCCCCAGTTATGAGCGCCTGATGGACTGGCTGGAGAAGTCCGCGGAGCTGAAACGTGACCTCGAAGCCCTGCCGACTACGGAAACCCTGCGCGAGCGGCTCAGCCAGGGCCAGGGCCTGACATCGCCGGAGCTTTCGGTGCTGGCGGCCTACGCGAAGATCGAGCTGGCTTCGGCGCTGCGTGACAGCAACCTGGCGGATGACCCGTGGTTCCGGGCCACGCTGCGCGCCTACTTCCCGGCGCAACTGCGGGAACGGTTCGACGCTGAGCTGGACACCCATCCGCTGCGGCGCGAGATCATCGCCACGGTGGTGGCCAACGACATGATCAACATGGGCGGCATCACGTTCGCGTTCCGCACCATGGAGGAAACCTCGGCCACGGAAGTTGCCGTGGCCAAGGCGTTCGTGGCCCTCCGTGAAGTTTTCGAACTGAACCTCATGGTGGACCAGCTGAACAGCCTCCCGGCGTCGTTCCCCACCGAACACTGGAGCGCCGTCCACCTGGACATCCGCCGCATCCTGGACCGGGCCGTCCGGTGGCTGCTGGCCCAAGGCGGCAGCTCGCGTCCCATTGCGGAGACCGTCGCCGAGTTCAAGCCGCTCCTGGATCCGATGCGGGGCCGGCTGCTGGAGTACCTGCGCGGGGATGACCGCGAGCGGGTGGCCGGCTGGCTGGAGAAGGCGCGCGGGTGGGAACTTCCGGAAGACCTTGCGCTGCGGTGGGCTGAGCTGTTCGAGAGCTTCGTCCTGCTGGACATCGCCAAGATCGTGCACGCCCGCAAGGAACCGGTGGAGGAGATCGCGTCGGTTTATTACACCGTGTTCAACCGGTTCCACGCCGATGCGCTCCTGGAACGGATCACCAAGCTGCCGCGCCAGGACCGCTGGCAGGCGCTGGCGCGGGCCGCGCTGCGCGATGACCTGTATTCCACCGTTACGGACATGACGACGGCGGTGCTTGAGTCGACAGGGTCCGGGGACTCCGCTGAGAACCGGCTGAAGGATTGGGAAGGCCAGAATGCCGAGCAGCTGGGCAGGGCGAAGAGCATGTTCGATGAGGTCAACGCGCTTGAGGCCGACGACATGGCCTCACTGTCGGTAGCATTGAGGCTCTTGAGGTCAATCGTCCGACGCTAGGGATCCTGGCGTCGCAACTGGAGGTGCAGTGGCAATCTTTACGGACCCTATCAGGGAACATGCTGATTTCGGGCCGGGCGATGCCGAATGGCTGCACCTCCTGGTGGGTGACTGGCAGATGGTTGCGGACCTGGCGTTCGCGGACCTGGCATTGTGGTTCCCGCACCCGGACCACGGCTATGTTGCGCTGGCCCATGTGCGGCCCTCAACCACGCACACGGTCTTCCACGGTGACTTTGTCGGGGAGCCCATCCGGGCGGACCTCCAGCCGCTGGTGGACAAGGCCTGGGCGAGCCGGGCCATCGAGCGGTCCAGCGAGACCAACTGGAGCTCGGACATGGCATTGCGGGTGGAGGCTGTGCCGATGGTCCGCAACGGCCGGACCCTGGCTGTGGTGACCACGCACATGGACCTGTCCAGTTCCCGGATGCCCTCCCGGCTGGAGCTCACGTACCGGCAGTGCGCCTACGATCTTCTCCGTATGGGAACGCTGGGGCTGTGGCCGGACTTTGCGTCACCCACCGGCTCGCGCCGCGGTGCTCCGCGTGTGGGGGACGGACTCATCAGGCTTGATGCCGAGGGGATTGTGCAGTACGCGAGCCCCAACGGCGTATCGGCCTTCCGACGCCTCGGCGACGGCGAGTCGCTGGAAGGAAGGTCGCTGGCTGAAGTGACGGCCAGCCTGCTGAAGGACCGGCGCATGGTGGACGAGACGCTGCCCCTGGTGGTCACCGGGCGGATGCCGTGGCGAAGTGAGATCGAATCCCGCGGCGTTAGCTTGTCCCTGCGCGCCATTCCGCTGCGTGATGAGCAGCAGCGCTTTGGTGCGCTGGTGCTGTGCCGGGACGTTTCGGAACTGCGGCGCCGGGAGATGGAGCTCGTGACCAAGGACGCCACCATCCGCGAGATCCACCACCGGGTGAAGAACAACCTGCAGACCGTCGCTGCCCTGCTGCGGATGCAGTCCCGGCGGATGGTCAGTGACGAGGCCAAACAGGGGCTGGAGCAGGCGATGCGGCGGGTGGCCACCATCGCACTGGTTCATGAGACCCTGTCCCAGGGTCTGGCGCAGAGCGTGGACTTTGACGAACTTATTGGCCGCCAGTTCAGGTTGTCCGCTGAAGTCGCGTCACCCTCGCAGCAGGTCAGGACCGAGCGTTCCGGGCTCTTCGGCGAACTGCCAAGTGACTTCGCCACCCCGCTGGCACTGGTGATCAACGAGCTGGTGACCAACGCCGTCGAGCATGGTCTGGAGGGGCGCACCGGAACTGTGTGGCTCATCGCGGACCGTTCCGAGGAGGAAGACGGTGAGGAGCTGCTGACTGTGACCATTGCCGACGACGGCGTGGGGCTGCCGGATACGCCGCACGTTGAGGGGCTTGGGCTGCAGATTGTCCGGACGCTTGTCACCAGTGAGCTGGGCGGTAGCATCCAGTGGCAGCCCCGCGAGGGCGGCGGGACGGCCGTCCAGATCCGCCTGAGCCTGGCCGCGAGGTAAAGCTGTGGCTTAAAGGCGATGGCCGCGACCCCGATGGGGCCGCGGCCATCGCTTTGTGCAAGCCGTTTGGTGCGGTTTTTGTGCAGGCGCCGATGTAAAGGCGCCGGTGGGGTTTGTGCTTAGGAGGCGCGGCGGGCCCGGGCGGCGCGGCGCTTGAGGGCGCGGCGTTCGTCTTCGCTCATCCCGCCCCAGACGCCGGCGTCCTGGCCGGACTCGAGGGCCCACTGGAGGCAGGTGTCAACAACCGGGCAGCGGCGGCAAACGCTTTTTGCTTCCTCGATCTGGAGGAGGGCTGGCCCTGTATTTCCAACAGGGAAAAACAGTTCCGGGTCCTTGTCGAGGCACGCCGCGCGGTTACGCCAATCCATGCTGATCAGTTGCTCCAATTCTGGGAAAAGCCGTTTGTGAAATTATTCACTAGGGGCTACAAAGGAAAAGGGCCCTGCGGGGCCCCATCGGTCATCTTCATCAAGATTGTCATGTTAACGCTGTGTAAACAAGGGGTAATACAGCTTGAAATCCCCGGATTCCTGAGCGATACATCACATCCGTGTTGCCGACCCCCACCACTGTCCGACTATCTCCGGTATGGTGCCAGTGTGTCAAGAGCCCCCCAAAACCCCTCGGATCCGCTGCCCGAACCTGCTCCGGAAGCTCTGGAACGACCGCGCGGAATCCTGGTCATCGCGCTCATTGTCGCGGCAGAGGCCACAGCCCTTTTGGTTGCCGCAGGCTGGTACGGCTACGAGCTGGTGACCGGCGCGCCTGTGCTTTCGTTCTGGGGCGCTGTTTTCACCTTGGGGCTGTTGCTGGCCTTCTCTGCCTGGCTCTATTCAGTAGGGCACTTCCTCTTCCGGGGGCGCCGGTGGACCAGGGCTGCCGCGCTGGTTGCCCAGCTGTTCGTCCTGACCATCGGATTTCCCACACTCACGGCGGGTGTGGTGCCGGCGGGTCTGGCTATGGTGCTGCCAGCTTTGGCAGCGATAGTGCTTCTCTTTGATAAGCGCGTTATCAGCTACGCCTCCCAGACCGGCGGGCTGCCCCCGGCCCTCTAAAGTTGGACGCCCATTTCACGGTGGCCAGTCTTGGGCTGTGTGCCTTGCCCGCGTGATGGGGGACCAGCTAGGCGGCCAGCCCTTTCAGTGAATCGTCCGGTGGTACCCAGCCCAGCTGGACGGCCATGGCGCGGCCGTTCCGGATGACGACACTCCGCCCCGGCGGAGGACTCTGTTCGGCCTCAAACCGCACCCCGAAAAGATCGCCGTCCAAGAACGTCCGGGGCGCGATCAGTACCCCGGTTCCCAGATTGCGCGCGTGGAGCGCGAGCGGAACCCGCTGGGAGAGCGCCGGACTGAAGCCGGCAGTCATGACAACGGTGGTCCCGAGAGCATTGAGCTCGACGAGTTGGCGGTTTACTTCGTACGGCAGGAGGTCTGCATCGTCCACCAGGGCCACGGATCCCTCGACGAGGCCGCCGGCTGATGCCCGGTTGAGCACTTCCGACCAGTAGGCCGGGGGCTCGGTCTCCGGTTCGGGCTTGAGCCAGGGTCCAGCATCGGGTTTGAGGCGCGTCAGCAGCCGGAGAAAAGATGATTTCCCCGACGACGGGCCGCCCAACACAGCAAGCACTGCACCTCTTGGTACGCGGACGGAGACCGGGTCGAGTTCGTCGCCGCCCACGCCTACCAGGAAGAGGCCGGGCCTTTGCCCAGCCTTGGCGGCTGCCCCGTCCGGTACACGGCCGGCCGTGCTGTGTGGGCGTGGTGCATACGTCTTATCGGGCATATCGGGCATATCGGACGCCATGATCATCGAAGGCAGCGGCTCAACGCGGAACGGCCGCTTGGCCGGGGCAGTTCTCTGCGCCTGGCTGGACAACCTCCCATCTGTTTCCGGTCTGGCAGCATAGAACTGGCAGACCGTTGTTTTCCCGGCCGATAGTGCGCCAATGGCCACGCCCCGACCGACCACCGATGCGGTCGGAGGCAGTTTCGGCCAGGCAATCCGGCTCTCCTCGCTGGACCCCCTGGGGAAGTACACACGGTTGGGAATGGCGGCGAAGAACCTGGCAGTGACGAGTTCCCGCTGGCCGGAGATGATCACCGTGATACCGGCCCTGCCACCATCGCGGATCAGGTCGTGGACCAGGTCCTCCGCCCAGGCGAGCGGCCCGGAACGGAAGGCCGACGCCCAGGAACCCCAACCGGCGACCACGAGCGTGAGCGGCGTGGCACCGGCCACGGGATCGGCCAGCCGGCGCGCTTGCTCCTGTGCCAGCCGCTCCAGAATGCGGGCTGCCCGCCGAAGCTCGTGCAGCCCGGCCCTGGCACCCACCCGCCCGTGCGAGGAGAACCCCACCAACGAGCTGTCCGGATCCAGGATGTACAAGTGCGATTCGTGCCTGTGGGAGGCGAGACGCAGGACTGCTAGCCGCATCCCGTCACCTGCGCCGGATTCCGGTCCGCCCACAAACCCCACGTGTCCGTGCGCCGCAGGTTCCCAGATGAGCGGTGCCGTCCTCTGTTCCGAGGGCAGGTCCATGAGCCCGAGCCTGACGGACCAACTGTCACCGTCCGGCACCGCACAGTCGCTCACCGTCACCTTCTGGTCACCCTTCGGGTCATCCTTCATGCCAGCAGATGTTTTGTCGGGACAGCGGGCCGGCCTGGCGGATGGTTCGGGCAGGACGCAAGGAAGCGGGGGAGCAACCGGCCTCCGGAGGGGAACGCAGTCCATGGCCTCCCACAACTCGGACAGGGAAGCGATCAACGGTGTGGTTGCTTGTGCCGGCGTCAGTTCAGGGCCTCCCAACGTGGGTTCACCTGTGGCCGGAGGGGCGTCGATGTAGTCCGACGCGAGGTGTACGGAGAGCCTGGTCGGTTTGGACGTCACAGCCCCGCCAGTCAGTGAACCGGCTTGGAATTCCACCGGAGCTTCAGTGCCACGCACCAGGTAGGCGCGGCCCGGCGTCTCTATGCTGATCCCGGCGGCGGCTTTCGAATTGATGATGTCCGTTGACTCCATTTCGGATTGGACCCGCAGCGCGATGCTGGTGGTCACGTTTGCGCGGATGTCCGCCGTCAGAGCACCCTGGGGCCTTTGCGTGGCCATGATGAGGTGTATCCCGAGCGCACGGCCGATGGCGGCGATCCTCATGAGTTCACGGAGCGTTTCCGGGGCGTCCTCCACGAGCATGCGGAATTCGTCGATGACGATCACGAGGTGGGGGAGCGGTGACGCGAGGCCCGCCGGAGTCGCCCGGTAGGACGTCAGGTCGGGTGCCTGCACGGCTGCCAGGGCTTCTTCGCGGAATCTGATTTCGGCGCGGAGGGACTGCAGGTACCTCTCCAGTTCGTGGCTGCCCAGGTCGGTGAGCATCCCTACACAGTGCGGAACCCCCGTCAGGGGACCCAAACCCGAGCCTCCTTTGAAATCCACAAAAAGGAAGTTGATGCGGTCCGGCGGGTAGCTGCACGCCAAAGCAATGGTCAGGCTGCGGAGGAGTTCAGACTTTCCCGAGCCCGTAGTCCCGGCAACCAATAGATGCGGCCCGTCGGCCTGGAGGTCCAGCGTCTGCGTGCCGTCCGCACTTAACCCCACGGGAACGGCCAATCCGGGCCGGCTGCTGCTTGCTTTCCACCGTCTGGCTATGTCAGATGTGGAGGCAGGGAGAAGATCCATGAGCCGGCAAGACAGGGGCATGCTTCCGTTGGCCGCATCTGGCTTGCAGGCATTCCTGGCCAGACGGCGGCAAAACCCGTCGAAGACGCATTCGGGCGCCAGATCCGGAAGGAAGCGGATGCTGTCGGTTCCTGTACAGAACACGGAGCTGCGTTCATCGAGTTCGACGTCCGCAGCGTGCGGGGCTTCGCCTTCGTTGGAGAAGTGAATGACCTGCCAATCATGTTCCAGGGCCCTTTCGATGATCGGCGTGTTCTCGTTGCCGGCCAAAAGGATCAGCACGCCATGTCCGTGTGAGGGCCGGAAGCCGCGCTTCAGCAGGTGGTGGACCGCGCCCGGACGGCTGGACAGGGTGACGTCTTCCAGAAAACGGGCGGCGAGAGGTAGTCGGTCTGCTTTTCCGTGGACCACCACAACGCTTCCCCGGCCTCGCGGGTAACCGGCGAATTGCATCAGGAAAGAACGCACCATTCCCTCCATCGCGTCACACGGCCCGCGAACTGTGGTGAGAGGCCGTGCGGGATCGAGTGTCACCGGCAGCATGCCGGCTGAGGGCACTGCCCGGCCCGGATCGGGCGGCTCGAACTGGAGGTTTGCCGGCCGGATTGCCTGTCCCATCCGCAGCCAGATGCCCTTCCCGTCGGCGCGCGCAGTCGTCTCCCTTTCTGAGGTACCGCTCAGCGTAAGCGTGGACAGCGGCGGGGCGGCCCGTCGTCGTCGTTCCTTATCCCTGGCGACGGCGTCCCGCACCCCCGCAGCCAGTTCGCGCCGCTGCCGACGCCCGCCGATGATGGGCACAAGGATGGAGATCGCTGACACTGCGGTGAAGGCCAGAAACATCCACATTCCAGTGATGACGGCAAGGCCCACGCCGATGACCAACGGGAGAACGGCGGTCAGGAGAAGCGCCGCGCGGTTCGAGGTATCGTCGCGCCGCCTGACGACCAGCGGCTCATGGACATCAGTGCCTGCTTGATCCAGTTGGTTGTCGGGCTCCTCCAGGAAGACCAATGACATGGTCGAGTTGCCGCACCGGATCGTTGAGTTGGTCGTGACGACGGCGTTCCGCCGGCGCTCGCCGTCCACTTCAGTTCCGTTGGCGCTGTCCAGGTCAGCCAGCGTGATGGCGGTTTCCGTTACCACCAGTTGCGCGTGTGACCGCGAAAGGCCGGGGTCGGGGATGCTGACATCGGCGTTGCCGCGGCCAATGGTGTAGGTACCTCGCCGGAGGGGGACCACGAGGCCGGCCCCGGCGCCGCTGTGCACGGCAAGTGCCAGTGAGGCGGCCGGTTCTGGCGTGCGCTCCCTGGCGCGGCGGGCAGTCGCGTTCGCCGCATCGACGAGGATGGCCCCGTGGACCAAGGGAGGCTGCCCGAGAGTAAGTGAACTAACGTCCTGCCCGTCGACCGACAATCTGCCGGTGGCAAACCTGGCCGCCAACTCCTGCTGCAGGTCGGTGCCGGCGGCACCGTCCGGACCATCGATGGTCAGCTCCACGGGTGGTTCCTGCAGGGCTGCGAACGGGCTCCGAACGAGTGTGCAGTGAAGCGGCATGATGGAAAGTCCTAACAGTCAGCTTGCTTCCAAACTAGCCATCAGAGGGGCAGGTGTCGCGCCGTGAGTTGTCGCATGTGGATAAGGGGGCGAACGCCTCATCGGCGGAGTCTGTCCACAGTCGGCAGGTCTCCGTTAGGATCAGTGGCACTACGCCTCACGCCTCAGCCGAGCCGCCCCAGCAGAAGGAGCGATCCCCATGATTTCAGTGGAAGCAAGCGCCGATGTTTCAACAGACTCGGACGTCGGTCAGGGGTCGAGAGTCTGGCACCTGGCGCAAGTCCGGGAGGGAGCCGTGCTGGGGGAGAACTGCATTATTGGCCGCGGCGCGTACATCGGTCCCGGCGTGCAGTTGGGCAACAACTGCAAAGTGCAGAACTATGCCCTGGTCTACGAGCCGGCGGTCCTGGGCGAGGGAGTTTTCATTGGCCCCGCAGTGGTGTTGACGAATGACGTGTTTCCGCGCGCGATCAATGCTGACGGGACGCTCAAGACGGAGGACGACTGGGACAAGGTGGGCGTCACCATCAAGGAGGGCGCCGCAATCGGCGCCCGCGCCGTGTGCATTGCTCCGGTGACCATCGGCTCCTGGGCAACCATTGCCGCAGGCGCCGTGGTAACACGCGATGTGCCCGACTTCGCGCTGGTGGCAGGCGTCCCCGCCAAACGCATCGGCTGGGTGGGCAAAGCTGGACTACCACTGCGTGAAGACAACGGATCGTGGGTGTGCCCGCACACGGGCAGCCGCTATGAGGAGAATGACGGCGGGCTCCGCGAGGTGGGGGATTGACGGTGGTTGCGTGCCCGCTGGGTGAGGGAGCTGACCCACCGGATTAGTAGGTCACGATGGGGTCTCGGGTAGGCTGGTTCAGCAGGCAATGCCGAACGTTGCGCTGCCCGCTTTCGAACCAGGAGATTTTGTGACCGCTGACCTCGTCATCGTAGGGTCTGGCTTTTTCGGCCTGACAATCGCAGAACAGGCCGCCACCGAGCTCGGCTTGAAGGTGGTTGTCCTCGACCGCCGCCACCACATCGGTGGAAATGCCTACAGCGAGAAGGAAGAGCAGACGGGGATCGAAGTGCACCGCTATGGCGCACACCTGTTCCACACTTCCAACGAGCGCGTGTGGGAGTACGTGAACCGTTTCACCACCTTCACGAACTACGTTCACAAGGTCTACGGCGTGCACAAGGGGGAGGTCTACTCCCTGCCCATCAACCTGGCGACGATCAACCAGTTCTTCCGTGCGAACCTGACGCCGGGCCAGGCGCAGGAGCTCATCCAGGAGCAGGCGGGCGAGCTCGCTGGAACCGATCCGCAGAACCTGAACGATAAGGGCATCCAGCTGATTGGCCGTCCCCTCTACGAGGCGTTCATCAAGCACTACACGGGCAAGCAGTGGCAGACCGATCCCAAGGACCTGCCCGCAGGCATCATCTCCCGCCTCCCGGTGCGCTACAACTACGACAACCGGTACTTCAACGACAAGTACGAGGGCCTGCCGACCAACGGTTACACGGCTTGGATCGAAAAGATGGCGGAAAACCCGAACATCGAAGTACGGCTGAACACGGACTTTTTCGACGAATCGCACGAGTACAGCAAGAACAAAGTCGTTGGCAACATTCCCGTGATCTACACCGGCCCCGTTGATCGTTACTTCGACTTCGCCGAAGGCGACCTTTCGTGGCGGACCATCGATTTCGAAGAGGAAGTTCTCGACGTCGGCGACTTCCAGGGAACGTCTGTGGTCAACTACAACGACGCCGATGTGGCCTACACGCGCATCATTGAACCGCGCCACTTCCACCCTGAGCGCGAGTACCAGACCGAAAAGACGGTCATCATGCGCGAATTCTCGCGTGCCGCCGAAAAGGGTGACGAGCCCTACTACCCGATCAACACTGCCGCTGACAGGGAACGGCTGCTCAAGTACCGTGACCTGGCCGCTGCCGAAAAGGATGTCCTTTTCGGGGGCCGCCTCGGCACGTACAAGTACCTTGACATGCACATGGCCATCGGCTCTGCCCTGACGATGTTCGACAACAAAATCCGCCCGCACTTCGAGGGCGGCGCCAAGATTGAAAGCGGAGGCGTAGACGCATGAGTGTCTCGACTAACAGCACAACTGGAACCGAAACCACTCACTCCAACGATGGCGAATCTCGTTGGGACACGCTCCAGCGCGTGATACTGCCCAACTCCAGCCAAATGGACACCGTGCCGCTCTACATGGACATGGGCACGGCCACAGGAGTTCAGTTGCCCACTGTCGGGGACCGCGACAATAAGGCGAGCAAGCCCCGGACCATAAGTAGCCCGACGAAGGAAGCTCATGTGGAGGACTTCCTCTCGCGCTTTTCCACGTCAGTGCGATCCGGCGAGCGTGTCTCCTTCGGTAGCTACTTCAACGCCTTTCCCGCCAGTTACTGGCGCAGGTGGACGAGCGTTGAGAAAGTACGCCTCCATGTCCGGACCCAAGGAACCGGTTCCGTCATCGTTTATAAGTCGAACGCACGTGGTTCGCTCCAGCGGGTCGACACCCGCAAAGTGGAGGGAATTACTGAGAACTTTTTTGAACTGTCCCTTGCACCGTTCGGCGACGGCGGCTGGTATTGGTTTGACCTCGTTGCTGGCTCGGAACCCCTGGTTATGTTGGAGGCAGAATGGCAAGGGCCAGCTGTCGAGAGCAAGGCTGGCTCGGTGACGCTTCAGATCACCACACTGAATAAGACTGACTTCTGCCTCAACAACCTGCGGCTCCTCGCCGACAACCCTGAGGCTTTGGAACACGTCCAGGAAATCCTCATCGTCGATCAGGGGTCCCAGAAGGTTGCTGACGCTGAGGGCTTTGCGGAGGTAGAGGCCTCACTCCAGGGGAAGCTCCGGATTATTAACCAGTCAAACCTCGGTGGCTCTGGAGGTTTTGCCAGGGGAATGTTTGAAGCTGTCGAGAATGGCAGCGACTACGTCCTACTGATGGATGACGACGTGGTGGTCGAGCCCGAAAGCATCACGCGTTTGCTGACGTTTGCTGACCGCTGCAAGACGCCGAGCATTGTGGGCGGGCATATGTTCGATTTGTACAACCGGACTGTCATGCACACCTTCGGCGAGACGGTGAACCCCTACCGCTTCCAGCCGGCCCTGCCCAGCGAAGAGATGATCCTCGGGCACGACTTCATGTCATCGAATCTCCGCCAGACTTCCTGGCTCCATCGCCGGTGCGATGTGGACTACAACGGCTGGTGGATGTGCCTCATTCCCACGAAGGTCATTCGCGACATCGGTCTGTCTCTTCCCCTGTTCATCAAGTGGGACGACGCCGAATATGGTCTGCGCGCGAAGGCGAAAGGTTACCCAACAGTCTCGCTTCCCGGTTCTGCGGTTTGGCACGTTTCCTGGATTGACAAGGATGACCTGGTCGGATGGCAGGCCTACTTCCATGCCCGCAACCGTTTCATCGTGGGCCTGCTGCACAGCCCCTACGAGTTTGGTGGCAGGGTCCCGCGGGAATCCCAGTACGCAGACATCAAGCATCTCGTGTCCATGCAGTATGCGACTGCTCACGGCCGCCGCTGGGCACTTGAGGACGTGCTGAAGGGGCCCGAGGGCCTGCGGGACCTGCTTCCGACGAAACTCCCTGAGATCAGGGAAATGATGTCAGGTTACTCTGATTCCGTGTTCCGCCCTGACCCCGATGAATTCCCTGCCCCAAAGATGGACAAGCCTCCGAGGCGGGGCCACGGTATTTCTCAGCCGTCAAAGGTTTCGCTTCTCCCGTGGGCCGCAAAAACTGTGATCCGGCAGTTGGCGTCCCCTGTCAGTGGGTCGAGCGCCGAACGTCCGCAGACAACGGTCGCCCATCAGGACAACCGCTGGTGGCGGATGTCGCAGTACGACAGCGCCGTGGTGTCCAATGCTGAGGGGACCGGCGCGTCCTGGTACCGGCGTGATCCGAAAAAGCTCCGCAAGATGTTGGCCGAAAGCGCACGCCTGCACGCCGAGCTCCTTAAGGATTGGCCCGCGCTTAGTAAGAAGTACAAGGCAGCTATGAACGAGCTCACTTCCATTGAATCCTGGAGGAAGACGTTCGAGCAGCACACTCAGAACGAGATCAAGTGAGCGAAGGCGTTGCCGCGGAACTGACGACGCCCGGGGTCAGCGGCGGCATCCGCGACATTCGTCAGTCGGGATTCCTGCTGAAACTGTTGGTGCGCAAGGAGCTCAAAATACGTTACCGAGGTTCTGCCCTGGGCCTGCTCTGGTCTTACGTCAAGCCCGGAGTGCAGTTCATCGTGTTCTACGTGGCCTTGGGCGTATTTCTCGGGTTGGAACGCAGCCCGAGGAATCCGGACGGTTTGGCGAACTACGCCGTATACCTGTTCTCGGGCATAGTTCTCATCAACTTCTTCTCCGAGGCCTTGGGGAACGCAGCCCGGTCAATAGTCAACAACGGCAATCTCATCAAGAAGATCTACCTCCCGCGGGAACTGTTTCCCGTGGCCTCCGTCTGGGTATCGGCCGTTCACTTCTTTCCTCAGCTTGTGGTCCTGGTGGCTGCCTGCCTCTTTGCCGGATGGCGCCCGGATGCACTCCAGCTGCTGACCGCACTATGTGGATTTGTCGTGGTAGCCCTGCTCGCCACAGGACTTGGGCTCTTGTTCGGGGCCGTGAATGTGTATTTCAGGGATTCCGAAAACATTGTCGACATGTTGCTCATGGTGGCTACTTGGGCATCTCCAGTGATGTACGCCTGGACCATGGTCCACGACAAGCTTGGCTCTGTCGGGTATGCGGTCTATCAGGCGAATCCAATCACGATTGGCGTGGAGCTGTTCCACTACGCGTTCTGGTTCCCGACAACTGACGGTTCATCGGCGATACCTCCAAATCTGTTCGTCCTGTGGTTGCCCGTGGGGCTTGCAGTTTCCCTGGCGGTCCTCGTTTTGGGACAATTTACTTTCCGGCGGCTTGAGGGCCGTTTTGCTCAGGAGCTGTGAGTGGTAAACGCAATTGAGGTTTCCGGCATAAGCAAGGAGTTTGTCCTTCGTCACACCCGTTCCATCAAGGAAGCGGTCGTCTGGCTGGCGAAGGGGCGACGCGGCGATATGTCCAAGAAGTTTCATGCCCTGAAGAACGTCTCCTTGGAAGTCAAGACAGGGGAGACCGTAGCATTGCTGGGGCTTAACGGTTCCGGGAAATCGACCCTACTGAAGCACATTTCGGGTGTCATGCTGCCGGACTCCGGGACCGTGCGAACGCGCGGTCGCGTCGCGGGCCTCATCGAGGTCGGGGCTGGTTTCCACCCCGATCTTTCGGGTCGCGACAACGTGTTCCTGAACGGCGCCATCCTCGGAATGACTGAGCAGCAGGTTAAAGATCGCTTTGACGACATTGTTGAGTTCTCGGAAATCGGCGAATTCATCGACACCGAGGTGAAATTCTATTCCTCCGGAATGTACCTTAGGCTGGCTTTTTCGGTTGCAGTCCATACGGATCCTGAAGTCTTCCTGATCGACGAAATCCTGGCCGTGGGTGACGAGCCGTTTCAACGGAAATGCATCGACAAGATTCAAGAGCTTGCGAAGAACGGTAAGACACTCGTGGTCGTGAGCCACGACTTGGACCTTGTGTCGCGCATTTGCTCCCGTGGTGTGCTTTTGGAGCACGGAAACCTTATGTTCGATGGACCGATCGACAAGGCCGTATCGCTTTTGCGCGCTTGAGCAATTGGACGGACCATCACGCCCAGCCGGCAGACGCGGCAGTTCATTAGGACGTTAGCCAAGAATGAGCCCGGCAACAGTGGCGCAGGCTTGTTATGTCCGTCGCGTATGATTCGGTGGGCGGCTTATGACACTGGCGTGACGGTCGGTTGAACTCGTATTTTGAAAGCAGTTGGAGGATTTCCTTGTCCTGGTGGTCAGTAGGCCCGCTTGTCCTGGTGGCGATCGGCTTGTTCTTTGTGCCTGGAGCGCTTGTTGCTTGGGCAAGTCGAGTCCGTGGAACGGCTCTTTTCGGTGTGGCGCCGGCCATCACGGTGTCGATTGTCGCAGTTTCAGCGTTGCTCGCGCCGATCGTCAATATGAATTGGTCGCTTCTGCCTGTTGTTGTAGTGGCCGCGGTGATTGCAGCCATTGCGTTCGTCATAACGGCCCGTTTCGGCGGTAGTTTGCGGGCTCCGGATCATCGGTTCCGCTCCATCACATGGTGGGTGGGTGCAGGTCACACGCTGGCGGTTCTTGCCGCTGCTTTTCTCATAGGACGGCGACTGGTTGCGGCCTTCGGCCGCCCAGAGGGCTTCTCGCAGACGTTTGACAATGTCTTTCATCTGAACGCCATCCGCTATATTCTCGATACCGGCTCAGGCTCGTCCATTACGGTGAGTTCAATGACGGGTGGAGGATTCTACCCCGCAGCGTGGCACGATCTTGTCGCGCTCGTTGCGTCGATAACGGGCTCCGAAATCCCGGTCTCCGTGAACGTCGTTAATATAGTCATCGGCGCTTTGGTGTGGCCGCTTGGCTGCATTTTCCTGGCTCATCAGGTTCTTGGCAACCGGGTCGTCGTCAGCGTTGCGGCCGGTATCCTGTCTGCAGGATTCGGTGCATTTCCCTTGCTACTCCTGGACTTCGGTGTCCTTTACCCGAACTTCCTAGGCAACGCACTCTTGCCAGTGGCCGTGGGGCTCGCCATTCGGGCGATGGGATTGGCGAACGGCGCAGTTGAGTCCAAGCCAGTGGCATGGCTCCTGTTGCTTTCCGTTCTCCCAGGCATCGCACTTGCGCACCCGAGCAGCATTATGGCGCTGGTGGCGATGTCACTGGCGCCATTGTTGATCCTCTGGACCAGGTATACATTGGCCGTGGCGCGGCGGTCCGGCAGATCTCGGTGGATCATGCCGGGGATGATTTTGTTGCTGCTGATCGGCCTGGGCATGATTGCGGTCCTTTGGAAGACAATCAGGCCGCCCGAGATAGCGGCGTTCTGGCCCCCGGTTGAAACGACCGCCAGGGCGATCGGGGAGGTAATTGCCAGTGCCACAATTGGTCGGTCTGTCTCGTGGGTTGTGATGGTCCTAGCCGTGGCTGGACTCATTTCTTTGATCCGCCGGCGCAGCCACATCTGGCTCGTTGGAATGTACTTGGTTATTTCGGGTCTATTTGTCATCGTGGCGTCCTTCCCGTTTGGTGAGATGCGGACGTTCTTCACTGGGGTGTGGTACAACGATCCACCGCGCCTTGCATCGCTGCTACCAGTGGTTATCCTGCCGCTTGCTGTTGTAGGAGCGGTCCGTGGCTGGGATAGATTCGTCGTTCCAACATTTTCCTCATTCCCGTTTGCTACTAAATCGTCCCCGGCGAGATCCAGCAAAAGGCCAACTTACGTAGTCGTGGTTGCGGGGCTGGCGCTTGCAAGTCTTTTGGTGCTGGGCACGCAGCAGGCAAATGTCCGTGAAGCCACCAGTTCGGCAGCCGGCGGCTACCAGTTGACGAAAGACTCGCCTTTGGTGTCTGCCGATGAGATGTCGTTACTTACACGGATTAAGAATGAGATCCCTGAAGACGCGATACTTATAGGCAATCCGTGGAATGGAAGCGCGTTGGCATATGCCTTTACGGGCCGCCAAGTCATTCAATTCCATATACTCAGCGAGTTGCGCCCTGGCTCGGAGAAGCTGTATACGGCCTTGAATACCGCTGCAGTGGATCCATCAGTCTGCCCGATTGTTGAGCGGCTGAAGCTGACCTATGTGCTCGATTTTGGTCATCGGGAAGTACACGGCGGGGACAACGGTTTCAGGGGCCTGGATAACCTTGCGGAGGCAGGAGTTGCGACGCTTGTTGATTCCGAAGGAGCAGCGAAAATTTACAAATTGACTGCGTGTGGGTAATGAGTTGTGTAAGGGTGAAAGGGAGGCAGGAATGACGATCGTCCTAACGGGAAGCAACGGTTTCCTCGGATGGCACACACGGGTACTGGCGGAGAGCCTTGGCAAGCAGACCGAGGCGTTGGCCCTGGGAGACAAATTTGATGTCGACTCCGCGGTTGACGCTCTGGGCCATGCGAGCATGTTGGTGCACATAGCGGGAGTGAACCGTGGCTCGGACGATGATGTCAGACAGGGGAACGTACGGTTCGCTGAGCAGCTGGCCACCGCACTGGGGCAGACATCGACGAAGCCTCCCACGGTGGTCTACGCCAACTCCATTCAGGCGGGTAACGACAGTCCGTACGGCAAGGGCAAGCAAGAAGCCGGGGAAATTTTACGGCGGGCAGCCGAACAGGCCGGTGCCCGTTTCGTCGATGTCAGGCTGCCGAACCTTTTCGGCGAGCATGGCGTTCCCTTCTACAACTCGGTGGTGGCGACTTTCTGCCAGCTAGCGGCCCAAGGAAAACAACTAGAGGTCCAGGACGACAAAGACCTGTTGCTGCTGCACGCGCAGGTGGCGGCAGAAGTGCTTCTAGGCCTCCACGAGCCTGAGGATTCGCTTCGACTCGCCACAAGTCGGCGAGTGAGTGAGATCGCTGCGCTCATTCAGGAGATGGCCGGCACTTACTCCACAGGTACTATTCCGGATATCGCCAATTCGTTTGAGCGCGATTTGTTCAATACCTACCGCTCATTCTTGGTTGGCGATCGCCTTCCCATTCCCTTGAATCGGAAAGAAGATGCGCGCGGTGCGTTCTTTGAGGTAGTCAGAAGCGCCGGTGGTGAAGGACAGTCATCATTTTCGACCACGATGCCCGGTGTGACCAGAGGGCAGCACTATCATCGCCGCAAAATCGAACGGTTTACGGTCCTCTCAGGAACGGCCGAAATTTCCATGCGGAAGCTTTTTTCCGATGAGGTCTTGACGTTTCCGGTAGGGGGCACCAATCCTGTAGCCGTCGATATGCCAACGATGTGGTCACATAAGATCACCAATACCGGACCCGATGAGCTCTACACTATGTTCTGGATCAACGAGATATTTGACCCAAGCTCTCCCGACACTTTCCCGGAGGAAGTATGACCGACGCTGGCCGCAGGCTAAAAGTATTGACCATTGTAGGCACTAGGCCGGAGATTATTCGTTTGGCGGCTACAATTCGGCGGCTTGACCGTAGCACCGATCACATCCTCGTCCACACGGGCCAAAATTACGACTATGAGTTGAATGAGGTCTTTTTTGAGGATCTGGGTCTCAGGAGGCCCGATCACTTCTTGGAAGCGGACACAACGTCGTTGGGTGCCGTCCTCGGGTCCATACTTGCCAAGACCGAGCAGGTGCTATTGGCCGAGAAACCGGATGCCATGCTTGTTTTGGGCGACACCAACAGCTGTATTTCGGCGCTCATGGCCAAACGCCTTCGCATCCCCGTGTACCACATGGAAGCGGGAAACCGTTGTTTCGACGAAAACGTTCCCGAAGAGACGAACCGACGGCTGGTCGATCACGTCGCCGATTATAACCTCGTGTATACCGAGCATGCTCGAAGGAATCTGCTCGCCGAGGGGCTCCATCCGTCAAGGATTCTGCTCACCGGGTCACCGATGAAGGAGGTGTTGTCCGGCAATGCCGACGCCATCGCGGCCAGCGAAATCCTTGAGAAGCAGGATCTAACTTCTGGCGGTTACTTCATGGTGAGCGTGCACCGTGAAGAAAACGTCGACAGTCCGGAACGGTTGACTGAGATTCTCAAGGCACTTCAAACGGTCAGCGAACGGCATAATCTTCCAGTCCTCGTCTCAACCCATCCCCGGACCCGCAAACGGTTGGAGGATCAGCCCGAAGAGCTTAAGCGTGGCTTGCGTTTCCACCCGCCGTTCGGCTTCAATGACTACATACGGCTCCAGCAGGAAGCCAAACTGGTGCTTTCGGACAGCGGCACCATCAGCGAAGAATCTTCGTTGCTGGGCTTCCCGGCAGTGACGTTGAGGGATGCAATCGAGCGTCCTGAATCTTTGGACACGGCAGCCATAATCACCACAGGCGTGAAGGCAGAAGCCATAGTCGACGCCATCGATATGGTTCTGGATCAGTACGAGACGGATGGCCGGCCCGGGATCCCGGTCGACTACCAGATCAGTGATACGTCGAGGAGGGCAGTGAACTTCATACGTTCCACGGCCCACACCCATCATCAGCGCACAGGAATTTTCGTCAACATCGATCGGTGACCCGTGCTCCAACACAGAGCCGCCCCGGCTATCCGGGGCGGCTTTTGTGTTGCAGCGGTTGACGTGAGGCAACAGGCCGTCCTGGTCCCGGTAAGCGACAGCCACGCGTGCCTTGCCACTGGTCACCGAACCGGTCATACAGTCCTGTTGGACAGCCGTGACTTTGTTGCTGCGCTCCAAGCGGCCACCAGTGGGAGACTGCCCTAGGAACTGGTCAGGCTTGCACGTCGGGCTCAGCGAGGCCGCTGTTGACGTGATGCGACGAGCTGAGAAGTTCGCCGCAAAGTTTCCCCGCCGCCTGCCGCCTGCCGCCTGGTGCGGCAGCTAGTAGGTGATGATCCTCGAAGCATGTTGGGGAAATGCGGCACGCAGCTCGGGGACGAGACCCTGATCAACGAGGACGTCCAATTCAGGCATGGTGTCAAGGATTCCGCTGATGGCATCGGGAACTTTGGAAGGGCCTTGGTACATAGGCCGGACCAGGGGAATCGCGGGTTCGATCTTATTCGTCCATTTACCCTGCAGAGTCAGTGACCACTGGGCCGCCAACATCGGATCAAAGTAGTCGTTGAAGCCCACATATATGAAGGTCCGCTCCTGTTTGACCCGGGCAACCTGTACAAGTTTCGAGACCAACGGCGGAATTGGGCCGGCAAGCGACGTGCTCTGCTGTAAGAGAGCATTCGCCCCGTGCGCGGTCGGCTTCAGGCCTTGCTGGCTCAGGCCGGTAAAGGGCAGGCCAAAGAAGTGTGTGGCACCCAATGCTGTGAGCAGTGAGGCTGCAACAAAAGCCTTCCTGCGACTCCTTGCCACAAGGAGCGGAGACCAGAGTTCGGCGGCGCCGACGACGGTACAGACGATGGCGAGAATCTCGACGGCGAGGAAAGATTTGTGAAAATAGTAGGTTAAGGCACCGGCCTGCGTGAGTTGGAAGACCGCTAGACATATCAGCAGTGCCGCGGCGAAGAGGGGAGTGGCTAGAACGTGCAGGGAAGTCAGGGTTCCGTGCCGGGCTTCAGCCGAGCCGACCTTTCTTCGGGAGTAAAACGCTAAGGCCACGAGGGCGTTGGCGACGACGCAGAGCACGGCCACTCCCGTGTCCGCCAGGGCTATGCCGCCCGTCGTCGTGAGGACTTCCCCCGCCGACATACTTCGCACCTGCCAGATCGCAGCAATAAAGGCCGCACCCCCAAGCGAGACCAACACGGCCTGGAAAAGCCAGACGCCGAGTCCGATCTGCCTCCGATGCAGAAATAAGTGCCAGCCATAGACAACAACACTAGGAAGGCAAAGCAAAAGGAGGAGAATCCATCCGTGGGCAACACCGATCAACGCGAGCATAAGGATGGAGGATCCGAGCGCCGGATGGATGACACGCCTGAGTTGAACGATGGCTATGCAAGCGATGCAAAGTGCCACCCCAAGGCCAAAATTGGGAAACGCACCGAAAACAGGGATAGCGCCCGGGCCCACAACCCACGCGGTAGCCACAATGGCAACCAGCGGCAGTGTCACAAAGAAGTTGCGGCGAAACACCGGTAAAGCCGTCAGGCCTGCAACAACTAAGAGGGTGCCGAGAACGGTGACAACTCCGACTAACCGACAGAAAAGCACAACTTCCTGCCCCACGTCCCCAGCCCGGCCCCCGGCGACCACTTCAGCCAGCGTGGCGACTAAAGCGTGGAATCCCTGAGGATACGTGGCCGCAGACCAAGGTCCGCCGTCGGGCGATGCTGGGAGCACTGCTAAGACAGCACCATGGTTGCGAATCATGTTGTACATATTGAAGTGCGGAGCGAAATCCCAGGACTGGGTGAGCAACTGCAGTGCCTGCTCGACAGAGCGGACTGTGATGAAGCCCTGCACCACCCACACGGAAGCGACTGCCGAGAGGACCGGAAGTCCGTCGACCGCATGAAATTGCGGAAGGAAAGCTCGAACTGGTCGCCGTGTCAGCAGCCAATAGCTGGCGGTGGCAGCCAGAGCGGCCGCTGCCAGGGCCAGGACGACTGTGCCGCGGTTCAGCCCCGGTACCGGGCCCGATACCCACCACATGATCGGGGCCGTTCCAGCAAGCACCACCACAGAAAAGACTATGCGCAGGGACAAGCTTCGAGAGATCGGTATCAATATCAGCACAAGGCCAAGGACCGGGCCGAACCCCCAGCCAGTTAATCCTCCAGCGTTCCGCGTCATGGCGACAGCCGCGAACATTAGCGCGGCGGCCAGGGCGGTTCCTATGTATACAGGAACCGTTGCACCCGCACGCTTCGGTTGGCGCCGCCGACGCCAGGTCGAGACGTTGTCGGCTGTGACTGTGTCATTGGCATGTGTTTCAGGGCTGAGCATGATTCCTTAGTGGTCGTGGTCAGCCGGCTTTGCCCTGAAGTTCACGACTTCGTCATTCCACGGCCCGAAACTGCGCAGGGTTACGCGGTGAAACAAGTTGGATACCTAATTCTACGCTGAGGCGGGCCTCTACCCGGCAGCTGCGGGCGGCCAGCTCAGTCGTCGGTGGGACACGGCGCGGACGGTCCTTCGAGCCCGACAGATGTGGGCTCTCCCGACTGTCGGGCGAGGCGGGGAACCCGCTGGAAGTCTGCTTCCAACCGTTCAACGGAAGCGCGCAGGATTGCGACTTCTTCGGCCAACGTTCGATTCTCGTCTTCAACCACGGAGAGTTCCCAGGAAAGGTGCAGACAGACGCCGAGTATCAGAACGATACACATAGCAAACAGGAGATTGGACGCGACCTGTATGCCAAGAAGCTTACTGACACTGTTGAGTAGGTCTGGCCACCCTGCAAGGACCAAGGCGCTGGCACCAATGATCAGCCACAGTGCTGCGTACTTTTCACGAAAAATCTTCCGGCGGACGAGCTCCAGAACTATGCCCACCATGAGCGCGGCGAAAACAAAGGCAGCGACCGTGTTCCCCATCAGACCGTACCTTCCTGGACAACAATTCTGGAGCGGCTTCTAGTCACCGCAAAGAGCAGGGCAAACACAGATCGCAACAGATAGACCGCTGACTTCACTGGATTGTGACTCGGGGTTCCGCCTTGGCGGGGGCGCATCGCAACCGGAATCTGGGTGACCCTGCAGCCAGACTTGACAGCAACTACGAGTGAGTCAATCGTGTCGCCGAGGTACTCAGCCGGATAGTGATCAAGATATTGCGCAATCGCTCGCCTGTTCCCCGCGCGGAACCCCGAAGTGACATCCGTGAGCTTGGTCCGCGCGAGTCGCGAGATGACTGCGGCAAGGAAAACCATCGCCCATTGGCGCGGACCTGAAACCTTGTAGTCACCTTTGGCTGCAAAGCGTGCACCGATGGAAATATCGGCGGTATCAAGTCCTGCCAAAACGGAGGCAATTTCACGGGGGTCGTGCTGGCCGTCGGCGTCAACTTGAATGACGGCGTCGTAGCTATGACGGTCGGCGTACTTAAAGCCGGCGCGCATCGCCCCGCCGACACCCATATTAAACGGCAATCGAAGTACGGTGGCACCGGCACTCGATGCCACCGCCGCGGTCGCGTCCTTCGACCCATCGTCGACGACCAGGACGTCGTATCCTTCGTTGAGACGGTGGACCTCAGCAACCGTGTCACCGACTGTTTCCCCCTCGTTCCAGGCGGGCATGATCACTAGAACTCGGCGGGATTGTGGGCTAAGCATGCTTGAGATTCTACGCCGAAACACTTCCAATCCGAATTCAGCCCGTAGGTTGGTCGACGGCCCGCCATGTGGCCGCCTTGAGACTCGCTGATATCATCTAACGGTTGCAGCCGTGTTCGAAGCCGTAACCACCCGCTTACCTAGGAGACAAATTGTTCAAGAACAAGACACTTTTGATTACCGGAGGCACTGGGTCGTTCGGTAATGCTGTCCTGAAGCACTTCCTCCACACGGACATACGGGAGATCCGAATCTTCTCGAGGGATGAGAAGAAGCAGGATGACATGAGGAAGCAGTACAGCAACGAGAAACTAAAGTTCTACATAGGTGATGTGCGCAACCTTGAGAGTGTACGTGAAGCGGTCCGCGGAGTGGACTACATATTTCACGCCGCGGCGCTCAAGCAGGTCCCATCGTGTGAATTTTTTCCTATGGAGGCAGTCCGAACCAACGTTCTGGGAACCGACAATGTCCTGACCGCTGCAATTGACGCCAAGGTCAAGAAAGTCGTGTGTCTTTCTACAGATAAAGCAGCTTATCCCATCAATGCCATGGGAACGTCAAAGGCCATGATGGAAAAGGTCGTAATTGCGAAGTCGCGCAACGTCGATGCCTCTGACACCCTTATTTCCTGCACCCGTTACGGAAACGTCATGGCCTCACGAGGCTCTGTTATCCCCCTGTTCGCAGACCAGATTCGTGAGGGCAAGCCGCTTACTGTCACGGACCCGCATATGACTCGTTTTCTGATGAATCTGGACGAGGCCGTCGATCTGGTTCTGTTTGCCTTCGAGAACGCCAACCAGGGCGACTTGTTCGTGCAGAAAGCTGATGCATCGACGGTGGGGGACCTGGCTTTAGCGATGAAGCACCTGTTCCAGTCCGATGCCGAAGTAAATGTGATTGGTACGCGGCATGGTGAAAAGGCACACGAGACGCTTCTGACCCGCGAGGAACGGGCTAAGTCCGAGGATTTGGGCGGTTACTTCCGCGTCCCTGCCGATACGCGCGACCTTAATTATGCGAAGTTTGTCGAGTCCGGTGACGTCGTTAGTGAGTCCCTCGAGGAGTACACATCGCATAACACGCACCAGCTCACAGTGGACCAGATCATCGAGAAGATCAAAACCACCGACTACCTGAAGTCGTTGCTTCCCTCAATTTCGTCGGCATCGTAGTGGGGCCACAAAAACCTAAGATATTGGTAGTCGGTCAGCACTTCTGGCCAGAGGGTTTTCGCATAAATGACATATGTGATTATTTTGTCGAAAACGATTTGGACGTTGAGGTTCTTTGCGGACTTCCGAACTATCCGCGCGGCGAACTCTTTCCAGGCTACTCGTTCCGTGGTCCGTTCCGGCAGGATCATAATGGAATCAAGGTATATCGCGCGCCTGAGATACCTCGCGGCAACAACTCCAGTATGCGCATTTTCTTGAATTATGTGTCATTTCCGATGGGTAGCCTTCTGCATCTTCCGCGTCTTCTTTTTGGTAAGTATGACAAGATATTTCTGTACCAACTGTCACCAGTAATGATGTCCATAGCCGGAATCCTTCTTTCGAAGATTCGCGGAATAGAGTCGACGATGTACGTGCTCGACTTGTGGCCGGAAAATTTGTTTTCAGTTCTGGATATAAAAAGCAAAATGCTGCGACGTCTGGCCGAGAAAGTTTCGCACTGGCATTATCGTCAACCTGACAAGATTGTTGTTCTTTCCGAGCAGATGCGCTCGAAGATAATTGGCATCACCGGTATTTCCGACGACCGAATTACTGTTGTGCCGCAAGCCTGCGAAAGCCTCTACGAAGAGGAAATTCTCGACGCTGACCTGGCCGAGCATTTAGGTGCTGGCTTCAAGGCAGTATTCACCGGAAATATCAGTCCGGCACAGTCATTTAATACTATTATCGATGCTGCTGAACGGCTCAAGTCTGAGGGCCTGGCCATAACGTGGGTGATCGTCGGCGATGGCATGAGTCGAAGCCAGGTGGAACTTGAAGTCGCACGGCGCGGCTTGGAAGACGTGTTCCGCTTCGAAGGCCACCATCCCGTCACCGACGTCCCCAAATATACGACTTTGGCTGACGTGCTGGTCGGTTGCCTGGTCCGAAGCGAGCTGCTTGAAGCGACGATACCGGCAAAGGTCATGTCGTACATCGCTTCCGGCCGGCCGCTTGCCCTTGCTATGGATGGCGAGGTTCGGTCCCTAGTTGAGGACGCTGCCCAATGTGGGCTCGTTGGGCCTGCCGGCGATTCGACGGCTTTGGCCGAAAATGTTAGGGCGATCTACCGCATGACGCCGGAGGAGCGCAAGGAACTGGGCGCTCGAGGCAAGACGTACCATTTCGCTAACCTCGAGAGAAGCATCGTGCTCGGGCGCCTCAAGGAATTCGTTTTGGGCTAAGGCTGACATAACCTCTTGCCGGCTCAATGATCGGGCTGGACTGCGGATCCCCGACGGTTCCGAACGATTGCGGCGATTGCAACAGCATGAACGGCAATGCCGGCGAGAGGTCCCAGCCCCAAGCTGAGGATGCTGCGGATCTCGACGCCCGCGGGCAGCAGGAGCAGTCCGATTGCAACTGCCGTCGCGGTCAGCCAGCCCGCGGAGTACGCACGATGATTGCCCAAACCGATGACGACGGTGCCGAGCAACGTCAGAACGGCCATGAGCACGGCAGCAAGTGTCAGTGCAGCCAGAGCCCAGCCTTCCACCTTGTAAGCGGGTCCGAAGAAGAGCATCAGTAGCGGTCCGACCAACCAAGCGGCCGCTGCACCGAGTACGCCAACCCCCACGAGCGCAACCAGTGGCTTCTTTAGCCCCCGCCAGCCGTTCTGAGGATCACGCACGATCTCGGCCAACGCCACGCCCTGGAACGCCTGAAGCGGGACCATAATCGGAGCTCTAGTCAGCGAAATAGCCAAGAGAATTGGCGCAGACAATGCGTAGTCCGCTTGTGGAGTCGTGAGCTTCAGAAGGATGGGAAAGGCAACAATCAGGGAAGCCGATGAGGCTGCTGAAAGGAGTGCATGTCCGGTGTTTTGGAGGAGCCTCCAAAGGCCTACATCCGCTCGGGATCTGAGAGAACTTCGGGCAGCTGGCGAGACGAGTGCCACCACGACCCATGCCGTGAGGGCCGCGAGACATGCAAGCTCGAGTCCCACAAGGGGGGCGGCTAAGGCTGCGGCCGCCGCAATGGCGGTCAAGCGAAGAACCGCCTCCAGTGAGACCATCCCGGCAAACAAGGACCACTGGTCATTTCCCTGTGCAGCGCCCGCTAGGGTCGCATGGCATGAGAACAGGATGGCCGTGGCAACCAGAACCCCGACGATCGCCACTGTATCCGTCGGGAAGAGATAGGTGCCCAGAACGGGGGAGAGGAGAAGAACAATCAATGCAGCGGACGCGCCGACAATAAGCCCAGAGGTGAGAACGGGGGCGCCTTGGGCGCTATCTGAAGCGTGTGCCGCCCTGGCGGCGCCGACCGCCCTTGTTGACTCTGCTTGAATGCCTCCCAGAACTCCGCACACAAAAAAGAGAGCCGCCCAGAAGGATAAGAACTCAGCGTTATCGGCCGGCGACAAGGCGTGGCTGGTGACGAAGAGGATCAGGATGCCAGCGGCGGCCGCAAGGACGGAGGCGCCCCCGACGCCCGCCGCGGACCTGCCCGAGATGCTCGCACCCCGCCCCGTTGGCTGCTCGGGAAGAAACTCGGACGATTGGGAGATATCGGTCAATTCGTCACTTTCACTTTGTGGGCAGCGGCTACTGTGCCGTGATGCAATAACCTAATCCGCTGGTAGGGCAGCAAGACCGTGTTCGCGGACAAGCTCGATGTCATGCTCCACCATTGACTGCACAATGCGCTTAAATGTGGTGGTGGCGGTCCAGCCCAGTTTCGCCGCAATCTTACTCGAGTCGCCACGCATCTCGGCCGCGTCCACTGGTCGACGGAACCTGGAGTCCAAGTCCACCCGCTCCAACCCGTCACTAATTCCTGCGGCGGCGAATGCACATTCCGCGAATTCCCTCACGCTGTGGGAGATGCCGGTCGCGACAACGAAGTCATCCGCCTGATCCGCTGCGGCAATCCGTGCCAGGGCATCGACATAGTCAGGTGCCCAGCCAAAATCTCTGATCGACTCCAGGTTGCCTAAACTCAGGCGATCCTTCAGACCCAAAGCGATGGCAGCCACTCCGAGGGTGATCCGCCGAGTGACGAAACTCGGCGGTCGTCGAAGCGACTCATGGTTATACAGAATTGCTGAGGAAGCAAACAAGCCGCGTGCCCTATAGGTGCCCACTGCATGATGCGCGAATGCCTTGGCCGAGCCGTAGGGCGTGATTGGCCGAACGGGAGTGAGCTCATCTTGCGGGATTTGCGTCGCATTACCGAAGATCTCAGCGCTGGACGCCTGCAGAAACCGTACGTCACGCCCGCTTTGCTCCTGCAACTGCCAGGCGGCTTCGAGCAGGGCGATCGATGCGGCGCCAGTGCTGATGGAGGTTTCGTACGGCTGCCGCCAAGATGCGGCTACTGAACTAGTGCCGCCAAGATTGAAAATCGTGTCCGGTTGGACTTCTTCAATCAAGGCGCCGAGCCGCGCCGGGTTAGCCAAGTCCCCGATGTGTACGGTTACCGGCTCAGGCAGTTGCTTGGGAGCATCCCCCGACCGGGTCATCCCGTGCACCTGCCAGCCCGCACCGACCAAATGCTGCGCGAGATAATAACCGTCTTGACCAGAGACGCCGGTTATGAAGGCGGTTCGGGTCATGGCTGCCTCGTCTCGTACTGGGGCGACGATCGTCATTTGGACAGCAGCCGCTGCTCCATCAAGTCGTTTTCGACCATCATGGCTATGAGTTCCTTGAAGGAAACCTTCGGCTTCCATCCCAGGACGCTATGGGCCTTGGAAGAGTCGCCAATGAGGAGATCCACCTCAGCAGGCCGCATGAACTTAGGGTCCTGCCGGACATAGCGGTGCCAATCATCGAGTCCAGCTGCTTCGAAGGCCACGACCAGGAGTTCCTCGATGGAGTGAGTCTCACCCGTGGAGATCACGTAGTCGTCGGCCTCGGGCTGCTGAAGCATCAGCCACATGGCCTCTACGTAGTCACCTGCAAAGCCCCAGTCGCGTTTGGCGTCCAAATTACCCAGCACGATCTCATCCTGGAGACCGAGCTTGATCCTGGCCACGGCCTGGGAGACTTTCCGCGTAACGAACTCCGGGCCGCGGCGTGGCGACTCGTGGTTGAAAAGGACCCCGCTTGAGGCGTGCATTCCGTATGACTCGCGGTAGTTGATAGTCATGTAATGACCGAAGACCTTGGCCACCCCATAGGGGGAGCGCGGCCACAGAAGCGTCTCTTCCCTCTGCGGTACTTGTTGGACTTTGCCAAACATCTCTGAAGAGGATGCTTGGTAGAAGCGCACCTTACTCAAGTCTTCCCCAGCATAGAGCCTGGTGGCTTCGAGAATGTTCAACACTCCCTTGCCCGTGACATCGGATGTCATGGATGCGTTTTCCCAAGAGTAAGCAACGAAGGAAATCGCCCCAAGGTTGTAAACCTCGTCGGGTTGGGCAATGGCCAGCACGCGTACAAGCGAGGAAACGTCGGTGAGGTCTCCCGTGAGCAGCTGCACGCCCGGAACTGTTCTCTGTACGAGCTCAAACTTGGGGTTGTTTTGGCCTCTGATCAGGCCAAAGACTTCGTAACCCTTTGCGAGCAGCAGCTCTGCAAGATAAAGGCCGTCCTGACCGGTGATGCCGGTAATAAGCGCACGAGGCATAGGGGGTGTTGTCCTTTTAGTTCGAATAGTCAAGCAGAGCCACTATATAGTGTTCTGTCAGTAGGGGCGTATTGGAGCTAGATGTCTGGCTGCGCGTGGCAGCTCACAGCGTACCGGTAGGCAACTTCGTGGGCCTCCGCACAGCTTTCCCACGTGAACTTCTTGACCTGCAGAAATCCCTTAGCCTGAAGCTCAGCGGTACGGGCGATTGCGTCCATTATTCCGTCTGCAATCGCACGCGGCGAATTGGGATCGAACATGACCGCAGCGTCACCACATACTTCGGGCAAGGAGCCGGCCGTAGACGAGGCCACCGGACAGCCAGAGGCCATGGCTTCCAAAGGCGGCAACCCGAATCCTTCGTAGAGGCTTGGGAAGACCAAACACTTCGCGCGTCGGTAGAGTTCAAGTAGTTCGGCAAACGGCACTAGGCCTTTCACATCCACATTCTCGGGTACATCGGTGAGTCGTTCAAGGCCGCCGCCCGTGAGGACCAGCCGCAAATCCGGCTGCTCGCTTTGCAGAATGCGCATGGCTGCAAAAAGTGTGGCGTGGTTCTTGTGAGCCCACCCACGTGCTGGATAGAAGATGAAGTTCTCTCGCTCACCAGTATTTGGTGTGAACTCGTCGGCGTCGACAGCCAACGGGGCGATGAAAACCTTGTCAGCGTCGATCTTCAGGTGGTCCACAATAGTTTGCTTGGCAAATCGGCTGATGGTGACCACAGCATCCGCTTTACGAGCCGCGCGCTCATAGAAAACCCTTCGATAAAGACGCTCGACGCGGCTGAACAGATGGGGTAGGTCGCGGTGCTGTACGTCGCAAAGGGTCTGTACCGAAGGCATCGACCGGCGAGGGACTGGAACGTTTACTGCGAACGGCACATGAAAAACATCATTGCCCTCCATGCGGGTTAGGAGGGCCTTGCGCCTGATCAACCCTGTAACGAGGGCAAGAATGCGCTCCTTCGAGGAACCTCCGCCAGATATCTCCGGGCAAACCACCTCGGGAATCCGTCCGGAAAAGCCCGCGCCCGCTTTGCTGACATATGTCGTCGCGGCTATGTCCCTGCGCGATGCCAGTCCGCGGAGTAACCCGCGGGCGTAGGTTTCCCCGCCGCCCATCCCGCCGGGCACTAAGGTCAGCATGGCGACGGCGATTCTTAGCGGCCGGGTGTCAGCAGCCGCCGCGTTAGGTAAGGATTCTTCTCGCATTGATTCAGCCTATCCTGCGCTTCAGGCTCCTGGCCGCGACTTCCCTCCTGGAGCGGCAGGCCGACACCACCCCCACCTTGCCAAGCTCACCGAGCCGGGACATCTACCGCGCCACGTTGGTGATTCTTGTGCCACCGGTTGGAGACCAATCGATTCGGCCGCCCTGGAAGCTCTGCGCGTTACCACCACCAACAGTCGAAAATACGCCGGTGGTGGGGTAGCCGAGGGGGCCGGATTCCCAGCCCTGGGAGGCCCAGGCACTGCGAATTGGTCCGTTGGGGCTGAGCTGCGCGCCGGTGGCGGCGGTCCAGTAGATGGCG
>NZ_JACXBW010000008.1 GCF_014712225.1 Pseudarthrobacter sulfonivorans
GGCCGTTAAGCCGCATTAAGTGAGAGAGCGTTTGGGGGATGGGAAAGAAAGGGAAGGGTGGGGGGAAGAACGACGGCGGCGGGGGCGGTCAGCGCCCCTTCGGCACCAGCCGCACGGAGGCGGTGGTGCAAACGAAGAACATCAGCGTGGACCCCAGAACCAGCAGCAGCGCCGGCGTCCACGACCCCGTTGTGTTGTGGACGTATCCCACAAGCGGCGGCGCCACGGCAGCAAAGCAGTAACCAAGCCCCTGAACCGTGGCGGACATGCGGCCGGCCGATGCCTGGTCCTTGGCCAGTTTGATGATCGCAATGAAGATAAGGGTGATGCCGCCGCCCTGCGCAACGCCACCGGAAATGGACCACAGCCACCACAGGTCCGGGGCCAGCATCAGCCCGGCGGGCACCGCCGTCCACATGAGGCCCAAGGTGACCGCCACCGTCGTCGTACTGAAGTATTTGGCGGCGAAGGGAACGCCCAGGCCGCCAACGATGGCGAAGATCTGGAACAGCGAGGATCCCGCTCCTGCGGCAGAGGCGGACATGTCCAGCTCATCGTTGAGGTAGCTCGGCAGCCAGGCTGTCACCGCGTAGTAGGAGAACGCCTGCCCCGTGAACCCTGCGGTCAGGCCGGCGGTGATCCAGCCGGACCCTTTGACCGCCGGATGCACTTCCCCGCCGTTGACCGTTGCATCTGAGGGGAAAAACGCCGCACGGGGCCCCACCGCCAGGGTCCAGAAAACAATCGCCACCACGGCCAGGATGCCAACGGCCGCGAGGGCTACCCGCCAGCCAGCCAGCTCGGCAAGTGGCGCCGTCACCATCGATGTCAGGAACGAACCGATGTTCAAGGCGGCGGTGTAGACGCCCATGGCTGTGCCCTGCCGCCTTGGCGAGAAGTCCCGGCGGACGATCAGCGGCACGGCGATGTTACCGACAGTGATGGCCAGGCCGATGATGACAGTTCCAGTGATCACCAGCGCCGCGCCGCCGGCTGAACGGACAATCACGCCCGCCAGCACGCCAAGGATGGTGAGGGATACTGCGAATTCCGCCCCGAATTTCCGGGCCGTCAGGGAAGCCAGCGAAGCTGCCACGGCGAAGCACAGCACCGGGATGCTGGTCAGCAGTCCCAGGACGACGGGTGAGAACCCGAGTTCGGCCTGGATCACGTCCACCACCGGCGGGACGGCCACAAAAGGTCCGCGCAGGTTCAGTGCCAGGAGGCCGATGCAGGCGAGCAGGATCCATCCCTTGGGAACCTTGGCCAGGAAGTGTCCGCTCACGAGGCGACCTCAGGGTATAAAAATGATTTCATCACCCCCATTGCTATCACGACTCACCAGCCGGGAGTTTTTGTCGAGATAATGCGCCCTAGAATGACGGGACCTGGCATTATCTGGACAAAACTCGCGCAGCCCGCTTCTCCGGACGAAGGAACAGACATGCAGCAACGGCTTGCCATCCTTGACGACTACCAGGACGTGGCGCACGGCTTCGCCGACTGGTCCTCCCTGCAACAGTCCGGCGTCTCCACGTCCGTCTTCCGGGAGCCGTTCCAGTCGGAGGACGCCCTAGCGGCGGCGCTGGCCGGCTTCCAGATCGTTGTGGCCATGCGGGAACGCACCCCCTTCCCGCGTTCGGTGCTGGAGCGGCTTCCCGGCCTCAAACTCCTGGTGACCACCGGCATGGCCAACGCGGCCATCGACGTTGCCGCGGCAGACGAACTCGGCATCACCGTCTGCGGTACGCCCGGCTCCCCCACCGCCGCCCCCGAACTGACGTGGGCGCTGCTGCTGGCACTGGCCCGGAACCTCCCGGCCGAGGAGCACTCGCTGCGGGCCGGGACATGGCAAACGTCCGTCGGGATGGAACTGTCGGGCAAGACCCTGGGCGTGGTGGGCTTGGGCAACATCGGGCGCCGGATCGCTGCCTTCGGGCAGGCATTCGGCATGGAAGTGCTTGCGTGGAGCGAGAATTTGACCGAGGAGACTGCCGCCGACGTCGGAGCCCGGAAGGTCAGTAAGGAGGACCTTTTCAGGAATTCCGACGTCGCCACCCTCCATCTGCGGCTCTCTCCCCGTTCCGAGGGGACCGTGGGTGAGCGGGAACTGCGGCTCCTTGGCCCCGAAGGGCTGCTGGTGAACACCTCCCGCGGTCCCCTGGTCGAGCAGGACGCCCTGGTTCGTGCCCTGAACGAGGGCTGGATCCGCGGAGCAGCACTGGACGTGTTTGACGTTGAGCCCATCCAGCCGGCCCATCCACTCCTCAGCACCCCCAACACGGTGCTCTCCCCGCACCTCGGATACGTCACGCAGGAAAGTTACCGGCAGTTCTACGGGGGCGCCTTTGAGGACGTCAAAGCCTGGCTTGACGGTTCACCGGTGCGGGTGATCACGGCACCGTGAGCCCCGGCTGAATCCGCTCAGCCGGCCGCCTGGATGGTGGACTCGATTGCCGCAGGGGACAACACGTAGTGCGTCACCATCTGGCTCGCCCCGAAGATTGCTGCCTGGTCCCCGGCCACGGACAGCGCAATGCGCAGGTGGGTGGTTGCCAGAGGCAGCGAGCGCCGGTAGACCACTTCGCGGACGCCGGCCATCAGATGCTCCCCGGCCTGCCCCAGGCTGCCGCCGATGACAATGACTGAGGGATTGAGCAGGTTCACCGCCATGGCCAGGACGTCTCCTACGTCGCGTCCGGCCTGTCGCAGAGCTTGGATGGCCTGCAGATTGCCGTCGCTGACCAGCCTCAGGACATCGCTGCCCTTGCGGGCCGGTACGCCGTGGCGTTCCAGTTCCGCGGCCACGGCCGGCCCGGATGCCAGCGCCTCCAGGCATCCGTAGTTCCCGCACCGGCACAGCACGTCGTCGCCCCGGGGCACACGGACGTGGCCCAGGTCGCCGGCGGTGCCGTTGGCGCCGCGCTGCAGCTCACCGTTGCTGATGATCCCGGCGCCGATGCCGGTGGCAACCTTGATAAAGAGGAAATTCTCGTGATCGGGCCAGTGCGCGGTGCGCTCACCGAGCGCCATGATGTTCACGTCGTTGTCCACGAGCACCGGGACGGGCAGGGACCGCTGGACGTAGCGGACGACGTCGAACCCATCCCACCCGGGCATGATGGGCGGCTTCACGGGGCGCCCGGTGGCGTGCTCAACAGGGCCCGGCAACCCGATTCCCACTCCGGCCAGGTCCCTGAGGCTCCGTCCTGCCTCGGCCAGGACCGCCAGTCCTTCGGCAGCAACGGTGTCCAGCACCGTTTCCGGACCGGCCGCCACGTCCTGCGCCAGCCGCCGTTCGGAAAGGACGTTCCCGCCCAAGTCGGTGACAGCAACGATCACGTGCGTCGCACCGACGTCGACCGCCAAAACTGAGCGGGCGGCCGGGTTGAAGGCAAAGCGCGACGGCGGCCTGCCGCCGCTGGAGCTCGCCTCGCCTGCGGGGCTCACGAGGCCGGAGGAGATCAGCGCGTCAATGCGGGAAGCCACAGTGGACCGCGCCAGCCCGGTGGTCAGTGCCAGTTCCGCGCGGGTGCGGGCCTTGCCGTCCCGGAGCAGTTGGAAAAGGTCGCCGGCACGCGAAAGATTCCCGGCACCGTCGGACGCGGCGTCGGAGCCGGCGGCGACGCCAGTCTCTTTCCCGGACATTGGACTCATGAGTCAGTGATAGCACGAAGGTCTTCTGCGTGTCACGCCGCCGAAAGAATGTCGACTGGTTTTCAACTTTTGCTTGACGCCCGTCAAAAGTCCTTCTACCTTGTTTGTGAGCGGTGTCACTGAACCAGGCACCGGCGGACCACGTTCCAGCTATTACAAAGAGGTAGGCAACTTGTCGAGCCAAGCAGATGGATCACCGGCTCTGGTCGGCGTCGGAATTCTCGGCGCGGGACCTGTCACCCAGGCTATCCACCTGCCCTCCCTCGCACGCTTGGGCCACCTGCTGGAAGTCCGCCACATCATGGACGTCGACCCTCTGGTGGCAGAAGCAGTGGCCAGTCGGGTGGGAGCGAATTTCAGCACGAGCATGGAGGAACTCCTTGCCGACCCGGCAGTGGACGTCGTGGCCATCTGCAGCCCGCACCAGTTCCACGCAGCACAGGTCATCGCCAGTTGCCGGGCCGGGAAGAAAGCCGTGTTGTGTGAGAAGCCCTTCGCCATGAGCGGGGAGGAAGCCGCCGGCATCTCAGCGGTTTCGGCCGAAACCGGTGTTCCCATCATCGTTGGCGCCATGCACACCTTCGATCCAGGCTGGCTCGGGGCAGAAGAAGCATGGGGCGACCTGCCCGGGCAGGTACACACCGTCCGGTCGTCCATCGTGCTTCCGCCCAACCCCCGCTTCGAAGACTTCGCCACCGAGATCGTGGGCCGCGTTCCAATGCAGGCCCGCGACATCACGGACCCGGAGGTCATGAAGGCAATGATGACCGGCGGCGTGATGGGGCTGGCCATCCACGACCTGCCCCTGGTCCGCCGTTTTACTCCTGACTTTGCGGCGGTGGAGGTCCTGCATGCCGAAATCGTCGCTCCGTTCGGCTATGTGATCTCCCTGCGGGCCGGGAACGTCGCCATCGAACTTCGCGCGGCGATGAACGGTACCTGGGAACCGTCCTGGGAGTTTGAGGCAATCGGCGACGACGCCGCCTTGAAAATCGACTTCACGCCGTCCTACGTCCACGCCGGCTCCGCAACAGCCCGGATCAGGACAGCGGGGAAGACTACCGTCCTGGGTCCCTTCGGCCACAACGGCTACGAGGGTGAGTGGCGCAAACTTGCCGAACTGGCCTCCGGAAGGGGCACGCCGCCGTCCGCCGAGACATTGCTCCACGACCTCGAGTTCGCGCTGGCCATCGCCCAAGCGGCCGCAGGCCGCATCGAAAAAGGGAGCATCGAAACAGGCCGGAACGATTCGGGCCCGGTCAACGAAGAGCAGGAGATCAGCGCATGAACACGCAATTGTCCGTGGCCGCGGATCCCCAGGCCGACACGGCTGGTGCGGTGTCCGCCGTTATTGCTTCCCTTCCCGTCTCCTTTGGTCCGGCAGCGGAGGCACCCGACGTCGTCGCGGTTTCCGGCCATGCCGGCTGGACAACCCGGGCCGTCGACGCGATCCTCAACGGAGCCAAAGGCGTGGTGGTGTCCAGCCCGCTGGCTGAGGATGCCGCCGGGCTCAGCGCGGCCGCGGGGGCTGCAGAAGCAGTTGTGGTGCTTGACCGCCGGTGGGCCGGGAACGTGGCACTGGACTCCGCCAATGACAAAGTGCACGGCGTCATTGGCGCCGCCCTCGGTGACGCCGTCCTGCTCGACTCGGTGGCCATAGCCGCTCCGGGCACTGATCCGCTGCACCTCCTCGCGGATCAGTTCGCCGTCCTGGTGCAATGCGAGATAGAGGTCCGCAACGTGCGGATGGTCCAGTGCAACGGGAACGGCTACACAGTGGCGGGTGTGATAGCGGGGGGCGTCCCCGTGGCCCTGCAGGCCATCCTCACGTCCGCCCTCCCCGCCACCGCCAGCCTCACGATCCTGACATCAGCCGGCCGTGCCGACGTCGTGCTGCCGGATCCCGCAGCAGCGTGGCCGGCCGAAGTCCACGCCGTCACCACGGAAGGGGCGACGATGCTTCCCACACTGTACGAATCGTCCCACCGAACCACCTGGTCAAGGGCCCACGCGCATATAGCTGCCCGGACAGCGGCCGACGACCTGGCCCGGTTCACCACCGTCTTGTCACTTCTCAGCCAACTTAACCGCTAGACCGCACCGCCAGCAGTTCCAGTACCGCAAGCCAGTATCCGCTCATTGTCGAGAGGGGCCCGGGCATTCATTCCGCTCCGGGCCCTGAAAGGAAACCATCGTGTCTACCAAATCCTCCATTGCATCGTCCCCCCTCTCCCGGAGGGGATTCCTGGGCCTCACCGCAGCAGCGGCCTCGGTTCCCCTCCTGGCCGCCTGCGGCGGAGGCTCCGCGTCACAGGGCAGCGGCGGCGGTGCGGGCGGGACCATCAAGTTCTGGGACATGCCGTGGGCCACCCCGGCGTATAACGACGCCGCAAAGAAGCTTGCCGAGGGCTTCTCCGGGGCCAACAGCAAGGCGAGTTACCAGATCATTCAGTGGAACAATTTCTACCAGACGTTTTCCTCGGCGATCGCGTCCAAGACCGGTCCTGCGGTGTCCACCGGCGGCGGCTTCCAGGCCTTCCAGTTCGAACAGCAGGGCCAGATCGCGTACGCCGACAAGGTCATCGATAAGCTCCAGAGCAATGGCCAGTTCGACGATTTCCTGCCGGGCGTGCTGGACCCGTTCAAGACTGACAAGGGCTACGTAGCCGTTCCGTGGCAGCTGGACATGCGCGTGTTCTGGTACCGCAAGTCGCTGTTCGAGAAGGCCAACGTGGCGCTTCCGACCGACTGGCCGTCCCTCCTCGAAGCCGGCAAGGCACTCAAGAAGGTCGGCGCCTTCGGCTTCACCACCGGTGCCGGGTCAGGCAACAACTACGCCAACCACTCCATGATCATGATGATGGTCAACAACGGCGGCGGCGTCTTCACCAAGGACGGCCAGCTTGACCTGATGAACGACCGCAACGTCGAAGCCATGGAATTCGTCCTGGAGCTGGTGTCCAACGGAATCGTCGATCCCGCGGCCGTCAGCTACACCACGGACAACATGTCCGCCCAGTGGAAGGACGGCAAGGCAGGATACGGCCTGTTCCAGGTCAACGTCCCTCAGCGCGTTGGCGACACCTCCGGTGACCTGCTCGTCGCGGACCCCATCACGGGCCCGCACGGGGACAAGGCAACCATCGTTTTCCCCAACAACATCATGATGTACAACAACACCCCGTCCCAGGAGTCGTCCGAGGAGTTCCTGGTTTACTACCTGGGCCAGCTCAAGGAACTGTGGCGCCAGAAGCTGATGTCCGCCCTGCCGGTGTTCAAGTCCATCACTGAGATCCCCGAGTTTGCGTCCGACCCCAACAACGTCAAAATCGTCAAGGACTGGCAGCCCATCGCCAAGACCTTCGCGTCCCAGGGCAACACGCTGAACGCCAACCTTGCAGCCCTCGACGGCGGCCAGGCCCTGAACCAGTTCAGCCAGACAATCATTACTGGCAAGTCTGATGCCAAGACGGCGCTGCAGACCTTCCAGTCCGCCCTCGAATCGGTCCTGAAAAAGTAACGCGGCCACGCCATGACAACGACTACAGCGCAGTCCGGACTTAGCCGGGCCCGGCAGGGAATCGCGCCAGGCGGGGGCGGGAGCGGCAACCGCAAGAGCAAGCTGTCCGCGCAAACCACCAGGACGTTCTTCTGGCTCCTGCTCCCGTCCGTGGTCCTGCTCGTCCTGATCCACGGCTATCCCCTCATCTACGCGGCTGTCCAGGCCACGCACGACGGAAACCTGCTTCAAACAGGAAATTTCATCGGCGGCGAGAACTTCGCCAGCGTCCTGACCGCACCCGCGTTCTGGAAGGCGGCCCAGTTCACCCTGATGTTCACCATCGTGGGTGTCTTCGGATCGTGGCTTGTGGGCCTCGGACTGGCTCTGTTGCTGCGCACCAGGATCCCCGCCGGAGGCACCTTCAAGGTCCTCCTCCTGCTGCCCTGGGTGGTGCCCATCGTGGTGTCCTCCACCGCATGGAACTGGCTCGTGGCCACTCCCGACAGCCTGATTCCGTCCCTTTTCCGCAACCTGGGGCTGGGCACTCCCCTCTTCCTGGCAGATCCCAACCTCGCGGCCGTCACGGTCATGGTATTCAAAGTCTGGGTCAGCTTCCCGTTCATGATGATGATGATCTCGGCAGCCCTCGCGTCCGTGGACACCACCGTCTACGAAGCAGCGAGCATGGACGGCGCCACCCGCTGGCAGCAGTTCAGCCAGATCACGCTTCCCCTGATTGCCCGGTCCACGTATATCTCCTGGATCCTGATGACCATCTTCTGCGTCAACGACTTCCCCACCATCTACCTGCTCACCGGCGGCGGCCCGGTCAGTGCCACCACCTCCTTGGTGGTCCTGGCCTACCGCACGGTCTTCCAGGACTTCGCCACCGGCCCCGGCGTCGCCATCGCGTTCCTCATGACCATGACCCTGGTGGTCATCTCCGTCATCCTGTACCGCCAGATCCGAAAGTCGAGTGTCGAATAATGAGCGCAGCAGTCCACGCCCATCCCCAACCGGGCCCGGTCCTGGGGGTCGCTGACGGCGGCAAGGAACGCCGTACACTCTCCGAAGCCGGCGATCGCGGCCGCTGGTGGCGCTTCACCGCCATCCTTGTCATCACCGCGATCGTGCTGGTTCCCATCATGGTCACCGTGGTACTCGCGTTCACCCCGGGGCCCAACAGCACCGCAACCGGCCTGACATTCGAGAACCTCGCCAACGTCTTCTCGGGCACGCTCGCCGCCACCTGGCTGCAGAACAGCCTCGTGACCACCCTTTCCACCGTGGTGGTCTCGGTAGCGGTGGCAGCCCCGGCCGGCTACGTACTCTCCCGAGGCCGCAGCAAGGCGGTGTCGGGCTACTCCCTGCTGCTTTTTGTGATGCAGTCCCTGCCGATCATCACCTCGGTAGTGCCGCTCTTTATCCTCTTCGCCGGTATGGGGCTGGTGGACAACCTGCTCGGGATTACCATCATCTATGTGGGGTCCACAATGACCGTGGCCACCTGGATGATGGCGGCCTACTTCGACTCAATCCCCATCAGCCTCGAAGAGGCTTCCTGGATTGACGGCTGTTCCGTGTTCGGTTCCTTCACGAAGGTGGTCCTGCGCAACTCGCTTCCGGGCATCCTCTCCACGGCCATTTTCGCCTTCCTGCTGGCGTGGAACGACTACCTGGTGGCCATCGTGTTCCTGCGCTCGAATGAAATCTTCACCCTGCCCATGGGCGTGCAGTCCTTCTTCCAGCAGAACGCCACCGACTGGACCTCCGTCATGGCCCTCGCCGTGGTCATGATGCTCCCACCCATCATCGTCTTCGCCACGCTGAACAAATACTTCAGCGTCGGCGGCATCGGCGGATCCCTCGCCGGCCGTTAGCCACCCCCGCCCCTTTCTGAACACTCCCGCAAAGGATTACAAAATGTCATATTCCCTCCAGCTGTACACCCTCCGTCACGCAATCCAGGAAGACCTGACCGGCACCATCCGGAAGGTCGCGGAGGTCGGCTTCTCACAGGTCGAGCCCTACAACTTCGTGGCCACGGCAGCAGAACTCGGTGCGGCCCTGAAGGAAAACGGCCTGACAGCACCCTCCGGCCACGCACCCCTGCTCAGCCAGGACCAGGACCAGATCTTCGCTGCGGCCAAAGGGCTGGGCATCAGCACCGTCATCGATCCGTATCTGCCGGCCGAGCACTGGCAGAAGGCCGAGGACATCCAAGCCACCGCGGCGAAGCTCAACGAAGCAGCCAGGAAGGGTGCCGAGCATGGCATCCGCGTCGGCTACCACAACCATGCCTGGGAACTGGAGTCCCTCATCGAGGGCCGCACGGCACTGGAGTACTTCGCCGATTTACTGGACCCCGAAGTGGTCCTTGAAGTGGACACCTACTGGGTTGCCGTGGGGGGCCAGGACCCTGTCGGGGTGCTGGACCGGCTAGGCGACAAAGTGAAGTTCATCCACATCAAGGACGGCCCGCTGAACACGGACACCAAGGCGCAGCTGCCCGCAGGCAAGGGAAAGGTAGCGGTTCTGGACGTCATCGCTGCTGCCAAATCCCTCGAAGTAGGCGTCGTGGAGTTTGACGACTACGCGGGTGACATCTTCGAAGGCATCGCCGAGAGCCTCGCCTACCTGACCGCAAACACGGCCGAAGGGGCAAACGCATGAGCCGCGAGGCAGCAGCCGGCAAAGGCCCGGTAGGCGTCGGCGTCATCGGCGCCGGGAACATCAGCAAGCAGTACCTGGACAACCTCACGGTCTTCCCCGACCTGAAAGTCCACGTCATCGCCGACCTCTTCGAAGACGCCGCAGCGGCCCGCGCCAAGGAATACGGCATCCCGGAGTGGGGGCCGCCGGAGCTTGCGCTGAACCACCCCGACGTCGAAATCATCGTCAACCTCACCATCCCCGCCGCCCACGTGGAGGTGGCCACGGCCGCCGTCAACGCCGGGAAGCACGTCTGGACGGAGAAGCCGTTCTCCCTGGACCGCGAATCCGGGCTGGGGCTGCTCAAGGCCGCCGACGCCGCAGGCATCCGGCTCGGTACCGCCCCGGACACCTTCCTCGGCGCGGGACTGCAGACCGCCCGCCGGCTGATCGAACGCGGCGACATCGGCACCCCCCTGACCGCGATGACGACGTTCCAGACGCCGGGGCCGGAGTCGTGGCACCCCAACCCGGCCTTCCTCTTCCAGTACGGCGCCGGCCCCTTGTTCGACATGGGTCCCTACTACCTCACAGCGCTGGTCCAGACGTTCGGCTCCGTGCGCCGCGTGGCAGCAGTGGGCTCCAAGGCCAAGGAAGTCCGGGTCATCGGTTCCGGCCCCAAGCTGGGCGAGGAGTTTACGGTCGATGTGCCCACCCATGTGTCCGCGATGGCCCAGTTCGAGAACGGCGCGTCCTCGCACAGCGTCTTCAGCTTCGAGTCCCCGCGGCAGCGGATGGGCTTCGTGGAAATCACCGGCACCGAAGCCACCATTTCACTCCCGGATCCGAACTATTTCGACGGCGACGTGCGGCTCTGGCGTGCGGGGGACGAAGAGTGGACGGTCATACCCGCCACCGGCCCCACGAACGGCCGCGGCATGGGCGTGTTGGACATGGCGCGGGCCATCCGGGCAGGAGTTCCACACCGCGCCACGGGCAACCTTGCCTATCACGTGCTGGACACCATGGTGTCGATATCCGAGTCCGTTGAATCGGGCACCTTTGTCGACGTCGAAAGCTCCGCCCCAGCGTCCCCGGCCCTCCCCGAGGACTGGGACCCCACAGCGGCCACTCTCTAGGACTCACACCATGAACTCCCCTGACAGCAAGAAAGGCACCAACCGGGACGGCCCGCCCCTCGGCGTGGCAATGATCGGCTATGCGTTCATGGGCAAGGCCCATTCGAACGCGTGGCGGAACGTTGCGTCCTTCTTCGACGTCCCGGCCTTCGAGCAGAAAGTGCTCGTGGGCCGGGACGCCACAGCGGTGGCCGAAGCAGCAGCGAAGTACGGCTGGACGGAATCCGCGACGGACTGGCGCTCGGTCCTGGAGCGGGACGACATTCAGATCGTGGACATCTGTGCCCCGGGCTGGATGCACGCCGAAATCGCCATCGCCGCTCTCGAGGCCGGCAAGCACGTCCTCGTGGAAAAGCCGCTTGCGAACACCTTGGCCGAGGCCGAGGCGATGGCTGACGCCGCCCGGGCAGCCCGGGAACGCGGCGTCCAATCCATGATCGGCTTCAACTACCGGCGGGTGCCGGCCCTGGCCCTGGCCCGGGACCTCATCGCCGAAGGCCGGCTGGGAACGGTCCGGCACGTCCGGGCCGCGTACCTGCAGGACTGGCTGGTGGACGCCGACTCCCCCATGACGTGGCGGCTCAACAAGGAAACCGCCGGGTCCGGCGCCCTGGGCGACATCGCCTCCCACGCGATCGACCAGGTCATGTTCCTGCTGGGCGGTTCCGTCACCGAAGTCTCGGGCCGGCTGCACACCTTCGTGGCCAGCCGTCCCGGGCCGGACGGCCCCGAAGAGGTAACGGTGGACGACGCCGCCTGGGCCACGCTGACCCTGGACTCCGGGACCATCGCCTCCGTCGAGGTTTCGCGCGTGGCCACCGGCCAGAAGAACAGCCTGAAACTCGAGATCTACGGAGACAGGGGCTCCCTCCTGTTCGACCTTGAAGCCATCAACGAACTCGGCTTTTTGGACGCCACTCTGCCCGTCCGGGAACAGGGTTTCCGGCGGATCCTGGTGAACGAGCCGGAGCATCCCTACATGGACGCCTGGTGGCCCCAGGGCCACGTGATCGGCTGGGAACACACCTTCACCCACGAAATCCGGGACTTCCTGGCCGCAATCGACGGCGGTACCCCGCCGTCGCCGTCGTTCGAAGAGGGCCTGGCCGTACAGCGGGTACTGGCCGCGATCGAAGAATCCGCCAACGCCAAATCCGCCATCATCCAGCTCACCACCGCACCCGTCCCCGCCATTGAAGGAGCCTGACATGCCCCGCCCGTACACCCTGTTCACCGGCCAGTGGGCCGACCTCCCGTTCGAGGAAGTCGCCAAGCTTGCCTCCGGCTGGGGCTACGACGGCCTCGAAATCGCCGTCTCCGGGGACCACCTGGACGCCTGGCGCTGGGACGAACCCGGCTACGTCGAATCCAAACTCGCCGTCCTTCAGAAGTACAACCTGAAGGTCTGGGCCATCTCCAACCACCTCAAGGGCCAGGCGGTCTGCGATGACCCCATCGACTTCCGCCACGAAGCCATCGTCGGGTCGAAGGTCTGGGGCGACGGCGAACCCGAAGGCGTCCGGCAGCGCGCGGCCGAGGAAATGAAACACACCGCGCGGCTCGCCAAGGCACTCGGTGTGGACACCGTCGTCGGGTTCACCGGATCCTCGATCTGGCAGTACGTTGCCATGTTCCCGCCCGTCCCGGAGAAGGTCATCGAGGCCGGCTACCAGGACTTCGCGGACCGCTGGAACCCCATCCTGGACGTCTTCGACGAATGCGGCGTCCGCTTCGCCCACGAAGTCCACCCGTCCGAAATCGCCTACGACTACTGGACCACCGTCCGCACCCTCGAAGCGATCGGCCACCGCGAAGCCTTCGGCCTGAACTGGGACCCCTCCCACATGATGTGGCAGGGCATCGATCCCGTCTCCTTCATCTGGGACTTCAAGGACCGGATCTACCACGTGGACTGCAAGGACACCAAGCTCCGGCAGACCGGCCGGAACACCGTGATGGGCTCGCACCTGCCCTGGGGCGATCCGCGCCGCGGCTGGGACTTCGTTTCGGCAGGCCGCGGCGACGTGCCGTGGGAATCCTCCTTCCGGGCGCTGGCTGCGATCGGCTACAACGGCCCCATTTCCGTCGAATGGGAAGACGCCGGCATGGACCGTCTCCACGGCGCCCCCGAAGCCCTCGCCGCGCTGAAGAAATTCGATTTCCCGCCGTCGAATACCTCCTTCGACGCCGCCTTCAGCAGCAAAGACTAGGACCAACCGACGTGATGCGTACCCTCCGGCCCGGCCAGCGCTGCGACGTATGGGTTGCCACTGTCAACGGTGCGGCCGAAGTGGTCCTTTCCACGGATGACGTGCTGCTGGAGGCGCCGAACTGGACCTCCGACGGCGGTGCGCTGATCCTCAACGGAGACGGCAAACTGTGGCGCGTCGATCTCGCTGCCGGCTCACTGGAACGCGTGCCCGTGGACGGTATCCCCGGCCTCAACAACGACCACGTCCTGGCACCCGATGGCAGGCACATTTTCCTGTCGGCCAACGACGGCCACATCTACCGTGCGCCGCTCGGCGGCGGTCAAGCGGAGAGAATCACGGCCGACGACGGGTCCCACCATTTCCTGCACGGCGTCAGCCCGGACGGCCAGGAAGTGGCGTACGTGGATATAGCCGGAGGCGACTTCACGCAGCCAGGACGGCTGATGACCACCAATTCCGGCGGCGGGGCTCCCGCCAGGATCGACGTCGGCGCCGGGCACTGCGACGGGCCGGAATATTCGCCGGACGGCAAATGGCTCTACCTGAATACGGAGTCCTTCACCACGGCCCCGGGCCACGCCCAACTCGCCCGCGTGCAGGTGGACGGAACCGGGTTCGAACGGCTCCTCGAATCCGGGACCGTCGACTGGTTCCCGCACATCTCCCCCGACGGCCGCCACGCCTGCTACCTCCGGTTCCCCGGCGGAACGGAAGGACACCCCGCAGACCTGCCGGTCGCCGTCGTCCTTGTTTCCACTGACGACTGGGCACAACCGCTTCACACGTGGCCACTCCCCGGCGGCCAAGGTACCCTCAACGTCAACAGCTGGTCCCCGGATTCCGCGCGCTTTGCGTTTGTGGCGTACCCGCTCACCGACCCATCAAAGGACTAAGCACATGATTCCCGGCACCGGCACCTCAGGCGGCAACGGCACGTCAAACGGAAAAATCCGCTGGGGAATCCTCGGCACCGGATTCATCGCCGGGCTGCAAACGCAGGACCTGCAAGCGCACGGGTTCACCGTGCAGGCGGTCGGCTCGCGTTCACTGGAATCGGCCGGGGCGTTCGCCGGACAGCACGGCGTGGCAGCCGCGCACGGCAGCTACGAGTCACTCGTTGCAGACCCCGCCGTGGATGTCGTTTACATCGCCACCCCGCACCCGTTCCACCATGCGAACGCCCTGCTCGCCCTCAATGCCGGGAAGCACGTGCTGGTGGAGAAGGCATTCACCATGAATGCCCGCGAAGCGCAGGAAGTCTTTGACCTGGCCGCTTCCAGGGGACTGGTGGCACTGGAAGCCATGTGGAGCCGGTTCCTCCCGCACATGATCCGCCTGCGTGAAGTCATCGCTGACGGGACCATCGGCGAGGTCCGGAAGATCATCGCCAGCCACAACCAAAATCTCCCCAAGGATCCCGCGCACCGGCTCAACGATCCTGCCCTGGGCGGCGGTGCGTTGCTTGACCTCGGCGTCTATCCTGTCTCCCTGGCCATCGACATCCTGGGAACTCCGGACACCATCCGGGCCAGTGCCTCCATGACAGCAACGGGCGTAGACCGCCAAACCGCTGCGATCTTCGACTATGCGCCAGGGCAGCAGGCCATCATCGACTGTGAACTTGATGCGGCCGGCCCCAACCGTGCAGTGGTGATCGGGACGGACGGGTGGATCGACATCGAAGCCACCTGGTACAACCCCACGCCCTTTACCGTTTTTGATGCGCAGGGCAACGTCCTCGAGCGGTTCGACCTGCCTGTGAGCGGCCGGGGCATGCAATACCAGGCAGCGGAACTCGAACGCCTGGTCGTCTCCGGTTCCACCGCCGGAACCATTCTGCCGCCCGGGCAGAGCGTGGCGGTGATGGCGGCGATGGACGAGATCCGGCGCCAGATAGGGCTGACTTACCAGGCTGACGCCGTGGTTGGTGAAACGTGACAGTCCTGGCCGGCGGCTAGAGTTTCCTGCATGACCCACACCATCCGAAAAGCTACAACGGACGACGCCGGCGCGCTCGCCGAACTCGCTGCGGTCACCTTCCCGCTGGCGTGCCCGCCGTCGTCGTCACCGGAGGATATCGCTGCGCACCTGGCCAACACCCTGAGTGAGGATCACTTCCGCAGTTACCTTGCGGACCCGGATATCACCGTTTTGGTGATCGACGCCGGCGGCAGCCTGCGCGGCTACAGCCTGCTCGTCAACCGGCCGGCGGCGGACCCGGACGTAGCTTCCGCCCTGACGCTCCTCCCATCCATGGAGCTCAGCAAATGCTACGTCCACCCTGAGCACCACGGGCTGGGCGCCGCGGCGGAACTGATGCACGCCAGCCTCACGGCAGCCACGGTGTCCGGCGCTGCCGGCGTCTGGCTGGGCGTCAACAGCCAGAACGCCCGGGCCGTCCGCTTCTACGAAAAGTCGGGCTTCCGCAAAGTGGGCAGCAAGTCGTTCCGGCTGGGGACCACCGTGGAACACGACTTCGTCATGGAACGCGCGTTGCCTCAGTAGGCGGCCGCTCTAATCGCCGGCCTTTCCGGCCAGCCCGTCGTCCAAGGCTGGTCGTGGCTCGTTTAGGAGCTTAAGTCCGGGCGGAAGCCCGTCGATGTTTCCTTCCTGCCGGTTTGCGCGGATGGAAATCCTGGCATGACCCAGCCGCACGTTGTCGGCCCTGAACTCGCCCTTTTCCTCGGCCAGGATGGGGGCCAGATGGACAACGCCGCGGGTGAAGTCGGGATCGAAGCGGAGCAGGATACGGGCAAGCTGGATGGGCGCCGCCGCGGCCCAGGCCTGCGGGGAACACGCCGTCGGATAGGGCACAGGTCCCGAGTATTCGCTGCGGTCGAAGCCGCAGAACAGTTCCGGCAGCTGACCGTCGAAATGGGCGGCGGCATCAAATAACCCCCGTGCCACCCGCTTGGCCTCGGCCACATAGCCGTAGCGCATGAGCCCCGTAGCTACGAGGGCGGAGTCGTGCGGCCACACCGATCCGTTGTGGTAGCTCACCGGGTTGTACGCGGCCATGTCCGTTGCCAGCGTCCGGATGCCCCAGCCGGTGAACATCTTCGGCGACATCAGCCGCTCCACCACCCGCGGTGCTTTGTCCTCGTCCACGATGCCAACCCACAGGCAGTGGCCCATGTTCGAGGTACAGGAATCCACCGGGTTCTTGTCCTTGTCCAGCGCCACCGCGAAGTAGCCCTTGTCCGGCAGCCAGAATTTCTCATTGAACGCTTTCTTCAGCGACGCGGCGCGCTCAGCCCAACGGTGTTCCGTCGAAGCGTCCCCCGCGGAGCCCGCCAGCAGCGCGCGTGCGACGTAGGCGGCATAAACGTAGCCTTGGACTTCGCAGAGCGCGATGGGAGCCTCCGCCATCCGTCCGTCGGCAAAATTGATGCCGTCCCAGGAGTCTTTCCACCCTTGGTTCACGAGCCCGTGCGTGTTGGGCCGGAGGTATTCCACAAAGCCGTCCCCGTCGCGGTCCCCGTACTTTTCAATCCATTCAAGGGCCCGGTCTGCATGCGGCAGCAGGGAATCGATGATGTCATCGGACAGCCCCCACCTGCTGAGCTCACCCAGCACACTGACAAACAGCGGGGTGGCATCTGCAGTGCCGTAATATGCGGTTCCCCCCAGGGAGAGGCCGGCCGTCACACCAAGGCGCACCTCGTGCGGGATGCGTCCGGGCTCTTCCTCGGAATCGTTATCGACTTTGGAACCCTGGAGTCCCGCCAGGGTCTGGAGGGTTCCGGCAGCCAAGGTCGAGTCCACCAGCAGGGCCATGTAGGAGGAGAGCAGCGAGTCCCGGCCGAAGAGGGCCATAAACCAGGGCGCACCGGCCGCCACGGCAGCACGGTCAGGATGCTCGGCGTCGAAAATCCTCAACAACCCCAGGTCGGTCTGGCTCCGCTGCAGCGTAGCCTCGATGCTGCTGTCCGCGAGGGAAAGGCGGGGTATGTTTTCTTCCCACGCCAGGTGCCGCTGCACGCCCGTCCGGTGTCGCGGCAGGCCCCCTTCAGTGAAGGGTTCATTCGGGGCGGCACCGTTGATAAGGGGGACCACAATGACGCTGGTGGACCACTTGCCGCGCGCCGGGATGTGGGCGTGGAACCGAAGGGCGTCGACGGTGACTTCGGCCTGCGCGGCTCGGATTGTCGAACCTCGACGCTGTCCGTTGCGGACGGCTTCGACCAGGAGTTCTGCGCCCTTGACGGTCCGGGTCAGGCTGTCCTCCTTGATCGGGCGGCCGCCCTTGACGTCGAAGAGATCGGCCTGGTCCGCGTCCACGAGAAGTTCGATGTCGCAGTCGACATCTTCCGAGGAGTAGTTCTCCAGGGTGATGTCGTCCTGGAGGCCGGGTCCGATATGGCGTTCCTGACGGACCACGAGGGGACTGTCGAAGCGGCCGTCCGGCCACCTTGCGCGGCCCACGAATGTGGCCTCGTAGGCGTCCGGCCGGTGCGCCACCAGAGGCTCGCGGAGGGCGCCGTTGATGCGCAGGATCCACCGGGATACCACCCGGGTGTCCCGGTAGAAGGCCCCGCTTGTTCCTCCTTCGGAGCTCATGTCACCGCTGTGGGAAGAGATGCAGAAGGAAGACCCTTCCACCAGGGTTACGGCGTCGGTCCCGCCGATATCTGCTTCCGTGTCGGCATTCCAAGCAGTCATGGCTGTGCTCCTTCCTCAGGGCCGCCGGCCAGAAATGGGGCCCGGTTCCGGCGACTGGGCAACTGCTCCCCTGAACCGATTCTGGTGCACATGAGAATCATCGGGAACCCCTGCCCCCTGGCTCTTCTCCACGAGACGTGTGTACAGATCCAGGTGGTTAAGTACCATCCTCTCGGTGCTGAACTTCTTGATTGCTTTGTCCCGGCAGTGCGACCTGTCCAGCGCGGCAGCAAGCGGAAGGAAATTGTGCAGTTCCTCTGTCGGCGCGAGGTATCCCGTTTTGCCGTGATCGATGATTTCAGGTGCTGATCCGATCGGCGTGCCCACCACAGGAGTGCCCGTCGAAAGGGATTCAATCATCACCAGCCCGAAGGGTTCGGACCATTGGATGGGATTGAGGAACGCCATCGCTTCACCCATCAGACGGTACTTGTCGGCGTCGCACAGCTCGCCGAGGAACTCCTCGTTGGTGCCCAGGAGCGGCTCAACTGCTGAGCGGAAGTAATCGAGCTCCGCCGGCTCGCGCATCTTGGCTGCAATCCGCAGCGGGATGCCCGCCCTGCGCGCAATTTCGATGGCTTCAACGACGCCTTTGTCCTGGCAGATCCTGCCGACAAAGCAGACGTAGCCGCCGCCCCCGGAACCGACAGGCACAGCGGAAACGTCCATGCCATGGTGGATTACCCGGGTGATGGGCACATCCGGGACCTTGGAGGCCTGGTCGCGCGAGATCGCGATGATGGCCGTGTCCCCGGCCATGGCACGGTACAGATCCGCCGACGCCGGAATGAGGGGGCCGTGAATGGTGGTCACAACGGGGGCTCTCGATGCCCTCCGGCCAACCAGCGGCCCGGCCAGGGTGTGGTCATGGATGATGTCCGCATCGCCCAAGCCGTCATAGGCCCTGATGACGTGGCTCAGCTCGGAGAGTGCCATACCCATTTCCGCTGGTTCGGAAGGCCGCATCCCTGGTACCAAAGGGGCCGGGCAGGAGCTGTCCGACGCTGCGGCGAGCATGACATCGTGCCCGGCCGCAAGGAAACCCCGGGCAAGGGAGTCAACAACCCGCTCGATACCCCCGTATCCGGCTGGTGGAATGGGAATCCAGGGCGCTGCAATAAGTCCTATCCGCATGCTTTCCTCCGTGAGGATCACATGCCACGCCCCCAGAAATGGCGAGTGAAGTGAGTTCAAAAAAGCCCATTGCTTAACCTGCTGTTCTGACTATTACCCCGCCCGGGGTCCCATTTCAACCCCCGACGTGACAAAGCAAACACCTCGTGCCGGGAATGCCTTCCGCCCGGGCGCGGTTGTGGCCAGCATGAAGATAGAGATCTGGTCAGACGTAGCGTGCCCCTGGTGCTACATCGGCAAACGCCGGTTCGAAGCCGCCTTGGCCGAGTTCCCGCACCGCGACTCCGTGGACGTGACATGGCGCAGCTATCAGTTGGATCCCAGCCTCCCGGAGCATTACGAAGGCACCGAACTTGAGTACCTGAGCCGGATCAAGGGCCTGGCCCAGCAACAGGTCTCCCAGATGTTCGAGCACGTCACTACCCAGGCTAAGGGTGAGGGACTCACCTACCGCTTCGACCAGGTGGTGGTGGCAAACAGCTTCACCGCCCACCGCCTGATCCATCTTGCTGCCCGGCACGGGCAACAGGATGCCGCGAAAGAGCGCCTGCTGAGTGACCACTTCGAGCACGGCAGGGACATCGGCAGCCAGGAGTACCTCACGGAACTGGGCCTGGCACTGGGCATCAGTGCCGCAGAAGTAGCTGAGCTCTTCACCACGGACAAGTACGCCGACGCCGTCCGCTTCGACTTCGAGGAAGCCCGCGCCCTGGGGATCACCGGTGTGCCGTTCTTCGTCATCGACCGCAAGTTCGGGCTCTCCGGCGCCCAGCCGGCCGAAACGTTCACTGCCGCCCTCAACCAGGCCTGGCAGGAGACCAACCCGCTGGTACTGGTCAACGCCGCGGATGGCGAGGCCTGTGGCCCGGACGGCTGCGCCGTCTGACCGCCGGCAGCGCGGTGGCCGACTTTACTGACACATCGCGATAAAGTGTCTGCATGCCCAGGATTTCGGCGGCCACCAACGCCGCGCAACGCGCCGACACGCAGCGCCGGATCCTGACAGCCTTCGGTGAACTGCTCTTCACCCACGGCCTGCCCGGGCTGACCATGACGGACGTCGCTCGGCATGCCGGCGTGGGGCGCACAGCGGTCTACAACTATTACGCCGATATTGAAGAGCTGCTGATCTCCTACGCCCTGGACGAGACCGAACGGTTCCTCGCCGAACTGCGGGACGCACTTGCCGAGGTGGTCAACCCCGTCGAGCGGCTGGCGCTCTACGTTCGCACCCAGGTGGAGGACCTCAGCCGCCGCCACCTCCCGCCCGGACCCGCCATGGCTGCGGTGCTGTCGCCGTCGTCCTTTGCCAAACTCGCCGACCACGTGGGTGAGCTCAGCGTCATGCTGCAGGGCATCCTGCGCGACGGCATGGCGCAGGGCTACCTGCCGGAGGCAGACATCGGCCAGCAGGCACAACTGATCCACGGGACGCTGTCCTCCAGTGCCGCCCGCGGCAGCAATGAACCCGCCGAGCTTGAAGCGCGTATCGCCAGGACGGTGCGGTTCATCCAGTTGGGCGCCGGAGCCAGGTTCGACGACGGCGGCGCGCCCCTTCGCGTCCGTTAGGGCGTGGGAGTCGCCGACGGAATAACGGGCCACTTGGCGTCGTCGGCGATCCGGCGGCTCTCCCGCGGACAGCTGAGCGTACCGGGAGTCTGGTCCACCCGGTCCGCAGCGGCCAGCTCTTTGTAGTCGCCGGCAACGATCACGTCCACGCTCGCGTCGGTCCGGCCGTCCTGGAAGTAGTCAGAGCCCGGCACATGCCGCTGGACGGTGAACGCGGCGGACTGGCCGGCCGCTCCCGAAACGACGGCGGCTACCCCGCGGTAGCCCGCCTCCGTATTGGCGACATTCCCCACCACAAACTTCCTTGCCAGCAATTCGTCCGCCACGGCACGGGCCAGGCCGGGCCGGCTGGTGGAGTTGAAGACGTTGAGGTTGATCTGTTCAGGCGGGGTGTAGTCGAACGTGGCCGCGGGACACGTGGTCCGGGGCTCGTCGCTGGCCGCCGTCGACGGAAGCTTCACATGCCCGTTGATGATGGCGAGCGCCGTGATGATGGCGCCGGCGATCAGGCCCAGCAGCAGGACCAGCACCACGCCGTGCACAACCCTGCGGCGGAGGCGGACCGGATCGTCGGGATCGCCGGCGGCTTCAAAGGTGGCCCGCAGCTCCGGACCGGTGACAACGCGGTGACCGTGCAGGATCCGGGCATCCTTGGGTTTCCTAGCCATCTATCACCAGCACGCGGGCGTGGATGGCGGTGCGCTGGTGCAGCGCTGTCCGGACGGCGCGGTGCAGGCCGTCCTCCAGGTACAGGGTTCCCTGGTACTGCACCACGTGGGGAAAAAGGTCGCCGAAAAACGTGGAGTCCTCCGCCAGGAGCGCTTCAAGGTCCAAGGTCCGTTTGGTGGTCACCAGTTCGTCCAGGCGGACGGGGCGCGGCGGCAGCGACGCCCACTGTTTGGGCGTGGTGTAACCATGGTCGGGGTACGGGCGTCCCTCGCCCACAGCTTTGAAGATCACCCTGCAACCCTAGGCACCTTGGCGGCCCATGAGAAGAGCCCCGCCCGCGCCGTTCCAAGGTTGTAGCCAAACAGTGACCATCCGTCACACGGCCGCCTGCTTCGGCCCGCGCACCGGGAGGCGTGCACCTGGACACAGGCCCCCGGCTGACACAATGGAGCCATGACTGCATCCGATTTCCCCGCCAGCTCCTCCCCCGGCGTCCGCCTGCTGTCCACCCCGCCGCTGGCCCTTCTGCTGGACGTGGACGGGCCCGTGGCGAGCCCGGTGACCCGCGACGTGCAGCCCGGCATCATCGCCGACATGGTGGCGCTGGCCAGCGCGGGCATTCCTGTCATTTTCAACACCGGCCGCTCCGATACCTTTATCCGGGAACAGGTCATGGAACCCATGATCGCCGCCGGCATGCCGGCCGGAACCGTCATCCACGCCATCTGCGAAAAGGGCGCCGTCTGGTTCAGCTACACCGCTGCCGGCCCCGGCCCCATCCACGTTGACCACGAGCTGGCCGTGCCCAAGGCCTACGGCGATGACGTCCGCAGGCTTGTGGCGGAGGACTATTCGGCCCACATGTTCTTCGACGAGACGAAGCGGGCCATGGTGTCCGTGGAGCAGCACATCGAGGTGCCCTCCGCCGATTACCTCGCTGAGCAGCAGCTCTTCGACTCGGACGCCATGGACCTGATGGGCCGCCACGGCATGGGTGTGGTCCGCCTCGACCATCACGTACCGAATTCCGACGACGTTGTGGACTACCGCTTTGACCCCACCATCATTTCCACCGATATTGAGTCGGTGCGGCTGGGCAAGGATCTGGGAGCCAGCCGCGCCGTGGAAATGCTGGCAGCACAGAGCATCACGCCGCAGGCCTGGCGGACCATGGGCGATTCCCGCACCGACTACGCGATGGCCGACTGGCTGCATCACAACGACCATCCCGTGAAGCACGTTGACGTCCGGCCTGCGGACGGTGTTCCGGTCAAGCCCTATGACGTGCTCACCGCACGGGACCTGGGCCTTGGCAGCCATGTAATCCACGACGACGCCGGCGCGGCTTTCCTGCGCAGCTGGCGGGAGGCCGTGGGCAACTGAGCCCCTGCCGGGTGGCGTTCGGCCCCGCTGTCAGCGCGCGTTTTGAGGCTACCGCTATCATTCAGGTAAGAACGCATACCAGTTAACCGCGACGGAGACAACCATTACAGAAGCACCCGTTACAGAAGCACCTGTCCAGGACGAGATCTATTACGGCGGACAGGCGTCGGTAGAACCGCGCACGCATGCCGAGGTAACCTCGCCGGCTGCCGAGGCGCGGCTCAAGCACCGTGAGGATGTGGTCCGGCACAAAGGCCGGTATGCCCTCATCAACCACAACCGGACCCCGTACCAGGCCATGGTTGAGGACCTGCTGTTCCTGCGCAATGTCCTGGCCGGTGCCGGCCTGGACTACCTCCTGGTCCGTGGCAACAACGACCGCCCAGTCATCGCCCTGGACTGGAAGAACCGCAAGAAGCTGCGGGCCGCACTCGTGGAAGCCTGCCGCAACGAGCCCGTTTACTCGATGACGGTTGACGCGAAGAAGAAATCATCGGTCCTCGTCGCCGACGGGGAGCTCTCCCGCAACCGGCAGGCGCGCATCTTCCGGATCTACCGTCCCCGGGTTGAGCCTGACGGCGGCTTCGAGTTCGGTTCCTCCGCCGGCGTCCAGATTGAGCTCTGGAGCTTCGACGGCAACGAGATCACCCTGCCCATCGAGAACTCCCTCACCCGGCGAACCATGCTCGCGCAGGATGCGGTCCGCGGCACCGTGGAGCGGTACGGCCACTCCTGGCCGACCATCGAGAACATGTTCGCGGACCACGCAAGCGACATCAGCTTCGACATTGATCTGGTGTTCTCCTGGGTGGACGGCAGTTCCCCTGAGTACATCGCAGCCCGCCGCGCCCAGCAGAAGGGTGTGGTTCTCGGCGAAGGCGACGACCACGAAGCACGTTTCCGGCAGATCAACGAACTCAAGTACGCCTTGCGCTCGGTGTACATGTTTGCACCCTGGATCCGCCGCATCTTCATCGCCACGGACTCGCCCGCCCCGGAGTGGCTCGCCGAGCACCCGTCCGTGACCATTGTCCGCAGTGAGGAGTTCTTCTCGGACCCGTCCGTGCTGCCCACGCACAACTCGCAGGCGGTGGAATGCCAGCTGCACAACATCGAGGGCCTCTCGGAGCACTTCCTGTACTCCAACGACGACATGTTCTTCGGCCGGCCTGTGGGCCCTGATCTGTTCTTCACGCCGGGTGGCATCACCAAATTCATCGAAGCCGAGACCCGGATCGGACTGGGCGATAACGACGCCGAGCGGAGCGGCTTCGAAAACGCCGCACGGGTGAACCGCAAGCTGCTCTGGGACCGCTTCGGACGCATCACCACGAGGCACCTGGAGCACACTGCCGCGCCTCTGCGGCGCAGCGTGGTGTCCACCATGGAGCACGAGTTCCCGGACGAGTTCCAGAAGACGGCGGCCAGCAGGTTCCGCGCCGCGGACAACATCTCGGTGACCAATTCGTTCTACCACTACTACGCCCTGCTCACCGGCCGTGCCGTCACCCAGACCGCGGCCAAGGTGCGCTACGTGGACACCACCATGCGGGCCGGGTTGAACTACCTGCCCAAACTGCTGGCCAAGCGGAACATGGACTTCTTCTGCCTCAACGACGGCAGCTTCCCGGAGGTCCCGGCGGATGAGCGGGCCGGGCTGGTGACCGACTTCCTGGAGAAGTACTATCCCATCAAGGCGCCCTGGGAACTCTGAAGCCGGAAACTGTGACTGTCTGGGGACAGCCGACGCCGGGAACAGCCGGCCGCGCCCCTGCCCCGGGCTGCCGCTAGGTAGCGTAGGGCAGGGAAACCTTGGCGGGAGACCCGACCTTTGCTTTCTCCGGGATGCTGATGCCGGCCGCGGCCAGTCGCTCGGCCGTCATTTGCGGCGTGACGTGTTCCCCCACAGTGGGGGTGCTGCCCAGCGGAACCACGGAGTGGACGATGGTGTGTTCGTAGACGTGCACCAGATTGAAGGCCTGCGCACCGTCCCTTCCGCGGGTGCCGCCGACCGCCACATTGAGGTCCTGGGTGTAGCACGTGGCCGAGGCCACGGAGACAGGAATCCCGGCAAAGCTCGCCGTGGTTGAGTAGTGCAGGTGCCCGGCAAGGATGGTCCGGACGTCCGAGTTGCGGACCACGGCGGCCAGGCTTGCCTGGTCCCGCAGCTCCACCAGCACGGAAAGGTCCAGGACGGATGGGACCGGTGGATGGTGGAGCGCCAGGATGGTGCCATCGGGTGCAGGCGTGTCCAACTCGCGGGTCAGCCACTCCAGCTGCGACGTGCTCAGCTCGCCGTGGTGGTAGCCCGGGACCGACGTGTCCAGGGTGATGACGCGCAGGCCGTTGATGAAGTAGCTGTGGTCCACCGGTGAATCGCTGCCCGGTTGATCCAGCAGGCCGGTCCGGAAGTTGGCCCGGTTGTCGTGGTTTCCCATCGCCCAGATGACTTTCGCGCCCAGGTCTTCGCACGCGGGATCAACGATGGCCCGCAGCTTTGCGTACGCTTCAGGGTGGCCCTGGTCAGCCAGGTCACCGGTGAAGATCACGGCCTCGGGCCGCGCGCCGGAAGCCCGGACTTCGTCGAAAAGCTGGATGAGTTTGGCTTCGCTGTCAACTGCGCCGTATAGGGGGTCCGGACCTCCCATCAGGTGGGGGTCGCTCAGGTGGAGAAGGAAGTGGCGTGGCCGGGGGTGTTCGGCCTCGATGTGCTTCATTGCTGCCTCTGTGGTCGGTGGGAAACGGCGTTTCCCTTCTACCCTTCAGTAACTATTATCAAACCAGATTTTGGGTAAATTTTGAGTAAATTACTGCGGGCAAGTTGGAAAAAGAAAAAGATTTACGCAACCGAATGACGTGAGGCGGCTTCCGGTCCTTCAAATTCGGCCAAGGCCTGTTCGATGGCGTCGAGGACCTCTGTTGAGTCGGGTACGACGGTGGGGGCGAATCGTGCCACCACCTCGCCCGCACGGTTAATCAGGAACTTCTCAAAGTTCCATTTCACCAGGCCGGGCAGCGCACTGGTCTTGAACTTGGTCAGCTCGGCATAGAGCGGATGCTGGTCCTTGCCGCGCACATTGGCCTTGGCTGTCAGGGGAAAGGACACACCGAAGTTCCGCTCGCAGAACTCGGCGATCTCGCTGTCGGTACCCGGCTCCTGGCCGGCGAACTGGTTGCACGGCACCCCGAGGATCTCGAAGCCCCGGTCCCGGAATTTCTCGTACAGGGTCTCGAGGCCGGCATACTGCGGTGTCAGTCCGCATTGCGACGCCACATTGACCACCATCACCACGTTTCCCTTGAACCGGCCGAAGTCGGTACGGGTGCCGTCGTTGAGCGTGAGCGGGATGGGGTACAGAGTGGTCACAGCGCCGTCCTTGGAAGGTTGGTCATGCACATGATTCGTTGCCAACCATCAAGAGTACGGGGGCGGGCTGGGAGTTTCCTATCAGGGTTTCGTCGGGGCGGGCTCCGGAGTTGCGGTTTTGGCCGTTGTTTCGGTCGACGCTGCGGCTGTGCCGGGCGGTGCGGCAGCAGCCGAGCTGGTGGTTGGTGCATCCGCCGGCTGCTCCGATTCCGAAGGAGCCCGCCCTGCCGGCGACGACTGCGTGACAGGTCCGGCGGGTGGTGGCGTCGTCGGTGCCGTCGTCGGCGCAGGTGACGAAGTCCCTGCGGGCGGCGGTGTGGTCGCTGCAGGCGCTGAAGTCCCTGCGGGCGGCGGTGTAGTCGCTGCAGGCGGTGTAGTCGCTGCAGGCGGTGTGGTCGCGGCAGGCGCTGAAGTTTCCGGCGCCGGCGGCGTAGTCGCTGCAGGCGCTGAAGTTTCCGCAGGCGTTGCCGTACCGGACGGGGTTGCGGTACCAGACGGAGTCGACTGCGTTGCGGTTCCGGACGGCGACGATGTTGCCGTACCCGACGGCGTAGCCGTACCCGACGGCGACGATGTCGCGGTACCCGACGGCGACGACGTCGCGGTACCCGACGGCGACGACGTTGCAGTACCCGACGGCGACGACGTTGCAGTACCGGACGGCGTCGGCGTTGCTGTGGCTGTTGGTGACGGGGATTCCGTTGACGTGGTGGCGTCCTTCGGCGCCGTCGTCGGCTCGGTACGCGCCACGGCCGGCGGTTCCGGCAGTTCGTCCTCACCGTGGAGGACCGTGTGGCTGTTGTCTGCAGCAACAGGGATGGCCCACGGCAGGGCGGTGGCCGCATCCGCGGCCTTGCCTTCGTAACTGACCATGGCAATGTCCGCCAGCACGTCCACTTGGCGGATCGGCAGGAGCGTCCAGTCCAGCGGATCGGTGTGTACTCCGCGGAGGATGGTCTCAAAGTGCAGGTGACACCCTGTGGACCAGCCGGTGGTACCCACCCGCGCGATGACCTGGCCCACCTGCACAGCATCCCCCGTCCGGACGGCGATGGCCTCCAGGTGGTTGTAGGTGGTGATCAGCCCGTTGCCGTGATCAATTTCCACGCGGTTTCCACCGCCCCAGGGATGCCAGCCAGCAGCCCTGACCACGCCGGCGTCGGCGGCATAGACCCTGGTGCCGCAGCTTGCTGCGAAATCCTGGCCCAGATGGAAGTCCCCGAGTTGCCCCGTGATGGGACTGATGCGGAACCCGAAGTGCGAGCTATCCGTGAGTACTTCAAGGGGCGCCATCAGGGAGCCTTCCGGCGGGCGATGGAGCTGGGCCGAGGCCACATTCAGCGGAGCCTTACCGTCCTTGGCGACCGTCCTGACCATGGTGCGGCCGAAGGGGACGAGCGCCCTGCCGTCCGTCAGGATCGCGGGAGTCAAGGCCTGGGCACCCACGTGGCCGGTGGCGGCACCCGCCACGGCGCTGCCGGGGTGGAGCGCTGGTAAGGCGGGCAGTCCGAGAGCGACAGAAGCCGCGACGATGGCGGCGCCGGCGGCCAGGGCACGCAGGGCAGTCGCACAGGCGCCCGGAGACTCTTTTTCCCGGCCGGAACCCCAATGATTTCCCACTAGCTGACTCCCGGTTGGCCCGTCAGACCCCAATCCAGACGGACTTTCCATCCCATGGGACCACAAAGCCCCCGGGCTTGTGAACCCCATATCCGTAGGTGCAGGGCTAATTGTGGATCTGCGGGTACCCCTCCCCCGCCCGGCCATCGGCAAGAATGGTGATATGCGCAATTTCCTCAGGGATTGGCAAGGCGAACTGAAGCGCGTCTTCACTGGAAGCGCGGACGCCCTGCCTGAGTGGGTTCCCCGGCTGGCGGACGGGAACGACGCCGGCTACCACCTTCCGGGTTCAGCTGTCTGGGCGGTGCACGGTTCCATGTCCCCCATCGTCGCCGGTATCCGGGCGCTCCTCATGCAGTCGCTGCACCCCGCTGCTCTGGCCGGCATCCATGAGCACTCTGACTTCCGGGCGGATCCGCTCAGGAGGCTGGCCCGGACCATCCAATGGATCTTTACGGTCACCTATGGCTCCACAGCCGCCGCCGAACAGGCTTCGGCCAGGGTCCGGCGCCTGCACGTGCCTGTCCAAGGCAGCTACAGCGACCGGCACGGCTCGGTGCATTCCTATTCGGCCAACGATCCCGAACTGGCCCACTGGGTGCACCTCGCATTCGTTGACGCTTTCGTCACATCCCATAAGATCTGGGGCGGCAGGATCCCCGGTGGCCCTGATGCGTATGTCCGCGAATGGGCCCAGGCCGGTCGGCTGATGGGAGTGGAGGATCCGCCGCTGACCGAAGCTGAAATGAGGCTGCAGCTGGACACTTACTATCGCAGCGGCGAACTGCTGGCGGACAGCCGGGTTGCGGAGACCGTCGGGTTCATCCGCAACCCGCCACTGCACCCCCTGCTGCGGCCCGGTTACCGGATCATCTTCGCCGGCGCCGTCTACAGCCTGGAGCCGCAGTACCGCCAGATGCTGGGGCTGGAGGTTCCGCGGCTGGGCCCCTTCCCGCTGCCGGTAAGGCTGGCGACGAAGGTGACTCTCGGCGTCGTACATCTCGCCCTGGGGCGCGGCCCCGGACCCAGCGAGCAGGCAGCCCGGTCGCGGCTCCGCCGGCTCGGCTATGAAGGCGGCTGACCGGCCGGGGAAAGCTAAAAACCCGGTCCTGACAGGGTCAGAACCGGGTTTTTAGCTGGCGGAGAATGGGGGATTTGAACCCCCGAGGGCGTTAACCCAACACGCGTTCCAGGCGTGCGCCATAGGCCGCTAGGCGAATTCTCCAGCTGCTTCTGAATCAAAAGCAGATACTAGACTACCTGAACTTTCCAGCATCGCCCAATTGGGCCCAGCCGGCCTCCCAGAGCGTCCGTTAACGTCAAAATGGACGCCCCCAATGCGCCCATTCCTACGGAATACCGTTGAGCTGCCGGGTCCGGCCCTCCAGCCAGGCCCCGCAGCTCACAATCTTGAGATTGCCCCAATCGGTGTACATACCCATAATCGGCCCTGCCCGCCGGATAAGCAATGAAATTGCTCCTATTTCCGCCCGCCTCTTGGCAGGATTGAAGCCATGACACAGCTGCACGCCTTGGTGGTTTATGTTCCGGAGCCCCATGCAGAGGCACTGCTCCAGGCAATCGGCGCGGCCGGCGCAGGCAGGATCGGAAACTATTCGCATTGCTCGTTTGTGACTCCAGGGACCGGCCGCTTCACCCCGCTTGCGGGCGCCGAGCCCTTCCTCGGTACCGTGGGATCGGGCGAGCAGGTGCCTGAACTCCGGGTCGAGTGCGTTGTGGAGGAAGAGATGCTCGACGCCGTTGTGCTGGCCCTGCGCGCCGCCCACCCCTACGAGGAACCTGCGTTTATGACCTGGCCGGTCAATGGCTGGCGACGTTGAGGCACACCCCCGGGGCGAACCGGCAAAGCCTGCCCTCTGGCGCCGGTTCGAGGCAAGCCGAAAGTTCGGGTAAAGTTGTCTGCGGCCCCTCATGTGGCGTCATCCTGTTGAACTCCCCCAGGACCGGAAGGTAGCAAGGGTAAACGGGCTCTGGCGGGTGCATGGGGGGTCTTTACTATTCCCCCACAGGGCGGCAGACTGTCGGCCCGGATTGGTAGGGTTTTCACGTGACTGTTACAACCGCCGCCCTGTACCGCAGATACCGTCCAGACTCCTTCGCTGACGTTATCGGGCAGGAACATGTCACGGAGCCGCTGATGACGGCCCTGCGTAAAAACCGGGTCAATCACGCCTACCTCTTCTCCGGTCCGCGCGGCTGCGGCAAGACCACCTCCGCCCGTATCCTGGCCCGCTGCCTGAACTGTGCCCAGGGCCCCACGGACACGCCCTGCGGAACCTGCCCCAGCTGTGTTGAACTTGCCCGCGGCGGTTCAGGTTCCCTTGATGTCATCGAGATCGATGCCGCCAGCCACGGCGGCGTGGACGACGCCCGCGACCTTCGTGAACGCGCAACCTACGCCCCGGTCCGTGACCGCTACAAGATCTTCATCATCGACGAGGCCCACATGGTCACGCCGGCCGGCTTCAACGCCCTCCTCAAGATCGTCGAAGAGCCGCCGGAGCACATCAAGTTCATCTTCGCCACCACGGAGCCGGACAAAGTGATCGGCACCATCCGCTCCCGCACCCACCACTACCCGTTCCGGCTGGTGCCGCCCGAGCCGCTGATGGCGTACCTGGAGCTGCTGTGCAACCAGGAGAATGTGCCGGTAGCCCCCGGCGTGCTGTCGCTGGTAGTCAGGGCCGGCGGCGGATCCGTCCGGGACTCCCTGTCCGTACTGGACCAGCTCATGGCCGGCGCCGGGGCCAACGGCCTGGACTACGAACTGGCAGTTGCCCTGCTCGGTTACACCCACGCGTCGCTGCTCGATGACGTGGTGGAAGCCGTGGCCGCCTCCGACGCCGCCACCGTTTTCAAGGCGGTGGACCGCGTCATCCAGACCGGCCACGATCCCCGCCGTTTCGTCGAGGATCTGCTGGAACGCTTCCGCGACCTCATCATCGTCCAGGCCATGCCCGAAAGCGCCCACGTGATCCTGCGCGGCATGCCGGCGGACCAGATCGCCCGGCTCCAGAACCAGGCGCACAACCTCGGCGCCGCTGAACTCTCCCGCGCCGCGGACGTCACCAACACGGCGCTGACCGAGATGACCGGCGCCACCTCGCCCCGGCTGCACCTTGAGCTTCTCTGCGCGCGCATCCTGCTCCCAAGTTCGGAACAGACAGAGCGCGGAATCGCTGCCCGGATCGACCGTGTGGAGCGCCGGCTGAACTATGCCGGGAACGACGCCGGGGCTGCCGCAACGGCAGTCGCGCCCGCTTCCGCAGCACCCACTCCGGCGGTCCCGGCTTCGGCTCCGGCACAAGCACCTCCTGCTCAGGCTGCGCCGGTTCAGCCTGCACCTGCGCCAGCGGCGCCCGTTCAACCAGCACCTGCGCCGGCGGTGCCCGTTCAAGCAGCACCTGCGCCAGCGGCGCAGGTTCAAGCGACCCCAACCCCCGGGGCCGCCGTTTCCCCGGCGCAGCCTTCGGGACCGGCAGCCCCTGCCAGTCCCGTCCCTGCTGGGCGGCAGGCAGTTGCGTCCGACGATGCGCGGACGCCGCTGACCCCGCCGCGGGTCAGCACAAACGACTGGCCGGTGGACGAGCCCGCCGGAACCCGTCCCCCGGCAGCGGCACAGGAGCGAGCAGTGGCACAGGAGCGGCCTGCCCCAGCCGCGCCTCCGGCTCCCGCTGGCCCGGCTACCACAGGTGACGTTGAAGTCCTGCGCCGCGCCTGGCCCGAAGTCCTTCAGACACTGTCCAAAATCAAGCGCAGCACCTGGGCCCTGGTGGAACCGAACGCCCAGGTGGGCGCCTTCGATGGCCAGGTCCTGACACTCGCCTTCACCACAACTGGCTTGGCGGGCGCGTTCGGCCGGGCTGACCACTCGGAGAACCTCCGCCAGGCGATCCACAAAACAGTGGGCATCGACTGTCAGATCACGGCCGTCGCCGGGGGCGCCAACAGCCCAGCGAGCTCTGAGCCAAACCCAAAAGCACCCGTTAGCCCGCAAACCCCGCCAAGCTCGGCGGACGTCGCTTGGGGACTGGCCCCTGCAGGCAGCGTTGCCACGCCGCCCGTCCAGGCTCAGGCCCCTGATTCTTCCCCGGCTGCCCCGCCAGTCCGGGCCGGCCTAGGTGCCACTGCCCCAGCCTCTGCCGCCGCCCACGAGTCCGCGCCTGCGGCAGGTCCTGCTCCTGCTCCTGTACCTGCACCTGCACCTGCACCTTCCACTGAAGCCGCCCCCGCGACGACCGCCGAAGCCGCCCGGGACTCAGCCGCGCCCGCCGCCCCGGCCGCGATGAGGATGGCCCCTACGGCTGTTGAACCGGCCGCAGCACACAATTCCGCCGTCGAGCCGGCAACGGAAGAGTCCCGCCGGGAGCCGGAGCCGGCCCGGCAGGATCAGCCGCGTCCCACCGAGCCCGACGCGGGTTCCTACGCCTACTCCGACGACGACTGGGGTCCCCCACGGGATGAGGACGCTCCTCCATTGGAGGAGGAACCGCCCATGGATTGGGACCCGTCCGCCCCGGCCGAACCGCGACGCCCGCCGTCGCAACCGGGGCCTGCAGCGGCGCCGTCCGGCACACGGCCGGCCCGCACTGGTAGCCGGACGGCGGCCGCGGGCGATTCACTGTCCACCCCCACTGTTGCTGGCGCAGCCGCGCCCTCACCTGACACGTCCCACGACCCGTGGGGCCGCGCCGTCGAGCAGGCGCCGGGCGTTTGGGTAATAGGCACGGAGCCCAACGTTGGGAAGATCCCGGCAACGTTAAGGCCGGACGAACCCGCTGCCCCGCCTGCACCTACCTACGAGCCGGCCACCGCCCAGATCCCCCAGGCTTCGGTCAGCACGCAGTCCGCGGCAGACGCCAGCTGGGGCCTCCCGTCGGCGCCGCCCAGCCGTCCCTTGGACCACTCTGCAGCCGGCATCAATGCAGTCGGTATCAATGCCGCGGATATCAATGCGGTCGGTATCAATGCAGGCGACCTCAGTGCAGCCGGGGTCGCTCCTGCGCACGCAGCTGCAGCCGGGAGCCCCGTTTCCCCGGCCAGCCTCCCTGCGGCTCATTCCCCCGCAACGGCTGCGGACGCGTCCCACCGCCCCGGCCTTGGGGATACCGCACCCGAGCCAGGCGGCCCGGGGAGTCAGTCTCCGGCGCCGGACCGGGAGGCATCTGTCCCGGAACGGGCCGAGGTCCGCGAGTACGCCATGGCGTCGGCGGCTCCGGCCGTGGCACCAGCTGTGGCCGTGGCTGCGGCTCCGGCACCCTTGCAGCCTGCCCCGGCGACGTCCGCTTCGGTGGCCCAAGCACGGCAAAGTCTTTACCAGCGGTTATCCAACAGCCCCGAGGCCGAGGCCGGCCGCGCCAAGGCTCCGGCCCGCGCGGCCGCCGCGACCTACGTCCAGGACATCCCGAGCGCGGATGACGAAACCATCGAGGAATCGGGCGTCTTTGGGCGTGCCGCCGTCGAGCGTATTCTGGGCGGGAAGCTGATCGAAGAGCGCTCCCCGGACGGAACCCCGATCGTTCCCCGTTTCTAGTCGCTGGCTTCCAGTCACCGGCGCCGCCCGAGCACTCCACTCCATTCATCATCCAAGCCAAACCAAAAGAGGAAAACGTGTACGAAGGTGCAGTCCAAGAGCTGATCGATGAGCTCGGCCGCCTTCCCGGGGTAGGTCCCAAGTCAGCCCAACGGCTGGCGTTCCACATCCTCGAAGCCGACCCGCAGGATATGAAACGCCTCGTCGAGGCCATCACCACGGTGAAGGAGCGCGTGAAGTTCTGCACCGTGTGCGGGAACGTCACGGAGCAGGAACTGTGCAACATCTGCCGTGATCCGCGGCGTGACCCGTCCGTCATCTGTGTGGTGGAGGAATCCAAGGACGTCCTGGCGGTCGAGCGCACCCGCTCCTTCCGGGGCCGGTATCACGTGCTGGGCGGGGCCATCAATCCCATCGCCGGGGTGGGACCCGAGCAGTTGCGGATCCGCGAACTCCTCACGCGGCTGAACGACGGCGCCATCCAGGAAGTCATCATCGCCACCGACCCCAACCTGGAGGGTGAGGCGACGGCGACGTATCTTGCCCGCATGCTCAAGACAATCGGCATCGCTGTCACCCGGCTCGCCTCCGGCCTGCCCGTGGGCGGCGACCTTGAGTACGCCGACGAGGTCACCCTCGGCCGCGCCTTCGAGGGCCGCCGCAACGCCCTGACCTAGACCGGCTCAGGCGATCCGGGTTCCCCGCGCAAGCCGGCGTGCGGGGGTGCGCAGCGAGCGCCACCCCAGCCACATCAGCAGCCCGGCAAGCAGCAGCTGCAGGCCCAGCCCCAGCGGCCACAAAGGCGTGGACTGCGCCAGGTACCGGGGCTTGGCTTCACCGTTGGCGCAGGGGTAGGTGCCGTCAGGCCCTGCCATGGCGTAGCGCGCACCCTGGCTGATGGACTCAATGGCCCCCACCGGTGATGACATACCGAACGCATTCGAGGTCCGGACCGGGTACGGGATGGCATCTGCCACCACCACGTAGGGGTTCATGGCCAGCATCCACGCCACCCGATCAGTGTGCACGGCCGGTTGTTCCCGCAAAGGCCCGGAGCACGTGTATTCGGGTTCCATGGGTGCCGGCTGTTCCTCCAGCGGCTCATATGGCGAGTAGCTGCGGTACTGCGCCTGGTTGGCCATGATGGTCCTCTGGGAGAGCCCGGTTCCCAGCCCGAAAGCAATGAGGGAGCCGAACACCAGTCCGGCCACGGCAAGGTACGTGACCACAATGGAGAACAGCGGACGCCCTGCGAGCGCGGAGATTCCGACGCCGATGGCACTCACCACGCCCACTTCCACCGCCAGCATCAGCAGTGCCACCACAACGTGGCCGGGCGTCATGCCGCCAAGGGCGACGCCGATAATCAGGAAGGGCGTGCTGGCCACCAGGAACGCCAGGGCGGCTGCCCAGGCGGCGAAGAACTTGCCCCACAGGATCTGCCCGGGCCGGAGTAGGGTCACCTGCAGGATGGCAAGGGTGCCGCCGGCGCGGTCGCCGTTGACGGCATTGGCAGACAGGGCAGGCGCCACGAGCAACGCGAAGAGGAGGACGAAGGCCAGCACCACTTCGAAGATCATGGACCCCGGCCCCGTTTCCGGCGCCGTGAAGGTTGAATAGGACCGCTGCGCTTCGCGCTGGGCATTCCAGGCGGCCCAGGTCAGCCAGGTCACCAGCCCGGTCAGGATGAACCAGATACCCAGCATGATGTACCAGCCGCGTGAACGGAGCCGCTGCTTGAGTTCAAGGACCACCACGTCCCAAATACCGCCGAGGTAGCCGGCGCCGCGGCCGCGGGCAGGTGGGCGCTGCGTTGCTTCTGTCCGTTGGCTCATCGCCGCTCCCCCTCGAGGTTCATGTAAGTCTCTTCCAAGGCACCCGAAGCGGGCGCGAATGACCTGACCGGGACGCCGGCGAGCACCAGGTCGCGCAGGAGGCGGGCGGCGTCGTCGTCGTTCATCAGCATCAGGCTGACGGCCGCCCGGCGGCCGTCCTCCACCCGGAACGTCAGGCCCAGTTCGGTGAGCTTGGCGGCGAGCGCTGCCCCGTCTGTTGCCGAAATGGCGTAGCGCCGGCCGGCGGCGGCCGCCTCGTCGGTGGTTTGGTGCCGGATGGTCCGTCCGCGGTTAACGAACACGGCGGCGTCGGCAATTTCGTCAAGCTCGCTAAGGACGTGGGACGAAACCACGATGGCCTTTCCTTCCGCCGCAAGCTGCCGCAGCATCACGCGCAGCTCCACCCGTGATCCCGGATCCAGCCCGGACGCCGGCTCGTCGAGGAGCAGGACGGACGGATCGTGGATCAGGGCGCGGGCCAGGCTCAGGCGCTGCTGCTGCCCCCGGGAGAGGACCCGGGCCGGCTGGTCGGCGAGGTCGCTCAGGCGGACGCGGTCCAGCATTTCCGCGACCCGTTGCGCCATCCCGGCCTTGGGCAGCTGGTAGAAGCGTGCAATCTGGGTGAGGATTTCGCGGGCTGTCAGGGACTCCCACACGCCCAGCGTGTCCGGCATCCAACCGATCCGCCTCCGCACCTCGGCACGGTGGCGCCGAGGATCAAGCCCCTCCACCGTGATGGTGCCGGAATCCGGCGCCAACAGTGAGGCAAGCATCAGCAACAGCGTCGTTTTGCCGGCCCCGTTGGGCCCGATCAGGGCGGTAACCTTTCCAGCCGGAGCACGGAAATCCATATGCTCGACGGCGTGCACCTGCCCGAAGCTGCGGCTCACCGCCGTCGCCGTAATACCATCGGCCCCAGGACCCCCCGGCCGCGCCGGTAAACCCATTTTGTCCTGATTTGTTGTCATTCTCCGAGCACCTGTCCCCCAAGCCGTCGCATGCATACTGACATTCTGAGACTACGCGCGGGGGCGCCGGCGAAGTATCCGCCGGAAGGCTGAGATTCGGTCACAATTCCCCGCCTGCGGCCGGCGGCGATAAACTGGCCTGAACACGTCACGCCGTCCAGCCGCAAATGGCCGTGCCTGACCTCCCGAACTCCGATTGATCCAGTGAAGGTACGCGCATGAGTACGCCCACTTCCGAAGTGCACGCAGCCACGCAGCAGCAGACGCTGCCCGAAGGCACTGTCATCACCAAACAGCTGATCGTGCAGAAGTTCGGCGGTTCGTCCGTTTCGGATGCCGACGGCGTCAAGCGCGTCGCCAAGCGGGTGGTAGACGCACAGCGTGCCGGCAACGAAGTGGTCGTGGTCGTCTCCGCGATGGGTGACACCACCGACGAACTGCTGGACCTCGCCGGCCAGGTCACCGACTCCGCCCCCGCCCGCGAGATGGACATGCTCCTCTCCGCCGGCGAACGCATCTCCATGGCCCTGCTGGCCATGGCCATCAACAAGCTGGGCGCCTCCGCCCAGTCCTTCACCGGTTCCCAGGCCGGCATGATCACGGACGGCATCCACGGCAAGGCGCGCATTATCGACGTCGATCCGCACCGCATCCGCACGTCCCTGGACAAGGGCCACATCGCCATCGTGGCCGGGTTCCAGGGCATGAGCCGGACCACCCACGAAATCACCACTCTTGGCCGCGGCGGCTCGGACACCACTGCCGTGGCTTTGGCGGCCGCGCTGGAAGCAGACGTCTGCGAAATCTACACCGACGTGGACGGCATCTACACCGCCGACCCCCGGGTGGTTCATTCCGCCCGGAAGATCGACACAATCTCCAGCGAGGAAATGCTGGAGCTGGCCGCGTCCGGCGCGAAGATCCTGCATCTGCGCTGCGTCGAATACGCGCGCCGGTTCGGCGTGCCCCTGCATGTCAGGTCCTCATTCAGCCAGAACGAAGGCACCTGGGTCATCCCCAGCGCCGAAGACAAGATCACCACTCAAGAGGGAGTTGCCTTGGAGCAGCCAATCATCTCCGGCGTCGCACATGACCGTTCCGAAGCCAAGGTCACCGTTGTGGGCGTGCCCGACATCCCCGGCAAGGCCGCCGCCATCTTCCAGGTCATCGCCGATGCCCACTCGAACATCGACATGATCGTGCAGAACGTTTCCACGCACGGCACGGGCAAGACGGACATTTCCTTCACCCTTCCCATCGTTGAAGGCGCTGAAGCTTTGGCCGCGCTCAAGGCTGCCCAGCCGAGCATCGGCTTCGAAAACATCGAGTACAACGAACAGATCGGCAAACTGTCGCTCATCGGAGCCGGCATGCGGTCCCACCCCGGCGTCTCCGCAACATTCTTCAAGGCTCTGTCCGACGCAGGGATCAACATCAACATGATCTCCACTTCAGAGATCCGGATTTCCGTGGTCACGCACGCCGATCTTCTCGATGACGCCGTCCGCGCCATCCACAAGGCCTTCGACCTGGACAGCGAAGACGAGGCAACCGTCTACGGCGGCACCGGCCGCTAGCCGCATCCCGGCTCATACGCAACGGGGGCCCACGCCCGGCCCAATAACTTTCGTTTATTGGGCCGGGAGTGACCCCGCGTTGCTTCTGGTTTGATTCAGCCTTGCTTGTCGAGTTCTTCGCGGCGCACCGCGTAGTGGTGTCCCTCGGAATCGGTTTCCACCACGAAGTGGGCAAGGTCCTCTTCGGATGCCTCCTCGAAGTCATCATGCTTGTGCACTACTGGCGTATCAGAGTCCAGGCGTGTTGCCGGGCCGAAGAAGAAACGGAGCCGATCGGTGGTGTTCATAAAACCGGTGAGAGCATGTCCCATTGTTTCCACCCCCTTCCCACTGTGCGGGCGAAGAGCAACTGGCGCCTTCTGGAGCCAGTGCCCTTATTTTACGCCCGGAGCCCAAAAAAGGACCCGCAGGTGCCGGCCCGGGACGGGTGGCCCATGGAGGTCAGCGCAGGGACTGGTCGCCCGGATTCCGGGGCACAACATAGGTGCTGCCATCGGGGCGGGTGACCGTTTCCCACTGCTGGGTTTCGCGCTCACGCTGAACCAGGAGAGCCCTGTTCTCTTCGGTCATGTCATGCACCAGGGAACTGCGGTTCGCCGGCCCGAGAACAACCCGGAGCTTGCCCATGGCCCGCATGAACCGCTGGGACGCGTTAGCGTTGTCCGCCGAGTTGCCTTTACCCATGGAAGTGAACCCTTCGATAGAACCGATTTCTGAGTCCAGTGTACGCTAATAATTAGTGCACTAACTAAAGGAGGATTGCGATGACGGCCATTTCTGGCGCCGCACGCCATCAGGACAACGATCTCCTGCTGGAGCAGCAGCTCTGCTTTGCGCTCACCGTGGCATCCAGGAGCGTGGTAGGCGCTTACAAGCCGGTCCTGGACAAGCTGGGGCTGACGCACCCGCAATATCTCGTAATGCTCTGCCTGTGGGAGTCGGCCCCGCGGACACTGCGGAACATCAGCGAAGCCCTGGCCCAGGCACCGGCAACCATCTCGCCGCTTCTTCGGCGGCTTGAGGAAGCGGGCTTCGTCACGCGCCAGCGGGTGGACGGGAATGAACGCAGCCTGGCCGTGGGCCTGACTCCCGCCGGCGCCGGGCTGCGGCAGCAGGCATTGGCGGTCCCGGGCACCATGATGAACCGGCTGGGCCTGACCCGGGAACAGGTAGGCGAGCTGCACAGCTCGATGATGGCGCTCATTGCCGCTACGGGGGACCACGCGGACGCCGGCAGCGCGTAAAATGGCAGCAACCTAGGAGGGTTCATGCCTTTGCGAACAGTACGGCCGTTCCTGGCGATTCTCGCCGTGGCCGGACTCGCCGCGTGCACGGCGACGCCCGATAATCCCGCCCCATCATCCGGCAGCCCGACGGTCAGTCCATCCGCCTCCCAGGGCGCCTCACCCGCCCCGTCCCCGGACACCGAGACCACCGTTCCCGCGCCGTCCCCGACAGCACTCCCGGCCCCGACGGCGGGCCCCGGTGCCGGCAACGCCGAGCTTGCGATTATGGTGAAGCCGTCCGCTACCGAACCGGCCGTCAACTACACCCTCGTCTGCCGTGACGGAGTCCCCGCAGCGGAAAGCAAACACCCCAACGCTGATGCTGCCTGCGCCGCCCTCAAGAACAACGCAGCCCTCCTCAGCCCCGCCCCAAAGGACGCCAACCGGGTCTGCACCGAGCAGTACGGCGGGCCGCAGACCGCCACGGTGACCGGCATTGTGGACGACATCCCCGTGGAAGCCGCTTTCGCCCGGACCAACGGCTGCGAAATTGGAGCCTGGAAAGCAGCCGAAGACGTCCTGGGTGCCACCGGTGGAGCAACTTAGCCTACTCACGGCCGATGCCTGGCGTGCCCGCGAGGAAGCGCACCAGCAACGCGTCCGCCGTTACTCCGCTCCTTACCTTGCCCGCCGTTCGGCGGGACGGAAGCACCCCGTGGAGGACTTCCTTTTCACCTACTACACCCAGAAACCCGGCCAGCTGCTGCGCTGGCACCCGGGCGCCGGCGTCGTACTCACCGGTGCCGGTGCGGCCGCCCGCGGCGGGTGGAAGCACTACAGAACGCTCGACGACGGTGGACTCACCGCCGCCGGGCTGCCGTCGGGTTGCGTGGCGGTCACCTTTGACCGCGGCGCCTTTTTGGCTGACCGGCGTGAGGCAGTGGCGTTCGCGGACATCATCCTGCGCGGAACCGCGGCCCGGCCGGCCCAGTTCGGCTGCTTCGGGCTGCACGAATGGGCCATGGTCTACCGCCAGGACAAATTCGACCTGCGCCACGAATACCTGCAGCTGAGGCTGGGCTCGGCCGGCACGGACAAGGTGGTGGAGGACAACCGCATCCGCTGCTCGCACTTCGATGCTTTCCGGTTCTACACTCCTGACGCCAGCGGGCTCAACGAGCTGTCACCAAGCCGCGAGAACCAGCGGCACTTGGAACAGCCCGGGTGCCTGCACGCCAACATGGACCTCTATAAGTGGGCCTATAAGCTGCTGCCCGCACTGCCCAGCGAACTGGTCATGGACTGCTTCGAGCTGTCCTGGCGGATCCGGACCATGGACATGCAGGCCTCGCCTTATGACCTGGAAGAGTGGGGATACCCACCGATCGCGATCGAAACGCCCGAGGGCAAAGCTGCGTATGTGGAGCACCAGCGGGCCTTCGCGGCGGAGGCCGCTCTTCTCCGCGGGCGCCTGGCAGATGCGCTGGCCCCGCTCACGGCGACGGCAACGCCGTGACCGGCACATCGGTCCCTGAACCCGCGGACAGCGTGGACCTGGCCATCAGGCTCCGGGAGGAACCTGCTGCCGGCGAGTATGTATTCCGCCTGGTGGCAGCGGGCGGCAGGACCCTGGACGGCTCGACCCTCCCGGCGCCCGATGCCGCGCTGGAGGCGGTGGAGCGGTTCGGCGAGGACATCTTCTTCCCCAAACCGGGACCGCCCAAACTGTGCACGCAGCAGTACGGCGGGCCCCAAGTCGCCGAAGTCACCGGCACCTTTCATGGACGCCAGGTGCGGGCGGTTTTCCGGCGCACGGACGGCTGCGAGATCGCCCGCTGGAACGCACTGTCCGCGCTGCTTGGCGGGACACCCGAAACCGGCGGGACGTCCGGGACAACTGGATCGTCCCGGACCTGAAGCGTCCCGGCCAGCAGTGCTGACCGGGACGCCCTGATGGTGCGATTGCTTCCTGTCCCCCGCCTCAGCCGGCCGGGATCCTGTCCGCGGGCGCCATGGGCGGAGCACCTGCCGGGGCCTTTGCGGCAGCGGCTCCGAACTGGACGTTGACCAGGGTTTTGATCCCGTTTCCCCCCAGCTTGAGGCGGGACAGGTAGGAGCCCTCCGAGAGCCCCGTCCAGTTCAGCGTTGCCGCCGTGGCTGTGCCGTTGGGCGCCACGATTGGATTCGGAGTGACCGTCAGGTTCCCGGCGTCACCCGAGAGGGAGGCCGCCTGGACCGTTGCCTTGGCGGCACTCTTGTCCGGTGTCGAGTAGAGGTTGGCCACGATGTAGTACGTGCCGGCCTGCGGCGACTCCAGCTCCAGGAACTCACTGGCCGAGGCCGTCGCCACCTGTGTGGGCACCAGCCCGCCCGCACCATTCGGTGCGTAAACCACCATGTCCCAGTCGACGTCGTTCTTTTCCGCCTGCACCCCGAGGCGGGCAAAAGTGGCACCCGCCGGAACGGTCACGCTCACAAGTGCGTTGTGCTCATCATTGGTTGCCGCGTACGCACCCGGCGTCTTGGAAATGGCGGTCTGGCTCATCGGAGCAAGACCCTCCACCGCCACGGCGAGGGGATCATCGGAGCCGGACACGAGGTCCATGGTTCCGCTGCCGGTCCCGGTGGCGGAACTGAAGGAGAAGGACGGCGCGATCCGCGCATCAACGGGCCGCACGGCGATGGGTGAGGTGACGGTCCGCGGACCCTTCCAGGTCAGTGTGCCGGTGGTGAACTGACCCACGGTGGCGCTCTCGTTGCGGATGGTGATGGTCACCTCCCGGGTTTGGCCGGCTTTGGCGAAATTCAGCGCCTCGGGTTCAACCCGGACACTGAAGCCGGGCAGGTCCGCCTTGGGCCGGTACATGCCCGGAACGAGCGCTGTCAGCCGGCGCTTGACCTGCACTTCACCCACGAGGCTGCCGAGGGCAATCGAGGGCAGGTTCAGGTCCTGGGCGGCAACCGACCCAGCCTGCGGAGCGCCCGTCACTACCCCCTGGCCGTTCAGGAAGGCGAGCCAGTCAGTGATGCCCGAGTCATAGACCAGGCCCGGATCGAGCACACGGAGGGAGTCGATGTGGCCGGCCCCGCCTTCGAACGGATTCCGGTTGGGTTCGCCGGCAGCGTCGACCAGCGGGTAGGCGGTGGTCATCATGGCAGACTTGACCGTTGCTGGGCTCCAGTGTGGCTGCCTGCCGAGCACCAGCGCGCCGAAGCCGGCGATGTGCGGTGCTGCCATGGACGTGCCGGACATAAACCCGAACTGGGCGCCCTTGTTGCCGATGGTGGAAACGCCGGCAAGGACGTTGACGCCGGGGGCGGAAATGTCCGGCTTGAGGAGGTCCCCGCCGGAAGCCAGGGTGGGGCCCCGGGACGAGAACCCGGCCACCTGCGGGGCCGGAGGCAGCGGTTCGCCGGTGAGGTCGCCCTTAACGAGGCTGACCGTGAGGGCGGTGTTTCCCTCGAGCTTGGACTTCAATTCCAGGCTTTTGGGGGCGTTGACGTGGACGGTGGGGACGACGTGGTTGTCGGTGTCTTCCGAGCTGTTGGTGAGGTTGACCAGGATCATGCCCACACCGCCCTTGTTCTGGACCTCAAGGCTCTTGGCCGTCCGGTCCACCACGCCGCGGTCGCAGACTACGATCTTGCCGGCCACCTTGGCCGCATCGAGGGTGCCGGGTCCGCACAGGCCGGGGTTGGCCGCACCTGCGGCTGCAGCGTCTGCAGCAACAATCGCCGGCTTGTCTGTGACTTCGGTTTTCATGATGGAGGCACCGCGGTACAGGGTTCCGTCCGAAACCTTGACCGTCCCGAGCAGTTCACTGGGGAAAGTGGAGGCCGCCACCGTGGTCAGCCACGGCGACGCATGGTTGACGGTGGACGCGCCCGGCCCGGAGTTGCCGGCGGAGGCGGCGATGAACACTCCGGCCGCGGCCGCATTAAGGAAGGCCAGCGCCACGGGATCGGTGGTGCTGTCCGTGTTGCCTGAGATGGAGTAGTTCAGTACATCAACGCCGTCCTTGATGGCGGCGTCAATGGCTTCGACGGATGATGAGGTGTAGCAGCCGCCGGTAGCCGGGTTATCATCTTCCCAGCAGATCTTGTAGACCGAAACCTTGGCAGCGGGTGCCACGCCGGAACCCTTGCCGAAACTTACGCCGTCGAGAACCTGCTCAATGTTGGCGTTGCCGGCGGCCGTGGTGGCCGTATGTGTGCCGTGGCTGCCTACGTCCACCGGGGAGATCAGTTCCTGGGGAGCGCGGTTTTCCGGCTTCACGACTTGCAGGAAGGAGTCCGCGAAGTAGCGGGCGCTGACAACCTTCGAATTGCACAGTGTCCCGTCGAACCCCGCACCCGTGCCCACACCCTTCTGGCACTCGCCTTCGAATGTGGTGCCATCAGCCTTGAGCATGGCGATCCGGCCGTCGGCGGCGCGGTAGGGCACGCCCATCTCCGCCGGGCCGCTGAGAGGCTTAACCGGCTCACCCTGCAGGAACGGATTATCCGGGGCATAACCCGAATCGATCACACCAACCACAACCCCCTTGCCGGCGTTCTCCTCGCCGCCGAATCGGGTCTCCCAGGCGCCCTCCTCGCCGGTGAGCTTCAGGAAGTCAGTGGCGGTGTAGTCGGGGGCATTTTCGACGTCGGGCTCGACCGCCAGCACTCTGGCGTCCTTGGAAAGTTCGTCTGCCTGCGCTGCCGTCAGTTCTGCCGTGAACCCGTTCAATGCCGCCGTGAACTGTTTCGACGGCGTCACTCCCTGTTGGGAGGCAACGTCCCGCTGGGTCTTGCGGAGGTGCGCGTCGTAGGCCTTGTAGTTAGGGCTGTCCTCGTCAAGCTTCCGGCCGTTCTGTGGCTTGGTAGACAGCAGGCCCGGGGTCTCCCCTTCGTAGGCGGCGGCGGCCTTGGCTGCGAGGACCACAATGTAACGGCCATCCTTGAACTCAGTCGCCGCAGTTTTCTCTGCGGTAATTGCCGTATTCTGCCCGGCGGGCGCCGCGGTAGCGGGGCTCATCGCCATCGAGGTGAGGAGCAGCGGCAGGCCAACGGCAAATGCCGTCGCTTTCCGGAGTCCCCTGCCCCGGAAGGGGCGTTTTGCAGTTGGTTTCACGAGCGACTACACCTTTCACGAGGAGCGGCCGGCCACGGTGCCGGTCTGGACCAGCTGGAACGGCACACAGCATTACAAGTTTTGTAATGCTGTGACCAGCCGTTACAAACGGTACAGACTGAGAGCTCAATATGACATAGAACACATCCGCGTTGTGGGTCAATCATCCAACTTTCAAGCCGATGCCGGAAGACCGGCCGAAACCGGACGTCGATCCCCCGACTATGAGGCGCGCTGGCAGGACCAGCGGCTGTCCCGACTGGGGCTGTGCGCCCCGGGGCAAATGCCAACAGGTTGGTGACTGCGCTTGACCCGAGTGCATACAGCGGAGCTTCCACGGTCATCAGTGCAGGAGCAACGAGGCCTGTCTCGTAGCTGTGTCGAAGCCCACCACACTGATCTCCTCCGGAACGTTGATGCCCCGCCTTTGGAGAGCGCGGATGAAGCCCATGGCCATCTGGTCGTTGTAGGCGATCACGGCGGTGGTCTGGTTCTGCAGCCATTCCGGGGCCCCGTCCCCGCCACCACGGCCAGTAGGTACTCTTGGACCCGGACGTCGTACCCCCCGTTCCAACTCCGAGGCTGCCTCACGCAGTGAACGCCAGCGCATGCGTCTGCCCACGACGCTTCGGGACCTGCAAGGTAGGCGATGGTGTGGTGGCCCAGATCCCCGCAGGTGTTCGGCTGCACGCCAAACTCAAGGTCGAGGCCCGCCTTAATCGCCGGTGCGGTGCTGTGAGTTGCGCCGCGATCAGACATGACGTAACCCTCGAAACCGAGATCAACCCGCAGCCAGTCGGTCAGCAGTTCCTTGTTCTCACAGGCAAAACGCCGTTCAGGTGCGGATAGGAGCACATCACGGATGCGAGGTTGGCTTCTGGATGGCCATCTCGATCGGCAGCAATGTTTTGAGGTGGAGATGCTGTTTGAACACGAGTACCTGGTGCGTGCCTGGGCTGAGGGCGAAGTGATCGAGTCGAGAATTAGGGTCGAGCCAGGCGTGTTGGCGCAGCTGGGTCTGGAGGGTGCCGACGAGCGGCGGGTGGTGAAAGAGGCTCGGTGCTTCTGGCAGCTCACCAGCCGGTCATGGATTTTGCATTCATGATCGGTCTGGGCGACCTAATTGCCAGCTATGAGGACTTTCCGGAACATCTCACGAAGCGTCTGGCGGGGACCGCTGAATAAAGGCTGGCCGTGCGGTTCACCGCGCAACTCGCGGCCGCGCGTCTCAGCGCGGACAACTGCCAATCAGGCGTACAGGTGGCTGTCGAAAATCGAACGTGGCTGCTGTGCCGGGTCGGGGTGGGCAATAACAACGCGAAGGCCGTCAGGGTCGCGGCCCTCTACAAACGTGACTCCGCCGGATGTGTGGGTATCGACGTAACTGCCGGTGCCCTGCAGTGCCTGCTTCAGACATTCCAGGCCCTTGGCGCTGTCGGTGGCCCACATCAGGAGGTGGTGGCCCAATCCGCTCGGGTGGCGCTCAGCATGCTTGCCGCGTTCTATGACGTACAGCTGGAAGCCGTCGGCGGTCAGGAGGAGGGCAGACTCCGCCGAGCGGAGGGTTACCTCACATTCGAACAGGTCCCGGTAAAAGGTCACGGACCGCTCAAGTTCGGATACGTACAGAACGGACGATGCCACCTTCGCTGAATGCCCCATTTAGCCATTGTTGACCCGGCAGACCCATATGGCCAGCCACAACCGGCAAGGTCAGCTGGCAAGCCTCGCAACGCAGTGCGTTAGCGCGGTCCATGAACCCGCGCCCTGGGCCGAGTGTGTGGCAGCGACTTCCCGCCACCTCATGGCTGCGCTGCTGCTTCGTGGGACTCGTGCGGAGACGCTACATAGAAATCCCTAGACCTGAGGTTTCTCAAGCGAGGACTCCCGAGCATTAGCCGGACAAGGAGACTTTTGTGCGAAACGTTTGTCATCGACATCGGGCCCTTTATCTGTGCCCATTTTCCTGCGGGGAACATGAGGCCGGTACGGGACTGGTTCGGGGTATCTTGACCGGTCCAGCCCGGCGGCGGTGATGGCATTGTCGTGGGGCCAGACGGATCCGTTGTGGTAACTGGCAGGGTTATAGGCGCCCATGCCTGATGCCAGCGTCCTGATCTCCCAACCGGTAAACATGTCAGGGGACACCAAGTGTTCGGCCACCTGCGCGGCCTTGTCGTTGTCGATGATCCCGGTCCAAAGGCAATGGCCCGTGTTGGAGGCGAGCGCGTCGACGGGTTTCTTGTCCTTGTCCAACGCAACCGCGAAATAGCCGCGCTCAAGCAGCCAGAGCTGTTCGTTGAACGCCTGCAGCTGGAAGCCCGCGGCGGCGAGGAGCCGTGCCGGTGTGTCAATCCATGGACATCCCATGATGAGCCGGGCTGCGCCTCCCGCCAGCTGTGGTTGCGCTGGGCTCTTTATGTTGTTGACACGGTGAGCCGTGCGCAGCAGGCTGAACCGACAGGGGCGGCCACCACCTGGTGTTGCTTGTCATTGCACCCGTCAAGGGTGCCCTGCAGGAGGGCGGCGCTGAGTCCGCAGACAAGGCGGGTATGGTCTGTGGCGAGGCGGCGGAACGGGCAGTTACACAACACCAGTCCCTGTCCGTCGGTCTCGGGTTCGTAACCGTTGTCGGTCAGAGCCTTCTCGAGGTTTCCAGCGAGCAGCCCGCGCCGTTGGCCTTCAGCGTAGGCGACGGCGGCAAGAGCCTCCTCCACCGTTTCTCCGGTTTCAGCGGACGCTTCGATCGCGGAGGCCAACATGCGGCCAGCCAGCTCGTATTCACGCGCCGGAACGGAGAGCTGGACTTCATCCAATGCCGGTTTATAGAGCTTGCTGGGACGTCCGGAGCCCGGCCCGGTTCGGGGACCCAGCTTCCTGCTTTCGGTAACCAGCAGACCGTCCCGCACCATCCTCTCGAGATGAAACGACGCAGTAGTTGGAGCCAGATTGAACCTTTTAACCAGCTCGTCCCGTGTGAGCGGGACCGGGCTGCGTATCAGCGCCTTATAGAGAGCGCGCCGTACAGGATCGACCAGTGAGGCCGCGTCGGGATTTCGCGTTGTAATCGGCGAGGAATTCATGGGGAAATTCAATCACCTCCTGAAGGGCTTGACGGACTTAATTATACGCTCTAAATTCAAGAGAACTGACTTTAGAGGGGGTGCCATGTTATCTCAGTACATCGCCCCGCAGGACGAGTACTCTGGCCCCTTAGGTGAACTGGACGGACTGGGTCTTGGGCAGGCTGCCCCCGGCATTGACCTGGAGGGGGTCCGCGCGGCCATAGCGGACTTGGTGACCGCTCTGGGCATGGACCTTTCGGACCCGGGCTTGGCAGAGACTCCCCGCCGTGTCGCCCAGGCCTTCGCTGAAATGTTCACTGCACGATCCGCGTCGTGGACCACTTTTCCGAACACGGAGTGGTTCAACCCCGCCCGTTCGAAACGTTCCAGCAGGCCGGGCGCGTCGATGAACTCTGCCTCTCGGTCAGTCCTTGCTCGCAGGAGGACCCGCATGCGTATCCCTGCCAGCTCCCAGGAAAATCCGCACCTACAGAGAATGCATCTTCACACGTGCTCCGCTGCGGGGACATGCTTTTCCTCCGCTACCTGACCCGACAAGCACACGACGACACCGAATGAACAGTCAGTGACAACCCGCGGCTGAACAGAACATCCCGCCCCGGGACAGCCGCAGGCGTGGAACCCACCCCGGCAGGCCACGGCAACAGCACAGGAAAGGACAAGGAGATGGTTCCGGACCCAGGTAATCACACATCCCGTCACAGACTTTGGCTGCCGGCCGACGCTGAGGGTTCGGCGACCTGCCGGACAGGACCACCTGCCAAGCAGCGGTGGCTTTCATTGGCCCTGCGGTACCGTCGCGGCGGCTGTTGAGATGGACTGGCACGGATGGGCTCTGTTCGGGCTGCTGGCCACCGGCGCACTGACGGTCGTGATGATCTCAGCCCAGATGGCTGGCTGGACGCGCCTGGACCTTCCCCTAGTGCTTGGCACGCTCCTGACCCCTGACCCTGATCGGGCACGTGTCGCGGGATTCTTCATCCATCTGGCCGCGGGGCAGGTTTTCGCCTTGGGCTACGCGGCTACCTTCGCGCTCCTCGGCGCGGCAACCTGGTGGGCAGGCGCGCTGCTTGCGCTCCTCCACGTCGCGGTAGCGCTGACGGTAATCCTCCCGCTGCTGCCAGGGGTCCATCCCAGGATGGCATCGACCAGGGCCGGACCTGCCAGCAGGTCCGTGCTGGAACCCCCAGGCCTGCTTGGCCTGAACTACGGCATCCAGACACCCGCCGTCGCAGTCCTCGCCCATATCCTTTACGGCGCGGTCCTCGGCCTGCTCCTGAAGGCATCATGACAGCCCGGCACCCGCACGGGGTCGACGAATCGAACCTGGCAGAACCTCTCCGCCACGACACCGGGCTGTGGCAGCCCTCGCCCATTGCTGACTATGGGCTGATCGGTGACACCCGCACGGCAGCCCTCGTGTCCGCGGGCGGCTCTGTGGACTGGCTCTGCGCCCCGGCATTTGACGGTGAGCCGGTCTTCGGGGCGCTCCTGGGCGGAGCCGTCGCCGGAACATTCCTGGCCGGACCGGTCTTACCGGCGCGAGAAGTCACACGCCAATACCGCCACCACAGCGCAACGCTGGAAACCGTCTGGTCAGCCGGCGAGGGCGAGCTCATCCTTACCGAAGCCATGGTCGCTGAAGTCGCCGGCCAGCTGCTGCCCACGACGGTCCTGATCAGACGGCTCAGTGCCAGGGGATCACCCATGCCCGCGGTCATCTGCTTCGACCCCCGTCTGGGCGAACAGCACCGCCGCCCGTTTACCCGCCGCGGACGCGACCTCGTCTGCGACTGGGGCCCTCTTGCACTGTCCCTGGGGTGCAGCCAAAAACTGGAGCTGGAACCAGGCCAGCGGACATATCTGACCATCCACCCTGGCCGCCCCGTCACCCTCGTCCTCGCCATCGCCCACGGTGAACCCCTCATCCACGTCGAACCGTCAACAGCCTGGGACCTCGTCGAAACGGACGAAGCCCGCTGGCGGGCCTGGACGGAGGACGTCGACGAAGGCATCCCCTTCCGGGAACCCGTCCTGCGGAGCCTGCTGACCCTCCAACTGCTCACGTACTCCCCTTCCGGCGCCCCGGTGGCAGCCCCCACCACATCCCTGCCCGAGGACCCCGGCGGGATCCGCAACTGGGACTACCGGTACGCCTGGCCCCGGGACGCCAGCATCGGGGTCGGCTCCTTTCTCGCCGTGGGAAAAACCGCTGAAGCCAGAAAATTCCTCGGCTGGCTGCTGCACGCCAGCCGGCTTGAACGGCCGCGCCTGCCGGCACTGCTGACCCTCGCCGGAGGACATGTGCCGGCGGAGCGCACGCTCCGCAACTGGCCCGGATTTGCCGGGAGCACACCGGTCCGGACCGGCAACGGCGCCGCAAGCCAACACCAGCTCGACGGCTACGGATGGGTCCTGGACGCCGCCTGGGTCCTCGTGCGGAGCGGGCACCGTCTGTACTCAGAGACATGGCGGGCAATGCGCGGTTTCGCGGACCTGGTGGCCTTGCGCTGGCAGGACCCGGACGCGGGAATCTGGGAAATCCGCGACGACGCCGCCCACCATGTGCACTCCAAAATGATGGGCTGGCTGGCGCTTGACAGGGCACTGCGGATCGGACAAAGCCACCACCTCCGCGCACGGCAGCGGGACCGCTGGCAAAAGGCTAGGCACCAGCTCGCCGCCGAGATCAGGTCAAAGGGCTTTGACCCGGCCAGAAACACCTACACCCGCACCTACGGATCCACTGACCTGGACGCCGCCCTGCTGGTCCTGCCCGTCATCGGCTTCGAAGAGACCGGCTCGGACCGCGTCAAGGGAACAGTGGATGCAGTCAGCGACAACCTCTCCGCCGGTTTTCCGTTCCTCTACCGTTACCCGCCCGGCCAGGACGGACTGCCCGGAACCGAGGGGGCCTTCCTGCCCTGCTCCTTCTGGCTGGTCCAGGCCCTCGCGCACACGGGACGGCGCAGTGAAGCGACGGAACTTTTCCAAGCACTCCTGAAGAACGCCAACAAGCTCGGACTCTACAGCGAAGAAATCGACCCGGCCACAGGAACCCTCCTCGGCAACTTCCCGCAGGCCCTGACCCATGCCGCCCTGATCCAGGGCGCCCTCGCCCTCCGCGATACCGCCGCCGGCAACGAAACGACAGCCGGAACTGACCCCTGAGGCTGCCGGTGCCGTATCACCGCTTCCACCCTCACCACCGTTTCAGCTGTGAAGGAACAGAGCCACGACAAACGCCCGAATGAAGGAGAGACAACCCGATGGCCAGCCCACACGCTGTGAAAGTACGACGCATCTACGAGGCCCCGCTCGCCACAGATGGCATGCGCATCCTCGTAGACCGGCTCTGGCCACGCGGCCTGACCAAGGAAAAAGCCCGCATCGACCACTGGTGCAAGGCCATAGCCCCCTCCCCTCAGCTGCGGAAGTGGTACGACCACGACCCTCAGCTCTTCGAAGAGTTCAGCCGACGCTACCGAACCGAACTGGAAGCACCCGAAGCCGCAGCGGCCCTTGGCCGACTCCGCAGCCTGGCCGACCGCGGACCCCTTACGCTGCTGACCGCCACAAAGGAACCCATAATCAGCGAAGCAGCGGTACTGTGCGCACTGATCAAGGAAAGCCGGCAACCGTCAAGCCCCGAAAGCTAGCCGCACCGCCGACCGGAAACCCCCTGCTCGGACCGCTCTCCTTGACTTCCATCAGGAACGATCCTATGGTCGGAATACTAATATCAAAGATGTTAGATTTAGAAACCGCGACAGCGCACATCTGCTCAGCGGTCAGCTGCAAGGCCTTGGAAAGGGCTAGCAGCGGTATCAGAGGAGGCTTCAGATGCCGTTGTCAGATAGAGAGCAGAAACTGCTCGATCAACTGGAGCTGGACCTGGTCACTCAGGACCCGCGCCTGGCCCGGGAACTGTCATCAGGTTTCATGGGGGACAGGTTCAGGGCAACCACATACTTCGCTGTCCTCGCGTGCCTCATCGGCGTCGTGCTGCTTATCGCAGGCGTTGCTTCCCAGGTCACCGCCGTCGGCGTTATGGGCATCCTGCTGATGGGAGCCGGAACCTACGGTCTCGTAGATGACCGCCCCGATCGGACTGCACAACCACCGATAAACCGTCGTCCCGATTTGGGACCTGCAAAACATTGAAATCAGTGCTGAATTAATTCGTCTGCATACGTTCCGGTTCGCAGATGGTGTAAGCAAAAGAGGTGTGAGGAATGGGCATTTCAACCACAGGCGAGATCCGGATCCACAGCGAGGCTCCGGCTGAAGGCGACACCACGCGGGAGTTTCCGGAGATCCGGTCCCACTCCCAGGACCCCGCTGAAGGTCCGGACTCCCCGGAAGAAGCCGATGCGGCCGAAGGTCCCCCGCAAACCTAGTCCCAAGTGCGGCCAAATCATTGGTCCAGAACGTTGCTTAACTCAAACCGATTGATTGCGTTTCTTCAGGTGATGGCCCGAATGGCCCGGGCGGGAACAGACGAAGCGCCCGACTCAAGGATCATTTCGACCATGACAGGAACATTCGAACTTGTGGTAACAACCGGCGGGGACTTTGAGTTCAGATTGCTCTCCCGCACCGGGAAGGTACTGGCCGTGTCCGGAAAATATAAAGACAAGAACGCAGCGGTTGCAGGCATCCGCGACGCACAAGAATGCGCCGCAATGGCGCTCATCAACGACCGCACCACCCCGCCGTCGTTGACCATGACCCCATCGGCCGGTAAACGGCAGACGCAACAGGGCCCATCACGATGGTTCGGATGAACCAGAACGGAAAAGAAACCAGGTTCGTAGCCGGACTTGCCCCCCGTACCGGGAGCCTCCGGGTCCTGCCGGCAGGCGATGAAAAACGCCGCCGGTCCAACGAGTACGAGTTTTAGAAGGAGAAATACCGTGGCTGCCACCTCAATTCCCATGCCCGCCCAAAACGGGATCAGCCGGACCCTGCACCGGGTGCAGACGGAACCGGCCTATGCGGCATTCGCGATCTTGCGGGTCGGTTTCGTTTTCCTTCCCGTGGTTTTCGGCCTGGACAAATTCGCCAACGTCCTGACGAACTGGGAGGGCTACCTGGCCCCCTGGGTTGCCGGACTGCTGCCCTTCAACGGTCACACCGCAATGCTCATCGTCGGGGCAGTGGAAATCGCCGCCGGCATCCTGATCGCCATTAAACCGCGCTATGCGGCCTATGTGGTCGCGTTCTGGCTCGCTGGCATCATAATCAACCTGCTGACATACCCAGGTTTCTACGACATCGCCCTGCGCGATTTCGGGCTGCTCGTCGCCGCGCTGGCGCTCGCACAGCTGGCACGGGCGTTCGACCCCCGGAGGGACGCGCGCAGTACGGCGCAGCACTGAAAACCCACCGCCCAAAGAGCCTTTGACCTTGTGATGGCTGCACACCCCCATGCATCCACGACCAAGGCTGTCAGCGCCCCACCGACATGCCGGAGAACCAGCGACGACAAGAAAGACCCCCGAGTGGGCCGGACTCTTCAGGTCCGGCCCACTCGGGGGCCCGGTTCAGCTTCTACATATCAGCCCTTGGGCGTCACCTGCAGCCGGTCGAAGGAGACCTGCTTGCCGTCCTGGTCCAGCACCACCACGTCGTCGCGGCCGTTCCGCACATCGGATGGCAGGATGAACTCGACCGTGTTGTCCGTGGCGGGGAAGAGCCAGCCGATGCGGTAGCTCTTTTTGTTCAGGTACACGTAGTACCACTGGCCGTAGTCGAGGCCCTTCAGGGTGACTTTCTGGCCGTTGCGGTACTTGTCCAGCGTGCCCAGGTCGAAGGGAGCTGTCTGCTTGTCGAGGTCCTGGACGGCCAGGACCGGATCCGTCCCGGGCTGCGCCGGCTTCAGGTTCAGAACCACTTCGCCGCCGGTCACTGTGGCCGTGACAGGTCTGGCACCGTTGGAAGCACTGGCTTCGAAGGAGACGGCGTCGAGCTTGCCTGCCGCGATGTCGGCGTCGGTGAGGACGTACTCACGCGTCGCCGTTACCGTGCCGCCCACAGCCAGGGTGTCCTGGCCGATGGAAGCGTCCGGAGCGGTGAGACCGGTCAGTGCAACGTTGCCGGCATTGCCCACGGTGTACGTGTAAGTGACGGTGTCCCCCGCGCTGGCGAAGCGGTCGCCGTCGCGGTCGTTCCACTCCGAGGCAACAGTGCCCGCAAGCTGGGCGTCGCGGACCTTGAGGTTCACTTCGCCGCCGTCGATTGCGTACGTTCTGGTGGTCTGGCCCGCGGCGCTGACCTCCCACGTGGTTTTCGGAACGAAGAAGCCTTGCTCGGCTTCCTCCGCGGTGACGGTGTGGCGCGGCGTGGCGCAGGTGTAGTCCTGTCCGGCCGGCAGGGCACTGTAGCGGCAGTTCCCCGGACCGTCCGGGACGAACGGGCTGAAGTTGCCTGCGGTGGGGACCACCTTCTCCAGGAGCGGGCTCGTGTTGGTGACGCTGAAACTGTACGGGACAAGCTCGCCCGCGGCGTAGGGCTGGGTGGACAGGTCGCGCCCGACGTCGGCGCGCGCACCGCTGATGTCAACGGCCAGCAGCCCGTCACGCAAGGCCACGGCAGCGCCGGTGAACGGCACCGTCTTGGTGAGCGACGGCGTCCCGGTGGCTGTGATGCTGAAGCTCGCCTCAGGCACGAAGTAGCCGCGCTCAATGTCCGCCGCGGTCACCGTGTGCTTGGCAGTGGTGCAGTTGTAGCTGGCACCTGCCGCCAGGTTGCTGAACCTGCAGTTAGGGGCCGACGGCGGCAGGAAGCCGGAATCGAAGGTTCCGGAAACCGGCACGGAGTTCGCCGTCACGTTGGCGGTGCTCTTGACGGTGAACGCGTAGGTCAGGACATCGCCGGCCTGGTACGGGTTGGCGATGACGTCGCGGGCGGGAGGCGCTCCGGTGATGGTGAGGCCCACCTGCGGGGCCGCCGGAACGGTGGCGGTGAAAGTGAACTGCGAGACCCGGCCATCCGCCGTCGCAAAGGCTGCGTTGAGGTTTTGCGGGCCGCTGGCGTTCGCGGGGGCGGTCAGTGCCACGTTGACGGTGGCCGAAGCGCCGGGGGCGAGGTCTGGAACCGGCACCGTGGTGGCGGTCCAGCCGGTGGGGGTGTAGACCGTCGCAGTCGCGCCGGAGAGGGTGGTTGCCTCCTGGTTGGTGACGGTGACAGCTACCTGTGAGGTGGCACCCGGGGCGGTGGTGACGGCGGGGACGGACAGCGGGGCACAGGCGTAGTTCAGCCATGCGTCGTCGAACTTCGCGAACTGGATATTGTCCGTGTAGTTGCCCTCGTACAGCACGCCGAACTTGCCGTCCTCGAGCCGGGACACGGTGGAGTAGGCGGAAAAACCGGAGCGGATGGTGCGCACGCCGGGCCAGGTGGCGCCGTCGTCGCAGGAGACGCGGGCGGAGACGTTCTCGCGGCCGGTTTTGGAGTTGGAGTTCGTGAAGATGAGCTTCTTGGCGTCCGCCGAGCCCTGCGCTGCGGCCGGGAACATGCGGGTGATGGCGCCGTTGTTGGCCGGGTCCGGCAGTTCGGTGTCCTGCGTGACGGGCCCGTAGGTGGCGCCGCCGTCGGTGGAGATGGCCACCTTGCGGTAGCCCTGGTTGGCGTTGTCGCGGGAGTTCAGCAGGACGCGGCCGTCGGAAAGTTCAACGGTTTTGTTCTCGTCCATTCGGTCGCCAACATTGGCGCCCTTGTGCCAGGTCGCGCCGTGATCGTCCGAGTACACGCTGTAGGCCTGGATCTTGTTGGTGCCGTCCGCCTGCCGGACATCGCCGGCGTACTGCTGGATGAGGCGGCCCTTGTACTGGCCGTACTTGAGCTGGATGCCTTCGCCGGAGGACGCGAAGTTGGAGCGGATATCGCCCGCCGCCGGACTGGTTTTGCTCGTGCCGGGCTTGGTGACGCTCGTGATGAGCCGCGGCTCGCTCCAGGTGACCCCGCCGTCGGAGGATTCGATGACCGCCGAGGAGATCACGCTGCGGTCGGCGTCGTTGTTGCCGAACTGGCTGCCGAAGAAGCCCTGGTCCTTGGAGTAGACAAACAGTGCGAAGACCTTGCCGGCCTCGGAATCGTAGATGTAGGAGGGGTCGCTGTAACCGTACTTCGGCGTGGTGGCGTTGCCCACGTGTCCGGCGGCGATCACCTGCACGGGTCCCCACGTCTGGCCGCCGTCAGTACTGCGGCGCTGCACGATCGAGTTGGCATTGGGGGCGTCCGCCGCGCTGCCGGGGCGGCCGTCCCAGGACGCGAGGACCACGTTGTTGCCGAGGTAGGTCAGGGCGGGGATCCGGTAGAAGAAGTTGGCCGCGGTGCGGTCTGCACCAATATTGGCCTCGGTGAAGCCGCCGGGCGCTGCCGCCGGGTTGCTCGGCGGGATCGGGGCGGCCTGCGCGGCAATCCCGGGTCCCGCTAGCAGCGCCAGCGCTACCAGGCCGGCTCCTGCCGTGCGGGCAACCTGCCTTCGTCTGCTCCGTGGGGTGAAAATTCGCAAATCCATGTCCTTTCAAGGCACCGCAAAGTGCGGCGGAATCGGGAGAATTTGCCGTGCGGGCTGTGTTTCCTGCAGGGATACTACGTGCCACATACGACATCCTATGACCATAATGTGTAGAGCGTCACATGGCTAGGGGTTATTGAAAGATGCCCAGGTGAGCGCGCCGGCGCACACGCAAAAGCGGGCGCCCCGTTGAGGGGCGCCCGCTTCGATAGTCTGGTTCTGTGAGGGTTAGCCTACTGCCTGGGTGTGCGCACCACGTCGCTGATCCACTGGCGGGTTTTTTCGTCCACGGGTCCGGCCACCCGGTTTTCCCGGGCCGCCCTGTCTGCTTTGATCTTCTGCATGACCATGCGGCCCAGCCCGGCGAACACGGCAACGGCGACCATCGGCAACAGTACGGATTTCGATTTTTCAGCCATTCCGCCATCCTAGTGACGCTGCCTGCGCGGGGCCAGAGCCGCCGTCGTTATTCCGCTCCCGGAGGGACCTCCCGGGGCGATGACAGTGACGGAGCCCACCGAATACGGGGTCCAGCCCTCCGGCCGGTAGAATGGGCTAGCAAGCTCGCGGAGCGCCCGTCCTCACTGTACGAGACACTGTTCAAAGACACTGTTCAAAACAGCAGGTCCCAACACTTCTGGAACGGCGTAAGACGGCACCACTCCGCTGCGCCCTTACCCAAAGCTCACGCACAGGAGTTGCCGGATGCCCCGGATCGTTGTTGACGTCATGCCCAAGCCCGAGATTCTGGACCCGCAGGGGAAGGCCATCGTGGGTGCACTGCCCCGCCTGGGCTTCACCGGCTTTAGCTCTGTCCGCCAGGGCAAGCGCTTTGAACTGACGGTCGACGGCGAGGTGACCGACGCAATCCTGGCCCAGGCCCGCGAAGCCGCCGAGACCCTGCTGTCCAACCCCGTGATCGAGGACGTCGTCAACGTCGAGGTCGTCGAGGCCTGAGATGACTGAACTTCCCCTGATCGGCGAGGCAATCGCCGTCGCCGCCGAGCCCAGGCTCGCGGGTGCCAAGATCGGCGTCGTCACCTTCCCCGGCACCCTTGACGACCGTGACGCCGCCCGCGCAGTCCGGCTTGCCGGCGGCACCGCAGTGCCGCTCTGGCACGCCGACACCGCCCTCGGCGACGTCGACGCCGTCGTAATTCCCGGTGGTTTCTCCTACGGAGACTACCTCCGTGCCGGCGCCATCGCCCGGTTCGCTCCGTTGATGGCCAAAATTATTGACGCCGCGAACTCCGATGCCAAGCTGCCCGTCCTGGGCATCTGCAACGGCTTCCAGATCCTGACCGAGTCGCACCTGCTGCCCGGCTCCATGATCAAGAACGACCACCTGAAGTTCCTGTGCCGCGACCAGGTCCTGCGGGTGGAAAACAGCAACACCGCCTGGACCCTCGACTACGAGGCCGGCCAGGAAATCACGGTGCCGCTGAAGAACCAGGACGGCCAGTACATCGCCGACGAAAAAACCCTGGACGCGCTTGAGGCCGAAGGCCGCGTGGCTTTCCGCTACGTGGGCTTCAACCCAAACGGCTCACGCCGCGACATCGCGGGCATCTCCAACGCTGCCGGCAACGTGGTGGGCCTTATGCCCCACCCGGAGCACGCCACTGAGGTTGGCTTCGGCCCACAGTCGCTCGATGGCATCGGCGGGTCCGACACTGACGGCCTCGGTTTCTTCACCTCCGTACTGAACAAGATTGTGGGAGGCGCCAAGTGACCACTGAAATCACCAAGAAGTTCAACATCGACACGGTGGAGAACGCTGCCAAGACGCCGGACACCGAGCTGCCCTGGGCTGAACTGGGCCTGAAGCAGAACGAGTTCGACGAGGTCGTGAAGGTCCTGGGCCGGCGCCCCACCGGCGCCGAACTGGCCATGTACTCCGTCATGTGGAGCGAGCACTGCTCCTACAAGTCCTCGAAGAACCACCTGCGCCAGTTCGGCGACAAGGTGACCGACGAGATGAAGAAGGACATGCTGGTGGGCATCGGCGAAAACGCCGGCGTCACCAACCTGGGGGACGGCTGGGCCGTGACCTTCAAGATCGAATCCCACAACTCGCCGTCGTTCGTTGAGCCCTACCAGGGTGCGGCCACCGGCATCGGCGGCATTGTCCGCGACATCATCTCCATGGGCGCCCGCCCGGTTGCCGTGATGGATCCGCTGCGCTTCGGCGCCATCGACCACCCGGACACCGCGCGCGTCATGCATGGTGCCGTTGCCGGCATCGGCGGCTACGGCAACTCGCTGGGCCTGCCGAACATCGGCGGTGAAATGGTGTTCGACTCCATCTACCAGGGCAACCCGCTGGTCAACGCGCTGGCCGTCGGCGTGATGCGCCACGAGGACATCCGCCTCGCCAACGCGTCGGGCAAGGGCAACAAGGTGGTCCTGTTCGGTGCCCGCACCGGCGGCGACGGCATTGGCGGCGCCTCGGTGCTGGCTTCGGAGTCCTTCGACGACACCAAGCCCTCCAAGCGCCCCGCCGTGCAGGTGGGCGACCCGTTCGCCGAAAAGGTCCTGATCGAGTGCTGCCTGGAGCTGTTCAAGGGCTCCCTGGTTGAGGGTATCCAGGACCTGGGCGCCGCGGGCATCTCCTGCGCCACGTCCGAGCTCGCCTCCAACGGCGACGGCGGCATGCAGGTTGAGCTGACCTCCGTGCTGCTGCGCGACCCCACGCTGACTCCGGGCGAGATCCTGATGTCCGAGTCCCAGGAACGCATGATGGCCGTGGTCACCCCGGAGAACATCGAAGCCTTCGAAGCCGTGATGGACAAGTGGGCCGTGGAATACTCCTGGCTCGGCGAGGTCACCGACACCGGCCGCCTCATCATCACCTGGGACGGCGTGGTCATCGTGGACGTTGACCCGCGGACCGTGGCACACGACGGCCCGGTCTACGACCGCCCGTATGCCCGCCCCTCCTGGCAGGACTCGGTCCAGGCCGATTCCTTCACCGGCTCCGTCCAGGACGCCGGCCGCCCCTCCGCCCCCGCGGCACTGGCTGCGGCCGTCACCGAGCTCGTGGCCTCACCGAACATGTGCTCCAAGGCCTGGATCACCGACCAGTACGACCGGTACGTCGGCGGCAACACCGCCATGGCGTTCCCGGACGATGCCGGCGTGGTCCGCGTGGACGAGGAAACCGGCCTGGGCGTTGCCCTGGCCACCGACGCCAACGGCCGCTACACCTACCTCGATCCGTACCACGGCGCGCAGCTGGCCCTGGCCGAGGCCTACCGCAACGTGGCCACGTCCGGTGCCGTGCCGATGGCCGTCAGCGACTGCCTGAACTTCGGCTCCCCCGAGGACCCGGACGTGATGTGGCAGCTCGCCGAAGCCATCCGCGGCCTGTCCGACGCCTGCATGGAGCTGGGCATCCCGGTCACCGGCGGCAACGTCTCGCTCTACAACCAGACGGGAACCACACCCATCCACCCCTCCCCCGTGGTGGCGGTACTGGGCAAGCTCGACGACGTTGCCCGCCGCACGCCGTCGGGCTGGCGGGAGGATGGCATGGCCATCTACCTGCTGGGTACAACGGCGGCCGAACTGGACGGTTCCGAATGGGCCAACATGCGCGGTCACCTCGGTGGACTGCCGCCCAAGGTTGACCTCGCCGCCGAGCGCGCGCTGGGTGAAATCCTGATCAACGCCTCCCGCGACGGCATGGTTGACTCCGCGCATGACCTCTCCGAAGGTGGCCTCGCGGCAGCCCTCGTGGAGTCCTCCCTGCGCTACGGCGTAGGTGCCCGGATCGCCCTGCAGGATGTCCTGGACCGCGACGGCGTTGATCTCTTCACCGCCCTGTTCTCCGAGTCCCAGGGCCGTGCAATTGTTGGCGTGCCCCGCTCCGAGGAAGTCCGATTCAAGGACATGTGCACGGCGCGCGGCTTTGCCCACGTCCGGATCGGTGTGGTGGACGCCGCGAGCAACCAGCTGGAGATCAACGGCGTGGACACCTTGTCCCTCGACGCCCTCCGCGAAGCCCACGAAGGGACGCTGCCGAAGTACTTCGGCTAATCCCCACCGCCGCCCCATCGATTGCTCCGTAACGGCCCTTTTGAACCCTCAAAACGGCGGTTGCGGAGCAATCGTTGCTTGCTGGCCCTTTCGCCAGCCCGCCCCGATCAAAGCCATGCGGATTTTGGCCACCGCAGGCTTGGCGTCGTTCAGCATGTGCCGCTTCGAGACGCGGACCTCAGTCCAGCCCAACCCCTGGTAACCTTCGGAACGCGCAATGTCCCGGACAACCTGGCCCTCTTCACCGTGATGTTCGCCCTCGTACTCAATCCCGATCCGGTACTTACGATACGAAAGATCCGGCTCGTGGTGCCTCCTGCCGTCTTCCGAAATGATGGGCACGTTTAACTCCGGTTCCGGCAGCCCGGCCCTAACGATCGCCAGGCGAAGCAGTGTCTCCTGCGGCGAGTCCGAACCCACCCGGATGAGTTTGATCGCCTCCTTGGCTTTGCGCAGCCCGCGCTTTCCTTTATGCCTGTGAATCATCCGCTGAAGGTCAGCCATGCTGCACAGCGGCATGTCCCTGCCCTCCAGCGCCGCCCGGGGTATTCGAACGCAGCTGTCACCCATGGCCACAAGCTGGTCCACTGACAGCGTTTCCGCCATATCCAGCCACGTCCGTTCCGGCGTCGTTACTGGAATCCCCTCGACTGTGGTGACCTCGTCGCTGAACAGCTTCATTCGATGCACGATCACATGAGGCCGATTCAGATGGGCTTCACCTTCAGGCCTGATGACATGAAACATCTCCGGTGTCCCCTTCTGCTGACGTCGCGGCAGGACAAGGAGCTCCGCCGCGGTGAGGTGCGATGCGGCGCATCGCTCATTGACTTCGATGAAAGGCCGGACCCTGCCGCTCATGGGGAGCTCCGCCGTCGGGCTTTCCGACCGAATCCCCTTTCCGAGGCGTTTCAGGGATCGGTGTCGCAGCCGCCTCGGTGGCACTCCCGCACGCGTCGCCTCAGCCACTGTGAACGGGTGGTCATGGAGTTCCGCCGGCAACGGGCGAGGGGTCTTCATGAACTCATCAGAACAGAACGCGACGGGCGCTGCAGAAGTTATCCACAGGCTTCATCGATTGCTCCGCAACGGTCGTTTTGGGCGCTCAAAACGACCGGTATGGAGCAATCGATAGTCAGTCTTCGCTGTGGAGCTCCCGCTGCCGGACGCTGAGCAGTTCAATCTCAGGCCTCGCGGCCACAAAACGCTCGACGGCGGTGAGCACCTCCACGAGGTGCGCCCGGTCGGCCGCCACCAGCCCGGCGCCCACCTGCGAGCGCCGGTACTGGTCGTGGTCCCCCACCTCCGCGACGGACACGTCGAAGCGGCGCTTAACCTCGGCCAGGAGCGGCCTGATGACGGAGCGCTTCTCCTTCAGGCTCTGGACATCACCGAGGAGGATATCGAATTCAATCCAGCCAACCCACATGCGTTTATCGTATCCATTGCTCCGTAACGGCCCTTTTGAACCGTCAAAAGGGCCGTTACGGAGCAGTCGATGGGGGTCAGATGGTGAGTTCGCCCATCCGGTCCCAGCCGTCGCCGTCGAGCTGGCGGCTGATGATCCGCGGTGTTTCGGCCAGGGCCTGCGGCATGTCGGCCATGGCCTGCTTGAAGTGCGCGCTGTTGACGTGGTCCCCGGCGGCATCGTCCTTGAACGCTTCCACCAGCACAAACTCGTTCGGATCATCCACGCTGCGGGACCAGTCGAACCAGAGGTTGCCGGGCTCCTCCCTGGTTGCCTTCGTGAAGTTCTCCACGAGGCCGAGCCAGCGCTCGGACCACTCGGGCTTGACCTTGAACTTGACCACGATGAAGATCATGGGATTCCTTTCGTTCGGGGTTGTTGGCTTCTTTAGCCGGCGGTCATGGCTAGCTCACAGGCCAGAATGGCCTCCCGGGCGCGCTGCCCCTGCGCCGGGGTGCCGGCCTGCTCGGCCCACTGCTCGGCAAGCTGAAATTCCACCATGGCCTCGGTGAGCCGGCCGGTTCCGTGCAGCAGCAAGCCCAAGTTGTTGTGCAGCCCGGCCATCCAGCGCCGGGTGTGGGGATCGTGGGCGGTGGAGGCGTATTCGAGCGCACTCCTGGTCCAGGATTCCGCATGGGCGGAGTCCGCGGCGGCGAGCGTGTGCAGCGCGTCCACTGCGAGGAATTCGTCACCGAGGTGGTCCCCCAGCTCGGCCGTCTGCTCGAACAGGGGTACGGCCATCGCGGCATGGCCGCTGGAGTTCAGTACTCGCCCGCGCTCGAGCAAGACGCGGATTCCGACGGTGGGTTCGTCCTCGCCGTCAATCGTATCCAGCAGGGCATCGGCTTCCTCATAGCGGCCCTGCAGGCCAATGGCCCGGCCAAGTTGCGTGGCGAGTTCGGCTTTTTCGTCGGTGTTGTAGGTCGGATCGGCAAGGGCGTCCCGGAAACGCTGTTCGGACAGTCCGGGATCCTCAAAATTCCAAAGGCGGTCAAGGGTCTCTTGGTGCAGCATGTACCTTCTCCTGATCAGCTTTCACCTGCGGCGAGTTGGCGTGCCCCTTCAACGTATCGCGAAGTGACGTGCCTCTGCGCCGCCCGGGTCACCACGCCACCTGCCCGGTAGAACCAGTTGGCTGGCCTGCTGAAGGCGGTGATCTTCAAAAACACCCGGCCGGTATCGTCAATCTCCACCTCAAAGGCCTCCTCGCCGCGTGCCGGATGCCCGGGAAGCGTCCCGTAGCCAAATCCCGCCGACTGGGGTCCGTCACCTGCTACGGGCCGCCGGACCCAGACCACTTCGCAGGGTGCGTTCACCCGGAGCGGCCCGACGCCGAAACCGCTCACCACCCGCGTTCCGGGACGGACGACGTCGGACTCCGCCCGGACGCGCAGCCCCGACCGCCGCTGCAGCTCCCACGTCAGGATCCCCTGCGCCACGCGGCGATACAGTTCCGTCCCCTCGCCCAGGTAAACCTGGGACACCACGGAAGGGTAGCCAGCGGGCGGGCGGCCGTTTTCGGTGGCGCCAACCCCTGGGTAGTCGAGCCGGCCGCGGGCAAGGCGTTTCTCAGCCACCGGTGCCCTCCCGGGATCCCGTGAGCCGGGCCCAGCCCAGCTGCTCCTGCTGCTTCCGGCTGAGGGTGGCCACCACCAGGTCGTATGAGTCCTCCACCATGTCCCGGATCATGGCGTCCGGGAGGTCACCGTCCAGGCGCACGCCGTTCCAGTGCGTCTTGTTCATGTGCCAGGCACCGGTAATTTCGGGGTGTGCGGCGCGCAAGTGCTCGGCCAGGGCAGGCTCACACTTCAGGCTCACGGAAAGGTTTCGGGCGTCCAGCGCGGATGAGGCGAACATCTTGGCCTCATGCCTGGCGCCACCGGCCACGCTCGCCCGAACTTTGAAGACCGACGTCTCCGGGCCGAAGGGAAAATCCTCATAGGCGCCCGGAAATGACAGGCAGAAGGCCTTGAGTTGCGCTGCGTCCATGGAGCGAGCCTATCCGGCCACGTCCCTCATGTGCTGGGCGCGTACCGTCAGCCCGCCGTGCGCACATCTCCGATGCTGTGCAGTCCTTCCGGGGTGGTGCCGTTGACTTCATAGTCGCCAACTATCCTGGCCTTGAACACGGCCGGGTTGTGGGTGGACACCGTCCGGGCGTTGCGCCAGTGCCGGTCCAGGGACTTCGATTTGGACGTGGATGAGGCTCCGGTGATGTCGAAGAGCTGCTGGGCAGCGGACTGCACCAGCTCGGGAACCAGCAGCTGGGCAATGCTGGGCTCCCCACGGGCGGCCGGCCGGTGCTAGTCTGCGAACATGTCACATGAACGGGCGACCATCCCAGTTCTGGACCTGAGTACCGCGCGCCAGCCCTACGGTTCCTTCAGCCCGGAATTTATCGATCAACTGCGGGACGCCGCGCACAGCGTGGGGTTCTTCCAGGTCACCGGCTACGGCGCGGCGCCCGGACAGGCCGAGGAGCTGCTGGAACTCCTCAAGCGCTTCTTCAACCTGCCCCTCGAGGAGCGGATGAAGCTGGATAACAGGCTGTCACCGCACTTCCGCGGCTACACGCGGATGGGCACTGAGGTCACCCAGGGCAAGGCTGACGCCCGGGAGCAGATCGACTACTCGCCCGAACGGGAACCCGTCCATGACTACCCGGCGGACCAGCCGTACTGGCTGCTGCAGGGCCACAACCTCTGGCCGGACGACGCCATGCCGGAACTCAAGCCCGCGGCCATGGCCTGGGCTGAGCTGATGTCGGAGGTCGGCATGGAGTTGCTCCGCGGCATTGCAGTGGCGCTGGGGCTGCCCGAGGACCACTTTGACGAGCCCTTCGGCGACGAACCGGCCTGGATGGGCAAGCTGGTGCACTATGTTGGCGTGGTGGAAGCTGCCGGCGACCAGGGCGTCGGATCCCATGCAGACTACGGTTTTGTCACCCTCCTGCTCCAGGACGAGGTGGGCGGGCTGGAAGTGCTGCCACACGGAACCACCGAATGGGCCACCGTCGAGCCGCTACCCGGAGCGCTGGTGGTGAACCTCGGCGAGATGCTGGAGGTGGCCACCGAAGGCTACCTGGCCGCCACCATCCACCGGGTCAAGGCTCCGCCGCCCGGCGTGGACCGCTATTCCGTGCCGTTTTTTTGGTCCCCGCGGCTGGACGCCGTGATCGACCCCGTGCCGCTGCCTCCCGAGCTGAAGGCGCAGGCCCGGGGCCTCTCGGATGATCCGACCAACCCTATGCTCGCCTCTTTCGGCCTCAACATGCTCAAGGGCAGGATGCGCGCGCACCCTGATGTCACGGAGCGCCACTACCCGGAATTATTGCAACGCTGACTTCGCCGCCGCCGTGAGCAGCGGGGCGCCTGCTGTCTCAGGCGCCCAGGAGACAGGTCAGAGGTTGTACTTCCACGCCTGCTGGGCGGGGCAGACGTCCATCACCACATCAAGTCCGGCGGCCTTCGCCCGTTCGGCAGCGGCCTCGTCAATGACCCCCAGCTGCAGCCACACGGCCTTGGCGCCCGCGGCGATCGCCTGGTCAACCACCGCACCGACCTTCTGCGAATTCACAAAGCAGTCGACGACGTCGATGGGCTGCTTTTCCGCCGGAATGTCCTGGAGGGTGCGGTACCCGGTTTCGCCGTGCACCGGGTCCCCGGGCAGGTTCACGGGAATGATCTCCATCCCCAGCCTGTCGCGGATGAAAAGTGACGTGTCATACGCCGCGCGCCACTCATTGGTGGTCAGGCCCACGATGGCCCACCGTCCTTTGTTTCGCATAAGGCGCTCTATGACTGCAGGATCGTTGGTGTGGCCCATGCCCCAAGCCTACGCCGCTTTCCCAAAGAGCCGAATGCCGAATTTCGGCCGGGCGAGAAGCCTTCCGTGGACATGTGAACGAACATTACGCGCGGCGAGTCGCAGATTTGGATGATTTCTTCACATCAGGTCTAGTGGGTAGTGACCATCCCGAGCGGCCGAGAGACCTGGATCGATGACGCCGCAGCAACCCTGGTCAGTGTGGGCCCCCACGGCACACGCTGACAGCAAGGAAAGAGCCTTGGGTACCCGGAACTGACCACTCCGGTAAGAGGCTGGACTCCGTAGGGTGCTACTGCCAGGACCGATGGAGTGATCCTATGACTGCAGTCCTGTCTTCGGAGCGTGCCGGCAACCATGCCGGCACGTCCTCCGCACTTCCCGTGTCCTTCCGGGGCCTGCGCCGGACCTTTGGAACCGGCAACGCCGCCCACACCGTGCTGCAGGACGTCACCTTCGACGTTGCAGCAGGCGAGGTGCTGGCCATCCTGGGGCCGTCGGGCTGCGGCAAATCAACGCTGCTGCGCGCTGCTGCCGGGCTGGATTCACCCAGCGCCGGTTCCGTTGTCATCCAGGACACCCCCGTCCACGGCATCGATCCCCGGTGCGCCTTTGCCTTCCAGGAACCAAGGCTGCTGCCGTGGCACACGCTGCAGGCCAACGTGGCCATCGGCCTTCCCACGGGCTGCAGCGCCAAGGAAGGCAAAGCCAAGGTTTCCAGGCTGCTGGAGCTGGTGGGACTGGACAGCTTCGCCAAGCACCGCCCCCGCGAAGTGTCCGGCGGGATGGCCCAGCGGGCCTCCCTGGCGCGGGCCCTGGCACGAAACCCCGGCGTCCTGCTGCTTGACGAGCCCTTCGGCGCGCTGGATGCACTGACCCGCATCAAGATGCAGGACCTGCTCCTTGACGTCCATCAGGCAGAGCCCACCACGGTGCTCCTGGTCACCCATGACGTTGATGAGGCCCTGCAGCTGGCAGACCGGATCATCGTCCTGGGTGCAGCCGACGACGGCCAGGGGGCCACGATCGTCCGGACCGTCGACGTCCCCGGCACCCGGCCGCGGGACCGGGCATCGGCAGAACTCGCCGCCTTGCGCGTCTCCCTCCTCGCCAGCCTGGGCGTGGACGGGCACTGATGCCCGCCACAGCAGGCCAGCAGGAGTCGTCCTGGCCACAGACCAAACTCCGTTAATCCACTGACGCAAGCTCCGCCGTCGGGCACTAACCCGCTGCGGCCGGACTTCCGTTACTCCGCAGCACCAGCGCAAAGGAAAACAATGCAGCACGCACGCCCCCTCACCCGCCGTTCCCTCCTCGGGGCAGCAGCCGTAGTAGCCGTCTCGGCCATGGCGCTGACCGGCTGCGTTGCAGGTGAGGGCTCCTCCGGCCAGGCGGCGGCCACCGGCAGCACCTCGGGCGGGACGCTGAACATCGACTTCGCCACGTACAACCCGCTCAGCCTGGTCATCAAGGACCAGGGCTGGCTGGAAGCGTCCCTCAAGGATCGGGGAGTGACCGTCAACTGGATCCAGTCGGCGGGTTCGAACAAGGCCAATGAGGCACTGCGGTCAGGCGCCATCGACGTCGGGTCAACCGCAGGTTCCGCAGCCCTCCTGGCCCGTTCGAACGGTTCGCCGATCCGCACCATCAGCATCTATTCCCAGCCGGAATGGGCGGCCATGGTTGCCCCCGCCGGATCGGGCATCACGTCCGTGGCCGACCTCAAGGGCAAGTCCGTGGCTGCCACCAAGGGCACCGATCCCTACTTCTTCCTCCTGCAGGCCCTCGAACAGGCCGGCCTCAAGCCCGGCGACGTGACCGTCCAGAACCTGCAGCACGCCGATGGCCGCACCGCACTGGAGAACGGCTCGGTCCAGGCGTGGTCCGGCCTCGACCCGATCATGGCCGGCGCCGAACAGAAGGGCGCGAAGCTCTTTTACCGGAACCTGGACTTCAACACCTACGGCTTCCTCAACGCCACGGAGTCCTTCCTCAAGGACAAACCCGAACTGGCCCAGGCCGTGGTGAACGCCTACGAAAAGGCCCGCGCCTGGGCCGCCGCCAACCCCGACCAGACGGCCCGGATCCTGGCGGATGTCGCCGGGCTGGACCTGGCCGTGGCCAAGACCGTGGTGCTGGAACGCAGCAACCTGGACGTAGACGCCGCGCCCGGTGAGGCGCAGCGCAAAGTACTGGAGAAGATCGGCCCCACCTTCGTGGAAACCGGCGACGTCAAGACCCAAAAGCAGATCGACGACGCCGTGGCCTCCCTTCTCGACGACTCGCTGGTGAAGAAGGCTGATCCGTCAGCCATCAAGGGTTCCTGATGAGCAATCCGGGAAATCCCTTCCTCACCGGCAACAGTGTTGCGGATGAGCGCGCTGCAGCCGCTACCGCAGCAACGGCAGACGCTGCCCGGACGGGCGCCCTTCCGGCACCCGCTCCGGCAACGGGATGGTCTCCCGCCGGAGTCCGTTCACGGAACTGGGCGCGTCTGCCCCTTGGCCTGATCATCCCGGCAATCCTGCTGGCGGCCTGGCAGGCGGCCTCCGCCACCGGCCTGTTCAGTGTGGTCCAGCTTCCTCCCCCGGCAATGGTGCTGGGCGCGGCGGGCGAACTGCTGGGCCGGGGCGAACTGGGCACCCACATCGCCATTTCCACGCAGCGGGTGGTGATCGGGTTCCTGATCGGCGCCGCGCTGGGCCTGATCCTGGGCGCCACCGTGGGCCTCTCGAAGATTGCCGACGCCCTGCTCGCGCCGACCATCGGCGCCCTGCGCGCGGTCCCCTCGCTGGCCTGGGTGCCGCTGCTGATCCTCTGGCTGAAGATCGGTGAGGATTCCAAGGTCACGCTGATCATCATCGGCGCCTTCTTCCCGGTGTTCACCACCGTTTCCCTGGCCCTGCGGCACGTGGACCGCAACCTCGTGGAAGCCGCCCGCGCCTTCGGGCTCAAGGGGGTCCGGCTGCTGACCACCGTGCAGCTGCCCGCCGTGGTTCCCGCCGTATTTTCCGGGCTGCGCCTGGCGCTGGCGCAGGCGTGGCTGTTCCTGGTGGCGGCGGAACTGATTGCCTCCTCCATGGGGCTTGGCTTCCTGCTGATCGACTCACAAAACAACGGCCGCACCGACAGGCTTTTCCTCGCCATCGTGCTGCTGGCCGTGATCGGAAAACTGACCGACGCCCTCCTGGGCCTGGCAGAGAAATGGGCGGTAAAACGATGGGCCTGAGCACCGCGGAAACCAAGCAAGCCACGCACCCCGGCACCGAGGCCGAGCGCATCGTGTTCTGGGAGGACGCCGCCCGGCGCCTCGAGTGGGCCGAACCCTGGCACACAGCCCACACCTTTGAGAAGGCACAGCGGCTGAGCGGCCCGGCCGTTCCCGCCGAGGACGCGGAGTACTCCGTGCCGCGCATCGAATGGTTTGCCGGCGGCCGCCTGAACGTGGCTTACAACTGCGTGGACCGCCACGTGGAGGCCGGCCGGGGCGACAAGGTGGCCCTCTACTTCGAGGGCGAGCCGGGCGACCGCCGCGCCATCACCTACGCCGAACTCCAGCGGGAAGTGTCCAAGGCCGCCAACGCCCTCCTGGACCTCGGCATCACCAAAGGCGACCGCGTGGTCATCTACCTGCCGGTCATCCCCGAAACCATCATCATCACCCTCGCCGTGGCGCGGATCGGCGCAATCCACTCCCTGGTGTTCGGCGGCTTCTCCGCCGAGGCGCTGAAGTTCCGCGTCGAGGACACCCAGGCCAAGCTGCTGGTCACCACCGACGGCCAGTTCCGCCGCGGCTTCGCCGTTCCCGTCAAGGACAACGCCGACGCCGCCGTCAGCGGGGACAACGCGATCGAGCACGTCCTGGTGGTCAACCGCACCACCCCGGCGGACGAACTCGCTGCCGTCCCCATGACTGAAGGCCGCGACGTGTGGTGGCACGACGCCGTCGGAAGCGCCCCGGACGTCCACGAGCCCGAGGCGTTCGACGCCGAGACGCCCCTGTTCATCATGTACACCTCCGGGACCACCGGGAAGCCCAAGGGCCTGGTCCACACGTCCGGCGGCTACCTCACCCAGGCGTCCTGGAGCTACGAGCACCTCTTCAGCAACCCGGATCCGGCCCTGCGCGACGCGGATGTGCACTGGTGCACGGCGGACCTGGCCTGGGTCACCGCGCACACCTACGAGATCTACGGACCGCTGTCCAACGGCGTCACCCAGGTGATTTTCGAAGGCACCCCGAACACCCCGCACCCGGGCCGGCACTTCGAAATCATCGAACGCTACGGCGTCACGCAGTACTACACGGCCCCCACCCTGGTCCGCTCCCTGATGGGCTGGTTCCCGGACGGCGTGCCGGACACCTACAACCTCTCCTCCATCCGCATGCTGGGGACCGTGGGCGAAGCCGTCAATCCGGAGGCGTGGCGCTGGCTGCGGCACAACGTCGGCGCTGGCACGGCCCCCGTGGTGGACACGTGGTGGCAGTCCGAGACCGGGGCCACCATCCTCTCCCCCGCCCCCACGGACACCGACTTCAAGCCGGGGTGCGCGGCCCGCCCGCTGCCCGGGGTCAGTACCAGGATCGTGGACGACGCCGGCAAGACAGTTCCGCCGGGCGTCCAGGGATTCATTGTGGTTGACGCCTTCGGGCCGTCCATCGCGCGGACCGTCTGGGGCAACCCCCAGCGCTACCTGGACTCATACTGGCGGCAGTACGCCGAGCAGGGCTGGTTCCTGGCCGGCGACGGCGCCAAGTACGACGCCGACGGCGACATCTGGATCCTGGGCCGCGTGGACGACACGCTCAATGTGTCGGGCCACCTGCTGTCCACCATCGAGATCGAGTCCGCGCTGGTGTCCCACCCGGACGTGGTGGAGGCCGGCGTGTGTCCGGTGGCTGACGCCAAGACGGGGCACGCGATCGTCGCGTTTGTTGTCCTTAAGTCTTCGACGGTGACGACCGGTTCCACCGCCGAGGAGCTTCGCAACCACGTCGCGAAGGCGATCGGCCCGATCGCCAAGCCGCGCGACGTCGTCGTGGTTCCCGATGTCCCCAAAACCCGCAGCGGCAAGATCATGCGCCGGCTGCTGACCCAGCTCTTTGAGGGGACCGCCCTGGGCGACACCACCTCACTCCAGAACGAGCCGGCGATAGCCGGAATCCAGGACGTCCTGCGCGAGCGGACCCTAGCAAAGGAAAATTCATGAATGACATCAGCAACGTTGCCCGTCTTTCCGAGCCGCTGAAGTTCGCTTACTGGGTGCCGAACGTTTCCGGTGGCCTGGTGGTTTCCACCATCGAACAGCGGACCAGCTGGGACTTTGCCTACAACAAGAAGCTGGCCCGGATCGCCGAGAACTCCGGCTTCGAGTACGCCCTGACGCAGACCCGCTACGCCGCCTCCTACGGCGCGGACAAGCAGCACGAGGCAACCTCGTTCAGCCTCGCCCTCCTGGCAGCCACCGAGCGGCTGAAGGTCATCTCCGCCGTCCACCCGGGTATGTGGCACCCCGGCGTGCTGGCCAAATTCATCATCACCGCGGACCACATCTCCAACGGCCGCGCCGCCGTCAATATCGTCTCCGGCTGGCTCAAGAACGAGTTCACCAACTTCGGCCTGGAGTGGCTGGAGCACGACGAACGCTACGTCCGCACCGAGGAGTTCATCAGGGTCCTGCGCGGGCTGTGGACCGAGCAGGAATACAGCCAGTCCGGCAAGTACTACAACATCACCGATTTCACCCTGAACCCGGCCCCCGTTGACGTTCCCGGCCGCGCGCACCCGGAGATCTTCTTCGGCGGCAACTCCACCGCGGCCCAGGCCACGGCCGGCCGGGTTGCTGACTGGTACTTCTCCAACGGCAAGGACCTGGAAGGCTTCAAGGAGAACATCGCAGGTGTGGTGGGCGCTGCCGGCGAAACCCGCCGCGGCACTGACGGCGCCCTCCCCGCCCCCAGGTTCGGCCTGAACGGCTTCGTCATCGCCCGTGATTCCGAGAAGGAAGCCCGCGACACCCTCCGCGAGATCGTGGCGAAGGCACACAAGCCGGCAGTCCAGGGCTTCCGGGACGCCGTGCAGGAAGCCGGGGCGTCCACCAAGGACGGCAAGGGCATGTGGGCCGACTCCAGCTTCGAGGACCTGGTCCAGTACAACGACGGCTTCAAAACCCAGCTGATCGGCACCCCGGAGCAGATCGCCGAACGGATCGTCGAATACAAGAAGATCGGCGTGAACCTGTTCCTCACCGGCTACCTGCACTTCCAGGAGGAAGTGGCGGCGTTCGGCCAGGACATCCTGCCGATCGTCCGCGAACTCGAAGCCGACCTCGCCCGCAAGAACGGCACGGAACTCGACTTCTCCGGCATTCCGGCCGTTGTCTCTGAAAAGGTGGCCGTCTAATGTCTGACCGCAAATTTGGCTTCCGCACCCGCGCCCTTCACGCCGGCGGCACCCCCGACGCCGAGCACGGCGCCCGCGCGGTGCCCATCTACCAGACCACGTCCTTCGTGTTCAAGGACACCCAGGACGCTGCCAACCTGTTCGCACTGCAGAAGTACGGCAACATCTACTCGCGCATCGGCAACCCCACCGTGGCCGCGTTCGAAGAGCGCATCGCCTCACTGGAGGGCGGCATCGGAGCGGTGGCAACATCGTCCGGCATGGCTGCGGAGTTCATCACGTTCGCCGCGCTGACCCAGGCCGGTGACCACATCGTGGCCGCCTCCCAGCTGTACGGCGGCACCGTCACCCAGCTGGATGTGACGCTGCGCCGCTTCGGCGTGGACACCACGTTCGTCCCCGGCACCGACCCCGCGGACTACGCCGCGGCGGTCCAGGAAAACACCAAGGCGATCTTCGTCGAGGTGGTGGCCAACCCGTCGTCGGAAGTCCAGGACCTTGAGGGGCTGGCAAAGGTGGCGCACGACGCCGGCATCCCCCTTGTCGTCGACGCCACCTTGAGCACGCCGTACCTCGTGCGGCCCATCGAGCACGGCGCCGACATTGTGATCCACTCCGCCACCAAGTTCCTCGGCGGGCACGGCACCACCCTGGGCGGCGTGATCGTCGAAAGCGGCCGGTTCAACTGGGGCAACGGCAAGTTCCCCACCATGACCGAGCCTGTGGCCTCCTACGGCAACGTCTCCTGGTGGGGCAACTTCGGCGAGTACGGGTTCCTGACCAAGCTGCGCTGCGAGCAGCTGCGCGACATCGGGCCGGCGCTCTCCCCGCTGTCCGCGTTCCAGCTGCTGCAGGGCGTGGAAACCCTGCCGCAGCGGCTGGACGAGCACCTGAAGAACGCCCAGGCCGTGGCCGAATGGCTCGAAGCCGATCCGCGGGTGGCCTACGTGAACTTCTCCGGGCTCCCCTCGCACCCGCACTTCGAGCGGGCACAGAAGTACCTGCCGCTGGGCCCCGGCTCGGTGTTCTCCTTCGGCGTGAAGGGCGGCCGCGCGGCGGGGCAGAAGTTCATCGAATCCCTGCAGCTCGCCTCACACCTGGCCAACGTGGGCGACTCCCGCACCCTGGTCATCCACCCGGGTTCCACCACCCACCAGCAGCTCAGCCCGGAACAGCTCCAGTCCGCCGGGGTTCCCGAGGACCTGGTGCGAATCTCGGTGGGCCTGGAGGACATTGACGATATCCTGTGGGACCTGGACCAGGCGTTGACCGAGGCCTCGGCAGCCGGGGCTTCAGGTGACGCAACCACTGAAGGCTTCACCCTCGAAGCCGATTCCTGCACGATCGGAGCCCGCGCATGAGCATCGAAACCCGTACCTGGGAAGGCCCTTCCGCACCGGAGCGCCTGAACCTGCTGCGCTCAGCCAAGTCGATTGCGATTGTGGGCGCCTCGGACAAGCCGTCGCGCGCCAGCTATTTTGTGGCCACTTATCTGCAGTCGTCCACACGGTACAACGTGTACTTCGTGAATCCCGTGGTCAAGGAGATCCTGGGCCAGCCCACGTACGCCTCGCTCGCCGATCTGCCCGAAAATCCGGACATCGTGGACGTCTTCCGCAAGCACGATGACCTCCCCGGTGTCCTGGGCGAAGCCATTGCGGCCGGCGCCAAGACTCTCTGGCTGCAGCTGGGTTCCTGGCATGAAGCCGTGGCCGCAGACGCCGAGGCCGCCGGGCTCAACGTGGTGATGGACCGCTGCGTGAAGATCGAACACGCCCGGTTCCATGGCGGCCTGCACCTGGCCGGCTTCGACACCGGCGTGATCTCCTCCCGCCGGCAACTCCTGTCCTGACGGGAGTGCCTGGATTTTTCCAGAGCACTGATTTCCCGGGGCAGTATCTTCCGGAGCGCCGCTGACTAGCGGTTGAACTTCTTCAGCCAGATGGAACCGGGGCCGGCATCGCTGGCCCCGGTTTTTTCTTTCGCTGCCGGGTCCAGGATGGCTGAGGCCAGATTCCCGACGACGGCGGGTGCTTCGGTCACGAGCTTCCCGGTCTTTTCGAGCATGCCTGCAGGGGCACCGGCCGCGCCACGTGGGGGAGCTTCCGGAGCGGTCTTGTCCTGCGGGATCCCAGGACCGGTGGCGCCTGCCGCGTTCCGTGACGCGCCGCCGTCGGCCGCTGAGCTACCGGCACCTGGGTTACCTGCACCTGGGTCACCTGCACCCCGGTCCGCCGAATCCCGGTTGTTGCTCCGCCCGACAGCACCGTGCTCAGGGCGTCCGGGCGCATCGGATTCAGACGCTGACGATTCCTGCCCGGCAGGGCTGCGTCCCGCAGGTTCCGCATCCGTACTTTCCTGAGCGGCAGGCGCCGACGCGTCCTCGGCGGCAGGCCCCGCCGCGGATACCCCGGGCAGGTCGCTTCCGGCACTGCCGGCGGGAGGAGTCCCCGCGATGGTCCAGGAAGGAACCCAGTCCTGCAACATCTGCTGGATGGAAGGGCTGGCATGCAGTTTCGGGCCGGAGGCCGTGGCTGCCACACCTGAGACCCCAAGCCCCATCCCTGCGATGACGGCAAGGCCCACTTCAGCAGTCCGGTGCCTGCGCCGCCGCCGATGGCGGCCAAGCTGGGCGGTCTGCGCTGAGAGGAGAGCTGCCAGCTCAGGGCGGGGCTCAGGGACCGGCAGGGACGCGAAGGCGCCCAGGGAGAGCAGGGCTGCGCGAAGGGCCGCGTCGGTTTCGCCGGCGTCGAGCAGCATTTCGTCCACGGTGCTCAGCAGGGGGCTGGTGTTGGAGGTCATGGTGCCACATACTCCTTCACCGCGGACTGCTCCCGCAGCCGGATCAAAGCGCGCCGCTGCAGTTGCTTCACGGCACCGCTGCTTTTTCCCATGACCTCCGCGGACTGCTCGATGGTCAGGCCGGCTATCAGGCGCAGGGTGAGGACCTCGCGCTGCTCGTCCGGGAGGACGCTGAGGAGGTCCTGTAACTCCAGCGGGGAGATGCGCTCCATGACTTCATCTTCGGCTGATGACCCTTCGCGCCCGTCCAGGTCGGGTTCGAACGGAAGCTCAACGGGCGCGCGGCGCCGGCGCCGGTGGTCGTCCACGATCCGGGCGTGGGCCACCGAGAAGACAAAGGTCCGTAGCCCGGCCACGCCACCGGTGACCGCCTCCAGCCGCGGCAGGACGGCGAGGAACACTTCCTGCATAGCAGCCTCCGGATCTTCTACCCCGCGGGCTGTGAGGTAGCCCAGGACCTGTGCCGCGTAGGCTCGGTACACAATGCTGAAGAGCTCCGGTTCCCGGGCGCGCGCGCGCAAAACATCGTCTGTCAGCGCATCGGTCACGGACGTAGGGGCCTTCGTTGGGGGGAGGTGTTCCCGCTAACTGTACCCTTCGGTAACCACGCTGCCGTGGAGCAATGCGAGCACCTGTGAGGAACAAAAGAGCCAGTCTGAAACCTGATGGGGGACAAGTTTCAGACCGGCGCTTCATAGGGGTAATCGTTCCGGGCCTGCCAAGGGTTACGCGCTGTCACAAAAAACTTTGAAAAGCTCCTTATACGCTGCTGCGCACCGCATTGAAGTGGGCAAAAGCGCGGACCCGGCTGACCGGCACCTGCTGTATGTCACATGCAGACTCGGCCCCCGCGGAAGGTGCCGTCACGGACCGGGCCGGAACGGGCACGGAGGCGGCGGCGCGCTGGCCACGATGGGCGGCGGCGGAAAGATCGGTAACCAGCCCGGTTCCGGCGCATTCACGGACAGCGGCGATTGCTGCGGCGACTGCGTGCTTGTCCTCGAAAGCCCCGGAGACGGCCATTACGGTGCCGTCGGGTGCTTTGAGCCTGAACCTGAAGAGCGAATCGGAGTCGAGGAAAACTTCAAATATCCCAGCCATAACAAGAATCCTTCCGGTCGGCGGGGGCCCATCCTGGTGGCGTCATTGTCACCTGGCAGGCCCGGGCACGCGTCTTTGCGCCATCATTCCGCGGGTGTGGTCGAACGATCTGTTGATCCGTTCACCTTATGTTAAAAGTCTCGCGGGCGCCCATGCAGCCTCACAAGACCGGCGGCGTTAACCTTGCGTAAATTGCGTCCATCCACTCCGGGCGGCGGCGGCCAACCCGGACAAAACAGCGGGTCAGCGGCCAAAACAACGGCCCGTCCGGGCAGAAAACGGCGGCGGACCACCCAAAGGGTGACCCGCCGCCGTCGGACGTCCCCACCCGCTTCCTAGCCGGCGTGGGCCCACATGTCAGTCGTTGATGAGGTCGTGGACCACGATTGTCTGGTCGCGGTCCGGGCCGACGCCGATCGCCGAGAAGCGGGTGCCGGAGAGCTTTTCGAGGGCCAGCACGTAGTTCCGGGCATTCTCCGGGAGGTCCTCCAGGGTGCGGGCGCCGGTGATGTCCTCGGTCCAGCCGTCGAAGTATTCGAAGATGGGCACAGCGTGGTGGAACTCGGTCTGCGTCATGGGCATTTCGTCGTGGCGGACGCCGTCCACGTCGTAGGCGACGCAGACCGGGATCTGCTCAATACCCGTGAGGACGTCCAGCTTGGTGACGAAGTAGTCGGTGAAGCCGTTGACGCGGGAAGCGTGGCGGGCCAACACGGCGTCGTACCAGCCGCAGCGGCGCGGCCGTCCGGTGTTCACGCCGAACTCGCCGCCGGTCTTCTGCAGGTACAGGCCCATCTCATCGAAGAGTTCGGTGGGGAACGGGCCGGCGCCAACGCGGGTGGTGTAGGCCTTGATGATGCCGATGGAGCGCGAGATGCGGGTGGGGCCGATCCCCGAGCCAACGGACGCGCCGCCGGCCGTCGGGTTGGAGGAGGTGACGAAGGGGTAGGTGCCGTGGTCCACGTCCAGGAATGTTGCCTGGCCGCCTTCCATCAGTACCACCTTGCCCTCGTCCAGGGCGTTGTTGAGGACCAGTGTGCTGTCGATGACCAGCGGGCGCAGGCGGTCGGCGAAGGAGAGGAAGTAGCTGACGATCTCTTCCACCACAACGCTGCGGCGGTTATAGACCTTGACCAGGAGTTCGTTCTTCTGGCGCAGGGAGCCTTCCACCTTCTGGCGGAGGATGGACTCGTCGAAAACGTCCTGGACCCGGATGCCCAGGCGGGCCACCTTGTCCATGTAGGCCGGGCCGATGCCACGGCCGGTGGTACCGATGGCACGGCTGCCGAGGAAGCGCTCCGTCACCTTGTCAAGCACCTGATGGTAGGGCGCAACCAGGTGGGCGTTGGCGGAAACGCGGAGCTTGGACGTGTCCGCGCCCCGGGCCTCCAGTCCGTCAATTTCCTGGAAGAGGGCCTCGAGGTTCACCACGCAGCCGTTGCCGATGATCGGAACCGCGTTGGGGCTCAGGATGCCGGCCGGAAGGAGCTTAAGCTCATACTTCTCACCGCCTACGACGACGGTGTGCCCCGCGTTGTTGCCGCCGTTCGGCTTGACGACATAATCAACGCGGCCGCCCAGAAGATCGGTCGCCTTGCCTTTTCCTTCGTCGCCCCACTGGGCTCCTACGATCACGATTGCTGGCATGGGATCCTCCCCCATTCTTTCGGGCCAGGCCGCGATGGCTCAGCGCCGTACATGAGAATGCCCCGAATCTTCAGGTGCTGTCCGCCAGGAGGCGACGCTAACGCAAGAGTTCCGGGGCCCTTACCACCCAAGTTTAGCCGATCACCGACGTTGTCCGCCCAGAAGCCCCGCAGGCTAGGAATCCGGCGGGATCACGGAGCATCCTGGCCGGTTCAGACCCTGCCGGCCGGCCTCCACGAAAAGTTATTGGAGGACCACCGGCGTTTCGTTTCGCTGGGCTTGATAGACTGATGTAGATCGACTAGGAATCGGTCCACACCACATTTCAAACCATCCCGGATTTTCCGCGCCCTACTGCGCCCATTTCCGGGGTGGCGCAGCACCGAGCCCCGCAGGAGACTTTGCACTATATGACAGCCCTGGCCCCCGAATCTTTCCGTGAACAGCTCATGAGCCGCCGTTACGAGCCCAACGTCGCCGTCGTCAACGAGCTGTGCGATTCCCTGCAGAGCGTCAAGCCCCACACTGAAGTTCCCTACGTCGACCCCATGCACGACGTTGACGAGTGCCGCATCATCAGCCTCTACTCCAACATCGGTGGTGCGGACCCGTCCGGGTTCATCACCGCGGGCGACGATGACGCCGCTACCCGGATGCTCGGAATCCAGTGGAAGCTGGGCCTGCGCCCGGAGTTCGTGATGCCGTGGAACGTCCACCCGTGGCACACCCCCGGCGAGGTCAACGGTAAGTTCACCCCGGACCAGATCTCCTCCGGCCTCAAGCCGCTGCTTAAGTTCCTGGCGCTGGTCCCCCGCGCCTCGGTGATCGTGGCACACGGCACCGAAGCCAACCGCCTCGCCAACCTGCTGCTGAAGACCGAGGTGCCCATGATCTGGCGCCGCGGCCTCAAGACCTACAAAGTCCGTTCCCTCAGCGGCCGCGCGTTCGCCGGAACCCCCGCCCGCCAGGAGCAGTACCTCGAGGACATGCGCGTCGCCTACACTGACGCCATGGCCCGCACCGGCCTGGCGAAGGCTGCCAGCTGACATTCGCCACCGCTTAACCCCGTACGACGGCGGGCGGTCACCTTTCTTCTGAAGGTGACCGCCCGCCGTCGTTCCCCACCCGCTCCGTCGCCTCGCAAGGCCACACCGGCTCCCTGCCCTCGCAAGCTCGGGCCGGGGCTCACCGGCGCGGATCCACGGCCAGGGAACCCTGCGGGCGTGGGACCATGCAGTTATTTGCCTTCGATGGCTGCCTTCGCGGCCGGGTCGGAGTCGTTCAGGAACTTCTCGATGCGCTCGGGCTCCTCGGCCTCACCGATGGCCGCGGACGCACGGCCCAGCGAGTACAGCGCCCGCAGGAACCCGCGGTTGGGCTCGTGCTCCCAGGGGATGGGGCCCACGCCGCGCCAGCCGTTGCGGCGCAGCGAGTCCAGGCCGCGGTGGTAGCCCACGCGGGAGTAGGCGTAGGAGTCGATGGTGCGGCCCTCGGCCCAGGCCTCCTCCGCCAGGACGGCCCACAACAGCGACGAGGTGGGGTGCTTCTCCACCAGGTCCAGGGCTTCCTGGCCGGCTTCCAACTGCTGATAGACGTCCGTCTCGGCAGGCAGGAGCGTCGGCTCCGGGCCCATCAGGTTCTTGCGGAACTCGTCGGACATGTTTAGAACGTCTTTCCGGCGGAACCGAGCTGCTTCGTTGCCTCGACGACTCGGGCGGAGAGGCCGGCTTCGGCGGAGGCGCCCCAGACGCGCGGGTCGTAAAGCTTCTTGTTGCCCACTTCGCCGTCGACCTTCAGCACACCGTCGTAGTTACGGAACATGTGGTCCACCACCGGACGCGTGTAAGCGTACTGGGTGTCGGTGTCGATGTTCATCTTGATAACACCGTACGAGACGGCGTCGGCGATCTCCTGGTCCGAGGAGCCCGAACCGCCGTGGAACACCAGATCAAACGGGCTGTCCTTGCCCAGCTTCGCGCCCACCTGGGCCTGGATGTCCTTGAGGATCTCCGGGCGCAGCTTCACACCGCCGGGCTTGTACACGCCGTGCACGTTGCCGAAGGTCAGGGCCGTGATGTAGCGGCCGTTCTCGCCGGCGCCGAGGGCTTCGATGGTGGCCAGGGCGTCCTCGACCGTGGTGTACAGCTTGTCGTTGATGGCGTTTTCCACCCCGTCCTCCTCGCCGCCCACGATGCCGATCTCCACTTCGAGGATCATCTTCGCGGCCGCGGTGCGCTCCAGCAGTTCCCGCGCGGTGCTCAGGTTCTCGTTCAGCGGCTCGTGCGACCCGTCCCACATGTGCGAGTTGAAGATGGGGTTGCGGCCGGCCTTGACCTCGGCTTCGGACGCTGCGAGGAGCGGCAGGACAAAGCCGTCCAGCTTGTCCTTGGGGCAGTGGTCCGTGTGCAGGGCGATGTTGACGCCGTAGTTCTTTGCCACTTCGCGGGCGAACGCGGCGAAACCAAGCGAACCGGCCACCATGTCCTTGGTAGCTGCGCCGGACCAGTAGGCGGCGCCGCCGGTGGACACCTGGACAATGCCATCGGACTCAGCCTCGGCGAAGCCGCGCAGTGCGGCGTTCAGCGTCTGCGAGGACGTGACGTTGACGGCCGGGAACGCATAGCCACCGGCCTTGGCACGGTCAATCATCTCGGAGTAGATCTCTGGGGTTGCAATGGGCATGCTGACTCCTATGCTGAGTTTTCGTCTATGGGTTCTGACCCTGGAGTAGACCTCTTACGGCTAGCCACCATCCTAGCCATTTCTCTGCAGAGGGCAGTGTTTCGGGTCACGCGGGCCGGTAACACTAACGTCTGCGGCCTCGCCGGGATGGCACTTCGCGGCAATGTTGCGGGCCGGGACTGCCGCGAAATGTCATCTCGCCGAGGGGGAGGACACGCTAGGACACCGTCTGGTTGAACACGTGCCGGCGGATCCAGGCGTGCATGGCGATCGCGGCAGCCGAGGCCGCGTTGATCGACCGGGTCGAACCGAACTGCTCGATGGACAGGGTGGCCAGTGCGGCGTCGTGGACTTCCGGCGTCAGCCCCGGGCCCTCCTGGCCGAACACCAGCACGCAGTCCTTGGGCAGCTCGTAGGTCTCCAACGGCACGGAGTCGGGGAAAATGTCGATGCCGATGATGGCCAGCCCCTCCCCCTGCGCCCATGCCACGAAATCCTCAACGGTGGGGTGGTGGCGGACATGCTGGTAACGGTCGGTGACCATGGCCCCGCGCCGGTTCCACCGGCGTCGTCCGATGATGTGGACTTCCTTGGCGAGGAACGCGTTGGCGGTGCGCACCACGGTCCCGATATTCATATCGTGCTGCCAGTTTTCGATGGCGATGTGGAAGTTGTGCCGCTTGGAATCGAGGTCCGCCACGATCGCGTCGTGCTTCCAGTACCGGTACTGGTCCACTACGTTGCGCCGGTCCCCGTCCGCCAGCAGTTCAGGGTCCCAATGCTCACCCTCGGGCAGCTCACCTTCCCAGGGTCCGACGCCAACCTCCGCCCTGGGTTCCAGTTCCACCGGCTCCTCTGCTGACTGTGTGGTCCCGAATGGTTGGGCTTCGGTTGGGTTCCCGGGCGTTTGATTCACCCCTCAACACTAGACTGGACCACTGGAGCATTCATCACCGGTGGAGGTAGACGTGGCAGAAGCAGACCAGGTAGTGGGAAACCCGGCGGTTTACCGCAGCGGCCAGGAGATCGAATGCTGGCTGACGGACATGGACGGCGTCCTGGTCCACGAAAACCAGGCAGTCCCCGGCGCCGCGGAGCTGATCCAGCGCTGGGTGGACACGTCCAGGCGCTTCCTGGTGCTGACCAACAACTCCATCTTCACGCCGCGCGACCTGGCGGCCCGGCTCCGTGCCTCCGGTCTCGAGATTCCCGAGGAGAACATCTGGACGTCCGCCCTGGCCACCGCCCAGTTCCTCAAGGACCAGGTGCGTGGTTCCGGTTCGGGGAACCGTGCCTACACGATCGGGGAGGCAGGGCTGACGACGGCGCTGCATGAGGCAGGCTTCATCCTCACCGACCAGGACCCGGACTTCGTGGTGCTCGGCGAAACCCGCACGTACTCCTTCGAAGCGATCACCATGGCCATCCGCCTGATCCTGGCCGGGGCCCGCTTTATTGCCACCAACCCTGACGCCACCGGCCCGTCCAAGGACGGACCCATGCCCGCCACCGGTGCCATCGCCGCCCTGATCACCAAGGCCACCGGGCGGGAACCGTACATCGTTGGCAAGCCGAATCCCATGATGTTCCGTTCCGCGATGAACCAGATCGATGCCCACTCCGAAACCACCGCGATGATCGGGGACCGGATGGACACCGACATCATTGCCGGCATGGAGGCAGGGCTGCACACGGTGCTGGTGCTCACCGGCATTACCCAGCGCGGGGATATTGCCGCCTACCCGTTCCGGCCCAACCAGGTGCTGAATTCCGTGGCGGACCTGAAGAACCAGATCTAGAAGACGCTAACTTTCGAGCCGCCGCGGGGCAGCGGGAAGAACTGGTCCATCAACTTGTCCACGATGGGCCGGTAGACCAGCGGACTCCAGCCCGGGCTCGCGTGCGCCGGCAGGGCACCCTCGGTCTGCAGGTCCATGGACACCATGTGGGGCGCGAATGCGGCCGCCCACGCGTTCCTGGCCGTCTGGTAGCTGACCGTGCGGTCCTTGGTGTTACCGATATACGCCATTCGCGCGCTGCCGAGCTGGTCCACGAAGCGGTTTCCGTCAAAGTGGTAGATGTACGCCGACTCGGACTGAATCAGCTCACTGGAGGGCGCGATCGGGGACAACTGCTCCATGCTCTGGTCAAAGATCTGCCGCCAGGTCCGCTCGTCCTTGTGGATGACGCGCTCCCCCAGTTCGTAGCTGCCCCTCAGCACCGAGGGCACCCGGAAGCCGCGCTCATAAAGGAACACAACGCCGTCGAACCAGCTCTCGTCCAGCACATCGCTCCGGCTGAAGGGAGTGGAGTCCAGCAGGATGAACTCCACCTCCACGCCGTGGAGTTCCCGAAGCCGCGCGGCCACCTGGGTGGCCACCATGCCGCCGAAGCTGTGTCCGTAGAAGTAGAGCTTGGTGAGCTTCCTGGCGCGGACGTGTTCAATGACCGCAATCACCACCTGGTCGATATCCAGCCCCAGGTTGGAATAGCCGACGGCGGCGAGCTGGCCCCGCTTGTTCAGCGACCCCCGCAGGGCGTTCAGGATCCACTGCGCCTCTTCCCAGCTGGTCTTGAAACCCGGGAACAGGAACCAGCTGGCATTCGGATAGTAGGCGTCGGCGAAGTCGTCAGGGACCTGCAGGATTCTGTTGACCCGCCGCTCCGCCTGGACCCGGCGGGTGAAGAGCATGTCCGCCGCGAGCACAGTTGAGGCGCCCGCTCCTGCCAGGAACCCGCGGCGCGAAAACCTCTTGAGGGCAGCGGCATCGGTAAGCAGCCGGGCTTGTTGAGATCCTCGCTGCTCCGGCTGTTCCAGCGGTTCTGCTTCCTCCCTGTACGGCACACCTCTACCGTAGCCACAGGAGAAGCCGCCCCCGCAACCCGGTTTCTCCCGCGCCGGGCGGGGGGAAAGGCGTCAGCTTGCGGCTTGCCGCTCCGCTGCCGGGTTCAGGATCTCACTAAGCGGGGTCCGCCGCAGAATTTCCTGGCCGATGTCGTTGTACCTGCCAAGCAGGTCCGGACCGCCCAGGGCCTCGGGGTCGTCAAGCAGCGAAAAGACTTCATCGCTGGCGGCGAAGAGCTCCTCGTCGGAGTATTCCTCCAGTGGGCGGACGGCCAGCGGCACCGAAGTCGGCTCGCTGGCCCCTCGCCTGCCTGTTTCGACAGAGGCGGCAAGTTCGGCCTCAAGCACATCAGTGATTTCCCGTAGCGGGACTACGGTGTCGTCAGCCGGCTGTTCCGCCCCCACGCCGGTCAGCATCAACGAGACGCCGCCGCCGAGAGTGCCGGGCGCGCCTTCCATCGCGTTCAAGTCCACGCGAAGACCCGCCAATGCAGTTGATTCCACCCGGGCGGCATGGGACAGGTCCACGCTGACGTGGGACTGGACTCCCAGGCTGCGGAGCCTCTGAATCATATGGACGAGGGCCGGGCGCGATGCCTCGTCGAGGCTACCGAGCACGTCAATCCGGACGGTGTCTGTCAGATCGTCACGGTTGGTGGTGGCGTTGAGGGCGGCAGTGCCATCCGAGGCGTGGTCCATAGGTACTCCAAATAAAGGGGATGTCTATGGCCGACGGCTCAACCTCCGTAAGCGTAACCTCCGGATTGATCCGGCACAAGCGCACGCGGTGGGCGTCAACCCACCTGGGCCCTACCCGGCTGCTGGTAGTGGGTGCGGGTGCCCACTCCGCCCACGGAGTCCACGAGTGCCTTGGCAATATCGCGCAGCTTGGTATTGCTGTTGCTTGACGCGTCCGTCAGGATCTGGACCGCGGCGTCCTGGCTGCAGCGGTTCTGTGCCATCACCACGCCAATCGCGATGTCGATGACGGTGCGGGACTCCAGGGTGGCCCGCAGGTTAGTGGCGCTGTCACTGTGCAGTGCAAACCTGACCGCCAGCCGCAGGGCCTGGGAGATCTCCCTGGTAAAGCCCCGGGCCTTGGCTGCGGCACGTTCGTCGAATTTGTGCGGGACGTTCGAATAGAGGTTCAGCGCAGCCCGCGCCTCGCCCTGAAGGTTGAAGGGCAGCGAAAGTACTGAGCGCAGACCGTGGGAGGCCACGGCATCGGCGTACACGGGCCCCCACCGGTCCTCCTCGAACAGGTCCGGCACGCTGACTTCGCGTTGCTCCTCGGCCGCCGTCAGGCAGGGGCCCTGAGACAGCGAGTATTGGATTTCGTCCACGTCGCGGGCGTCGTCGCTGCTCCAGCCGATGGTGGCCGCCTTGCGGTCACGGAGGAGGGTGATTCCGCACAGGGCGTCGTCGCCGTCGCCTGCCATCTGGTGCGCCGAAAACCGGGCCAACTCATTGAGGAACTCCTCAAAATCCGCACTCTCCAGGATGAGGTTCTGGACCTGTTCGGCGGTGTTCAACGGTGATTCGGGTGGGAGCATGGCGCGCGTTCTCCAATTGGTGCGAAAAGGCCTGAGAGAATTGTACCGGCCCTTTGGCTGCTGCGCCCGGCTTCCCAGGCCTTGACCGCTAGGAAAGTCCTAACTCATCCTTGCCGAAGGCGAACAGGTACGGCACTCCGGTCTCGGCCTCGATCTTTTCCTTGGCCCCGGTGTCCCGGTCAACGATGACAGCCACAGCCACCACGTTGCCGCCGGCCTTGCGGACACCTTCGACGGCGGTCAGCGCGGACCCGCCGGTGGTGGACGTATCCTCAAGCACCAGGACTTTGCGCCCCTCGACCGACGGCCCTTCAACCTGGCGGCCCATGCCGTAGGACTTCTGGGCCTTGCGGACCACAAAAGCGTCCACGGGCCGGCCGGCATCAACCGCCGCGTGCATCACCGCGGTGCCCACGGGGTCAGCACCCATGGTCAGGCCACCGGCACACTCAAAGTCGATCCCGGCGTCGTCCGCCAATGCCAGCATGACCTGACCCACAAGCTTGGAAGCCTCGTGGTGCAACGTGATGCGGCGCAGATCGATGTAGTAGTCGGCCTCGGCACCGCTGGACAGGATCACCTTGCCGCGGACAACGGCAAGTTCCTTGATCAGTTCCAGGAGGCGGGCACGTGCAGCGGCGGCATCAAGAGGGGAAGTCATGGTCTCCAGTTTAGTGGTTTCCGGGTTTGTGACGACGCGCCCTCCGGTCTCCCGCAACTGAACGCGGCGCGCAAAGGCCGGCGCGTGTTCGGGCCTGGGCCCGAAGGCGATCATCCGGGGCAGGAGCCACCGCGTCACCGGAACACGCCGGGCCGCAAAAAGCAGGAACGGCGGGACCCCTCTCCTCTTCCCGGCGAACAACGGAACGAACACTGCCCGGTGCATGACACGTTGGACGGTTTGGACCACAACGGTGGGCATCCTGCGTCGCCGTTGAACCGCGGCGAGGTCCTTTACACTCACGTGCCTCTGGAGAAGCGCAGGAGCCAGCCGGGCCGCGGCCGCGACGGCATCCTGGATGGCCAGGTTGATCCCCACGCCTCCGGCCGGCGACATGGCGTGGGCGGCGTCCCCGATGCACAGCAGCCCGTCAACGTACCACCGCTTCAGCCGGTCCAGCCGCACATCCAGCCAGTGAAGGTCCTCGACCGAACGGATGGCATCCACCCGGTCAGCCAGGTCGGGCCGCAGCCCGGCAACCCGTTCCCTGAACCGTTCCACCCCCTCAGCCCGGAGCCGCGCGTCCATTCCCTTCGGGCCGAGGTACCCCATCTGGTAATAGTCGTCACGGAACAGTGCAATCATGGCCTCCCCGGGCCGGAAGGCGGGGACGATCCCCGCCACCGCGCCCTTTTCCGAGGCATGTCGCGGAAGCCTGAACCACCACGTGTCGAAGGGTACGGGGTACTCCTTCGGCTGCAACCCGGCGCCACGACGCAGCACGGAATGACGCCCGTCGGCACCCACCACAAGGTCCGCGCCGAGCCCTCCCTCCCTGCCATCACGCGTCCGGTAGCGGACGCCGGTGACGCGGCCGCCGTCGAGCATTAACGACGTGGCTTCATGTTCCATCAGGAGCGTGAAGGTGGGTTCGCGCGCGGCCTCGGTGGCCAGGAAGTTCAGGAAGTCCCACTGCGGCATCATGGCGATGTAGTTGTACGGAGGCTTCAAAGACGCGAAATCGCCGAAGGTGACCAGGCCGGCGCCCGGGACGGGTAAGGCCACGGTGCTCAGCCGGCTCTGCGGAAGTTTGCGGAATTCGTCGCCGAGGCCAAGCTCGTCAATCAGCCGGATCGTGGAGGCATGCACGGTGTCGCCGCGGAAATCACGCAGGAAGTCGCCATGCTTTTCAAGAACGGTGACGTTCACGCCCGCCCGGGCCAGCAGCAGCCCCAGCACCATGCCCGCCGGGCCTCCACCTACAACAGCGCACCCCGTTCGCTCCATGCCCTAACGCTACGCCGGACGCACAAAGGCCGCACGCGTAACATCGCGTGCGGCCTTCGTACGGTGCAGTTACCGCTTAGAGCCGGGTGTCGAACGAGTCGCAGAAGACGTTCTCATTGAACGTCCCCTGGAAGTCGGACTTGCCCATGATCTTTTCGATGGTGGCCCGGATGGCCTCCACGGAATCCGCGTGCGTGTGGATGGCGGTCTTGACCATCGGCACGTCAATGAGGTGGTTGGGCTGGTTCAGCGACACCAGCACCGTGGGCACCTCGGTGACGTACCACGGGATCTCGGCCGCCATGGGAGTGGACCACTTGATGCGGATGGCCGCTTCCTGCGCGAAACCCTTGACGTTGGCGAACACGAACGCGGCGTCATACTTGTCCGCGTAGTCGCCGGTGGCTTCCTCGGAGATGACGGACATGAAGTTGATGCCCGTCTCCCCCGCAGCCTCACGCTGGGCTGCCGTCTTGAACAGGTGCACCTCGAAGCCGGCTTTTTCCAGCTCGTCCTTGACCTTGTCCAGGTAGGCCAGCGGGTCCGCCCGGGTGAAGTCCGAGTCGCCGGAGATCCCGTACAGGCGGATCCGTTTGTGCGTTTCCGGCGTGATGGGCAGGTTGTTCGCGGTGTCCTTGACCAGGGTGACGGTCTTGTCCGCTACCTCGGCGGCAACGGCACGGTGCTCCGCACTGCCGATCTTGGCCAGCGCCTCCGCCGGCGGAACCAGCTCGCCGCGTTCCTTGCGGTGCAGGCCCAGCGAGGCCTTGAGTGCCAGGATGCGGCGCAGGGCGTCGTGCAGGCGCTGCTCGGTGATGATGCCGGACTTGTAGCCATCGAGCATGTAGCCGAAATCCTCGGCGGGGTTGCGGAAGAACAGGAACATGTCGCAGCCCGCGGCGATGGTCGCAGGAACCAGGTCCTTGCGCTTCATGGCCTGGGTGAGCCCGATCATCTGCGAAGCATCCGTGAGGATCAGCCCGTTGAAGCCGAGCTCGCCGCGGAGCAGGTCCTGGAGCAGTTCCGGCGCCAGCGTGGCAGGCTTGATGTCCTTGTCGGCCAGGCCCGGACGGAAGTGCCGGGACAACTCCGGCGCCCCGATGTGCCCGATCATGATCGACTGCACTCCGTGGCCGATCATTTCGCGGTAGACGTGCCCGTAGGTCTTGTTCCACTCGTCGTAGCCGAAAGTGTTGTACGAGGTGACCACGTGCTGGTCGCGCTCGTCCACCCCGTCACCGGGGAAGTGCTTCATGGCGCAGGCAGTCGGTGACTCGCTGATGCCGTCGAAGTATTCCTTGGCGCGCTCCACCACGATCTCCGGCGTGTTGCCGAAGGACCGGGTGGAGATGACCGTGTTCCGCCAGTTGTAGTGGATGTCCACGATCGGCGCGAAAGCCCAGTTGCAGCCCAGCGCCGCGGTTTCAACGCCGGCCACCTGGCCCATCTTCCGGGCGATGGACTTGTCCGGGTGCGAGCCGGCCTGCAGGTGCGTGGACACAAACGTGCCGTCGTCGCAGCTGCCGGCGCCTCCCATTTCCGGGTTGGATGCCACCAGCAGCGGCACCTTGGACTTGGACTGCGCGTAACGGATGTGCTCCTGGACAGCGCCCGAGGGGCCCGGCCGGTAGCGCATGCCGCCCACGTGGAAGTCCTCCAGCACACCATCGAGGTACTCCGGGGAGTAATCGTTGTTGTGGTTGATGAACAGCTGGCCGATCTTTTCCTCAAGCGTCATCGATTCCAGGGTGGAATTCACCCAGTCCACCGCCGCATCGTCGAGGTTGAACGGCGCGGCCTGAAGGTCGACGGCGAACTGGCGGCCCTGGGTGCCGGCGGCACCGGAGGTGCCGCCCACGGAGGCACCTGCCGGAGTTCCGCCGTCGGGCGCTGTGGTTGCCTTGGCGGCGGCCTTCACTGCGGCGGAGATTCCCGCCAGCGCGTCAACCATGACCTGGGCCACCGGGCCGGCGATGTCCACCACGACGCCTGCCTCGTCCGCTTCCAGCGGTTCAAGGGTGGCCAGCTGCGATTCCAGCAGCGCCGGCGGCATGAAGTGCCCGGAACGCCCTTCGGTCCGTGCCCTAAGAACCTCTTTGCTGCCGTGCAGGTGCAGGAATACGGTCTCCGGCGCCTGGGCGCGGATGGCGTCCCGGTAGCTGCGGCGGAGCGCCGAGCAGGCCAGGACCAGGCCACCCTCGCCTGCTGCTGCCAGTTTCGAGCCCACCGTGGCGAGCCACGGCCAGCGGTCCTCGTCGGTCAGCGGGATGCCCGCTGCCATCTTGGCGACGTTGTCCACCGGGTGGAGGGAGTCGGCGTCGAGGAACGGAATACTCAGTTCACGGGCCACGAGGTCACCGATGGTGGTCTTGCCGCAGCCGGAGACGCCCATGACGATGACGCGGGGACCGGTGGCCCCTCCTCCTGCGGAGGGCGAAGTAGCGTTGATCACCAGTCGTGCACCGTTCCGTCCACCAGGCGGTTGTACGGCAGGTAGGCCTGCTGGTACGGATACGCTGCCGCGGCCTCTTCGTTGAATTCGACGCCGATGCCGGGCTTGTCGCCCGGGTGCAGGTAGCCGTCCACGAACGTCATGGACTGCTCGAAGACCTCGTTGGTCTTGTCGGAGTGCTGCATGTATTCCTGGATGCCGTAGTTGTGGATGGCCAGGCCCACGTGCAGCTGGGCGGCGAAGCCCACCGGGGAGATGTCGGTGGGGCCGTGGAAGCCGGATTTGATCTGGTACTGGGCGGCGAAGTCCATGACCTTCTTCAGCGGGGAGATGCCGCCGAAGTGGGTGGAGGCTGCGCGGACGTAGTCGATCAGCTGTTCCTTGATGATGGTCTGGTAGTCGTACACGGTGTTGAAGATTTCACCGATGGCCAGCGGGGTGGTGGTGTGCTGGCGGACCAGGCGCAGTGCTTCCTGGTTTTCGGCCGGCGTGCAGTCCTCGAGCCAGAACAGGTCGTACGGTTCCAGTGCCTTGCCAAGCTTGGCCGCCTGGATGGGGGTCATGCGGTGGTGGCCGTCGTGCAGCAGCGGCAGTTCCGGGCCGAACTCGTTGCGCACGGCTTCGAAGACGGTGGGCAGGTGGCGCAGGTAGGCGCGGGTGTCCCAGTCCTCTTCCACGGGGAACGCGCCGCGGCCGGCGGGCTCGTAGTCATAACGCTCGCCCGAGGCCTGGGCCTGGGCGGCCACACCGTAGACGGCCTTGATGCCCGGGACGGCTGTCTGGATACGGACTGACTTGTAGCCCAGTTCCAGGTGCTCCCGGACGGAATCGAACAGCGACTCGATGTCCGCGCCGGAAGCGTGGCCGTAAGCACGCAGGCCGTTGCGTGACGCCCCGCCCAGCAGCTGGTAGACCGGCATGTTGGCCATCTTGCCCTTGATGTCCCACAGGGCCATGTCGACGGCGGCGATGGCCGCCATCGTGACCGGGCCGCGGCGCCAGTACGAGCTGCGGTACAGGAACTGCCAGGTGTCCTCGATCTTGTGCGGATCCTTGCCGATCAGCAGCTGTGCAACATGCTCCTTGAGGTATGCGGCGACAGCCAGTTCGCGGCCATTCAGCGTGGCGTCACCGATGCCGGTGACGCCGTCGTCCGTTGTGATGCGCAGGGTCACAAAGTTCCGGGACGGGCTTGTCACGAACACTTCAGCGGCAATGATTTTCACGGCAGATCCTTTCGAGGACTACAGGTAAGGAGGTGGTACTTAAAGCTTTTGGCGCGGGGGCTTGCTGGCGTCAGCAGGCGTACTGGTGCCGGCGGCGGTGCTGGTGCCGCCGGCGGTGCTGGTGCCGGCGGCGGGGGTGGTGCCGCCGGCGGTGGTGGCGTCGTGGTTGGCGTCAGCCGGGCTGCTGGCATGCGCCGTCTTGGTGCGGCGGGCCTGGATCTCCTTGAGGATTTCCGCGTGCTTGGCATCGGTCAGCGTGTACTTGGTCATTACCAATACCGCAAGGATAGTCATGACGGCCGGAAGCGCGCCCGCTGCGATCTGAATGCCGTACACGGCGTCCGCGGTCTGCGCCACTCCGCCGGACTTGTAGCCGCCCAGGGCGAGGGCGTACGCAGCGAGGGAGCCACCCACGGCCTGGCCGGACTTGCGGGTAAAGGAGAACAGTGCGTACGTGATGCCTTCGGTGCGGACGCCGGTCTTCCATTCGCCGTACTCAACGGTGTCGGCTTCGAGGGCCCACACAACGATGTTGACTGAGAGGACACCCACGAGGCTGACCACCAGGCCGGAGAAACCCATCCAGACCTGGCTGGCGGGGCTGAAGAAGATGATCGCGCCACCCACCACGGTGATCAGGGAGGCATAGACGTAAACGCTCTTCTTGCCGATGGTCCGGACCAGCTTGGGCATAAACCCGGCCAGGACGAAGGTCAGGACCAGCTGGACGATGGACAGCACGGGGTAGAGGTCCAGCCGGCCGAGGACGTCGCGCAGGTAGTACAACTGGACGGACGTCAGTGCCAGGTAGCCGGTGAGGAAAAAGAAGGAGCTGAGGCACAGCATCATGAGGGGCTTGTTGGTCTTCAGGGTCTCCAGGCTTTGCTTCAACGTCACGTTGGGCACTGCGCGGTGCACGCGTTCCTTGGCCGTCAAAGCCGTGAAGAAATACAGCGCCGTGCCGATCACCACGAAGATGAGCGTGATGGTGGTGAACGTCGACTGGAGGTCGGCGCCGGGCTTGACCAGCGGGGCGACGAAGATACCCAGGGCGGAGCTCACTGTAAGGGCCCCGACAAGGCGGGCCGAGCCGAGCTTGGCGCGCTCACCCGGGTCCTGCGTCATGGCACCGGCCAGCGAGCCGTACGGAATGTTCACGAGGCTGTAAGCAAGGCCAAGGGCCGCGTAGGTCCCATAGGCGTACAGCAGCATGCCGGACTCACCGATTTGCGGAACGGAGAACACCGCTACGCTCAGCAGGAGCAACGGGATGGAGCCGAACATGATGAAGGGCCGGAATTTACCGAAACGCTTGCTGAAGGTCCGGTCAACGATCCGGCCTGCAAAGACGTCAGCGAAGGCATCGAACAGCCGGACCACGAGCAGCAGTGTTCCGGCGGCCGCTGCGGAGATACCGGCGACGTCCGTGTAGTACACCAGCAGGAACATGGTGGCGGTGGTAAAAGCGAGATTGTTGGCGGCATCGCCGGCCCCGTAGCCGACGATGCTGAGCTTGTTTAGCTTTTTCATGATTGGGCTCCTTTACCCTTGCCGCTTTGGAAGCCGGCGAACTATTGAAATGCTATGAAGCTGTGAATCTGCGGGCCGCCCCTGGAACCGGAAAAATCCACATCCGACGGGAAGTGCCGCCGCTGGTAACTCGTTGCTGTAATCCTAATCACTTGGCAATTAAATGGCAAGCGGTTGCCATAAATTTCTGTTGAAACTTAACGAAGGCGCGGGTCACGAAAACAGCACCGCCCGGTCCGGGATTCCGGACCAGGCAGTGCTGTTATGACAAGTGCTGTACCGGGAGGTCCGGCTAGGAGCCTGCCGCGAACGTTCCGCGCACGCCGGCAACCAGCGCCACCACGGCGTCGTCGGCTGCGAGGGCCGGATCAACCAGTGCGAGCAGTGCACGCACGCGCTCGGTCCCGGTCAGCCTGTTGGCTTCCGCCACCTCTGCCGCGAGCGGATCGTGGAGCGTCTCTGCTGCCGCGGTGAAGTCGATCCAGGCCGCAATCATCAGGGCCGCAGCAGCTCCGGATTTGCCCTGCGCGCGTTCGGCGAGCAGTACCGGTACCGCCCGCATGCGCAGCTTGGTACTGCCGTCCATGGCGATCTGGGCCAGGTGATGGGCGATGCGTGCGTTGCTGAAGCGTCCCAGCAGGGCATCGCGGTAGGCCGGGATCTGGAGGTCGGCGCCGCCGGCGGCCGCCCCGGACAGGTTGGCCTCGGCCTCGTCCCAGAAGCTTTCCACCGCCTTGCGGCACTGCGGGTCCGCCAGGGCTTCGGCCACGGTGGTGTGGTTGCGGAGCTGGCCGGCGTACGCCAGCAGGGAATGCGCGCCGTTCAGGAGCCACAGCTTGCGGTTCTCGAAGGGTTCAATGTGGTCAACGAACACCGCGCCGGCATCTTCCCAGCGTGGGCGGCCGGCGGGGAAGTCACCGCTGAGCACCCAGTTCGTAAAGGGTTCGGCAACAACCGGGGAGCTGTCACGGTACCCGCAAGCGGCCTCGACGGCGGCGATGTCGGCTTCCGTGGTGCGCGGCGTGATGCGGTCCACGGACGTGCTGACAAAGCTGACATTCGCCTCCACCCAGGCGGCGAGGTCCGCATCCCAGGCAGCGGCCAGGCCGGTCACGGCGTTGCGTGCAACGGTGCCATTGTTGGCGAGGTTGTCGCAGCAGACGACGGCGATTGGCCCGGTTCCGGCAGCCCGGCGGGCGGCGAGGGCAAAGACCAAGCGGCCCAGCGGCGTCGACGGGTTCCCGCTGCCTGAAGCCAGCAGCGCGAGGTCCGAGGCGACGTCGGACGCGGTGGTGTCGAGCTGTCCGTCGGCACCGAGCCGGTACGCGGCTTCGGTGACGGTCAGCGTGACCATGGCGGTGGCCGGTGCTGCAACGAGGTCGGCGAGCCGCTGCACGTCCGCGCCGTCCACGGCTTCAACAATGCTTCCGACGACGGCGAACGAGTCGCCGCTGTCACCGCGCTCCACCAGCGTGAAAAGTCCGTCCTGCCCGGCAAGTGCCACGGCGGCGTCCGGGCGGCGGCCGGTGAAGGCCGCGATGCCCCACTCCGCGGCGTCGCCGGCCTGGCTGGTGTACCAGGCCTGGTGCGAGCGGTGGAAGGCGCCGAGTCCGAGGTGGACGATCCGGACCGGCGGCTTGGCGGCCGCGTGCAGCGTCCGGTTCAGCTGGGGAAGGGCGCCGGGGCCGGCAGGTTTGCCGGTCTGTTCGGCGCCGGCCTGCTCGGTGCCGGTCTGCTCGGGGCCGCTCTGTTCGGGGCTTGCCTGTTCGGTGGTCACAGTTTGAATACCCTTCGCGGGGACGAATCGACGATATCCACGATGAGTTCGTGGGCACGTTCCTCACTGACACGGTGCTCGGCCACGAGGCGGGCCAGGAAAGCGGCTTCAATCCGGCGGGACGCGTCGTGGCGGGCCGGGATGGAGCAGAACGCGCGGGTGTCGTCGATGAAGCCCGAGGAACGGGAGAAGCCGGTGGTTTCGGTCACGGCGGAACGGAACCGCAGCATCGCATCCGGGGCGTCCAGGAACCACCAGGGAGCGCCAAGGTAGACGGACGGGTAGAACCCGGCCAGCGGCGCCAGTTCCCGGGAGAACACGGTCTCGTCCATGGTGAAGAGCACCAGGTGGAAGTCCTTGGCGGTGCCGAAGTCCTGCAGCAGGGCGCGGACGCCCTCGGTGTAGTTCACGGCGAACGGAATGTCGTGGCCGGTGTCGGCGCCGAAGGCCTCGAACGTGGGCGTGTGGTGGTTGCGGAAGGAGCCCGGGTGGATGGTCATGACCAGCCCGTCCTCCACCGACATCCGGCCCATCTGGTACATCATGTGGGCTTCGAAGGTGTTGCGGTCCTCTGCCGTGGCCTTGCCGGCCCGGGCGAGCTCAAAGATCCGCTCGGCCTCGGCACGGTCCAGCTTCAGGGTTGCGGGGGTGGCCACGCCGTGGTCGGCGGAGACTGCGCCGTGTTCCACGAAGTAGCGGCGGCGGTTCTCCAGGGCCGTGATGTAGGCAGCGTAGCCGGTGGCGCCGTCGCCGGCGGCGTCGATCAGGCGGTCCACGTTGGCACTCCACGTGGGGTGCGCGATGTTCAGGTAGGCATCCGGGCGGAAGGTCGGCAGGACTCGGCCGTCGAATGTCGGGTCCTCGGCGATCGCCTTGTGGCTGGCGAGGTTGTCCAGGGGATCGTCCGTGGTGGCCAGGACCTCGATGTTGAAGTCCTTGAAGAGCTGGCGTGGACGGAAGCCGGGCTCAACGAGCTTGGCGGCAATGGCGTCATAGCTGGCGTCAGCGGACATCTCGCCGAGGTCTGCGCCCAGTTTGAAGACGCTGTCGAACTGGGTGCGGAGCCAGTAGCCGGACGCCGTGCCCTCGAAAAGCGGCCAGGCTTCCACGAAGGTGCGCCAGATGTCCCTCGATTCGGGGGTGGTGGCGCCGCCCGCGCGCAGCTTGTCCAGGGGAATGCCGTTGGCGTGGATCAGTCGCGTGACGTAGTGGTCCGGGCTGACCAGCAGCGCCGCCGGATCAGGAAAGGGCGTGTTGTTCTCGATGACAGCAGCGTCAACGTGGCCATGCGGGGAGATAATGGGGAGGTCCTGGACGCGCTGGAGCAGGTCGCGCGCGATGCTGCGCGTTCCTGGGTCGGCGGGCAGGAGCCTGTCTGGGTTGGCAGCTATCGACTGTGACATAGGTCAATAATCCGGCTTGGCCCTGCTTTTGTCAACCGGTTGCCAAAAATTGCCAAACCGGTCCGTGCCGCCCCGCGGCTGGTCAGGCGGACAGAATCCGTCCGCTGGAACCGCGGAGTACCAGCTCCGTCTCCACGCTCAGGGTGCCCGCCGGCTCGCCGGTTCCATGCAGGAGATCCAAGAGCCGCGTGGCAGCGCCCGCCCCGCACTCCCCCAGCGGCGAACGCACGGTGGTGAGTGGCGGCGTCGTGAAGTCCGCACCGAAAATGTCATCGAAGCCCACGATGCTGATCTGGTCCGGCACCGTGATGCCGGCGGCCTGGAGCTCCTGCATCAGCCCGATGGCGAGGAGGTCGTTGTAGGTCAGCACCGCAGTGGCACCGCTGGCGCGGACATCACGCGCAGTCTGCCGGCCGCCGTCGACCGTTGGTTTGGTGGACTCAAGCCGGACTGCCTCCAGCCGGGACCACTCGCAGGCTGCCTGCACTCCCTCCCATCGGCGCTCGGACATCCAGGATTGGGGCGGGCCCGCCACGTAGGCGATCCTCCGGTGGCCGTTACCGGCCAGGCTGCGGACCGCCTCGCTGAGGCCCTTGTGCACGTCCGGAACGACGCACGGCACACCCTCCACTTCGCGGTTGATGACCACCACGGGTTTGTCCCGGGCCAAGGCACGGATGTTGTCATCGTCCATGCGGGGGCTTGCAAGGATCAGGCCGTCCACTGTGGCCATCAGGCGGCGGGCGGCCGTCAGTTCCGTTGCCGGGGACTCGGCCGATTCGGCGAGGACCAGGGTGTAGTCGCGTTCGGTCGCGGTGGTTTCGGCGCCGCGGATGATGTCGAAGAAGGTGGGGTTGGTGATGTCCGCGACGATCAGGCCGAAGGTGTTTGTCTTGCCGGTGGGTAGGGCGCGGGCGAACGGGTTTACGTGGTAGTTCAGCTCGGCGGCTGCGTCCTCGATCAGCTTCTGCGTTTTGGGACTGACCCGGCCGGGCTTGCTGAGCGCCCGTGAAACCGTGGACGCGTTGACGCCGGCAATCCTCGCGATGTCGTAAATCGTTGCGTTGGATTTTCCGTCCCGGCCGTGCTTTTTGGCCGGGTCCGCAGGGGTGGCGGCATCGGGCGTCTTGGGTTCAGTCACCGCCCCATCCTAACGAGCAAACTGCCCAAGTAGGTCGCAGCTAATGCCGTTTTGAACGCTCATAACGGCATTAACTGCGACTCAGTTGGGCTGGGGTGCCCGGCGTGGTTAGGTGCGCTGCGGGAACTTGCCCTCTTCGGCGATGCGCTTGTTGAGCTCTGCCAGGAACTCGTTCTCGTCGAAGTCCAGCCCAACTTCCTTGCCGGTCCAGGCGGAAAGGTGGATGGCGTTGGCCAGGCGCACGCCGTTGATGCCGTCCGAGCCCGGGGCCAGCAGCGGCGTGCCGTCCAGGATGTTGGCGGCAAAGTTTTCCAGGACGCCGGAGTGCTGGGCACCCCAGGCGGACTCGAACTCGATGACCTCGGTGGTGTAGTACTGTTCCGGGTTCAGCTCGCCCATAAAGAGCTTGCGGACATCGTCCATGTCCATGCCTTCACTGAGCTCGCGCTCGGGCTTGTGCAGGCGGGTCACGGTGGCGGTCTTGCTGCCGTCGACGACGATCTTGCCCTGGTCGCCCAGGATTTCGAAGCGGTCGGTGCCGGTCAGGTCGTGCGTGGCGGTAACAAAGACGCCGGTGGCGCCGTCGCCGTAATCCACCACTGCCGTCACTTCGTCTTCGACGGCGATATCGCGCCTGAAGCCGAACGCCACCTTCGCGTAGACCGACTTCGGGACGCCGCAAATCCACTGCCACAGGTCCAGCTGGTGCGGTGCCTGGTTGACCAGGACGCCGCCGCCCTCGCCGCCCCACGTGGCACGCCATTCGCTGGAGTTGTAGTATCCCTGCGGCCGCCACCAGGTGGTGATGATCCAGTTGGTCCGGCGGATCTTGCCGATCTCGCCGCCCTCCACGATCTCTTTGAGCTTCTGGTAGAGCGGGTTGTTGCGCTGGTTGAACATGATGCCGAAAGTCAGTTCGGGCTTGCCGGCAGCGAACTCGTTCAGTTCCTTGACCTGCTTGGTGTAAACGCCGGCCGGCTTCTCCACCAGTGCGTGGATGTTCCGCTTGAGCGTCTCGATGCCCATCTCAGGGTGCAGGAAGTGCGGTACGCAGGTGACTACCGCGTCAACGTCGCCGCTTTCCAGCATGGCGATGTAGTCCTCGTAGAACGGCGCGTCCGGGTACGTGGCAGAGGCCAGTTCCTTCTTGGCCGGATCGATGTCGCAGATGGCGCCGATCTCCATGTTGGGGACCAGTCCGTCCGTGATGAACTTGGCGTAGGCGCCGCCCTGCTGGCCCAGGCCGATGATGCCAAGGCGTACTTTCTTGCTCACAGTGGTCTTCCTTCTTCGTTGGTTGAGCTTGTCGGAACCGTATGGCCGGGGGTGGCTAGAAGAGCTCGGCCTGTCCCAGCGCAACGAGGTTGTCGTAGGAGGTCTGCAGCGCTTCCCAAACGGTGCGGCCGTAGAGCTCGTCCTGTTCCACCAGCAGGTACTCGGCGCCGGCAGCCTGCGCGGCCGGGATGATGGAGGCGAAGTCCAGGTTGCCTTCGCCCACTTCGGCGAACTGGACAACGTTCTTGAACTCGGTCATGAAGCCGGCGAAGTCCCCGGAATCCAGCAGCCCCAGGGAGGACTCCGGCATCATGCCGATCCGGTAGTCCTTGAGGTGGACCATGGCGGTGCGGCCGGCGTACTTTTCCAGCGTGCGGACCGGGTCCAGGCCGCCGCGCTGTACCCAGTGCACGTCGATTTCCATGCCCATGGCCGGCGAGTTTTCCGCGATGATGTCCAGCATGTACTTGCCGTCGAACTTCGCGAACTCGATGTGGTGGTTGTGGTAATACAGGCTGAGGCCCTGCTCCTGGAGGCGCTCGGCGTAGTCGTTGGCCTGCTTCGCGAAGTCAACAACTGCCCCGATCGAAGTCATGGCAGTAAACGGCAGCATGCCGATACGGAGCAACTTCGAGTCCAGGCGCTTGGCGTCATCAACGATCTTGTCGAAGTGCTCCGCCAACGAATCGCCGGGGCGTCCCTTGGGGGTCTCCATGGCCACGGAGAGTGCTGCGATGTCCATGCCCAGTTCAGCGCGGGAACGGTCCAGTTCGGCCACGTTCTCCGGTGTCATCGGGATCTGGGAGATCTCGACGGCGTTGTAGCCGATTTCGCTGACTTTGCGGAGCGTTTCGAATGCCCCGGCTTCGGCGAAGCTGTCCCTCAGCATCATTGCCTGTACGCCAATTTTGGCTGATTTGGCCATGTTAGCCCTCCATCGTTGTTACGGTTCAGTTGGTTCTGGCACGAGCCCTAGGCGGGGACGCCAGCCTGTTCGGCCTGCTGCCGCTGTTCTTCGAGCAAGCGGTGGCGGTCGGCGCGGCGCTGTTCCTGGCGGTCCGGATCCGGCACCGGGGATGCGAGGAGCAAACGCTGCGTGTAGGGGTGCTCGGGGTTGCGCGTGACAACCTCTGCCGGTCCCTGCTCCACGATCTCTCCACGGTACATCACGGCCACACGGTGGCTGATGTGGCGGACCACGTCAAGGTCGTGGGAGACAAAGAGGTAGGAAACGCCGGTGTCCTTCTGGATCTGCAGGAACAGATCCAGGACGCGGGCCTGCGTGGAAAGGTCCAGGGCGCTGACCGGTTCGTCGCACACGATGAGCTTGGGAGACAGAGCCAGGGCCCGGGCGATTGCCACGCGCTGGCGCTGGCCGCCGCTGAACTCGCGCGGCAGGCGGTGGATGGCGTCCGAAGGCAGGCCAACCTGGTCCAGGAGTTCCTTCACACGCATCTTGGCGGCTGTGGCTTCCATGCCCTGCACACCCAGGGGTTCCGCGAGAATTTCGCCGATCTCCAGGGCCGGGTTCAGCGAGGTGTAGGGATCCTGGAACACCACCTGCATGTCCCGGCTCAGGACGCGGCGCTGCTTCCGGGTGGCATGGCTGATGTCCTGGCCTTCGAAAGTGATCTTGCCGCCGCTTACCGGAGCCAGGCCCAGGACTGCCCGGCCCAGGGTGGTCTTGCCCGAGCCGGACTCCCCCACCAGGCCCAGGGTCTCGCCCTGGCCGATATGGATGTTGATGTCCGTCAGGGCACGGAACTTCCTGGCCCGGAAACCCTTGCCGGCGTAGTCCACCACGAGGTTCTCCACGCGCAGGAGTCCGTCGCGGGCCGGGGATGATTCCGCGGCATCCAGGGCTACAGTTTCGGTCATAGTGCGTTCTCCTTCGCAATTGATGACGCGGTTGCCGGCGAACCGGCTGGCACCAGCATGCTCATGGGTTCCTTGCCTTCGAGCATGGAAGCCAGCAGGGTTTGGGTATAGCGTTCCTTCGGTTCGCGCAGGATCTCCCGCACGGGGCCTTCCTCCACGAGCCGTCCGTTCTGCATGACCACAACGCGGTCGCACAGGTCAGCCACCACGCCGAAGTTGTGGGTCACCAGGATGACGCCGACGCCGAGGCGGCGCTGGAGGTCGCGGATGAGGTCCAGCACGTCGGCCTGTACGGTCACGTCCAGGGCGGTGGTGGGCTCGTCCGCAATGATGAGGTCCGGTTCGCAGCTGATGGCGCCGGCGATGAGCACACGCTGGGCCATGCCGCCCGAGACCTCGTGTGGGTAGGCCTTGAAGGTCCTCCCGGGGTTGACGATTCCGACGTCGGTGAGCAGCTTCAGGGCCCGGGTTGTGGCTTCTGCCTTCGAGATTCCGAGGACCCGCACCATGGGGGTGACCAGTTGGTAGCCGATGGTGAAGGCCGGATCCAGGTTGCTCATGGGTTCCTGCGGGATGTAGGAGATCCGCTTGCCGCGCAGTTTGGACAGCCGGCCCTGGTTCACTTTGTCTTCGCCGGGCGCCACGGTGTAGTTGCCGTCGAACTGGATGGCGCCGGCCACGATGCGTGCAGTGTCCGGCAGCAGGCCGAGGATCGAGAACGCAGTCTGGGACTTGCCCGACCCGGACTCGCCCACGATGCCGAGGATCTCGCCACGGTCCACGTGGAAGGAAACGTCGTCGACAACTTTTTTGATGGAACCGTCGGCCTGCGGGTAACCGACACCGAGGTTGGTCACCTTGACGAGGTGGTGTTCGGTTCCGGCTTCGACGGCGGCAACGGTCGTGCGTGCTGCCTTGGCGGCGCTGGCGGCAGCCGCATCCTGCGCCGCAGGTGTTTTTTTCCTGCGGTGCTTGATCTTTTCCCCGTCTTCGAGGGCATCGCGGACAGCGTTTCCAAGCAGGACCAGGGCACCGATGGTCAATGCCATAGCGAAGGCGGGCCAAAAAAGCAGAGACGGCGTGAGGTAGACGTTCTTGAATCCTTCACTCAGCATCACACCCCAGGTTGCCTTGGCCGGATCGCCCAGGCCCAGGAACTCGAGGGCGGATTGGATGGCGATGGCAACGCCGGTGATGGCTGCGGTCTGGATGATGATCGGAGCGCGGACCACGGAGAAGATGTGGCGGGTGATGATCCTCAGGTCGGACAGGCCGGAGACACGGGCTGCATCCACGTAAAGCTCGTTGCGGACCGACTGCACGGCGGAACGCACCAGACGGAAGTACGACGGGCTGATCAGGACGCCGAACGCGATCATGGCAATCCAGACCGACGGGCCGAAGGCGGAACGGATGGTCATCAGCACGATCAAGCCTGGGAGGCTCATCAGGATGCCAACAACCCAGTTGGCCACGGCTTCAAACTTTCCGGCGTAGTAGCCGGCCACCAGGCCGGCGGGAAGGCCGATCACGATGGCGACGGCGGCGCAAAGCAGCGCCGAGAGCAGCGTCAGCTGCGCGCCGAACAGCAGCCGGCTCCAGACATCCCGCCCGGAACTGTCCGTGCCGAGGATGTTGACGGAGTCGGGCGCGGCCAGGGTCTTGGAGATGTTAGCGAAGTTCTGGTCGAACGGTGCCAGGACATTCGCGAAGGCAGCGAGCAGGACCACGCCCAGCAGGATGACGAGGGCAATAAGGCCCAACGGGTTCTTCAGGATCCGCTTGAAAGCTGAGGACCGGACAACGGTGCCGGTTTGGCCGGAACTTCCTGAAATGGGATTGTCCGCGGCCGGAGTCAGGGCTGCGGTTTCGACGGACTCGGTCACGAGACACGCACCTTCGGGTTAAGCCAGCCGTTGAGCAGGTCGACAATCAGGTTGACCACGATCACAACAGCGACGGTGTACATAACGACGCCCATGACCACTGGCTGGTCGCTCTGGATAGTAGCGGTGACAGCCATGGGGCCCATGCCGGGCAGGGCAAAGATCGACTCCAGGATGACCACGCCACCGAGCATGCCGATCAGCTGGAGGCTGAGCACGGTGAGCCCGGCAGGTGCCGCGCTGCGCAGGACGTGCTTGAAAAGGACTTCCCGTTCACCAATGCCGCGGCTGCGGAGGGTGCGGACGTAGTCGCGTTCGAGCTGCTTGATAACGGCGCTGCGGATCTGCTGCGCGCCGCCGGTGACACCGTTGATCAGGAGGGCGATCACCGGAAGGGTCAGGGACAGCACCCAGGCTTCTGCACCGACGCCGGGGGCAATGGTGCTGGTGGCGGGGAAAAGGCCCATCTGGATGGCCAGGATGGTGACCAGGATGATGCCGATGACGAACCCGGGAATCGAGTCGCCGATGATGGCCCCGATCTGGACCACGCGGTCCACCCAGCCGCGCTTGACGGCTGCTGCCACGCCAATCAGGGTGGCGATGATGGAAATGAGGATCATGGCCACCACCACCATGGTCATGGTCACGGGGATGCGGGTGGCCAGGGCGTTGGCAACGGGTTCGGACGTGAACCACGAGGCGCCCAGGTTGCCGCCCAGGGCGTCCATGAGCCAGCTGAAGTAACGCGTAACGATGGGCTGGTCAAGGCCCAATTCGGCTTCTTTGACTGCCAGCTGTTCGGGTGTTGCCTGGTCGCCCAGGATGTTCCGGGCGATGCTGCCGCTCGACACGTAGAGCAGGGAGAAGGTGAGGATCGAGACGGCGAGCAGGACTACTATTCCGCTGCCGAGCCGTTTGAGGATAAAAGGGATCATTGCTGGCTCCATTGGACAGGCATGGTGTTGAGTGCCCGGTCCGGCGGCCGCCTGAAGCGGACCGCCGGACCTGCGCCGGTTTGTGGCTGCTAACCCTGGGCTAGGCGGGCGAGTAGTTGTAGATCGACGGGACGGCCTGCTGGATCTGCGGCGTCACGGTGATCTTCGAGTTGTGGTAATACATCTGGTTCACGCGGAACAGGGGTGCGAACCAGGCCTGCTCGACCACATACTTGTTGACTTCCTGGGCCAGCTTGGGGGCGTCCTTGGCGCCATTCTGCACGGCGTCGATCTTGGCCTGGAGTTCGGGGCTGGCGTTCTTGAAGGGGTTGTACAGGGCCTTGGTGGACACGATCTGGTTGATGGCGACCCACGGCTCACCCTGGAACAGGGTGAAGTAGATGCTGCTGAACTTCTTCGCTGCCACGTCCGAGGTGTAGGTGTTGGTGATCGCGGAACCGACGTTCAGCGTGATCCCGACGTCGGCCAACTGCTGCTTGACGACGGCGAGCTGGGTTTCGAAGCCGGGAACCGAGGGGACATCCAGCGTGACGCCGGTCTCGTAGCCGGCCTCCTTCAGGAGCTGCTTGGCCTTGGCCGGATCGTAGGAGTAGTAGTTTTCGAGCTCTTCAGTCCAGGCGCCGCTCGCTTTGCCAAAAGGCTGCGAGGTCGGCGTGCCCTGGCCCAGGAGAACCTGATCCAGGATGGTCTTGCGGTCAAAGGCGTAGTTGATGGCCTGGCGGACCTTGAGGTTGCCCAGCGCCGGGTTCGTGGCGCCATCGCGGTCCATGAGCAGCAGTCCCTGCCAGTCCACCTGGTTGGTAACCAGCGCCATCTTGGCACCTTCAGCCTGCTTGCCGGTCTTGGGATCCAGCAGCGTGCCGTCCACCTGTCCGGACACCAATGCGTTGGTCCGGGCGGTCAGATCGGTCAGGGTTTTGAAGGTGACCTTCTGGAACTTCTGGAGGCCATTGTTCCAGTAGTCTTTGCGCGCGGTGAACACGGACTGGGAGTCCTTGACCGTGGCGGCCTTGTCCATGACGTACGGGCCGGAACCGACGGGCTCCGTCTTGATGGCTTCGGTACCGAGTGCCTTGGGGCTGCCCATGAGGCCGGCTGCCTGGCTGAGATAGAACTCCAGCGATGGATCCGGGGTGGAGAGGTTGAGCTCGATGGTGTCGGCATCAACCACCGCGACGTCGGTGACTGCCGTCAGTTGGGCCATCTGCGGGCCGTTGGCCGTCTTGAAGTGGTCCAGGTTGGCCTTGGCGGCCTCAGCGTCGAACTTGGCGCCATCACTGAAGGTCACGTCGGTGCGGAGGTCCACGGTGAGCTTGGTGTTGGCGTCGTTGTACTTCCACGTGGTGGCCAGCATGGGGCTGAGCTTGCCGTCCGGTTCCCGGAGGAGCAGGGAGTCATAGGCTGCCTGGTAAGGCTGGAGGATGTGGCCGACGTGCGCCTGTGCCGGGTCCCAGGAACGAATTTCCTGAACGGTGCCCAGCGTGAGGGTGGTCGTCTTGGCTGCGGCCGGGTTGTTGGCGCCGGTGGCACCGCCTCCGCAGGCTGTCAGCGCCAAAGCTGCGCTGACGGTGATGGCGGCTGCTGCCGCCTTGGGACCTAACTTCATTGTTGGCTCCTGAATCTGTGGAACGTGAGAGAGACGAATCCGGTCGGTGTGGCCTGGGCCACACCGACCTTGCGAGATTCAGAGTACGCATGATTGCCAGGTTTGGCAACCGATTGTCAAAAATGTTGCAGGATCTGGATTATTAGAGCTTGAGTGAAACGTTCTAACGGCCAACAATCGGTTGCTACGGGGTTGCGGATTCCGCGCAGAGTGCCTGGCTTAGGAGACCTTCTCCACTGCATCCGGGTAGCTTTGGCGGTAGATCTCCTTCACGATCCGCAAGGACTTTTCCGCCTCTTCCGCGTCTATCCAGAAGGGGCCGGCGTCGCCTAGCCGGGCATAGAAGTCGCTGATGAGCAGCTCGTGCGAGACTCCCCAGTAGGCGCGCCCGCCGGATTCGACCACGCGCTCGGGCACCACCTCAACCCGGCCGTCCGCGTAGGTCACGGTCAGGTCCCCGCGCAGGCTGAGCGTGGCCTTCTCCGTGACGATGTCCAAGGTGACGGGCGCGTTCACGGCGTTGGCCAGAGTGGCATAGAAGGCGCTGCGGACACCGTTGGCGTGCTCCGCCACGAACTCCGCGGTGTCCTCCACCTCAATGGTTTCGCCCAGGAACCTGGTGGCCGCATTGCCTGACAGGGAAACGACATCGCCCACCAGCCACTGCAGCAGGTCAACGGTGTGGATGGCCTGGTTCATCATGAGCCCGCCACCGCCGCCCGCCCAGGTGCCGCGCCAGGGCCGGCTGCGGTAGTAGTCCGCGTCGCGGTGCCACATCACGGTGGCCGAAGCACCCACCACCGCACCCAGCTCACCGGAGGACAGCAGCGAGTGCATGGCCTGGGCGGTGGCGTTGTAGCGGTTCTGGAAGCAGACGGCGATCTTGGCGTCGCTTGCCTTGGCGGCTTCCACCAACCGGCGGCCCTCCTCGAGGGTATGTGCCAGCGGCTTCTCCACAATCACGTTGACGCCCCGGCCGAGGCAGTCAGCGGCAATCGCGGCATGCGTGTTGTGCGGCGTGGTGATGTGCACAACGTCCGGGCCGACGGCCTCGATGAGGCTGCCGTGGTCCGAAAACCCCGGAACGCCGTAGGCGGCCACGGCAGCGGCGAGGCGGCCGGGGTCCGTGTCGCACACTCCGGCAAGCCGGGCGCCGTCGAGCTTTGCGATCGCTTCGAAATGGACCGCCGAAACGTCACCACAGCCGATGACCGCGGCCTTGAGCGCCGTCACGAAAGTTCGATTCCGTTCTTGGCCGCCAGGGTAGCGAAGGCGCGTGCGGCGACACCGAAGGCCACCGGCCCGGAGAAGCCGCCCAGCTCATGCTGGATGGCCAGGTGCGGCTCCAGGGAGGCGAAGCCCGCGTAACCGTCCGCCTTGAGGGCTGCGATGGTGGCGTCCAGTTCGCCGTCGCCCTCGCCGGAGGGCACAACTTCACCCGTGGCCATGATGGCGTCCTTGACCTGAAGGTACTCGAGGTAGGGTCGGAGCATGGCGTAACCGTCGGTGTATGGGCGGACCCCTACCTGGACGAAGTTGGCGTTGTCCCACGCAACACGCAGGGCCGGGGAATTGACCGATTCCATGATGTCCAGGACGCGCTGCGGCGTATCGCCGTAAATATCCTTTTCGTTTTCGTGCAGAAGTACGACGCCGGCGCTTTCGGCTTCGGCCGCGAGTGCCCGCATGCGGGTGATGACGTCGTCGCGGATTTCTTCCGGCGTCTGGGCTTCACTCCGGTAGAAGGAGAAGATGCGGATGTATTTGGTATCCAGGCCCTTGGCCACGGAGATGATCTGGCGCAGGCGCTCCACCTCGTGCTCCACGGGCAGGCCGACGTCGACCTTGCCGATGGGGCTTGCCACCGCGGAGACTTTCAGGCCCTTGGCGTCGAGGATTTCCTTGAGCTCGGCCACCTGCTGTGGGGTCAGTTCGGAGACGTTGACGCCCCAGGCGCTGCGGACCTCGATGTAGCTGGCGCCCAGGGCAAGCATGACAGCGGCCTGGACTGCCGGATCAGGATCTACCTCGTCGCCGAATCCGGAGAGCTGCCAGGCGGTGGGTGATGTGGCGCTGGATGTTGCGGTCACAGGGATCTCCTTAGGGTTTGCCGCGGCCGGACAGCCTGGGTGCCGCTCCGGCGCGGTGGTGACTTGCTTCACAAAGTTCTGCCCTAAGTCTAGACACCCGCACAATTGATGACAACCGATTGCCAAATGTTGACATCCTGTGGCAATCTAGGAGCATCAGGGCTGTGGCTATCGTCACAGTGCCCGTATTGTCCCGTTCAGAGAGGAACGCCATGGCGATGCAAGCAGCCGGAACAGAGCGTCCTGCCACCATCCACGACATCGCCGCAATGTGCGGGGTGGCCGCGTCCACCGTTTCACGCGCACTTTCCACCCCTGACCGGGTCAACATCCGCACGCGCGCACGCATCGAAGCGGCAGCCGCAGAGCTTAACTACACTCCGAACAGCCAGGCGAAAGCCCTCAGCTCGGGACGCACGGGCGCAGTTGGCGTCCTGGTACCGGATATCACCAACCCCTTCTACTTCGACCTGATCAGGGGCACCCAGCTGCAGCTCAAAGCGGCCGGTTACACCCAGCTGCTCGTGGACACGGAAGAGTCGGACGAGGTGGAGGCCAGCAGCATGGAGCAGCTGCGCAAAAGCGCCGACGGCATCATTGTCACGGCGTCCAGGCTCAGCGACGAGGCGTTGCTGGCCGCGGCCGCGAAGATTCCCATTGTCACCATCAACCGCGACGTGGCCGGGGTACCCGCGGTGGTGATAGATACGCCCTCGGCCACCAGCCAGGCCCTGGACCACCTCATTTCCCTCGGCCACACCCGCATTGCCTACATGGCAGGTCCCCTCACGTCACAGTCGAGTACCCTGCGTTGGAATGCGCTGGCGGCCGCTGCCGAGGACCGCGGGGTGGAGGTACGCCGGCTCGGGCCCTTTGCCCCCAAGACGCAGTCGGGCGCAGCTGCCGCCGATGCCGCGGTCCATTCGGGCGTGACGGCGTGCATCGCCTTCAACGACCTCATCGCCATCGGCATGCTCCAGCGGCTGCGCGAACGCGGCATCCGGGTCCCGGAGGACATGAGCGTGGTGGGCTGCGATGACATCTTCGGTGCGGACTTCTGCAATCCCCCACTGACCACCATGGCGTCCCCGATCGAACAGGCGGGCCGTGTGTCCGTGTCCATGCTGCTGGCCCAGCTGAACCCCCTGGCCGGCGGCGGCAGCCGCAGCCGTTCCCTGATGCCCACACATCTCACAGTGCGCGGTTCCACCGGACCGGCTCCGCAGTCTTTGTAAAGCCGGCGACGCCGTAAAGCCGGCGCCGGGGACACGCCGCGCATCTTCAGGGGACATAATTGAGCGTTGTTGACACCGCTGGCTAGGCTGGATCACATGCGCGAACTCCAGGCCACCATCATTGAAGAAATGGGCGTGCAGCCCCGGATCGATCCTGCGGGGGAGGTGCGCAAGCGCGTGGGTTTCCTCAAGGAGTACCTCCGCGCAACCCGGACCAAGGGCTTTGTGCTGGGCATCTCGGGCGGGTTGGATTCCTCCCTCGCAGGGCGCCTGGCGCAGCTGGCCGTGGAGGAGCTTGAGGCCGAGGGTGTGGAAGCGAATTTCGTTGCCGTCCGTCTGCCGTACGGCGTCCAGCACGACGAAGACGATGCGCAGGCCGCCCTCGACTTTATCCAGCCGAAAACGGAGTGGACCTTCAATATCTCCGCCGCCGTGGATGGCTTCGAGGACGAGTTCGAGAAGACCGTGGGCGCCGGGATTTCGGACTTCCACAAGGGAAACACCAAGGCCCGCACCCGGATGATCGCCCAGTACGCCCTCGCCGGCGAACACAACTACCTGGTGCTCGGCACGGACCACGGTGCCGAGTCAGTCACCGGGTTCTTCACCAAATTCGGCGACGGCGGCGCGGACATCCTCCCGCTGTTTGGCCTGAATAAGCGCCAGAACCGCGAACTCCTGGCCGAGCTCGGCGCGCCCGCCCGTGTCTGGGAGAAGGTGCCCACCGCGGATCTCCTCGATGACAAGCCGGGCCGCACCGACGAGGACGAACTTGGCATTACCTATGACCAGATTGACGATTACCTCGAGGGCCGGGAGATCCCGGAAGCCGCGGCCGAACTGATCGAGCAGAAGTACCTGCGCACCCGCCACAAGCGCACCGTCCCGGTGACCATCTTCGACACCTGGTGGAAGTAGCCGGCCCGCAGCACCTTCCATACCCTTGGAAGTCCTAGTATATTGCTGGTGAGGTGGGTCATGCATGACCGCCATAGGCCCCGGCAATGTCAGGAGGAACCGTGGGAAGTCCGCTCCCCCGCGACCCGATCGCCGAAGCCCGGCAGAACTGGGAACGCCACGGCTGGGGCGATGTGGCCGCACCCATGGCCGCCATCACGGCCATTATGCGGACCCAGCAGATCCTGCTGGGCCGGATCGAGACGGTTCTCAAGCCGTTCGGGCTGACCTTTGCGCGCTACGAACTCTTGACCTTGCTGAGCTTCGCCCGCAGCGGCGCGCTGCCCATGAACAAAGCCAGCGCCCTGCTGCAGGTACATCCCACCTCGGTGACCAACGCCGTCGACCGGTTGGAGCAGGCCGGCCTGGTGGCCCGCTCCCCGCACCCCACGGACGGACGGACCACCCTGATCGAGCTCACATCCGGGGGCCGCACCATGGCAAAACGCGCGACGGCGGCACTCAACGCCGAGGTGTTCGGCAAGTCCGGTTTCGCGGACGACGACGTGGAGCACCTGCTCCGGGTCCTGGGCAACTTCCGCAAGGCAGCCGGCGACTTCACCGACTAGTCCACCGGGACCCAAGAACTCCGTCGATTGCTCCGTAACTGCCCTTTTGGCGGATCAAAACGGCAGTTACGGAGCAACCGATGGGGTCAATGGTGGGGATCAGCGGTGCTTGAATTCCGGCTGCCGCTTTTCGCTGAACGCGGCCATGCCTTCCTTCTGATCCTCTGAGGCGAACAGGGAGTGGAAAACCCGGCGTTCGAACAGCACCCCCTGCGCGAGTCCCAGCTCAAAAGCCGCGTTTACGGCTTCCTTGGCCAGCATGGCTGCCGGCTTGGACTTGGACGCAATCACCTCGGCGGCCTTCAGGGCCTCCTCCACCACGGATGCGGCAGGCACCACGCGTGAAACGAGTCCCGCACGTTCGGCCTCCGCCGCATCCATCATGCGTCCGGTGAGGACCATGTCCATGGCCTTGGCCTTGCCCACTGCGTGGGTCAGCCGCTGCGATCCGCCCATGCCGGGGATGACGCCGAGGTTGATCTCGGGCTGGCCGAACTTCGCGTTGTCGCCGGCAATAATAACATCGCACATCATCGCCAACTCGCAGCCGCCGCCCAGCGCGAAGCCCGAAACCGCCGCCACAACCGGGATCCGCAGCCGCGTCAGGCTTTCCCATCCCCGGAACCAGTCCGCCGCATACATCTCCATGTAGCCCTTTGATGACATCTCCTTGATGTCCGCGCCCGCGGCGAAGGCCTTTTCCGAGCCGGTGATCACCACGGCGCCCACGGCCGGATCAGCGTCCATGCCGGTGACGGCGGCTACGACCTCCTCCATGGTGGCCTTGTTGAGGGCGTTGAGTGCCTGTGGCCGGTTGAGGGTCACCAGGCCCACCCGGCCACGTTGTTCCACCAGAATGTTTTCGTACTGCTGCGCCAAGCCGTGCCCCTTAGGTCTGTTGGTCGTGGAAGATAAAAATGCCGTCACCAACGCTACGTGGCTGACTTGTCCCTGATGTCGGTAATGATGCCCGAGAAGTCCCGGCCTGCGCCACCTTCCGCTGCGAAGGCATCGTAGATCTGCGACGCCAACGGACCCATCTGGGCGGCAACGCCCGTGCTTTCCAGGGCATTCACGGCGAGCCTAAGGTCCTTGGCCATCAGTGCGCCGGCGAATCCGGGCTGGTAGTCGCGGTTGGCAGGGCTGGTCGGGACTGGGCCGGGAACGGGACAGTTGGTGGTCAGTGCCCAGCACTGGCCGGAGGCGTGGGCGGCGACGTCGAACAGCGCCTGGTGCGTCAGGCCGAGCTTTTCGCCGAGGACAAACGCCTCACTGACGGCGATCATGGACACGCCCAAAATCATGTTGTTGCAGACCTTCGCGGCCTGCCCGGCACCGTGCTCCCCGCAGTGCACGATGCGTTTTCCCATCAGCTCCAGGATGGGCTTAACGGTTTCGAAGTCTTCGGGCAGGGCCCCCACCATAAACGTCAGCGTGCCCGCTTCTGCGCCCACCACTCCGCCGGAAACGGGTGCGTCCACGGAGCGGTGCCCGGCCTCCAGCGCGATCGCGGCAGCCTCGCGGGCCTCGTCGACATTGATGGTGGAGCAGTCCAGGAACATGGTGTCCGGCGCCGCCACCGACAGCAGGCCGCCCGCCCCGTCCACGCCGCGGTAGAGGTCCAGGACGTGTTGTCCGCTGGGCAGCATGGTGAGCACAACGGCGGCGCTGGCCACCGCTTCCGCCGCGGAACCGGCCATGGGCACGCCGTGTGCTTTGGCTGCCTCTACCGCCGCCGGCACGGGGTCATAGCCCACCACGCTGTGCCCGGCCTTGATCAGGTTGGCCGCCATGGGGCCGCCCATGTGGCCGAGGCCCAGGAAGGCGATGGTGCCGGACGCTGCGTTCTCAGACATGGTCGGACTCCTTTGGCTGAAGATGGAGCTCACGGTCGCCCAGGGGCGCGAAGTAGCGCTCGACGTCGGCCGGTGACACTTCGGCGAGCGACGCGGGCTTCCACTGTGGATTGCGGTCCTTGTCCACCACCTGGGCGCGGATGCCTTCACGGAAGTCCGGGCCCGCAAGGGAGCGCACCCCCACGCGGTATTCCTGCGCCAGTGTTTCCTCCAATGAGAGCCCGCGCACGCGCCGGAGGGATTCGAGCGTGAGCTTTACCGCGGTGGGCGACTTCGCCTCAATGGTGGCGGCAGCATCCGCAGCCTCCCCGCCAGCTGCCTGCAGCCGCCGGAGAATCTCCTCGGCGTCGTCGGCGGCGTAGGCGGCATCGATCCACTCACGCTGTTCCGCCAGCGCCGAGGCCGGCGGTTCCTGCACAAAGCGCCCGACGGCGGCATCCGCCGTCGTGCTTTCCAGCGCTTCCGCGAGTGCCGGGAGGTTTTCGGACGGCACGAAGTGGTCCGCGAGCCCGAGGAACAGGGCGTCAGCCCCGCTCAGGTGGGCGCCGGTGAGGGCCGTGTGCGTGCCGGACTCCCCCGGGGCGCGGGACAGCAGGAGGGTGCCGCCGACGTCGGGTACAAAGCCGATGGTGGTTTCAGGCATGCCGGTGCGGGTGCGCTCGGTGACCACCCGGACCGAACCGTGAGCCGAAATTCCCACTCCGCCGCCGAGTACCAGTCCGTCCATCAAGGCCACGTACGGCTTGGGGTAGCGGGAAATGAGTGCGTTGAGCCGGTATTCCGTCGCCCAGAAGTCGGCGGTGGCGCCGCCGCCGGCCAGCATGTCCCGGTAAATGGCCACGATGTCACCGCCGGCGCACAGGCCGCGGTCCCCCGCGCCCCGGACCAGGACGGTTGCCACGGCGTCGTCGTCCGCCCAGGCCGTGAGTTGTTCGAGCATGGCTTCGACCATGCCGGCGTTCAGCGCGTTGACTGCTTTGGGCCTGTTCAGCGTGATGACGCCCAGGTGTCCGCGGCGTTCAAACAGGACCTCGGCTGCGTGCTCCGCTTCGGGGAACCCACTCATCAGCTGCCGGCCGGCATCACGAAGCTGGCGCCCTGGCGGATGCCGGAGGGCCAACGGGTGGTGACCGTCTTGGTCTTGGTGTAGAAACGGAACGCGTCCGCGCCGTGCTGGTTGAGGTCCCCGAAGCCGGAGGCCTTCCAGCCACCAAAGGTGTAATACGCGATGGGAACCGGGATGGGGACGTTGATGCCCACCATGCCCACCTCCACGCGGCTGGCGAAGTCGCGGGCGGCGTCGCCGTCGCGGGTGAAGATCGCGACGCCGTTGCCGAACTCGTGCTCGGAGCAAAGCCTCAATGCCTCGTCGTAGTCGGCCGCGCGGAGGACGCTGAGGACCGGGCCGAAGATTTCCTCCTTGTAGATCTTCATGTCCTTGGTGACGTTGTCGAAGAGCGTGGGGCCCACCCAGAAGCCGCCGTCGTAGCCGTCCACGGTGAGGCCGCGCCCGTCGGTGACCAGTGTTGCGCCTTCGTCCACGCCGGACTGGATGTAGCCTTCGATCCTGTCCTTGGCGGAGGCGGCCACCACGGGGCCGAAGTCCGAGTCCTTGTCCAGGCTGTGTCCCACCTTGAGGCCCTTGACGCGCTCAGTCAGCTTGGCCACCAGGGCATCGGCCGTTTCCTGGCCCACCGGCACAGCAACGGAGATGGCCATGCAGCGTTCGCCGGCGGAACCGTACCCGGCACCGATCAGGGCGTCGGCAGCCATCTCAAGATCGGCGTCGGGCATGATCACCATATGGTTCTTCGCGCCGCCGAAGCACTGTGCGCGCTTTCCGTGTGCGGCCGCCGTGGCGTAAATGTACTGCGCGATCGGCGTGGAGCCCACAAAACCGATGGCCTTCACCCTCGGATCCTCAAGAAGTGCATCAACGGCTTCCTTGTCCCCGTTGACCACGTTGAACACGCCATCCGGCAGGCCGGCTTCGCTGTACAGTTCGGCGAGCCGCAGCGGCACGGAGGGGTCGCGCTCCGACGGCTTGAGGATGAAGGCGTTGCCGGCGGCGAGCGCCGGACCGGACTTCCACAGCGGAATCATGGCGGGGAAGTTGAACGGCGTAATGCCGGCGACCACGCCCAGCGGCTGGCGCAGGGAATGGACATCGATGCCCTGCCCGGCGCTGTCCGAGAACTCGCCCTTCAGCAGGTGCGGGGCGTTCGCGGCAAATTCCACCACTTCGATGCCCCGCTGGATATCGCCCTTGGCGTCCGGGAACGTTTTGCCGTGCTCGGAGGACAGCAGCGTGGCGAGTTCGTCCATGTTCTCGTTGACGAGGTCCACGAACTTAAGCAGGATCCGGCCCCGGCGCTGCGGGTTCATGGCCGCCCATTCGAGCTGGCCCTTCTCCGCGTTCGCGATGGCGTTGGCCACCTCTTCCTTGCTTGCCAGCGGCAGCCTCGCCTGCACCTGGCCGGTGCAGGGGTCAAAGACATCGCTGAACCGCCCGGACGTGCCGTCGACCCGCTGGCCGCCGACGTAGTGTGAAAGCTCGTGCACCATCGAACGCTCCTTTGCATGTGGGTGTCATCCCTGAACCCGAATCTACTCGGACTTCCTACTAATTTCTAGGGGGCCTCCGGGCTGGCATGCCGGGGCTCAGACCGGCTGCGAAGCCCTCTCCGCGGGCAGCTTGGCGCTCATCCGGTGGGCTTCCTCCATGAGCAGTTTGCCCAGGAACTCCTGCCGCTCCGGGCGGAACCGGGGCTCGATTCCGGTCAGCGACAGTGCGCCCACCGGCCGGCCCTGTCGGTCGAACACGGCGGCTCCCATCCCCCAGCTGCCTTCGAGGACCAGGCCCGGGTTCACGGCATAGCCCTGCAGCCGGGTCCGCTTGAGGTTGCCGCGGACCACTTCCTTGCGGTGGCCCGTCGCGAAGGTTCCGGCATGCTGCTCCCAGCCGGACATAAGGGCGTCCTGTTCCTCGCCTGGCAGGAAGGCCATGATGGCTGTGCCTGCTGAGGCCACCCCGAGCGGAAAGCGGACTCCTTCATGCAGGACGAAGGAGCGCACCGGGAAGCTGCCTTCCTCTCGCAGGACGCAGACCGCCTCATGGCCCCGGCGGATGGAGTAAAACGCACTCTCGCCCGTCTCCTCGGCCAGCCGGCGCAGGCTGGGCCGGGCGATCTCCTCAAACGGGAAGCGGGCAGCTGCCACCGATCCCAGCAGGAAAATCTCCGGACCCAGGATCCAGTTGCCGCTCCGGGCGTCGTGGTCCAGGAGCCCCTCGCCGGCGAGGGACGTCAGGAGCCGGTGGACGGTGGGGCGGGTCAGGCCGGATTCCCGGACCAGGCCGGCGAGCGAGCTGCCCTCAGGCTTCCGGCCGACCATGCGGAGCAGGGATGCCACCCGCCCCACCACCTGCGTCCCCTGGACTGGATTTGCCATTCCGTTCTCCGCTCTCAAAGAATTGCTCCACAATGTGGACACCTCTAAGGCTAGCGTCCACGCTATGAAAGAACAGCGGTGTTGAAGCATTCGGCCCATTGACCCGCTTCCCAGCCCGCCATAGGCTCCTTCATCAAGCCCACTGTCCACAACGTGGATAACGCAGGCTCTGACCGCTCAATGACGAGGAGATGGAATGTCCAGACTTAAATCCAACGCCGCTGCTGTCCTGCAGGATCTGCTCCAGGACGGGATGACGCTCGCTGTGGGCGGTTTCGGCCTGAGCGGCATCCCGGCCGACCTGATCGAGGCTGTCCGCGATTCCGGCGTCCGCGAGCTCACCGTGGTTTCCAACAACATGGGAGTGGATGGCAAAGGCCTGGGGATCCTGATCGAGGCCGGCCAGGTCCGCAAGGTCATCGCTTCCTACGTCGGCGAGAACAGGCTCTTCGCCGAGCAGTACCTCGCCGGAAAACTTGAAGTGGAGTTCACTCCCCAGGGCACGCTGGCCGAACGCCTCCGCGCCGGCGGCGCCGGCATCCCGGCGTTCTACACCAAGACCGGCGTTGGCACGCTCGTGGCCGAAGGCAAGCCGCTGGCGGAGTTCGACGGCGAAACGTACGTCCAGGAGCGCGCCATCCGCGCCGACGTCGCACTGGTCCACGCACACACGGCTGACACGGATGGGAACCTGATTTACCGCTACACGGCCCGGAACTTCAACCCCGTGGTCGCCACCGCGGGCGCCGTCACCATCGCCGAAGCCGAAGTCATCCTCGCGCCGGGCCAACTCGATCCCAACCACATCGTCACCCCCGGGGTTTACGTCCAGCACCTGGTTCAAGCCAGCGACCGGGTCAAGGACATCGAGCAGCGCACCGTCCGCCCCCGCGCCGCAGCCCCGGTCCCCGCCTGACACTCCGGCCTGAACCGCGCGATCCGCGCACCACCCCCACGCACGCACACTTTTCGACCCCAAGGAGAACCCCATGGCCTGGACCAGGGATGAAATGGCTGCCATCGCGGCCGAGGAACTGAACGACGGCGACTACGTGAACCTGGGCATCGGCATCCCCACGCTGGTGGCCAACAACCTGCCCGACGGCGTCCGCGTGACCCTGCAGAGCGAAAACGGCCTGCTCGGCATGGGCCCCTTCCCGTATGAAGGCGAGGAAGACGCCGACCTCATCAATGCCGGCAAGCAGACAGTCACGGTCCTGCCCGGCGGGAGCATCTTCGACTCCGCCACCTCCTTCGGGATGATCCGCGGCGGCCACGTCAAGGTGGCCATCCTGGGCGCCATGCAGGTCTCCGGCAACGGCGACCTCGCCAACTGGACCATCCCCGGCAAGATGGTCAAGGGCATGGGCGGCGCCATGGACCTCGTGGCCGGCACCCCGCGCGTGGTGGTCCTGACCGAACACAACGCCAAGGACGGCACCGCCAAGATCGTCACCGAGTGCACCCTGCCGCTCACCGGTCTGAGCTGCGTGGACCGGATCATCAGCGACCTCGCGGTCTTCGACCTCGTGAAGAATGAAGACAAAACAGGCGACGGCGGCGGGCGGCAGCTCAGGCTGACCCGCCTCGCGCCGGGCGTCACCGTGGAGGAGATCCGGGAGAAGACCGAGGCCGCCTTCACGGTGGCCCTGGACTCCGACCTGGACGAGTCCGCCCTGGAAGGAGCCACGGCATGAGCCTCAAGGAACAGTTCGGCAAGGATGTCCTGCTGACCGGCTGGGGCCACAGCCGGTTCGGCAAACTGACCGACGAGACTCTCGAGTCCCTGATCGTCCAGGTGGCCACCGAGGCCATCAGCAACGCCGGCATCGAGGCCGGCCAGATCGACGAGATCTACCTGGGCCAGTTCAACTCCGGCATGATGCCGCTGGCGTTCCCATCTTCCCTGGCATTGCAGGTCTCCCCTGCCCTGGCCAATGTCGCCGCCACCCGGGTGGAGAATGCCTGCGCTTCCGGCTCGGCAGCCTTTCAGCAGGGCACGAAGTCGCTGCTGGCAGGTACCGCCAAGACCGTCCTGGTGATCGGTGCGGAGAAGATGACCCAGGCCGGGGCCGAGGTCGTGGGTGCGGCCCTGCTGGGCGCCGACTACGACATGGCCGGCCAGAACTCCACCACCGGCTTCACCGGCCTGTTCGCCGACGTCGCCAAGCATTACGAAAAGCACTACGGGCCGGTCTCCGACGTGCTCGGCACCATCGCGGCGAAGAACCACCGCAACGGGGTGGACAACCCCTACGCCCAGCTCCGCAAGGACTTCGGCGAGGAATTCTGCCGCACCGTCTCCGACAAGAACCCCATGGTGGCCGATCCGCTGCGCCGCACCGACTGCTCCCCCGTATCCGACGGCGCCGCCGCTGTTGTGCTCTCCACCTCGCCGACGGGCGGGACAACTGCACCGGTGCGGCTCGCGGGCTTCGGTCACGCCAACGATTTCTTCCCTGCCGAACGCCGGGATCCCACGGCTTTCGCGGCCACGCGCATGTCCTGGCAGCGCGCACTGGCGATGGCCGGCGTCGGGCTTGGAGACCTGGATTTCGCAGAAGTCCACGACTGCTTCACCATCGCCGAGCTGCTCATGTACGAGGCCATGGGACTGACCGAAGCCGGCCAGGGCGCCCGCGCCGTGACAGAAGGCTGGGTCTTCAAGGACGGCAAGCTGCCCATCAACGTCTCCGGCGGACTCAAGGCCAAGGGCCACCCAGTGGGAGCCACCGGCGTGTCGCAGCACGTCATCGCCGCCATGCAGCTGACCGGCACCGCCGGCGACATGCAGCTGGGCCGCGCCCGGCGGGCAGCGGTGCAGAACATGGGCGGCGTGGGAATCGCCAACTACGTCAGCGTCCTCGAGTCCGTCTAGCACCAACGCGTAGAACCAACGCGGGGTCAGACAATGCCCTTCCAGGTCGGATTATCGGGCCGTATCTGACGCCGCGTTGCAGTGTTGTGGTCCTGTCGGGGCCCAGAACATAGGCACCATTTCAGCAACAGGAGTGACAGATGATGACCGCAGCTATTGCACGGCCACCGTACACCCCCTAGGTTTGAGAGTGCGGACCACAGTTTCCGCGTCTGCCTGCCGTCCGAGCAGGACCAGAAAAGGGTTACAAAGGAAGTTAGCAATGGCAACAGGCACAGTTAAATGGTTCAACGCTGAAAAGGGCTTTGGCTTCATCGCTCCGGACGACGGATCCGCCGATGTTTTCGCGCACTACTCCGCAATCGCCAGCAGCGGTTACCGCTCCCTGGACGAGAACCAGAAAGTCGAATTCGATGTGACCCAAGGTCCCAAGGGCCCGCAGGCAGAGAACATTCGCCCGCTCTAAGGTTCTGATTAACTGCCCTGGCCGTGCTGCGAAGCATGGCCAGGGCAGTTTTTTGTTAAGCGAATAGTGCTTACTAAAGTGGGCGCTTTAGCGATCCGTACTAAACGAACGCAGATTTCCCCGTGACGGCCCGGCCCACGATCAGCGAATTGATTTCGTAGCTGCCTTCATAGGTATAAAGGATTTCGGCGTCACCAAAAAGCTTGCCCATTTCATAGTCGGTGCTTATGCCGTTGCCGCCCAGCAGCGACCTTCCCATGGCAACTGAAGAACGCGCCAGCCGGGTGCAGGTGGATTTAGCCATGGCGGCCTGGGCCATCTCGAGTTTTCCGTCCGTTTGGATCCGGGCGAGCTGTGCCATCAGCGCCAGCGACGCGGAGGCGTTGCCCAGGATCTCCGCCAGCTGCTGCTGGACCAGCTGGAAGCGCGCCAGCTCCCTGCCGAATTGCCGGCGTTCCAGGGCGTACGCCCGCGCAATGTCGAACGCGGCCAGCTGAATACCCGCGCCTTGCCAGCCCACCCAGGCCCGGGAGTCCCGCAGGAGGCCGTTGGCTTTGGCGAAGTCCGTGGCGCCCGGCAGCATGTTGGACTCAGGGATCCTGACATCATCCAGCACAATGTCGGCGTTCTGCATGATCCGCAGGCCGATCTTGTTGGCAATCTTGGTGGCCCGGTACCCCGGACGGTCAGTCTCCACGATGAAGCCCTTGATCTGCCCGTCCGCCTGGTCCCGGGCCCAGACCAGCGCAAAGTCTGCGATAGTGCCCGAGCCGATCCAGCGTTTGGCGCCAGTGATGACCCACTCGCCGCCCTCCAGCCGCGCGGACGTTTCGAGCCCGCCGGCAATGTCCGAGCCGTGCTCCGGCTCGGTCAGGGCGAATGCACCCAGCTGCGTAAACGCCGCCAGTCCGGGCAGCCACCGCTGCTTCTGCTCGTCGGAGCCCAGCGCGTCGATCATGCCCACGATCAGTTCGTTGTGGATTCCTACCAGGGCAGAGAGCGAGACGTCGGCCCGGGCCACTTCGACGTACATGAGGCCCTTGAACAGCTTCGAGGTGCCGTCCGTCTGCAGTTGCCCCAGCCCGCGCTTGCCCAGTTCAGCCACCAGCCCGAAGGGGAATTCCTCCCGGTTCCAGAAATCGATGGACGCCGGCCGTATCGTGGACTGAAGAAACGCCCGGGTGTCCAGGTACCGCTCGCGTTCGGCGGCCGGCAGGAGGTCCACAATGTACATGAGGTCGGCATCGGGAAACGGCGGGAGGTCTGTCACATCAAGCTCACGTCCTGGTGGCTGCACGGCCTACGTCCCTTCAGTCTTCCAAACTCTTGGATGTCCTAGTATATTGCAAAGGGTTGGGTATTAGTGATGCGCATCACGTGGCGAAAGGTCTCTCCTTGTCAGTGACCGATGATTTCCGGGAAGCACGGGACCACCTGCTGGCACTCCGTTCCGACTACCACCGCGCCAGGCGTGAGTTCCGATGGCCACAGTTCTCGGAGTTCAACTTTGCCCTCGACTGGTTCGATCAGATCGCCGCCGACCCTGCGAAGGCCAACAACCCCGCCCTCGTGATCGTGGAGCAGGACGGCTCGGCCACGCGCCGGAGTTTCGCCGACCTCGCCGCGCGGTCAAACCAGGTGGCCACCTGGCTGCGGAGCCAGGGCATGCGCCGGGGCGACCGGATGATCGTGATGCTGGGCAACCAGGTGGAGCTTTGGGAGCTGATGCTTGCGGGGATCAAGCTCGGCATTGTCCTGATTCCCACCACCACGCTGATGGGCCCCGCAGACCTGGCCGAACGCGTGGAGCGCGGCGAGGCTCGCTGGGCCGCCGTCGGACATTCCGATATCGGCAAGTTCTCCGGCGTTCCCGGCAACTACCGCCTCATTGAGATCGGCGAGCGCGGCACAACCGTACAAACAACAGCCACCAACACCGGCGCGCCCGGCGCCACCGCGCCGGCGCTCCAGTACGCGGATTCGACGACGGCGCCAGCCACCTTCTCAGCCGGCGCCCCCACCAGGGCGGATGAGACGCTCCTGCTCTACTTCACGTCCGGGACGACGTCCAGGGCCAAGCTGGTGGAGCACACGCATACCTCGTACCCGGTGGGGCATCTGTCCACGATGTACTGGATCGGCCTGGAACCGGGTGACGTCCACCTGAATGTCGCTTCCCCCGGGTGGGGCAAACACGCGTGGTCCAACTTTTTTGCCCCGTGGATCGCGGAGGCGTGTGTTTTTGTCTACAACTATGAACGGTTTGATGCCCGTGCCCTGATGGAGCAGATGGACCGTGAAGGCGTCACCAGCTTCTGCGCCCCGCCCACGGTGTGGCGCATGCTGATCCAGGCGGACCTGAAGCTCCTGAAGACTCCTCCCATCAAGGTGGTCTCGGCCGGCGAGCCGCTGAATGCCGAGGTGATCGACCAGGTGCAGCGCGCGTGGGGCCAGACAATCCGCGACGGCTTCGGGCAGACCGAAAGCACGGTCCAGGTGGCCAACACGCCGGGCCAGCCGGTAAAAGTCGGTGCCATGGGGCAGCCGCTCCCCGGCTACGACGTGGTGCTGGTGGACCCCAACACCGGGGAGGAAGCGGACGACGGCGAGCTGTGCCTCCGCCTTGACCACCGGCCCGTCGGACTGATGAAGTCCTACTACGGCGACGCGGCGAAGACCGCCGAGGCGTTCCGCGGTGGCTACTACCACACGGGCGACATGGCCAGCCGGGACAAACGGGGAACCATCACCTACGTGGGCCGGGACGATGACGTCTTCAAGTCCTCGGACTACCGGCTCTCGCCGTTCGAACTGGAGAGCGTGCTCCTGGAGCACCCCGCCGTGGCCGAGGCGGCGGTAGTGCCGTCGCCGGATGCGCTGAAACTTTCCCTTCCGAAGGCCTACGTGGTCCTGGTGGCAGGGCTGGAGCCGGGGCCCGAGCTGGCGGAGGACATCCTGCGGTACTGCCGTGAACACCTGGCACCGTTCAAGCGCATCCGCAGGCTCGAATTCGCGGCGCTGCCCAAGACCATCTCGGGCAAGATCCGCCGGGTGGAACTGCGGCAACGCGAGGAATCCAGGCACGCCACCAGTACCGGCGAGCCGGCCGGAAACGCGGCAGCGAACGACGCGGTGAAGGCGGCTGCCGGCTTTGGAATCGAGTACTCCGACGCAGATTTCCCGGGGCTGAAGGGCTGAAGCTCCGGGCCTGAAGGGCTACTGCTCCGGGGGCGGGCGGTGTGGCAAGGCTTTCCCCCCACCTGCACGGCCAAGGTAAGTTAGGGACTGTGAAGATTGCTACCTGGAATGTGAACTCCCTCCGTGCCCGCGCCGACCGTGTCGAGGCCTGGCTGCAGCGCAGCGACTGCGACGTCCTGGCCATCCAGGAAACCAAGTGCAAGGACGAGAACTTCCCGTGGGAGCTGTTCGAACGCATGGGTTACGAGGTGGCCCATTTCGGCGTCAACCAGTGGAACGGCGTTGCCATCGCGTCCCGGGTGGGCCTGGAAGACGTGGAGCGCACGTTCCTGGACCAGCCTCCGTTTGGCAAGGCCGGCAAGGACCCGGTGCAGGAGGCCCGTGCCATGGCTGCCACCTGTGGCGGTGTCCGGATCTGGAGCCTGTACGTGCCCAACGGCCGCTCCCTTGACGACGAACACATGCCGTACAAGATCAAATGGCTCGAATCCCTCAAGGACCACGCCCAGAGCCTGGTCACCGCGAACCCGGATGCCCAGGTGGCGCTCATGGGCGACTGGAACATTGCACCGTTCGACGAGGACGTCTGGGACATCGACCTTTTCGTCAATAACCGGTACACCCACGTCAGCCCGCCGGAACGCGCTGCGTTCCACGCCTTCGAAGAAGCCGGATTCAAGGACCTGGCGCGCCAGTACACGCCCGGGCCGGGCGTCTACACCTACTGGGACTACACCCAGCTGCGGTTCCCGAAGAAGGAGGGCATGCGCATCGACTTTGTGCTGGGCTCCCCCGCCCTGGCTGCCCGCGTCACGGGCGCGGCCATCGACCGCGAGGAACGCAAGGGCAAGGGCGCGTCGGACCATGCCCCCGTCATTGTGGAGCTGGCTGACTGATGGCCGCCGCCGGGGCCCGGGACGGGAGACTGCCATGACGGGAAACCTCTACCGGGGGCAGGCCGGCCTGCCATTCTCCTCAACGCTCCGGGTTTACGAACCGCTGGACGCCTTCCCCGAAGGACAGCGGGAAGCCATCCGGGCCGCCGGCGGACGCGCGGTCTCCCGGGCCGCCGTCGAAAACGCCGAGCTGCTGGCTTCGCTGGGCCGGATCACCCGTGCCGGCGGGGATCCTTTTCCGACCGGGCGGACGGACCTGGTCCGGGTGACCAGCGTGCCCGGTGTAACGCCACACCCCGCCCCGCAGGCAGGGGCTCCGCAGGCGGGGACGTCCGACGCCGGTGCTGCCGCCGGCCTGGGCGGTGAGTCCCGGGAGACCAGTGCCGGGCGTGTGTTGCTCTACTGTCCGAGCCAACTGGTCCTGCGCGCCGGGCTCGCCGCCAACGCGCTGATGGAAGGGATCCACGGCCCGCTGGCCGAAATGCTGATTCCGGAGGAACAGCGGGACAAACACCAGGAGCGGATCGACCAGGTCAAAGCCCGCGACGGCAGCATCCGTGTGCATACGCGTGCCTCCACGTGGGGCATCCCGTTCAGCTGGTTCTCGCTGTTTGCCGAGGGCGACCACAAGGATGTGGTGGAATCCGGCGGGCGCATCCTCACTGTCAGGGTGTGGGCTCCCATCACCGAGGCCATGGAGCGGGCACGCTACGCTGTGGCAAACCTGGCACTGGCCGCCCCCGACCTTGACATGCTGGATGATCTGGCCCAGCTGACCGAGTGGCTCGAAATGTTCCACGTCAATTCCATGGTGGAACTGGACTACGGTGCCGTGGCGGACAAGGTCTATCCGGACGAATCGCCCATGGACATCCGGCTGGGCATCGAGTGCCTCGCTGAGGGGGATATGACAGGTGCCGCGGCGGCCTACCGGCGGCTGGCCTCCCGCTGGATCCCCATCCGGCAGCTCGCCCGCGCCTCCTGACCGGAACTCCCTAGCCCCCTGGCCGAGGTGCGCTGCCTTAGGAAGGAGGCGGCGCCGTCGTACGCCTGACGATGAGCTGGTGCGGCGCGACGGCGGAGCGCACCGCCCCGGCCACACCGTTGAGTTCGTCGAGGAGCATCTTGGTGGCAAGCTCTGCCTGCTCATCCGGCCGCTGCCTCACCGTGGTCAGGCCCATGGCGTCGGCGAAATCGTGGTCGTCGATCCCCACCACCGACAGGTCCTCCGGCACGCGGACCCCTGCCCGGGCGGCTTCGAAGATAACGCCCATGGCCATTTCGTCCGAGGCGCAGAAGATGGCCGTGGGCTTGGGGGCAGGGCTGGCCCAAAGCCGCCTGAACGCTTCCTGGCCGCTGCGGACCGTAAAGTCTCCCCACTCGTCCCATTCAGGGCGCATGGGCAGCCCCTCGGCCGCCATCACGTCCGTGAAGGCCAGAATCCGCACGCGGGGAACATCGAAGTTGAGGTCCGTTTCATCGTCGCCGTGCAGGAGCGCAATGTCCCGGTGACCCAGGTCGATCAGATGCCGGACGGCGACGGAGGACGCCGCGTAGTCGTCGATCCCGACATACGCGCACTCCTCCACGTGGCCGCCCACCACTATCAAAGGAATATCGATCTTCTGCAGGTGGTCCAGCTCATCGGGGGTCAACGCCATACACAGGACCAGCAGGGCGTCAATCTGCTTGTAAACCATGGTTTTGCTGAAAAGGCGCTCCCTGTTACTGCCGTGCCCGCCCAGGTTGAAAAGGGACAGGTTGTACTGGCGCGCGTGAAGTTCCCGGTCCGCCCCCTCAATGGCCTTGGAGAAGAACCATCGGCTGACGAAAGGCGCCAGGACACCGATCGTCTTGGTGCGGCCGGTGGCCAGTCCCGAGGCGGAGGAGGAGGCCACGTAGCCCAAGGCACCGGCAACCTCCAGGATCTTCTCCCGGGTGGCGGGCGAAACCCTGGGCAGCCCGCGCACAGCCCGTGACACTGTCGCAGTGGACACTCCGGCGGCCGCAGCCACGTCCTCAATGCTGACGCCGCTGTGGCCGCCGCGTTGCGACCTCTCGGTGATGCGTGCCACAGTACCCCCTCGCCGGCTGTTGACAGCTCCTTGCTGCCTGCTGTTCGGGCGGCCACAGGCCAGTCTATTCTGCCCAGCTCCGAGCTCCCGATCAGCCCCTACTTCTTACGCGTGGCGGTCCTCGCGGGCAGGCGCCGGCGGAGCCGGACCATTCCGTAAAGAGCCACCAGCACAGCCAGCAGGCCCAACGCCCAGCCGAGGGCCGGCTGGACGGTGACCTCCATCCAGACGGTGACCACCAGCAGGACCACCGCCCAGAAGCCCAGGAATCCGATAATAATGTCGAAATCCTCGCCGGAACGGGCCCGCCGGTGTTCGCTGCGGACCAGCCCGTGGTTCTGCTCGCCGTCCGCAGCCGCGCCTTTCACTTGACGGCACCCGCGGTGAGGCCGGCAACAATCTTTCGTTGGAAGACCAGCACCAGAATCACCAACGGAATAGTAACGATCGTTCCCGCGGCCATGATGGCCGTGTAGGGGATCTGGTTCGGCTGGGCGCCAGCGAAGCTTGCGATGGCAACCGTTACGGGCTGGGTGGCATCGCTGGACAACTGGCTGGCGATCAGGAATTCATTCCAGGAGGAAATAAACGCCAGGATTGCCGTGGTGAAGATGGCGGGCGCGGCCAGGGGCAGAATGACCTTCCGGAACGCCTGGCCCTGCGTACAGCCATCCACCCGTGCCGACTCCTCGAGCTCCCACGGCATTTCGCGGAAGAAGGAGGTCATGGTGTAGACGGTCAAAGGCAACACGAAGGAAATGTTCGGGATGATCAGTGCCTGGTAGGTACCCATCCAGCCGATGTTTGTGAAGAGCTGGAACAGCGGGGTGATGAGGGCTACGCCCGGGAACATGGACGCTCCCAGGATGAAGCCCAGCACCAGAAACTTGAACCGGAAGTTCAGGCGGGCCAGGGCGTAGGCGGCAAAAACACCGATCAGCAGGGACACCACGGTGACGACGCCGCCGATGAACACGCTGTTGAGCAGGGCCTGCCCGAAGTGGTTACCGAAGGACGTGTCAAACGCGGTGTTGAAGTTGTCCAGCGTGACATGGGTCGGCAGGATCGAGGTGTCGTAGGTAAAACCGACCTCGCGGAACGCGGTCACCACCATCCAATAGGCCGGCGCCAGGCACCAGATCAGGACGACGACGGCGCTGACGTAAGTGCGGCCCTGTGCCCACTTTTCCTTGTTCTGGGCAGCCTTCCGGCCTCTGTCCTGCTGTGCCCGGAGGTCGGTCGCGGCCGTGGCGGCGCTCATTTCTTCCCCTTACCGGTGGCTCCGCTTTGTTCCACGACGTTCGCCCCCAGGAAGCGCACAAAGATGAACGCAACCAGGAAGATGATGATGAAGGTGATCGTGGACAAAGCTGCCGCCGCGTTGAACCCTTGCCTGATCTGGTTGATGACCAGGATGGAGAGCGTGGTGGTGTTGTTTGCACCGCCTGTCAGGATGTACGGGAGGTCGAACATCCGCAGTGCATCGAGTGTGCGGAAGAGGACAGCCACCATAAGCGCCGGCTTTACCAGCGGAAGAGTGATCATCCGGAACCGCTGCCAGGTGGTGGCACCATCAACCTTGGCAGCTTCGTAGACATCGGCGGGAATCATTTGCAGGCCGGCAAGGATGAGCAGCGCCATGAAGGGCGTGGTCTTCCAGACGTCCGCGATGATCACAGCCCACTTGGCCGGCCATTCACTGCCTGTCCAGAGGATGCTGGTGTTGAAGAGCTTGTTGGCGATGCCTTCGAACGCGAAGATGAACAGCCACAGCTTGGCAGTCACCGCCGTGGGAATCGCCCACGGAACCAGGACTGCTGCACGGACCAGGCTGCGGCCCCGGAATGTCCTGGCCATGATGAGAGCCATCCAGAAACCGAGTACCGTCTCCAGCGTCACTGTGACTACCGTAAAGAAGAACGTTGTGGCCGTGGCCGACCAGAACTGGCCTCCGAGGGTTCCAGGCGGGCAGGCAACTGTTCCGCCACCGGGAGCCGCGCACTGCTGGGCAAGCCAGTTGACGTAGTTTTGGAAGCCTGCCGGGCCGCCGGCGGTGAACAGCCCGGTGACCGGATCGAGCCCGGCGTCTTTTTGGAATGACATCACAATGGCGCTGATGATCGGGTAAACAATCACGACGGCCAAGGCGATGATGGTGGGAGCAAGAAGCCAGGTGGCCCACTTGCCTTGGCTCAGGATTTTATTGTCCTCACCGACCCCTTTAGGTCCGTGATGGACGGGGGTACCGCCCGACGCCGGTGACTTTACCGGCGTCGGGCCCAATTCGGTTGCCATGACCGGCTACTGTCCCGCGCTAGCGGATTCGATGGACTTTTGCATGTCTGACAAAGCAGATTCCACGGTTTTCTCCCCCTTGATGGCAGAGTAGGCATTTTCCTGGATGGCCTTGGTGACTGCCGGGTAGAAGGGCGTCACCGGGCGCGGCACGGCATTCTCGATGGAAGTCTTCAGTACCGGAAGGTACGGAAGCTTGGCGACGAGGGCCTGGTCGTCGTACAGCGAACCCAGGACGGGGGCCAGCGAGCCCTGGGTGGCGTAGAACTTCTCAGTTTCTTCGGAGGTCATGAACTTCAGGAAGTCGAGGGCGGTGGCCTTGTTCTTCGAGTAGACGCTGACGGCCAGGTTGTGGCCGCCGAGGGATGAGGCGCCGGGCCCGTCCTTGCCCGGGAGGGCAGCCATGCCCAGGACGTCCTTCACCTTGGAGGACCCTTCAGAGACGGCCAGGTTGTAGACGTAGGGCCAGTTGCGCAGGAACAGGAGCTTGCCGTCCTGGAATGCCTGGCGGCTCTCTTCTTCCTTGTAGGTGATGGCTTCCTTCGGGATGTTTCCGTCGGCATATGCCTTCGCGAGGTTTTCCAACCCTGCCTTGGCTTCACCCGTGTTCAGGCTGGGTTTGCCGTCTTTGTCCAGCACGGAGCCGCCCGAGGAGTTGATGGCCTCCGAGGCGTTGACTGTCAGCCCCTCGTACTTGCTGAATTGGCCCGCAAAGCAGCCAATGTTGTTTGCCTTGGCGATGGAGCACATGCCCATCATTTCGTCCCAGGTTTTCGGCGCGGTGGGAACCAGATCCTTGCGGTAGTAAAGGATGGCGCCGTCGGAGGTCTGCGGGGCCGCGTACAGCGTCCCCTTATAGGTGCCGCTCTCGACAGTCGGTTTGAGCATGGCGCTGGTGTCGATCGCCATCTTGTCCTTGAGCGGCTGCAGCCAGCCCTTGGCAGCGAACTCGGCCGTCCATACAACGTCCACATCGACGACGTCGTAGCCGGCGTCCTTCGCCTGGAAGTGCTGGACGATGTCGTCATGCTGCTGGTCGGCCTGGTCCGTCTGCTCCTTGAAGGTGACTTTCTCATTCGGGTGCGCGGCGTTCCACTTTTCGACCAGAGGACGGACCACGTTGCTGTTGTCCTTGCCTTGGACGTAGGTGATGGGGCCGCGGCCGTCGAGGCCCTGTTCGGCGTCGCCGCCGCCCCCGCCCGTGGTACCGCCGCCCCCGCCACAGGCGGAGAGGGTTATTGCCAGGATGCCGGCGGCGGCGGCGGGCAGTAGGAACTTAGGGGATTTCATGTAGGAGACTCCTCGCTGAGTTTTCGAGCAAATCGGCGGTGCGTTTGAAGTGGTGAGCATCACACTAGTAAGGTTGCTGCGAGAAATGCAAGCGTTTACACGCAATGTTTACGGAAAGGATACCTTTGACAAACAGACCAGTGCCCGATGCAGATTCGTCCACTCAGGCCTGGTGGACGAGCGCCGTCGTATACCAGATCTACCCGCGCTCGTTCGCCGACGCTAACGGCGATGGAATGGGGGACCTCAAGGGTGTTACCGCGCGATTGCCCTATCTCAAACGGCTCGGCGTGGATGCCATCTGGCTGTCACCGTTCTACAAATCCCCTCAGGCGGATGCCGGCTACGACGTCGCGGACTACCGCCAGGTGGACCCACTTTTCGGGACACTGGCCGACTTCGATGCAATGCTCGGGGAGGCCAACTCTTTGGGGTTGAAGGTCATCGTTGACCTCGTGCCGAACCATACATCGGACGAGCACGAATGGTTCCAGGAAGCACTTGCGTCGCCTCCCCGATCTGAACACCGGGACCGGTACATGTTTCTGCCGGGTAAGGACGAAGTGTTGGGCTCCGGCGATGGAAACCTGGCCCCGAACAACTGGAGGTCGATCTTTGGCGGACCCGCATGGAGCAGGATCACCGAAGCCGACGGCAGGCCGGGCGACTGGTACCTGCACCTTTTTGATGCCAAGCAGCCAGACCTAAACTGGGACAACGCCGAGGTCAAAGAGGAAATGCGCTCCGTATTGCGTTTTTGGCTTGACCGTGGCGTGGCTGGATTCCGTGTTGACGTTGCCCACGGCCTGGTCAAGGAACCGGGATTGCCGGACTGGGAAGGCGTCACCGCCATGGTGGAAGGCACTGCGGAGGCCTCGCACACACGACACGTGCCGCCGGGCGATGCCCCCGGGGCGCACACAGAGGCTCAGGAACCCCACCGGGCCGTGTCGCCGCAGTACCCTCCGTCACCGTTCTTCGACCAAGACGGCGTCCATGACATATACCGCGACTGGAACCGTGTGCTGGCCGCCTATGACGGCGATCGGATGATGGTTGCCGAGGCGTGGGTGGAACCGGCGGAACGGTTGGCCCGGTATGTCCGCAAGGACGAAATGCAGCAGGCGTTCAACTTCGATTTCCTCCTCGCCGGGTGGGACGCGGAACGCCTGGCAGAAGCCATCGAAGATTCCCTCCGTGCCGACGCGTCTGTCGGAGCGCCCTCCACCTGGGTGTTGAGTAACCACGACACCGTCCGCCACAGCACCCGGTTCGGCCTGAAGGATCCCACCACCTTCCCGAAAGGCATCGCTGCCGCGGATGAACAGCCGGACGCGGCCTTAGGACTGGCGCGTGCCCGCGCCGCTGCCCTCGTTTCCCTTGCGTTGCCGGGCTCCGCCTACATCTACCAAGGCGAGGAACTGGGCCTCCCCGAGCACACGACGCTGCCGGACGAAGCCCGGCAGGATCCCACTTTCTTCCGCACCAATGGCGTGGAAGTCGGCCGCGACGGCTGCCGGGTGCCTCTCCCTTGGAAGGCAGACGAACCCGGTTATGGCTTCGCGGAGGCTTTCCCCGGTGAAGGCGGGCGTGACGCCGTCGGTCCGGCCGCGCCATGGTTGCCCCAGCCGGAGTCCTTCAGGGACCTTGCTGCCGATAAGCAGGACGGCATAGCGGGTTCCACCCTGGAGCTGTACCGCTCGGCGCTCGCTTTCCGCTCAGCCAACGGTCTGGGGTCGGGAACGTTTGAGTGGGCTGACGGTCACCAACCGGCCAAGGGTGTGCTGGCTTTCAACAACGGCAGGGTCCTGATCGTCAGCAACATGGGGACAGGGGCCGTGCCGGTCCCGGCTGGATATGCGGTGGCTCTCATGAGCGCGCCGAGGGCCAGCGGGGCCGTGGCCGAAATATTTCCGAACTGCGCGGCCTACCTGACTATCAAATAGTTTCCGCGCACACTACCGGACGCGCTCGGCCCTGCTGAACCGCGTCCGGGCCCCGGCGCCGATGTGGATCAGGACAGGCGTGGGTTTTCCGACCACGGCGTCCAAGGCCGACACGAGGGCAGCGACTTCTGCTGCCAACAGATGCGGCGCGACGCCCTGGCGCGGTTGAAGCCTGATTTTCAGGGCAGGGGTGCCGTGGACGTCGTAGGTGGCCACGGTGGCGCCGGCAAGATCCGGCCGTTCCGCCAGGGCATGCTTCAGCGCCTGCTCGGCGACTCCCCCGCTGATCCGCACGTCTCCGGGGACCGTGCCGGGATCGAGGTCGGCGACCAGCAGGTTGCTCCGGCCTTTGCCCTGCTGGGCAATCCAGGCAACCATGAGGCCAATCAGGATCACCAGTGCGATGGCCATGATGATCCACAACCAGCTTTCGGGGCGACCCGGAAAGCGGGTGCTGTCAAAGGCCTGGTTCAGCCCGCTCCAGGCCGCACCCGACCAGGTGTGCCACCACGTTCCCACCGGGGGAACGGTGGCCAGCAGGACCAGGAGGATACCCACCGCCAGCAGTTTGAATCCAAGAATCCCGATCAGAATCCGATTCAGAAGCGAGGGGGTGCTGGTCATGCGCCAATCACCCCTGCGGAGGAAACGTTCACGCGGACTTCCGGTAGCGGATCCAGCGACATCTCACGCAGTTCGTCTTCGACGGCGGCGAGCACCGCTTGCTCCGCTAGCGGAATTCCTGAGGTGGGCCGCACATTCACGATGACCTGTCGCTGCGAAACCACCACCATGACCTGTTCCGGAGTGACATTGGCGGCAAGCCTGGCACTGCGGGCCAGGGCCGACGCGATGACCTCGTCATCCACCACCACGGCGGTTGAGTCGGCGCCGTTCAGTACGTGCCGCGCCCGCCTGCCGGGCAGTACGGCGTTGAGCAGAAAAAAGAGGCCCACCATCGCAACCACCGCGCCCCCGGCACCGAGCAACAGCGGCGGCAGGCCCGCCGGCAGGGCGACGATGCGTTCTGCAGCCAACTGGGGTTCAATCAGCCAGGCCGGTTGCCCAATGGCGTGCACGGCCGATTCGAGCAGGCCATAGCCCGCGAGCCCCATCACCAGCACGGCCGCCACCACGGACACCCCGGCCCGCGATGAATGCGTCTCCCGGCGCACCACCCTGCGGATGTCCAACTGACGGCCGGCAGGCGCGGGGGCGGCTTCCCCGGGGCCCGCCAAGTGCTCATCTACCAACTTGTGGCTCACTGGACCCTGCCTCCCTCGCTTGGCTTGACGCCACTGATCCGGATATCCACCCTGCTCAGTTGCGCGCCGCTCAGCACTGTGACGGTGGACAGGATCCTGCTTTTTGCCTCTACCGTCCTGTCCCAGATGGGCCCGCCGAACGCCGCGACTTTGCCGGCATCCCGCAGCACGGCAGTCAGCGGCGGGATCCTGATGGGTGAGACAAGCGCCAGAGCCAGCAGGCCGTCGTCGTCCGACCAGTCCGCCCGCACATCGTGCGCTTCCACCCCCAGTGCCTCGGCGGCCGCTGCTTTGGCAAGGCTGGTCAGGGCCTGTGTGCTGATCCGGTTATGACCATTCAGCCCCTGTGCAGCAATGGAGGGTGCGGCCGCGGTCATGATGACGAGCGCCGGCCGATGATTGCATCCAGGACGCCGCGCAGGTCCAGTTTCCCTTCCGCAGCGCGGCCCAGGAGGGCCCCGATGGCCATGAAGAGGAGCGAGATCAGGAAGCCCCACAGCCCGAACTGGAAGGACATAAACGCCACGAACGCGCCTACGGCAATGCCCACTACGGTCAGGTTCACAGCAGTGCCTCCCGCTCCGTGGTCACAGGTGCCGCTGCCTTGGGCGGCGGCGCCACGTAGACATCGGATATTTCGACATTCACTTCAATGACCTGCAGGCCAACAAGTTCCTCGACAGCGCGATACACCGATGCCCTGACCTGGTCGGCAAGGGAGTGGAGTGGTGTGCCGTACGAGGCGACGAGGCTGATGTCCACGGCCACCTGGGTCTCGCCCACCTCGGCACGGACACCGGCGGCATGGTCCGAACTGCCAACGGCGTCCCGGATGGCACCAAGCGCCCGTGACGGAACGGAGCCCAGGGAATAGACGCCGGGCACGGCGCGGGCAGCAATGCCGGCGACTTTTGCCACGGCGGTTTCCGCGATCACCGTGCGGCCGTGGCCGGGCACAGGTGAGGTGCTGGCCAACTGGCTGGCTGCAAGCTGGCCGGCAGCCAGCTGGCGCCCGGCCGCTTCGGGTTGTGGGTTCTGGTATTCCATCAGGCACTTCCCCTTCTGTTGTTCCCAACCCTATCCCCTGGCCGTGACAACCTGCTGGAATTCCCGGCCCTCCGGTTGCAGGCTATCCCGTGGATTGGCGATTCCCCCTCGCGTGGACTTAACCCCGTGAAAGCCGCGGGGGAATGGACCAGGCGGCGGGGAATTTGCGCGGCGGTCCACCCGCCTCCCGGGTTAAAGAAGAAAAGCACCAGTTCCGAAGAACTGATGCTTCCCAGTGGTGGCTCCGACCGGCGTCGATCCGGTGACCTTTCGATTTTCAGTCGAACGCTCTACCAACTGAGCTACAGAGCCTAGGTGACATGTCACCATGACCGCCGAAATCTCTTCCGACAACCAGAGCGACCCTGACGGGACTTGAACCCGCGACCTCCGCCGTGACAGGGCGGCGCGCTAACCAACTGCGCTACAGGGCCTTGCTTTTCTTGCTTCGCAGTATGACTACCGCGTTTTTTCAAGGCTTCCAGCTTACCAGACAATTTCTGCCTGCCTGACCAGTTCCTTGCGTACCCCCAACGGGATTCGAACCCGTGCCGCCGCCGTGAAAGGGCGGTGTCCTAGGCCGCTAGACGATGGGGGCCAGAACCCGTTCGGAACAAAAGAAAAGGCTTTGAGCCGAAGCCCTCAGTCTTTGTCGTTTGCTGTTTCCCCGAACTGGACTCTAAAACTATAGGGCCTTGTACGGAATATTCCAAAATCGGGCCGCGAAGGCCTCAACGAAGCGGCAGGAACAGGCGAAGATGGACAGATGGATGCCGTCGCTGCGCTCAATGAGATCGCCTTTTGGCTGGAACGCGAACGCGCTGCCACCTTCAAGGTGCAAGCTTTCCGGAAGGCGGCCGGAGTCATCGCCGCACTGGATCCGGCCGAAATGGCAGCCCGGGCCCGGGACGGCAGGCTCAAGAGCATGAAGGGTATCGGGGACAGGACATACCAGGTGGTCCGCCAGGCCGTGGACGGCGCGGTCCCCGATTACCTGGAGGACTTACGCCAGCGCGGCTTGGCGCCGCTCGCCGACGGCGGGGCTGAACTCCACGCCTCACTGCGCGGTGATCTCCACAGCCACAGCGACTGGTCCGACGGCGGATCCCCCATCCCGCTGATGGCTGCGGCCGCGAAGCTGCTGGGCCGCGAATACCTGGCCCTCACTGACCATTCCCCCAACCTGACCATTGCCAACGGGCTCAGCGCGGAGCGCCTCACCGGGCAGCTCGACGTGGTGGCGGAGGTCAACGCCGGCAATACGAACGGGTTCCGGCTACTGGCCGGCATCGAGGTGGACATCCTGGAATCCGGCGAGCTGGACCAGTCGCCGGAGATGCTGGACCGGCTGGACGTTGTGGTGGCCAGCGTCCACTCGAAACTCCGTGCTGACCGGATCACCATGACGGAACGGATGCTCGCCGGCATCCGTGATCCGCACACCAATGTTTTGGGCCACTGCACCGGACGTCTCGTGGAAGGATCGCGGGGCACCCGGCCCCCGTCCGAGTTTGATGCCAAGGAGGTGTTCGCTGCCTGCGCCGAAAACAACGTGGCCGTGGAGATCAACTCGCGGCCTGAGCGGCAGGACCCGCCGGACAACCTGATCCAGCTGGCCCTCGACGCCGGCTGCCTGTTCTCCATCGACAGCGACGCCCACGCTCCCGGGCAGCTGGACTTCCTCCAATACGGGGCGGCCCGCGCGGCCCTGAACGATGTTCCTGCTGAGCGGATTGTCACCACGTGGCCCCTGGAGCGGCTTCTGGCATGGGCAGCGAAGGGCTGACGCAAGCGGGCTACTTAACCGCGGCGGCCAGCTTCTGCCGAAAATCCTGTTTCGTGGTCAGGGTCAGCTTTTCCCCATTGAGGAAGAACGTCGGGGTGCTGGTCACGCCCAAGGCCGTGCCGTCCGCCATGTCAGCGCGGATGCGTTCCTTCGTGGCGTCAGCTGCCACCGTGGCATCGAACGCCGCCAGGTCGAGGCCCAGTTCCTCGGCGAAGGTCCGGAACAGCGGTCCCTGCGATTCGCGTTTTCCATGCCACTGGTCCTGGGTTTCAAACATCTTCGCGGACATCGCCTCAAACTTGCCCTGCTGCGCGGCACCCTCCACGGCCAGCGCGGCCGTGCCGGAGTTCGGGTGCGAGGACAGCGGGAAGTAGCGGTTGACGAAGGTGATCCTGTCGCCAAATTCCTGTTTCAGTTCCTCCACGAAGGGATGAATGGAGCGGCATGCTTCGCATTCGAAGTCCAGGAACTCCACCAGCTGTGCCCTTTCAACCGCGGGGGTGGTGAGCCGGTGGCTGTCCGTCCGCACCAGTTGTTCGGTGCCGGCAGGGCCCGCGCCCGCGGGAGGCGCCGGGGCCGGTGCGGGCTTGTTCAACGTCAGCATCGCGTACCAGGCACCGCCTGCGACCACGATGACGCCGAGCAGGATCCAGATGACCAGGCGGATCCGTTTTGCCGGGTCCGGCGCGGACCCGCGGGAAGTTGAGGCTGTGACCATAAACCGCATCCTAACCGAGACCGCGGTATCACCGGCCCATTTTCGGGCCGGGGGCCCGTGGCAGGAACTCGACGAGACGTGACTGATTTCCGCCAGCCGCGAGCGTAGGCGCAGGGTTACATTGGCAGCATGGCTTCAACCTCCCCCACCGGCTCCACACCATGGGCAGCACTTCGGCCCCGGCAAGGCGGCGTCAGCGCGCGGGGCATCGCAGCGGTCCTGGTCACGGTGGTGCTGTGGGCGTCCGCCTTCGTGGGCATCCGCGCGATCGGGCCAAATTTTTCCCCCGGCTCCCTGACTTTGGGCAGGTTGGCGGTTGCCGCCGTCGTACTCGGTGCGCTGGTACTGCCGCAACTGACGAAGAGCAAGGTACTGCCGCGAGGCCGTGAATGGTGGCCCATTTTCGGATACGGCGTGATGTGGTTCGGCGGCTACAACGTGGCGCTGAACGCGGCGGAGCACCTCCTGGACGCCGGCACGGCGGCCCTGCTGATCAACGTCAATCCCATCCTCGTGGCCGTCATGGCGGGTTTCGTCCTGAAGGAAGGATTCCCCCGCTGGCTGCTCATCGGCAGCCTGGTGGCATTCGGCGGGGTGGCGCTGATCGCGCTCGGATCCGGCGCGGGGTCGGGCGCGGGGTCCGGTGAACGGTCGACGGCGGATGTTGGGGGCGTGCTGCTCTGCCTCCTTGCCGCGGTGCTCGCCGCTGTCAGTGTCATCATCCAGAAGCCGGTGCTGCGGAAGATCCCGGCGGCCCAGGCCACCTGGTTCGGGATCATGGTGGGCGCCGTCTGCTGCCTGCCCTTTACCGGGCAACTGGCGTCCGAACTGCAGGCCGCGCCGTTGTCCGCAACGCTCGGACTGGTGTACCTCGGCGTCTTCCCCACTGCGATCGCGTTCACCACGTGGGCCTACGCGCTGTCCCTCATTGAGGCCGGGAAGCTGGCAGCCACCACGTACCTGGTGCCCGGCACCACCATCCTCATCTCGTGGCTGCTCCTGAGCGAAATACCCTCCGCCTGGGGCCTCGTGGGCGGGGTGGTCTGCCTGGTGGGGGTTGGCCTGACCCGCCGACGGTCCCGTGCTGTCGTCCGTCCTTGAGTGCGGGCCGGGCAGCCCGGAATTCCGCGCTACAGTCGTGGACATGCCCGCCAATTTGCCGCCCGGACTGCCCATCATCCCGGAGGGTCCGCATGAGCCGCTTCCCTTCGAGATGTCCGCCGACGACTTCGAAGCCGCTGTCACTGACGCCCTGGGCCTGATCCCGCCCAAGCTCGCGGCCGCCATGGACAACGTCGCTGTCTTCGTCGAAGACGACTATGTCCCCGGCCCTGGCGAAGACCCGGGTACTGTCCTGCTGGGCCTCTACGAGGGCGTGCCGCTGACCGAGCGGGATTCCTGGTGGGACGCCGGTTCGCTGCCGGACCGCATCACGATCTTCCGCCAGCCCATCCTGGACATCTGCGCGTCCCGCGACGAGGTCATCCAGGAGGTGGCGGTGACGGTGGTGCACGAGATCGCCCATCATTTCGGCATCGATGACCACCGGCTGCACGAGCTTGGCTGGGACTAGCCTTGTAGGCATGGGACACGACCACAGCCACACACACGGGATCACGGCAACAGGCAGGCACCGCAAACGGCTTATCACCGTCCTGGCCATCACGCTGACGGTTGTCCTGGTCCAGGTGGTGGGCGCGGCCCTGTCCGGATCGCTGGCCCTGCTGGCCGACGCCGGCCACATGCTCTCCGACGCGGCGGGCGTGACCATCGCACTCCTGGCGGCCTGGATCGCGGGGAGGCCGGCCAGCGACCAGCGGACCTACGGGTACCAGCGGGCCGAGGTCCTTGCCGCCCTTGCCAACGCGCTGATTCTGGTCGTCATCTCCGTGGTCATCTTTACCGAGGCCATCCGGCGGATCGGGTCGGCGCCCGAAGTCCACACCGACATCATGCTCTTCGCTGCGATCCTGGGCGGGGTTGCCAACCTGGTATCGCTGCTGATCCTGCACGGCGCGCACCAGGACAGCCTGAATGTGCGCGGCGCCTATCTTGAAGTGCTCGGTGACCTGCTGGGTTCCGTCGCCGTCGTTGTCGCGGCCCTGATCATCATGTTCACCGGCTACCAGGCGGCGGACACCATCGCGTCAGTCCTCATTGCCCTGATGATCCTGCCGCGGGCCTGGAGCCTGCTCCGCGATGTGGTGGACGTGCTCCTGGAGGCCACCCCCAAAGGGGTGGAGGTGCAGATGATCCGCGAACACATCCTCAGCGTCGACGGTGTGGTGGACGTCCATGACATCCACATCTGGACCATCACCTCCGGCGTGCCGGTGTTTTCCGCGCATGTGGTGGTGGAGGACGGCGTCCTGAACGCCCGGGGCGCCGACCAGGTCCTGGACAAGCTCACCGCCTGCCTCGGCTCCCACTTCGACACCGAGCACTGCACGTTCCAGCTTGAGCCCGCGAGCCATTCAGAGCACGAGTCACACCAGCACGCCTGAGGCGGGCGGGCAGACGGCCGGAAGCGCTGGGGCTGACATCCTTTGCAGTCACGCCCAGCAGCCTTCCCGGAGCCGATCCGCGACACACCGGATACAGATGTGACGGAATCACACTGTTGTTGTTTATGTTATTGATGTGACTCTTGTTGCCAAAGTGCAGCATGTCACGTAGCCTCTGACTGCTGGGCGATCAGCAGAGGGGGCCTTTTGTGCCGCCACCACACCTCGCTCCCCCAGCCTTACTATCCTGCGAGGTTCTGCGAATGGGTTTGTCCGGGTCCGGCCTGAAGGCCGTAGTCTGTGTACAGCCGTCGTGCTTTCCGGAACACTCACCCTCCCCGCCCAGGCATCGCCCGCATCCCTGGCGTCCGCCATTCAGCGTCCGGCGTCACCGGACATTCCGTCCGCCGAGGACATCGCCGCAGCGAAGTCCAATGAAAGCGCGACGGCGGACCAGGTCACCGCCATCGAGCGCCTCCTGGCGGACGCCGCCGGCGCCCAGCAGGTCACCTTTGCCCTCACGATGCAGGCAAACAACGCTTACAGCGAGGCGCTGGTGGAGCTGCAGGACCGCCGGAGCGCGGCGGACGTGGCCACCGCCCGGGCTGAGGTGGCCGTGCAGGCGCAGGACAGGACCCGCAAACAGGTGGGCCAGCTGGCCGGCGACCTCTACCGCAACGGCGGCCTGAACCCTACGCTCACCACGTTCGTCAGCGGCAACGGCGAAGCACTCCAGCAGGCCGCCACGTTACAGGCCATCTCAGCCAGCCGCAGCCGGGCCTTCGAATCCGCCGAAACAGCGGCTGCCGCGGCGCAATCGCTCACTGCCGCCGCCCAGGACGCAGGCCGGGCTGCCGACGAGGCCGCCAAAACGGCCGAAGCCCGCAAGGCCGAAGCCGATGGGGCAAACGCAGTCCAGGTCCGGGCAGTGGCCGAAGCGAGGGCACAGCGGAGCGTTCTGGTGGACCAGCTGGCACAGCTGAGGAACACCACCGTCGCGCTGGAGTCCGCCCGGGTGGACGAACTCGACCGGCAACGCGAGGAGGCCAGGCTCGCGGCCATCACCGCGGCTGCGGCACAGGCCGCACCGGGCCAGTCGGTCGATGATCCCGCCACGACGGGCGTGCCCGCACTGGGCGGAACTGTTCCCCAAATGCCCGCAGCCCCCGCGCCGAATCCCGCACCCGCCCCCGCACCTGTGCCGGCACCCGCGCCCGGGCCTAATCCTGCACCCGCGCCCGCACCGGCACCCGCGCCGGCACCTGCTCCTGCTCCTGCACCCGCGCCGGCTCCTGCGCCCGCGCCCGCGCCGGCTCCCGCACCATCACCCGGCGGCTCGGCCGAGACTGCCATCTCAGTGGCGCTGTCAAAGGCAGGGTCGCCCTATTTCTACCAGTACGGCGGCACCGGCCCGAATGGTTTTGACTGCTCCGGCCTGGTCCAGACTGCGTTCGCCGCAGCCGGCAAATACCTGCCCCGCACCGCCGCCCAGCAGTTCGCGGCAGCCCCGGTGCATGTGCCCATTTCCGAGGCCCGGCGCGGCGACCTGCTGGTGTGGGGTTCGGCACCGGGTTTCTACCACGTCGCCATCTACCTCGGCAACGGCCAGGTGGTGCAGGCGCTGAACCCGGCTGAGGGAATCGGGGTCACCCAGCTAAGCCGGATGGCCGGGATGCAGCTCCACCCCTACGCCGCCCGCTACTGACGGGACCGGTTTACGGCGTCCAGTCACCAGCAAATCTCAGGAAAGTACGTCCTTGGTGACGAACCGGGCATAAGCGAGCGCCCCGAACACAGCCACGTACCCTGCCTGCAGCACGGCATTGCTCGCGAAGGAATCCCACAGCACCGGCTGGCGCAGGACATCCGCGAAACCAAACCAGTAATGCGTGAACAGCCAGGGGTGCAGCCACTCCAGCTGTGGCAGCTGGTCCGCGATCTGGGACGCCACGGAGACCACCACAGTTGCCGCCATCGCCCCCACGGGAACCACCGTCAGGGTGGACAGGAACAGCCCGATCGCCGACAACCCGGCAAGGGACACTGCCAGGTACGCCGCGATCAGGACAAGCCGCAGCGCTGCCTCCGGCGGCTGGACCACGTCGCCGGACAGCAGGGTGACCGGCCCTATCGGGAACAATGACGCTCCGATCGCTGCTCCGGCCAGGGCCACCGTGATGGGAGCAGCAAGGCAAAAAGCCAGCGCGCCTGCGTACTTCACCAGCAGTAGCCGGACGCGGCCGGCGGGAGCCACCAGCAGGTACCGCAGGGTGCCCAGGCTCGCCTCGCCCGCGATGGTGTCGCCCGCCACCACGCCGATAGTGAGGGGCAGGAACAGCGGCACCGCTACGAGCATCGCAGTGACCGCCACGAACAGCCCGTTCTGCGTGATCCGGTCCAGGAATGCCGGCCCGCGCCCGGGTGGAACGGTCGATGAGAGCCGGACAGCGACGGCGATCAGCACCGGTATTGCGGCCAACGCAGCCAGCATGGCCCAGGTCCGGCGACGGCGGAAAAGGGTGGTCAGTTCGGAGGACAACAGGGACAGGCCGGACGAGGCCGCCGGGAAGTCTCTGGCGGCCGGTGCTCCCGCGGCGTCTGCAGCACTGTCTGCGGGTGAACTGCTGCCGGCGTCCGGGACACTTCGCGGGGAGGGAGCCTTACCGGCGTCTATTGCACTACCGGCATGTCTGCCGCCCCCGGCCCGGGCAGCATTACTGGACGGGACTTCACTGGGCAACGTCGAATCCCTCCCCCGTCAAGGCGACAAAACGCTCCTCGAGGCTTTCGCGCTCAACGGAAAAGCCGCGGACCCGCACCCTGGCGGCCACCAATTCGGCAACGATGTCTTCCGGGTGGGGCAAATCCGGCTTTGGCAGGACCTGTTGCGGGTTACCCGCCCCAGCGGCCTCATCCACCGGCCGAGCCGCAACAGCCGCCCCCGCGGTGACCACTTCCCCGTCCGGGCCGGCGCTCCCCGCCCGGTGAGTCCCCGCCTCATGGCCCACCGCCCCGTGACGCCCGGCAGCGCTGATTCCCGCCGCACTAATTCCAGCCCCGGCGTCCCCGCGCTCCGGGGCCATGCCCAGCCGCAGCAGGACCTCACAGGCGGTGCCGGCGTCGGGCGTTAACAGGCGGATCCGCATCTCGCCGCCCCGGCGGAGCTCTTCAAGCGGCCCTTGGGCCACCAGCCGGCCAGCGCTCATGATCGCCGCGTGCGTGCAGATCTGTTCCACCTCGGCCAGCAGGTGGCTGGAGACGAAGACCGTGGCGCCGTCGGCGGCCAACGAGCGGACCAGGCTGCGCACCTCACGGGTGCCCTGCGGGTCCAGGCCGTTCGTGGGCTCATCGAGTACCAGCAACTCGCGGGGGGACAGCAGCGCGTTGGCGATCCCCAGGCGCTGCTTCATGCCCAGCGAATAAGCGTGCACCCGCTTGCCGGCGGCGTGCGAGAGCCCCACCCGCTCGAGCGCCGCCGCCACGCGCGCGTTCCTGGTGCCCGGCATTCCCTGCCGACTTGCGGCGTCGAACCGGCGGAGGTTGGCGGTGCCGGACAGAAAGGGATAAAACGCCGGCCCTTCCACCAACGCACCCACGCGCGGCAGCACTTCCTGCAGCCGTTGGGGCATCGGCTGCCCAAGGACGCTGACGGTTCCGGCCGACGCCGCGGCGAGGCCCAGCAGCATGCGGATGGTGGTTGTTTTGCCGGATCCGTTGGGTCCCAGGAACCCGAATACGGCGCCGTGGGGTACGGCAAGGTCCACATTGTCCACCGCCAACTGGCGGCCGAACCGTTTGGTGAGGCCCTGCGTTTCGATGGTCAGCCCGGCAGCCATCCTGCCGGCCGCGCTCACGCCGTGCCGGCGGCGGCTTGGAGCCGGTCCGCCGGAACCATCCCCACAAAGATCCTGCCGTCATCGGTCAGCAGGACGTTGACCAGGGACGTGGACAGGAGCCGTCCGCCGGGTACGACGACGGCGGCCTGGGACAGGAGCGGATCCTTCAGTACTGTTTCGGCCAGCTGAGCCTCCTGACCGTCAGGTGCCGCCGCGAACCCCACCACCGTTTCCCAGCCCTCGCCGGTCACGGTGGGCGTGGGTCCGTCACGGTGCCGCAGCTCAGCTGCGTCACCCGGGACTCGGTCCGGGTCCTGGTCCGGGGCGGTCATTCCGGGCTTCCCGGGGAGGTCGGGCACGGAGGGTACTGACGGCACGGGAGGCACGGGCAGCTCTTTGAGCGTGGCTCCCGGCGGGGCGGCGAAGTTGAACATGGCATCGTCCGGGGCCGCGAGGGACAGGCTGGTGAAGCCTGCTTCGAAGGCGGGTTGCGCCTGGCCCCGGGCGGACACCGTCACCTTGAGCGGCATCCCGGTCTGGCCGTCGACGGCAATGACCACTCTCGCCAGCAGCGTCCCCTCGGTGCGCGGTGCCAGTTCCAGGCTGTAGGCGGCCCGGCCGGCCACCTGTACGTCGGGGCCCACCGTCACCGCCGTAGAGCTGTCAACCTTGGCGAGGAACTTCGCGGCCAGGTCATCCGGCGTGGGGAAGGCCTGTGTCGACTGGTCCGGGACGGGCCCTTCCCGGCCGGGCCCGTTCTGGCCGGACCCGTTCCGGCCGGGCAGGGCGCCGGGATCTCCCGGCACCTGAAGGGGCAGATCGCTGGCGAAGGCCGGCAGCGTCAGATGGGCGGCGGAATTGTCCTTGGAGTTATAGAACCAGACGTCGTGGTCGCGCCGGATGACATCGCGTTCAGCCAGCCGGTCCATCACCTGGACGCGCATCTTGGCGGGCCCGTCCATAAAAATGCGGGCAGTGTGCTCGCCGGTCAGGAGCTCGATGATCGATGCCGGACCGCCCGCTGAAACGGGACCTGAGCTGGGGGCGCCAGCCGGCAGGTCCGGCAGGCCGAGCTCGGAGACCTGCTCAAGGGTGCCGGAGAACGTGCGGGTGCTGTGTTGCCCCAACAGCGTGAGGACTCCCGCCGGAGACTTCCCGGGCAACGGATCACCCGCCCGCGCCGGAATGGATCCCGCCAGCACACCGGCGGCGATTACGGCGGGTACAGCTGCGGCCGGCACCCAGCGCTTCCATGCGCGGTTCATGCCGGGCCCGCTTTATCGTTGGAGCCCATATGTTCAGGTTACGCCTGGGGACGGCTGCACACACCCCTCCGGGGGAGGGCACCGGCAGTTACGACGGCACCACGGTTCCGGCGCCGCCGTCGACCGTTATCTGCTGGCCTGTGGCAAGCCGCAGGGTAGCATCCGGGACGCCCACCACCGCCGGGATGCCGTACTCACGTGCCACAACGGCGCCGTGGGAGTTAGGCCCGCCCATCTCCATCACGAGGCCGCCCGCCGTGAGGAACAACGGGGTCCAGCCAGGGTCCGTGGACGGCGCCACCAGGATTTCCCCCGGTTCCAGGTGCGCACCCACCGGATCCAGGATGACCCGGGCAGCTGCCGTGACCGTTCCGGCGGACGCCGGGCTGCCGGTCAGCGTTCCGGCCTCCGCCGGCTGACCCGAACTGCCTGCAGGCTGCACCGCCTCCGGTTCCGTGCCGTCCGAAAGCAGCACCCGTGGCACGTGCCGCCGCGCCAGTTCAAGGGCATACGCCTCGCGCCGTCCTGCCACCAGGCCACGCAGGTCAGCACTGCCTGTCCCCGGTTGCCCGCCCGGCCCCCCTTCCGCGACCTTGCGGAGCCCGGCCCTGGCCTCGTCAAGGTTCAGGAAAAAGACGTCGTCCGGCGTGTCGAAGGCATCGGCTGCCGTGAGCGCCTCTCCGACCAGTGTCAGTTGTTTCCGCACTTCGGCGAGCGCCACCACCAGCTGGAACTTGGGCAGTTCACGCAGCCCGGCAAACAATCGCGCCCGCCGCAGCGCTGATTTCACCACGGCACCCCGCAGCCGCCCGCGGCCGCGCGCCTCCGCAACCAGCCGCCGGATCCGGGCTTCCGCTTCCTCGGCCGCGTTGCTGAACTGGACGTCCGGCGGCACAGCGTTGGCGTCGAGGCGCAGATAGTTGGCCAGCACGCCAATGATGTGCGTGGGATCGTCGGACCAGCGCGGCATCCCGACGTCGATCTCGGCCACCGCGCGGTGCCCGTACTGATCCATGAACCGCGCCAGTCCGGCCTGCAGCACGGCGGGCAATTGGCCCGCCTTGTAGTCCTCGGCGAGCTCGGCGGGTTTCCGGTCGGTCATGGCGGCGCGGGATCCGCCGTCGTTCCTAATAACCTGGGCGAGGCGCCATAGTTCCAGGTCCATTTCGGTGGTCACGTTATTGGGAAGCCCGCGCAGGACAATCTGCAGGTCATCCCACCGGTCGCCGCCCAACAGTCTTCCCGCCAGTCCCAGCGCGGCGAAGCCCAGTGCCGGGAGGGGCAGGATGGACGGCACCACCGAAAAGAGGCGGGTATCCAGCAGGTGTTCGGCATGGTCGAGCCGCTGCAGCGCAGTGGCACCGGCAGGCGCCTGAAGGGAGTCACTGAACTCACGCGCCTGCCGGTTGGCCCGCCGGAGCGCGGCGGTCGGCCGAAAGACTGCCCGGAGCAGCGTTTCCGGCACCCGGGCGCGCGCCGCGACGGGCACCACGTGGCGCAGGAGCCCCAGCGGAGTCCGCCGGGTCACGGAAAACCGCGGGTCCTCGAAGACCTTCCGCAGCACGGTGGCCGAGCGCGCCTCCATCACGTCGAACACGCTGGGAACGATTCGCCGGCCGGTGGTGCTGCGAACAACAGCAGTCAGGTCGAAGTAGATGCGCTGGCCCGCTTCGGCATAAGGCGGCGGGCCGTTGTGGGGCCGGGGAACGTCAAAATGCGCGGCCCTGGCCACGGACGAGGCGATGAGCCGGAAGGCGGCCAGGCCCATCGGCGTGATGGGGCGGGTCAGGCCCTGGGCGAGGCTGAAGCAGAGGTACACGCGGGCGCCGGCCGTCGCAGCCCCGTCCGCTGACCGTTGGGGAATCGGGAACAGTGTGGTGATGGGCCGCGACTGCGTCAGCCACAGGCGTCCGCCGCCGTCGATGGCCCATTCGATGTCCTGCGGTGCACCGAAGTGCTGCTCCACGCGAAGACCGAGGGCGGCAAGTTCTGTTGCCTGCCGGTCCGTGAGGCATGCCGCAGCGCCGCCGTTGCTGACTGCAACTGTGCGGGTACCGCCGCCGGAGAGCGGCCGGACCGCGATGCGTTTGTCCCCAAGGCGCCGTTCCAAGACGCGCCCCGACACCGGATCAACCACAAAATGGTCCGGGTTCACGGCTCCGGACACCACGGCCTCCCCCAGGCCGGGACTCGCATCGATAACCGCCTCACGCCGGCGGCCGGTCACCGGATTCGCTGTGAACAGCACGCCGGCGGCGGTTGCATCCACCATGCGCTGGACCACCACGGCGAGGGCTACTGCAGCGGGGTCGATCCCCCGGGTGGCCCGGTAGCTGACCGCCCGGTCAGTCCACAGCGAAGCCCAGCAGTCGCGAACCGCCTCCACCACGGCCGCAGCACCCACCACGTTCAGGTACGTGTCCTGCTGCCCGGCGAAGCTCGCGGACGGAAGATCTTCGGCAGTGGCCGAGGACCGCACCGCCACCGGCACGTCGTTTCCGAGCGCCGCATACGCCGCCTCGATGGCTGCCGCTATGTCCGGTGGGATGGGCGTTTTCCGAATCACATCCCGGGCCTGGCCGGCCAGCGCGGCCAAGGCGGGGAGGTCGCCGTCATTGGTGGTTTTAAGGGCTTGATGGACGGCGGCGAGCTGGCCGACCGAGCTCGCTGCGTGACCGGCGGTGGCTTGGCGGTAGGCTGCCGTCGTCAGGCAGAAACCGTCCGGCACCGGCAGGCCGGCGGCCAAGAGCTCCCCCAGGTTGGCGGCTTTGCCTCCGACGACGGGCACCATCGCAGCCGTGAGAGCCCCCAGCGCGAGGATGGGGGTCCCGCCGCCGCCAGCCATTTTTCTGCGTCCTTCTGCGAGGGCCGGCAGTCAGGCTGCGCCGGGGACCGGGCCGAACTTCGCCCTGTCCGCCAGCCGCGGGTCATCGTGGTCCGGCACCACCATAACGGGTCCCTTGGTGTGGTGCAGGACCCCGTCGGAGGTGGAGCCCAGCAGCATGCCGGTGAAACCACCCCGGCCGCGCGTGCCCACCACCACGAGTTCAGCGTGCCTGCTGGCATCCACCAGGACATCAACGGCCGAGCCGTCCTTCACGTCCGACTCCACCGGAAGGTTCGGGTAGTGGCTCTTCAGCCAGGCTTTTCCTGCTTCGAGCTGTTCACGAATGTCGTCAAACATGGCCTGCCGGTCAATCGGGGCGGGCACCCAGGCCAGGGATCCGCTGAACTGCGGCACTGCACAGATGATGCGCAGGGTTGCCCCGAGCCGTTCAGCCTGGTCCGCGGCTTCCAGCACGGCCACCCGGGCCTGTTCGGACCCGTCCACGCCCACCACCACGACGTTCTCGACCCGCTTGTGGCCCTCCTTGGCCTGCTCGGCCCGGATGCGCTTGTCGTCGGTGGTTTCGCCCAGCCGGTCCGAACAGACCAGGGGCACGGTGACCGTCGGGCACTTGGCATGGGCGGGGAGTGCGCTGCTCACCGAGCCGAGCAGGCGGCCCACAAATCCGCCGCGGCCGCGCGTGCCGAACACCAGCAGTTCCGCCGTTTCCGACATCTCCAGCAGCACCCCCGACGCGTCGCCGTTCTCCACGGAGGCATCGACGGCGATGTTGTAGCCGGCAACCTTGTCCATCGCCTGCTGGATGATGGCTTCCGCGCCCTCGCGGATCACCGAATCGTCCACCGTGGCGTAGCCGCCGTCCAGCCCGGACGCAGCAAAAATGGGCACTGAATACGCGGTGACAATGTGCAGGGGCCGACGGCGGCGTTCGGCTTCCCGGGCTGCCCATACCAGGGCGCACTGCCCGTGGTCGGAGCCGTCTACACCAACAACGATTCCCCCGGGGGCGGCGGAGTTGGCCGCATCGTTCCGTTCCGGGTCCGGTTGCATCTCATGTGCGCCCATCGGGCCGCCTCCTCGCGGTACTGCCTCATATTCCGGCTGGTGTTCCGGCCATTCTGCCAGAAGCGGAGCGCTCCGCCGGCACCGGCCGCCGGGACATTGCCGCTGGTCAGGAACGCACTGCTTCCGTTTATCACTATTCTCGGTCCGCGGACACTTAGCAAGGGCGCCGGAGCCGCCTGCGGACGGTTATCCACAGCCCATGGCAACCGGTTCGGCAACCGTATCCATCGTTAAGGAGAATGTTTCCAAATGAGCTATCCACGGACACCAAACTTCTGTAGTCTTCGAGCACTGCCGGTCCGTTGATGCCCTCCGCAAGGATGCATCACGGGCCGCTGTTGCGGCCGGACTTTGGGGGGTTACGGCACCGTGCGGGTAAGGGTGCCCGCATCAACCGAACGCCTTCAAGGAGGAGAACTGTAGTGTCAACCATGCCTGTGAGTGGCGGGACCGAGCGGACCACCACGGTGATCATCGGCACAGGGCTTTCCGGGCTCGCCGTCGGCGCAGAACTGCGGCGGCGCGGTGTGGACGCCATCGTGGTGGACGGACTGGACATCCTCGGCGCCGGACAACCGGCCAACACCACTTCACTGCAGCGCTGCGACGCAGCGGACTCCGACTCACTCCGGGAACGCAACGAAATCCTCCGGCACCTGCGCAACTATGCCGCCAGTCATCACATGGATGTCCGCAACACCACGCGGGCCGTGCAGCTGACTATGGTGGGCGGCGCGCCCGGCACGCTTGGCGCGGCAGACGCGTCCGCTGCGGAGCCGCCGGCCAGCCAGTGGGAGGTCCACACCCCCAACGGCATCCTGTTGGCGGACCACATCGTGCTGACCCGCTGTGCACACAGCCAGCTGCGCCGCATGCTGAGCGACTTCGGCATCGCGGTGGGCCGCAACGTGGTGGCAGCCATGCGGACCATTGGCATCTACCTTGTAGGCGTGGGAGACCTGATTACGCCCTCGCCGAAGGAAGTGCTGCGGCAGGCAAAAACCGTGGGCCAGGCCATCTCATCCAAGGTTTACCCGGAGTCGGGCCCGGACATCCTGGCGGGAAGTTTCGCCGTTTAGGACTTTCGGCGTCCCGGACTCCTCATGTCCAGGACATGCCTTGCCGGTGTTTACGGTTCCTCGGTGACCTCGTCGTCGCTGCCGGCGGTGAGCCGGCGCTTGGCCAGGAGGCCGATCGTCACGAGCAGCCCCAGGGCCACGGCGGCGAAGATTACCAGGCTCCACGGAAACGGTTCTGAGGCGTCAACTGCCGGTTCCGGCGCCGCTGTAATTCCCGGCTGGGCGGTGCCCATCCCGGGAACGCCCGCAGACGCCGTCGGACCCGCGCCCGCACCGCCCGTTGAAACGGCCGACGACGATGCCCCCGCAGCGGCGGCGGTCGCCGTGAAACCGAACGTTCCCTCAATGGGGTGGGAATCCGAACTGACCACCCGCCAGGCCACGGTGTAAGCCCCCGCCGGAGCGCCGGCCTTCAGCTTCTGTGAAGCCACGTTGTCGACAATCTCGACCGCCCCGTCAGCCCACTCGGCGCCAGCGGAGTCCTGCACCGAAAACTGTGCGCCGATCCCCAGCGGGTTTTTGTTGAACGTGACGGAGACCTTCTCAGGCGGTGCTTCCAGCGTGGCGCCCTGCGCGGGGCTGCTGGACTCGGCGGCGTCGTGCGCCGAAGCCGGGGCGGAGAACCCCAGGAACGCGGCGGCGAAAACGAAGGTCCCGAGCAAGGCGCTCAGCAACTGGCGGCGGATGGATCGCATGGGTGGACTGCTCCCTTTGGAAGATGGCTTCCTTCAAGCCTAGCCCGGCCGGCCAGCCGGCCGGCCTAACCGTCCCGCCTAACCGTCTGTCTGGCCGCCGACGTAGAGGGCGAGGTGCTTGCCGGTGAGGGTGGACCTCGCGGCCACCAGCTCGGCCGGAGTGCCCTCGAAAACCACGTTGCCGCCGTCGTGCCCTGCGCCGGGACCCAGGTCGATGATCCAGTCGGCGTGCGCCATGACGGCCTGGTGGTGCTCAATGACGATCACCGACTTGCCCGACTCGACCAGGCGGTCCAGGAGGCCCAGCAGGTTCGCGACGTCGGCCAGGTGCAGCCCGGTGGTCGGCTCATCCAGGACGTAGACATCGCCCTTCTCCGCCATCTGGGTGGCCAGCTTCACGCGCTGCCTTTCACCGCCGGACAGGGTGGTGAGCGGCTGGCCGAGCGTGAGGTACCCGAGGCCGACGTCAACGAGCCGGTCCAGGATCTTGTGGGCGGCCGGGGTCCGGGCCTCCCCTTCGCCGAAGAACACCTCGGCCTCCGTCATGGACATCGACAGCACCTCGGCGATGTTGCGGCCGCCCAGCTTGTATTCCAGGACCGAGGCCTGGAAGCGGCGGCCCTCGCAGTCCTCGCAGGTGGACTCGACGGTGGCCATCACGCCCAGTTCGGTGAAGATGACCCCCGCGCCGTTGCAGGTGGGGCAGGCGCCCTCGGAGTTGGAACTGAACAGGGCCGGCTTCACGCCGTTGGCTTTGGCAAACGCCTTGCGGATCGGCTCGAGCAGGCCCGTGTACGTTGCCGGGTTGCTGCGGCGCGAACCCTTGATGGCGCCCTGATCGATCACCACCACGCCGTCGCGGCCGGCCACCGAGCCGTGGATCAGCGAGCTCTTGCCCGAACCCGCCACGCCGGTGACGACGCAGAGCACGCCGAGCGGAACGTCGACGTCGACATTTTGGAGGTTGTGGGTGGAGGCCCCGCGCACTTCGAGCGCACCGGAGGGTTTACGCAGCGACTGCCTGACCGCGGCGCGGTCATCCAGGTGGCGGCCGGTGATGGTGTCGCTCGCACGCAGGCCTTCCACGCTGCCCTCGAAGCAGACACTGCCGCCCGCGGTGCCGGCGCCCGGACCAAGGTCAACTACGTGATCTGCAATGGCGATGGTCTCGGGCTTGTGCTCAACAACCAGCACGGTGTTGCCCTTGTCGCGCAGCTGCAGCAACAACTGGTTCATTCGCTCGATGTCATGCGGGTGCAGGCCGATGGTGGGCTCGTCGAAGACATAGGTGACGTCCGTGAGGGACGAACCCAAGTGCCGGATCATCTTGGTGCGCTGGGCCTCGCCGCCGGAAAGCGTGCCGGCCGGCCGGTCCAGGGAAAGGTAGCCCAGCCCGATCTCGGCGAACGAGTCGAGCAGGTGCTGCAGGCCTTTGAGGAGCGGTGCCACCGACGGCTCCTTCAGGTCCCGGACCCAGCCCGCGAGGTCGGTGATCTGCATCTTGCAGAGGTCGGCGATGTTTTTGCCCTGGATCCTCGAGGACCTGGCCTCGGTGCTGAGCCGCGTTCCCTCGCATTCGGGACAGGACTGGAAAGTGATGGCGCGCTCCACGAAGCGCCGCACGTGCGGCTGCATCGCCTCGACGTCCTTGGACAGCATGGACTTCTGGATCTTGGGGATGACGCCCTCGAACGTGAGGTTGACGCCCTCAACCTTGATTTTGGTGGGCTCGGCGTACAGCATCGTCTCGAGCTGCTTCTTCGTGAACATGGCAATCGGCTTGTCCATGGGCAGGCCCATGCCTTCGAACAACCGGCCGTACCAGCCGTCCATGCTGTAGCCGGGGACGGTCAGCGCACCGTCGCCGAGCGACTTGCTGTCGTCGTACAAAGCCGTGAGGTCGAAGTCGGAGACCGAGCCCATCCCCTCGCAGCGCGCACACATGCCGCCGAGGTAGACGGCGTTCTGCACCACGGCCTTCTCCACGCGGCCACCGGACTTCTCGGTGCTCATCACACCGCTGGCCTTCCGGGTCGGGACGTTGAAGGAGAACGCCGTGGGGGGCCCGACGTAGGGCGATCCGAGCCGGCTGAAGAGGATCCGGAGCATGGCATTCGCGTCCGTGGCGGTACCGACCGTGGAGCGGGGATTCGCGCCCATGCGCTCCTGGTCAACGATGATCGCCGTGGTCAGTCCCTCAAGGCGGTCCACATCGGGCCGGGCAAGGTTGGGCATGAACCCCTGCACAAAAGCGCTGTAGGTCTCGTTGATCATCCGCTGCGACTCGGCCGCGATGGTGGCAAACACGAGGGAACTCTTGCCCGAGCCGGACACACCGGTGAACACCGTGAGCCGCCGCTTCGGGATGTCAATGCTGATGTCCTTGAGGTTGTTCTCCCGGGCGCCCTGCACGCTGATCAGGTCATGGCTGTCGGCCACGTGAGCCGCGGGGAGCTGCTCGTCGGTGGTGGTGGCAGTGGTCATCGTGTCTCCATCGTTTGCACGCGCGTTGTGAAGTTCCTGACAGTCATTCTAGGCTCGGCCCGTTGGTGCAGGACTGCGCGTAGATTCAGGCTGTGACCGGGCCCACCTTGTCCCGGTTCCAGGCCCGACGCCCTTTAGGATTCAAGTATCCCCACAACACTTTCCCCGGAGGACTAATGCTTAAGCAAGGCTCTGCCCTGGACCGGTACTTCATGATTTCCGCGCGAGGGTCCAACCTTTCCCGCGAGATCCGCGGCGGCTTTGCCACGTTCTTCGCCATGAGCTACATCGTGGTGCTGAACCCCCTTATCCTCTCCGGCCCCGATTCCAGCGGCAACACCCTTGGCTTCGCTGCCGTGGCCGCCGTGACGGCCTTTGTTGCCGGCATCCTCACCATCCTGATGGGCGCCTGGGGCAGGCACCCCTTCGCACTGGCCACGGGCCTGGGCGTCAACGCGTTCGTGGCTGTCACGGTTGCCACCAACCCGGGCCTGACGTGGCCGGACATGATGGGCCTGGTGGTGCTCTCCGGCGTGACCATGCTGATCCTGGTCCTCACCGGTTTCCGGACCGCCGTCTTCAAAGCCGTTCCGGACGGGCTGAAGACCGCCATCGTGGTGGGCATCGGCATGTTCATCGCCCTGATCGGGCTGGTCAACGCCGGCTTTGTCCGCCGCATCCCGGACGTTGCCGGCACAACCGTTCCGGTGGGCCTGGGCTTCGACGGCAAGCTGCTGGGCTGGCCCACGGCTGTCTTCGTCTTCGGCCTGATCCTCACCATTGCCCTGGTGGTCCGCAAGGTCAAGGGCGCCATCCTCATCGGCATCATCACTTCCACCGTCGTCTCCGTGATCCTGGAACTGACCCTGCACATCGGCCCCACCGTCTCTCCGGACAAGCCTTTCAACCCCCAGGGCTGGTCCTTGGTTACACCGTCATTCTCCGGTTGGGCCGCCCCTGACCTGTCCCTGATCGGCAAGGCGAACCCGTTCGGTGCGTTTGAGCACCTGGGTGTTGTGGCCGCCACGCTGCTGGCCTTCGTGATCCTGCTCAGCATCTTCTTCGACGCCATGGGCACCATGGTGGGCCTGGCCAACGAGGCAGGCACCGTGGACAAGGACGGCAACATCCCGGACGTGGACCGTGTGCTCCAGGTGGATGCACTGGGCGCCATCATTGGCGGCGGCGCGTCCGTTTCCTCCAACCAGATCTATGTTGAAGCCGGCGCCGGAATCGGCGAGGGCGCCCGGACCGGCGTGGCCTCCATCGTGACCGGCCTGCTGTTCCTGGTGGCCATGTTCTTCACTCCCCTGATCAACCTGGTCCCGTTCGAGGCCGTGGCTCCCGCCCTGGTGGTGGTCGGGTTCATGATGGTCTCGCAGGTGGGCAAGATTGACTGGCAGGACTGGGGCATCGCCATTCCGGCCTTCCTGACCTTCACGCTGATGCCGTTCACCTACTCAATCGCCAACGGCCTGGGTGCCGGGTTCATTGCGTTCGTCATCATCCGTACTGTCCAGGGCCGGGTCAAGGAAATCCACCCGCTGATGTGGGCCGTCGCCGCCGCTTTCCTGCTGTTCTTTGCCGTGGGACCCATCGAGGCCGCACTGGGCATGAAGTAGGAGCCCATCCTCCCCGCCGAGATGGCACTTCGCGGCAGTGTTTTGCGTAAACACTGCCGCGAAGTGCCGTCTCGCGTTAACGAAAGGTCCGGGATTCCGGACAGCACGACGGCGGCGCTGCTGGTTTTCCGGGCCAGGCTGCGGTGAGCTAAGGGCATGGTTTCTCCCGCGCTCTCCGTTGACCTCCCGCCGCAGCCCTGGACCGGGAGGTTCGACGGCGACGGCGCCGAACACCGCCGCTGGTGGCAGGCGGTTTCTCCCTACGTCCCCGGCGCGGAGCTGCCCGGCACCTCTGGCCCGGCGCCCGCCGTGATCCTGGGTTTCGCCAGCGACGAAGGCGTCCGCCGCAACAAAGGCCGGCCCGGAGCCGCCGCAGCGCCCGCAGCCATCCGGGCTGCGCTGGGTCCGCTTGCGTTCCACCTGGAACGCAGCGTGTCCGACGCTGGCGACGTGGTGGTGACGGACGGTGCCCTGGAGGCCGGCCAGGCCCGCGCCGGGAAGGCGGTTGGCGCCATGCTCGGCGCCGGCAGGCTCACCGTGGTGCTGGGCGGCGGGCACGAGACGGCCTACGCCAGCTACCTGGGGTTGGCAGGGTCCGAGGCAGTCCGCGGCGGCCGGCGCCTGGGGATCCTGAACCTGGACGCCCACTTCGACCTCCGCGCCGAACCCGTTCCCAGTTCCGGGACGCCGTTCCTCCAGATGGCCCGGGCGGAAGCCGCCGCCGGGCGCGACTTCCGGTACGCCGTGGTCGGAATTTCCCAGCCGAACAACACCCAGGCGCTCTTCAACACGGCAGAGGGGCTCGGCGTGCAGTACCTGCTGGACGAGGACTGCACGGCGGAGCGGGTCCGTACGTTTGTGGCGAACTTTATGGACAGTGTGGACGTGCTCTACCTGACCATCGACCTGGACGTCCTTCCGGCGTCGGTGGCTCCCGGCGTGAGTGCTCCGGCTTCTTATGGAGTGCCCCTGCCGGTGATCAGCGCCGTGTGCCGCCAGGTGGCCGACAGCGGCAAGCTCCTCCACGTCGATGTGGCAGAACTGAACCCCGAATTCGACCTCGACGGCCGGACCGCCAGGGTGGCTGCGCGTCTGGTGAATACGCTGCTTCGCTGACAGATGGCGGCCTGCAGAAGCCCGGCGACGGGCCGAACGCATTGTCCAACAGCATCGCGACCGGCAGGATGGCGGCAAGCCAAGGTGTGCGGCCCAAATGCGTGAGGGCCGCCTCTGACGCAGAGGCGGCCCTCAGATGCCTGACTGGATTCGAAGAATGTGTCAGTAGGTTTTGTTGGTTGTCCAGTGGTTGGTGCACGACCCGACTACCTGGTAGAGCGAGTTCAACGTGCAGAGTTCCAAGCGAACCGACGCCCCCGCCGGCGGATAGCCCGCGTGCCATTTACCGTAGTAGCCGTCTGGAAGGTTCGTACTGAGGTACGTGTAGCCATTGGCGTAGAGTCGCACCCTGACGTTATAGCCGTTGCTGACGTTCGATACGGTTACCGCACCATCATCGGCGCACCCCAGGCAATCGATGTATGAATAAGTTCCCTCGTAGGTGCGTGTGACTCCATTGAAGTACGAGTCGTAGATCGTGGCGGCGCTCGCTGGTGCGGCAGGTGCCAGGATCATGCCGGCTGCCAACAGTCCCGCAACGATTGCCAGCAACTTCCTTAGTGCAGTTCTCATGCTTGGTGCTCCTTGCCTCGGTGAATGATTACCCCAGTTACTTCACTAGCTTGGTACCGCGTTTAGCGTAACCGGCATGGGGATACTTGGGAAGAGGACCACCGGACTTCCGAAGGCAGACGCGGGCGGCTAAGGCCGCCCGCGTCAGACCGAAGCTTGTTCGCGAAACGGCGCCTTGAAGGCAGGGGTTCGCGAACAAGCTTCGGTTTTTTGGTGCCCAACCGCTTCAAAGAGCAGTCATCTGACATCTCCAGATCGGCCCGGGTACACTTGAAGGTATGACTACAGCCCTATTGGAACGCCCCCTGACCGCCGTTGCGGCCAACGAGGCCTCAGACACCCGGTCCCTCGACCTGCAGTTTGCCACTGCCGAGGAGATGCACGAAGGACTGGACAACGCTGTTGCCACCCTGATCGAAACTGCCAAGGACGCAGCCTGCGGCATCCTTGTGACCCGGCTGCGTCCCGGACGCTTCACTGTTGCCCTGGACGAGTCAGTCCCCTTCGGCGAGACCTACGAAGCCATCGCGGCTTAATTCAACCCACCGCTAACAAAAAAGTCCCCGCCTCCCGGTTCGACCGGGCTGCAGGGACTTTTTTGCGTTCAGGGTCAGCTTCGCCGAACCTGCACGCCATCGGATTTCAGGAAGAGTTGCTCCTCTGACGGTCCGGCCGGCACGAGCCACAACACATTCCCGCTCTGTGATACTTCCTCGACCTCGCCCGCCGCAATGACATGAGCGTGTTTGATGACTTCAACCCGGTCCCCAGCTTGGAATGTTCCCCAGTCCGAGACGATGGTCGAATGTGCGTTGCGTCTCGACAGGACAGCCCCACGTGCTTTCATTTGAACTTCTACCCCTTTGTATACGTCCCGTCACAGCCTCGTTGATGTGACTTTTACTACATCTTCAGTTCTACTACACTTCCCGGACCGGAAATGTGCGTGTTGCACCATATTTCGGCGTTGGTCCGAAAAGTGAGCGGACACCGAAGAATATTCCTGCCTACGCAAGGATCCCGACGGCGGATTCGGCAGCCAGAATCAGGTCCCCGGACGCCACCAGACGGTCAGCGGTTTCCAGTTCCGGCGAGAGGAACCGGTCCGCGGCGGGACCCTCGACGTGCTCGCGCAGTACGCCGATGACGGCAGCACCCGCCGGGCCAGGAAGCAGCCCGCCGCCGGACAGCTGGGTGCGGATATCGATGGCGCGTGCGCTGGTGACCAGCTCGATGGCGAGGACGCGGCGGAGGTTCTCCACGGTCTTGCGCAACTTGCGCGCGGCGTGCCAGCCCATGGAAACATGGTCCTCCTGCATCGCTGAGCTCGGAATCGAGTCCACCGACGCCGGGACGGCCAGCCGCTTGTTGTCCGAGACCAGCCCCGCCTGCGTGTACTGCGCGATCATCAGGCCGGAATCAACGCCCGGGTCTGCGGCCAGGAAGGCAGGCAGTCCGTGCGACCTTGCGGGGTCCAGCATACGGTCCGTGCGGCGCTCGGCGATGGAACTCAGGTCCGCCACGGCGATGGCCAGGAAGTCGAGCACATAGGCCACCGGGGCGCCGTGGAAGTTGCCGTTGGAGCTGACGCGCCCATCGGGCAGGACCACAGGATTGTCGATGGCGGCAGCGAGTTCGCGGGACGCCACCAGCGCGGCGTAGTCCACGGTGTCCCGGACGGCGCCGGCCACCTGGGGTGCGCAGCGCAGCGAATAGGCGTCCTGGACTTTGGAGTCGCCGACGCGGTGCGAGGCCACGATCGGAGAGTCGGACAGCACGCGCAGCATGTTGTCCGCGCTCGCGGCCTGGCCGGGGTGCGGGCGCAGGGCCGCGTGCAGTTCCGGCAGGAACACCTGGTCTGTACCCAGCAGCGCCTCGACGCTCATCGCCGCGGTGATATCCGCCGTCGTCAGCAGTTTGCGGATGTCCGCGATGGCCATCAGGAGCATTCCGAGCATGCCCTCGGTGCCGTTGACCAGCGCCAGCCCTTCCTTTTCGGCGAGCGTCACAGGCTCGATGCCGTGTTCGGCGAGCAGTACGGCGACAGGCTGTTCCCCGCGCCCGCCGTATGTCACGCCGTCGGGCCCTGCCGCTTCCCCCTCGCCCATCAGCACCAGGGCACAGTGGGAGAGCGGGGCGAGGTCCCCGGAGCAGCCGAGCGAACCGAACTCGCGGACCACGGGCGTGATGCCGGCGTTCAGCACGTCCACCATGGTCTGCAGGACCACGGGGCGCACGCCCGTGCGGCCGGAGGCGAGGGTCTTGGCGCGAAGGAACATGATGCCGCGGACCACTTCGCGTTCCACGGCCGGGCCCATGCCGGCGGCGTGGCTGCGGATGAGGGACTTCTGCAGCTGGGTGCGCAGTTCGTTCGGGATGTGGCGGTTGGCCAGTGCGCCGAAGCCGGTGGAGATGCCATAGGCGGGCGTCTCACTGTGGGCCAGGCTGTCGATGTGGGCGCGGACTTTGGCGACGTTGTCCAACGCTTCCGGGGCGATGGTCACTGTGGCGTTGTGGCGGGCGACGGCGACGACATCCTCGGGCGTGACACCGCTTGAGCCGAGGGTGACGGTGAGCGGTTCGTGGGTTGGGGCATTGGCTGTAATGGTCATGATTCCTACTTCTTGATCGATTGCTCCGTACGGGCCCTTTTGGTGGCTCAAAACGGCGCCTACGGAGCAGTCGATGCGGATGGGGACTTGGTCAGAGGGTTTCCGAAGCCGTCTCTGACATCGGGATGCGGACTCCGCGTTCCTTGGCTACCTCGAGGGCGCGGTCGTAGCCGGCGTCGGCATGGCGGATGACGCCCATGCCGGGGTCGTTGGTCAGGAGGCGTTCGAGCTTCTGGGCTGCGAGGTCGGTGCCGTCCGCGACCGAGACCTGGCCGGCATGGATGGACCGGCCAATGCCCACGCCGCCGCCGTGGTGGAGGGAGACCCAGGTGGCGCCGGACGCGGTGTTGAGCAGCGCGTTGAGCATGGGCCAGTCCGCGATCGCGTCGGAGCCGTCTGCCATCGCCTCCGTTTCGCGGTACGGGGAGGCGACCGAACCGGAGTCGAGGTGGTCGCGGCCGATCACGATGGGCGCCTTGACCTTGCCCTCCTTGACGAGCTGGTTGAACAGCAGGCCGGCCTTGGCGCGTTCGCCGTACCCCAGCCAGCAGATGCGGGCCGGCAGGCCTTCGAACTCGACCCGCTCCTGGGCCGCGTCGATCCAGCGGTGCAGGTGCTTGTTCTCCGGGAACAGTTCCTTGATGGCCTCATCGGTGACGCGGATATCTTCGGGGTCGCCGGACAGTGCTACCCAGCGGAACGGGCCGAGGCCCTCGCAGAACAGCGGCCGGATGTAGGCCGGAACGAAGCCGGGGAATTCGAAGGCGCGGTTGTAGCCGCCCTTGCGTGCTTCGTCGCGGATGGAGTTGCCGTAGTCGAACACCTCGGCGCCTGAATCCTGGAATTCCACCATGGCCTGGACGTGCTTGGCCATGGAGGCCTGGGCCTTCTTGGTAAAGCCTTCCGGGTCGGCTTCGGCTTCGCGGTGCCATTCCTCCACCGAGATGCCCTCGGGCAGGTAGCTGAGCGGATCGTGGGCGGAGGTCTGGTCCGTGACGATGTCGACCGTGAGCTCGCCGGCGTTGTGGCGGCGCAGGATCTCCGGGAAGACTTCGGCAGCGTTGCCGACGTAACCGACGGACCAGCCGCGGCGCTCCTGCTTGGCCTTCAGGACCTTGGCGATGGCGGCGTCGAGATCGGTTTCCACCTCGTCAAGGTAGCGCTTGCCGGCCCGGCGGCGCAGGCGGGTTTCATCGACGTCAACGATCAGGCAGGCGCCGTCGTTGAGCGTGACGGCCAGGGGCTGGGCGCCGCCCATGCCGCCGCAGCCGCCGGTCAGGGTGAGCGTGCCGGCGAGGGTGCCGTTCTCGTCGCCGGTGAGCTTGCGGGCGATCGCGGCGAAGGTTTCGAAGGTGCCCTGCAGGATGCCCTGCGTGCCGATGTAGATCCAGGACCCGGCGGTCATCTGGCCGTACATCATCAGGCCCTCGGCCTCGAGCCGCCGGAACTCGGGCCAGTTCGCCCAGTCGCCGACAAGGTTGGAATTGGCCAGCAGGACCCGCGGGGCCCATTCGTTGGTGCGGAACACGCCGACAGGCTTGCCGGACTGGACCAATAGGGTCTCGTCCTTTTCCATGGTTTCCAGGGTGCGGGTGATGGCGTCGAACGCCGCCCAGCTGCGGACGGCCCGGCCGGTGCCGCCGTAGACCACCAGATCATCCGGGCGTTCAGCGACCTCGGGGTCCAGGTTGTTCATGAGCATGCGCAGCGGGGCTTCCGTCTGCCAGCTCTTGGCGGTGAGCTTGGTGCCGCGGGCAGCTTTGACCGGGCGGGCACCGGTGGTGAAATCGGCGGGTGCCATGGGGGCTCCTTCTCGTGTTGGTGCTTTAGGGAAGAGGTTCTGTATCCACTAAACCCGTTTGGCGGCGGCGCAAACAGGGCTTTGGGAGGGGTGGTGTCCGGGATTCCAGACGTCCCGGGGTTGGTCGGATGTGGGCCCCGTCGGATTCTGCACCATCATTCCCCCAGGGCCAGGCGCAGCACGCGAGTTTCCGGGCCTGGCCTGGGCTCCTCGCCGGAATGATGGCACAGAATCCGACGCCGGCCGGAACGGGACGGCTATTTGCCGGGCCGGCCGTGAATCCGGACCGAGAGCTCGTCCGCCACCTTCTGCACCCTGGCGGCGAGGGCGGGCCACTGGTCCGCCGGCAACTTGTCCTCCAGGAACGTGACGGCCACGGCCGCGGTAGGCCACCCAACGTGATCGGTGACGGCGGCCGCGATGGAGCCGAAGCCGGGCGTCACTTCGCCGTGTTCGGTCGCGTAGCCGCGCTGCCTCACCTGATCCAGATGCGAGGACAGTGCCGAGTACTTCATGATGGCGCCCTCCACCTCGTGCCGGGCGGTGAAGGCTGCGGCGTTCGGGTACAGCGCCCGCACCTGCGACTTCGGCAGTGCCGCGAGGATGGCACGCCCGCTGGCGGTGAGATGGCTGGGAAGGCGGACACCGACGTCGGTCACCAGCGACGGGCGGTTCTTGGCGCGCTCCTCCACGATGTACAGCACGTCACGGCCATGGAGCACCGCCAGGTGGGCGCTCTCCCCGATCACGTCCACCAACGAAGCCAGCAGCGGCCGGCCCAGGCGTGACAGCGGCTCCTGCCGCGAATACGCCGAGCTCAGCTCGAAGGCACTGATGCCGAGCCCGTACCGCTGTTCCTCGTGCAGGTGAAGGACAAATCCGTTCGCCTCCATCACACCCAATAAGTGGTAAACGCTGGAACGGGGCAGTCCCAGCGATGTGGCAATGCTCGACGCCGCCATGGGACCGCGTTTCGATGCCAACAGCTTGAGGATGCGAAGGGTGTTTTCGGCAGCAGGGACTTTGGACGTCACCTTTGCTTCTGTGTCTGCCAATGGATTCTCCGATGTGTCGCCGTCGTCTTCGCCGGATGTCCGGGATACCGTACTTAAGCTTGCGCCCCTGACCTGTACCTGCCGTGCCATCGGAGCCGGGCCAGTGTCCGGGATACCAGACTATTCTCACTTGAGCGCGGCCGGGGGCTTGCAAATGAGCCGGGAGCTGCAGCCGGGAATCATGCGGGCAGTTCGGTAGAGTGCCCGCTATGGACGAAAAAGAGACCCTGCACCACTATCTGCGCGTCCGGCGGGACAATCTGCTCGGCAAGCTGGACGGACTGAGTGCGTACGACGTCCGCAGACCACTCACGCCCACCGGCACCAATCTGCTGGGCCTGGTCAAGCACGTGGCGAGCATGGAACTCGGCTACTTCGGCGAGGTCTTTGAACGGCCCAGCGGCCGGCACCTCCCCTGGCTCGACGAGGATGCGGGCCCGGATGCGGATCTGTGGGTAACCGCGGCCGAAAGCCTGGACAGCATCGTCGAGCTGCACCGGTTCGCCGCCGCGCACAGCGATGCCACCATCGAGGCACTGCCGCTCGATGCGCCCGGCGCGGTGCCCTGGTGGCCGGAGGAGCGGCGTCACGTCACCCTGCATCAGATTCTGGTCCATATGGTCGCGGAACGGGCCCACCACCTGGGTCACGCTGACATCCTGCGCGAACTCATCGACGGTACAGCCGGCCAGCGCCCAGGGGACCCCAACCTCACAGTGCGCAGCCCTGAAGAGTGGGGCGTGCACCGTGCCGCCATCGAAGCTGCGGCGAGGCAGGCATGAGCACCCGGGACGTTCCTGCGCAGATCGGGGATCTGCCCCCGATTGGCAGGCCTGCCAACAGTGCCCTCCTCCATGCGGGCATCACTTCTTTGGCTGAGGTGGCCGCGCTGGGCCGCAGGGAATTGCTTGCCATGCACGGCGTCGGCCCGAAGGCCGTGCGGATCCTCGAAGCGGCCGCCACCGAGCGCCGGCTGACGTTCGCGCCCTGAGGCCGGCTCCCTGCCTAGGTCACTGACTGCATTCCTGCGGTCAGCTGTAGTGCACGGTGTCGGCCGGATCGGCCGCCCCACGCAGCACATCGGCCAGCTCCAGAGTGGAGGCCGCCATGGTCTCCAGAATCTCCGCAGCTGCTAGCTTGTTCGTTGCTCACATCAGCCTGCGAGGCGCCGACAATGGCTACACGGGGATGACGCGTCTGGAAAGCCTGCGGAAACTCTGGCCTTGAGGTCCGCGACCTTGGCCTCCATCCGGGCTATCTCGCTGAGCACGGCGAGCCAAAATCCCTTCTTGGCAACCGCATCGACGTATGGCCCATATGGCGACGGCGGGCTAGTCTCCGTCGCGGCGCATCTCCTTTCGAGAGCACGGCACCTCGAGCGGACTGCCTCCAAAGCTTTTCTATTTTCGGCGTCCCAGGCTGCTCGGCTTTTCATACCCCCAGCTTCCCGCGGACGCCCGGCAAACGCATCGGCCCTTCTTGTCCATGTGGATAACTTTGCCCACCCGCACCCTGGCAACCGCTCAGATCTTGACAACCACCTTGCCGCGCGCACGCCCTTCATGCAGGTAGGCGATCGCCGCCGGGGCTTCCGCGAGAGGGTAGATCTTCTCCACGGCGGGTTTCGCGCGGCCAGCCTCGAACAAGGTTGCGAGCGTCTCGAGGTCCTTGTAGTTCTCCTTCGTAACGAGCCCCTTGAACTTCTGGCCGGAAAACAGGGACGCCAGCGGCGCAGCCATCGAGCGCTCAAACCCGCCGGTCACTTTCCCGCCGCCTTCGCCACCGACAATCACCAGCGTCCCCTTCGGCGCGAGCGCGCGCTTCAGGACGGACAGCCGCCGGTTGCCTGCGGTATCGATGATGACGTCGTACACGACACCGCCCCGCGAGATATCGTCCCGGGTGTAATCGATGACATGATCGGCACCGAGCGACCGGACCAGCTCAACTTTTCCTGTACTGCAGACGCCAGTGACCTCTGCGCCGGAGTCCTTGGCGATCTGCACGGCGAAGGATCCCACTCCCCCGCCCGCACCAATGACCAGCACCTTGTGTCCGGCGGCAACCTGCCCGGCGTCACGTACGGCCTGCAACGCCGTGACAGCCGAGATGGGGGCGGCGGCCGCTTCCTCGAATGTCAGATTCGCAGGCTTAGCGGCAAGCAGCGCCTCCTTCGCGCAGACGTACTCGGCGAACGACCCTTCGCAGGTGCCAAACACTTCATCGCCGGGCTGGAAGCGGGTCACTCCCGCGCCCACGGACTCGACGACGCCGGCCACCTCCCTGCCACGGACCGGCACCTTGGGTTTCTTCAGCCCGTAGCCGAAAAGCCGGACCAGGTACGGCCGCCCGGTCATCAGGTGCCACACGCCCTGGTCGACGCCCGCCGCGCGGACTTTGACGAGCACCTCGCCGTCGCCCGGCACCGGCTGAGTGATGTCCCGCAGCCCGAGCACGTCGGAATTCCCGTAAACGTCCTGAACGATGGCTTTCATGATGCTTCTCCTTTTTGGTGCGGGTATTGGAAAACGTCGTCGAGCTGCACATCGAGGACATGGGCGATCTGGAAGGCCATCTCCAGGGACGGCGAGTACCGGCCCTGCTCGATGGCAATAACAGTCTGGCGGGTGACACCTACCCGATCGGCAAGTTCGGCCTGGGTCATTTCGCCGCGTTCAAAGCGCAGGCGGCGGATGGAATTGGTGACGCGGGTTGGCCTCACCATGGCTGGAACCCCCTGCGGTAGGCGACGATCTTGGCCACCGAACCCAGGATCGCGGACAGCACAAAGGCCAGATAGAAGACGTTGGCAATCCAGAAGTGGTCCCATTCGGCCATTGCCATGATCAGCGCGGCCACTCCCCCGACCACTAAGAATGACTGCCCGATGTACTCACCGAACCGGTAAATCTCCCGGTCCCGCTGGTCCTTCTTCCCGGCTTCGCGGGGCGAAAAGATGCCGATCACGGCGTGCAGCGCGATGGACGCCGCTATGGATGCTCCGATGGTCCACAAAAGGGGCGCAACATAGGGGACCCCGGCAAGGGGCATGGTCCCGGCGAGGCCCAGCACGATGGCCAGATAGACGCCATAGGACGCAAGGGCCGCCAGCCCCATGATCCACGCACTCTTCTCTTCGAAGGACATTTCTGCTCCCGCCGTGGCCGCCATCGCAAACAGCACCAGATGTAAAACAAAGCTGACATGTCAAAAGTAAAGAAAACCTGACATTGTGTCAAGAGTCTTCGACAAAGCCAAACGCCAAGACCCACTCCAACCCGCCCAATCTGAGATCGAAGACACCAAGACCCCGTGAGGCTCATCACGTCAGGCGCCAAAGTGGTCTGCTGGTTAGCGATCCCCCTCCCAAGGACGAGAAGGTATTTGTATGCAGCAATCAGCCGCCAGGCAAGACACAGCCGGGCAAGACACAGCCAGCCCGGACGCATCCCCCGCCGAAAAGACCACGCCGGGCGCCGCCGTCGGACGCGTCCTGAGCGGTACCCTCAACCGCGGACTGAACGTCCGACACATCCGCTTCATGGCACTCGGCTCGGCCATCGGCACCGGACTGTTCTACGGCTCCGCCTCCGCCATCCAAAAGGCAGGCCCGGCGGTCCTGCTCGCGTACATCATCGGCGGCGCCGCGGTGTTTATGGTGATGCGTGCCCTCGGTGAAATGGCCGTGCGGCACCCCGTTTCCGGTTCCTTCGGCCAGTACGCCAGCCGCTATCTCGGGCCGCTGGCCGGCTTCGTGACCGGCTGGACGTACGTCTTTGAAATGGCCATCGTCGCCATTGCTGATGTCACTGCGTTCAGCATCTATATGGGCTTCTGGTTCCCCGAGGTGGACCGCTGGATCTGGATTCTGGCCATCATCTTCTTCCTGGCGGCGCTCAACCTGCTCAGCGTGAAGGTGTTCGGGGAACTGGAGTTCTGGTTCTCGCTGATCAAGGTGGTGGCCATCATCGCCATGATCGCGGGCGGCGCGGCGATCATCGCCTTTGGTTTCCAGGCCGGGGGTTCCACCGTGGCACCGGGGCTGGGCAACCTTGTGGAGCACGGCGGGATGTTCCCCAATGGCTTCGAAGGGCTCCTGGCCTCCTTCGCCGTGGTGATGTTCGCCTTCGGCGGGATCGAGACGCTCGGCATCACGGCCGGGGAAGCCGCGGATCCCAAAAAAGTCATCCCCAAGGCTGTTAATACCGTGCCGGTCCGCGTCCTCCTGTTTTACGTCCTGACCCTCGGCGTCCTGATGAGCCTCTTCCCGTGGAACGAGATCGGCACCAACGGTAGCCCGTTCGTGCAGATCTTCAGCGGCCTGGGCATCCCGGCAGCATCGCACATTCTCAACGCGGTGGTGATCACCGCTGCCCTGTCCGCCATCAACAGCGACATCTTCGGCGCCGGCCGCATCCTCTTCGGACTGTCCGGCCAGGGCCACGCGCCGGCGGTCTTCGGCAAGGTTTCCCGCCATGGCGTGCCGTGGATGACCGTAGTCATGATGGCCGGCATCCTGCTGGTGGGCGTGGTCCTGAACGCGGTGATTCCCGAGGACGTGTTCATTGTGATCGCCTCGATTGCCACGTTCGCCACCGTGTGGGTGTGGGTCATGATCCTCGCCTCGCACGTGGCCATGAAGCGCGAGATCGCCCGGAAGGGCATGCCGGCGTCGGAATTCCCCTCGCCTTGGTGGCCCGCGGCGTCCATACTCACCATCGCATTCATGGCGCTGGTCATCGGCGTCCTGGGCGCCTTTGAGGACACCCGCGTGGCACTCTATGTCGGTGCCGTGTGGCTGGGGCTGCTGGTCCTTGCCTACCGCCTTTGGGTCAAGGACAACGGACGACGCCGGGCCGAACTGGTGGACGAAACCTCACCGCTGCCGGTGGTTGAGTCCGTTCGGCAGGCAGCCCGGTAACCTGCCCCTACCCCACCCACCCACCCAACGCTCTCTCACTTAATGCGGGTTAAAACCGAACGCTCTATCACTCGCTTGAGGAGAGTGATAGAGCGTTCGTGGATGTGCCACATTAAGTGATAGAGCGTTGGCCCAAAAAGTGCATTAAGTGAGAGAGCGTTGGGGGGGTTAGGCGGCGGCGAGCGCCGACCGGACGGCCGCCGGCATCGGGGTGGTAGGCCGGCCGATCAGCTGGCGGAGGTCCGAGCCGCTGACGAGGAGGTCGCCCCGGGCGATGCCGAGGTCCGAGTCCGCCAGGATGTCAGCGAAGGCCTGCGGAACACCAAAGCCGGCCAGGAGACCGGCGTAGTCGCTGGCCGGAAGGTCCTGGTATGCCACAGCCTGGTTGGCTGCGGTGCTGATTTCCTGAGCCAGTTCCGCGAGCGAGAAGGCGTGGTCACCGCCGAGCTCGTAAACCTTGCCGGCCTGGTTCTCGGCGACGAGGACGGCGGCGGCAGCCTCGGCGTAATCCAGGCGGGACGCGGCGCTCACCTTGCCCTCGCCGGCGCTGCCGGCGAGGGCACCCTGCGCGAGAGTTCCCTGCAGTTGCTCGGTGTAGTTTTCGAGGTACCAGCCGTTGCGGAGGAGGGCGAACGGAATTCCGGCGTCCTTGAGGAGGTCCTCGGTGGCCTGGTGCTCGGCGGCCAGCTTCATGCCGGTGGTGTCGGCGTTGGCGATGCTCGTGTAGGCGATGAGCTCCACACCCTCGGCTTTGGCGGCCTCGATGACGGTGCGGTGCTGCTCAATCCGCTGGCCCACCTCACTGCCGGAAATCAGAAGGACTTTGGTGGCGCCTTCGAGCGCCTTCGCCACCGACGCCGCGTCTGCGTAGTCCATCGCACTGACCTGCACACCGCGTGCTTCCAGGTCGGCAAGTTTCCCGATGGAACGGCCGGCGGCCACGATCTGCGCCGCCGGGACGTTGCCCTCCAGCAGCGCTTCGACGACGTGGCGGCCAAGCTGTCCGGTTGCTCCGGTAATGACGATGCTCATGGGTGGTTCCTTTCACCATCTGCAAGGGGGTCACCCTGCACAACGGGCCCCTTCGCCGAATACTTCCCAACGAAGGGTACGCACTTTGAAGTAAGGTACTCACCTTTTGGTAAGTTAGGTGCATGGAAGCACAGACATTTCCGGCCCGCCTGCCCGCGGGCTTTGCCGACGGCGTATTCCCGGCAGGATGCCCCAGCCGCACGGTGCTGGACCACATCACCAGCAAATGGGGCGTACTGATTCTGCTGGCGCTCTCCGAAGGCGAACAGCGCTGGAGCGAACTGCGGCGCCGGGCCGAAGGCATCAGCGAGAAGATGCTGGCACAGACCCTGAAAACACTGGAGAGTGACGGCCTGGTACTGCGTCATGCGCAGCCGGTCATTCCGCCCCGCGTGGACTACAGCCTCACGGACCGCGGCTACGAACTGACGGCCCTGCTCGTTCCGCTCGTGACCTGGGCCTATAACAACGCCGGGGAAATCCTGAGGACGCAGCGCTGACGAAACCCGCCAGGTAGGTTTCCATGACCCCGACAGTCCGCACAAGAGTCCGCCGAAGTGTCTAGGTACCGGCCCCTCACATACTCGAGTACATGTTACTGGTGTGACTGGTGTGATTAGCGCCTAGCGTATTTGTAAGGTGCCAGCCAGGAATGGAGGACCATCCTCTGCTGGGAGCTTTCCGGCTACCGCACCGCCAGTGAGCGGCTTCATGCCGCTTCAAGGAGTGGTTCGCATGGTGAAAGCGCATGTACAGGACAGGGCCGGCATGGGCAGGCCCGTCAAACTTTCCACCCTCATCGCCCGCGCCTGGAGCCGGGCACTCGCGGCGCTTGGTCCGAAGTCCCCCTACCGGGAGGGCGATGCCGTGGTGGGCGATGACCCCTTCAACGGCCGGCAGGAAGGAATAGTGCTGTCCCACCGCGGGCCGTCAGTGGAGCTTGCCGCCGCGGCGGGAGTGTTCTACTACGACCACCGCCACCTGAGGCCGCAGGATTAGCTGCCTCAGATGGCGATGGTTGCAGTGGACCCAGTAGCGGGGTGGACCGAAACAAGCGGGCCGCACTGCCGGAAGCGAACGGGTCAGCGCGCCGACCAGCCGCCGTCCATGGTGTAGCTGGCCCCTGTCACCATGCCGGCGTAATCGGACGCCAGCCAAGCCACCAGGGCCGCCACCTCGGCCGGCTCCACGAGGCGCTTGATGGCGGACTCGGTGAGCATGACCTTGGCCAGTACCTCGGATTCAGGAATCCCGTGCACCTTGGCCTGGTCAGTGATCTGTTTCTCGACCAGCGGCGTGCGGACATAGCCCGGATTCACGCAGTTGGAGGTGACGCCGTGCTCCCCGCCTTCCAGCGCCGTCACCTTGCTCAGCCCTTCCAGGCCGTGCTTGGCGGATACGTACGCGCTTTTGAACGGGGAGGCCCGGATTCCGTGCACCGAGGACAGGTTGATGATGCGCCCGAATCCATTGGCGTACATGTGCGGCAGGGCGGCCCGGATCAGCAGGAACGGCGCCTCCAGCATGAGGGCGATGATCCGGCGGAATTCCGCGGGATCAAATTCCTCGATGGGACTGATCCGCTGAATCCCGGCGTTGTTCACCAGGATGTCGCAGTCCAGACTCAGGGTGCCGAGCTTGTCCACGTCCAGCAGGTCAACGGCCCAGGAGGTGCCACCCACTTCGTCAGCGAGGGCGGCAGCGCCGGCGGCGTCGACGTCGGCAACCACCACCTTCGCGCCGCGGGCGGCTAGCTCCCGGACACACGCGGCACCGATCCCGCTGGCGCCGCCTGTGACAACTGCCTTGCGGCCGTTCAGTGTATTTTCCATTCCAGATCCGGTTCCCATCGTGTGCGTTTCCATCAGGCGTCGCGGTTAGTGCTGCCCAGGCAGCTCAGCGTGAGCTGCTTGGGAGCAGACCTTCACGGGCGGCGTCGGCCTTGTCGACATCCTCCAGGGCGATGCCTTTGGTCTCCTTCAGGCTTAGCACGGCTACCACGGTGATGGCACAGGCAACCACCAGGTAGATGGCCGTGGGGACCCAGGAGCCGGTGTCCTTGAGCCACTGCGTGGCCAGCAGCGGGGCGAGTGAACCGGCGAAGATGGACGTCACCTGCGAGCCCAGCGAAACGCCGGAGTAGCGCATCCGGGTGGGGAAGAGCTCAGCCATGATGGCGGGCTGGCCTGCGTACATAAAGGCGTGCAGGCACAGGCCGATGGTCACGGCAATGACGATCACCACGGCATTGCGGGTGTCGAACATGGGGAAGGCGAAGAACGGCCACGCGGCTCCCGTGATGGCACCGATGAGGTAGACGGGCTTGCGTCCCAGGGTGTCCACCAGCCTGCCCACCTGCGGAATGACCAGGAAGTGGATGACGTGGGCGATCAGCAGTGCCAGCAGCAGGGATGAGGTGTCGTACTTGTGCACGCTCTTGAGGTAGACGATCGCGAAGCTGACCACCAGGTAGTACATGATGTTCTCGGCGAAGCGGAGCCCCATGGCCTGCAGGATGCCCTTGGGGTACTTGCGGACAACTTCGAAGACGCCATAGCTGACGGCCTGTTCCTTCTCCACGAGGGCCTTGGCTTCGAGGAAGATGGGCGCTTCGGTGACGTGGGTGCGGATGTAGTAGCCGACGAACACAATCACGGCGGAGAGCCAGAAGGCTACGCGCCAGCCCCAGCCGAGGAACGCCTCGGGGCTGAGGGTGGTGGACATAACGAACAGCACGAGCGTTGCGAGCAGGTTGCCCACCGGTACCGCGGCCTGCGGCCAGCTGGACCAGAAGCCGCGTGCGTTGTTGGGGCTGTGCTCCGCCACCAGCAGCACGGCGCCGCCCCATTCACCGCCGAGTGCGAAGCCCTGGATGAAGCGCAGGGCGACCAGAAGGGCGGGGGCCGCGTAGCCGATTTCGGCGAAGCCCGGGAGGCAGCCCATGAGGAACGTGGCCACGCCGACGATCACGATGGTCAGCTGCAGGGTGGGCTTGCGGCCCAGCTTGTCACCGATCTGGCCGAACACGATGCCACCCAGCGGGCGGGCCACAAAGCCCACAGCGTAGGTGATGAATGCCTGGATGATGCCGTCCAGCTCGTTGCCCGTGGCGGGGAAGAAGTACTTCCCGAACACGAGGGTTGCCGCGGTGGCGTAGAGGAAGAATTCGTACCATTCCACCACCGTGCCCACCATCGAGGCGGCCACGATTTTTTTGAGGCCGGATCCCTTGGATGCGGGTCCGGCGGCATTGTCTGCCGAGCGCTGCTCTACGCTCATGAGTTTCTCCTTAGTGTCCACTTTGACACGTGCTGTGATCCACAGCACTAATGGCTCCATCGAGTATTGCTGCACAATCCTGCGCATTCAATGGCCAATGCAGCACCGACTGTGTGCACAATTGCAGATATGAACGCCAACCCCGATGACCTGCTGGTCCTGCTAGCGGTGTCCCGCTCTGCCAAATTTACGACGGCGGCACAGGCTTTGGGGCTGAACCACACCACTGTCTCCCGTCGGGTAGCCGCGCTGGAGAAAGCATTGGGCGGCCGGGTCCTGGCCAGGGCGGCGGGCGGCTGGGAGCTGACGGAGCTGGGCACGGAGGCGGTGCGCGTCGCCGAACAGGTGGAGGCGGCGGTGAGCGCGCTGGGCCCGGCGGGCAAGGCACCCGACCCGGTTGCCGGCGTCGTACGCATGACGGCCACCGACGGCTTCAGCGCGTATGTCGCGGCGCCGGCCGTGGCCCGGCTGCGCCGGGACCATCCGGGCCTCGCGGTGGAAGTGGTGACCATGACCCGGCGGGCCCTGCAGCAGCGCTCCGGCCTGGACATCGAGGTGGTGGTGGGCGAACCCCAGGTCCACCGGGCCGAGGCCATCCGGCTGGGCGAATACATGCTGGGAATGTATGCCTCACGCGGCTACCTCGCCGAGCATGGGACTCCACGCAGCGTGGCGGAACTGACGGAGCATCCACTCGTCTATTTTGTGGATTCAATGCTGCAGGTGGACGATCTCGACGCACCCCGCCGGCTGGTTCCGGCCATGCGGGACGGCCTCACCTCCACCAACGTGTTTGTCCATGTGGAGGCCACCCGCGCCGGTGCCGGCATCGGGTTCCTGCCGTGCTTTATGGGCGACCTGCACAACGACCTGGTCCGGCTGCTCCCCGACGACTTCGCCGAACTGCTCCCCTACTGGATGGTGCTGCGCCCGGACTCGATGCGCCGCCCGGCGGTGGCCGCCGTCGTCCAGGCGTTGCGGGACCAGACGGCGGCGCATCGGGAGGCGCTGCTAGGCAGGGGCAAGACCGCATCGATTGCTCCGTGAGCGCCCTTTCCGGCGTGAAAACGGCGAGGGCCCACGCCGGCAGGGTTACCTGGCCGAACTTGTGAGGCCAGGGGGCCGGTGGGGAGCAATCGATGGGGTTGGCGGGTCGTGGCGGACCGGGGAGCCGGTGGCGAACGCGCGGACCTGGGCATCGTCCCAGATGTGAGCCGGGACCGCCCCGCCGAGGAGCCGGCGGGGCAGTTGGGGATCCCGGTCCAGCGGGGCGTCGCTGCCGGCCATCACCATGTTGCCGTAGCGGCGGCCCTTGAGCATGGCGGGATCGGCAATGATGACGGTGTGCTCGAACGCGGCGGCGATGGTGGCGGCGTCCTCGCGGGCGTTTTTCAGGTCCGGGGCATCGCCGGAGTTCACCACATAGATGCCGCCCGGCGCGAGCACGCGTTTGATGTGTTCGGTGAACTCGTCCGTGGTGAGCGGCCGCGGGGTCAGTGCTCCGGCAAAGACGTCGCGGATGATGAAATCGCGGGTGTCCGCCGTCAGTGTTTCGGTGACCTCGCGGGCCTCGCCCACACGCAGGCGGAGCAGCGGTGCTTTGGGAAGGTCGAACCAGCCGCGGACGTACTCTGCCAGCTTGCCGTCCAGCTCCACCACCACCTGGCGTGCATCCGGGTAGGCGGCGTGGAAGTACCGGGCCAGGGAACAGGCGCCGCCGCCGAGGTGCAGCCCGCGCAGCTTTTGCCCGGCCTTCGGCGGCCAGCGCGACTCGATCAGTGCCGCCATCCAGCGCATGTACTCGAAGTCGAGAAAAAGGGGATCGGCAAGGTCGATATGGGAGCTCATCACGCCGTTGATCTTCAGGAGCCAGCCGTTGGAGTTGTCCTGGTCGGCGATGAGCTCACAGTCTCCGGTGTCGATGTAGTAGACGCCCTCGACGGGACCGTCCGGGCGGGTGCCCTTGGGCACTTCGACGACGCCCGCCGTCGAACGCTGGCTGCTGTTCCTGCCGCCTGACTTACCGCGCTTCGCCATTATCCGTGTGCCGCTTCAGTCATGCTTCAACCCTAGTTGTTCACCCCAAATCGGCGGCCTCGGAGAGCGGTTCCGCCCCCGCCCCGTCGCGGATCCGCTGCACGACGGCGGTGGTGGAGCGCTCTGCGACGTAGTCCAGGATGGCGACGCGTCCGCCGTACTCCTCCACGGCGCCGGTTTCCGCCAGCATTTCCGGCGTGTAGTCACCGCCTTTGGCGTACACGTCGGGTTGGAGCTGCGTGATCAGGGGGCTGGCTGTGGGCGTGTCGAAGATGGTCACGTAGTCCACGCAGCTGAGGGCGGCGATCACCGCGGCCCGGTCGGCGCCGTTGTTGATGGGCCGGCCCGGGCCCTTGAGCCTGCGGACGGATTCGTCGCTGTTGAGCGCCACCACCAGCACGTCGCCGAGCTGTTTGGCCTGGTTCAGGTAACGGGTGTGGCCGCTGTGCAGCACGTCAAAGCAGCCGTTGGTCAGCACGATCCGCTGGCCCTGGGCGCGGTGCGCGGCCACCTGCTGAGCAAGTTCGCCGGCGCTGAGGGCCGTGTCGGCGAAGCTCTCCAGGTGCCGGCCGAGTTGGCCCGTGCTGCAAACGGACGTTCCGGGCTGGTGGACCACCACATCCGCGGCAGTCTGGGCAAGGTCGAGGCTGGTGGTCAGGGGAAGGCCTGCTGACCGGGCCAGGGTCAGGGCGGCCACGAAGGTATCGCCGGCGCCGGATGCCTGTTTCTCGGCTGCCGGCCGGGCCCACGTGCGGTGCGTGCCGCCGCCGGCCGCAAAGAGCACGGTCCCGTCCTTGTCCAATGTCACCACCACCGACCGGGCCCCCGTTGCCGCGAGCAGCGCGTCACGGTGCCGGGTCACGGCTTCCACCCTGCCGGGCCCGTCCGGCAGGCGCAGGTCCAGCAGCCTGGCGGCTTCCTGGGCGTTGGGGGTGACCAGGTCCGGCCTCAGCCCCGCCCAAGGACGAGGATCGTGCGCATCCACCACGGTCAGGGGGCGGCCGCTTTCCGTTCCGACGGCGGTCCCCTCCTCCGCAGTCCCCGCCAGCGCCTCCCCCGCGAGCACCCCGGCCGTCAGCGCTTCCTCGAGGGCATCCCGGACGGGCTCGGCCAGGACGCCGGTCCCGTAGTCGCAGACCAGCACGGCGTCCTGATGTTCGACGGCGGTGCGCACCGAGGAGGCCAGCGCGGCCAGCGCGTCGGCCGGGACGGCCTTGGCGTAGTCATCGATCCGCAACATCACCTGGCCGCCGCTGCTGATCCTGATCTTGGTGGTGGTGACCATGTCCGGATGGGAATGCAGGTGCCTCACGTCGATGCCGGCTGACTCGAGCTTCCGGCGAAGCGCGGCCCCGGCGTCGTCCGTCCCGATGACGCCGGCCACGGACACGCGGGCTCCGAGGGCTGCCAGGTTCATGGCGGTGTTCGCCGCGCCACCCGGCGCGAACTCGCGGGCGGCGACGTCCACCACCGGCGCAGGCGCCTCCCGGCAGAGCCGTTCGATGGTGCCGCTCCACCAGCCGTCCAGCATCACATCCCCGATCACCAGGATCGCGGGCCGCTCGGCAGCAAGGCGGCGGGGCAGCCCGCCGGACAGGGCACGCTCACTGGAAAGATCACCCGCCCCGGCTGCTGGCCCCGGAGTCATCGCGGGCTCCCGCTCTGGTCCGGGCGGCCAGGCTCTTCCCCCACGGCTCGCTCCTGGCGGCCAGGCTGCTGCTGCCCGCCACGCCCCTCGTCCAGTGCCTGCTCCTCCAGCGCCTGCTGCTCGGGCACCTGTTCAGCCATCACCTGTTCGGCCGGCACCGGTTCGGGCAGCGGCTCGTCGGGCAGTTGAAGTGCAAACGGTGGCGGAGCCGCCACGTGCACCACTTTCACCCGGGTGAATTCGTCCAGCAGTTCCGGGCCGTAGCCGAAGCCCTCGCCGCTGGCACCGCGGGGCTGGGCTGAGCCGCCCGGCGCACCGCCGAACACCTCGTTGATTTTCACGGTGCCCACCGGAAGCGCCGCGACGGCTTTCTGGACATGGGCGATGCTGCCCGTCAGGACCGTGGCGGCCAGACCGTAGCGGCCGCTGCCCGCAAGCTGCAGCCCGTCGTCGAACGTCGGGACAACCCGCACCGCAGCCACCGGGCCGAAAGTCTCCTCAGTCATCACCTGCATACTGTCGGTGCAGCCGAGCAGCACCGTTGCCGGGTAGAAAGCGCCAGGCCCGTCGGGAAGATCGCCGCCTTCCACCGCATGTGCACCCTGCTCGAGGGCCTCCAATACCTGGGCATGGACGATGTCACGGAGCGTGGTGTCCACCAGCGGAGCCACGCTGCCGTTGTTGTTGCGCAACGCCGCTTCCGCTTCCAGGGCTGTACAGAACCGGGCCGCGATCGCTTCGTGGACGTAGATCCGTTCCACTGCGGTGCAGATCTGTCCGCTGTTACTGAAGGCACCGATGGCAGCCTGCTCGGCAGCCCAGACAGGGTCCACGTCCCGGTCGACCACAAGGGGATCGTTCCCGCCGTTCTCACGGATCACATGGGCTCCGGTTTGTGCCCCCGCGCCGGCAATCCGGGCCCCGGACGCGCTGGACCCCACGTGGGCAATGACGTCGACGGCGGCCCGGGTCAGCAGGGCGCCCACTCGGGCTCCGCCGGACACTGTGAGCAGGACGCCCGGCGGAAACGCCGTCGCCAGCACCTCCCCCAGGGCCTCGCCGAGGCGGGGACAGCGTTCGCTCGGCTTGTGCAGCACGGTGTTGCCGGTGACCAAGGCGGCGCCGATGAGTCCGCAGGCCACGGCAACCGGGTCGTTCCACGGGGTGAGGAGCACGGCCACGCCGCGGGGTTCGGCAACCGTGTAGTCAGAAGCAAACCTGTTGCCGAGCAGGCTGTGTCCGCGGTGCAGGGGACCAATCTCGGCGTACTGCTCAAGGGTGGAGACCCCGGCAGCGATTCCGGCGAGGGCCTCCTTGAAGGGCCGTCCGGTTTCGCTGCTGTTGAGGGCCGCGAGCTCCTCCGCCGCCGTGTCCAGGGCCCGGGCCGCGCTGCGGAGAGCGGCACCCCGCTCGGCCGGCGGAACGGCGGCCCACCCCCTGGCCGCACTCCGGGCCATCTCGACGGCGTCCTCCACCGCGCCCGGTTCGGCCTCGGGCACGGACCACAGGTACTCCCCCGTGCGGGGATCGCTGATGGTCAGCCCGGAGCCGTCAAGGTGCAGGTCGGCGGCGGATGTGGACGCGGCAGTGGTATGCATGGATCTCCTCCGTACGTGCTTTCTCCTTGCGGTCCCGTACCCCCGGAACAGCTGTTTACACGCCGGACGCCGGGACAGAATCCACGTATAGCCAACTGCGCCCCCGCCTCCGTAGGGTGGCACCACAGGCAGGAGCACGGGCGTGCAAGGCTCGCGGTGTGTAAGAAAGCAGCATGGGAGGGGCACTGCATGGAACAAACCGCTGGGGGCGTCGGACCGGTGCTGGGCAGGTTTTCCGGGGTTTCGCGGATCGCGCTGCTGCGCGGCGGCGGACTCGGCGACCTGATGTTCGCCCTCCCGGCCGTGTCCGCGCTAAAAGCGGCCTATCCCGGCAGTACGGTCACGCTGCTGGGCACGCCTATCCATGAAGGACTCGTCGCCGCCACCCACAGCGCCGTGGACGATGTGATGGTCCTGCCCGCTGCCGAAGGCGTGCGTCCCGGCCCGGAGGATCCGGCCGCCGTGGCAGCCTTCTTCGGCGCCGCCCGGGAACGGCAGTTCGACCTCGCCGTGCAGCTCCATGGCGGCGGGCGGTTCTCCAACCCTTTTCTGCTGCAGGTCCAGGCGCGTCATACGGCGGGATCCGGCACGCCGGACGCCACCCCGCTGGAACGCACCCTGCCGTACACCTACTACCAGCACGAACCCATACGCGCCCTCGAAGTTGCCGGACTGGCCGGCGCCCCGCCCGTCCTGCTGGAGGCCCGGGTCAACCCGCGGGCGGAGTTCGTGGCCCGGCTTCCGGCCGTCCTGGGTGCGGCGCTGCCGCCGGACGGCCAGCCGCTGCTGGTGCTGCACCCCGGCGCCACAGACCCCCGGCGGCACTGGCCGGTGGAGAGTTTCGGGGCCGTCGCCAGGGCAGCGGCCGACGACGGCGCCCGGGTTTTGGTGGTCGGTGACCACAGCGAAACGGAGCTGGCGGACGCCGTGGTGAGTGCCGCCGTCGGGCGTTCCGCCGGAGCTGGCCAGGTGTGCTCGGTGGCCGGGATGCTGGGGCTCGGCGACCTGGCAGCCCTGCTGGCCCGTGCGGATGCTGTCCTGGCCAATGACAGCGGTCCGCGGCATTTGGCACAGGCGCTCGGCGCCCCGACCGTCGGCATCTATTGGGCCGGGAACGCCCTGACTGCGGGCCCGCTGGGCCGCGGCCGGCACCGGGTCCACCTCTCCTGGGTGACGAACTGCCCGGTGTGCGGGGCGGATGTCACGCAGGTTGGCTGGACGGCCCCGCGGTGCCCGCATGACGATTCGCTGGTGGCCGGCATCCGGCCCGACGGCGTGTACGCGGATGTCCGGAGCCTGCTGGCACTGTAGGTTCCGTGCAGCGCGCAATATCCGTGCAGCGGGGAACTTCCGTGCAGCGGGTTACTGAGAAACAGAGGCTCACCGGACTCATTGCACGGGGGCGTCCCGTTGCACGGGCGCCTCACGGCCAGGAACCTTCCTCAGGATGGCATATCAGCATCTCGCGCACCTCGCAGCCCGGCGGCTGGGACAGGACGAACAGGATGGCCTGGGCCACGTTGCCGGGGCTGTTCAGGCGGGAATCGTCCTGCGGCTTGTACTGCTCCGTCCGATCATCGAAGAAGTGGGTGTTCATGCCACCCGGGATCATGGCGGTCACGCCGATCTCCCCGCCGGTCTCCGCCGCCAGGGCGTGGGTGAAGCCGACGACGCCGAACTTTGATGCGCAGTAGGCCGTGGCGTCGGCCACTGCCCGCTTGCCCAGGGTGGAGGCCACCGTCACCACGCGGCCGTGCGAGGTTTTGAGATACGGCAGGGCGGCCCGGACCACCGATACGGTGCCCATCAGGTTGACGCCGATCACCTTCTCCCACTCCTCCGCTGCAATGTCTGCCAGTTTCCCGCAGCGGTCGATTCCTGCCGCCGTAACCACAGCGTCGAGCCCGCCGAGCGACTCTGCCGCCTCCCGGACGGTCCGCTCCACCGCGGCGCGGTCCGCAACGTCCACTTCGAAGGCTTTGACGCCGGACACGCTGCTGATGTCGCGGTCCAGCACCACGGGTGTCCCGCCTGCGTTGAGCACGGCATCGACGACGGCGGCGCCGAGTCCGGAGGCGCCTCCCGTGATGAGGACCCGGCCGGGCCAGGATGACTCAGTGTTCATGGTGTTCCTTCCACTGGGATTGGTTCTGGAGAATGGTGGGTAAAGGAGTTGGGCGTGCCGTCAGCTGACTTTCGCGAGGGCCTCGGCCAGCAGGGTCGAGGAGCGGGCCGGGTGGTAGGGGACGGTCACGCAGCGCCCGCCCCAGCTCTCCACCAGGTCGGTCTCGGGCAGCCGTTCACCTTTGTAGTCGCCGCCCTTGACCCAGATGTCGGGACGCAGCCGTTCCAGGGCGGCTTCGGGAGTGTCCTCGTCAAAAATCATCACCGCGTCCACGCATTCCAGGGCGAGCAGCAGCTCTGCCCGGTCCTGCTCGATCATGATGGGACGCTGCTCGCCCTTCAACCTGCGCACGGAAGCATCCGAGTTCAGGCACACAACCAGGCAGTCGCCCAGCTCCCGCGCAGCTACAAGCGACCTGACATGGCCGGCGTGCAGCAGGTCGAAGCACCCGCCTGTGGCCACCACCTTGCCGCCGTTGTCCCGGACCCGGCGGACCAGGAGCAGGGGCTCCGCGGGCCGGCGCCTGAATTTGCCCGTAGCTTGCCGGTCCGGCAGCGACGCCACGCCGCCGGCCGCCAGGAAATCGGCGGCCTCGTGGACGGCCAGGACTGCAGCGTCCTCAAGGTCCCGGCCTTCGAGCAGGTGGACGGCAACGCTCGCGGCCAGCCTGTCTCCCGCCCCGCAAGGGTCGGCCGCCTCTACCCGGGGCGCGAGGATGGGGCGCGGCGTGCGATCGTGTTCGAGCAGCAGCGTGGCGCCCCGTTCCCCGGTGGTGACCAGGACCGCGCGGCTGCGCCACTCGTCCAGCAGGATGCCGGCCACCCCGCCTGCACCGTCCTCGGCGGGCGACCCAAAGGGACCGCCTGTCCGGGTGCCCGCCGCCTGAAGGGCCTCCGCGAGGTTCGGTGTCACCACTGAAACTCCGGGGACAGGACGGGCGCCGGATGGGTGCGGGTCCCAGACTATGGGCACCTCGTCGGCCAACCGTTCCAGCAGTTCCCTGAGCTGCGGGTTGGCGGCCAGGCCGCGCCCGTAGTCGGCCACGATGATGGCGCCGGCCTTGGCCACGGCCCGGAGCATTGCAGGTGTGACGTCCGGGGCCTGCGGCAGGCCGCAGTGCTCATCAAATCGAACCACGGCGTGGGTTCCTGCCCGGACGCGGGTCTTGACGGGCGTCGGGGAGCCGCTTGGACCGGCCACGACCTTTACTCCGGCGAGCGCAGCCTCCACGTGCCGCCCGGCGTCGTCGTCCGCGAGCACCGTCACCAGGCTGACGGGCCAGCCGTCCTCCGCCAGCATCCGGGCGACCAGCCCGGCGCCGCCGGCGCGCCGCCTGGTGCTCGAAACATCCACGACGGGGACGGGCGCATCCGGGCTGAGCCGGGTGGCTTCACCGCCCAGGTCTACGTCCAGGATCACGTCCCCCACCACGACGATCCTCATGGCAGGCCCGTCCGCGAGGTCCGGCGGCCGACCTCCAGCTCGAAAGCCCGGCAGAGCGCATGCAAGGCGATCAGGTGGCCTTCCTGGGCATTGGCGTTGATGGCGTCGATCAGGACCGCCTCATCACAGGCAGCGGCGAGCGGATTAGGTCCGGCGCCCGTGAGCGCCCAGGTGGTGATGCCCACGCGCTTGGCCGCTTCCACCGCGCGCAGCAGGTTGGGGCTGTTGCCGCTGGTGGACAAAAGGACCAGCACATCGCCGATGCGGCCATGGGCGCGGACCTGGCGGGCGAACACCTCCTCGTAGCCGTAGTCGTTGGCGATGGCGGTCACCGCCGAAGTCTCCGCGTGCAACGAGATGGCGGAAAACGGAACGCGCTCACCGTCGAACCTGCCCACCAGTTCCGCGGTGAGGTGTTGCGCCTCTGCCGCGGAGCCGCCGTTCCCGGCGGCGAGGAGCCGCTGGCCGCTGAGCAGCCGGTTCGCCAGTTCAACACCCCAGGCAGCGAGGCGGCCGGACTGGCTGCGGAGCGATTCCAGTGCCGGCAGGACGTTGTCCAGGTGGACTTGCACGGCGTCCATTGCGGCGGCGTTGTTGTCGGCAGCCAGCCCGGGCAGCGTCGGGGAAAAGGCCGCGTCTTCGGTCAGGACCTCAAGGTCCTGCTCCCGGAGGGACCATTCGGCCGTCACAGCGCAACTCCTTCCATCCGGCCCCGGCGGGCGGGCATGCCGGCCACTGCCAGCTGGTAGGCCTTCTCGGTTTCGGCGGCCACCCGCTCCCATGAGTAGCGGGAGCGGACGCGCCGTTGCCCGGCGGCGCCAAGTTCGTCCCGCAGTGCGGGGTCGCCGAGCAGCCGGGCCAGCGCTGCGGCAATCGCTTCCGGATCCCGCGGCGGCACGTGGATGCCGGTGCTGCCGTCCACTACCGTGTCGCGAAGACCGCCCACGGCGGCAGCCACCACCGGGACACCGCACGCCATTGCCTCCAACGGGACGATCCCGAACGGCTCATACCAGGGCGCGCACACCACGGCATCCGCGCTGCGGAAAAGCGCGGGCATTTCGGACCGGGGAACGTGCCCGAGCAGCGTCACCTGCTCCCGGACACCAAGTTGCGCCGCCATCGCCATCAGCCGCCGTATCTCCGGATCGGAGTCAAGCTGACCCAGGTCGGCGCCGCCACCCACGATGAGGAGTTCGACGTCGTCGCACCCCGCCGCGGCCAGGTGCGGAAGCGCACGGATCACCAGGTCAACGCCCTTGCGCGGCACCAGGCGCCCCACGGAGAGGATGCGGTGACGGCGCGTCCGCGGGGCTGCCGGACCGATGGCCGTGAAGAGCCCCAAATCCACGCCGCACGGCGCGAGGGACACCTTGGCGGTGTCGATGCCCATGGCCTTTAGCTCGAAAACCTCATCGGGGCAGGTGGCAATGATCCGATCGGCGGAGCGGCCCACGCCCGGCTCCAGCCAGCGGCGCTCGCGCGGGCTGGTGTCCTCGGCGCCCTGGTGCCGGCGTTTGACGGTGCCCAGCGCATGGAACGTCTGGACCACCGGGACCCGGAAACCCGCATCCCGCCCGGCTGCGTCAAGGGCCGCCAGCCCCGACATCCAGAAGTGGCCGTGGACCACGTCCGGCGGCTGCTGGCCCCAGTCCCTGGCGATGCCGTCGGCCAGTGCCCCCATAAACGGGAGCAGGTCATCCTTGGGAACCCGGCGGGCAGGTCCGGCGTCCACGTGGACAACCTCGAGCCCGGGGCCCACTGCCACCCGGCGGGACAGTTGCGGTCCGTCCCGCCTGGTGTAGACGGTGACGCTGTGGCCCCTTGCGGCCAGGGCCTCGGACAATGCCGCCACATGGACGTTCTGCCCGCCGGCGTCCACTCCGCCCAGGGCCGCCAGCGGGCTCGCATGTTCTGAAACCATGGAGATTCTCATAGGGACTTCCTCTCTCGCGCCGGAACAAGGATCTGCTCTTCCTGGAGTCTGGTGGACGCGTTCGACCCATCGGGACTGGAGTTGCCTCCGGGCGCGCCTCCGGCGTTGCTGCGCGGGTTGGTTCCGGCGTTACTGCCAGAGCCGCTGTCAGAGTCGCTGCCAGCCGGGCGCCTGCCGCCCGCGCGCCGGGGCCGCAGCTCCGCAAGCACGGCGTCCCAGTCAGCCAGGAACCTGCCCAGGTTGTAGCGTGCCAGGGCCGCCTCCCGGGCGGCGACGCCCCGCCGTCGGGCTTCTTCCGGGTTGGCGAGGAGGCGTTCGGCAGCGTGGAGGAGCTCCCCGACATCGGCGGACACTGCGCCTGCCTCGGGCGGGACCGCTCGGGGTGCTTCGGTGGTGGCCAGGGCGAGGACCGGCATGCCCAGGTGCATCGCCTCCAGGAGGGACAGGCCCAGGGATGTCCAGCGCATGGGGTGGACGTAAACCCGGCAGCGGGCCAGTTCGCGGTGGAGTTCCCTGGGCTTGAGGTCACCGCGGAGATGGAGCGGGGAGTTTTCGAACCCGGCGGCGGCCGCCAGGCCTTCAGTCTTCATCCCGAACACATGGACCGGCGCTACGGCAGCGAACGCAGGCAACAGGTCTGTCCCGGTCACCCGGCCGCGGCGCACGGGCTCGTTGACCACCACGGCCAGTTCCGGCAGTTCGCCGGTGTAAAGCTGGCCGGGGTCCGGGATGCCGTGTTCCACCACCAGCGCCGGGGCCCACCCGGTGTCCCAGGCGAGTTTGTTGAAGTGCGTCACGTGCACCACCGGAATGGTGTCCTGATCGGCCAACGGATGGCGGCTGAAGGGGAAATTCGCCTTGGGCGTGTTGTGTTCCACGAACACCGCCGGCAGGTCAACGCCCGGACGCCGGCCAAGACGGGCGGCCACCTCGTCGATTTCCTCCGGCCGCTGAAGCACTACGGCGTCGATCGCGTCGCCGTCGAGATCCGCCAGCGTCACCTCCCGGACGGAGTCCGGCCAGTCGCGGCCCGCGCGGCCCAGGCCCCAAGGGCCGCCCTCCGGAAGTACGGGCAGGAGGTATTCGTGGCTGCCGCGGACGAAGGCGTCGGTCCACGATCCGTGGACATGCCATAACAGGATTCTCATGAAGGGCGGTCCTTTCTGCGCGTGCTGAGCCGGGTGCTTGCGTGTGTGCTGAGCGAGGCCACGCCACCGATCAGGCGTTCCACGGCCTGCATCACATCTTCCGGCGACACCGAATCCAGGCAGGGGTGCCCGGGGACGGGACAGGTCCTCGCCCGCGTCAGGCGGCAGGCCGCATTCTGGTCGCCCAGCAGTTCCAGGGGGACGCCGTACGGTGCCCAGCGCACGGCAGGGACCACCGGGGAGAACAGGCAAACCACCGGCGTTCCCACGGCTGCGGCCAGGTGGGCCGGTCCCGTGTTGCCGGTCACCACCGCGTCCGCCCCGGCCAGGACCCCGGCCAGGGTGCGAAGGTCCGTGCGACCGCCAAGGTCTTTTGCCGACGGTCCTGCCACAGTGGCGGTCAGGGACGTCTCGGCCGGGCCGCCGGTCACCACCACGTGATGTCCCGCTCCCGCCAGGAGTTCGACGGCGGCGGCGTGATGGAGCGGCGGCCACGCCCTGGCGGGTACGGCTGCTCCGGGGTGGACCACGATGTACGGTCCTTCCCCCACCAGTTCCTTTACTTCCGGAACAGAATGCACCCGGAGTTTTCCGTCGTCTCCGCGGGGCAGCGTGAACCCTGCTGCCCGGGCAATACCCAGCGCCCGTTCCGCCTCGGGCTGGTCCTCCGGAATGTCCTCCCCCGGCCTGAGCCGAACGTCCAGCAGGGAGCCCGCATAGTCGGTTGAGGCGCCGCTGATCCGTTGCACGCCAGCCAGCCGCAGCAGCAGTGCCAGGGGCAGCGGGGACTGATGAAAGGAGGTTAGGATGACGGCTTCCGTGATCCTGGAGTTCCGCACGTAGTCGATCAGCCGGTTGGCATGCGGTCCCGTCATCTGCGGCGCGGGGTTCATGATCCAGGGACTGTCCCAGCTGTAGACCTCCACCACACCGGGCAGCATCGACGCGGCCGCTTCACCCTCCCGGCCGCAGAGCATCACCACGTAATTGGGCTGGCTCCCGTCCGGCTGCCGGCCGTTGGCCACAGCACGCACAGCCGGACCGGCCAGCAGGACATCGCCCAGGCTGTCCATACGGGCCACCAGCACGCGGCCCATCAGGCATCCCCCAGCAACAGGTCAACTGCCCCGGCCAAGTCCCGGGCCACCAGCTTTGCTTCTGTGATTTCCTCGGACCGCGTGACCGGAGTGGGCACCAGGACTCCCTTCGCTCCTGCGGCCTCGGCCGCCCGGACGTCGCTGCCGATGTCGCCAATCAGCGCTGCCTCAAACGGGTGGATGCCCAGGCGCCGGCAGGCGCTGTGCACCATGCCGGGAGCCGGTTTCCGGCACGCGCAGCCGTCGGTATCCCCGTGCGGGCACACCTCCCACACGTCAAAGGGGCCCAGGAGCTCCTCCACCCTGGCGTTGACGCTGGCCACTTCCGCCTCGGTAAGGATCCCCCGGGCCACGCCCGACTGATTGCTGAGCACTCCTACCGCGAGGCCCCGCTTCCGGAGTGAATCAAGGACGCCTTTGGCTCCCGGCATGGCCCGGACCAGGCCGGGGTCGCTGTTGTAGGGCACATCAACCACCAGGGTTCCATCCCGGTCGAACAGGACAGCCCTGAGCTGCGGTGTTTCGGAGCTTCCCATACGGACGTAGTTCCCCGGCAGGGCGGTCCCTAAACAAGCCGCCTGGCATTTACCCGGAATACAATCCTCAGAAGTACCCCGATCGGCGGGGCCGCAGTCAGTGACGCTCGAAGGGAAGGCAGCGTGATGGCGTGTCAGAACGAGGAACGGGACGGTGCCCGGCCTCAGCTCCTGGTGCTCCGCGCGCTGGGCCTCGGCGATCTCCTGGCCGCCGTTCCCGCCCTGCATGCCCTGCGAAGAGCGTTTCCACAGCATCGCCTGCTCTACGCGTCCCCTGAATGGCTGGCCGATGCCGTTGAGCTGGTGGGCGGCTATGAACTGCTGCCCGTCCGCGGACTGGACGAGCCCCTTCCCATTCCGCAGGGTGCGGTGGACATCGCCGTCAACCTGCACGGCAAAGGTCCGCAAAGCACAACCCTGCTCCAGGCAGCCGGGCCCCGGGTCACTATGGCGCACCGCGGCGGCGGAGCCGACGGGCCCGAGTGGGTGGAAGACCTCAATGAGCGTTCGCGCTGGACGCGCCTTCTGCAGTGGCACCGGATCGACGCCGACCCCCACGATGTTGCATTGCGCATTCCCGCTGTCGCCGCGCAGCTTCCTGATGCAACCGTGATCCATGTGGGCGCCGCATTTGCGAGCAGGCTTTGGCCGGCCGAGCGTTTTGCCGGGGTGGCCCGGCGGCTGGCGGAAAGCGGCCACCGGGTGGTTTTCACCGGAAGCGCCCAGGAACGGCAGCGCGCACAGGAAATCTGCCGGCAGGCCGGACTGCCCGGCAGCGCCGTGCTGGCCGGCAGCCTGCAGCTTCGGGAGTTTGCGGCCTGCATCGCGGCCGCGAGGCTGGTCATCTCTGCGGACACCGGGGCAGCACATCTCGCCTCCGCGTACGCCCGGCCATCCATCGTGCTGTTCGGACCGGTGGGTCCACGGCGCTGGGGACCGCCTCCCGGCCCTCACGTGGCGTTGACGCGGGAGGATCTGCGCCGTGGTGACCCGTTCGCGGACAGCCCCGACCCGGCCCTGCTGGGCGTGACGGTGGACGATGTGCTCCGGGCCGCGGCCGAGCTGGCACCTGCGCCATGACCGCTGTCCAAAGGCTGGCTGCTGTCCAGGAGCCGGCGCTGCAGGTCCACCAGGACGCGCGCCAGGCGCCGCGAAACCTGCATCTGCGTCATGCCGAGCCGTTTGCCGAGTTCCACCTGCGTCTCCTCGCAGAAGTACCGGCGGTACAACAGCTCCCGGTCTGCAGCGTCCAGGTCTTGCATGGCCTCGCGGAGGCAGGAGAGCTCCTCCAGCCGGTCAAGGGGCATGTCGGCGCACGCAAGCACCTCTGACGCGGGTAGCGCCCCACCGTGGGGAGGGACGGCGTCGAGCGAGTCAGGGTGGAGGCTGCTGGAAGCGTTGATCGCCTCCCGCACGTCACCGGCTTCCACGTCCAGATGCCGGGCAAGTTCGGAGACAGTGGGATTACGCCCCAAGGACTGCGCCAGCTCGGGCTCCGCGCGGAAAAGCCTCGAGCGCAGATCCTGGATGTGCCGCGGCGGCCGGACCATCCAACTGCGGTCCCGCAGGTACCTTTTCAGTTCGCCGGTGATGGTGGGAGCGGCGTACGCGGGAAAACTTTCACCTTTGCTCCGGTCGAAGCCCTTCGCAGCCTTCACGAGGCCGAGGTAAGCCACCTGGTTGAGGTCCGCCCGTTCCCTGCCGCGGGCCTCGAACCGGGCGGCGAGCGCTTCGGCAAGATCCAGATAATCCAGGACCAGCCCGTTCTCAAACGCTTCCCGGAGCCTTCCCCCTTTGGCAGTTGGCGGTCCGGGCGCGCCCTCAGGCGTCTGCGGCCAGGGCTGCCCCGGCACCTGCTGAAGAGGCGGGGGCAGCTCAGATGGCTCATCGCGGGAAAGAGCCGGGGGCGATAAGGGGTATGGAGCAGTATCTCGGGCAAGCGCAACGAGGAGTTCGGGCATTGTCAGCGTCCTCCGGGTGGTGGTCCGAAAGCCTGTGGCAAGACTTAGAAGTAGGAAATCATAAGCCTGCTTATAAAACAATGCCTCAGCGAGCCTCCCGGCGGGCGACTGGCCGGCGAACCCGCCAGCCGCCCTGCGGGGACCGGAAAATGCTGCTGACTAATTCAGGAGATTAGATTCCGGAACGCGGCGCGTCGCCCTCGGTACGTTCGCGGCGCCGCCGAAGCTCCTCAGCCTGGACGCGTTCGTCGCCTTCTACCCGCCGGGCGCCGTCTGCGGAATTTTCGGCGTGAGGTTCAGCCTGTCGAGTCCCGCTGCCGGCCTCGTCAGGCACTTCCCTGCGGGCATCCGCCTGCGCATCGCGGCCCATTCCCCGGCCCCGGCCCGTATGGTCATCCTCGTGAACATCGGGGTCAATTGCGTTGGCCTTTTCGGTATGCCTGGCCACATCTTCCCGGAGGGAACGTGCATCGCCGGATTTCTGCTCGGCTTCCTGCTTCAGCCGCGCCGCCTCAACCTGGGCCTGTTCCGCGTCAGCGCGGGCACGGCTGGCCCGGGCCTCCTTCTCACGGGCGTCGAGCTCCACCGCCTCGGCCTTCCGGCGGATTTCAGCGGCTTTTTCGCGGTTTGCCTCGTCCCGCTTCTGCTCCATTGCCCGACGTCGACGGCCCGTCATCAGGAACACGACGAGAAGGACCACGACAACAACGCCAATGACAACCCAAATCCAGGGTGCGATGTCCAAGCTACCCACCTCTTTCCAATTGCTTCGACCGGGCCGCACCACCGGAGTTGCCGGCGCCTCGGACCCGCTGATTCTGTTACTCGTTTGAAAATAACCAGCAAGGGTACTTATGTTCTATTAGTAACCATGCTTACTATTTTACGGCCAGCATGGCTGGTTCTTGATCAGCAACCGGCCTTCTTTGGAAAGAGAGAGCGAAGATGACAGAGAACCAACGGCCCGAGGACCCGGCGTTTACGGCGTCTCCCGGCCTTTCCGGCTCTACAGAGGAATCCAGCTTGACCGCAGAACGCAGCGCCAGCACGTTTCCCGCCACTGCCACAACAGGCGCATTTTCGACGCCGCCCACAACCACACCGCCCGCAACGACTCCGCAGAAGGACGGGGGCCCCGGCGGGTCACGCACCGACGCTGTCAAGGGCGAGGCGGCGGACGTTGCCCGGACCGCGGCGGACTCGGCCCAAAGCGTGGCTGAAACCGCCAAGACGGAAGCGGCCAATGTCGCCTCCGAGGCGAAGGCTAACGCGAAGGATCTGTTCTACCAGGCCCGCAGCGACCTCACTGACCAGGCCGGCGCGCAGCAGCAAAAGGTAGCCAACGGCCTCCGCTCAGTTTCCGACGAACTGCACGCCATGGCGCGGGCCTCGGACCAGCCCGGAGTGGCTTCGGATCTTGTGCGCCAGGCCGCAGAGCGTTCCTCCTCCGTTGCCGCTTGGCTGGACGGCCGGGATCCCGGGTCCCTGCTGAACGAAGTCAAGAACTTCGCGCGGCAGCGCCCCGGAACGTTCCTCCTCCTTGCCGCCGGTGCCGGAGTCCTCGCCGGACGGCTGGGCCGCAGCCTGCAGGCCGGTGCGCCGGAGTCGGCAACGGGCAGGTCCGGCGGTCAGTACGACGCCACCGGGACACACGGCGCCGGCCCTGGCGGCTACACGCCGTCAGCTGGCGGCACAGTCCCGCCGCCGCCGGTCGGACTGCCCGGTCCGGCCACTACGACGGCGGGGTTCGACGGCGGCGCACCGGGAAGCAGCTACGGTGACCTGCCGCGTCCCGCCAGTCCCCTGGACAGCCCCCAGCTCGCGGAGGAGCCGTGGTCGGGCAGCCGGCTGGCGGACGATCCCCTGGGTGACCGGGAGCTCGCCGATGATCCGCTGGCCACCGACCCCCTGACCCGGGACCGCTCCGCGGACGGCCAGACTGGCAGGCTGTGATGAGTAGCCAGATTCCGGAGCCTCCCGCGTCGGCGGCGCACGTGAAGGCGGATAACACCTCGCTGGGTGATCTGCTCGGTGAGGTCACCCGTGACCTGTCCACCCTGATGCGCCAGGAAGTCGAACTCGCCAAGGCCGAACTGAAAGAGTCAGCCGGCAAGGCAGGCAAGGGCGGCGGCATGCTCGCCGGCGCCGGCGTCGCCGGACACTTCGTCCTGCTGTTCCTCTCCATCGCCCTCTGGTACGCCCTGGGCGAGCTGATGGGACTGGGCTGGTCCGCCGTCGTCGTCGCCCTGATCTGGGGCATCATCGCCGCCGTGCTGGCCACCATCGGCCGCAAGGAACTCAAAGCGGTCAGGGGCCTGCCCCAGACCACGCAAACACTCTCAGAAATCCCCCCAACCCTGAAACCCGGTGAGGTAAAACGATGAGCGACAACCCGGACGCAATCCGTTCAGACATTGAAGCAACCCGCGCCCGCCTGGGCACCAACGTTGACGCCGTGGCCGACAAAGTCACCCCGTCCAACATCGTCCACCGCCAGACCGACAAAGTGAAGGACGCGGTGTTCGGAGTGAAGGAGAAAGTCATGGGCACAGCAGAGGACCTGACCACCCGCGCCCACACCGGCGTGCACCACGGCACCGACAGCGCCGGGAACGCCCTGCACGACGCCGGCGCCGCGATCGGCGACGCCCCGCACCAGGTCAAAGCCAAAACCCAGGGCAGCCCCCTGGCCGCAGGCCTGATCGCGTTCGGCGCCGGGCTGCTGCTCTCGGCCCTGATCCCCGCCAGCGAAAAGGAACGCGAGGCAGCCGACGCGCTCAAAACCGCCGCCGAACCCATGACCACCCAGCTGACCGAGGCCGCCAAAGACATGGCCGAAGGCCTCAAGGAACCAGCCCGCGAAGCCATGGAAAACGTCAAGGCCACCGCCACCGACGCCGCCGAAAACGTCAAAGCCGAAGGCCAGGTAGCAGCAGCCGACGTCAAAGACCGCGCCACCGACGCCAAGGACAACGTCCAAAACACGTGACCGGCGCTAATACCCCGTGTGCAGCAATACCAGTCAGGCCGGTCCCCCTTTCCGGGAGGGCCGGCCTGTCCATTAACAACCGAGAGGACACCTCATGGCCGCTCACGATTCGTCCGAAACCAGCACCGCCAAGGCGGGCCAGGCTCCGGCGCCCGATGACAACCGGAAACCGGACAGCCCCACCGACGTCACCAAGCCGTCCTGGAAATACATCGCCAAAAAGACCCTGCGCGAATTCACGAAGGACCAGTGCCCGGACCTGGCAGCGGCACTGACCTACTACTCAGTCCTTTCGATCTTCCCGGCACTCTTGGCGCTCGTGTCCCTCCTCGGGATCTTCGGGGACCCGCAAAAGACCACCTCCGCCCTGCTCGACATCGTCCAGGGTTTCGCTCCGGGCCAGACCCTGGACACGATCCGCCCGGTGGTCCAGGACCTTGCCAGCTCCTCAGCCGCCGGCCTGACGCTGGTCCTCGGCCTCCTCACCGCTCTCTGGTCCGCTTCCGGTTACGTCGGAGCCTTCGGCCGGGCCATGAACCGGGTCTACGAAATCGACGAAGGCCGCCCCTTTGTGAAGCTGCGCGGCACCATGCTCGGCGTGACCATCGTCAATTTGCTGATCGTCGTCATCATCGCGGCGATGCTCGTGCTGAGCGGCCCCGTGGCAGAATCCGTCGGAAGCCTGATCGGCCTGGGCGGTGCCTTCGTGACCGTCTGGAACATCGCCAAGTGGCCGGTGATGCTGGTGCTGATCATCGTGGCGATCGCCATCCTCTACTACGCCACCCCGAACGTGAAGCAGCCGAAATTCCGCTGGATGAGCATGGGCTCGGCCATCGCCCTGGTGGTGTTCCTGCTGGCCTCGCTGGCCTTCGGCTTCTACGTGGCCAACTTCGGCAGCTACAACAAAACCTACGGCGCAATCGGCGGTGTGATCGTCGCCCTGCTGTGGCTGTGGATCCTGAACATGTCCCTGCTTTTTGGAGCCGAATTCGACGCCGAGATGGAACGTGGACGGCAGCTCCAGGCCGGTATTGAGGCTGAGGAGACCATCCAGCTGCCGCCGCGGGATACCAAAAAGAGCGAGAAGCTGCAGAAGCAGGAAGAGGAAGACATCCGGCACGGCCGCGAACTGCGCGAGAGATCCAGCGCGGAGAACGGACAGGACGCGGAAGGCGGAGATGGAGGCCAGGACGGACCCGAGGCTCAAGCCGGCGAACGGCATCGCGAGCGGGTCCGTGACAAAGTGCGTGACCGTGCCGCAGGGAAGGACCGGGGGCCCGAGGATCACTAGGTCCGGGGCGCTGAGCTGGGCCGGGTCCAGGCAGGGAGAACCGGGAGGAGCGTGAAAGGCCGGGACTAGGCAGGACCTCCAAGATGGTAGAAAATTGTGTTGTAGATCCTGTGAGTTTCCCGGCCGGTCATCGGGCCGGGGTGAAACGGGGTCGGCGGCGAGGTGGCCTCTTCTGAGACCGAGGCCAGTCCCCCCAGTCGTCGTCGGCCCCCCGAATTTTTCCGCGCAGTGTGCCGGTGGACCTATTGCACCTGATCCCGGTCAGCCCTTCAGCGCCGCCGCGGGTTCCCGCGTGAGTGACAGCAGATAGGCGCCGAACCCGTGCGGCGCCCGGGCATCGGTCCGTCCCGAAGTCCGGACCCGGATGGTGTCCGTGGACCACACTGCGGCACGGTTCTTACGAAGCCGCTCCACCAACGCCCGGTCCTCGTGCGAGCGGAGGCGGGGAAACCCGCCCGCCAGCACGTAGGCGGAAGCCCGTACCCCCAGGTTGGCGCCATGCACGTGGGCATGGTCCTCTCCCAGCTGGTGCCGGGCGTGCCAGCGCCTCAGGAGCTCGCTCTCCATGCCTTCCGGGTCAGGTTCCACCGTTCCGAGGACTGCATCCGCGCCGCGGCCGGCCAGTTCCAACTGGCGCAACAGCCAGTTCTCGGGAACACATGAATCGGCGTCCGTATTTGCCAGCCAGACTTCCGGCGAAGCGTACGGGAGGCCCTTTTCGTTGCTTGCCAGCAGCGCAGCGCGGTTGCCTGCGCGCCGGCTCCCCCCGACGCTGCGGAACGTTACCTGAAAGGAACTGATGCGGCGGTCTACCGCGGCCAGGTGCGATGCGACGGCCGCGGAACCATCCGTACAGCTATCCAGCGCCACGAGGATGGACACGGCGGTGTTCGGCCGGTGCGCCTGCAGAGCGTCGGCCGCGGTGCGCACGGCACCGAGGGCCCTCGGAAGGAGCTGTTCCTCGTTGTGGACCGGAATCACCACGGCCACCTGCCTGATGCGGTCCACGTCAGGCCCCCGAATTTCCGGGATCGGTGGGGGACACCAGCGTTTCCAGCACAAAATCGCGTTCCTGGTACAGCCCTGCGGTGCGCCAGCGCAGCCGGTTCCGGGCCGCGGCGTGGACCGAGTCGCCGTCGAGCTCCCAGCCTGAAATCGGGTGCCGCCAATGGCACAGCAGCAGCGTGCCGCCCGGGGTCATGGACGACCGGATCCGCTCCAGCAGCTGATCAAGCTCCGACGGCGCAAGGTAATACCCCACCTCGGAGACCACCACCAGGTCGTAGGTGCCCTCCGGCCACTCCTCCGGCAGGGTCAGCTGCCGGGTGGCGACGCCGGGAAAGGGCGCAAGGCGCTCCGCGGCAAGTTTCAGGGCAGTGCTGCTGGCGTCAACGGCCAGGAGGCTGGCGCATCTGCCGGCCAGCTCGGCGGTCAGGGTCCCGATTGAGCAGCCGATCTCCAGACCCGTCTCGTACCTTTCCCGAGGCAGCGCGGCGAGCGTCAGGCTGCGCTTTCGGCGCTCGTACCAGCGGGTGGTGTACTCCCACGGGTCCCCGGACTCCGAGTGAACCTCGTCGAAAATCCGTTGCGCGTCCACGCTCGTGTGCGGCGCCGACGCCGGGGCAGAGTCCCTGCCGGCCGCGCGTGCCGGGACGGCACGGTTCCAGGCGAAGGTTTCGAAAGGGCGCTGGAAATGCTTGAGGAAGCCCTCCCCAAGCAGCGCCTCGTCGCCGGCCAGGGCAGACAGCGGGCGCGTCTGGCTGGTGTGCGCGGCCATGGCGGCCGTCTTGCTTGCCTGCTGTTCAGTGTCGAGGGGAAGCCGTGCCCAGCAGCGCCAGGCCGGGTCTTCCGGGGATGCCCACAGCCAGTACCAGATGGGATACTCCAGCAAGGCATGCCCGTCTTCGAGGGCGACTTGCGCCGCCGCATCGCCGACGGCGTCATGGTCGGCGTGGCCGTCCGCACGGTACGGAGCCACAATCGCCAGCTGCTGCGGCTGCCGTGAAGGCAGGGGCTGCCCGGGCTGGCTGGACTCCCGGTTGATGGTTTCCCTCAGCTGCGCGGAGATTTCCTGTTTCCGTTCGTTCAGGCCGCCATCGGGCAGCCCCAGGAAACGCCAGTGCCCGGCCAGTCCCAGTACCTCCATCGCTGAGGCAAACTCCTCAATCCGCACTGCTGCCAGCTGTCCGGGCGTCATGGTGGCGGACTCAGGATGCGAGCCCTCGCCGGCGGTACAGAGCAGCACGTCGACGTCGGCGCCTGAGGAGTGCAGCAGCGACAGGAGGCCGCCCGCGCCGAGGCTTTCGTCGTCGGGGTGGGCGGCAAGCACAACAAACCGCATGGCACTGAATTCCTGCGTTCCAAGGGGAAGCTCAGGCAGAGCCGCCAGCCCGCTGGCAGCCCAGTCCTTCTCGTCCGTGCCCGGGTCCGTGTGCGAGAAGGTCACCACGGGTGCTCCCCGGTGAGCGTCAGCTTCCCCAACTGGGCGTCGTCCCGCATGGCATGGTGTTGGCGCACATACAGCGCCAGGTCAGCCATGCGCTTGGCATAGGTTTCGTCGAACGCCAGCGGCGCGGGCCCCCGGTTCGTGGTGACCAGGGAAAGCACACGCTCGACGGCGGCGGCTACCGTTCCGCGCACGCGCAACGCTTCGCTCCACGCACTGCGGCCGGCCGCCGGGGTGTCGTCCCCGGCTGCGGACAGGCCGCCGTCGCCGGCGGGGGCATCGCCTGCGTTGGACAGGGCACCGCTGTCGATCAGCTCAGCCACGCGCCCCAGGTACTCCACGGTGGAGGTAAGGATGCGGTCCGTCTCCCCCATCGCTGCCAGCGCGATTTGGTCAGGTTCCCGTCCCTTCCCGGCAGCGGCGCGCAAGGATTCCCGGTAGTCCCTGGCAACGGCCACCGCTCCGCCCAGCCAGCAGGCGGCCACTCCCATGCCGCCCCACGCAAAACCGGGGCGGCTGAAGTACCAGCCATCCCCACCGACGGGAGCTGCCGGCACCTGGCTGAAATGGACCGTGCCGCTGGGGATCTCCCGCAGGCCGCGCGCCACCCACACGGGCACTTCGCACGTCACGCCGGAGTGCCGGAGATCCACGGCAAAGGCGGCCCGTCCCCCGCTTTCGGTGTGGGCGGTGACAATGGCACGGTCAAGCAGCGGCGCCAGTGAGCACCACGGTTTGGCGCCGCTCAGCAGGATGCCACCGTCGTCGGCCTTTGCTTCCAGGCGGGTCCCGGGTCCTTCGGCGGCGAAAACTCCCCACAGGCCCCCGCGCCCGCTGGTCAGATGGCCGGCCTGGGCGAGGATGGCCAGCGCATCCAAGTGGGGCTCGAAAATCCGGCCCGCGGCGACATCCGCGCTGGCCACCGAAGCCAGCAGCTCCCAGAGGAGGCCCGTCTGGCCGCGCCCCGGCTTCGGCCAGCTGTCTCCGGCGTCGACAGCAAGGGCCAGCAGCGCCGGGACATCCCCGGCGGCGGCAGATACCGCGTGGAGCAGGGCGCCATACCGGGCGAGGTCGGTTTCAGCTGAAACCAGTCGGACGGGTCCAGGAAAGCTGTGCTGCTCAGGCACTCCCCGGGCGTCCCCGCCCAGGACTATTTCTCCGCCGGTTCAGTGACGGCCGCCGAGGGTGTCATGGTTTCGGCGTTGACCATCCAAGTCAGCTGTTCCAGCCTTTCGATGGCCGCGTGGAGCAGGTCCGCGCTCGTGGGGTCTTCGTCGTCCACCTCATCGTGGACATCCCGCATGGTCTTGACTGTCCGTTCCAGCCTGGCCGTCACCAGCTTGACGGCGTCCTTTGTGGAGATCAGCCCGCCCGGCAACTCCGCCAGGCGGGTGTCCGCAGCAATCGTCTGGCTTCGGCCGTCAGGAAGCGCATGCAAGGCCCGCATCCGTTCCGCCGTCTGGTCAGCGAAGAGGCGGGCACTGGCGATGATCTCGTCGAGTTGCAGGTGGAGGTCGCGGAAGTTGGTGCCCACGATGTTCCAGTGGGCCTGCTTACCCTGTACATGGAGTTCCACCAGGTCGGTCAGGACCATCTGAAGGTTGCTGGCGAGGGTGGGTGACGCTTTCATCGAATTCCTCCAAGGCGGGTGTCCGTTCCGGACCGGACTTCGGCCGGAGAGTCATTCTAAGCATACTTAGGAATAGCTTCTCAGCGGACTCTTGCCAACGCGAACCCATCCCAGCCTTTGGACCCGACGGTTTGGATCACGGTGGCATCGAGCTGCGGGTGATTCCCCAGCAGTTCCAGTGCGCTGATGATCCCCGGCGCGTTGACGTCGTCGATGGACGGATCCAGGATGGCTCCCTCCCACACAGCGTTGTCAAGCACCACCACGGTTCCGGGCCGGCCCAGGCGCACAGCCCAATCGAGGTAGTCGGCGTCGTGTTCCTTGTCCGCATCAATGAACACAAGATCGAAGGGTTCCTGGCCCTCGGACTGCAGTGCCGCCAATGTGTCCAGCGCCGCGCCCACCCGGACCTCAACCTTGCTGCCCAGCCCGGCCGCCTCCACGTTGGCTTTGGCGATGTCCGCGTGCTTGGTGAGGTATTCGCACGTCACCAGCTTGCCGCCGTCGGGAAGTCCCTGGGCCATCCAGATGCTGCTGAAGCCGGCGAGCGTCCCGATTTCCAGCACCCGCCGGGCGCCGGAAATCTGCACCAGGAGTTTGAGGAACTTTCCGGCATTGGGGGTCACCTCGATGGGCGGCATCCCGGCATCGACGGCGGAGCTTACGGCGCGCTGCAATGCGTCGTCGGGATGCACCACAGTTGCCGTGAGGAAATCTTCCACCGCCAGCCAGCCCGGCCGGGTCTTGTGCTCAAACATGGCCACAGTCTTGCATGCGGCCAGGCAGCGGTCTAGGAAACGGTCCGGGAACCGTCCGAAAGGGCCTGCTCGAGGCGCTCCACCTTGGCCTTAAGCTCGCCCGTGTATCCCGGGCGGATGTCGGCCTTAATGACCAGTGAGACCCGGCTGCCGAACTGCCCCACGGCCTCGGTGGCGCGCTTCACGACGTCGAACACATCGTCCCAGTCGCCCTCGATGGTGGTGAACATCGAGTCTGTCTGATGCGGCAGGCCCGACTCCCTGACGATTTTCACAGCGGCCGCGACGGCGTCGTGGACTGATGCGTCGTCGGGGCGGGCTCCCCCGGTGGGCGTACCGGACGGGGCAACTGAAAATGCAAGCAACATAGGCCAATTCTGCCATGTGGCCGGATGCCGGAAATCGGCTGCGATGCCGGGTGAACGTCACATAACCGGCTACCCTCCGGTAACCACGTTCGTGGCCAGCCGCGTTGCTAACCTGATCGAATGAGCATTGCTGTCGTCCGCAAGCCACTACGCGCAGACGCTGCCCGGAACGTGGACAAGATCATCCTGGCTGCGCGCCAGTGCTTCCGCGAGCACGGCCCGGACGTCCCCCTCCAGACCATCGCTGCGACGGCCGGGGTAGGGCCCGCCACGCTGTTCAGGAACTTCGCGGATAAGGAGGAGCTGGTCCTGGCCGCCCTCAACCGGCAGCTCCGGGAGACCGTGGACCCCGTCATTGTGGAGGCCGTGGCGGGCATGGATGCAGCGGCGGGGCTGCTCCGCGTCATCGAGGCGATCATGGCCGCGGCGAGTGCAGATGCGAACCTGCTGGGTGCCGTGGCAGGGCGCCGCGAACTCCTCACGGGAATCACGGGATCCCTGATGGAATCCATCGGCGTCCTCCTGGCCCGCGGCCAGGGACAAGGCACCCTCCGCCCGGACATTTCCCTGACGGACATGTTCCGTTTGCTCGCCATGCTGATTGGCGTAGTGGACACCATGGAACCCGGTTCCGATGCGTGGCGCCGCCCGGTGGCGCTCATCGAGGACGCCATCCGCACTGAACGGACCGGGCGCCCCCTGCCTGCCTTCGTCCCGCTGCCCGCTTCGCAGCTCCAGGGTCCACAGTTCGGCTGACAAGTTCAGCTGACAAGTTCGGCTGACAAGTTCGGCTGCGCAACTGAGACCTGCGCCGGCTTCGGCACGCTGCCGTCCTGTGTCCGGGGCTTGCGGCATTGTGAGTCCCGAGCCCTTGGCCTAGACTCTAGATGGGTTACGCAGCCAGCCTCTGATCCATCAGAGGAGACAAAAATGCACCACGTTCTTGGCACGCAATCGGAACTGCTGAGGCTGCGATGAACCACTCCAAGCTATCCCAAGTCATCAACGATCCACGCGGCCCGGAAGAAGTCCTTCCTTCGCTGGCCGCGGAAGAGCTCGCAAACCTGCTGGACGCCTTGTACCAGAACCTCGACACACCGGCCCCGGATCTCGGCGCCCAGGTATGGTACGAACTGGCCGTCGAAGAAAGCGCCCGCCGCACAGCATCGTCCGGAGACGAGCAGTCCGCGTAAAGGCTTCGGGCGGGTCTGCACCTGGCCTGCTCCCCCAACCGTCTGGGCCCGGAAGGGCCGCCTGCTGAAGCAGACGTGATCAACCACGTTCAGCCGGCGTCGCCCCTCCGGGCCTTTTACTTGGCTTACAGCCGGCCTATGATCCCACGCTTGTGCCCGTCACCAGGTCGGGGTCAGGCGTGGCGGCGTCCTGGTCGGAGTTGGCGTCGTGGACGGGATCCGCATGAGGCGCTTCCCGGGGGTGGTGATGAGGGACGTGCTCCTTGGCTTCCCGTAAGTGCTGCTGCAGCTTCTCCTCTGCGACACGGCGGCGCCGGGCAGTGTCCCGCAACTCCCTGGTGGCTTCGGACGCGCTCTTGTCATAGATCGGCCGGGACTTCGGTTCTGAACCTCGGTGATCGGCTGCGCCTTCGGCGTCCGGTCCCTGGTGCTCCGCCTGTTCGTTCATCTAACCTCGCTCCTCTCCGGCCGCGACTGCCAGGTCACGGCTAAACCTCGTCGGGGGCATCAGTCGTTCGACGACGCTTCCCGGTTGGTGAGCTCGGCCCGGACCGCAGCATGCAAGGCGGCCATGCCGGGCTCCTGAGTGACATCCATGGCCAGTCTTATGCGTTCCGAGAGGATGTCAAGGTCCTCGGGCGGCAAGTCCGCGATGGACCTGAACCGGGTGAAGAAGCGCTTGACCGGCAGGCCTGCGCGCCATCCAGCGGCCGCGGGGTGACGGGGCTTGCCGGGTCTGGTGCGGGCTACGTGCAGATGTCTGTCCATGGTCGGCGCTCTCACGAGAAATCCATGGCCAACTGCATAGCCAGAATCATGCTACAGCGGTTGTGCCACGCACCACTAGGTTTTGCGCTCAGTTCCACCCAATTAACCGGAGAAGGGCGGCGGTGGCAGCGCCGATGATAACCACCAGCAGGAACGGGGCCCGGAACGCCAGCGCAACGGCGGCGGCGGCCAGGGCACCCAACCGCGCGTCAGCAGCCAGGGCCTGTCCGGAGGCCACAGTATTGACGATAGTCAGGGAGGCAAGAAGGCCGATGGTCATGGTCCCGGCCACGCGGGACATCCGCGGGTCTTCCAGGAGCTTCGCAGGGACCAGGTAGCCCATCACCTTCCACGCATAGGCGAGGATGCACGCCAACAGCAGCCAGAACCATAGATTCATGAGTCCGCCTCCCGGGTCCCGCCGTGGCCCTGGTGCTCCTGGTAGGGATCCACATCCGGTTCAAGGCCTTCATCGCTGCGGCCGTGGCTGAACCAGCCGATCACCGCGGCCACAAGTGCCGCGATCAGGATGGGCACGCCGGCAGGTACGAAGGGCACGGCGAGGACAGTGGCCAGCGCACACGCCACCGCGATCGCGGCCGGTTCGAACCCCTTGAGCCGGGGCCACAACAGGGCGAGGAAGGCGGCAACCGCTGCACCGTCAAGACCCCATTGCTTCGGGTCTCCCAGGCCGCTGCCGGCGAGGGCCCCGACGGCAGTAAAGAGGTTCCAGAGCACGTAGATGCCAATGCCCGCGGTCCAGAACCCGCGCCTCTGCTCCGCAGGATCGGCCTGCCCTGTGCTGGTGGCCGTCGACTCGTCGATGGTGACCTGCGCGGCAACATACCGCCGCCATCCCCTCGGTTGCAGGAGGGCATTCAGTTGCATCCCGTAGATGCCGTTTCGCATCCCCAGCAGCGTGGCTGCACTCATCGCCGCTATGCCGGAACCGCCGCCGGCCACCACGCCGATGAACGCAAACTGGGAACCGCCGCTGAACAGCAGGAGACTCAGCGCCATGGTCTGCCAGAAATCGAGGCCGGACGTGACGGACAGGGCGCCGAAGGAAATACCGTAGAGGCCGGTGGCGATGCTGATGGAGATGCCCACCCGGACGGCAGGCGACACGCAAATCTTCACTGCCGCGGCCGGACCGGGGCATTCCGCAGGCTCCAGGCCCACAGGATGAGCGGGAGCTGAAGGGGAAGCCTGACAGTATGCGCCCTGCGCTGCGCCGGCGAGCCCGTGGGGCCATAGGAGCGGCGGAGGGCGTCCACGTGGCCGGCCACGAACACAGCGAACATCCCAGTCACCGCGGTGGCCGCCACCCGCCGGGTGGCCGGTATCAGGAGCACGACGGCGGCTCCCGCCTCGAGCAGACCGCTCACCGCGATCCATTCCTCCCGGGTCATAACCGCCAAAGGCCGCCCGCCGCCGTCGTGCTCCGGGCTCACGCCGCCGGCGCTGTCCGCGCCAGCCTCCGGCGCCTCGCGGTTAGCGTCCGGAGCGTCGCGGCAGAGGTAGTCCGGGACCACCTGCGCGAAGAAGCGCGGCTCGCGGAAGTGTTTCATAGCGCTGGTCAGCAGCAGGGCACTCATGCCTGCTGCAGAGAGGGTTTGAACGGCCCGGCCGGACCAGCGAAATAGCATGGTTCCACTCAATCACAGCGGAACCTCCGCGACTAAAACAGGGTCGGCGGCGGAACGGCGGCGTCAGGAGGGCAGCGGAGCCTGCTGGCCGCTCGGCTCGAGCTGCGCCAGCACCCTGGCCGGCTTGTTGGTAGTGATCTCGTGAATGCCCAACCCTTGGCAGAGGGCAACATCGCGTTCGGTGTCCACGGTCCAGACGCGGAAGCGGCGGCCGGATTCCAGCCAGCGCTGGACGGTCCGGGCGTGTTCGCGGATGTACATGATGCCCGGCCCCGCGAGTCCCACCTCGCACTCGTCCAGGATCCTCTCGCCTTCCAGCTGCGCCGCCTTCATCACGTTGGCGACGGCGGTGCCCGCCAGGGTCCCCAGGCTCAGTTCGTCCCGGATTTCGTCGACGTCGATGTCATCCACCAGTTGGCAGATGTGCGCGGCCGGGACTTTCTTCAGCAGGTGCTTCACCGAGTCCGGGCTGAAACTCATGAACGAGACGCTGATGTTGTCCAGGGTGGAGGTCGAGGGGTTCCACCCTTCACCGTGAAGCACCTCAAGCACGCGGTCCTCCAATTTCAGCTGATAGGGGCTGGGGTGCTTCAGTTCTATCGCCAGTCCGATGGGCCGACCGGTGCCGCGGAGGATGTCCAGGAGTTCCGGCAGCGTCAGGAACTGCTCTGAGCGGGCGCCATATTTTTCCGGGATCCGGACGCCTTTCCACGACGAAAAGTCCAGCTGCCGCAACTCGGCCAGCGTGCGGTCCGCCACGGGGCCGGTCCCGTCCGACGTACGGTCCAGGTTGGCGTCATGGAGCAGGACGGCGTGCTGGTCGCGGGTGAGGTGCACGTCGCACTCCACGCCGTCGGCACCGTCGGCAATGGCCTGGAGGTAAGCGGCGCGGGTGTGTTCGGCAAATGCAGCACTGGCGCCCCGGTGGGCGTAAACCAGCGGGCGGTCCGGAACAGACTCGTCAAATGTCATGAGGACACGCTAGCGGACGGGACCCGGACGCACGGGACTAGGCTGGGCACATGCAGGTGAACTCTGAGCCAATTACCCGGCAGTCCCCACCCCGGCCCCCGGACACCGATCCGCTGGAGGCGAAGAACGGAGCCGCCGTCGGCGGTCAGCAACTGAGCGCCGGCGACGCCGAAAAGGCGGCAGCGCTGCGGAAAATGAAGCTGGTGGCGCTGGGTCTCCTCGTTGCCATGGCCATCATTTTTGTCTTTGCGTTCGCGCTGCAGAAGGAGTATCCGTGGCTGCAGTATGTCCGCGCCGCGGCGGAGGGCGGCATGGTGGGCGCGCTGGCCGACTGGTTCGCCGTGACCGCGCTGTTCAAGTACCCCATGGGCATCAAGATCCCGCACACCGCCATTATCCCGCGCCGCAAGGACCAGATCGGGGCGTCGCTGGGCGAGTTTGTGGAGACCAATTTCCTGTCCGAGCAGGTGGTCCAGGAGAAGCTCGCGTCGGTGGACGTGGCGCGGAAGGTCGGTGCGTGGCTGTCCGGCCCCGGCGGCGCCGAGCGCGTGGCCAAGGAGGGTGCCGCCGTCATCCGCGGCGCGTTCAAGGTATTGAACGACGACGACGTCCAGGCCGTGATCGAGTCGATGGTCCGCAAGCACCTGCTCACTCCGCCGTGGGGGCCTCCCGTGGGACGCCTCGCGCAGCGGATCTTCGCCGACGGCCACCATCACACCCTGGTGGACCTGCTGGTGGACCGGACGGTGGACTGGGTCAGGGACAACCATGAAACTGTCAGCCGGCTGGTCTCGGACCGGTCCCCGCAGTGGGTCCCGCAGTTCGTGGACGGGCTCGTGGGAGACAAGGTCTATCTGGAAATCCTCAAGTTCACGAAGGCCGTGCAGTCCGATCCGCAGCATCAGGTCCGTCAATCCATCGACACATACCTTACGTCCCTCGCGCAGGACCTGCAGCACGATCCCGTGATGATCGCCCGCGCCGAGGGCATCAAGGCACAGGTGCTGGGCGACCCCGAGATCCGGGAGCTGGCGTCCCGCACGTGGGGCACCATCAAGGCTGCGCTGCTCAGCGCCGTCGACGATCCGCACAGCGAATTGACCGTCAAGTTCAAGGCCGCGGTACACGACTTCGGTACCCGCCTGGTGGTTGACCCCGAACTGGCCGGCAAGGTCAACGCCTGGATCGGCGACGCCGCGGGCTACCTGGTGCGGACGTACCGCTCGGACATCGCCGGCGTCATCACCGAAACCGTGGCGCGGTGGGATGCGGAGGAAACCTCCCGGAAGATCGAGCTCCAGGTGGGCAAGGACCTGCAGTTCATCCGGATCAACGGCACCGTGGTGGGCTCCCTCGCCGGGCTTGCCATCTTCAGCGCGGCGCACCTGGTCTTCGGCTGACCTAGGCGAAGGACTCCAACTCGACGCCGGCTGCTTCGAGCCCGGCCCGGACCGCGGCGGCCATCTCCACGGCGCCGGGGGTGTCGCCGTGGATGCACAGGGAATCAGGCTTGACCTGGACCACGGTTCCGTCCACGGCCACCACTTCGCCCTTGGTCGCGAGGCGCACGGCCCGCTCAACGATCGAGTTGATGTCGTGCAGGACGGCACCATCATGCGAGCGCGGCACCAGTGTGCCGTCCCCCTGGTAGGCGCGGTCCACAAAGGCCTCCACAAAAACGGGGTGCCCGGCTTCCTTGGCCTGGATCAGGAGCTGTGAGCCCGGCAGGCCGAGAATGGGCAGGCCGGGATCGTAGGCCTGGACGGCGGCGACCACCGCGGAAGCCTGCTCCTCGTCGTGCACCAGACGGTTGTAGAGGGCGCCGTGCGGCTTGACGTAATCCACTGAAGCACCCACCGCGTGCGCCACGCCGTCGAGCGCGCCCAGCTGGTACAGCACATCACCGAACAGCTCATCGAAGGACATGTCCAGGGACCGGCGGCCGAAGCCGGCAAGGTCCCGGTATCCCACGTGCGCGCCCACGGTCACATCGAACTCGAAGGCGGCCCGGCAGCTGTCGAGCATGGTGACGGGATCCCCTGCGTGGAAGCCGCAGGCCACGTTGGCGCTGGTCACCAGGGGGAACATCGCGGCGTCATCGCCCATGTTCCACGAGCCGAACGATTCGCCGAGGTCAGCGTTAAGATCCAAGGTTGTTGCCCTCCAGGGTGTTGTTGGCCGGGGTCTTGTTGTCCGCGGCGGCTGAGGCTTTGAGCTCTCCCGGAATCGTATCCGGCATCGGGCCGAAAGCCTCCTTGGCGTTCGACACGACCGCCCGGCCCATCATGAGGTTGCCTGCACCGCCCACCACCGCGCCGATGCCGAACGGCAGCGCCCGGCCAAGGAGCGCCGACCCCTGGCGCTTGAGCAGGTTCTTGAGGAAGGCTTTCTGGATCTTGCTGCGGATGGCGCCGAAACCCGTGGGCACGGACTTGGACAGTGCGTTTCCCCATGCCTTGGTTGCGCTGGTTCCCTTCCCCATGGCCTGCCCGCTGAGCGTTCCGAGCAGGGCAGTTCCTTCTTCGCCCAGCATGATGGCCATCACCATGGTGCTGGCCTTCTCGGGGTTGGTCAGGCGGATTCCGTGGAGTTCCGCCAGCGAGGTGGCGTAGAGGGCCGTGGCCTCGAGGAAGCCGACGGTGGCCGCGGCCGAAAGCCCCAGGGAGGCCACCGTTCCGACGCCGGGCACAACGGCAGTTGCCCCAACGATCGCACCGCCGCCGGTCACAGCCCGCAAGTAGTCCCGCTCAAGGATTTCCGCGAGCCTGGCTGAGCTGGCGCGGGGGTGCTTGCGCTGCAACCGCCGGACGTAGGCGAGCACAAACGGCCGTTGGATTTCGACCGCCCGCAGGAGCATGTTGTGGACGCCCGGTTTCGGCTTGCCTTCGGCGTCGAACACCGCGTTGTGGGCGGTTTCCTGCGCGATTCGTACTGCGGGATTGCTGCGCTTGGCCATGGTCACCTCTGCTTCTGTAGTACGTCTGTCCGCCGGCGGTCTTAGCTGCGGCACTGCCTTAACACTAAGGGTGCTTCACACTATGTACCGCTCCGGCCAGGGGTTTAGGCGGAGAAGCGTTGCTGCCAGGCGCCTCAGCCGAGCGCGTGGATCACGGGAATGCTCGCCGTCGGCGGTCCGCTGGGGAAAACCGTGGGCTCGGGGGACTCAAAAGGTTCCAGTGCCACGCGGACCGGTTCCGGACCGACGCGGAGAACCTGGCCGCGGACATCCACGTCCAGCTGCCCGCCGCTTTGGACGGTGAGGGTGAGCGCGCCGCCGTCGAGCTCCACCAGCAGCAGGCGCCCGCGGACTTTCAGGTGGAACGTCAGTGCGTCCCAGTCAGCTGGGAGGCGCGGATCGAAGAAGGGCATGTGGCCCTGGTCCCGCAGCCCGGCGAAGCCGCACACCAGCGAACTCCACACCCCTCCGGTGGACGCAATGTGCACGCCGTCGATGGTGTTGCCATGGGTGTCATCCAGGTCGATGAAAGCCGCGTTGGTGAAGTGCTCCAACGCCGCGTCCGGATGCCCCACTTCGGCGGCCATGATCCCCTGCACGCAGGCGGACAGGGTGGAATCGCCCGTGGTGATGGGGTCGTAGAAGTCGAAGGCGCGGCGCTTTTCCACCGCGGTGAAGTCCTGCCACTGCAGGAACATGGCCAGCACGGTGTCTGCCTGCTTCAGCACCTGGTGCCGGTAGATCACCAGCGGGTGGAAGTGGAGCAGCAGCGGGTACTTTGACCGGGGCGTGGTCCAGTCCCAGGGCTCCAGGGTCATGAAGTCGTTATCCTGCGAATAGACCTGCAGGTCTTCATCGAACGGCAGTTGCATGCGGTTGGCAGCCTGCACCCAGAGTTGGCGCTCGGCCTCGTCGATTGCCTGGTGTTCCACGGCAGCGGCGGCGCTCAGGTTAAAGCGGGCCATGACGTTGGTGTACAGGTTGTCGTTGACAACCGCCGTGTATTCGTCCGGGCCCGTGACACCGTGAATATGGAAGAGCCCGTCCTTGCCGAAGAAGCCCAGCGAGGCCCACATGCGGGCCGTTTCGATCAGCAGTTCGGCGCCCATCCCTTCCCGGAACGCCTCGTCGCCGCTGGCCCACATGTAGCGGCTGGTGGCAAAAGCGATGGCGGCGGCGATGTGGAACTGCGCCGTGCCGGCAGCGTAGTAGGCGCTGGCTTCGAGTCCGTTGATGGTGCGCCACGGGAACAGGGCGCCGTCCACGCTGAGCTCCTTGGCCCGGATTTTGGCGACCGGAAGCATCTGGTGCCGGAATTCCAGAACCTGACGGGCGGCGTCGGGGTTGGTGTAGGTGAGGTAGGGCAGGAGGTAGACCTCCTGGTCCCAGAAGTAATGCCCCTCGTAGCCCGAGCCGGTCACGCCCTTCGCAGGGATGCCCGCGACGTCGGCCCGCGCCGTAGCCTGTGCCAGCTGGAACAGGTTCCAGCGGATGGCCTGCTGGAGTTGAGGCTGGCCGCCCACCACAATGTCGGACGTGGCCCAGTACTGCCGGTAGTGCTCCCGGCTCTCTCCGAAGATGTCCTCCACAGGCCGGAGCCCGGCTTCGGCGGTTTCCGCGGCGTCCCGCTCGGAGTCCTGGACGCCCGGGCCTGCGGCGTAGCTGACGCTCTTCTCGAGCCGGAAGGGCTGGTCCGCCTGGACAGCCAGGACATAGCGGACGCTGCTGTCATCTTCACCGGCGACCGTTTCAAAGCACTGTTGCCCCGTGGATGTCCAGTGGTCCACGGCCATTCCCACGCGCTGCCCGGATTCCGCCGCCTGCCAGGAGAGCCGGAGGGAGCCGTCGCCGCCGTCAATCCGGACCGGAAGCAGGACCCTGCCCGCGTGCCGGCCGGCCCGGCGCGGGTCATGCGCCGAGTGGTCCTCCACAGGCTGGTCCTGGCGGTTGATGACGGACGACGTGACGTCGGCGGAAACCTCACGGTCCGAGGCGACTTCCAGCGAGATGCCGAGACTGCCGCGCGACTCGAAGCCCACCGCGCGGCGTTCCGTGGTGGTCACGGTGGCGCCGGAACGGCAGCGCCAGGTGATGCGGCATTCGTAGATGCCGGTGGCAAAGTCGACGGAACGCCGGTAATCCAGGACGTCCGATTCTGCGAGCGATAGGGTTTCGCCGTCGATGATCACGGTGAAGTTGTTCGCATCCGGGATGTAGATGATCCGCTGCCCAGTCCGGGCGAAGCCGAATGCGTTCTCCGCATGCTTGATGTCCCAGATCTCGTGCAGGCCGTTGATGAAGCTGCCAGGCAGTTCCGCATCAGCCGCGGCCCAGTGGGCGCCGCGGATACCCAGGTGCCCGTTGCCCAGGGCAAAGAGCGTCTCCAGGGTGCCCGCGTTGCCTGGCTGGTGGTGCGTTTCCACAAGCTGCCAGGGGGTGTCGGGGAACCGTTCGCGGTCCGCGGTGATAAGAGCCATGGTGTTGCGATCCTTTTGGCGTGGTGCTGGTCTGGGTGATGCGTGGCTGGGCGCTAGCCCAGCCGGGGAGGCTGACTAGAGGAGTTCCTGGAGGTCGTTGACCACGCGGGTTGCTCCGGCGTCGAGGAGGGTCTGCCGGCCGGCGCCCCTGTCGACGCCGATCACGGAGTGGAAACTCCCCGCGTGTCCGGCCTGGACACCGGAGACGGCATCCTCAACCACCACGCATTCCTCGCTGGGCAGGCCCAGCAGCTCCGCGGCGTAGTTGTACGTGGCGGGGCTCGGTTTGCCCGGGAGGCCCTCGGCCGCGGCCACGACTCCGTCAACCACTATGTCGAAGTGCCCGTTCAGGCCGGCGGCCTTGAGGACGGCCGGGGCGTTCCGGGATGAGGAGACGACGGCGACCTTCAGTCCGCGGGCCACCGCGGCTTCCAGAAAACGCACCGACCCCTCGAAGGGCTCGACGCCGGCGCTGACGATGTCATTGAATACCTGGTTCTTGCGGTTGCCCAGTCCCTGCACGGTGGCCTGTGCGGGATCAGCGCTGGCTGGGTTCCCTCCGACCGGTTCCGCACCGTTGCCGCCTGAACCGGCGGCAGATTCTTCACCTTCCGGGAGCACGATGCCGCGGGACGCCAGGAAGTCGCGGACGCCGTCGAACCGGGGCTTGCCGTCGATGTGGTCGAAGTAGTCTTCCTCCCGGTAACCGGGCACGTCTGGCCGGGACGCGAGGTAGCCCTCGAAGAGTTCCTTCCAGGCCTGTTCGTGGACGGTGGCCGTGGGGGTCAGCACTCCGTCCAGGTCGAACAGGATGGCGGAAGCGGTGGTCCAACCGGATTTTTGGGTAGTCAGAACGTCAGTCATGCGCAGTGTCCTTCCAGACGGCGGGGAGCCTTGGGGCGTAACTCAAAAGGGGCGTAACTCAGCGGGCGGGAATTTCTCGGGCAGGACCTCAACCTCGGGACCCAAGACGCGGGCAGCAGAGTGCGAAGGTAGAACTGGGGAAACGCGGGCAACGGCGGCCGCTGGATCAGCAGGGGCGGCTAATGGCGAAGGCTGGAACCTCGGCGGGCCGGTGGGCTGCTGGTGAATCGTCTTCTTCCATGATGAGCGCCATGGCGCGGCCTGACAACCTGAGAGAACGGAAGGGACAGCACAACTCGGGGAGGGGCCTTGCACGTGTGCATCGGTCCGGCGTCCTTTTCCAGCTGATTCAGGGGCCGGATAGCTCGGGCCAACCTTGAGTGTAAGCGCTTACAAATTTCGCCTGCAACTGGATTATCAGCTCAGCCGAGCACGTAGTGGCGCAGGAAGGCACTCACGTCCACCATTTCGGCCTTACTCATCGCATGACCCATGCCGGGATACGTCCGGGCGGTCAGCTGGGTATTCTTGTCCAGCCATTGAGCCGTGTACTCCGTGGCCTCCTCATTGATCACCAGGTCCGCCTTGTCCCGCCCCCAGAAGAACGGCGGCGGGGTCTCAAAGGAGTCCGTGAGCGCGAGCAGCTCGTTGTCCAGCACAAACCCGGAAAGCCCCACCGTCGCCTTGTAGCTGTCGGGGTGCAGGCGCAGGAGGGTACTGGCCATGGCCATTCCCTGCGAGTAGCCCATGAGGCTCACGCTGCTGTGGCGGCCCTTGACCGAGCTGATCCAGCTGTGGACGGCGTTGGTGGCGCTGATGACGTCGGCGAAATCGTTGGCCAGGAAATAGTCCAGAAGGAACCAGCCATAGTGGTCACCGATCTCCATGGGAGCCCGGAGTGCCGCACACGTGAATTCGGACGGCAGGTAGTCGAACAGCCGCACCATCCGGGACTCATCCGTACCGTAGCCGTGCATCAGGACCAGCAGCGGCGTGCCGCCCCGCTCAGCTTCCGGCCTGGACCAAACAACTGTCTCCATCGGACCAGCCTAGCCATCCGTCCCGCCGAAACGCCGCAGGCCGCTGAACAGCCATGACACCACCACCGCACCGCCGGAGCACAGTCTGTCGGTCATTGAATCGAGTAGGGCCGGGCTGTAGCGTAAGAGCACAGCATGCTTATCAGTTCGGCACCATACGTACTCGAACATCAAGGAGCAAGTCATGAGAATCGGTTCCGCTATCTTCCTCATTGCCCTCGGCGCCATCCTGGCCTGGGCCGTTGCTCCGGGGCTGATCCCCTTCATAGACCAGGTTCTCATTGGGTACATCCTGATGGCCGTGGGCGTCATCGGACTGATCGCCTCGCTCATCCTGGCCTCGCCGGGACGTAGCCGCCGTGTCAGCGAAACCCGCTCAGTGGTTGATCCGAACACCGGCGAGCGCATAACCCGCAACGAAAGCCGCGACGGCGGACTCTAGCCTTTCGGACCGGAAACGCCGTCATGAAACCCGCCAGGCCGGGCCGGACCACCGCGGTCCGGTCCGGCTTTTTCGTTCCCCGGGGCCACTTCCCACGCCGGGACAGCCAGCCGTCTTTGTTTCGTGTGGATTTCCATTGACAAACCAACATAAGCAAAGATAAAGTCAAGTAATGCCACATCATGTGATGCCAGTCACGGATGAAGCCCAAGACTTTACGCAATGGAGGGTACGTGTTCGCCGAAGAGCGCCAGCAGAAGATTGCCGAGCTTGTTGCCGGCAACGGCCGGGTCAGCGTGACCCTGCTGGCTGAGCGCTTCCGCATCACCACCGAAACCGTCCGCCGCGACCTGGCCACCCTCGAAACCGCCGGCACCGTCCGCCGCGTCCACGGCGGCGCAGTGGCCGCCGACCGCTTCAGCACCACCGAGGAAAGCATCAACGAACGGACCATCCAGCGCCCGGACCAGAAGATGCGCATCGCGCAGGCGGCCCTGGCCCTCATCCCCCAGGCAAAGTCCGGGAGCATCCTGCTCGACGCCGGTTCCACCACTGAAGCGCTGGCTGACCTGCTTTCCCGCCGAGCCGCCGTCGAGCCTTACGCAGCGGCCGCGCCCGAACTCGTGGTCATCACCCATGCGGTCCCCATCGCCGCCAGGCTGGCCAGCGCACCCGGGATCGCGCTGCAACTGCTGGGCGGCCGGGTGCGCGGCCTCACCCAGGCAGCCGTGGGACAGGCCACCGTGGACTCCGCCCAGCGGCTGCGCCCGGACATCGCGTTCATCGGCACCAACGGCATCCACGCAAGCTTTGGCCTCAGCACCCCCGATCCTGAAGAAGCCGCCGTCAAGGCAGCCTTCGTACACTCGGCGCGCCGCATTGTGGTGCTGGCCGACTCCTCCAAGCTGGACGCGGAAACCCTGGTCCAGTTCGCCTCCCTGAAAGATCTGGACACTTTGATTACAGACAGCGAGCCCGGCCCGGAACTCACAGCCGCCCTGACCGATGCCGGCGTTGACGTGGTGGTCGCATGATTGTCACCTTCACGGCCAACCCCAGCCTTGACCGCACGGTGGCCCTCCCCGGCCCGTTGGAACGTGGCGAGGTCCAGCGCGCCGTTTCGGTCAGCCAGGAATCCGGCGGCAAAGGCGTTAACGTGTCCCGGGCACTGTGCGCCTCGGGCGTTGAGACAGTGGCCGTGCTTCCGGGGGCGGACAGCGATCCCGTCCTTGCAGGGCTTCGCCACGACAAGGTGCCGTTCGCTGCCCTCGCCATCGACGAGCCGCTGCGCACCAACGTTGCGCTCACCGAACCCGGCGGCGTGACCACGAAGATCAACGAGCCTGGCCCGGTGCTGACTGCGGAAGAGCAGGAAGCACTGATCAGCCTGCTCCTGGAACAGGCCCGCGGTGCCAGCTGGGTTATCCTGGCAGGCTCCTTGCCGCCTGGGTTCCCGGCCGATTTCTACGCCACGGTGACTCACCGATTGCGTTCAGCTGCCGACGGCGGCTCGCCCGCAGGTGCACCGCTGATCGCCGTCGACTCCTCCGGCGCTCCGCTCGCCGCTGCCGTCGCTGATGCGTCGGCAGGCACGGTGTCCGGGAAACCGGACCTATTGAAACCCAACGCCGAGGAACTGGCGGAACTGGCTGCAGCAGCCGGCTACGCCACGGCGTTAACCGCAGAGGAACTTGAAGCGGATCCGGAGGCCGCCGCAGCGGCCGCCGCCGCCGTCGTGCGTTCCGGTGTGGGTGCTGTACTGGCAACTCTCGGATCCAAGGGAGCTGTCCTGGTAACGGCCGACGGCGCGTGGCTCGCCACGCATCCGCCGGTCGCCGCGGTCAGCACGGTCGGCGCGGGCGATTCATCGCTGGCTGGCTATCTGCTCGCCCACGGCCTGGGCGCCGCCCCGGCCGATTGCCTCCGTCAGGCGGTGGCCCACGGTGCCGCCGCCGCCTCCCTGCCGGGTTCCACTGTCCCGGCAGTTCACCAAACCACCCCGGATGCCGTAACCATCACGGCCCTTCGAAAGGATTGACAGTGACTCAGCTCATCACCACCGAACTGGTCGAGCTCGACCAGAACCTGGGCACCTCGCCCGAGGATGTGATCCGGCACCTGGCCAGCAAGGTTGCTGCCACCGGCCGCGCGTCAGAAGTTGAAGGCCTCTTTGCCGATGCCTTCGCCCGTGAGCAGAAGACCGCCACCGGCATCCCCGGCGGCATAGCCATTCCCCACTGCCGCTCAGCCGCCGTGGTTGAACCGACGCTGGCAATGGCCCGCCTCAACCCCAAGGTGGACTTCGGCGCCAAGGACGGCCCCGCCGACCTGATCTTCTTCATCGCCGCCCCGGACGGTGCGGACCAGGAACACCTCAAACTCCTGTCCAAGCTGGCCCGGTCGCTGATCAAAAAGGACTTCACGGCAGCGCTGCGTGCAGCGTCCACCCGTGAGGACATCGTGGATCTCGTGGACGGCGCACTGGCCGACAAGCCGGCCGCCCACGCTGCCGCGGTACCTGCCGATGCTGTACCTGCGGCTGCGGGTGCTGCTGCCGCAGGCCCGGCCGCCGTTACACTCTCGAAGGACTCCGCCACCGGTCCCGCGGCCGGTCCGAAGCGCCTGGTGGCCGTCACGGCGTGCCCCACCGGCATCGCCCACACCTACATGGCCGCCGACTCACTGGTGGCCGCGGCCCAGGAAATGGGCGTGGACCTGCAGGTGGAGACCCAGGGTTCCTCCGGCGCCAAGCCGCTTGACCCTGCCGTCATCGCGGCCGCCGACGCCGTGATCTTCGCGGTGGACGTGGATGTCCGCGGCAAGGAACGGTTTGCCGGCAAGCCTGTCATCAACGCCCCCGTCAAGCGCGGCATCGACGAGCCTGCCAAGATGGTCCAGGAAGCACTCGCCGCAGCCACTGATCCGCACGCCCGGCGCGTACCCCACTTCGGTGCGGAGGAACAAGCCGAGCAGGCTGCAGCTGAAAAGGGCGAGCACATCGGCCAGAAGCTGAAGCGGGCACTCCTCACCGGCGTCAGCTACATGATCCCGTTTGTGGCCGGCGGCGGGCTCCTGATTGCTTTGGGCTTCCTCTTGGGCGGCTACAACATCACCAGCGTCGCGGACAAGGTGGTGCTGGCGAACAACTTCGGCAACCTCCCCGAAGGCGGACTGGCGATCTACCTCGGCGCCGTCCTGTTCAAGATCGGTGCCCTGTCCATGGGCTTCCTGGTCCCGGCACTGGCAGGTTATATCGCCTACGCGATCGCCGACCGGCCGGGCATCGCGCCGGGCTTCGTCGCCGGTGCCGTCTCCGGCTTTATGGGTGCAGGGTTCCTCGGCGGCATCGTCGGCGGCCTGCTCGCGGGCTACATGGCGCACCTGATCGGGACCTGGCAGGTTCCACGCTGGCTCCGCGGCCTGATGCCCGTGGTGATCATCCCGCTGCTCGCTTCCATCTTTGCGTCCGGCCTGATGTTCCTGCTCCTCGGCGGTCCCATCGCCGGGCTCACCACCCTCCTCAACAACTGGCTGTCGGGCATGACCGGAGCCTCCGCCGTCGTCCTTGGCATCATCCTGGGCCTCATGATGTGCTTCGACCTCGGCGGTCCTGTCAATAAGGTCGCCTATGCATTCGCGGTTGCCGGTCTCAGCGCCGGCAGTGCCACAAACCAGGCCCCGTGGCAGATCATGGCGACAGTCATGGCTGCCGGCATGGTTCCGCCGTTGGCCATGGCCCTGGCCACCGTCCTGGACAAGAAGCTCTTCAGCCTGGCTGAGCGCGAAAACGGCAAGGCGGCCTGGCTGCTGGGAGCGTCCTTCATCTCCGAAGGCGCCATCCCGTTCGCCGCAGCCGACCCCCTGCGCGTCATCCCCGCCAGCATGGTGGGCGGCGCCCTCACGGGAGCCTTGTGCATGGCAACCGGCGTTACCTCGCAGGCCCCCCACGGCGGCATCTTCGTGTTCTTCGCCATCGGCAACCTGGCGATGTTCGTTATCGCCATCCTGGCCGGAACCGTGGTCAGCGCCTTGGCCGTCATCGCCCTCAAGCGCTGGGCGGTCCGTCAGCCGGAGCCCGCTGCTACCGTGGAGTCCGTTCCCGCAACGGTCTGACCAGCCTACCCAAACCAAACCATGCACGGCGTTTCAAGCACCAAGCGCCGAAAAATAAAGGAGCAACAATGTCAGAACGCACCGCAACCGTCGCCAGCCGCGTAGGCCTGCACGCCCGCCCCGCCGCCATCTTTGCCGAAGCCGCCGGCGAGTTCGACCTGGACATCACCATTGCCCGTGAAGGCGAGCCCGTTGACGAGGCGATGGATGCCGCCAGCATCCTGTCCCTCATGAGCCTGGGCGCATCCCATGGCGATGTTGTGGTGCTGCGCGCCGAAGGTACCGGCGCAGACGATGCCCTGGAGCGGCTGGTCCAGATCCTGGAAACGGATCACGACGCCGAGTAGCAGCTTCCGCTGCTGAGGCAGCAAAGCAGCGCGGCCGCCGTCGTACTTCTCCCAAGGCGGGGAAGGCACGACGGCGGCCGCTTGCTTTAACGCGTCCCGTCCCAAGTAAGTAGCAGCAGATGTCGTTATGGAGGCTCATAACGACATCTGCTGCTACTTAGTTGGGTCAGGCGCGCTCGGCGATCCTTTTGACGTCCGCCACGAGCATGTCCCACATGCCCTTGGAGTGCTCGGCCGCGTCTTCGCTGGGGTTGTTGTCCTGCGAGAGCGTGAGCCTGGTTGCGCCAGCCCGGTCTTCGAGGGTCCAGGTCAGGGTGTGGTAGTTCCCGGGCTTGTCCTCTTCGCCACCCAGGGGGCTGAAGTGCGTGTGAACCAGCTTTTTGCCCGGTTCCACGTCGAGAATGGTCCCCTTGTCCTCGTACGGTTTGCCCTCCCACTCGCCACGCCAGAGGATGGGCCCGCCAACGGTCCAGTCGGTCACCAGGTCGGCCCCGAACATGAACTCCTTCACGGCGGCCGGGTCGGTGATGACGTCCCAGACCCGGCTGGCCGGCGCGTCAATGGTGGTGGCGGACGTTGCCACATGGTTGCCTGTCATGCCCGGGCCTTCGTGGCGGTGAAGATCAGATATTCCCATTCCATCTGCCACGCCGCATCGCCGTGAGCGTCACCGAATGAGTCGGCAAGCTCAGTGAGGGCTGTGTCCAGGGCTTTGGCTTTCTCCTGGTCCTCGCCAAGGAATTTGTAGACCGAGATGGTGGGGCCATAGTGCGACTTGAAATAGCGCAGGAAGTCCGCCGGCTGGTGGAAGCTGTGGATAGCCAGCATGCGCTTTTCCGCGCGGATGTCCGTGATCCGATCGCCGAAGAGCTCGCGAACGTGGTCTTCGCTGCCCCACAGCGGCGGCGGCTGCGCCCCGGCCGGAGGCGGCGGCGCGAACGGCTTCATGGCGGCGAACATCTTTCCGATGAATCCCTCGGGCGTCCAGCTGAGCAGGCCGATGGTTCCGCCGGGTTTGCACACGCGCACGATTTGGTCTGCCCCGGCTTGATGGTGCGGGGCAAACATCACGCCGAGGCAGGACGTCACCACATCAAATGCGTCGTCCTCAAACGGCAAGGCTTCGGCGTCTGCTTCCACCCATTCCAGCTCAACGCCACGATCGGCTGCCTGGTGCCGGCCGGCGTCGAACATCTCCGGGGTGAGATCGCTGGCGATCACCTCGGCGCCCATCATGGCCGCAGGGATGGCTGCGTTCCCCGCCCCTGCGGCCACGTCCAGGACACGTTGTTTGGGCTTGATCTTGCAGACGTCCACCAGGATGGCCCCGAGGTCCTGGACCAGCTCGCTGGCCAGCGCGGGGTAGTCCCCCGATGCCCACATGGCCCGGTGCTTTTGCTTCAGCGCCCGGTCCGCCTCGTCCGCGTCCGTTTTGTCATTCATTTCGGCGTCCCTCTCTTCGTTGACAGGTTCGAGTGACAGCACGCTGTTAGCACAGGGCTGTGATGCGCCCATTGTGGCGGCAGCAAATCATGAAAGCAAGGAGACTTAGCGTTTCCTTGTTTTTCGACAGCCCCGGAATTAGCGTGGAAGCCTGACCAGCAAAGACAGTGCTCCAAAGGCCTGCAGGCCCAGCGACCCGTGTCGGTGCCCGGTGGCTGTGCCTGCCGCAATTCCGGACCCCTTGAAGGAGGATGACATGCCAGCCAAGAAGAACCCCAGCCTGAAAGATCCTGAGCTCTACGAGGAACTGCGCGAGGACGGCGCGTCCAAGCAGAAGGCGGCACGCATCGCCAATGCGGCTGCGCAGCAGGGCCGCTCCGCAGTTGGCCGCAAGGGCGGTAAGGCGGGCGACTACGAGGACTGGACCGTTCCGCAACTCAAGGCCAAGGCCAAGGAGATTGGCCTCACCGGGTACTCAGCAAAAAAGAAGAGCGAACTCATCTCCGCACTGCGGAACTCCTAGGTGGCGGCCATCACCGGACCTGCGGCACGGCCAAGGACCTCACGCCCCCTTGCGCGCCCTCGTGGTGGAGGTTTTGGCCGCGGGTTTGGCAGCCGTGGACTTCGAGGCGGCCGTGGACTTGGTGGCAGCCGTGGACTTGTCAGTGGCGGTCTTGCTGGCTGTGGACTTCGCGGCCGTCGATCTCGATGCAGTGGTCTTAGCCGCGGTCTTGGTCCCGGCGGTCTGGGCAGCAGGTTTGGCGGGAGCCTTCCCCCGCGGGCTGCCGGCACTCTCTTCAGTGCCGCCGTCGTCCGCCTCGTCGCTTTCGGACTCGTCAGCGGACGCGGCCGCGGAACCACCGCCGCGCTTCCGGTCCAGGCTTCGTTTCAGCGCCTCCATCAGGTCGATGACCTCACCCTTGCCGCCTTCGCCGGCTTCCGCGCCGAACGTTTCGTCGGTATCGAGCGAATCGCCCTTCTCCAGCTTGGCTTCGATGAGCTTCCGGAGCTGCACCTGGTAGTCATCGGTGAAGTGCTCCGGTTCGAAGTCAGCGGCCATGGACTCCACCAGGGCCGCGGACATTTCGCGTTCCTGGGCGGAGATCCGGACGGACTCGTCCAAGGCCGGGAAGCTGGCCTCGCGGACCTCGTCGGGCCAGAGCAGGGACTGGAGCACCAGCACATCGTCCTTGATCCGCAGTGCCCCCAGACGCGTCTTCTCGCGCAGGGCGAACTGAACGATGGCCACCCGGTCCGTGTCCTCCAGCGCCCGGCGCAGCAGGACGTAGGCCTTGGGCGACTTGGAATCCGGCTCCAGGTAATAGCTCTTTTCGAACATCATGGGTTCAAGCTGTTCCGAGGGGACAAACTGGACCACCTCGATCTCGTGGCTGCTCTCCGCCGGGATGGACTTGAGCTCCTCCTTGGACAGCACCACGGTCCGGCCGCCGTCCTCATAGGCCTTCTCAATGTCCGAGTAGTCGATGACCTTGCTGCAGACCTCGCACCGGCGCTGGTAACGGATCCGGCCGCCGTCGGCGTTGTGGACCTGGTGGAGACTGATGTCGTGGTCCTCGGTGGCGCTGTAGACCTTCACGGGCACGTTGACCAGGCCGAACGCGATGGCACCTTTCCAGATGGCTCTCATCCCTCAAGTGAACATCACCGCAGGCCGGAGGTGAAGACCCATGGCCGGCGCTAAGGAACGTGTCCGGGTTGCGGGGCGGGAAATGACCCTCACCAACCTGGACAAAATCATCTACCCGGAGACGGGCACCACCAAGGCTGACGTCCTGGCCTACTACGCCGCGGTGGCCCATGTCCTGATCCCCGCGGCAGCCAACCGGCCCGCGACCCGCAAGCGCTGGGTTAACGGCGTGGGCACCGCGGCCAAGCCCGGTGAGGTGTTCTTCCAGAAGAACCTCGAGGACTCGGCGCCGGGCTGGCTCCCCCGCGCCGCCATCACCCACAAGGACCGGACCATTTTCTATCCCTTGGTCAACGACCCCGCCACCCTGACATGGTTCGGCCAGATCAACTCGCTGGAAATCCATGTGCCGCAGTGGCAGGTGGATTCCCACGGCAACCAGCTGAACCCGGACCGGCTGGTGCTGGACCTGGATCCGGGCGACGGCGCAGGCCTGGCAGAGTGCGTGGAAGTGGCCCTCCTGGCCCGCACCATCCTCCAGGACGTGGGCCTGGACCCTGTCCCGGTGACCAGCGGCAGCAAGGGCATCCACCTCTACGCCGGCCTGGACGGCACGCAGACTTCGGACCAGATTTCCGAGTTTGCCCACGAACTGGCCCGCGCCCTGGAAGCGGACCACCCGGACCTGGCCGTGAGCGACATGAAGAAGTCGCTGCGCAAGGGCAAGGTCCTGGTGGACTGGAGCCAGAACAGCTCGGCCAAAACAACCATTGTTCCGTACTCCCTGCGTGGGCGGCCCAGTCCCATGGTGGCGGCGCCGCGGACCTGGCAGGAGGTCAGCTCCCCCAAGCTCCAGCACCTCGACTACAAGGCCGTGATGCGCCGGGTGAAGGAAGGCAGGGACCCGTTCGCCGCCGTCGAGCACGGTCCGGGGCACCTTGGGGGCGCCGAACAAGTAACGCACGACGGCGGCGCGCACCAACGCTTGGAGCGGTACCGGTCGATGCGGGACCCTGATGCAACGCCCGAACCGTTCTCCGGTGCTTCAGGGAATGGCGACACCTTTGTGATTCAGGAGCACCACGCCAGCAGGCTCCACTTTGACTTTCGGCTGGAGCACGAGGGGGTGCTGGTCTCGTGGGCCCTGCCGAAGGGCGTCCCGGAGTCGGGCGGTAAGAACCACCTGGCGGTCCAGACCGAGGACCATCCCCTGGACTACGCCACCTTTGAGGGCACCATTCCCAAAGGCCAGTACGGTGCCGGCGAAGTAACCATCTGGGACCACGGCACCTACGAGCTGGAAAAGTGGATCAACGGGCGTGAGGTCATCGCGACGCTGACGGGTTCCGAGGGAGGTGGCCTGGGCGGGACGAAGAAGTTCGCCCTGATCCACACGGGCCGGGGCCAGGGCAGGGACGCCGAAGGGCAATGGCTCATCCACCTGATGGACAAGGACCACCACACGTTTCATCCCCGGAAGGCTCCCGACGAGGATTCCTCTGACACGGGTGAGGCTGCGGACGACGCCGCCGATGACGGTCCAGTAGAGAAGGAGCAGCAAGAGGCGGCAGGCACGAAATCGAAATCGTCCGCGCCCCTCCGCGCGGCAGATTTCAGCCCGATGATGGCCACAGCCGGGACCGCGGCCGATCTGCAGGGCAGCGACTGGCAGTTCGAGCTCAAATGGGACGGGGTCCGCGCCCTGGTGGTGGCTGATAACGCGAAGGTCCGGATCATCAGCCGGAACGGGAACGATGTCACCGCAACCTATCCCGAACTGACGGACCGGACCTGCTGGCCGGACGGGCCGTTCGTTGCGGATGGTGAGATCTTCGCCGTCGGGCCTTCCGGAAAGCCCGATTTCGGCGTCCTTCAGGGGCGCATGAAACTGACCCGCCCCGGCGACGTCGCCAAGGCACGAGCCGCCATCCCGGTCCGGCTGATGCTCTTTGACCTGCTGGCCCACGGCGACGAGGACCTTCGTAGTCTTCCGTTCGAGAAGCGGCGCCAGCGCCTTGAGCAGTTCCACCGGCCTTCGGACAGCCCCGTGGAGCTGTCTCCGGTCCTGGACGAAAGGATCGAGCACCTTTTGGAAAGCGCGCAGGAACTGGGGCTTGAGGGTGTCATGGCGAAGCGGACCGACAGCCGGTACGTCAGCGGGCAGCGGACCCGGACCTGGATCAAGATCAAGCTGGAGCAGACCCAGGAGGTGGTGGTGGGCGGCTGGCGGCCGGGCAAAGGCGGGCGGCAGAGTTCGGTGGGTTCACTGCTGGTGGGCATCCCCGACGGCGGCAAGCTGCGGTACGTGGGCCGGGTGGGCAGCGGGTTCAGCGCGCGCGAACTGGAGGAACTCCGGCAGAAAGTGGACAACCTCGCCCGCAAGACGTCACCGTTCGACGACGTCCCCCGCGAGGATGCCTCGGACGCCCGCTGGGTCACGCCGCGCCTGGTCGGCGAAGTGACGTTCGGCGAGTGGACGGGCAGTGGGAAGCTCAGGCATCCGGTGTGGCGGGGCTGGCGGCTGGACAAGAATGCCGAGGAAGTGGTGCCCGAGGCGTAGTCACGGGTGGCTGTCCGGCTTCACGTGGTCCGGCGATGGGCAAATTCTTTGAGGACACGGCAACGGCCTGGGGACTCCCGTCTTCGGGTGTCCCCAGGCCGTCTGCGTGTCGGCTCGTGATCTGCGTGCCGCCAGGTCAGACGCGCGTCAGGATGAGTGCGGCATCTGCGGGCGGCCGGTCCGGTGCACGGCGGTGACGGCGGCCTCGTTCCCCACCTGGCCGTGGCCTGAACCGCGTTCCTTGGGATGCCTGCGTTTACCGTTCCCATCGGGCCAGTGCTGTTCGCCCGCCATCGCCGTGGTTACGGCGATGGTGGCCGGTCCAAGCGTGGACTGCTCATCCATGGCTGCCGCGAGGTGATCCGCCACCTCAGGTTCAATCCTTGGTCCAGTATTTTGCTTAGCCATTTTTCTTCCTCTCCACAGTGAAACGAAGTGCCAGTGATATGAAGTGTTACCAGCGGACCTTCTTCTCGACCGGGCCCTGTTTGCCGCTGGCGTGCGTGGGCTTGTGGTTCTTGCCGACGCTCTGCAGTCCGGAATCGCCGCCCCGGGACTTGCTGGCGAGCATTGCCCGTTGCGCCTCTGTCAGCCCGGCCCGGATTCCCTGGGCTTCGGAGTTGTCAGACGAAGCTTGCTCGCGGGTTTGGGTTTGGTCGGAGGAATTTTTTTCAGTCATTGGTTGGAACCTTTCTGAGGAGGATCTGCTTGTCTGAGGAGATCAGCGAGGACGGGGCCAGTGTCAACGCAAATGTTAGGGCGAATGTTGGGGCAAATGTTGGGGCAAATGTTAACAGGCCGCAGGGGTCCGCCTACTCAAAAATCAGTGTTCCCATGGGTCAACAATAGGCAGTTCGCGCCATGGTTGTGAACCCCCGCTTAGCTCCCCCGATGTCCGCGTGCAGCCACCGGCATACCCGTGGCGGCCGCCACATTCAGCGCCAAACCAGGCGCCATTAGCCATGGGAAAGCGGCCCGGAAGAAAAAGATTAGGTAACGATCCCCCGGTTACGCCGGGATCCCAGTGCTGCCGCGGTGAAACCGGTGAAAAGAAATCTGCTGACACCGGCTCAAAACGCCCCGAAACAAGCGATCCTACGGCATGAAACTCTCAATTGCCTCAAGATTCGCGTAAAATTGAAGGCCTGCCCGGAGCGGGGCAGCTACAAGTCGCAAGCAAATGACCTCCACAGGAGTCGCCCAAATGCCCACAGACCGAAGCACGACCGACTCTTCAGCAGGCCTTAACAGCGCCGGCGGAACCAACAATGCAGTACTCACAAACGCACAACCTGCGGGTCCTTCAGGGCCACGCAAACCGAAGATCCTTGCACGCCGCCGGCTCAAGGAGTCCGACGTGAATGTCGTCAACCAGCCCATGCTGAAAAAAGCACTCGGCGGAACCATCGTGGGTAACACCATGGAGTGGTTCGACGTCGGCGTGTTCGGCTACCTGATCACCACCATGGGACCGGTTTTCCTCCCTGAGGCCGACAAATCCGTCCAGACGCTGTTCCTGCTGGGAACGTTCGCCGCCACCTTCATCGCCCGCCCACTCGGCGGCGTCGTGTTCGGCTGGCTCGGCGACAAGATCGGGCGGCAGAAAGTACTCGCCGCAACGCTGATGATTATGGCGGCGAGCACGTTCGCCGTCGGACTGCTGCCCGGATACGCGCAGATCGGCATCTGGGCCGCGGCGCTGCTGGTACTCCTCAAGCTCGTTCAGGGCTTCTCCACCGGTGGCGAATACGCAGGCGCCACAACCTTCGTCAGCGAATACGCGCCGGACAAGCGCCGTGGATTCTTTGCGAGCTTCCTGGACATGGGCAGCTACCTTGGCTTTGCGTTGGGTGCGGCGCTGGTTTCTGTCCTGCAGTTGACTCTTGGCCAGACAGCTATGGAGGAGTGGGGCTGGCGCATTCCTTTCCTGGTTGCAGGTCCGCTGGGCCTCATCGCCATCTACTTCCGGAACAAGATCGAGGAATCCCCTCAGTTCCAAGCCACTCTCGATGCCCAGGAAACCATTGGGCAGGCCAATGCCGCAGCTGACGTGGACAGCGCCAAGAGCCCGGTGGGAATCGTGAAGGCCTATTGGCGCTCGCTGATCGTCGCCATGATCCTTGTCGCCGCTGCCAACACTGCCGGCTACGCCCTGACGTCGTACATGCCGACGTATCTTACTGAGTCCAAGGGCTATGATCCTGTCCACGGAACACTGCTGACCATCCCCGTGCTGGTCATCATGAGCCTCTGCATTCCCCTTACCGGGAAGCTGTCTGACCGGATCGGCCGCCGTCCCGTGCTGTGGATCGGCGCCATCAGCACCGTGGTGCTGGCAACGCCGGCCTTCCTGCTGATCGGCATCGGTGAAGTCTGGTCCACGCTGGCGGGCCTTGCCCTGATCGCCTTCCCCGTGACGTTCTATGTTGCGAACCTCGCCTCGGCGTTGCCCGCGCAGTTCCCGACAGCCAACAGGTACGGCGCCATGGGTATCGCCTACAACTTCGCGGTTGCCATCTTCGGCGGCACCACTCCTTTCATCGTTGCGGCGCTCATCACGGCGACCGGCGACGACATGATGCCTGCCTACTACCTGATGGCCACGTCGGCTGTCGGGGCCGTGGCCATCTACTTCCTGAAGGAATCCGCCCAGCGTCCACTCCCGGGTTCCATGCCCAGCGTGGACACTCAGGCGGAGGCACGGGAGCTGGTTGCCACGCAGGACGAGAACCCGCTGATCGACCTGGACGATATGCCGTTCCAGACCCAGGACATCACCGACGCCTCGGCCGGCAAAGATTCCGCCGCCAAGGTGCCGGCCGGAGTCTAAGCAACAACAGACCGGCCCGTTTCGGCCGTCTTGTAGCCCGCGCTCAAAGGCCCGTGCTGTGTGCTTTCCTTGGGGGAAGCACACAGGGCGGGCCTTAGCCGTGCCCGGGAGTTGGCGACAGCGGGAGATAATCGTCTGGAAGGCTCCGGCTCGGAGCAGAGGCCAATGACAGGTGGTGTGCCCGCGTGAAGTCCGTCATGCGGCAGGTACACGCCCTGCACCGGCTTGAACCTGCGAATAACGACCACCTGGCAGCGCTTCGCGTGGCCACCAGCGTGGCCATCCCCTCACTCATCCTCCTGCTCCTGGGCCGGGCCGACCTGATCATCTACGCGGTGTTCGGCGCACTGACCGGGATGTATGGCCGGTCCGAGCCGCACCAGTTGAGGCTCCGCCACCAGTCCCAGGCAGCCCTGGTGCTCGTCGGCGGGGTGGCAGTGGGCGTCTTCCTCTCCGTCAACCACCTCCATTCCTGGTGGCTGGTGGCCATCGAGGCGGTACTCGCAGGCGTCGGCTCGGTTTATTCGGACAGGGTGAAACTCAAACCCAACGGCCCGTTCTTCGGCATCCTTGCCCTGGGCGCCTGCGCATCCGTCCCCCTGGCCGTCCCCTGGTATGTTGCCCTTGCCATCGCTGCAGGGGCCGCGGCCTTCTCCATGGCGGTGGGCTTCGGCGGCTGGGTCCGGGGCCGTTCGTGGCAGCGCGGGGCCGCCCGCGATGTGGTGATCCTGCGCGGCGCAACCGGCCGGGCTGCCGCGGTTCACGCGGCCCGCTACACGTTAGCCGTTGGCCTGGCCGGCTCCATCGGGGTGCTCAGCGGCAGCGGCCACCCGCACTGGGCCATGGCAGCCGCTGCCGTGCCCTTGGCGGGAGCGGACTTCCCCAGCCGGGTGCGGCGGGGGATCCACCGCATAGTGGGGACCTTCCTCGGGTTGGCGGTCACCGCCGTCGTTCTTGTGCCCGAACCGTGGGCCCTGGCACCCTTGTTCGCCGCCCATCAGGTGGTAGTCCTGGGCGTCCTGGTCATCATTTTCCAGTTCACCACGGAGCTGTTCATGACCCGCCATTATGGGCTTGCCATGGTGTCGTTCACGCCGGTCATCCTGCTGATGACTCAGCTCGCGGCGCCGAGCGATCCGACCGTGCTGATCCTGGAACGCGGCGTGGAAACCTTCGTTGGTGCGGTGGTGGGGATCCTGGTGGCGGTGGCCGTCCGGCAGCGAACGGTGGAGCAACGGGCGGTTCGGTCTCCGCTACTTCGGCCTGCGCGCCGGCCCGGTGAGTAGCCGGTCCGGCAGCAGCCGCGCAGCAACCGCCACAGCCTTGTAACGCTTCGACGGGATGGACACAGCCTTTCCGCGGAGGTTGTCCGCCAGGCCTTCACGCACCACACGCTCCGCAGTCAGCCACGCCCCGGACGGTGCCACCGCCTTGTCCATGCCCATCCGCTCATGGAACTCGGTGTGTGTCAGGCCCGGGCATACCGCTGTGACAGTTACGCCCCGCGCTGCGTACGCCAGGTTGGCCCAGCGGCTGAAAACGAGCAGCCACGCCTTCGCCGCCGCGTACGTCCCGCGCGGCAGGAACGCCGCAATACTCGACACGTTGATGATCCGCCCGCTCCCCCGCTCGAGCATGCCCGGCAGCACGGCGTGGGTGAGTTCCAGCGCCGCCTCACAATGCAGTTTGAGGTGCTGCTTCTCGTCCGCGATGTTATTCCGCTCGAAGTCGCGCAGCAGGCCCCTGCCGGCATTGTTCACCAGAATGCCCACCGGCCGCGCGGCGTCCGTGAGGCGTCCGACGACGGCGGCCACTCCGGCGTCGTCCGTCAGGTCTGCGGGCAGCACCTCAGCGGTGGTTCCGTACCGCTGTTCCAGGTCCGCGGCCGTCTGTTCCAGGCGCGCCCGGTCCCGGGCGACCAGCACCAGGTGGTGGCCCTGGACAGCCAGTTGGCGGGCGAACTCGGCGCCCAGCCCCGCGCTGGCACCGGTGATGAGGGCGGTGGTGGGAGTGTTCATGCGCCCAGACTAGCCGGGCTTGCCACCTGCGGGTGCTGTCGGATTCTGCGCCAGGAATTTTTCGGTTTCTGTCGATCAGGCCTCGCGCCGTTCGACCTGTGGGTGAGAAGGTCGAAGGGCGACCTTCCACCACCAAGGAGATGATTGTGATGGCCAAGTACATGCTGATCATGCGGGCAACTGACGAGTCCCTCGCGAAGTTCAAAGACGTCGATTTCGCCGAAGCCATGAACGCCATGGGCAAGTTCAACGACGAACTGATCCACGCAGGCGTGCTGCTGGCAGCCGAAGGCCTCGACGACGCCCAGGAGGGCGTTGTGGTGGATTTCACCGGCGAAACGCCGGTGGTCACCGACGGCCCGTATGGGGAAACGAAGGAGCTCTTCAACGGCTTCTACCTGCTGGACGTGGCTTCGAAGGAGGAGGCCGTCGAATGGGCCAAGCGGGCACCCATGACGGCAGGCACCAAGACCGAAATCCGCCGGGTGCCCACCATCGATGAGTTCCCGCAGGACAACGAATGGATCCAAAAGGAACGCGCCTGGCGCGAGCAGACCGGACAGCTCTGACCGGGCAGCAACGACGCGACAGCGGCGGACCGGCTGTGGGTGCCAACGCGGCAAGGGGCGCCGTCGAGGCTGTGTGGCGGATGGAGTCTGCCCGCATCGTCGGCGCCCTGGCGCGCTACACGGGCGACTTCCCGCTGGCCGAGGATCTCGCGCAGGAGGCACTCGCGGAGGCACTTGTCTCCTGGTCCGTCAACGGGGTGCCTGCCGAACCGGCCGGGTGGCTGCTCACCACGGGCCGCCGGCGCGCGATTGACGCGTTCCGGCGGCGTGCCGCCAGGGATGAAAAGTACGCCCTCCTGGCGCGCGACCTCTCGGTAGAGGAACCCGGAGCGGACGCACTGTTCGACCCCGCCGCCATCAACGACGACGTCCTGTCCCTGATGTTCATCTCCTGCCACCCGGTGTTGTCCAAGGAGGCCAGGATCGCATTGACGCTGCGGGTGGTCGCAGGCCTGGCCAGCAACGAAATCGCCAAGGCTTTCCTGGTGCCGGTGGCCACCATCCAGGCACGCATCACGCGCGCCAAGAAGACACTGGCCGCCGCGAAGGTGCCGTTCGCCGTACCCGAACCGGACGAGTTGGCCGCACGGCTCGGCTCAGTGCTTCAGGTCATCTACCTGATCTTCACGGAGGGCTCTTTCGCGTCCGGAGGTGATGACTGGATCCGCACGGACCTGGCCGGCGAAGCCCGCCGCCTGGCCCGGGTGCTGGTCCGGATCTCGCCCGAACCCGAGGTATTCGGGCTGGTGGCGCTGCTGGAGCTCACCGCCGCGAGGTTCCCGGCCCGGCTCGATGCTTCCGGCCAGCCGGTGCTGCTGGAGGACCAGGACCGACGGCGGTGGGATCGGTCCGCGATCAGGCGCGGACGTGGGGCCCTCGCCCGCGCGGCGGGGTCCGGGCGCGGACTGGGGGCTTACGGACTCCAGGCGTCCATCGCCGAGTGCCACGCGGTGGCGCCTTCCGTGGCCGGGACGGACTGGTCGCGGATCGTCATCCTCTACGAAGCCCTCGGCCGGCTGGCCCCTTCCCCGATCGTGGAGCTCAACCGTGCCGTTGCGGTGGCGATGGCGTCCGGTCCGGCGCAGGGCCTGAAGGTCGTGGACGCGATCGCGGCACGCGGTGAGCTGGCAGGCTCGCACCTTCTCCCCTCCGTCCGCGGCGAATTGCTCGCCCGGCTGGGCCGGCGTGAAGACGCGCGGTCTGCACTCTTGGAGGCCGTGGGGCTGTGCGGGAACGCCGTTGAACGGGCTGCGCTGGAGCGGAAGGTGGACGGGCTCAGCTGAGGACTGAGCCCGCCGCCGGATTCTGCGCCGTCATTCCGGCAATCCCCCGGCCCGGGCCCGGAACCACGGGCGCGGCCAGCCGAAGCCGGCGAATGATGGCGCAGAATCCGACGCGCTAGGCGAACCTTGCCAGCGGGTTGACGAGCCGGCCGGCCATCTGCAGCCCGCCGGAGGGATCCGTGAGGTCCAGCATCTGCTGGTTGTTCCGCAGCTGGAGCCGGTTCAGGCACGACAGTTCGAAGTCCGGCGCGAACAGGTCATGGCGGGCGAACTGGTCGGCCAGTTCGGGGTGTTCCGCCTGATAGTCCTTGATGGCCCGGGCCGCGGTGCCCCAGAACTCGTCCTCGCTGAGCTTCCCGTCCTCCACCAGCAGTGCCCCAAGGAAGCGGAAGATGCAGTCGAAGACGTCCGTGAAGATGGCCAGCACTTTCTCTCCGTCCGGGATGTCGGCTTTGATCCGTGCAACGTCCCCGGGAAGGTCAAGCCTGTCCCCCATCACCACGATTTCCTCGGCGATGTCCTTCATGATGGCCTGGACTGGCACGCCGTTCTCCAGCACCAGGATCACGTTCTCGCCGTGCGGCATAAACGCGAGTTCGTACTGGTACAGGCAGTGCACCAGCGGGACGAGGTAGGCCTCGAAGTAGCGTTGCAGCCACTCCACAGGTTCCAGCCCGGAACGCTCCATGAGAGCGGACACCATCGGTTTGCCGGCAGAATCGGTGTGCAGCAGCGAAGCCATGGTGGCCAACTGCTGGCGGTCCCCCAGCAAGGTGAGCGGACTCTCCCGCCACAGCGCGGACAGCATCTTCCGGTACGGCGAACCCTTTGCCGACGCGGCCTCGTAGTAGCCGTTGTGGTAGCCGATGGCCGCGGTCTCACTAATCATGGCCAGGCCGCGCTTCTGCAGTGCTTTGTCCGTCAGGATCAGTTGCTGCAGCCAGTCATTGATGGCGGGCGTGGCCTTCATGTACTGCGGCGAAAGCCCCCGCATGAAGCCCATATTCAGGACGGACATGGCGGTTTTGACGTAGCTCCTGGCCGGGTGGCTCGTATTGAAGAACGTGCGGATGGACTGCTGGGCCTGGTAGCTGTCCTTTCCCGTCCCCAGGTGGATAATGTGCTGCTGCGCGATCTCGGCCGCGAAAGTTACGGTCAGCTTGTTCTCCCACTGCCACGGGTGGACCGGCATCAGGAAGTACTCGGCGGGGTCCACGCCCTGGGCCCTGAATTCGGCATCAAAGGACAGCATGGCCTCGGCACCGAGCTCAGCTTCCATGTGGGCACGGTAGTTGAGCCGGGCGCTGGCGGTGAAAACAGCCTTGCTGCGGTGCACTCCGATCCATTCGAGGCGGACCGGAGCCCCGGTCTCCGGGGCAAAGGCCCGGTAATCACTGATACCGAAGCCCAAACGGCCGTTGTTGGCCACAAAGCACGGATGGCCCTCCGTCATGCTGCGCTCGATGGCCTGGAAGTCGGCGGCAACATCCGCGCCGCCGGTCACCCCTGCTGCGAGTTCCTGGGCGGTCGGCTGCCCCAGCCACTGCTTGTACGAGTGACCGGCCAGGGTGCTGCTGATCTCCTCCAGGTACACCGGGAGCATCTCCTCGCGGATTCCCAGGGTGTCGCGGAATTCAGTGATGAAGAGCAAGGCGTCGGGCGCAGCATCCTCGCCGCTCCGCGTACAGCGGATGGAGGAAGCGTCCACCGACCAGTGCTCCAGCTCCAGGACGCGGGCGGCGAACGAGTACGCGGTTGAGCCGTCGTCGCTGCGGACCACGTAGGCCGCAGGATCGGCCGGGTGGTCCGCGTCAGGGCCGGACCCGGAGCCCAGCCGCTGCGGCTTGAGGATCCGCTCGTGCAGGAATTCGGCGAGCGCCTTGCGGACCAGGTGGCGGTTGGCCACAGCCCAGCGCTCCGGCGAGAGGTGTGGGACGGCGTTCCCGGTGCTTGCGGTGTAGGCAGTGCCGGCGGAGTTGGCTCGCAGTGCAGCGGCGGCGGCGCCGGCGCCCGAGCCCAGCTCAGCGCTGGTGAAAGTCTCGATGGTGGTCACAGTGTGGCTCCCTGGTGGGCGGGGCGGGACAGGGCCCGGGGTTGGGGTTCGGGTTGGTGCAGCGCCTCACGGGCGGCGTGATAGTCGGAGCGGGTGCAGAAGCTGAGCAGCGCTTCCTTGTCCGGCAGGGTGATGATCCCTGCCGGCTGGAAGCCCAGCCGCTCATTGAGCACGTGGATCCTGGTATTCCTGGCGTCCGGCTCCACCACCACACGGTCAATACCCGGGTCCAGGAACAGGCGTTCCAGGACCGCGTCCATCACCGCGGTGGTGTATCCCGGCGTGGGAGCTCCCGACGGCGGCGCCACCAGCAGGTGCATGCCGATATCACCGGGCTGCACCGCGTAAGCCGCGGCCAGCGGTGAGGCGGACGGCAGGTACTCCTCCATGAGGAAGGCGGGGACGCCGCCGTCGAGCCCGAAGACAGCATGGTGATGCCCGGTTGCCTGGATTTTTGAGTACTCCTCCACAACCGCCTCAACGGTGGCGGACTGCATGCACCAGAAGGCGGCATAGGGCTGGGTCACCCAGCTGTGGAGGAGGGGTGCATCGGCCACGGCGTCAACACAGCGGAAGGTGAAGCTCATGCCGGCACCCCGGCTTTCCGCATGGAGGAAGGCTCAGCCGGGGCCGGGGCCGAGCGTGGCACACTTTCGGGCGGGCCGAACTGCTGGAACGCGATGCTGCGCTCCACCGGGTAGACCTCGCGGCCGGTGATTTCGCGCAGGATGCACGAGTTGCGGTAGGCGGCCATGCCCAGGTCCGGGGTGACGAAGCCGTGCGTGTGCAGCTCGGCGTTCTGCACGAAGACCTCGCCGGGTTCGACGCCGGCGCTGTAGTTGCGGGACACGGCGAACCGGCCCGCGGAGTCGCGGGCGATCCGGTCTTGAATCCCAGCCAGGAAGCCAGGTTCCTGGTAGGTGTAGCCGGTCGCCAGGACCACTGCCTCGGTGTCGAGCGTGTAGTCGGCGCCCTGTTCCTCGTGCCGAAGCTGCAGGGTATACGACCCGGCGGTGTGGGTACCTGCGTCGCGGGATCCGGCCGCGCCATCCCATGCGGCGCCCGTCAGCGACGAATGCGTGAGGAGCTGGGTGTCCACCAGGCCAGAGAGACTCTTGGTGTAGAGGAGGTCGTAGATGGCGTCGATGAGCTCGGAGTTGATGCCCTTGTAGAGGTTCTTCTGGCTCTTGATGAGGCCGTCGCGCTGGTCCTGCGGCAGCCCGTGGAAGTAATCCACGTATTCGGGTGAAGTCATTTCCAACGTGAGCTTGGTGTACTCCAGCGGGAAGAACCGCCCGGACCGGGTGACCCAGTTCAGCTGGTACCCATGTGTGTCGATGTCCTGCAGCAGTTCGTAGTAGATCTCCGCCGCACTCTGGCCGCTGCCCACGATGGTGATACTGCGTCTGGCCTGCAGCTCACTCTTCCTCGAGAGGTAGTCGGCGTTGTGGAGGACAAGTCCCCCGCCGCCGTTTGTGGCCGATTCGACTATTCCGTCACAGGCCGCCGGAACATAGGGCGCAGTACCGGTGCCCAGCACCAGGCGCCGCGCCAGCAGCACCTCCGGCCCGTCCGGACCTTTCACCGAAAGCCGGTACACGCCGGCGTCGTACGTTACATCCAGCACACTCGTGCTAAAACGTACGGACCGCAGCTGCCCGGCCACCCACTGGCAGTACTGGTTGTACTCGGCACGCAGCGGATAGAAGTTTTCGCGGATATAGAAGCGGTACAGCCGCCCCGTCTGCTTGAGGAAATTCAGGAACGAGTAGGGCGAGGTGGGATCGGCCAGTGTCACCAGGTCGGCCATGAACGGCACTTGAAGGTGGGCCGGCTCCAGCATCATGCCGGGGTGCCAGTCGAAGGATTCCCGCTGTTCCAGGAAGATGCCGTCCAGCCCGTCGATCGGCTCGCTGAGCGCGGCAAGGCCCAGGTTGAAGGGGCCGACGCCGATCCCGGCGAAGTCGTAGATGCGCGGTTCAGTGGAGGTGCTCAAGTCAGGGGTGCTCATGCGCCGACTCCCCTGGTGCCGCCGTCGGCCAGCAGTTGGGCGCCGGTGCGGCGGAGCAGGTCAATGATCTCGCCGATGTCCTCAAGGGTTGCCTCGGCGTTGAGGAGGGTGAACTTCAGGTAGTGCCTGCCCGCAACTTTGGTGCCGGCTACAACGGCCTTACCGGACGCGAAGACGGCGGCGCGAATGGAGGGGTTGACGGAGTCGGCCGCATCCTCGGAGAGCCGATCGCCGTCGCCGGCCACCCGCGGCCGGTACCGGAAGACTAGCGTGCTGAGCTGCGGTTCGGCGGCGAGCTCGAAGTCATCGTCGGCCGCCAGCACGGATCCCACGCGGGCGGCGAGGTCAATCGCCTCGTCAAACAGGGCGCCGATGGCATCCGCGCCCATGATGCGCAGTGTCAGCCACAGCTTGAGCGCGTCGAAGCGCCGGGTGGTCTGGATGCTCTTGTCCACCTGGTTGGGGATCTCGGCCCGGGCGGCGCTTTCCGGATTCAGGTAGTCCGCGTAGTAAGTGACGTGCTGCAGCATGGCACGGTCACGAACCAGCAGAGCGCTGGAGCTGACAGGCTGGAAGAAGGTTTTGTGGAAGTCCACGGTGACGGAATCGGCCAGCCGGGTCCCGTCCAGCAGGTGGCGGTAGCGGCCGGACACCATCAGCCCGCCGCCGTAGGCCGCATCGACGTGGAACCAGGCTCCGTATGCGCGGGCCAGCGCGGCGAGCTCCGCGAGCGGATCCACCGCGCCGAAGTCGGTGGTCCCAGCGGTGGCCACCACCGCCATCGGGACCAGCCCGGCGTCGTGCGTTTCCGCCATGGCCTCGGCGAGCGCGGCCGGGTCCATCTTGTGGTCCGCCGCGCACGGGACGGAGATGACGGCGTCGAAACCCATGCCCAGCATGGAGGCTGACTTCCGGATGCTGAAGTGGCTGTCTGCCGACGTGAAAATCCGCAGCTTTTCCAGCAGTGCGGGCAACCGGAGTCCAGCGTTGGCCGGCTTCTGCCGCAGGCCCGCTACAGCGTGGTTGCGGGCGATCAGGAGTGCCTGCAGGTTGGACTGGCTGCCGCCCGAGGTGAACACACCGTCGGCGGCGGCCCCCAGCTGCAGCCGCTCGGCGGTCCAGTCGATGAGCCGGCGCTCGATCATAGTGGCGCCGACGCTCTGGTCCCAGGTGTCCATCGAGGAGTTCACGGCAGAGAGGATGGCCTCACCCACCAGCGCCGGAATGACCACGGGGCAGTTCAGGTGGGCGGCGTACTTGGCGTCGTGGAAATAGACGGCATCACGAAGATAGACGGACTCAAGCTCTTCCAGGGCGGCGGCAGTGTCCGGGAGCGGCCGGTCCAGGTCCACCGCACCGATGCGTGCCCTCATTTCAGCAGGCCCGACGCCGGTGAAGGGCCGGGTGGTGCGGTCCAGTTTGGTGGCGACGACGTTGACGCCCTGCAGCACCTGCGCTACGTAGCGGGTGGAGTTCCGGGAATTAAACAGATGGTTGGAGGCCGCAAGGGCGAGTTCCACCCGGGAACCGAAGTCCTGCCCGGGCAGGACTTCGGTCACCCGATTTTCATCTGTGTGTATCTCATCTACGCGGGGCAGCAGCGGCACGGCGGTCATCCTTAGTTCGGCATGGGGGTCTAAGCAAGGTAAGCCTTACTTAGGAGACCCTTTCCGTCAAACTTTAGTGACCTATTTATCCTGAACTGTGACAATCCGCGTATTTTTGACGCGCAAGCACGTCATTGACTCGCACTCAACAGCGATCAGGTGCAAACTATCCGGTGCCAAGGACCAATGGCGCCGCGAATCTAGTCCTCCGGCCAGTCGATGTGCTGCTCGTAGCCTTCGTGCTGGCGGAGGTAGCCGGCAATGAACGGGCAATGCGGGATGATCCGCTTTCCCGATGCCACAACGTCGTCCAGGGCGAAGTGTGCGAGGACCTTCCCCAGCCCCTGGCCTTTGAATTCCTCGGCGGTCTCGGTGTGGCTGAAGTCCACATGTCCGGGCCGGTCATCGAAAAAGGACTGGACGGCAACTTTCCCGCCCACCCGCAGCTCGTACCGGTGATGCTCATCATCCCGGACCAGTGAAACGGCGGGGCTGAACTCATCCTCTGTGGAAACCATGTTCTCAGTCATGGTTCGACATTGGCACTAGTTGGCCCCGCTGGCAATGGCCCCGCCTACCCGCCCTGAGCGCGGACGGCACGCCCCGCAGCAACATCACCGGTGACCCGTTCCGGCACCCTGCCCAGCAGCAGCACGGCCAGCACAAAGCAGGCCGCACCGCCTCCAAGCAGTCCCAGCGTCAGTCCGTTGAACGCGGCGTCCGCCACGGGAATGAAGACGGCGACGGCGGCCGTCACCACCGCAGGGGCGGGCCTGCCGCGGGCGTGGACGGACGCCGTCGGACGTTCCTCTAGGTGCCCGAACGCGGCCAGCACGGGCAGCAGCAGGGTGATCACGCCGAGGATGACCAGGGGCCGCGACCACCACCATTCGGCTGTGCCGGCCGCAGGTTTGGGGAAGTCGGTGAGGAGCAGCAGCCCGGACATGCCCGCCAGCAAAGGCAGGTGCCACAGGTACACCGTCATGGCGCGACGCCCGGCTGCCAGGATTATCGCCCGCACCGAGCCCACATTCGACATCCACCCGAGCACGGGCCGGAAGAGCTGCAGTGCGGCCGCTTGGGACACGCCCAGCAGGAACAGGCAGAGATTCGGCGGGTTGAGGTTGACCAGCATGTTTCCCGTGTAGAGGCCCAGTCCGGTCACCACGCCGAGCATCAGATTGGCCGCGACGATAAGTCCCACCAAACCGGAGCTGGTGAGCCGGGCGAAGTGGCCGTCGGCCATCAGGAAGCCCACCTGCTGCACGGCGCACCAGAGGAACACCAGGTTCGCATAGGCGAGAACGGGCAAAGCGCCGCGGAAGCAGTCCACAGCAACAACCAGCGCGGCCAGGACGGCGACAGTCAGCCAGGGCGCACGCGCATGAAAGCAGGCCAACAACGGGATGTTCAGCTGAGCGGCAAGGTAGGCCGCGAGGAACCACAGCGGCATGCCGGCGCCGGTAACTATCAGCTGGACCACCTGCGGGTCCACCCCCGCCAGGAGCGCGGCCCCCAAGCCCAGGAACATGGCCGCCAGGAGCGCCGCCGCCGGCCGGACCAGCCTGAGCAGCCGCGCCCGAGCGAACTCGAAACCGCTGCCGCCGTTGGCCTTGAGCCGCTGCCAGGACTGCAGGCCGGTGGTACCCCCGGTCACGAAAAATAGCGGCATGACCATAAAGATCCAGATGACCGGCACGAACCACGGCTGGTCCCCCAGCGTGTTTTCCGAGGTCACGGTGCCGTCCGCATGCAGGACCGGACTGACCATCATGCAGTGGCCCACCACCACCAGGGCGAGGCAGGCAAACCGGGCAAGGTCGATGCCCGGGTCGCGCCCGTGCCCCGGCCCGTGCGGCTGTGCGGATGGCCCTTGGTCCCTGACATCGCTCACGTGCAATCCTCTACAAGCGCTGAATGCCGTTGCCCTTTTCTATATTGTGCGCGCCGGGCGCGGTGACGGCCAGAAGACGGGGCTGCAGCCGCTGCAACGAAAGTAAAACTGGGGGAGGCCAGGATCATGTGCTGATCCTGGCCTCCCTCCCCCGCGCCGAACCGCCGGGCCCGCACCGAAACTCAGCGGGTGAGCATCCCCAGCGCCGACCCTGCGAACTCCCTGGCCGAGCTGTTCCAGTGGCCCAGCAGGCCTTGGAGGTTCTCGCCGTCGGCCCGGTGCCCGGGCAGCTGTTCCTGGAGCGTGGACAGCACACCCGTGCGGAGCTCGGTATTGAAGTTGACCTTGCCCACGTTCATGGCGGCAGCCTTCACCAGCTCGCCCGCGGGAATGCCGGACGCGCCGTGTAGCACCAACGGGATGTGGGTCCGCACCGCAATGTCCTGAAGGACGTCCCAGCGCAGCTGCGGCTCGCGCTTGTACTTGCCGTGCACGTTCCCCACGGCCACGGCCAGGAGCTGGGCTCCGGTCCGGGCCACAAAATCCTCCACCTGCGCGGAGTCGGTCAGGCCGGCAACTGCCACACCGGCGGAGTCCGCACCGAAGGCCCGGTCCTCGTCGCCGGCCAGTCCGCCGAGTTCTGCTTCAAGAACGACGTCGGCACCCAGCAAGGCGCGGGCCGCAACCACCAGCGCAATGTTGTCCTCATACGGGAGGGACGAACCGTCGGCGAGGACCGAATCCGCCCCCGCTGCGACGGCGTCGGCCATCACGTCCGGGTCCGAGGCATGGTCCAGCTGGATGGCCACCGGAACGCAGGCTGCATCCGCCAGGCCGCGGAGCGCGGCGATCAGGCGCAGACCGTTGGGTGTGGCGGCGGTTTTGGGGGCCACCAGCAGGATGACGCCCCGGCCGGCATCCTCGGCCGCACCCACCACGGCCAGGGCGGTGGTGAAGTCGTAGCAGGTGAACGCGGGAACGGCCGAGCCCTGCTGCAGGGCTGTGGTGACCAGGTGGTCGAGTCGGGTGCGCATCAGGCGCCCAGGCCTCCCACCAGGATCCAGGCCACGTAGGTCAGGAGGAAGCCGGCGACGCCCAGCACGGTGGTGAGGACGGTCCAGGTTTTGAGGCCGTCGGAAACGGTGAGGCCGTAATAGCGCACCACGGTCCAGAAGCCGGCGTCGGTCACGTGGGACAGGCCCAACGCGCCGAACCCGATGGCGATCACGATCACGGCTATCTGCGCCGGCGAGTAGCCACCTTCCATCACGGCAGAGGTCAGCAGGCCGGTGGTGGTGACGATGGCGACGGTGGCGGAACCCTGGGCTGCACGAAGGGCCAGCGAGATGACGAAGCCGAGCACGATGACCGGCAGGCCCAGGTGGTCCAGCGTCTGGGACAGCGCGGCGCCGATGCCGGAGGTCCGCAGGACCTCACCGAACACGCCGCCAGCTGCGACAACCATGAGGATCGAGGCGATCGGAGGCAGCGCGCCTTCGAAGATCTCGCCGGTTTCCTTCAGGGACCAGTTGCGGCGGACGGCCAGCAGGAAGAAGGACAGTGCCACGGCCACCAGGAGCGCGAAGAACGGGTTGCCGATAAACGCGGCGAGGCCGTACCAGGAGTTGTCCTTGGGGATGGTGAGCGTGCCCAGGGTACCAACGAGGATCTGCACGATGGGCGCTGCGATCAGGAAGATGATCAGGGCCGGGCGGGGCGGGGCGATACCGGCGGCACCGGGGCCCTGGTGGCCCACCTTGACCAGGGAATCGGAGCCGTACTCGTCCACCTGCGCCTTGACGCCGGGGAGCAGTTCGTATTCCTTGCGGTTCATGATGCTGGCCACCCAGTAGGACAGGAAGCCAAGCGGGATGCAGATCAGGAGGGAGATCAGGGTGATGAGGCCGATGTCGGCACCGAACACACCGGCGCCGGCCACGATGCCCGGGTGCGGCGGGACGGCGACGTGGATGGACAGCATGATGCCGGCCATGGGCAGGCCGAACTTGACCGGGTGCACGTTGGCGATCTTCGCGAACGCGTAGACGATCGGGACGAGCACTATGATGCCCACCTCGAAGAACACGGGGATGGCCACCAGGAACCCGACGGCGGTGAGGGCCACCGCGACGCGCTTGGCGCCGAGCTTCTCGGTGAAGTGCGCCGCGAGCGACTGGACGCCGCCGGAAACCTCGATCATCCGGCCCAGGACGGCACCCAGCGCGATCAGCAGGGCAACTTTGCCCATGGTTCCGCCCACGCCGTTGGCAACGACGGTGAAGACGTCCTTCAGCGGAATCTGGGACGCCACGGCCACGGCGATGCTCACCGTCAGCAGGGCCACGAAGGCCTGGATTTTGAAGCGGATGATCATCACCAGCAGGACGGCGATGCCGAGGGCGGCGATGGTGAGGAGCAGTGGAGTACCCAGCTCCACTGCGGGTTTGATGGCCGGGGCGTCGGCCGTCCCCACCATCAGCGAGTTAATCAGGGGGTTCATTTCAGGTGTCTCCTTTGACAAGCCAGTCTTCCAGAGGACTGGCAGGATGGCGCTGGTGAGTTGTTAGGCGGGAGTGCGCTTGGTGGGGGCGACAACCTTGATGACGGCTGAGTCGTCTGCGGCGGCGAGGCCCTGGGCCTGGCCGAGGAGGTAGAGCTGCTCAGCCGCGGCGGCAACGGGGGCTGCCAGGCCGGCGGCGCGGGTGGCCTTGCCCACGATGCCCATGTCCTTGACGAAGATGTCCAGGCGGGAGAGGACCTCGGCGCCTTCCTCGGTGTAGGCCTCGAGGATGCGGGGACCGCGGTTGGAGAGCATAAAGGAGCCTGCCGCGCCGGCTTCGAGGGCGGCGAGGGTTTTGGCCTGGTCCAGGCCCAGCGCGTCGGCGAGGGCCATGGCCTCGGCGGCTGCGGCGATGTGGACGCCGCAGAGGAGCTGGTTGACGGTCTTGAGGGCCTGGCCGTCGCCGGGCTTGTCGCCCACCACGGTTAGGGTGGAGGCGAGGAGCTCCAGTGCCGGGTTTGCCTTTTCGCGGGCTTCGGGGGAAGCGCCGACCACGATCAGCAGGTCGCCTTCGCCGGCACGCTTGGGTCCGCCGGAAAGTGGTGCGTCCACGAGCTCGACGCCGTATTCGGCCAGCCTGGCCACGGTGGCGGGGATGGCTTCGGTGCCCACGGTGCTGCCGAGGATGACGACGGCGCCCGGCTCCAGTACGGAGGCCACACCGTTCTCACCGAAGAGGACATCGTTGAGCTGTTCGCCGTTGCGGACCGCGAGCAGGAGCGCGTCGGCGCCCTTGGCGGCTTCGCGGGCGGTAGCGAAAGTGTGGATGCCGGCTTCTTCGGCGAGCTTCAGCCGCGGCTCGGCGATGTCGAAGCCGTGGACGGTCAGCTGGCTGGCGAGGCGGGTGGCCATGGGCAGGCCCATGGCGCCGAGGCCCAGGACGGTGACGGTGTAGTTGCTGGTCATGGTGTTCTCCTTCGAATACTGGCTAGAAAGTGTTGCTGAGCTTGCGGGTGACATCGGCGAGGGACTGGTCGTCGCCCACGTTGCCGGCGAACACGATGTACGGGATGCCCTTGGCGGGGCCGTCAACCGGTTCCCAGAGCGAGACGATGCCCGGCAGCATCGGCCCGCGGACGATGGCGTGCCGGATTTCAAGGCCGTGGGCGGCGACGTCGGAGGACGTGATGCCGCCCTTGGCGATGACGAACCGCGGCGGGAAAGTCTTGAGGGTCCGATTGACGACGGCGACGACGGCGGCGGACACCGTGCGTGCGATCCGCAGGCTTTCGGCGGGGTCGTCAGTTTTGATCAGCAGGCGGCTGGTGTGCACGATGACGTCTCCGCCGCGAAGGGCCTCCACGACCGTTTCCACGGTCTGGACCAGATACGCATCCGCGGCTGTTTCTGTTTCGGCGGCAAGGAGCTTCTCGACGTCGATCTCCACAATCCGCGCAGCGCTGTGCTGTTCAGTAAGGGCCTTGAGCTGGCGCGTGGTGACACCTACGTGGGAGCCCACAACAATCAGGCCGCCAGCCTCGGAGGGTGTGTTGCCGGCGTAGGCCTCGGCGCCGCTGAGCTCAGTGCGGATCTCCTGGCCGATCCGGGCGCGCCCAAACGGCGGGCCCACGCGGTACAGCAACTTCTTGCCGCGCCGTTCGGCTTCTTCCAGGCCCAATGACAGGGCGCGGAGGTCATTCTCGCTGACGATGTCCGCCACGATCGGAGTGGAATCGGCGGCGGGGGCGATGGCATCGGCGATGGCGTTGGCGCTGATGGCAGCACTGACGGCCGGGTCGCCGTCAGGGTTTGCTGCGGTGCCTGCACTGGCTGCACCGGCGCGGATGATGTTCAGGTCCAGGACGATCACGGACTCCGCAGCGAAGCGGCCCTTCGACTTCTCTTCGACGTACTTGGCCAGCTCGGAGTTGGCGTAGCCAAAGCTGGCGTCCTTGGCGAATTCGGTCTGCGCGGCGGGGGTGAGCGTGCCTGCATCGTCGCCCGTACCGCGGGTGTAGTGCACGCCGCCGATGGTCACACGGCCGGCGTCGGGGAATGCGGGAACCAGGACAACGCCGTCGGTCGCTTCGCCGCTGACTTCGGCCACGGTGGCCGCGATGACGTCGGGCTCAAGGGGGTAGTGGCCGCGGAGGGTGGAGTCGCTGCGGCTCACAAACCCGAGGCGCAGGCCGGAGCCAGACCCTGCGTGAACTGACCCTGCGTTTGGGGACCCGGCCGCCGCCAGGGCGTTGCGGACCACTTCCTCGTTACGGACGGCAGCTTCTGCCGGATCCAGGCTCCGGGTGTTCGTCAGCACGTAGACGGCGGCCTTGGCCTGCCCGAAAGCCCAAATGAAATCCTCGACGTCCCAGCGCGTGAGCACCGGCAGATCCGCAACGGACTGCGTACCGGTGGGGTCGTCGTCGAGCACTACCAGCATGCGTGGGGTTTCCGCATTGGAGGTGGCCACGGCGTCGGCAACAAGGCTGGCGGGAATCCGGACTTCGGTCGGGAAGGCGGCCAGGAGGTCTGCTTCAAGCGTCACTGTGCACTCCGTTGTGTGGGGATCTGTCGTCATCATGAGTAACTGTAAGATGTCTGACATCTAACATTTCAAATAGTGTGGCATAGGACATACAAACGCGCAAGTAGACTTGTCAGACATCTGGCGACGGAGGCACAGGGGGACAAATGGCACGGAAATCATTGGTGGGCGTTGTGGCCGACGAACTCCTGGACCGGATCATCGCCGGGGATTTCCCGCCCGGATCCAGTGTGCCCGGCGAGCTTGAGCTAAGCGCCAGGCACGAGGTCAGCCGCATGACCGTGCGCGAAGCCATGAAAACCCTTGAGGCGCAGCGGATCCTGAGTGTGGAACGCGGACGCGGCACCTTTGTGAACCCGCTGAACCGCTGGGCCTCGCTGGAAGCTGTGCTCCGCGCCGCCTCCGAGGGCCAGAACGAGGCCGTGGCCTCCGTGCAGCTCATTGAGCTCCGAAGGATGCTGGAAACCGGAGCCTGCGAATTGGCCGCCTCCCGGATCAGCGACCGGGACATCGAGGCGCTTTTCGGCAATGTCGCGGCCATGCGGCTGGCTCATGAAGTCAACGACGTGGCGGCATTTGTCGAGGCCGACCTCGCCTTCCACGACCTCATCCTGCGCGCTTCGGAAAATGTTTTTGTAGCCGTCCTCTTTGAGCCGTTGCAGCGCGTGCTGGAAAAACGCCGGGCGGAAACGTCGGCCGTGCGCACCATCCAGGAGCACGCCATCGGCCACCACCAGCACATTGCCGAGGCCTTGGAATCACGCGACCCCGCAAAGGCCCGCAAAGCCATGGATTCTCACATGCAGCAAACTTTGGACGATCTCAAGAACCTGGTTCTCGAGGCACCCTGACCCTTTTGGCAACGTCCCGGGCTCTGGCCACGCCCGGAAATCGCTACTAGGGTTTCAAGGACGGCCCGCAACCGGGAATCGAAGGCGATCACGAGGAGCGAAGTTGTCCAATCACACGTACAGCATTACTGAAATTGTCGGCACGTCCGAAGAAGGCGTTGACGCTGCAGTCCGCAACGGCATCGCCGAGGCCAGCAAGACGCTGCGCAATCTTGACTGGTTTGAAGTGAAGGAAATTCGCGGCCACCTCGAGGATGGCAGGATCGCCGACTGGCAGGTGCGGGTCAAGCTCGGCTTCCGCCACGAAGGCTAACCCCGCCTGCTCGCAACGGATGGCATACCTGATGGCCGCGCCCCCGGCGCGGCCATCGGTGTTTAAAACCAGCGGGCGGTGAAGTGGCTGACGGGAGCCGGAAAAATGCATAGGCTCGTACCTGGAGCATTTCCGAAACCGGTTTCCGGTGCGGCCAGACCCCGGGAACCATCTCTTGCAGCAACAAAGGAGTCACCTATGACTGACATCTCGCTGAATAACGGCGTCACCATCCCCCAGCTCGGCTTCGGCGTCTTCCAGGTGCCGCCGGAAGACACGCAGCGAATCGTCGAGGACGCCCTCGACGCCGGCTACCGCCACATCGATACTGCGGCCGCGTACCGCAACGAGGCCGGCGTGGGTGCGGCCATTGCAGCCTCCGGAATTCCGCGCGAAGAACTCTTCATCACCACCAAGCTCCGCAATGGTGACCAGGGCCGGGCACAGGACGCATTCCAGGACAGCCTTACGGCGCTGGGCCTCGAATTTCTGGACCTCTACCTGATTCACTGGCCCGTTCCGTCGCAGGGGCTCTTCGTCCAGGCATGGAAGGAAATGGAGCACCTGTACGCAGGTGAGCAGCTCCGTGCCATCGGAGTCTCCAACTTCCTTTCCGACCATCTGGACACGCTGCTCGAATCCAGTGACGTCGTTCCGGCCGTGAACCAGATTGAGCTTCACCCCAGCTATCAGCAGGCCGGGCTTGCCGCAAAGAGCCGTGCCCTCGGCATCGCAGTGGAGGCTTACAGCCCCCTGGGCCAGGGTGGAGACCTGAACGGAAACGCCGTCACCGCCATCGCGCAGGCCCACCACGCCACCACCGCCCAAGTGGTCCTGGCCTGGCACCTCGCTGCCGGCACCATCGTCATTCCCAAGTCAGCCGACTCCGCACGCATGCGCGAGAACTTTGCTGCCACGTCGCTGGGACTGACCGACGACGAGCTCGCCTCGATCACCGCCCTCGAGCGGGGCGCGCGCATCGGTTCCGATCCCGCCGTCGCAGCTTTCTCGCAGTTCTAGACCCGCTGATCGGGACTGCCGGATACCCCGGCAGTCCCGGACGGGCCTGTCGAAACCAATTCCGGACAGTAAGGATTCCCCGTGCAGTACACGCATCTTGGACGTTCCGGCCTCAAGGTGTCCCGGCTCTGCCTCGGCACCATGAACTTCGGCCCGCATACCGACGAACCCGACGCGCACAAGATCATGGATGCCGCCTCGGACGCCGGCGTCAACTTCTTTGACACTGCCAACGTCTATGGCGGAGCCGGGCACCGGGGCTGGACGGAGGAGATCATCGGGCGCTGGTTCGCCGGGGGTGGCGAGCGCCGGGAACGGACCGTCCTGGCCACCAAGCTTTACGGCACCATGACGGACCGGCCCAACGAGTCCAAGCTCTCGGCCCTGAATATCCGGCGCGCCCTGGATTCCAGCCTCAAGCGCCTGCAGACGGACTACATCGACGTCTACCAGTTCCACCACGTCGACCGGGACACCCCGTGGGACGAAATATGGCAGGCCATCGAGGTTGCCGTCCAGCAGGGCAAAATCCTCTATTCAGGCAGCAGTAACTTCGCCGGCTGGCACCTCGCCCAGGCGCAGGAGGCCGCCCGCCGCCGAAACTACACCGGGCTGGTCAGCGAGCAGTCCATCTACAACCTGCTCCGCCGGGAAGTTGAACTCGAGGTCATTCCCGCCGCACAGCAGTACGGTCTGGGCCTGATCCCGTGGTCCCCGCTCCAAGGCGGGCTCCTCGGCGGAGTGCTGAAAAAAGAAATCGCGGGCGTCCGGCGCACGGAAGGGCGGGCGGCGGAGACGCTCAAGAGTCACCGCGAACAGATTCAGCAGTTCGAGGACTTCGCGGACGAGCTGGGGCACGAACCCGGCGACATCGCGCTCGCCTGGCTGCTCCACCAGCCCGCCGTCACCGCACCGATCGTGGGTCCGCGCACGCAGGAACAGCTCGACGCCGCCATCCGGGCTTTGAATGTCACGCTCGACGACGCAGCACTCAAGAAACTCGACGTTATCTTCCCGGGCCATCGTCCGGCACCGGAAGACTACGCGTGGTGAATCTGCTGGGTCCCGAAGCCGACACGGCGGCACCACGGAACCTCCTCTTCCTTGGCGGCACCGGGGTGATCAGCGCAGCAGCGGCACAACGCGCCGTCGTCCTCGGTCACCGGGTGACAATCCTGAACCGCGGGCAGTCCGGCAAACCGGTGCCGGACGGCGCAGAGGTGCTGCATGCGGACATCCGTGACCGGGAGGCTGTGCGGAGCGTGCTCGCGGGACTGGAGTTCGATGCCGTCGCGGACTTTATTACGTTTACTCCGGATCAGGCGCGGGCCAACGTAGAGCAGTTCCGGGGCCGTACGGGCCAGTACGTGTTCATCAGTACGGCGTCGGCGTACCAAAAGCCGCCCAACCGTTTGCCGATCCTGGAATCCACGCCGTTGAAAAACCCGTTTTGGCAGTATTCGCGGGACAAGATCGCCTGTGAGGACGTGCTGTTCGGGGCCTATCGTTCCGACGACTTTCCGGTCACCGTGGTGCGCCCGTCACACACCTACGACCGCACGAGAGTCGGCCTGCTGGGCGGCTGGACAGACATTCACCGTATGCGCACCGGCCAGCCGGTCATGGTGCACGGCGACGGCACCTCGCTCTGGACGGTGACGCACGCCCGCGACTTCGCGAAGGCGTTCGTTGGACTGCTCGGCAGGCCGCAGGCGGTGGGCGAGAGCTACACCATCACTTCCGACGAATACCTGCCCTGGGACCAGATCTACGGCCTGTTTGCGCGGGCGGCCGGAGTTTCCGAGCCCGAACTGGTCCACATCGCCTCCGAAACCATTGCCGCGCACAGCGCCGGTTACAGTCCTCACCTCGGGCCCGGCCTGCTCGGCGACCGGGCCCATTCGGTGGTGTTCGACAACAGCAAGATCAAGGCCCTGGTGCCCGGATACACGGCCACCATTGCCTTCGCGGACGGAACCCGGGAGATCGTCAACTGGTACGACAGCCACCCTGAACTGCAGTCAGTCGACCACGAGTTCATGGCGCTGAGCGATCGGCTGATTCGGTGGGCACGGAGCGCCGGCTAGCCTTCTTCAACCCAGGGGTCTTTTCAACCCACGGATTCTCTTTCCACCCACTGGGCCCGCCATTCGGGTGCTTCGAAGGCCTCGCTCCAGTACGCCGTCTCCGTAGCGATCCTGCCGTCCCGGAACTCGAAGATGAACACTGTTTCGTACTTCGGGCCGTTGTAATCCAGCAGGGCTTCGGCCACCACCAGGTTCCCGCCGCTCGTCAGCCGGCGCGGCGTGATGGTGGGCAGTTGGGGAAAGGCGTTATAAATCCCCCGCCTGTTTTCCGCGCCGCGGACAACTTCACCGGACTGCGGCCAGTGCATCACCGCGTCGTCGTGAAACAGCTCGTCCATGACCTCTATATGGCGCTCGTTGATGCACGCGATCAACCGGCTGACCACGTTTTCATTTGCGCTTGATTCACCCATTTTTGACCTGATTTCTCTGATCATTCCTGCGGACCGCCGACACTTGAATTGTCCTCCGGAAGCTCGCGCTTTGCCACGCTGACGCCGGGTTGGTCCGTGCAACTTCCGGCGCCAAAGTCTGTTGCAGAACGATTCTATTGTATTGTTATTCGATAGTCATGCATTGACAGTCGATAGCCAAGGAGATCCTATGGGAAAGCCGCTCACAGTCGCCCTGCGCACAATACTGGCGCTGGTGCTCGCCGGTTCGCTGTTCGTCCAGGTGCGGATGGTGCCACTGCTGTCCATCGACCTGGAGGAAGCGGGGACTGAGCCGGGGGTACGCATCCTGGCCCTGGTGATTGTGGTCCTGGGTATCGTCACGGTCCAGGTCACGCTGGTTTGCGTGTGGCGCCTCCTGGCGATGGTGCGGCGGGGAACGGTGTTCTCCCCCGCCGCGTTCCGCTACGTCGATGTCATCTTCGGTGCGGTGGCGGCCGCGTCAGTCCTGGTGTTCGCGCTTGCGGTGATGCTCGCCCCGGGCGACGCCGCACCCGGCATAGTGCTGCTGATTTGCGGCGCCTCGCTGCTGATTGCAGGCGTCGCCCTGATTATCCTCGTGCTCCGGGCACTCTTGGCCCAGGCTGTGGCCCGCGATGCCGAAGCCAACCAGCTGCGCGCTGAGCTGGGCGAGGTCATCTGATGCCGATCGTCGTTGACATTGACGTCATGCTGGCGCGTCGCAAAATGCCTGTGGGCGAACTGGCCGGTCGGATTGGGATTACGCCGGCAAACCTTGCCGTACTAAAGAACGGCCGCGCCAAGGCCGTGCGGTTCACCACCCTGGAAGCGCTGTGCGAAGTCCTCGACTGTCAGCCCGGAGACCTGCTGCGATGGGAACCCGGCGAACCGCAAGACACCACTGCCTGATGCGGGGCAGACTGGTGAAATGACACTTTCACCGCTCATCACACTCAATGACGGCCACACCATCCCGCAATTGGGGCTCGGCACCTGGCCGCTGGACGACGACCAGGTGGCGACCGCCGTCGTCCATGCCCTGGAAACCGGGTACCGGCACATCGATACCGCAGTGAAATACGGCAACGAGGAGGGTGTGGGCAACGGCATCCGCGCCAGCGGCATGGACCGCGGTGAACTGTTTGTAACCACCAAACTGGACGGCCAGTTCCAAGGCGGGGACCGCGCGGCGGCGGGGCTGGAAGGGTCACTGACCCGCATGGGACTGGATTATGTGGACCTCCTGCTCATCCACTGGCCGCTGCCCGCGCGCGACGAGTTTGTCTCCACTTGGAAGACGTTCGAACGGCTGCAGGCCGAGGGGAAAGTCCGGTCGATCGGCGTCTCCAACTTCAAGCCGGCCCACCTGGAGCGGCTTCTGGCCGGGACGGACGTAGTTCCGGCCGTGAATCAGATCCAGCTGAGTCCGGCCATCACCCGGGCCGCGGATCGTGAGTTCAACGCTAAGCACGGAATCGTCACGGAGTCGTACAGCCCGCTGGGTGGTTCCGGAGCGAGCCTGTTGCGGGCTCCGATCTTGGCCCAACTGGGTGAAAAGTACGGCAAAACGCCTGCCCAGATGGTGTTGCGCTGGCATATTGAGCAGGGACTTGTGGTCATTCCAAAATCGGGAAATCCGGAGCGGATGAAGGAGAACCTGGAGATCTTCGATTTCGCCCTGGAGCCGCAGGATCTAGCGGAATTTGCCGCCTTGGACGAGGGCCCCGGCGCCGGGAACGATTCCGACACAACAGGGCACTGAGAGAACCCCGGACCTGCCTTTTGTGGGGATCCGGAGTGGCGAAAAGAAAGTAAGCATGATTACTATTGAGGCAGAGGGATGAAGCGTACCCGGGATCCGGGCACCTCCCTGACTTAGGAAGAGGGAACGACAAAAATGGGCTTCTTTGGATTTCTGATTCTTGGCCTTATTGCCGGTGCTATCGCTAAGGCGATCCTTCCCGGCCGACAGGGTGGCGGAATTTTCATCACATTGCTTCTCGGTGTCGTCGGAGCGTTCCTCGGCGGTTGGCTTGGTAGCCTGCTCTTCAACGCGCCGCTGCAGGAATTCTTCTCCATCCAGACCTGGCTGCTCGCGATCGTGGGCTCCATCATCGTGCTGCTGGTTTACGGCATGATCACGAAGCGCGGCGTCCGCAGCTAACTTCGTCACCGGCATGAAAACCGGCCCGGGGCACTTCCCTGGGCCGGTTTTCTTTTCTTCCGGCAAATCGCGCCGGAGACTGACACCTTCTCAACGGGCAGGAGTTCATTATGAAATCGAAACTTCTTTTGGGTATTGGCATCGCTGCAGGCTACGTCCTGGGATCGCGGTCCGGCCGGGCAGCGTACGACAAGCTGAAGTCCAGGGCAACGGGCATCTGGGACAGTAAGCCCGTCCAGGACAAGGTCAGTGCCGCCACGGAAGCCATCAAGGAAAAGGCTCCCGGGGTTGCGGATCAGCTTGGGGAGGCCGCGCGCAGGGCGGGCACCGTGATCGGGTCCGCCGTCCACCATGACGCGTCCAGCAATGGCAAAGCAAAAACGTCCGACGCCGGCGCCTCGCAAGGTGCGTCGGGCACCGACGGGGACCACGTCCCCGCCCACAGCACCCACCCGGAAACGGTGAACCTCGGGACCTCGGATGTTGAATCCGACCCCGCACTCAACGATACCCAGGGCCAGGACTGGTCCGACGAGGGCGGCGCTACTCCCGCCGGTGCAGCCACGAACGTTGATCCGCGACGGGAGTAATCCAACGGTTCCTTGAGGGTAGGTAACGGCCCAGGCCGCTGCGTGACACAAGCCCTGCGGGAACTGTGCTAAAACTGATTGACCTTGCTGGCCGTCGCGATCCTTGGGGGACGCGGCGGCCGGTGGCGTCTCAGGTGATGGCAACCAAACGGGGCTCATGTGGCCGACCGGCATATTCGGGGGTACATATGAGCACTTCAGGCAACATCCCGGCCGCACCCGCGGGGTGGTACACCGATCCTGCCGGCACAGGACGGCTCCGGTGGTGGGACGGCTCCGCCTGGACGGACCAGTTCAGCACCCCCTCCCAGCAAGGCCCCTATGGCTGGCCTGGGGCTCCCAGCCCGTACGCGGGCGCCAGTCCCTACGCCGGGGGTGGTCAGCCGGCGGGTCCGTATGCGAACGTTCCCGTTGCTTTCCAGCGTCCCCTCCTCAGTCGCGACGCTCCGGTTTACAACCCGCTGATTTGGGTCATCACGCTGCTTCCGTTGCTTTCCACTGTTCTTGTGCTGCTCTGGAACCCGGAGTTCAGGTTCATTGTCGTGGGCCGGCAGCAGACCCTGGATCCGTGGTCGCTCTTCACTCCCACGTACTTCCTCCTGCTCTTCTCGGGCTTCCTCACCTACACGGCTTCTGTGCTGCTTGCTTACTTCGACTCCCAACGGCTCAGGCGTGACGGCGTCGTAAGGCCGTTCCATTGGGCTTGGAGCTTTCTCAGCAGCGCTGTGTACGTCATCGGGCGATCGGTGATCATGGCGAAAGTAGCCCGCGGGCGCGGGCTGGTGCCCATCTGGGTACTGATCGGCGTCGTGGTCCTTAACATCGTGGTGACAAACCTCAAGATGTCCGCGCTGATGTCGTCCATGATCGCGACCATTCCCGCCTGAGCAGGTGTTTGGGCGGGCGAGGACCCGACTCTGGCCGCACACCGCACCGCAGCAGTTCCTGTCGATCTGGATTGCAACACCCTGCTTCAGTAGAATTTAACTGCCTCGGAGCGGACACGATTCGGGTCCTGCACGGGGTCCCGGAAATGGAACGCATCATGCTCGACGACCTGCTTTGTAAGTTAAATATTGGGCATCACTGGCTCGCAGAATCCAATCCTGACGGCACTTTCTACCGGCACTGCGCGAAGTGTGGGAAAGCTGATTTACACAGTAATCGATGGTCAGGGCGCGTTGCGCGTGGAGACCACCGCAGTGACCCGAATAGCGGTCAGTTTATTCTGAGCAACCCGCCCGACTCCTAAATTGTCACACCCTCGCGGCAGAGTCTTCCTATGGAGGCTTTGACGGAGCGGCTTGCGGGGAACGGCGGTAGTTCCGCCGTGCCTGCGCCCGCGAGCCTGGCATCGGCGAGGGTTCCGGGCGCGGACAGTCCAACGCCGGCAATAATGTCGTACCCCCTTGGCAGAGTGTTCCTATGGAGGCTTTAGCGGAGCGGCTCGGGGGGAACGGCGGCAGTTCCGTCCTGCTGGTGCGCGCCGGGTCGCCTGTTGAGGGTGCTTTCACCCCTGAACTATTCGACCCTGAACTACTCGACGC
>NZ_JACXBW010000009.1 GCF_014712225.1 Pseudarthrobacter sulfonivorans
GGCGGCCCAGGCGTCGCGGATCACGCCGGCTGAGACGTGTGCTCCGGTGGAGGCGGTCCAGTAGATGGCACCGTTTTCGTAGCCTTGGGATTTGGCTCCGTTTGGTGCGGTTCTGACGTCGGTGGTGGGGTAGCCGAGGGGACCGGATTCCCAGCCCTGGGCGGCCCAGGCGCTGCGAATTGGTCCGTTGGGGCTGAGTTGCGCCCCGGTGGCGGCGGTCCAGTAGATGGCACCATTTTCGTAGCCTTGGGATTTGGCTCCGTTCGGTGCGGTTCTGACGTCGGTGGTGGGGTAGCCGAGGGGACCGGATTCCCAGCCCTGGGCGGCCCAGGCGTCACGGATCACGCCAATGGAGATGCGTGCTCCGGTGGAGGCGGTCCAGTAGATGGCACCGTTTTCGTAGCCCTGGGATTTGGCTCCGTTCGGTGCGGTTCTGACGTCGGTGGTGGGGTAGCCGAGGGGGCCGGATTCCCAGCCTTGCGCGGCCCAAGCATCACGGATCACGCCGGCTGAGATGTGTGCGCCGGTGGAGGCGGTCCAGTAGATGGCGCCGTTTTCGTAGCCCTGGGAAACCCCTCCCTTCGGACCACTTCTCACGTTGCTAACGGCCTTGCCCAGTTCTGGGGATGAGGCAGCCAACGCGGTGATCGCCTTGAACGCCGCGCTAGGAATACCGGCCCTCGCGAAGGCACTCAGCTCGTCATAGGTGCCGTTCCAAACGTTCGAGTCGCCGGCCAGCGGGCCGGTGCTGCTGTACTGCCAGATGCTGTAGTTGCTCCAGCTCCCTGTGGGAACCGCGCCTGCGTTGTTCGTCGGTGAGCCAGGGTACGCCGCAACCCACAGCGGGTAGTCACCGAATCCGGAAGGATTGCCGAGGCACTGGTTCCACCAGTTCGTGTTGGTGTAGATAACAGGAAGGCGCCCCGTCAAAGACTGCATGGTGTTGCCGAAGTCGCGGACCCAGGATCCGAGCTGGGCGGCGGACATGCCATAGCAGGTGTTGCCGAAATAGAAACCGTTGATGGTCCGGTTTTCATAGGGATTGAACTCAAAGTCAAGGACCGGCGGCATGGTGGACCCGTCAGCGGACCATCCACCACCGTTTGCAACAAAGTACCGCGCCTGGTCGGCGCCCGAGGACCAGTTGGGAATGGCAAAGTGATAGGCGCCCCGGATCATTCCGACGTTGCGTGATCCTTGGTACTGCGAGTTGAACTTGTCGTTGGTGAAGTAGTTGCCTTCGGAGGCCTTCACGTAGGCGAACCTGGCGCCCATATTCCACTGCTGCTGCCAGTCAACGTTCGGCTGATGGCCGCTTACGTCGAGTCCCTGGACCCCAAACGTTGGCATCCAGGTGCCCTCGGTGCTGAGAGACTCCGTCTGCAAATTCTGTATCGAGGCTGACGGCGACGAAGCGGTCACCCGCTTCGACCGCTGGCCCATCTCTGCTCCACCGACGCCGATGGCTTGCGCCATCGATTCGTTCGTAGCGGAAGGTGCCGACACGGAAGGTACCGACACGGAAGGTACCGACGCGTTGGAGGGGGTAGTCGTCGATCCCGGGGGGACGGAAGGTGCAGGACCTGTTGCAGCCGGCGCCGCTTCGGCTGTTGAGACGGCAGGTGAGGGCGACGGGGACGTGGTCGGCGCCAATGTTGCGGAAGGCGCCGGTGTGGGACTCGAGTCAACGGCAAAGGCGACGCCTGCCAGACCGGGGCCCGCCATGAGACCGGCAGCCAAGACTGCTGTCCCCAGGACGTGCAGGAGGGGACGGTGATTGTTTGACTGATTCCGCTTCATTTTGACTCCGGGGAAAGCGCGGCGCTGCGACAGCGCATCACTAGGGGTTGCAGTTCAGGAGACACTGAACTGGGATATCGAGACCTTAACGCGCTTACCCTAACACCGCAGTGTCTGCTGCAACCAGAGTTCCGGATGTTGCCAATGTGAATAATGGCCCCCCAGTTATCCACAATCTTCCCGCATGTGGCTTGGCGGCATGCTGTGCGCTCCCTAGGCTGTATCCCAATTGAACCGCCTCCACCTGGGGCGACAGTTGTATTGGGGAACTTATGGATGCCGTGCGCATCGTGGAAGACGAAGTCCGCGAGCTGATCCGCCGTCGTGGTCTGGATCCGCTCCGTCAGGCCGGGGAAGTGCGCCGCCTGGTGGAGGCGGCCGTCAGCGACTATGACGAGCGGGCCCTCATGGGACCGCTGCCGCCGATTGGTCCGCTCGAGACCGCACGCAGGTTTGTGTTTGATGCCGTAGCGGGCTTCGGCGTACTCCAGCCGCTGCTGGATGACCCCTCCATCGAGGAGGTCTGGATCAATGCGCCCAACGAAATCTACGTGGCACGGAACGGCGAATCGGAGCTGACATCCCTGAGCCTCACGGACCAGCAGGTGCGCGACCTCGTGGAGCGCATGCTGAAGAGTTCGGGGCGGCGCCTCGATATGTCATCACCCTTCGTGGATGCGGCCCTGCCTGATGGCTCCAGGCTCCACGTGGTTATCCCGGACGTCACGCGACGGCACTGGGCGGTCAACATCCGCAAGTTCGTCGTCAAGGCCAGCAGGCTGGAACACCTGGTTGAGCTCGGCACCCTGACGCCACAGTCCGCCCGGTTCCTCGGCGCCGCGGTCTCCAGCGGACTGAACATCCTTGTCTCGGGCGCCACCCAGGCCGGCAAGACCACCATGCTCAACTGCCTGGCCGCAAGCATCGGCAGCCGCGAGCGCGTCATCACCGTTGAGGAGATCTTCGAACTCCAGTTTCCGCTCCGGGACGTGGTGGGACTCCAATGCCGGCAGCCCAATCTCGAAGGCGAGGGCGAGATTCCGCTGCGCAGGCTCGTCAAGGAAGCGCTCCGGATGCGCCCGGACCGCCTGGTGGTGGGCGAAGTCCGTGAAGCCGAAAGCCTCGACATGCTGATCGCTTTGAACAGCGGCCTTCCCGGGATGTGCACCGTCCATGCAAATTCAGCCCACGACGCCGTGACCAAGATCTGCACACTGCCCTTGCTCGCAGGCGAAAACATCTCGTCAGCTTTCGTTGTCCCTACGGTCGCGTCCTGTATCGACCTGGTGGTCCACTGCAGCCGGCACGCCACCGGACGCCGGCAAGTCACCGAGATCCTTTCCCTGGGCCGTCGGGTGGAGAACGGCATCATCGAATCGTCAATGATTTTCGCGATGGCGGACGGTCAGTTGCGGCCCCGGGCAAACTCCATGCCGGCGGCCGAGAAGTTTGCCCGGGCAGGGTACGACGTCGCGGCGCTGCTGGAGCCGCGCTGATGGCGCCGCTGCTCGGGGTACTTGCCGGGACCGGTTTGTTCCTTATCTGGTGGTCGTTCTGGGAGAAGCCGGCGGCGGTGAAGCGGCGCCCCAGGGCCAGCCGCATCGAGGACCTGCTGGCCGCCGCCGGCATCGAGAAAGTCACGGCCGCCGGCCTCGTCGCCTCCTGCCTGGGTCTGGGCGTATTTGTAGCACTGGTCTTCTTTGTCATCTCCGGTTCTTGGCCCATGTCCGTCTGCTTCGGGCTGTTCGGCGGCTGGCTTCCCGTCAGCATCGTTCGCTGGCGGGCCATCAAAAGGACTGCCGTGTTGCGCCAGCTCTGGCCGGACGTGGCGGACCATTTACGTTCCGCCATCCGCGCCGGCCTTTCCCTGCCGGAGGCTCTCATCCAGCTGGGGGAGAAGGGGCCCGAGGAGCTCCGGCACGTGTTCCGCGACTTCGGCGCTGACTACCGCGCCGGTGGCCAGTTCGACGCGTCGCTTAACAAGCTCAAGGATCGTCTGGCCGATCCCGTGGCGGACCGAATCGTCGAGGCACTCCGGCTGACCCGCGAGGTGGGCGGTTCAGACCTGGGCAAGCTCCTAAGCACGTTGGCCGAATTCCTGCGCGAGAACGCCCGCACACGCAGCGAACTGGAAGCCCGGCAGTCCTGGACCGTCAACGCCGCCCGGCTGGCAGTCGCTGCGCCCTGGATGGTGATGCTCCTCCTGGCCACCCGGGCCGAGGCTGTGAACGCTTACAACACACCGATGGGCGCAGGGGTCCTTCTGGGCGGCCTGGTGGTCTCGCTCATCTGCTATTCCGTCATGCTGCGCATCGGCGCTCTGCCCCAGGACCAACGGGTGCTGCGATGAGTGGCATCTCGGCAGCCGCTCTTGTTTGCGGCATCGTCCTCGGCGTTGGTCTGTGGATCCTGTTCGTCAGGTTGCCCTTCATGCGCCCGGTCACCTTCGTCGAGCGCATTGAACCGCAGCTGAAGTCGCAGAACCTGGAGTCCCGGCTGCTGCGCGCCGGCGGGCAAAACGCCACGCCCTTCGGTCCGTTGGAACGGATTGTGCGTCCCCTGCTTCACGACGGCCTCACTGCCCTCGGCAGGCTCAACCTCGGTTCGAAGGCGCTGACCCGCCGGCTGGCGCAGGCCGGAATCAACAAGTTACCTGTGGATTTCCGCGCTGAGCAGCTGCTCTGGGCCGCCTCCGGATTTGTTGCTGCGCTGGCTCTGGTGGTGCTGAGCGCCCTGGCCGGCCGCTTCACTCCGTTCCTCGCAGTGGTGGCCGTGCTGGGAAGCGCACTCGGCGGATTCCTCTTCCGCGACTTCTGGCTGGGCGTCCAGATCAGCAGGCGTAAGACCAGGATGATGGCTGAGTTTCCCAGTCTGGCAGAACTGATGGCGCTGGCTGTCGGCGCCGGCGAAAGCGCTACCGGAGCACTGGATCGGGTCTGCCGTAGTGCGAATGGCGAACTGGCTAAGGAATTCTCCAAGATCCTTGCTGAAACCAGGGCGGGGAAACCCCTGGTGGAAGCGCTGCAGGAGTTTTCCGCCCGAACAGACCTTGGCCCGCTCGTCCGATTTGTAGACGGCATCATCGTCGCAGTCGAGCGCGGAACACCCCTGGCAGACGTCCTGAGGGCACAGGCGCAGGATGTCCGCGACACGGCAAAACGGGACCTGATGGAGTCGGCGGGCAAGAAGGAAATAGCCATGATGGTGCCCCTCGTCTTCGGTGTCCTTCCTTTAACGGTTGTGTTCGCCGTGTTCCCCGGCCTTGCCGCCATCAGCCTTGGACTGTAGTCATGACCGTCACTCAACTGTCAGATACCCAACGACGTTTACCCTCTCGACCGCCGTACTACTTAGTGAATGGAATCGAAATGAAAAAACTGGGAATCTCGAGCAGCGTTTTGTTCCTTACCTTGCTGGCAGGCTTCTGGACATGGTCCGGCTCCTCCGGATCCGAGAGAGGCCGTCGCCAGTCACAGGCCGGGGTCCCAGCCTCCGAGCGCCGGGAGGTTGCAAACCCTCACCACGACCCGGGCAGCCCAGGCCTTCCTGACCATCCGGAACGTGGCGACGTGCCCGGTTGGGTGATGATCACCCTGATGTCAGCTGTCCTCGTGGCGGCATTACTCGCCCTGGCCGGCCCGGCTCTCGAGGCGATGTTCAATCAGGCCATGGACAAGGTCGGAAGCTAGGGCATGCCTGACGCTGGCCAGCGCAGTTCCAGTCGACGCCGTCCCGGCGCAGGCGAGGACTGGCGCAGGGAGGAACGAGGGTCCGCGGTGGTGGACTTTGTGCTGGTGGGCGGGCTGCTCACCATGTTCTTCCTGGCCATCATCCAGCTCACCCTGGTCCTGCACGTACGCAATACGCTCATTGATGCCGCCGCCTCCGGCGCACGCTACGGAACGCTCGCGGACCGTGGCGCCCCAGATGCGGAAGCGCGGGCGGCAACCCTGATAGTTACCGCGCTGAACGCCGAGTTCGCGCAGGACATCAGCACCGCCGAAGTGACGTTCAAGGGCCTGCGCACGCTCGAAGTGACCATCAAGGCTCCCATGCCCGTCATCGGGCTCATCGGACCACGAGACGTCTTGGAGGTGAAGGGCCATGCTGCCATCCAGCCGTAACCCCGTTCGTGCCGGCCCTGACGGCCGGGAGTGCCTCGAAAGCCGGGCCTGCATCTTGGAGTCGGCCGGCCTCAAAGGTGGGGTCGGCGACTCTTCCAGTGCCCGCTTCAAGAACAGGTTCCGAGTGGCCCTCTGCAGGCAGCAGAACGCGACGCAGCACAGGGAAACACAGAACAAGGAGACGGGACACCGGGAACAGGGGAGTGCCGTCGTCGAATTCACGTTCCTGGCGCTGCTCCTGATGGTTCCCCTCGTGTACTTCATCATCACCGTCGGCCAAATCCAGGGCGGATCCTTTGCCGTGGTGGGCGCCGCAGATCAGGCCGCGAAGGTATTCGTTGCCCAGCCCGATGCAGAATCCGGCCAGGCCGCCGCCGAGCAGGCAGTTCTCATTGCCCTCGCGGATTTCGGCCATGAGGCGGGCGCCGCCCACGTCTCCACACGCTGCGATCCCGCCGACTGCCACGCCGCCGGAACAGCCGTCACTGTCACCGTGACCCTCACCCTGCCGCTGCCTTTCATTCCCTTCAACGACGACTTCAGGCTGCAGGCCAGCGAAGTCCAGGCATCATCTACCCAGCTGGTTGGCAGGTTCAGGTGACCGCAGGATGAACAGTCGCCCCGCCGCCGCAACCGCCCCCATAAGTGCCCCCACGAAGTGCCCGGACCAGCCGGCGGAAGACGGGCAGATGATCGTCATGATCGTCGGCTACGTCCTGCTCGCCCTGCTGGTGGTCACCGTCGTCATCGGCATCTCCAGCGTCTACCTCGAACACAAGCGGCTGCTGTCCCTGGCCGACGGCGCCTCGCTCGCCGCCGCAGACAGCTACACCCTCGGGGAGGTCGCGGGGGAGACAGGAAGCCCCTCCGCCGTCCTCGGTTCCGAGCGCGTCCGGAACGTGGCGGCAGACTTCGTGGCCAGGAGCCCGGCGTCGGCCCGCTTCGACGGTCTGGCGGTGACGCAGGGTACCGGCAGCCCCGACGGCTCCACCGCCGTCGTGGTTCTCAGCTCGGTGGTCCACCCACCCGTGGTGAACTTCCTGGTGCCGGACGGGATCCGGATTGAAGCAGCGTCCACGGCCCGTTCCCGGCTCACGCGCTGACTGGCAGGCCTCTCTACCCGCACCGGCAGGCCTCGCCCGCTCACCGGCAGGCCTCCGCCCGCGCCGGGAGTCCGACCCGTCACCGCCGGCCGGGCAGGGAGCCCGGGCTCCCGGCCGCATAGCGTAGGCTTAAACAACCATGGCCAATATTGATTTTTCCGCAGAAATCCGCGCCCTTCGCGCCACGTACCACTCCATCGAGCGCGTCAGCGATGTCGAGGCCCTGAAGGAAGACATCGCCGAACTGAGCGAACGCGCGGGCGAACCGGACCTGTGGGACGACCCCGCTGCGGCCCAGAAGATCACCTCCCGGCTTTCGCACAGGCAGTCCGAGCTGGAACGGCTGAACAAGCTGGTGTCGCGGATTGACGACCTGGAAGTCCTTGTCGAACTCGGCCAGGACGAGGACGACGCCGACTCCATGGGTGAGGCGGCCGCCGAACTTGAGTCGATCCGGAAGTCCCTGAAGGAACTGGAAGTGGTGACCCTGCTTTCCGGCGAGTACGACGAACGTGAAGCCGTGGTGTCCATCCGGGCCGGAGCAGGCGGCGTGGATGCCGCCGACTTTGCCGAAATGCTGATGCGCATGTACCTTCGCTGGGCTGAACGCCACGGGTACCCCACCACGGTGATGGACACGTCCTACGCCGAGGAGGCGGGCCTCAAGTCTGCAACGTTCGAGGTCAAGGCCCCCTATGCCTTCGGTACGCTGAGCGTCGAGGCCGGAACCCACCGGCTGGTGCGGATCAGCCCCTTTGACAACCAGGGCCGACGCCAGACGTCCTTCGCCGCCGTTGAGGTCATCCCGCTGATCGAGTCCACGGACTCCATCGACATTCCGGACAACGAGATCCGCGTGGACGTCTTCCGCTCCTCGGGCCCCGGCGGCCAGTCAGTTAACACCACGGACTCCGCCGTCCGCCTCACGCACATCCCCACCGGCACGGTGGTGTCCATGCAGAACGAAAAGTCGCAGCTCCAGAACCGGGCCGCCGCCATGCGCGTGCTGCAGTCCCGTCTCCTTCTGCTGAAGAAGGAACAGGAGGACGCCGAGAAGAAGGCCTTCGCCGGTGACGTCAAGGCTTCCTGGGGCGACCAAATGCGCTCCTACGTCCTGAACCCGTACCAAATGGTCAAGGACCTCCGCACCGAACACGAAGTCGGCAACACCTCTGCAGTGTTCGACGGCGAGATTGACGACTTCATTGACGCCGGGATCCGCTGGCGGACCGACAACCGCAACGCGGCGAAGTAGCCCCCCGGCGGTCGCGGCCGGCAGGCCCGTCACCGCCATCCCGCGACACACCCCTGAAACCCCCGAAATCCGGCAAAAGGACTGCGTATAGTCAAGGGGCCGGGGCCTCTTATTCCCCTAAACGAATGCCCGCGCGCCGGCTGCAGATCTGGGCTGCATCAGTAGTGCCCTGCAGGGTAATTAGGGCCATGATCCGATTCGATAATGTCACCAAGGTCTACGACCAGACGGCCCGGCCTGCGCTGGACAACATCAACCTTGAGATTGACCGCGGTGAATTCGCCTTCCTCGTGGGCGCTTCCGGATCCGGAAAGTCCACCTTCCTCCGGCTGGTCCTCAAGGAGGACCGGGCCTCTTCGGGTGCCGTCTATGTGGCCGGCCAGAACGTCGCCAAGATCTCCAGCTGGCGTGTGCCCAGGCTGCGCCGCGGAATCGGCGTGGTGTTCCAGGACTTCCGGCTCCTCCCGCAGAAGAACGTGTTCGCCAACGTTGCCTTCGCCATGCAGGTCATCGGCAAGAGCCGCAGCGTCATCCGCGACACTGTGCCTGAAGTGCTGAAGACCGTGGGCCTCGAAGGCAAGGAAAACCGCCTTCCGCACGAACTTTCCGGCGGCGAGCAGCAGCGTGTGGCCATCGCCCGCGCCGTAGTCAACCGCCCCGGCATCCTCCTCGCCGATGAACCCACCGGCAACCTCGACCCCACCACCTCGATGGGCATCATGGGCGTGCTGGACAAGATCAACCAGAACGGCACCACGGTGGTCATGGCCACCCACGACGACGACATCGTCAACGAAATGCGCAAACGCGTGGTGGAGCTCAAGAACGGCATCGTCATCCGTGACGAGGCCAGAGCCCTGTACACGTCCATGATCCCGGTTGTGGGCCAGTCGCGCCGGCTGAAGGACGCCAGCGGCCGGGACGAGGAACCGCCCACTCCGGGGGACCGCCAGCCCGGTGCAGGGGAGGGGCAGCGATGAGGCTCGCGTTCATCCTCGGTGAGATCGGCAGCGGCCTGCGCCGCAACGTCTCCATGGTGGTCTCCGTCATCCTGGTCACCTTTGTCTCCCTGACGTTCGTAGGCGCCGCCGGCATGCTGCAGCTGCAGATCAACCAGATGAAGGGCTACTGGTACGACAAAGTCCAGGTGGCCATCTTCCTCTGCAGTGACGGTTCGACGGCGGCCGGCTGCGCCACCGGGCCGGTCACCCCGGAGCAGCAGGACAACCTGCAGACCCTGCTGGAATCGCCCGCCGTGGCCCAGTACGTCAACGACTTCCAGTTCGAGTCCAAAGATGAGGCGTACAAGCACTTCAAAGACCAGTTCTCCAACTCACCGATCGTCGATTCAGTGACGCCGGACCAGTTGCCCGCTTCCTTCCGCATCAACATGAAGGATCCGCAAAAGTACCAGATCATCAGCGAGACGTTCTCCTCGCAGCCCGGCGTCGAAACGGTCATTGACCAGCGCCAGCTTCTGGAGCGGCTGTTCTCGGCCATGAACGCGGCATCGCTCGTGGCTGTCAGCATCGCCGGCGTCATGATCGTCTGCGCCATCCTCCTGATCGCCACCACCATCCGGCTCTCGGCCTTCAGCCGGCGCCGCGAAACCGGAATCATGCGCCTGGTGGGCGCATCCAAGATGGTCATCCAACTGCCGTTCATCCTCGAGGGTGTGATTGCTGCCGTCATTGGAGCCGCGCTCGCTTCGGGAACGCTGTGGGCCGTAGCGCACTTCTTCCTCGGCGAGTACCTCTCGAAGCAGTATCCGGACACGGCGTTTATCTCGCCCGGGCAGACCCTCATTCTTGCGCCGGCCTTGCTGATCCTTGGCGGATCTTTGGCAGGAATTTCGTCCCTCTTGACCTTGCGCAGATACTTGAAGGTTTAGGCTGTGCAGACCGACCAAGGAATCCTGATGAACGTATTGCACCGAACTGCGCCCCGCCACCGGGCGGAAGGCCTGGCGCCGGCACGCCTGGCGCCGGCACGCCGCCGCACCGGCCTGATCAGCGGCGTTATGGTCCTTCTCCTCGCCGCGAGCCTGGGCGCCTCGGCCCCGTCGGCCTACGCCGACGAGCTGGATGACAAGCGCGCAGCCCTCGAAGCCGAGGCGGCCCGTGTGCAGCAGTCGCTGGAGTTCGTGGATTCCCGCATCGCGAAGGCGGCCGGCGACCTGGTGATTTACCAGGGACAGCTGCCCGGAGCCCAGCAGGCCCTTCTGGAAGCCCAGGGACGCGTGGCCAGTGCCGTCAAAGAAGTCGAGGCCCTGACCGCAAGGGTCGACCTTGCGCAGCAGAACAAAGCCAAAATAACCCAACAGCTTGATGCCGATAAGCAGAAGATTGCCGACACCAAGAAGCTGATTGGCCAGATCGCCACCCAGGCCTACAAGTCCGGCGGTGTGCCCTCGAACCTGACCCTGTTCTTCGGTGCCAACAACGGCGGCAGCCTCACCGAAACCATGGACCTCGCGGACCAGGCCATGCGCAGCCAGAACGCGGCCATGGACAAGCTGTCGCAGCAGAGCGCCACCAACGTGAACTCCCAGGCCAGGCTCGAAGCGGTGGAAGCTGAGATCAAGGACCTCAAGGCGAAGGCCGACGCCGCCCTGGAACGGGAAAAGGCGGCCCGCGACGAGGCCGAGGTGAAGAAAACACAGGTCGATAAGCTGATCGCCGACACCACGCGCCTCGACGCCGAGCTGCAGGCAGCCAAACCAGGCATCCAAAGCCAAATAGCGGCCGTGGAGGCCAGCCAGAATGCCGTGGCCAACGAGATCGCCGAACGCGACCGCAGGCTCCGGGAAGCGTGGGAAGCAGAGCAGCGCCGGGCCGCCGAGGCTGCTGCAGCGGCCGCCGCCGCCCGGGCCGCCGCGCAGGGACAGGCCCCGCCGCCGCAGGTGCCGTACGCTCCGGTGACCGGATCGCCTTCGGCCTTTGGCTTGCAGCACCCCTTCGCAGGTGGCGTGCCCATCACCTCCGGCTTCGGCTGGCGCTCAACCCCGCCAGGCACCATCGACTTCTACGGCCAGGGCGGCTACGTCCACACCGGCATCGACTTCGGCGCGGCCTGCGGAACCCCTGTCTACGCTGCGGCGGCCGGCGAGGTCTTCTCCTCAGGCTGGAACTCCGCGGACGGCGGCGGCTGGCGGGTGAAGATCTCCCACGGCGTAGTCCAGGGCAACTCCCTGACCACGATCTACTACCACAACAGCAGCATCGTAGTCTCCAACGGCCAGCAGGTATCGCAGGGCCAGCTCATCGCCTACTCAGGCAACACCGGCAACTCCACGGGCTGCCACGCCCACTTTGAAACCTGGCTCAACGGCGCTGCCGTCGACCCGATGCGGCTGCTGTAACGCCGGTACCCGCCTGCCGTACACTGGTATGACTCCGCGCCGGACCGGCCGGAGCCAACCAGGATCCAAGAACTGAGGAGTTCCACCGTGCCCAAAGAAAGTGGCCGTAAAGTGGTGGCCACCAACCGCAAGGCCCGGCATGACTACCTCGTGCTGGACACCTATGAGGCCGGCATTGCCCTGATGGGCACCGAGGTCAAGTCCCTGCGCGAAGGCCACGCGTCCATGGTGGACGGCTTCTGCACCTTCTACAACGACGAGTTGTGGATGGAGGGAATCCACATCCCCGAGTACAACCAGGGCAGCTGGACCAACCACGCAGCCCGGCGCCGGCGCAAACTCCTGCTCCACCGGGAGGAGCTCATCAAGATCTCCCACAAGGTCAGGGAGTCCGGTTTCACCATCGTGCCGCTGCAGCTGTACTTCGTGGACGGACGGGCCAAGGTGGAGATCGGCGTCGCCCGCGGTAAGCGCGAATACGATAAGCGACAGACCCTCCGCGAACAGCAGGACAACCGCGAAGCGCAGCGCGTGATGCGGGAACGCAACCGCCGGTAGAGGCGTCAACCGGGCTGGAATGATTTCCGGCGGGTATGCGTTATGATGAATAGTCCGGCAGGGATGGTGCTCGCACCGCTCAGCCGGTTTGATAACAAAATACGGGGATGATCGGTTTCGACGATGTTAGTCGCGACAGGTGAAGCGGGCCGAGGATGCAGAATTATCTCGTAAACGCTGTCTGCAAAACAATAAGTGCCAAATCTAACGATCGCACTGACTTCGCTCTTGCTGCCTAAGCAGTAAGACAGTCCGTCAGCCCGAGGTTGCTATTGCCCCGGAACCTGGCGTCATTTAGATAGCCACTGCTGCTTACCTCCGTCATCGGGGTGAGCGGGACTCTTAGATGACTGGGCCCGGATCGGCCAGCTGTTTGCAGCGTGGCCGGGGCCGAGAAAATCCGACGCAAACTGCGCCCGGAGAAGCCCTGACAACACGACATCGGACGGGGGTTCAATTCCCCCCATCTCCACATTTTGAAATGTCGCAAGACATGCCAAGAGACCCGGACCCTGCGTCCGGGTCTTTTGGCGTTAAAAGCCGTTCGGGACAGCCCTCCGCTGCACGCCACCCGGACCGCCGCCGTCGGGCATTGCTGTTCACCGACGGCGTAGCCGGTGCGGGACTACCCGCCGCCCCCGCATAGTTGTCGCAAATAGAATCCGGCAGCACCACACCCGGCGGCCGGAGCAAACAAAAAGGCAGCCAGGAGGTGCGCCATGGAACCGGCCCGTAAACCCGATCCGGAAGAGTACGACGGCGGTGTGCTGGATTCGTATTCGGAAACAGTCATGCGCGTGGCTGAGACCGTCACGCCGCACGTCGCGGCCATCGAAATGTCCGGGAACCGCAGGAACGGCAGGTTCCACGTGGGCGCCGGGTCTGCGGTGCTTTTCACCGAGGACGGCTATCTCCTCACGAATTCACACGTGGTGGCGGGGACCAACCAGGGCCATGCCGCCTTTGCCGACGGCAGCAGGACTGATCTTGAGCTCGTGGGCGCGGATCCGTTGTCCGACCTGGCGGTGGTCCGCGGACGGGCCCCGAAAGTGGCCCCGGCACAGTTCGGCGAGGCCGAAACCCTGCGGGTGGGCCAACTGGTCATCGCCGTCGGAAACCCTCTGGGACTCGCGGGTTCAGTCACCGCGGGCGTGGTCAGCGGCCTCGGCCGGGCCATTCCCGTGTGGCAGGGCGGAAACAGGAGGGTGATCGAGGACGTCATCCAGACTGACGCGGCCCTCAACCCGGGAAGCTCCGGCGGCGCCCTTGCCGATTCGCATGGCCGGATCGTGGGCATCAATACCGCAGTGGCCGGCGCCGGGCTGGGCCTGGCCGTACCCATCAACGCCACCACACGGCGGATCATCTCCGCGCTGCTGAAGGACGGCCGTGTCAGGCGGGCCTATCTCGGCGTTGTCAGCACTCCCAGCAGGCTCAGCGCCAGCGCGGTGATCAGGACCGGACAGCGCGACGGACTCAGGATTGTGGAGGTGCTGGCCGGGTCGCCCGCCGACCGGGCCGGACTGCGGGCGGGTGACTTCATCCTGACAGCCGGAAGCCGCCCCGTCAGCAACGCTGAAAGCCTGCAGAAGCTGCTGTTCGCCGACGCAATCGGCCAGCCGCTGCCGGTCAGGGTGCTGAGGGACGGCAAAGAGCTGGACCTTGTGGCCGTACCGGAAGAGATGGCAGCAAACGGGTAGTTGCTACCGGCGTTTCTTCAGGTGCGCCACGGGATCCTGAGCGCCCTCGATCGGGTTCTTGGCCTTCTTCTCGGCCCGTTTTTCCTTGATCGTCTTAACAGGCTTTTTGTTCAGCTGCTGGTGTGGTGATTTGTCCGGCATGGCGTGCTCCTTACGACACGGGACGGGGGCGTCCCACTTCGTAAACTACGCCTGATCGGCGCGGAATGTAATGCCCGGAATCAGGCGGCAGCGGGAACGTCCGCAATGCCCACAAAGCGGGTCCCGACGCCGTCGAATTCGCTCCGGATGAAGCCTTCCTGAAGCCTCGGCACTTCGTTCGGGGCATGGTGCCCGCACACAACATACGTGAATTCCGGCCACCACTTCTTGGGCCGGGCCGCTTCCTCGTAGCCGCAGACGGCGCATTCCAAATGGACCCACACGGGGCGCTTGCCGGTGCGGTTGGCCCGCGACTGGACCAGCCACGCCGGCGGGTTGTCCAGGATTTCGCCCAGCTCCGCCTCGGAGAGGCGTTTGGGAATGCCGTGGCGCTGGGCCATTTCCATCGGTACATCAAGGGCAATTGCCGCGTCGCGTCTGCTAATCATCAGAGTCAACGATACGGGACCGTACCAAACCCGGCCGCCGCCGGAGGTCAGCTGGCGGTGCCCTTACGAAGCGATGGCTATGCCGATTGCCGCCGCGGCAAAGCCAGCGGCCAGGTTGGCGCCCACGTTGAGGGCCGCGGCCCCGGACCGCGACTCACTCAGGAGCCGCACGGTCGCTGTCGTCCAGGAGCTGAAGGTGGTCAGCCCGCCGGCAAGGCCCGTGGCGACGGCGGTCTGCCACTCGGGTGCCAGCCCGAGCCTTCCCGTAATGCCGATGGACAGCCCAATGATGAGGCATCCGGTGGCATTTACAACCAGCGTGGCCCAGGGCCAGTGCCGGGGCGTGCCGGTGGAACTTCCCGTGCGGTGGCCGGCGCTGCTGCTGCCATGCCGCTGGGTGCGGTGGGCGAACCAGCTGTCGACGGCGAAACGCAGCAGGGCGCCCGCCACCCCGAATACTCCCACCAGGGCAGCGCCCATCACCGGACTGCCTCCGTCCGGTCCACCATGAGCCGCCCCGTCCGCCAGCCCGCGGCTGCAGCGCCCAAGCCGAGCAGCAGCGACAGTCCCAGATAGATGAGCCACACCGGATGTTCCCCGGCCCGCGCCAGCTGGTCAATCGAGAAGACCAGTGCGGAGAAGGTGGTGAAGGCTCCAAGCAGCCCCGGGCCCAGACCGGCGCGGACCCAGAAGGCCGTGTGCGGGCGGGCGATCCACAGGGTGGTGAGGGCGGCCAGGACGAAGCTCCCGGCAACGTTGATGCCCAGCGTGGTCCACGGTACTGCCCCGGCGGCGTCCGGAAATACGAGCCCCAGGCCGTACCGGAGCTCCGTCCCGGCGAGCCCTCCCGCGGCGACGGCCAGCCAGGCACGCCAGTCAGGCATCCCGGCGTGTTTCATTCAGCTGTCGCCGAGGATGCAGCCTACGTGCGGCTGGTTGGTGTGCACCCAGAGCGCGGCCGTGATTTCGTCGGCGAGATCGTAGTCCCGCGTCCTGCCGGCGTTATTGATCCGCACCACCAGGGCCCCGCCGAACGGCTTCCGGCCCATGACCTCCACGTCGGCGTCGAGGTCGATATCCTCTGCCGCAAGATAGCGGAGCAGGTCCGGGTTCTCGTCGCTGATCCGGGTGATCCGGCCGGTGTGCCCGGGATCGAGTTCGCCGAGCAGGTGGGCTTCGGGCATCAGGACCGCACCGTCCGCCGTCGGGATCGGATCCCCGTGCGGGTCGCGTCGGGGGTCGCCCAATTTGGCTGCCATGCGCTCAATGAAGGTGTCCGACACGGCATGTTCGAGCAGTTCAGCTTCGTCGTGGACTTCGTCCCAGCTGTAGCCGAGTTCCTCCACAAGGTAGGTCTCAATGAGGCGGTGGCGGCGGACCATGGACAGCGCCAGCCGGATGCCGGCGGGTGTGAGGGTGATGGCGCTGTAGGGCTTGTGGTCCACCAGGCCCTGGTCTTTAAGCTTGCGGACCATCTCCGAGACCGAGGAGTTGGCCACGCCGAGGCGCTGCGCCAGCTGCGAGGACGTGATGGGCTTGTCCTGCCACTCCGTGAAGCCGTAGATGACCTTGACGTAGTCCTCGATCGAGGAAGAGGGGGCGCTGGTCTTCACGATTCCAAGCCTACCCGGTGGTCCGCGGCACTCACGCCTTGACGGCCCGCCAGATAAGGGTCAGATACGGCAGGTTGATGTCCTCGTCGGTGCCGTGCCCAAGGTGCTCGTGGAGGTACCAGTCGAGGTTTGCCAGGACTTTGTTGCGGGTGGCTTCGCCGGCCCGCAGGTAATAGCTGCGGGACTTCGTCAGCTCCATAATGTCCGCGGTGCTGAGGTTGTCCTCCCATCGCGTCACATGGCTTTCAAGGCCCTCGAACTCAGGCCCCACCACCGGCCGGAAGCCCGGCTTGTAGACATCTCCGGCGTGCATGATGCGCGACAGCCGGTGCACCCAGGGAACGGAGGTGTCCAACTGGTTCCAGATCAGTCCCAGCGTTCCGCCGGGACGGAGGATCCGCGCGAGTTCGGTGCTGGCTGGCAGCGGATCGCACCAGTGCCACGCCTGGGCAACGCTGACGACGTCGAACGAGGAGTCGGCCAGCCCGGTCGCCTCTGCAGTGCCGCGGGTTGCCGCTACCGCCGGATAGTGGGCGCGCAACTGCTCCAGCATGTCGGCTGAGGGGTCAACGGCGGAGACGGCAAGGCCGCGCTCGAGCAGGAGCGCGGCGAATTTGCCGGTGCCGGCACCCACATCCACCGCATCGCGGGCACCGACCGGCACCAGCCAGTCGGCAGAGTCGCCGGGGTAGCCGGGGCGTACGCGTTGGTAGTGTTCGCCGCCGTCCTGGAAGCTCTGTCCGAGCTCCAGGCGGCGTCCGTGGTCAAGCCTGGGGCCACCCCGTGCCACGTGCGGCCTCCTTCAACTGATGTACTTGGGTATCCTTCAAATTTAAACTACCTGATGCCAGTGAACAGCCCGCAGTCGCGCTGGCGGTGTTTACTGGAGGAGTGGGCTTTCCTCCGACGACACGTGCCCAGGGACTCGTCCTTTGGATTTCGATTCTCGCCTCTTTGGTGTCCTTTTTGGACAGCAGCGTCATCAACGTGGCATTACCTGCCATATCCCGTGATCTGGGCGGCGGCCTGACAACCCAGCAATGGGTCGTTGACGCCTATCTGATCACTCTCGGGTCACTCATCCTGCTTGCAGGATCTCTTTCTGACGTACTCGGACGGATCCTCATTCTCCGCGCCGGACTGTTTGGTTTCGGGGTGACGTCACTGATGTGCGCGTTCGCCCCCTCCGCTGAAATCCTGGTAATCTCCCGGGCCTTTCAAGGTATTGCCGGGGCTTTACTCGTGCCCAGTTCGCTGGCGCTCATCACCTCGCACTTTGACGGGCCTGCCAGGGCCAAGGCCATTGGCCAGTGGACCGCAGGTACCACGGTGGCCTTCATCGCCGGCCCGCTGGTGGGTGGCGTCCTGGTGGATTCTGTCGGGTGGAGGTGGGTGTTTGGCATCAATGTTGTGCCGATTGCGGTGACCTTGTGTCTGCTGGCTGTGCTTCGCGCCAGGGACGTCCGCGAGGCAGGGGTGGGCATTGATTACCCCGGGGCCGTGCTGTGTGTGCTCGGGCTGGCCGGACCGGTCTATGCCCTGATCGAACAGGGCACACAGGGGTGGGGAAGTCCCGGCATCCTGTTGCCCCTGATCCTGGGAGCCGTCTGCTTCGCGGCGTTCATCTGGCGGCAGGCAACAGCGAAACAGCCGCTCATGCCGCTGAGTCTCTTCGCTGTCAGGAACTTTGCGGCAGGCAATTTGGCCACCATGTTCATCTATGCCGCGCTCTCCATCGGCGGATTCATCATCGTGCTCTTCCTGCAGCAGGTGGCCGGTTACTCGGCGACACTCGCCGCCCTCGCCCTGTTGCCGGTCAGCCTGCTGAGCATTTGCCTGTCATCGTGGTTCGGTTCCCTCGCCGGCCGATACGGCCCGCGCTGGTTCATGGCTCTGGGCCCGGCCGGTGCCGGCCTCGGCTACTTCCTGATGGTGTCGTCGCAAATACCCGTCAATTACTGGAATCAACTGCTGCCGGGAATTGTCCTCTTTGGGGTGGGGCTCTCGGCAACAGTTGCACCGCTAACCGCGGCGATACTGGGCTCGATCTCTGAGCAGCAGTCCGGCATTGGCTCGGCAGCAAACAACGCGGTTGCCCGGGTAGCGGGTCTGGTTGGCATCGCCTTCGTCGGACTCATCGCCGGGAAACAGCTTAACCTGGACGGATTCCATCGGGTGCTGATCGCCACCGGCATCCTCCTGGTCATCGGTGGCGCAGTCTCAGCGTCGGGCATCAGGAACCCGGCACGGATCGTGAAGCCTACAGACAGCGCCACCGCCCAGGCCTAGCCAGCGAGGTCAGTCGTCGAGGCAGGGAGCCGCGCCGGCAGTGCCGGGCGTGTTCGGTGCCCAGTGCGGGTAGGTGCGGGTGTCATTTGCGGGCACCCAGCGGCCTGAATCGACCACGTAGTCCCAGCCCAGGCCCGTGCGGCGCAGCTGTTCGAGGCCGGCGAGCAGCCGTTCGGCGTCCTCCAGCCGGGACCCCACGCCGAAGCTGGCGCGCAGTGAGCCGGAAGGCAGGCCGAGGCGTTTGAGCAGGGGGTGGGCGCAGAATCGGCCGTCCCGCAGGCCAACACCGTGCTCTGCCGAAAGATATGCGGCAACCAGTCCGGCGTCGTAACCGGCCACCGAGAAATTCACTACGCCGATGGTGCCGGTGCCGGGATCGGTGTCCGAGAAGATCTGGTGGACCGTCACGCCGTCGATCTTCTGCAGCCCCGCCACCAGGTAGGACCTGATGGCGGCCTCATGGGCGTGCCAGCGTTCCTGGTCCAATGACGCGATGACCTGGGTGGCGCGGGCCAGCGTGGCTGCACCGAGGACATTGGGGGAGCCGCCCTCGTGGCGGGCCGGGCCGGTGGCCCAGCTGACGCCGTCGAGCTTTGCCTCACGGACGGCGCCGCCGCCCGCCAGGTGCGGAGTGCCGGCGTCGAGCCAGTCCGTGCGCCCCACCAGGACGCCGGCGCCGAACGGTGCGTAGAGCTTGTGGCCGGAGAACGCGAGGTAGTCGATGTCGTCGGCGCTGATGTTGATGCGCCGGTGCGGTGCGAGCTGTGCGGCGTCCACCACGATGCGGGCCCCGTACTCGTGGGCCAGTGCGGCGAGGGCACGGATGGGGAGGATTTCGCCGGTCACGTTGGAGGCTCCGGTGACGGCCAGCAGGCTGACCTGGCCCTGCTGAAGTTCGGCGCGCAGGGCCGCAATGGTCCCTGTGATGGTGGGAGCGGCCACCACACTGCGGTGCGGTACGCCCTGCCACGGCAGAAGGTTGGCGTGGTGCTCGATGTCCAGGTAGAGGACGTCGCCGGTGGGCTGGCCGTCCCGGTGCGGCAGGCAGCCGGCCAGCAGGTTCAGCGAGTCGGTGGTGTTGCGGGTGAAGATGACGGAGTCATCCGGCCGGCCACCCACGAAGTCCCGCACAATGTTCCGGGCGTTCTCGTAGACGGACGTGCTGATCTGTGACGCATAACCGGCACCGCGGTGGACGCTGGCGTAGTACGGCAGGATCTCATTGAGGTAGGCCGAGACCACGGAGAGGGCCGGGGCCGAGGCGCCGTAGTCGAGGTTGGCGTAGCGGATGTGGCCGCCCTGGATCAGCGGAGCCTGGATTTCAGCGCCGGTGACGGCGGACAGCGGGCGTCCGGCAACGGCGGCAAGTTCGCCGGCACGTGCTGCGCTGACTGCGGCGGCGGTGTTCTGGACGGCGGGGGAGACGGTGGCAGTTGTCACGGAGACCTCACTTTAAAAGGACTCCCTGTACCGGGAATCCGCGCTTGCCGTGTCCATTGAGGACCGGCCTGGTCGTCACCCGGGGCACCCCACCGCGAATGGAGGGTTGCCGGCCAGCAAACCGGGGTTTAGCGCTGGCACTCGTGACCTGTTAAAGAGCGTAGGACATCTCCGCGGCTGCGGAAAAGCCCGGCGAAATGTTAAGGCGTTTGTTACGGCTGTTTGAGCAACGGCGGTTTTGTCGAAGAAACGACGGCGGGCGCCCCCTGGGTGGAGGCGCCCGCCGTTGAATATTCGGAAGACAAGGTCTAAAGCAGGTCGTCCAGCTCCGGGTTCAGTCGTTTGAGTACCTCGGAGTGCAGGATGGAGTTGGTGGCCAGCGCGTTGCCCCCGAACGGCCCGTCCTGGCCTTCCAGCGATGTGAAACGCCCGCCGGCCTCGACCACGATGGGGACGAGGGCGGCCATGTCGTAGAGGTTCAGTTCCGGCTCGCAGGCGATGTCGACGGAACCTTCGGCCACCATGCAGTAAGACCAGAAGTCACCGTAGGCCCGGGTGCGCCAGACGTCCTCGGTCAGGCCCAGGAACTCGTCCAGGTTGCCGCGTTCCTTCCAGCCGCCCAGGCTGGAATAGGACAGGGACGCATCGGCGAGGTTGGACACATTCGAGACCCTGAGCCGGGTTGCTGCCGCGAGGGACTTGCCCATGTAGGCGCCGGCCCCCTTTGCGGCCCACCAGCGTTTGCCCAAGGCGGGCGCGCTGACCACGCCCACCACAGGTTCACCCTCGTCCACGAGTGCAATCAGGGTGGCCCAGACCGGGACGCCGCGGACAAAGTTCTTGGTGCCGTCGATCGGATCAATGATCCAGCGCCGGGAGCCGTGGCCGGAGCTGCCGAATTCCTCGCCGAGCACCGCGTCCCGGGGACGCGAGCGGGACAGCTGGCCGCGGATGGCCTCTTCGGCCGACTTGTCCGCGTCCGTGACCGGCGTCAGGTCAGGCTTGGTCTCGATGTGCAGGTCCAGCGCCTTGAAGCGGCTCATGGTCTGGTCATCCACGGAATCGGCCAGCACATGGGCCAGGCGCAGGTCATCGTTGTAGCTTGAAGCGGGTTGGATCATGCTTCCAAACTACCGTCTAACGGCCGCAGGGTTGGGGACCTCGGCGTCCGGGCGCTAGCTGATGCTGCCCAGTTCCTTGGTTTCCTGGCCTTCCAGCCGCGGGTCGGTGCCCAGCAGCCGCCGCAGGGAGGCCAGCCGGGCCGGCCCGGTGGGGCCGGCCTGCCCCTCGGCCACCCACGTGTCCAGCCCGCAGTTGACGGCGGCTGCGTTGTGTTTGCAGCCCCGCTCGCAGGCGTCCGTGCCCGGTTCCAGGTCCGGGAAGGACCGCAGGATCCGGTCCGCGTCCACATGGGCCAGACCGAACGAACGGATGCCCGGGGTGTCGATGATCCAGCTTCCGGCCGGTGCGCCTGCGAGTTTCAAGGCCAGCGCCGACGACGACGTGTGGCGGCCGCGGCCCGTCACCGCGTTCACGCCGCCGGTAGCCCGTTCGGCGCCGGTGAGTGCGTTGACCATGGTGGACTTGCCCACGCCGGAATGCCCCAGCATCACGGTGACTTTGCCGTCCAGGTAGGCGCGGAGCTGCGACACGGCGTCTATGTCCAGCCGGGCCGAAAGACCGTCGTCGGAGCGCGCATCGATGCCCGAGGCGGCGGAATCGGCTGTCCGGCTGATGATGACCGGAAAGTCCAGGTGCTCGTAGTTGGACAACAGTTCCGCCGGATCCTTGACGTCCGCCTTGGTGACGAGCAGCAGCGGTTCAATGCCGGCGTCGTACGCTGCCACCAGGGCGCGGTCGATGAATCCGGTGCGTGGCTCCGGGTTGGCGGCGGCCACCACCACAACCAGCTGATCGGCGTTGGCCACCACCGCACGCTCGATGGGGTCCGTGTCATCGGCGCTGCGTCGCAGCAGGGTGCGGCGGTCCTGAATGCGGACCAGGCGCGCCAGGGTGTCGGGATCCCCGGAGACGTCTCCGACGAGGGACACGAAATCTCCGGCCACCACGGGGGAGCGGCGCAGTTCACGGGCGCGCGCGGCGATGATGATCCGCTCGTCGCCCGAGTCCTCGCCCACGACGGCGGTGTAGCGGCCGCGGTCCACCGTGATGATCCGGCCTGTGACGGCGTCGTCGTGGCTGGGACGGTCCTTGGTGCGGGGCCGCGAGCCTTTTTTGCTGGGCCGGATCCGGACGTCGGACTCGTCCCACGAATCAGTGCTGCGGGCCACCGGTGTGACCTTCCATGCCCTCGGCGGGCGCTGCGCCTTGGGCCACCATGTCCGCCCACATCTGCGGAAATTCCGGCATGGTCTTGGCGGTGGTCCCGATGTCCTGCACTTCAATGCCCGGCACGGCCAAGCCCAGGATGGCCCCGGCGGTGGCCATCCGGTGGTCCGCGTAGCTGTGCACGACGCCGGCATGCAACGTGGCCGGGCGGATCACCAGGCCGTCCGTGGTCTCCTCGGCGTCGCCGCCGAGGCGGTTAATTTCGGTGACCAGGGCTGCCAGCCGGTCAGTTTCGTGGCCGCGCAGGTGGGCGATGCCGGTCAGCCGTGACGGACCACTGGCCAGCGCGCAAAGAGCTGCCACGGTGGGGGCGAGCTCGCTGGTTTCATCAAATTCCGCGCCCTTGATCTCGGCTCCGCCGGTGACGGTGAGGACGCCGTCAACCAGGCTGACGTCTGCGCCCATGTCTGCGAGGATGGTGCGCCACTGGTCGCCCACCTGGGTGGTTTCGGCAGGCCAGTCCGGGATCCTCACTGTCCCGCCGGAGGCCAGGGCCGCGGCCAGGAAAGGGCCTGCGTTGGAGAGGTCCTGTTCGATGCGCTGGTCAAAGGCGCGGATGGGGCCCGGGGCCACCACCCAGTGGTTTGGCGTGGAATCGTCCACGGAAACCCCGGCGCCGCGGAGGACAGCGACGGTCATATTGATGTGGTCCAGGCTTGGCACGGGGTTGCCCACATGCTCCAGGTGGAGTCCCTCGGTGAACCGCGCCCCCACCAGCAGGAGGGCCGAAACGAACTGTGATGACCCGCTGGCGTCGATGACCAGGTGGCCGCCGCGGACTTCGCCGGTGCCTTCAACGGTGAACGGCAGCGCGGAGGGGGTTCCGCCGTCGTCCGTTGTCAGGGCCACGCCGAGCGCCTGCAGCGCCTCGATGATGGCGCCCATCGGGCGCTTCCGTGCGTGGGGGTCGCCGTCGAAAACGCTGGCACCCTTCCGCAGCGCCGCCAGCGGCGGCACAAAACGCATCACCGTTCCGGCCAGGCCACAATCGATATGCGTGCGTGACGACGCCGCATCCTGGCTTAGCGGCGTAACCTCAAGGTCGGGCCCATAAGCGCCGTCCCCGGGCACCTCCGTGACGGTGGCTCCCAACTGGCGGAGGGCATCGATCATCAGGGCTGAGTCGCGGGAATGCAGGGGTGCCCGCAGGCGGGACGGGCCGTCAGCCAGCGCGGCCAGCACCAGGAACCTGTTGGTCAGCGATTTCGAACCCGGCACCGTGACGGTGGCGTTGATGGGACGGCTGGCAAACGGGGCAGGCCAGTTCGGGATGAGGTTGTCGGAACCGAGGGATGCTGGCGGGGTGGAACCGGTCATTCGGCCTTATGCCCCCGTTGCATGCACGGCGCGGCGCACAGCTTTGTCCGCCTCGTGGAGCTTCTTGCCCGTCGTCTTCCGGGCCTCCGCAGCAGTTTTCCGGGCATCAGCAGCAATGTGCTCGGCACGCCAGGCGAGGCCGGGCTTGCCGGCGGTGTCCACCGAGGCCAGCAGGGCGCCGCCGCTGAGGGAAACGTTCTTCAGCAGCTGGTTTCGGCGGGCTTCGCGGCCTGCCTTGGTGCTGATGTCAGCGCTGCGCCACTCCACGAACGTGTTCAGGAGAGAGATGACTGTCAGCACGGTGGCCGAAAGGCGGCTGAACTTGCCCAGCCCAAACAGCACGCCGGCCCCCACCTGGGTCCCGCCGATCACCCGGGCCAGCATCTTCTCGTCAGCCTGGAACGGCAGCGACGCGGCGGCCTTCTGCAGGAGCGGAGAGAGCTGCTGCGCGGTGTCGTCGGCGTTCTTCAGCTTGTCCAGTCCGGCGAGAACGAAACTGGAGGCCAGCATGGGCCGGGCAAGGGTGCGGACAAAGGACATGAATTTCCTCCTGGCTGGACGAACCGCGTCGAATGCGGCGAAGTCCGTTCTAGTCTTGCACTTTTGAGGAATATTTGCCCGCCAACCGCCGTTATGGATTTCAGGTCCGCCGAACACCGGCGGCAGTCGGTTTAGCTGGCCAGATACGTTGCCGGGAGCGCTGGCCTATCTCAAGTTGGCTTGAAAGAGAACGGAGTGGCCCTTGAGGTTGCTGAAAGACGGGCTGGAGACATCCGGTCCCCTCATACTGCAGGCTTTGGAATCAGATCCTCCGGAGTACGGGACGCCGCGCGCCAAGGCTGTCACAGTAGACTTGGGCGCAATGAGTACCGTGGATCCGGCCGTTGAGGCCATGTATGGGGCCCCGCAAAGCGGCGCCAAAACCAGCGGCGACGCCCGGTCCGGTTCGCCCGCGGCTGCGGCGCAAACGCCTGCGGCCGGGTCGGCAGCGCCTGTCCCTGAAACGGCAGCGTCTCCGGCGGCCGGGCCTGAACCAGTTGAATCCGGTTCGGATGAGCAGGCCGTGGACATAGCCACCGAGTCCACCGAGGAACGCCGCATCCGCTTCGAGCGTGACGCCATGCAGTACGTCGATCAGCTCTACTCGGCCGCCATGCGCATGGCCAGGAACCCCGCTGATGCCGAGGACCTCGTGCAGGAGGCCTACACCAAGGCGTTTTCCGCGTTCCACCAGTACAAGCCCGGTACCAACCTCAAGGCTTGGCTGTACCGGATCCTGACCAATACGTACATCAATCTGTACCGCAAACGGCAGCGCGAGCCGTTGCAGTCCAACTCGGACACCATCGAGGACTGGCAGCTGGCGCGGGCCGAGTCACACACCTCCCGCGGGCTGCGGTCGGCTGAGGCTGAGGCTCTGGACCATCTGCCGGACTCCGACGTCAAGCGGGCATTGCAGTCCATCCCCGAGGAGTTCCGCCTGGCGGTGTACTTTGCCGACGTCGAGGGCTTCGCGTACAAGGAAATTTCGGACATCATGAACACGCCAATCGGCACTGTGATGTCCCGGCTCCACCGCGGCCGGAAAATGTTGCGGGACCTGCTGGCGGACTATGCCGCCGATCGAGGATTCAAAGGCGCCGTCGAATCACAGGAAACGGCCGCGAGCACACAACAGGAGAACAGGAAATGAGCGACTGCCAAGGATTGGGCGACTGCGATGACACGCGGATGCAACGCATCTACGAGTACCTCGACGGAGCCTTGACCCGCGAGGACATTACCGAAATCAAGCACCATCTTGATGACTGTCCTGAATGCACCGAGCAGTATGACCTTGAGTGCGTCATCCGCAACATGGTCAAGCGCTCCTGCACTGAGGCTGCGCCGGACAACCTGAAGAACGCCATCCTGGACCGGATCCACGCCATCCGCCCGGTGGACGCCTGACACCGGAGTTAGGGACAGCGGCGGCTGCCTGAAACCGCGGCGGCCTGAACAGCGTTAGCAGGCAAAGACGAAGGACCCCGGAAGCCAGGTGGCTACCGGGGTCCTTCGCTTAAACCGTTACTCCAAGCATTGGCTTAGGTGTTGGGGCGCTTCCCGTGGTTCGCGCCGCCACGCTTACGGTCACGACGTTTACGTGCACGCTTGCTCATAGCTGGCCTCCTTAAATGTTGGTACTCAAAAGAGCTGCCCTCAAGTCTCCCACACCATGGGACACGCCGCGAAACGCGAAACGCCTCCCGTAGACATCGGTGACCTCCTGTTCAGCCCGGCATTCCGTCTGGCAGGGAGTTGCGGATGGAGATGCGCGCCTGATCAAGCACGGTCCTGACCGTTTCCAAGGTGACGGGACTCAGTGGCTGCCGGCTGGCCTGCAGCCGAAGTTCGACACGGAGATCGTCCCGGAACGCCTGGAGCAGCATTTCGGCCTCCTTGAGTTCGCGGATCCCTTCGGATGGCTGCCGGCTGCCGGCTTTCCTGAAGTCGGCGGCGCGGGCGGTGGACCGGGCTGCCTCGGCCGTGGCAGCCAGGTCTGCCCGCAGGCCGCGCATGTTGGCGCGGATGTCCGCGCGCAGGTTGTCCGCCAGCCGCCGGACCGAGGCGGAAATGTCATTTTCGACGCCGGCGAGTTCGTCCCGGCGCTTGTTCAGTTCTGCGAGCCCCGCTGCAGTGATGCGGTAGTTGGTGCGGCGGCCGGCTGTTTCGGTGGCAACCAGCCCTTCCTCCTCGAGCTTGCCCAGGCGCGGGTAGATGGTTCCTGCGCTGGGGGAGTAGGTGCCGCCAAACCGTTCACTGAGCGCCTTGATCAATTCATAGCCATGCTTAGGCCCGGATTCCAGCAGCGCCAGAAGGTACAGCCGAAGCGCACCATGGGCGAACACCGGGGGCATTAGTGCCCAGCTTCCGGCTCTTGCGCACCGTCGTTCCGGGCCGGCTGGCCGTGGAAGATGGACGTTTTGCCGGACACGGAATTGGTGCGGACCAGCATCAGTTTGCGGTCCGGGCCTGCGATGGTTTCCACCTTGCCGCCGGGCTGGGAGTACTGGCGATCGTCGATCACCACCACACCGCTGGCGGATTTCGCCACGATGTCCACGCCGACGTCGTGCGGCAACCGGATGGTGACATCGCCCGAAACGGAGTTGGCACCGAAATCGTTCGTGAAGCTGAGCAGGTCGAAGCTCATGTCACCGCTGACGGTATTGGCCCGGATGTTCGTGAACCGGCCGGAGGCCGTGACCTCGCCGGAGACACTCTTGGCGGTGAGGACGCCGTCGTGGTTCCGGGCGATGACCTCGCCGCTGACGGTATTGACGTGCAACTGACCGGAGGTCCCGTCCGCCATCACCGAACCGGACACGGTGTTGAGCCGGGTGTGCCCGCTGATGCCGGACACCAGGCCATCACCGCTGACCGTGCCGGCCTCCACCTCGACGCCGGCGGGCACGGCGATGCTGATGACCGCGGAATTGTTGCTGTTGTGGTTGACCGTGCCCATCAGGTTCTTGAACCAACCCTGCGGGCCGTGCAGCTGATGGCGGATTTCAAGCCTGCCGTCCGTCAGCGACACCGCGACAGGATCGCCCTGGACGTCGTTGATCTCGAGGCGGACCACGGAGTCCGCGTGGGTGACGATGTCGAATCTCCCGCGGACCATGCCGAGCTTCAGTGACTTGACGTCGTCGACGTCGATGACCTGCGGGCCGGTGACGGTCCAGCTGTTCTCTGACATGTATCCTCCAAAGCCGCGATATATCGTGATTGCTTACCTCACGGTATATCGGCGCACAGCGAAGGTCAAGATATATCGCGAATCCGGGAGCCGTCCCGGCAGAGAGTGAGAGAAGGTTGGCAAAAAACCCGCATGTAGTGACAGAAGGTTGGCAAAAAGCCCGCAGTAAGTGAGAGAGCGTTGGGCGGTTTACTCGGGGGTGTCGATCTTGAGCCACTGGAACCAGCCCCGATGCAGGACGAGCCAGGCCATCAGGCCGTACCCCGCCTGGCCCGGGGTCCCGCTGTTGGCGGCGAGGTCCTGGCGCCACTGCTCGTGGTTCAGCAGCGGCGAGAAGGTGTCCACATAGAGGTGCTTGCGCCGCGTGGTCACGTCCGCGAAGGCGGTGTTCAACTCGGCGAGGCGGCGGTTCTGGAGAGGGTCCAGGGTGGGCGGTGGCCCCACCACGAAGACCTCGATCCGGTTCTGCGACGCGGTATCCAGAATGTTGGCCAGGTTCAGGCGGCTGCGGGCGGTGGACAGGCCGAATTCGATGTCCCGGCCCGAAAGGCCGATCACCAGCCGGTTCTCGTGGGCGCCGCTGAACCGCCGCCCGGCTTCTTCCAGCCAGCGGGCGGCGAGCCCCTCGGTGCCTTCCTGGGGACAGGGGAGGGCGTAGCTTTCCATGGCCATGCCGTCCTGCGGAGTGCGGGCCAGTACACGGCCCAGCCAGCCATGCGCCCTGGGATCGCCCAGCCCGGCCAGCAGTTCATCTCCAACAGCTGCGAGCCGCAGCTTCCTGTCTTCCACAAGTCCCTCTTTACGTCCGTGCCGACTGACACCAGCCGGCGTGGCTATGGTTCATCCCATTAAACAGAACTGCCCGGCCGGAGTCTGGTATTTCGACGTCCGGCCGGGCAGCCATTGGTGTTACTTCCGTGCAAATGCCTGCTTCAGGAGCGTATCCTGCTCGACGGCGTGCCGCTTCATGGAGCCGGCGGCCGTGGCGGCCGAGGCGGGACGCGACACCAGGCGCACGCGCCGGTCGAGTGCGTCCGGCAGGTGCAGGCCCATGAACGGCCACGGGCCCTGGTTGGCGGGCTCGTCCTGTGCCCACACAACCTCGGCGTTCGGGTACTTGGCCAGTTCCGCCGCGATTTCCTCGTGCGGCAGCGGGTAGAGCTGCTCCACGCGGACAATTGCGGTGGTCTTGTCATCGGTCTTCTGCCGCGTGGACAGAAGATCGTAGTACAGACGCCCGGAGACCAGCAGTACGCGTTCGACGGCGTTGGCCGCCAGCTGCTCATGGTCACCGATGACGGGGCGGAAGCCGCCGGTGGTGAAGTCCTCCACCGACGAGGCGGCAGCCTTGAGGCGCAGCAGCTGCTTCGGGGTGAAGACGATCAGCGGCTTGCGCGGGCGGCTGTACGCCTGGCGGCGCAGCAGGTGGAAGTGCGATGCCGCCGTGGTGGGGTTGGCGACGATCATGTTCTCTTCGGCGCACATCTGCAGGAAGCGTTCGATGCGGGCCGACGAGTGGTCCGGGCCCTGGCCTTCGTAGCCGTGCGGCAGCATCAGGACGAGGGAGGAGCGCTGGCCCCACTTCTGTTCGGCCGAGGAGATGAACTCATCGATGATGGTCTGCGCGCCGTTGACGAAGTCACCGAACTGCGCTTCCCAGAGCACCAGGGCATCCGGGCGTTCCACGGAGTAGCCGTATTCGAAGCCCATGGCGGCGTATTCGGAGAGCAGGGAGTCGTAGATCCACAGCTTGGCCTGGTTGTCCGAAAGGTTGCCCAGGGGCAGCCACTCGTTGCCGTTGGCGCGGTCGTGGAACACGGCGTGGCGCTGCACGAACGTGCCGCGGCGCGAGTCCTGGCCGGCGAGCCGGACGGGAACGCCTTCCATGATCAGCGAGCCAAACGCGGCGATCTCGCCGAAGCCCCAGTCGATGCCGCCGTCACGGGACATCTGCTCACGCTTCTCGAGCAGCTGCTTGAGCTTGGCGTGGACCGTGAAGCCCTCGGGGATTTCGATGTGAGCCTGGCCGATTCGGGCCAGGGTCTCCGGAGAGATGGCAGTGGAGGCCGGGGCGTTCGTGCCGAAGTCTGCCTGCTGGGCGATGGGACGCTCAATGTCCGAGACGGCGGCCGAATCAGCGGTGATGATCGGGATCGGCGAGGTCTGGGCCGCGTGCGTTTCGGCGAAGACCCGTTCCAGCCGTTCCTGGTAGTCGCGGAGCAGCTGCTCTGCTTCTTCCTCGGTGATGTCGCCACGGCCGATCAGAGCCTCGGTGTACAGCTTGCGGACGGAGCGCTTGGCTTCGATCAGGTTGTACATCATGGGCTGGGTCATCGAGGGGTCGTCGCCCTCGTTGTGGCCACGGCGGCGGTAGCACACCATGTCGATCACGACGTCCTTGTGGAAGCGCTGACGGAACTCGTAGGCGAGCTGGCCGATGCGGACCACGGCCTCGGGATCGTCACCGTTCACATGGAATATCGGCGCCTGGATCATCTTGGCGACGTCCGTGGAGTAGGTGGACGAGCGCGAGGACGACGGTGCGGTGGTGAAGCCCACCTGGTTGTTGACCACCACGTGGATGGTGCCGCCGGTGCGGTAGCCGCGGAGCTGGGACAGGTTCAGCGTTTCGGCAACCACGCCCTGGCCGGCAAACGCAGCATCGCCGTGGACCATGATGGGCAGGACCGGGAAGGCCTCGCCCTGGTCCAAGCGGTCCTGCTTGGCGCGGACGATGCCTTCAAGCACGGAATCCACGGCCTCAAGGTGGGACGGGTTCGCGGCCAGGTAAACCTTGGTCTCGTTGCCGTTTTCCGAGGTGAACGTGCCTTCGGTGCCGAGGTGGTACTTCACGTCGCCGGAGCCCTGCACGGACCGGGGATCCTGGGTGCCCTCGAATTCACGGAACACCTGGGCGTAGGTCTTGCCGGCGATGTTGGTCAGCACGTTCAGGCGGCCGCGGTGGGCCATGCCGATCGCGACCTCGTCCAGTCCGTCGTCAGCGGCCTCCGAGATGACGGCGTCCAGCAGCGGAATCAGGGATTCGCCGCCTTCGAGGGAGAAGCGCTTCTGGCCAACGAACTTGGTCTGCAGGAAGGTTTCGAATGCTTCCGCAGCGTTAAGCCGGGACACAATGCGCAGCTGCTCTTCGCGGCTGGGCTTCGAGTACGGGTGCTCCAGCTGGTCCTGGAACCACTTGCGCTCTTCCGGCTCCTGGATGTGCATGTATTCGATGCCCGTGGTGCGGCAGTAGGCGTCGCGGAGCACGCCGAGGATGTCCCGGAACTTGAGCATGGGAGCGCCGCCGAAACCGCCGGTGGGCCACTCGCGGTCCAGGTCCCAGAGGGTCAGTCCGTAGGTGAGGACGTCCAGGTCCGGGTGCTTGCGCTGGACGTACTCCAAAGGATCGGTGTCCGCCATCAGGTGGCCGCGCACACGGAAGGAGTGGATCAGCTGCTGGATCCGGGCAACCTTGTTGATTTCGTCGGCGGGGTCAACCTGCAGGTCAGGGCTCCAGCGGACGGGCTCGTACGGGATGCGCAGGGACTCAAAGATTTCGTCGTAGAAGTTCTGCGCGCCGAGGAGCAGCTGGTGCACCAGCTTGAGGAACTCGCCGCTGCCGGCACCCTGGATGACGCGGTGGTCATAGGTTGAGGTCAGCGTGAGGACCTTGCTGATGGCGTTCTGCGCGATGATCTTTTCGCTCGCGCCCTGGAACTCGGCGGGGTAGTCCAGTGCGCCCACGCCGATGATGGCAGCCTGGCCCTTGGACAGGCGCGGCACGGAGTGGACGGTGCCGATGCCGCCGGGGTTGGTCAGGGAGACCGTGGTGCCCGAGTGGTCATCAGCGGTCAGCTTGCCGTTGCGGGCCCGCTTGATCAGGTCCTCGTAGGTGTGCCAGAACTCGGAGAAGTTGAGGGTCTCCGCCTTCTTGATGTTCGGCACCATCAGCAGGCGGGTGCCGTCCGGCTTGGGCATGTCAATGGCAATGCCGAAGTTGACGTGCGCCGGCTGGACAGCCACGGGCTTGCCGTCGATTTCGTCGTAGTAGACGTTCATGGAAGGGAACTGCGCCAGCGCCCGGATCACGGCGTAGCCGATCAGGTGGGTGAAGGAAACCTTGCCGCCGCGTGCCCGCGCCAGATTGGAGTTGATGACCAGGCGGTTGTCGATCAGCAGCTTGGCGGGAATGGCCCGGACGCTGGTGGCCGTGGGAACCTCAAGGCTGGTGATCATGTTCGTGGCGATGGCCTTGGCCGGGCCGCGAAGGACGGAAACGACATTCTCTTCCGGGGCGGTGGGCGCCTTGAGGTTCTTGGGCAGCTGCGCCGGGATGGGCTGGACGGAGCTGCCGGGCTCGGCCTTCTTCGCGCCGTCGCGGGCGACCGTAGCGGGGGCTTTCTGTGCCGCTGCGGGAGCGGCCGCCGGTGCTGCAGGCTGTGCCGCCGGCGCCGGTGCCGGGGCAGATGCAACAGGCGCCGCAGCCGGAGCTACGGCAGGCATTTCACGAGTGGCGGGGTTGGCTGCGACGGCTGCCGAGCTCCCGTTGGAAGACGATTCGCTGCCCGAGTCGAAGGATTCGAACAGGGGCCACCACTTGGTGTCCACCGTGTTCTTGTCCTTTTGGTATTGCTCGTACAGTTCGTCAACGAGCCACTCGTTTCCGCCAAATTCCTCTGGTAGACGGTGGCTAGGCTGCTCTGGCACTTGAAATACGCCTCTTCCATGAGTTTGATGTCCCTCTGGCCGCCACGTGCCTCAGCACAACAATCGAACCAGTTTCTGCGTCCTGAACCCGGACCTTTGCCAGTCTAATGAGCATTCTGTGTTAACTGCCAATAACGGTGACTCAAATCATGGAATGACATGGAGATCGCGAAATGTGGCGAAAGCCGGGGCCACGCGGAAGGCGCAATCCGCTCCTGTAGACTGAACTTCTTATGGACAGTAAATCTAGGTGCCGGCCTGGGGGCTGTCAGCGGAGCATGAACCACAGCTTCGCGCAGTCCACCCGCAGAGCCGGCAAACCCCGAACACGCGCCCATCGCTCCCCCTCGGTACATTCCGGCGGAGCCTTTATGGAAACAGAGTCCGCTTCGGCCGACCATCCTCCGCCGGGCAGTTTCCCCCGGATTCACTCCGCTTTCCCCGACCTTCAGGCGGGATGCTGAATGGAGTGGTTGCTCCTCGCGGCAGGCCTCCTGCTGATCGCCGGCACAGGATTTTTTGTCGCCGTCGAATTTTCCCTGATTGCCCTTGACCAGGCCACAGTCCAGAAGGCCATCGACAACGGTGACACCGGTGCCGTGCCCCTGCTCAAGTGCCTGAAATCCCTCTCAACCCAGCTATCCAGCTGCCAGCTCGGCATCACCCTCACCACGCTCCTTACCGGCTACGTGATGGAACCGTCAGTGGGGCGGCTCCTCGAAGGTCCGCTGGCCGCCGTCGGAATTCCCGCCGTCGCTGCCGCTTCTGTTTCGCTGATCATTGCCATGGCGCTGGCCACGCTGCTGTCCATGCTCCTCGGTGAACTGGTGCCGAAGAATATGGCCATCGCGCTGTCCTTCCCGGTTGGCAGGGCGCTGGCGCGGCCGCAGCTGATTTTTACGGCCATCTTCAAGCCCGCCATCGTGCTGCTGAACGGCTTTTCCAACAAGGTCCTCAATGTCTTCGGCCTTGAAGCCAAGGAGGAGATTTCCGGTGCCCGGACGCCGGCGGAGCTTGCCTCCCTGGTGCGGCGCTCCGCCGCCATGGGAACGCTCGACGCCGGTACGGCCAACTTCGTGGCGCGGACCCTGAACTTCTCGGCCCGGACCGCCGCCGATGTGATGACGCCCCGCATCCGGGTGGAAACCATCGACGCCGACCAGCCGGTTTCGGATATCCTGGACGCCGCACGGCGCACCGGGTACTCCCGCTTTCCCGTCATCGGCGACTCCGCCGACGACATCAAAGGCCTGGTCCACGTCAAGAAGGCAGTGGCCGTGCCGTGGGACCGGCGCGCCAACCTGGAGGCGGGCGCCATCATGACCGATGTCCTCAGGGTGCCGGAGACCATCCATCTGGATGCGCTCCTGGCCGAGCTGCGCGAAGGAAACCTGCAGCTCGCCGTCGTGCTCGATGAATACGGCGGAACCGCCGGCATCACCACCCTCGAGGACCTCGTGGAGGAAATCGTGGGCGAGGTGGCCGACGAGCACGACAAAGTCCGGCCCGGACTGCTTCAGAGCGCCTCCGGGGACTGGTATTTCCCCGGGCTGCTGCGGCCCGACGAACTTTTCGAACAGATTCCGGGACTCACTGTCCCGGATGAGGCCGCCTACGAGACCGTTGGCGGGTATGTCATGAGCGAATTGGGCCGTATCGCTGCAGTCGGCGATACCGTCCCGGTTGGTGGCGGCACGCTGAGCGTGACACGCATGGACGGCCGGCGGATCGAACGGATCTGCTTCCACCCAGTTGCTCCTGAGCCTGGGCACACGGATGACAGGAGCACGCCTTGAGTGACTGGGCAGGCATAGCCTGGCTGGTGGTCCTCCTGCTGGGCAATGCGTTCTTTGTCGGCGCCGAGTTTGCCGTGATGTCAGCGAGGCGCAGCCAGATCGAACCCCTCGCGGACGCCGGTTCCAAACGGGCACAGACCACCTTGCGGGCCATGGAGAATGTCTCGCTGATGCTGGCTTGTGCGCAGTTGGGCATTACCGTCTGCTCGCTGCTGATCCTGCAGGTGGCCGAACCCGCCATCCACCACCTGATGGCTGCTCCGCTGGAAGCTGTGGGGCTGCCGGTCGAGGCAGCCGATGTGCTGGCGTTTGCCATTGCGCTGATGGTGGTTACTTTTCTGCACGTGACGTTTGGGGAGATGGTGCCGAAGAACATCTCGGTATCGGTGGCGGACAAGGCTGCCTTGCTGCTCGCCCCGCCGCTGATGTTCGTGGCCCGGCTGGTGAACCCGGTCATTTTCGTGCTGAACTGGTCCGCCAACCACATCCTCAAACTCCTGCGGATTGAGCCCAAGGATGAGGTGAACTCGTCCTTCACGCTCGAAGAGGTCCAGTCGATCGTGCAGGAATCCACCCGTCACGGGCTCGTGGATGACGATGCCGGCCTCATCACAGGTGCCCTGGAGTTTTCCGAATATACGGCGGCGGACATCATGGTGCCGGTGGAGAAGCTGGTCATGCTGAGAGAGGCCACCACGCCCGTGGAGTTCGAAAAGGCTGTCAGCCGGACGGGCTTCTCCAGGTTCCCGATGGTGGACGGGGACGGCATGCTTTCGGGCTACCTCCACGTGAAGGATGTGTTGTCGATTCCGGATGAGGACTACCAGCACCCCATCGCGGAGAGCCGGATCCGCTCGCTGGCCAACCTGGCTTTGGGCGACGAAGTTGAAACGGCCATGTCGGTCATGCAGCGCACCGGTTCGCACCTTGCCCGCGTCATTGGCGCAGACGGACAGACCCACGGAGTCCTGTTCCTGGAAGACGTCATTGAACAGCTCGTAGGGGAGATCCGGGACGCCACCCAGGCCACCGGCATCAGACGGCTCGGCCAGCCCAACGGCAGCTAGCCGCCGGTCTTGGACAGCCGGGCCGGGGACATGGGTTCCCGGCCCGGCTTATCTAAATAGGAATCATTCCCATTTAGCGTTAGAATTTCGGGAGTCGCAAAAAGTCCATCCCCTTTGATCTGAGGTTTCCGTGCGCCACCCCGCTGCCATCCGAACATCCATCGCGGCCCTCGCGGGCTTCAGCCTTTTGCTGACTGCGTGCGGCACAGCCGGCGGCACGCCGTCGGCGTCTCCGGGTACTGATGACTCACCGGGGATCATCAACGTTGTGGCGTCCACCGACGTTTACGGGGACATCGCCGGCGTGATCGGCGGTGACAAGGTCAACGTCACGGCCATCATCACCAAGACGAGCCAGGACCCGCATTCCTATGAGGCCACAGCACAGGACCGGTTGGCGGTCTCCAAAGCGGAACTGGTGATCGAGAACGGCGGGGGCTACGACGGCTTCCTCCACAAGATGGCCGATGACAGCAATATCGGGCACGGCAACATCCTGACCGCCGTGGAAGTGGCCGGCCTGGCGCCGGAGGAAGGCCACACCGAGTCGGCCGCCGCCGATGATACGCACGATCATCAGCACGGCGCATTCAACGAACATGTCTGGTACAGCCTGGATGCCATGGGCAAGCTGGCCGATTCCCTGGCAGCCAAAATGGGTGAACTGGAACCCGGATCAGCCGCCCAGTTCACCGCCAACGCCGCAGCCTTCAAATCAAGCGTGGATGGACTGAATGACAGGCTCGCCGCGCTGAAGGCCAAGGCGGCCGGCGCACCCGTCGCCGTGACTGAACCGGTTCCGATGTATCTCCTTGAAGCCGCCGGGCTGGAAAACCGGACACCGGAGGACTACACGGCCGCGATCGAGGAAGGCTCCGACGTGCCGCCGGCTGTGTTGAAGGCCGCCACCGAACTGGCAGGATCCGCGGACATCAGGTTCCTTGCCTACAACGAACAGACAGAGGGGCCGCAGACGGAGGCGCTGAAGAAAGCAGCCGAAGCGGCGGGCGTCCCGGTGCTCGACTTCAGCGAAACCCTGCCCGAAGGCAAGACGTACCTGCAGTGGATGACGGACAATGTGGACAACGTCAGCAAAGTTTTGGAGAAAAATAGTTGAAACCGGTGGTGAGCCTCCGCGGGGCGTCCCTGCAGTTCGGCAAACGCACGCTCTGGGAGGGTCTCGACCTGGACATCAGGCCCGGCGAGTTCTTCGCGGTGCTGGGCCCGAACGGCAGCGGGAAGACCAGCTTCCTCAAGGTCCTGCTGGGCCTGCAGGACCTGCAATCCGGCACCGCGACCCTGGGCGACCGGCCGGTGGAACGCGGGAGCAGCCTGATCGGCTACATCCCGCAGCAGAAGTCGTTTGCTCCGGACACCCCCATGCGGGCCCGCGACCTGGTGGGGCTCGGGGTGGACGGGCACCGCTGGGGCATGCGGCTGGGCATGTCCCGGGTCAACCGCAGGATTGATGAACTCCTCGAACTGGTGGGCGCCACGGACTACGCCAAGGTTCCGGTAGGGCAGCTCTCCGGGGGCGAGCAGCAGCGTCTCCGCGTGGCCCAGGCTCTGGCCACCGACCCCAAGGTCCTTCTGTGCGACGAACCCCTGTTGTCCCTGGACCTGCACCACCAGCAGGCCGTCAGCGCCCTGATCAACACGCAGTGCCATGAGCAGAACAGCGCCGTGGTGTTCGTCACCCATGAAATCAACCCGGTCATCGATTACGTTGACCGGGTGCTGTACCTCGCCGGCGGCCGCTTTATGGTGGGAACCCCGGAGGAAGTCATGACCACGGAGGTCCTCTCCGAACTCTATGGCAGCCACGTCGAAGTCATCCACGCGAACGGGCGCATCGTCGTCGTCGGCCTGCCCGACGCCACCACGCACCACCACGCCGATGTCCATGCAACGGCGGGGGAGGTGGCCTGATGGATGCGGACAGTATCATCGCAGCGATCTTCAGCTTCGAAAACTATGGCGAACTCCTGGTCCTGGTCCAGAACTCCATTTGGGCCGGTGCCGTCCTGGGACTCCTGGGCGGCCTGGTGGGCACCTTCGTGATGAAGCGCGACTTGGCTTTCGCCGTCCACGGCATCTCCGAACTGTCCTTCGCCGGCGCAGCCTTCGCGCTGCTGATCGGCGCCGACATTGTGTTCGGCTCCCTGATCGGTTCGGTGGCGGCGGCGTTCCTCCTGGGTGTGATGGGGGTCCGGGCGCGGGACAAGAACTCCATCATCGGGGTGATCATGCCCTTCGGACTGGGCCTGGGCATCCTGTTCCTGTCCCTCTACCAAGGCCGCGCCGCCAACAAATTTGGCCTCCTGACCGGACAGATCGTCTCCGTGGACACGGTCCAGCTGCAGGTCCTCGCCGGCGCTGCCGTGGTGGTCATCGCCGCGCTCGTGCTCATCTGGCGGCCGCTGAACTTCGCCAGCGTGGATCCTGAACTGGCCGAGGCCCGCGGCGTGCCCGTCCGGACCCTGGCGATCGTGTTTATGCTGCTGCTGGGTGTGAGCGTGGCGCTGTCGATCCAGGTGGTGGGTGCGCTGCTGGTGCTGGCATTGCTCATCACGCCGGCGGCGGCCGCCCTGCGCGTGACGTCCTCGCCCGTGGCCCTGGTAGTCCTCAGCGTGATCTTTGCCGTCACCGCCACGGTGGGCGGAATCCTGCTTGCCCTGGGCGGGCGCATCCCGATCAGCCCCTACGTCACCACCCTGTCATTCCTGATCTACGTGGTGTGCCGGGCGATCGGCGGCACCCGTGCGAAAAAGGGCATCAACGGGCGGCTGGTGCACGCCCGCTGATGCTGTAAATTGCCGGGTGCGCCGAAGCCGTCAGAGTTTGCCGGCGGCCCGGAGTGCTGTGCAGTCCGGGCAGAGCCCGAAGATTTCCACGGTGTGCGCCACCTCGGTATAGCCGTGTTCGGCGGCGGTCCTGGCCGCCCAGGTTTCCACCGCCGGGGCCTCGACCTCCACGGCCTTGCCGCAGTTGCGGCAGAGCAGGTGGTGATGGTGCCCGGTCACGGCGCAGCGGCGGTAGACGGCCTCCCCATCGCCGTTGCGCAGCACGTCCACCAGGCCGTCGTCGGCGAGGGACTGCAGGATCCGGTAGGCCGTTGCCAGGGATACCGAGACGCCTTTGTTCTGCAGGATGCGGTAGAGCTCCTGGGTGCTGACGAAGTCGTCCAGATCGTCCAGGGCGGTGCTGACGGCCACGCGCTGCTTGGTGACGCGCTGCTCCTTGCCGGCGCTGGATCCGGCCCCGGTAACGGCGCCGGAGGAAGCGCTCGACGGCGTCGCGTCAGCTTTGGTGCCGAACGGCATGGAGATACTCGCTTCCCTGAGGGACGATGGCAATCATCAAGATTACCAGCCGGCGCCGCGCGGCCGGGCCCCTTGGAAGTCCCGGAGCCGGAACCTAGGCTGGCGCTATGAAGCTGACAAAATACACCCACGCCTGCGTCCGGCTCGAAAAGGATGAAAAGGTCCTGGTGCTCGATCCGGGAACATTTTCCGAGACCGCCGAAGCCCTGGATGGAGCGCATGCCGTGCTCATCACCCATGAGCACCCTGATCACGTGGACGTCCCGGCCATGACCCGGGCACTCGGAACCGATGCCGGCCTGGCCGTGTTCGCCCCGGCCGGCGTCGCTGCCACCCTGCGGGAGGAAGAGCCGCAGGCAGCTGACCGGATCCACGCGGTTGAGCCCGGCTCCACGTTTGACGCCGCCGGTTTCAACGTCCGCAGCTTCGGCGGCCAGCACGCGCTGATCCATCCCCAGATTCCCATGGTGGCAAACATCGGCTACCTCGTGGATGGCAACGTCTACCACCCGGGGGACTCCTTCATCATCCCGGACGGCCTCAGCGTCCAGAGCCTCCTGGTCCCCATCCACGCTCCGTGGAACAAGGTGGGGGAAGTGGTGGACTTCGTGATCGGCGTCCGGGCGCCGCGTGCCTTCCAGATCCACGACGGGCTGCTGAACGAGACGGGCCTGAAAATGGTGGAAGGGCACGTCGCCCGCCTGGGCGGAAAATACGGCACTACGTTCACGCACCTCTCCCCGCGGGAATCGGTGGAGGTCTGATCGGCTACGCGTTCCAGCTGCCGGTCTCGAAAAACCGGCGGATGACGTCTTCGTGCGGCCGAGGGTCCAGGTCCTGGCTCGAGAGCCATTCGGGATTGTAGTAGTTGCCCGCATAGCGGTCGCCGCCGTCGCACATCAACGACACGATGCTGCCGCGCTCTCCTTCGGCGACCATGCCTGCCACCAGTTGCCAGACACCCCACAGGTTGGTGCCGGTGGAGGGCCCGGCGTGCAGGCCGGCGAGGGTGTGCAGGTGCCGCATGGCTGCGATGGAGGCGGCATCGGGAACCTGGATCATGTGGTCGATGACAGCGGGCACAAAGCTCGGCTCCATCCGCGGGCGGCCGATGCCCTCGATGCGTGAGGGCAGGCCGGTGGCTCCAGCCGAACCGTTCAGCCAGCCGGGGTAAAACGCTGAATTCTCGGGGTCCACCACCGCAAGGCGGGTGTAGTGGCCGCGGTAGCGCAGGTAGCGCCCGATGGTCGCACTGGTGCCGCCCGTCCCGGCACCCACGACGATCCAGCGGGGGATGGGGTGGTCCTCCAAGGCCAGCTGCCCAAAGATGGACTCCGCGATGTTGTTGTTGCCACGCCAGTCCGTGGCCCGCTCGGCGTAAGTGAACTGGTCCATGTAGTGGCCGTTGGACGTGGCCGCTGCTGCCGCCGCCGCGGCATAAACTTCGGAGGCATGCTCAACCAACAGGCATGAGCCGCCGAACTGTTCGATCAGTTCGATCTTCTCCGGGCTGGTGGTGCGGGTCATGACTGCGACGAACGGCAAGCCCAGGAGCTGGGCGAAGTAGGCTTCCGAGACCGCGGTGCTGCCGCTTGATGCCTCCACGATGGTGGTACCTTCGCGGATCCAGCCATTGACCAGGCCGAAGAGGAACAGCGAGCGGGCCAGCCGGTGCTTGAGGCTCCCCGAACGGTGCGTGGACTCGTCCTTGAGGTAGAGCTGGACGCCCCAGTGCTCAGGGAGCGGCACTGAGTACAGGTGGGTATCAGCGGACCGGTTGCTTTCGGCTTTGACTTTCCTGATGGCCTCATCAGCCCATGCCCGGTCCGCGCGTGCGTTCTTCACCGGACCACTCTAGCTGCGGGCGGGGCGCCCGGCCCTTCCTGCCGGGCGCCCCGCCGCAGCTAGAGTTGGAGCAGCAGCTGAACCAGGCACAATAACCAAGGAGCACCATGGGCCCGTTGATGGATGTCCCGGCCCTGCAGGCGATACTGGCAGCCGGCCAACGCACGGTGCTGCTCGACGTCCGGTGGGCTCTGGGGGACCCGCATGGCCGGGACCATTACCTTGAGGGGCACCTCCCCGGCGCTGTTTTTGTGGATCTTGCCACGGAACTTGCGGCACCGGCAGCTCCGGCACGCGGACGGCATCCTTTACCGCCGGCGTCGGAATTCCAGGCCGCCGCCAGGCGCTGGGGAATCAACGCCGGCGACGTTGTGGTGGCGTACGACAACAGCGGCAACATGGCAGCGGCCCGCGCCTGGTGGATGCTGCGCAGTGCGGGCTTCCCGGACGTCCACCTGCTCGACGGCGGCCTGGCCGCCTGGCAGGGCGCCGGGCTGCCGCTGGAATCCGGACCCGTTGACGCCGTGCCGGGCGATGTTTCCTTCACCGGGGTGGGCATGCCGGCCATTGACCTGGCTGCAGCCGCGGGCTGGGCGGGCACCGGCATCCTGCTGGATGCCCGGGCCGAAGAGAGGTACCGCGGCGATTTCGAACCCGTCGACCCGCGCGCGGGGCACATTCCAGGCGCCCTGTCCGCCCCGACGACGGAGAACCTGGACGGGTCCGGGCGTTTCCTGCCGGCGGCGGAGCTGAGGCGACGGTTCGAGGATCTGGGCATTCGGGGCGACGTCCCGGTGGCCGTGTACTGCGGTTCCGGCGTGACTGCCGCCCACGAAGTGGCGGCCCTGGAAATCGCAGGGTTCCGTGCCGCACTGTATCCCGGCTCCTTCTCAGAATGGTCCAACAACCCCGACCTTCCTGTGGCCACCGGAAGCGCTCCGGGCACACCCGCAGGAACATGACGGGCCGGCGTGGCGCGCGCCAAGTGGAAAAGCCCGGGCCTGCGGGGGTAGCGTCGCAGGTATGACCCCAGGACGCCCCGTACCGCCGCCCCTTGCCCGCCCGGTGTTGCCCGCCGATACTCCTGTTCCCGATTCCGGCGCCGGCCTGATGGCGGCCGCGTACGGCGCCGTCTCCGCGGAAAGCGGTTTGGTGCCCCTGACGCTGGCCCGCCGCGCGCCTAAAGCGGACGACGTGGAGATAGCCATCGAATTCTGCGGCCTGTGCCATTCGGACGTGCACGCCACCCGCGGTGAATGGGGTGCCCAGAATTATCCGTTGGTGCCGGGCCACGAAATCGTCGGAACCGTCAACCGGGTGGGCTCAGCCGTGGAGGACTTCGCCCCCGGCGACCGGGTGGGCGTGGGGTGCATGGTTGACTCCTGCCGCGAATGCGACAGCTGCCTGGAAGGCCTGGAGCAGTACTGCGAAAACGGCATGACCGGAACCTATGGGGGCAAGGATTCGCGGAACGGCGGCGCGATCACCCAGGGCGGCTATTCGTCCTCCGTGGTGGTGGACAGCCGCTACGTGGTGCGGGTGCCCGCGAACCTTGACCCGGCCGCCGTCGCACCTTTGCTCTGCGCCGGAGTCACCACCTTCTCCCCGCTGCGCCATTTCGACGTCGAAGAAGGCGACGTGGTGGGCGTGGTGGGCCTCGGCGGGCTCGGGCACATGGCCGTGAAGCTCGCCAAGGCCATGGGGGCCGCGGTCAAGGTCTTCACCACTTCCGAAGCCAAGGTGCCGGCAGCCCTGGAACTCGGCGCTGACGAGGTCATCCTGTCCCGGGACGAGGACGCCATGGCCGCTGCCAACCGCAGCATCGACCTCATCATCGACACTGTGGCCGCGCCGCACGACCTGAACCCGTACTTCCGCACCCTGCGAGTGGACGGTGCGCTGTTCCAGCTGGGGCTGCCCGCTGAGGCGATGCCTCCGGTCAACCCCAGGTCGTTGATGCGGCGGCGGCTGGCATACTCCGGCTCGATGATCGGCGGCATTGCCGAAACACAGGAGATGCTGGACTTCTGCGCAGAACACAATCTGATGGCAGACATCGAAATGGTGTCCGCGGACCAGCTGAATGAGGCCTACCGCCGAATGGTGGCGGGCGATGTCAAATACCGCTTTGTGCTGGACACCAGCACCCTGCAGGCCCCGGCCGAGGAGGCAGACGCATGAGCACCCTGTTCACCAAGATCATCAACGGCGAGATCCCCGGACGCTTCGTGTGGCGCGAGGCGGACGTCGCGGCGTTCCTGACCACGGGCCCGCTGGCCGACGGACACACCCTGGTGGTACCCACCGAAGAGGTGGACCGCTGGACCGATGCTTCACCGGAAACCCTCGCGAAGGTGATGGAAGTGGCCCGGCGGATCGGGGCCGTCCAGCTGGACATTTTCCCCGCCGAGCGGGCCGGCCTGATCGTGGCCGGGTACGAGATCAACCACCTCCACGTCCATGTGTGGCCGTCACGGAGCATGGCCGACTTCGACTTCGCCTCGGCGGACCACAACCCCGACCCGGCAGTGCTGGACGCGAACGCAGAGAAGCTGCGCGCAGGGCTCCGGGCCGCGGGTTACACGGAGTTTGTTCCGGCGAGTTAAGCGGACGCCCGCAGCGGCCCGGCTGACCCGTGACTCGAAGGGTCAGGCCGGTGCGAGTGCCTTGTTCAGGACGGCCCTGATCCGCTTCTCGGAGACGGAGTAGGCGGTCCCGAGTTCGACGGCGAAGAGGCTCACCCGGAGCTCTTCGATCATCCATCGCACCTGCGTCAGCTCGGAACCGACCCGCCGGCCGGGCAGCAGTGCCGACACGGCGTCGTCGTAGTCGTCCTCCAGCCGCTGGACGGCGGCCATGTTCAGGGCATCCCGCTGGACGTTGCCGGGCAGGCGTTCGAGGCGTTTTTCGATGGCCGCGAGGTACCGGGGGAGCTGGCTCAGCTGGGCGAAGCCGGTGCGGGCCACGAAGCCCGGGAACACCAGCTGTTCGAGCTGGCTTTTGACGTCGTTGAGCGCACTGATCAGCGCGAGGCTGGTGGTTCCCTTGAGCTGCTTTTCGATCCGCCGGGTGCTGGCCAGGATGCGCTCCACCACCGCCGTCACGCTGAACACCGTGTCGATCAGTTCCGCCCGGACCTGCTCGTAGAGGGCGTCAAATGACTGCCGGTCCCAGGGGACTTCCGCCGGGGTCAGCTTGTCCACGGCGGCCAGCGCACAGTCGGCGATCAGTGCCGAGACTGAACCGTGCGGGTTCTGGCTGAAGGTGAGCTTTTCGGTGTTGTTGAGGTGCTCCAGCACGTAGCGGTCCGGGGCGGGAACCCGCAGGGCCAGGAGCCGGATGACGCCGCCGCGCATGGCCGCAAGCTGTTCCGAGGACGTCTGAAACACGCGCAGCGCAACCGACGTTCCTTCATCCACGAGGGCAGGATAGCCGGTGACGGTGTGGCCGTTGACCGTGTTGCTCACCTGACGCTGCAGGGCCCCGAAGTTCCATTCGGTCAGGCCGCTCTGTTCCCTGAAGCCCGCACGGCTGCCATTTCCCGCTCCGGCTGCTGAGGTTCCGGCCGCGGGCGCCGTCCCGCCCGCATTGCCGGACCCGGACTTTCCAGGTGACCGCGGCGCGGTGGTGCCGGGAGTTGCCCCCAGGGACTCGGCAATGGCGCGGCGCGTTGCGGGCGCCAGGCGCTCCTGGAGGGCGGCGAGGTCCTTGCCCTCGTCCAGCACCTTGCCTTTGCTGTCCACCACTTTGAAGCTCACCCGCAAATGGGAGGGAACGGCATCCCAGTTCCAGGACCCCGGCGGGATGACCTGGCCGCGGATCCGGCGCAGGGCCAGTTCCAGCGACGCTTCCAGCTCATCGCTCGCCGGCTCAAAGTCAGCCTCGAGTGCGGCCACGGCCTGGCGGGCCACGTCCGGGGCCGGAACAAAGTTCTTGCGGATCTGTTTGGGGAGGGATTTGATCAGCGCAGTCACCAGTTCCACCCGCTGGCCGGGGATCAGCCAACGGAAGGCCTTGTCGTCCAGCTGGTTGAGGAAAAGCACCGGCACTTCGGCCGTCACGCCGTCGGAAGGGTTGGGCGGTGAGCCCGGCGCCACCGGGTGGAACTCATAGGTCAGCGGCAGCTCAAAGCCCTTGTGCAGGAGCGTCCTGGGGTAGGCGGCCTCGTCCAAGTTGTCGGCTTCATCATTGAGCAGCAGCGACTTGTCGTAGTCCAGGAGGTCCGGGTTCTTCTGCCGGGCGTCCTTCCACCATTTGTCGAAGTGCCGCTCGGACACCACGTCGGGGCCGATCCGGGCGTCGTAGAACTCGAACAGCGTTTCGTCGTCCACCATGAGGTCGCGGCGGCGCATCCTCGCTTCGAGCTCTTCCACTTCGAGGAGCAGGGCGCGGTTGCGGTGGAAAAACTTGTGGTGGGTTTTCCAGTCGCCTTCCACCAGGGCGTGCCGGATAAACAGCTCCCGTGCCAGTACCGGATCCACGCGGCTGTAGTTGACCCGGCGCTGCGGAATGATGGGCACGCCATAGAGTGTGACCTTCTCATACGCCATCACCGCGCCCATCTTGGTGGACCAGTGCGGCTCGCTGTAGCTGCGCTTCACGAGGTCCGGCGCCACCTGTTCAGCCCAGACGGGATCGAATTTGGCGGCCACCCGGGCCCACAGCCGGCTCGTCTCCACGAGTTCGGCCGCCATCACGAACGTGGGGGACTTCTTGAACAGCGCAGAGCCGGGGAAGATTGCGAACCGGCTGCCGCGGGCGCCGGCGTACTCGCGCTTGCGGTCATCAAGAATGCCGATGTGGCTTAGCAGTCCGGAGAGCAGGCTGATGTGGATGCCTTCGTTGTTGCCCACGGGATCGGCCAGCCGTTTGTTGTCCAGGCTGATGCCCAGGGGACGTGCCAGCTGCCGGAGCTGCGCGAACAGGTCCTGCCATTCCCTGACCCGGAGGTAGTTGATGAACTCGTTGCGGCACAGCCGGCGGAACTGGGTGGAGGAGAGCTCCTGCTGCTTCTCCTGGATGTAGTTCCACAGATTCAGGAAACCGGTGAAGTCGGAGTTTTCGTCGCGGAAACGGGCGTGCTTCTCCGCGGCGAGCTGCTGCTTGTCGGTTGGGCGCTCGCGCGGGTCCTGGATGGTCAGGGCCGCGGCCAGGATCATCACTTCGCGGACACAGCCGCGTCGGCCCGCCTCCACAATCATCCGGCCCAGCCGGGGATCGACCGGCAGTTGGGCAAGCTGCTGCCCGACGGCGGTCAGCCCGCCGCTTTTGGCATCGCCCGGTCGGACGGCACTCAAGGCACCGAGCTCGCGCAGGAGCGTGACGCCGTCGTTGATTGCCCGTGAGTCCGGCGGCTCCACAAACGGGAAGCTTTCGACGTCCTTTGGCCCCCGGGCCACACCCATGGCGGTCATCTGCAGGATGACGGCGGCCAGGTTGGTGCGCAGGATCTCCGGGTCCGTAAAGAGCGGCCGGGACTCGAAGTCCTCTTCCGAGTACAACCGGATGGCGATGCCGTCCGAGACGCGGCCGCACCGCCCTGACCTCTGGTTGGCGGAAGCCTGTGACACCCGCTCAATGGGCAGCCGCTGGACCTTGGTCCGGTGCGAGTAGCGCGAGATGCGCGCGGTGCCGGTATCGATGACGTATTTGATGCCCGGAACGGTCAGGGACGTCTCGGCAACGTTGGTGGCCAGCACAATGCGGCGCTTGCTGCCCGGGTGGAACACCTTGTGCTGTTCCTGCAGGCTGAGCCGGGCGAAGAGCGGCAGGACTTCTGTCCCGGCCAAACGGCGGTTGGACTGGATCCTGGCCTGGAGAGCGTCGGCGGCGTCCCGGATTTCGCGCTCGCCGGAGAAGAAGACCAGGATGTCACCGGGCGCTTCGTCGGCCAGTTCGTCCACGGCGTCGCAGACGGCGTCCAGGGGATCGCGGTCCTCCTCGAGTTCGTCATCGGAGGAGTTGTCTTCATCATCACCGGTTGCAGCCCCGCCCGCCGGCTGGGACAGCGGCCGGTACCGGATCTCCACCGGGAACGTGCGCCCGGAAACCTCAACGATGGGGGAGGGCTCCTCCTCGGAGCCGAAGTGCTTGGCGAAACGTTCCGGATCGATCGTGGCCGAGGTGATGATGATCTTCAGGTCCGGGCGCTGAGGCAGGATGCGCTTGAGGTAGCCGAGGATGAAGTCGATGTTCAGGCTGCGCTCGTGTGCTTCGTCAATGATGATGGCGTTGTATTTGCGCAGCAGCTTGTCGCGCTGGATCTCGGCCAGCAGGATGCCGTCCGTCATCAGCTTGACCTTGGTGGCGCGGCTGACTTCGCCGGTGAACCGCACCTGGAAGCCGACTTCCTGGCCGATCTCCACCCCGAGTTCCTCAGCGATACGTTCCGCGACCGTGCGGGCTGCAAGCCGCCGCGGCTGGGTGTGGCCGATCAGGCCGTCATCGCCCAGGCCCAGTTCGAGGCACATTTTGGGGATCTGGGTGGTCTTGCCGGAGCCGGTCTCGCCGGCGATGATGGTCACCTGGTTCGCTGCAATGGCAGCCATCAGGTCCTCGCGGCGCTCGGAAACGGGCAGCTCGGCAGGGTAGGAGATATGAAATGTCATGGCTGCTGCCAGTCTACTGGGGCAGGGCTTGATTCCGGCTCTCGGCAGCCTGCTCTCCAACTCGGGGCGCACAGTAAAGGACCCGGTTCTTCGGAACCGGGTCCTTGTCAGTTGAGATATTGGTGCGCTCGGTGATTTCTGCCGTTCAGAAGATGCGCAGCGTGTAGTTGGTGCTGGGCAGGTCCAGCGCGGACCACGCCTGGTCGGAGGTGACGGGAGGGGTGTGGCCGCGGCCGTCGCGCAGGAGGGCCGAGACGGTCGCTGCGAGAACGATGAGGATGAGGAGCAACATGACGATTCCGAAGATTTCCATGCCTCTATGGTTCTCCCGTTGCGGTTCCATCAACAGTGGCAGAAATGCCCAAAAAGAGAAGATTTCTGCCATAATGGAGACATGCTGAAATCGGTGGCAGTAATCGTCGTCCCAAACTTTTCGATCTTCGAGTTCGGCACGGCGTGTGAGGTCTTTGGCATTGACAGGTCCGGCCGCGGCAGCGGTGTTCCGGACTTTGACTTCCGGGTGTGCACGCCCGTGCCTGGAGACGTCAGGATGAAATCGGGTCTCTCCATGAACGTGAGCCTCGGCTTGGAGGCGGCGGCCGATGCAGACCTGGTGATCATGACACCTTACGGCCGCGAGGAGGACGTCCCTGAGTCAGTGATGCAGGCGCTGCGCGCCGCGGATGCCCGCGGGGCCTGGGTGATGTCCATCTGTTCCGGGGCGTTCGCTTTGGCCCGGGCCGGGCTTCTGGACGACCGCCGCTGCACCACTCACTGGCGCTACTCCCAGGACCTGACAAGCCGGTACCCGGCGGCGCACGTTGATGAGAATGTGCTCTATGTGCAGGACGGCAACCTGATCACCAGCGCCGGCACCGCTGCGGGGATTGATGCCTGCCTGCACTTGGTGCGGGTCGAGCTGGGCGCGAATGTTGCCGCGGCGATTGCCCGTGACATGGTGGTACCGCCGCACCGCGACGGCGGCCAGGCGCAGTTCATCGACCGGCCAATGCCAGCCTGCGGGTCGGCGCCCATGGAGGAGCTGCTTCGGTGGATGGTGCAGAACCTGGACCAGGAGCACAGCGTCGGTGACCTGGCCAACCGGGTACACATGTCCGCCAGGACCTTCGCCCGCAGGTTCCGCTCCGAAACGGGGGCAACGCCTGCTGCCTGGCTGAACTCACAACGGGTCCTGCGGGCCCAGGAGCTTTTGGAATCCACAGACCTGAACATTGACGAGGTAGCCCGCGAATCCGGCTTCGGTCATCCGGTCCTCCTGCGGCACCACTTTGCCAAAGTGCTTGACACGAGCCCTCAATCCTACCGCCGGGCCTTCCGCGGCCAACTGGAAGCTGCGGTTTAGCCGGAGTCTTCGGAAGCGGCCCGTGTGCTGTCGACGAGCACCCTCCACGGTCCGGTGACACTCTGCTCGGGCAGGGCCGCGCGCCGCTGCCCTGCCCGGATGGCGTAGAAGAACCTGTCCGGCTGGCTGCCCTCCACTGCCGCTGCTGCTGCCCGGACCGTCTTGGGTACCGCGTCCCAGGGGCATGCCTCGACGATCGGCTGCCACTGGTTCCTGGCGCGTGCGGTGTCGGCCGTAACCGTCCACACCCGTGTCAGCGCAGCGATCCCGCCGGTGCGCTCCACACTTATTTTCATCGCGCGGTTCCTGGGCTTTCCTGCAGCTTGGCGGCCGGCCGACCGGCAGCCAAGCGTTGGCTTTAGACCTTGACCTTTACAGTTTCCCACGCCTTCCGGACGGCGTCATGCTCGGTTGAACCGGAGCCGAACAGCTCCACCGCTGCCGCCGCCGTCGCCCGCGCAAAAACGCGGAAGGTGGCGGTGGCTGGCAATGAACCGCCGGTGAGGGTCTCGTACCAGATCCGGCCCGGCGCTTCCCAGGCGTTGCCGCCCAGGGACTCCGCCGTGAGGTAGAAAGCCCGGTTGGGGATGCCGGAGTTGATGTGGACGCCGCCGTTGTCGGCACTGGTTCGCACATAGGAGTCCATCGAGTCAGGCTGGGGATCCTTACCCAGCACGTCGTCGTCGTACGCAGTGCCGGGCGCCTTCATGGACCGCAGGGCTGAACCCTGGACCTGTGGCGTGAACAGTCCCTCGCCGATGAGCCAACTCGCCTTGCTGACCGGCTGCTTCTTTACGTACTGCTCAACGAGGGCGCCAAAGACGTCTGACATGGACTCGTTGAGGGCCCCGGCCTGGTTCCGGTAGGCCAGCCCCGCCGAGAACTGGGTGACTCCGTGGGTGAGCTCGTGGCCGATAACGCTCAGCGAACGGGTAAACCGTTCGAAGACCTGGCCGTCGCCGTCGCCGAAGACCATCTGCCGGCCGTCCCAGAAGGCATTGTCGTAGAGCTTTCCGAAGTGCACGGTCGCATCAAGGGGGAGCCCGGCGCCGTCTATCGAGTTGCGGCCGAAGATGTCGGCGAACAGACGGTGCGTGTGTCCCAGGCCGACGTAGGCCTCATCTGCGGCCACATCGCCCGATTCCGGGTCACCTTCCTTGCGCACCAGCTTTCCGGGCAAGGTCTCGGAGCCGCCGGCATCGTAAATGCTCCGGACGGGCGGGCCGGGCTGGACGTCACGCAGTCCCGGTGGAACAACTGGCCCTGGCGCCGTCCGGGCGGATTGGAACGACCGCACATGGCTCAGTGCTTCCTTGGCCGCCCGCGCGGCAACGGAAAACTCCGGCGCATCCTGGCGCGCCAGCCGCCGCAATATGTAAGGCGGGATGATGAAGCAGCGGCCCTTCGAATGATCCCGGGCCGGCGCATGTTGGGCTGGCGAATGCTGGTCTGTCGACTGAATGACGTACCCCCTCGATCGGTGAATTCAGACTACGAGGGGGCGCTGACAATGCGGGGGAGGCGCACTCAATCGGGGAGGGGGCGATCTCTTCGGGATTCCCGTACTGCCTGCGGTCCGGCTGTTTCCGGGAGGCCATATCCTGAACCACGAAGGCCTCGGCAGGACGGGCGTCATCGACGTTCAGTGAGAAGTTTCCGGCAAGCAAAAACCCCGCCACTTCCTTGACGTGACGGGGTTTTTCTCTGTGCCCTCGATAGGATTCGAACCTACGACCTTCTGCTCCGGAGGCAGACGCTCTATCCCCTGAGCTACGAGGGCAATTCAGGGATCCCGCCGATGCTGGCGGGACGTCCTAGAGCTTAGCAGGAAGGTGGCCCGCAATGAAAAACGTGGCTTCGCGATCCTCCTCGGCGTGCCGAATCCCCGCGAATCGGAAACCTCAGTAGCCGGAAAACGAGTCCGCATGCACCCGGCGCGCACCTGCCTTCCGGGCCGCACGGCGCAGCGAGGCGACGCTCGCGGGGGACCCGGAGACGTAGACGGTGCGGTCTGCAATATCCGGAACAAGAGCCCTCAGCGATGGCCCGTCCAGCCGGGACCCCGGGACAGTTCCCGCCGCCACCGCTGCCGCGGCGTCCGCAATGAACGACGGCGGGGTGGAACCATCGGCGAGCCGGGCAACGATCCGTGCACCGGACGCTTCCAGTTCCCGGGCGTAGGCGATCTCCCCGGCGTTGCGTGCCAGGAGCAGCAGAACGACATCCCGGTCCCTGCCGGCGCCTGACGCCAGGTGCGCGAGGTACGGCGTGATGCCGATGCCGGCGGCGATAAGCAGCACCGGGGTACGGGGGTCGCGGGGCAGCACAAAGTCGCCGCCCACGGATGTCGCCGCCACATGGTCACCGGGCTTCAGCGCCAGGAGTACTTTCTTGGCGGCCGACAGCGGCTCGGACGTCCGCACGCCGAACGTCACTGTCTCCGAGCCCGGGGCACTGGTCAGGCTAAACACCCGGCGCCGGCCTTTGCCGTCCGAAGCGGCATGCGGCAGGTCCAGCTCCATGTACTGCCCCGGAATGAAGCGGACCGGGCGGGACGGTTCAAAAGCGAACTCGGTGGTGCTTGGCGTCAACGCCCGCGAGCCGGTGAACGTCAGCTTCAGGCCGCCCCGCTGGCCCACCACAAACGCCAGCAGGTTGCCGACCAGCAGGGCCAGCTCGGGGGAGTTGGCAATGAACCCGAAGTTGTAAGGCACAGCAAACACCACACCAACAACGGCGGCAAGCGCGAGCTGCTGCCAGCGGCGCGGCGGCAGCGTCAGCGGCTCGGTCAGCATAAAGCCGACGAAAAAGAGCAGCGGCCGCTGCGCCAGGGCCTGCCAGAGGGCCCCGCCCAATGTCACCCCCGCCTGCAGCAGTTCCGAGGTAACAATCGAGGTGGCCACCACCAGGAACACAGCCGCCATCAGGAACTTCCTGGTGCGGTACAGCACCAGCAGGATGCCGGGTACCAGGAGCCACAGCATGGCAGGGGTCGCCGCCCACCAGGTGGCGACGTTCAGGCCCGTCAGCCCGGTCACGAATGCCCCGGTGACGGCCGGGTTGAAGATGTGCCGGCCCCGCCAGGCGAGCGCGTATTTGGAGGCAGAAGCCAGCACACAGGCCAGGGCCACACCCGCCACATCCATGGGCACAAACGATGGCCAGAAAAGGAAGTACAGCAGCAGACCGGTGATCAGCGACGACTCTGAATGCGGCCGCACCTGGAAAAGCGCGGCCAGGGCCCGGTTGGACGCATAAGTCAGGCCGAGGCACAAGGCCAGGTGCACCAGCATCTGGGGGATGCCGAAGGTCAGCCAGCCCAGGGCGTTAAGCAGGAGGCTGTACACGGCAAGGGCCGCGAGCACCAGCAGGATCAGCCGGTACATCGTGTACTTGCCCAGCACGGTATCCAGCCGGCCGGCAGGTGAAACAGCCGTGGGGGTATCAACGGGGCTCATGTGAACAGTGTCCCTTCAAATCCGGCCGAGTAGGCGGCACTTCCATCCGAAAATACTGTCAGCCAGGAAAAATCGAAATGGTTCTCCAGATCGGCGCCGGGGACGAAGAACAACGCCGTTGCCAGTGCGTCAGCCAGCATGGTGCTGTCCGCCACGGTCCAGGTGGCCACGGCTGTGGTGACGGGCAGGCCTGTGGTGCCGTCGAGGACATGGTTCAGGCCGTCGCCCCACACCCGGCGGTTGGAGGCAGAAGCACATAAGGCGCCCCCGGAAACCGCAACCGTGCCGATGGCCTTGGTGGGATCGTACGGGTGCTCCAGGGCGACGGTGATGACGTCCGGACCGCGATACAACAGGTCTCCGCTGGCATCGATGAGGAAGTTCCCATGGCCCTGTGCACGCAGTTCGGCGGCCAGGAGATCCACCAGCTGGCCCTTCCCGGCGGCGCCGATATCCAGGACCACGGGCACATGGTTGGTGAGGACCGTGCCGTCCCAATCCAGGGCGTCCTCCCAACGGGGTGGCGCCGTGGGGGAGCCCGAAGGCCGCAGCGAGTAGGTGGCGTCGTAGCCCAACCGCTCAAGGCTGCCGCCGATCAGCGGAGTCATCGCCCCTGCTGAGAGGTCGTACAGCGACCGGTACAGCCCGCCAAGCGCCGCGGCCTCCGCGGGAAACTCATGCCGCCCCGGCTGGCGGGCCATGGCACTGACGGCTGAATCCGGACGGAACCGTGACCACTCGCCGTCGTACGCTTCCACCACGGCGAGAAGCCGTGCGCGGACTCCGGCCGGAAGCGGCCGGGGCGTGGTGATTTCCCAACGGGTGCCGATCCCGTCGAAGCGGAACTCCTCCCAGTCGGGCTGCGGCACGGCCTACTGGGCCTCCGACTTGATCTTTTCCACGGCCTGGTTGAACCCGCCGCTGGTCAGGGAGGAGCCGGCAACCTTGGACACCTTCAGCTCGTCAATGTTCTTGCCCACCACTTGCGACGCGATCCCGCCGGCGAACTCGCCCTGGAACTTGCGGGTGTTCGGGTTGGAGGGGTGCTGGGTGATGTTGACGGCCGTGACCGTCCCGGCGGCGAGCGTCAGCTCCACTCCCACGGTTTCGGTGCCGTTCGGGGAGACGTACGTGCCATCGGCGCTGTACGTCCCGTCCTGGTAGACGGAACCGCTGCCGGCGAGCGATGACGAGGTGCCGGACGGCGCGGTGGCGCCTGCGGAGCTGTTGTCGGCCGAGGGCGCGGTGGCCCCCTGTGTCGCCGTCGGCGCGCAGCCGGCGACTGTTCCGGCGAGGGACAGGCCGGCGATTCCGGCGAAAACACTCTTGCGGACTGACGGTCTCATAACGGGGCTCGTTTCGTGGGCTGGGTGCTTACGGTGTACTCAACGTCGGATTCAGCGTAATGGTTCACCCTGTGAACCAGCCTCGAGGCCGCTGTGTACCATGATGCTTCCGGCGAAGGCGACGAGGTCACCCTGCGGAGTTCAAATTCCTCCACGTCGCGGGCGCCGGTAGGCTAGAGGGGTGACTCCCGAAGAACTCTCCCTCGCCATATCCGCCTGCCTGAAAGACGCCGTCGCCGCCGGCGAAATCGGCCTTTCCGCATCAGCTCTTCCTGATGACGTGCGCGTGGAGCGACCGAAGAACCGGGACCACGGCGACTGGGCCACCAACATCGCCCTGCAGCTGTCCAAGCAGGCCGGCACCAATCCGCGCGAGTTCGCCACCATCCTGAGCGCCCGGCTGAAGACCATCGACGGCGTCTCGGCCGTGGAAATCGCCGGTCCCGGCTTCCTGAACATCACGGTTGACGCTGCCGCGGCCGGTGCCCTGGCAAAGGCCATCGTGGAAGCCGGCCCGGAATACGGCACCAACACCGCGCTCGCCGGCCACGTGGTCAACATGGAGTTTGTTTCGGCGAACCCCACCGGCCCGCTGCATATCGGCCACACCCGCTGGGCTGCCCTCGGCGACGCCATCGCCCGCGTCCTGCGCGCATCCGGCGCCGAGGTCACCGCCGAGTACTACATCAACGACGCCGGCACGCAGATGAACACCTTCGCCCAGTCGGTGTACAACCGGCTCCACGGACTGCCCGTCCCCGACGGCGGCTACCCCGGCCAGTACATCGCGGACCTTGGCCATGAGGTGCTCAGCGAACACCCGGGCATCCGTGAACTCACTGAGGTCGCTGCGATTCCCGTGATCCGCGCCGCGGCCTACCAGGCCCAGATGAAGGACATCCAGGACACGCTCGCGGATTTCGGCGTCAAATTCGATGTGTTCTTCTCCGAGCAGGAACTGCACGACGCCGGCGCGATCGGAAGTGCCGTTGCCCGCCTTCGCGAGCAGGGCCACGTGTTCGACGACGGCGGTGCGGTCTGGCTGCGCACCACGGACTTCGGCGACGACAAGGACCGCGTCATGATCCGGGCCAACGGCGAGCCCACCTACTTCGCCGCCGACGCCGCTTATTACCTCTCCAAGAAGGACCGCGGCTACACCGAGAAGATCTACCTCCTTGGCGCGGACCACCACGGCTACATCAACCGGCTCAAGGCAATCGCGGCCGCGGCGGGCGACGACCCCGAGGTCAACATCGAGGTACTCATCGGCCAGCTGGTCTCCGTCAACGGTGCCAAATTGTCCAAGCGTGCCGGCAACATCATCGAGCTCAAGGACCTTATCGACTGGCTCGGCAAGGACGCCGTGCGCTACTCGCTGGCCCGGTTCCCGGCGGATTCTCCCCTGACGCTGGATCCGGACCTGCTCAAGAAGCACAGCAACGAGAACCCCGTTTTCTACGTCCAGTACGCCCACGCGCGTACCCGCGGCGCGGCGCGCAACGCCGTGGCCGCCGGTGTGGACCGCAGCGCCTTTGAGGCCTCGCTGCTGGACCATGCCACCGAAAACGAACTGCTCTCCTACCTGGGCAGCTACCCCTCCATCGTGGCCAAGGCCGCCGAACTGCGCGAGCCGCACCGCATTGCACGCCACCTTGAAGTCATTGCCGGCGCCTACCACCGCTGGTATGACGCCTGCCGCATCGCTCCCATGGGGGACGAAGCCGTGACGGATGTCAACCGCACCCGCCTCTGGCTCAACGATGCCACCAGCCAGGTTCTGGCCAACGGCCTGGACCTCCTTGGCGTCTCCGCTCCGGAACGGATGTGAGCCCCATGTCAGCACAGAACGCAGCACCGAGCACCACAGCCCTTGCCCCCGCGGGTTCCCCGTTGGCCCCCGAGTGGCTCGCCGTTCCCGCGGACCTGAACACGCTCCACGAACCGATGTGGGCCCAGGGCGTGCAAAGGAACGACGCCGGCGAGCTGGCAGCTGACGGCATCACAGTCAGCGCGCTCAAGGAACAGTTCGGCACACCGCTGTTCGTCATGGACGAGGCCGATTTCCGCGCCAGGGCACGGTCCTTCAAGGACTCCTTCGATGAAGCCTTCGCTGATATCTGCGGCGGAGTGGACGTCTACTACGCCGGTAAGTCGTTCCTCTGCACCGCGGTGGTGAAGTGGGTGGAGGAAGAAGGCCTGCGCCTTGACACTGCCTCCGGCGGTGAACTCGCCGTAGCCGCACGCGCCGGCATCGAGGGTGCACGCGTAGCCCTGCACGGCAACAACAAGTCGGACGCGGAGATCAACCGTGCCCTCGACATGGGCCTCGGCCGCATTGTGGTGGACAGCCTCGATGAGCTGGACCGGGTGGCCAAAATTGCGTCCGGCCGCGGCGAGCAGGCCAAGGTCATGCTGCGGCTGACCCCGGGCGTGCACGCCCATACCCACGAGTTCATCGCCACCGCCCACGAGGACCAGAAGTTCGGCCTCTCCATGGCGGAGGACACCACCGAGCAGGCCGGGCTGTCAGCGGCCGAAGAGGCCGTGGCCGCGGCCACGAGCCACGCCAGCATCGACCTGCTCGGGCTGCACTGCCACATCGGTTCCCAGATCTTCGAGCCGGACGGCTTCGCGCTGGCCGCCGAGAAGCTCCTCCGCTTCCTTGCCGCCATGCAGGAAAAATACTCCATCGTGATGCCCGAACTGGACCTGGGCGGCGGCTACGGCATCGCCTACACCCCGGTGGACACGCCCCGCCCCGCGGCCGAGATCGCGCAGGCGATGGCCGCCGTCGTGCGTTCCACCTGCGCGGACCTGGGCATCAAGTCCCCCCGGATTTCCATTGAACCGGGCCGCGCAATCGTGGGCAGCACCACGTTCACGCTGTACGAGGTGGGCACCCTGAAGACCGTGCGTGTTGACGCACCCGCCGCCGGAACAGCCGAAACAGCCGGAACGCAGCCGGAAAACGTTACGCACCCGCGGCGCTATGTGTCAGTTGACGGCGGGATGAGCGACAACGCCCGCCCGGTGCTCTACGACGCGGATTATTCCGCCATTCTCGCCTCGCGCACCTCGGGCGCGGCTCCGCAGCTGTCCCGCGTGGTGGGCAAACATTGCGAGAGCGGCGACATAGTTGTTAGAGATGTATATCTGCCCGAGGACGTGGCAGCCGGTGATCTGCTTGCTGTACCGGGAACCGGCGCCTACTGCTGGGCCCTCTCGAGCAACTACAACTATCTGGCCCGGCCGGGCGTTGTCGCGGTGCGCGACGGATCTGCCCGGCTGATTGTCCGCGGGGAAACCGAAGAAGATCTGCTCAACCGCGACATGGGAGTCTGAATGACTGAATTGCGAACCCTGAAAGTAGCCCTCCTGGGCTGTGGCAACGTTGGGGCCCAGGTTGCGCGGATTCTCATCGAGGACGCCGACGCCCTGGCCGCCCGCACCGGTGCACGCCTGCAGCTCAGCGGCATCGCCGTGCGCAACGTGAACGCCAAGCGTGACGTGGAGCTTCCGCAGGAACTGTTCACCACCGACGCCGAAACCCTCGTCAAGGACGCCGACCTGGTGATCGAGCTGATGGGCGGCATCGAGCCGGCGCGCACGCTGATCCTCTCTGCGCTGCGGAACGGCGCCTGTGTGGTGACCGGCAACAAGGCCCTGCTGGCGCAGGACGGACCCACCCTCTACGAAGAGGCTGACAAGGCCGGTGTGCAGCTGTCCTACGAGGCCGCCGTGGCCGGCGCCATCCCCATCCTGCGGCCCATCCGCGACAGTCTGTCCGGCGACCGGATCACCCGCGTCCTGGGCATCGTCAACGGCACCACCAACTTCATCCTGGACCAGATGGATTCCACCGGCGCGCAGTTCGCCGACGCCCTGGCCGAAGCCCAGCGCCTCGGTTACGCGGAAGCGGACCCCACCGCCGACGTCGAAGGCCACGACGCCGCAGCGAAGGCCGCGATCCTGGCCACGCTGTCCTTCCACACCCGGTTCGCGCTGGAAAACGTCCACTGCGAGGGCATCACGTCCGTCACGGCCGCCGACATCGCAGCGGCCAAGGACGCCGGCCTCGTCATCAAGCTGCTGGCCATCGCTGAAAAGCTCACGGATGCCGACGGCGGCGAAGGCGTTTCGGTGCGGGTGCACCCCACGCTGCTGCCGCGTGAGCACCCGCTGGCTGCCGTCCGCGGCGCCTTCAACGCGGTGTTCATCGAGGCCGAAAACGCCGGCGAACTGATGTTCTATGGACAGGGCGCAGGCGGGACGCCAACGGCGTCCGCCGTCCTGGGCGACCTCGTTTCGGCGGCCCGCCGCCTGGTCCTGGGCGGACCGCAGCGGACAGAGACCACCACCGGCCACGTGCCGGCACTGCCCATCGCCGCAGCCACGACCAGCTACTACATCGGCCTCGACGTCGCCGACCAGCCCGGCGTGCTCGCCAGGATCGCCCAGCTTTTTGCGGAGCACGGCGTGTCCATCGAAACCATGCGGCAGACCATCCACCGGGACGCTGAATCCAACGTGGAGTCGGCGGAACTGCGGATCGTCACGCACCGTGCATCAGAGGCTGCCCTCGCAGCCACCGTCGAGGCCGTGAAAGGCCTGGACGTCATCAATTCAGTTACATCCGTTCTGCGGGTAGAAGGAGTCTAAGTGGCTCACCAATGGCGCGGCGTTATCCGCGAATACGCTGACCGTCTGCCCGTGACGGAATCCACCCGGGTGATCACCCTGGGCGAGGGCGGCACCCCGCTGGTCCACGCACAGAAGCTCTCCGAGCTGACGGGTTCCACCGTGTACCTGAAGGTCGAGGGGATGAACCCCACGGGCTCGTTCAAGGACCGCGGCATGACCATGGCCATGACCGCAGCCGTGGAATCCGGTGCCAAGGCCGTTGTCTGCGCCTCCACCGGAAACACCTCGGCCTCGGCAGCCGCCTACGCCACCGCAGCCGGCCTGAAGTGCGCCGTGCTGGTGCCCGAGGGCAAGATCTCCATGGGCAAGCTGAGCCAGGCCATCGCGCACGGTGCCACGCTGCTCCAGGTGGACGGCAACTTCGACAACTGCCTGGACATCGCCCGGAAGCTGGGGGAGTCCTACCCGGTGTTCCTGGTGAACTCCGTGAACCCCGCCCGCATCCAGGGCCAGAAGACCGGTGCGTTCGAGATCGTGGACTCCCTGGGCGACGCCCCGGACATCCATGTCCTCCCGGTGGGCAATGCCGGCAACATCACGGCGTACTGGAAGGGCTACAAGGAGTACGCGGCACCGTTTGAGTCCGCGACGGCCGGAACCCTTCCCGCCGTGTCCACCAAAACGCCGCAGATGTGGGGCTTCCAGGCCGCCGGTGCTGCCCCGTTCGTGGCCGGGCACCCCATCACGGAACCGGACACCATCGCTACTGCCATCCGGATCGGCAACCCTGCATCCTGGGACGGCGCCATTGCCGCACGTGACGAGTCCGGCGGCTTCATCGACGCCGTGACCGACGAGCAGATCCTCGACGCCCACCGCTGGCTGTCGGCCCGCGAAGGCGTTTTTGTCGAACCAGGTTCCGCCGCGGGTGTGGCAGGCCTGCTGAAGAAGCACGCCGCAGGGGAAGTTCCTTCCGGAAAAATCATCGTGATCACCGTGACAGGCCACGGCCTCAAGGACCCCCAGTGGGCCCTGCGCACGGAGGACGGCAGCGAAGTGCAGCCCGTCAAGGTCTCCAACGACGTCGTCACTGTTGCAGCTGAACTGGGACTGGAAGAAAAGTAACCTTGGAAACCACCACGCCCACCACCGTTGTCCTGCCCCTTATTGAGGCAGGACAGCGCGTCACCGTCAGGGTCCCGGCCACCAGCGCCAACCTCGGGCCGGGATATGACAGCCTGGGCCTCGCCCTGGCACTGCACGACACCCTGACGGTGGAAAGCCTTGAAACCGATGAGCTCCTGTTCGAACTCAGCGGCGAGGGGGCGGAGAGCCTGCCGCGCGACGCCAGCCACCTTGTGGTGCGGGCCATGGAGGCGGCTTTCTCACGGCTTGGTTTCCGGCACGGCGGGCTGAAAATTACGGCGACGAACGTCAATCCGCACGGGCGTGGCCTGGGGTCGTCAGCCTCGGCCGTGGTGGCCGCAGTTTCAGCCGCCAACGCCATGGTGCCGACGGCGGGGCAGCGCGGGCGGGACTGGATCCTGCAGCTCACCAGCGAAATGGAAGGCCACCCGGACAACGTCGCACCGGCGATTTTCGGCGGATTGGCGCTGTCATGGCAGGACAGTGAGCAGTACAGGAGCACATGCGCCACCGTTGTTGGTTCGGTCATCCCCATCGTGGCAGTTCCGGACTTTGAACTGTCCACCGAAGCGGCCCGCGCACTGCTACCGGCATCCGTAGGCCACCACGCCGCGGCGATGAACTCCGGCCGGGCTGCGCTGCTCATCCACGCGCTGACACGGAAGCCGGAGTTCCTGCTCGCCGGTACCGAGGACTACCTCCACCAGAGCTACCGGGCCGAGGCCATGCGCCCCAGCGCCGCTCTCATCAGGGCACTGCGCAGTGCAGGCCACGCAGCAGTGGTTTCAGGTGCCGGGCCCACCGTGCTTGTGCTCGCCAACGGCGAAGCCGAAGCCGCGGAAATACTTGCCCTGATCGAATCCTTCACGGCGGCCAACACGCCCGGCATCGGCTGGCGCGTGCTGAAGCTGGCAGTGGACGTCGAAGGTGCTAAGGTGGACTTACACCGGCGGTAATTCCGCCTATCTGATCCGCAACTGCATTTCAGTTGTACTTGATCTCCTACTGCGCAATATATTCCGGTGTCACCTGCTTGGTCTGTCGCAGGAATCTGCAGCCTGTCACATGACTGCCCCTGGACCGTCAGCCCGGCGCCCCGCCATTAATCGGTGCGTGAGGTGAATCAGTATCCGGCCCTGCTGGCCGAAATCCAACCGGCAAGGCCGAAAATCCCGGCTGCAGATCTGAACTGCAGCCCAGATCAAATCATCGCGTCCAGCTCCCAGTCTGGACGCCGTCGAGGGGGAAGGATCCTTCGTGACCGAAACCACTGAGCTGTCTTCAGCTGTGGACACAATATCTTCTGCTGCCGGATCGTCAACGGCTGCACCCGCCAAGAGCAGTGGCCTCGCAGGCCTGAAGCTCGCCCAGCTGCAGGCGCTTGCCAGCCAGCTGGGGATCTCCGGCGGATCCCGCATGCGCAAGGGGGACCTGGTTACGGCCATTTCGGCCCACCGCGCAGGCACTTCGGCCACCAAGGCTCCGGCCAAGGCAACCGATAAAGCCACTGACAACCACGTGACCGCTGCCGCTCCGGTTGCAGCCGCTCCCGTGGCTGCTGCAGGTGAAACCGAGGCGCCGGCCGCCGACGGGACCCGCGCCCGTGGCCGTGGCCGCAGCCGGCGCGCTGTCAGCGACGGCGTCGTTGCAGCTCCCGCTGTCGCCGCCGCTGAAGCCCCGGTTGCTGCCCCCGCTGAGGCTCCGGCGGCCGCGCCCGCCGAGTCCGGTGAAGCAGCCGAGGGTGCGGGCGAACGCCGCCAGCCGCGTACCCGCAACCGTCGTCGCGGTGAAGCAGCCGCACAGGCAACCGCTCCGCAGGCCGGCGAGGTCGCCGAAGCACCGGCCGAGCAGCCCGCCGACGATCACCGCCAGGCGGACCGCGCCGAAACGCAGCGCACCGAAACTCAGCGCACCGAAACGCAGGGTGCTGAATCCGGCGACGGCCAGCGCACTGACCGTCGTGAAAGCGGCCGCACCCGCGGTGCCCGTGACACCACCGCCCGTGAGACCAGCGCCAGGGAGACCGCCGATGGCGGCCGTGACAATGCAGGCAGCCGCGAAGCTGGCCAGCGTGAAGGCACCCGCCGCGATGACAACCGCGACAACGATGATTCCGACGGCGGCAGCCGCCGGAACCGCCGCAACCGGCGCGACCGCAACGACCGCAATGACCGCTCCGGCGGCCAGGACAACCGGGACAACGCCCGCAACGATCGTTTCCGCGACCGCAACGACCGCCGTCGGGGACGCGCCCAGGGACCGGACGTCGACGACGTCGAGGTCACCGAGGACGATGTCCTGCTGCCCGTAGCCGGCATCCTGGACGTCCTGGAGAACTACGCGTTCATCCGCACCTCCGGCTACCTGCCGGGACCGAACGACGTCTACGTGTCCCTCGCCCAGGTCAAGAAGTACAACCTGCGCAAGGGTGACGCCGTGGTGGGCGCCATCCGTGCACCGCGTGACGGCGAGGACCGCAGCCAGCAGTCCGCCCGCCAGAAGTTCAACGCCCTTGTCCGCGTCACCTCCGTCAACGGAAAGACGCCCGAAGAGCTCAAGGACCGCGTCGAATTCGCCAAGCTGGTTCCGCTGTACCCGTCTGAGCGCCTGCGCCTCGAGACCGACCCCAAGAAGATCGGCCCCCGTGTCATTGACCTGGTTGCCCCGATCGGCAAGGGCCAGCGCGGCCTGATCGTTTCCCCGCCGAAGGCCGGCAAGACGCTCATCCTGCAGTCCATCGCCAACGCCATCACCACCAACAATCCTGAGGTCCACCTCATGATGGTGCTCGTTGACGAACGTCCTGAAGAAGTCACGGACATGCAGCGCACCGTCAAGGGCGAGGTTATTGCCTCCACCTTCGACCGTCCCGCAGACGATCACACCACCGTGGCCGAACTCTCCATCGAACGCGCCAAGCGCCTCGTGGAAATGGGCATGGACGTTGTGGTGCTCCTCGACTCGATGACCCGCCTGGGCCGCGCCTACAACCTGGCAGCACCGGCCTCCGGCCGCATCCTGTCCGGTGGTGTGGACTCCGCCGCGCTGTACCCGCCGAAGCGCTTCTTCGGTGCTGCCCGCAACATTGAAAACGGCGGCTCGCTGACCATCCTGGCAACGGCCCTCGTAGAGACCGGCTCCAAGATGGACGAGGTCATCTTCGAAGAGTTCAAGGGCACCGGCAACATGGAACTCCGCCTGTCCCGCCAGCTGGCAGACAAGCGCATCTTCCCGGCCGTGGACGTCAACGCGTCCGGCACCCGCCGCGAAGAGAACCTGCTTTCCCCCGAGGAAGTCAAGATCATGTGGAAGCTGCGCCGCGTCCTCTCCGGACTCGAAACGCAGCAGAGCCTTGAGCTGCTGACCAACAAGATCCGGGAGACCCAGAGCAACGTTGAGTTCCTGATGCAGGTTCAGAAGACGACGCTTGGTGCGAAGTCGGATAACGACAAGTAGCTGTTTTAGGGGCGGGGTGCGGTTGACTCGCGTGGTTCGCCACGCAGGTTTTCCGCCCCCGCCCCTTCGCGTGGTGGCCATGTCCTGACGGACTTGGCCACCACGCTTCGGCAGGCCCGTAAGGGAGATGACAGGGCCCCGACCTGAGCTTGCGAAGGTTGGGAGTCATCGACCGCTCCCGGGGCGGAAAACCCGCGCGGCTTCGGCGTTAAGTCGCCGGCCGTGGCCCGTGGCCCGTGTCTGTTTGTTACTAGACTTGTAAGAGTCGAAAGAGGTTTTGAAATGTTTGAGTCCGTACAGGGCCTGCTTGATGAGCATGACTCCATCCAGGCGCAGCTGGGGGATCCTGCTGTTTATGCTGACCAGCGGCTGGCTCGGAAGCTGGGGCGGCGGTCTGCGCAGCTCAATGGCATTGTGGAGGCCTATCACAAGTGGGAGGGCATCCGCGATGACCTTGCTGCGGCGAAAGAGATGGCTGGGGAGGACCCCGAGTTTGCTGCCGAGGTGCCTGAGCTGGAGGCTGCCTTGGAGACTGCGTCGGCCAAGCTGCGCAGGCTCCTGATTCCACGCGACCCTGACGACGCCCGCAACGTGATCCTTGAGGTCAAGGGCGGTGAAGGCGGCGACGAAGCCGCCCTGTTCGCCGGCGACCTGCTGCGGATGTACACCCGGTACGCGGAGTCACGCGGCTGGAAGACTGAACTTATCTCTGCCACCGAGTCTGACCTGGGCGGTTACAAGGACGTCCAGATGGCCGTCAAGGGAAGCTCGAACGATCCTGCCGAGGGTGTTTACGCGCGGCTGAAGTTCGAGGGCGGCGTGCACCGTGTGCAGCGTGTGCCCGTCACCGAATCGCAGGGCCGTATTCACACGTCCGCCGCAGGCGTCCTGGTGCTGCCCGAGGTTGACGAGCCCGAAGAGCTGGACATCAACCAGAACGACCTCAAGATCGACGTCTACCGCTCCTCCGGTCCTGGCGGCCAGTCCGTGAACACCACGGACTCCGCTGTCCGCATCACCCACCTTCCCACGGGCATCGTGGTGGCCATGCAGAACGAGAAATCGCAGCTGCAGAACCGCGAGGCAGGCATGCGCGTGCTCCGCGCCCGCATCCTGGCACACCAGCAGGAGATCATCGACGCCGAGAACTCGGCCCAGCGGAAGTCCCAGATCCGTACCATGGACCGTTCGGAACGCATCCGCACCTACAACTACCCGGAGAACCGCATCGCGGACCACCGCACCGGCTACAAGGCGTACAACCTGGACCAGGTCATGAACGGCGACCTTGAACCGGTCATCCAGTCAGCCATCGAGATGGACGAACAGGCACGCCTGGACGCCATCGGCGATTAGCCAGTTGCCGGGAACTGCACAGATATGACATCCGGCCCGGAACAGTCACTGGCCGCTGCCGTCAGTGAGGCCACGGCGGTCCTCCGGGACGCCGGCGTCCCGAGTCCCCGCGTCGACGCTGAGCTGCTCGCGGATCATCTGCTCGGCGTTGGCCTCGGCCGGCTCCGGGCAATGATGCTGGGGGACTCCCCGGCGCCTGAGGGTTACACCGAACTCGTCGCCGAGCGGGCACAGCGCATCCCCCTGCAGCACATCACCGGGGTGGCGCACTTCAGGTACCTGGAACTCGCCGTGGGGCCAGGGGTTTTTATTCCGCGCCCGGAAACGGAATCCGTTGTCCAGTTGGTCATTGACCATGTCAGGGGCATGGTTCATCCGCGGATTGTGGATCTGGGCACGGGATCCGGGGCCATCGCCGGTTCCATCGCGCATGAGGTTCCCGGCGCCGAAGTCCATGCCGTGGAGTACAGCACGTTCGCCCACGCATGGGCAGCCAGGAACCTGGCCCCGCTGGGCGTTACGCTCACCCTGGGGGACCTGCGGGACGCGCTGCCGGAACTTAACGGAACGTTCGACGTCGTGGTTTCCAACCCGCCGTACATTCCCGCCGAAGCCATCCCCAATGAACCCGAAGTAGCACTGCACGATCCTCCTGAAGCCCTGTACGGCGGAGGTGCGGACGGTATGGAACTTCCGACGGCGGCGGCTGCCTCGGCTGCCCGGCTGCTGGTTCCCGGCGGCTACTTTGTGATGGAACACGCCGAAGTCCAGGCTGCCTGGATTGGCCGCATGATGGAGCGCACCGGTGCGTGGACAGAGATCACCACGCACCTGGACCTCAACGGCAAGGAACGCGCCACCAGCGCCGTGCTTGCCGGTCCGCGCCACGACTGATGAAAGAATAGGCCAGTGACCACAACCTACAACTGCACGTCAGAGGACCAGCGCGCCCTGGGGCTGGAGCATGCGCAGCGTGCCATCAGCGAAAAGAAGTGCGTGGTCTTCCCCACCGACACGGTCTACGGGATCGCGGCCGACGCCTTCTCGCCGCAGGCCGTCACCATGCTGTTGGTCTCCAAGGGGCGCAGCCGCGCCATGCCCCCGCCCGTGCTCATTCCCCGGATCAACGCCCTGGACGGGCTGGCCACGGACATTTCAGCAGACGCCCGCAAGCTGGCGGAAGCGTTCTGGCCGGGCGGACTGACCCTGATCCTGCACGCACAGCCGTCGCTGGACTGGGACCTTGGTGAGACGCAGGGAACGGTGGCGCTCCGGATGCCCGCCGATGAAGTGGCCCTGGAAATCCTCACCCTAACCGGCCCGCTGGCTGTTTCCTCCGCCAACCGGACCGGCCAGGCGCCGGCGCAGACCGCTGCTGAAGCGCGCGCCCAGCTCGCCGAGTCCGTTGAGGTCTACCTCGAAGGCGGCTTCCGTCCCGTGGAGGGAACGGACGCCGTACCTTCCACCATCGTGGACGCCACGGGCCCCGTCCTGCGGGTGGTGCGCGACGGCGCCGTGTCCCTCGACCGGCTTCGGGAACATGTCCCGGGCGTCCTGGGCCTCGGCGAGGTTCCGACGGCTGAGCCTGCGGACGCAGTGCCTGCCGAAGACGCGGGAGACGGCACACCGGACGTGCGGAAACCCGCAGCGCCCGCCGAAAAGGATCCGGAGGCATGATCCTTGGCCGCGACCGCCTAAATCTCCTGGACGTCGAGGTCACTGCCGTGCAGGAGCACGGCATGGCAGGGGTTCTCAGCGGACTTATCGCAGCGGGGGGCCGGCGCACGGTGGTCGGACATAACCTGCACAGCTGCTACCTCTATCACACGCTTCCGGCATTCAGGGAGCTGTACGATTCGGCCGATGTTGTGCTCATGGACGGTGCTCCTGTGTATGCGCTCTGGAAGCTGCAAGGACACAGCGCTGCGCCCGACACCAGCTTCCGGGTGGGTTCGACGGACTGGATCAAGCACCTGGGTTCCGTACAGGGCCTGGACCGCGTGGCCGTTGTCGGAACCAACGGAACCAGCAACGCCCTGGCATGCCGGAAGCTTGAGACGCTCTTGCCCGGCGCCCGGGTTCTCGGCTGGGCCGGGGAGAACTGGGGCCCTGAGAGGGAAAGCAGCGTCGTCGACGAACTGCAGGCCTTTGCCCCTAACCTGGTTCTCGTCGGGCTGGGAATGCCGCTGCAGGAAACCTTCCTGTGGCACCGCCGCGATGATCTTCCGGAGGCAGTTTATGGTGCCGTAGGCGGAGCACTGGACCAGATTTCCGGACACCAGGTCCTCGCCCCGCGGTGGCTTGGCCGGCTCGGATTCGAATGGCTTTGGCGGCTTATGATCTCCCCCCGGAGGGTTTTCGGCCGCGTGTTCATTGAGCCCTGGAAACTGGCCGCTATCCTGGCCGGCAGGAAATTTCGATCCACGAAAACAGGGGCCAGCAAATGACCAAGAACGTCGTCGCCGTGGTTGTCACGTATAACCGGCGCGAGCTCCTTGAAACCACGCTCCGCGGCATCACGTCCGGAACGGTGCAACCCGCCGCCATTGTGGTCGTGGACAACGCCTCCACCGATGAAACAGCAGATTTCCTGGCCTCCTACGATGGTCCGGTGCCGACGGACACCATCCGGCTCCGGCAGAACCTGGGCGGTGCCGGCGGATTTGTGGTGGGCATGGAGCGGGCCGTCCTGGACCATGCCGCGGACTATGTCTGGATCATGGACGACGACACGGAACCGCAGCCGGACGCCCTCGCGGCGGCCCTGGCGGCCTCGCTCGCCTACGCCGCGGCAGCCGGTGATGAGCCAAGTTTTGTGGCCAGCCGCGTGGTCTGGACCGACGGACGGGACCATCCGATGAACCGTATGCGGCCGCGGCTGGGTGCGAGCGAGCACGAGCGCGCCATCGCGGCCCGTGCCGGGGGAGTGCAAATCAGGACCGCCTCGTTCGTTTCGATCCTCATTGACGCCGGTGAAATCCGCCGCCACGGCCTTCCCATTGCGGACTACTTCATCTGGAACGACGATCTGGAGTACACAGCCCGGATCTCGCGCCGCCGGAATGCCATCTCCGTAGAAAATTCCGTGGCGAGCCATCACACCAAGTCCTTTGGTGATGCCGGCGCTGATCCCGGTGCGCGCTTCTACTACGAGGTGCGGAACAAGGTGTGGGTCTACACGCGTTCAGCGGCGCTTACCCCCTGGGAGAAGGTCCTGTATTCGGGTGCCTCAGTGCGCAACTGGACCCGGACCATCGCCGGCTCGCCGAACAAGCGGCTTCTCCTCACCGGCTTCCTGCGGGGACTCCTGCACGGCATGAAGGCCCCCCGCAGCAACGAACAGGTACTCAGCGGGATCTATCCGCTCCGCGACGTGCGGCTGACCGGGGGACCCGTCGCATGATCATGTACCTGCTGATGGGGCTGGTCGCTGCGGTCGTGTCCTATGGGGCCACCTGGGCCGCACGCGTCGTGGGCAACCGGCTCGAACTCCATATGCCCATCCGCAGCCGTGACATGCACTCGACGCCGGTGTCCCGGCTCGGCGGTGTGGCCATCTTCCTCGGCGTGCTGATTGCCCTCGTCGTGGCCAGCCAGTCCTTCTTCGTCAAGGACATCTACCGCAACAATTTCTCACCCTGGGGCGTCCTGGCCGGCGCGGCACTGATCGTGCTGGTGGGCGTCGCGGATGACCTCCTGGACATCCGGTGGTGGGTGAAACTCATTGGCCAAAGCGCTGCGGCCCTGGTTGTGGCCATCTGGGGAGTCCGGATGACCATTGTGCCGTGGGTGCCGGAGCCGATCGTCCTTGAGAACGAGATGCTCCGGATCGTGCTGACCGCCGGGCTGATTGTCACCACCATGAACGCCTTCAACTTCATCGACGGCCTGGACGGCCTCGCAGCCGGCGCGGCCATCATCGGCGGAACCGCCTTTTTCTTCACGGCGTACTGGGTCCACCGCAATGCCGTCCTGTTGGACTACTCGGACCTCGCCACCCTGCTCACGGCAGTCGTTGTGGGCAGTTGCATCGGCTTCCTGCCGCACAACTGGTTTCCGTCCAAGATCTTCATGGGCGATTCGGGTGCCATGCTCATCGGGCTGCTGTTCGCCGCCGCCGGTATCGTTTCCACGGGCCAAATCACTTCAGGCCTGTACGACCGGGCCAACGGCATCTCCACGGTCATCCCTATCCTGCTGCCCTTCGCCGTGCTCTTCCTGCCACTGCTTGACCTGGGGCTCGCCGTCATCCGGCGGACAGCGAAAGGGCGCTCACCCTGGTCCGCGGACCGCGGCCACCTCCACCACAAGCTTCTGGACATCGGCTACTCGCACCGGACCGCCGTCATCCTGATGTATCTGTGGACCGCGGTGGTGTCCTTCGGCGGCCTGGCTTTCGCTGTGTTCCCGTGGCAGCCCGTGCTCGCCGTGGACCTCTTCGCCACGCTGGTCATGGGCCTGGTGACGGCGTGGCCGTACCTGCGGCGGGGGAGCGACGAGCCGGCCACATAACCGTGTTCGAATTCATTTCTATCTCGTGTAGAATTTAGGGGCAGCCCAAGCTGCCCCTCCACCCAGCCCCAGGGCGCCGACGATTGGGATCCCATGACCTCCAACGCCGACCCCGGACCATCGTCCGGCAACGGATCCGCTGGCGTCTCCGGTCCCACCCAATCCCTGTGGCTTCGCCTCCTGGCGCTGAGTTCAGCTGCCGGCGGGGCGGCAATCATTCTGGCCGGCATTCCTGCCGTCATCCTGAACGGGCCCGACGGCGTCCTGTCCAGTACGTTGGGCGGCCTCCTGGTGATGGCGTTCTTTGCCATCAGCCTTCTGGTAGGGCACTTTATGGGACGCAACAACCCGTCAGGTGCCATCGGAATGTTCGTGGCCACCTACTTTGTCAAAGTGGTGGGGTTTGCAGTTGTCCTGTTCCTGATCGGGGCTCCTGCCTGGCTGCACGGCCGCTGGTTCCTGATAGGCGCCGTCGCCACTGTTGTCCTGTGGCAGGCCGCCGAAATTTTCGGCTTCAGCAAGGCACGCCTGCAGATTTACAACGACCCCGAGCCGAAGGAGCCAAACAATGTCTGATCGGAAACGAGCAGGGGATAGCGGCTCCTCCGCCTCCAAGAGCACTCCTTCCACACCCGGCGTGTCGGCCGATAACAGCGACGGCGGATACAACGCCGGCATGGCCGTATTCAGCTACATAATTGGCGGAATCATCGTCTGGAGTTTGATAGGGTGGGGTCTGGATAATCTGTGGGGAACCCGCTGGATCGTGCTCGCAGGCGCTCTGCTTGGAGCTCTCGGAGGATTTTATCTTTCCCATATGCATGGCCTTACCAGTTCCAGAAATACAGCCGGTAAGAGCGATGCGGACAGCGGTCCGTCTACGGACGGAAACACTAATGCCAAATAATTTCACAGGGGGAACTGCGGACGAAAAATCCGTGGCTCCCTGCCCAACGCCCAATGATGGACACTGCAGAGAGGAAACGCGTTGATCGCGCTTGCGCTCCCGGCCCAAGATTCAGGAGAGTTCACTCCTCCTGGAATTGAAGAAATGCACCTGCCGGCAATCCTGCCGTGGGGGGCGGCAGACGGATTCTCCAAGCAGATGCTGCTGGTTATCCTGTCGGTCGTCATTATCGCCACATTCTTTCTGCTAGCTGCGCGGAAGCAGCAGCTCGTCCCCGGCAAGCTCCAGTTCGCTGGTGAGATGGCTTATGGCTTTGTCCGTAATGGCATTGCCAAGGACATTATCGGCGGCAAAGACTTCATGAAGTACGTCCCGCTGTTGTTCAGCCTCTTCTTCTTCATCCTGGTGAACAACATCTACGGCGCCATCCCGGTGCTCCAGCTCCCGAGCTTCTCCCACGTCGGCGGCGCCTATGTCCTCGCAGGCATTGTGTACATCACCTGGATTGCCATCGGCATCAGGAAGAACGGCCTGCGCTACTTCAAGCTGGCTACCGTACCCTCCGGTGTGCCGATCTATATCCTTCCCCTGATCATCCCCATCGAGATCATCTCGAACTTCCTGGTCCGGCCAGTAACTCACAGCCTGCGTCTCTTTGCCACCATGCTGGCAGGCCACCTCATCGTCATGATCGCCGGATCCGGCATCGAGTTCCTGATCATGCAGGAGAGCGTCCTGCTCAAGGGAGCCTCGGTACTCGTCCTGGCCGGCTCCATCGCCATGTACATGCTGGAGGCGCTCATCATGGCCCTCCAGGCGTACGTCTTCACGCTGCTGACTGCCATCTATATCGAAGGCGCGCTGCACGCGGACAGCCACTAAGGCACCCACAATCTTCCCCTCACGGGGATGAAGCAACCCAAACAACCTGCCACATGGGTGGCATCTTGAAAGGAAGAAAAATGGAAGGCTCCATCAACGGCTCCCTCAACCTCATCGGCTACGGCCTCTCCGCTATCGGCGGTGGTATCGGTGTGGGTCTCGTGTTCGCCGCTTACATCAACGGTGTGGCACGTCAGCCGGAGGCCCAGCGCGTCCTGCAGCCGATCGCATTCCTCGGCCTGGCGCTGACTGAAGCCCTCGCCATCCTCGGCCTGGTCTTCGCCTTCGTTCTTAAGTAAACCTTCAGAACCTAGCGAACATCCAGAACCGAGTAGAAAAGGACGGGTGAATTATGAACCAGGTGATCATCTCAGCCGCCACAGAGGGCGAGACTAACCCACTGGTACCCAACGTCTGGGAAATGGGCGTTGTCCTCGTCGGCTTTGCTGTCCTCATGTTCATCGTGGTCAAGTTCATTGTCCCGATGTTCGAGAAGACGTTTGCAGAGCGCGCTGAGGCAATTGAAGGCGGCATCGCCAAGGCTGAAAAGGCCCAGGCAGAAGCATCGGCTGCCCTCGAAGAGTACAAGCAGCAGCTCACGGATGCCCGCGCGGAAGCTAACCGCATCCGCGAGGAAGCCCGTGGAGAAGGCGCCCAGATCCTTGCTGATCTGAAGGAAAAGGCAGCCGCTGAATCGGCCCGCATCACGGCCCAGGCACACGTGCAGATCGAATCGGAGCGTCAGGCGGCAGTTGTGTCCCTGCGGTCCGAGGTGGGCACGCTGGCCACCACGCTGGCAGGCCGCATTGTTGGCGAAGCGCTCAACGATGACGAGCGTTCCGCCCGCGTTGTTGACCGGTTCCTGGCAGATCTGGAGACCCAGAACGCAGGTGCAGCTAAGTAATGTCAGGTGTATCGAGCCAATCGCTGACCACGGCCCTGACCACGCTGGAAGCCAAGCTTCCGCTGGCCTCGCTGCAGTTGGCTAGGGAACTCTTCGGAATCCTGGGAACGGTGGACAGCTCGGCTGGCTTGCGCCGTGCCCTGACTGACCCGTCCCGCAGCGGTGACGATAAGTCGGCGCTGGTCAAGCAGCTCGTCGGCGGAAAAGTCTCCGCCGACGCTGCGGACATCGCGGGCGGACTGGCCAGTTCACGCTGGGCATCGGCCCGAGATATCGGCGATGCACTCGAGACGCTTGGCGCGACGGTGGTAATCGCCGTTGCTGAAAACAAGTCGGCCGTTTCTGCCTCCGGTGTCTCTGGGCTGGAAGAACTGGAGAACGATTTGTTCTCCTTCAACCAGGCCGTTGCCTCCAACCACGAGGTACAACGTGCTCTGTCGGAGCCGCAGGCGAGTGCTGCAGCGAAGATCAGCCTGGCTGAGAAGTTGGTTCCCGGCGCAAGCGAGGAAGCAAAAGTTCTCATTGCCCAGGCAGTGTCTGCACCGCGCGGCATCAAGCCGACCAACCTGGTAGCCCGGTTCGCCGAGCTGGCAGCCAAACGGCAGCAGCGCTGGATTGCGACGGTCAGCGTTACGCGTCCCCTGACGGCGACGCAGTTTGCCCGCCTCCAGGCAGGGCTTAACTCCCTGTACGGTCGCGAGCTCAAGGTCAATGTCAGTGTTGATCCTGAACTGATCGGCGGAATCCGCGTCCAGGTGGGTGACGAAGTGCTTGACGCTTCGATGGTCACCCGGCTGGGCCAGCTCCACCGCCAACTGGCCGGTTAGCCGGACAAGCACAACTTAACGAAACGAAACCCCGGTCATCGTGAGCAACGATGATCACGAAAACAGGAGAGCAGGGACTGCAGATGGCCGAATTGACCATCAACGCCGACGACGTCCGTAATGCGTTGAACGAGTTCGCGGCGTCCTACGAACCCGGAAACGCTGAGCGCGTAGAGGTCGGCCGTGTAACAACCGCAGGTGACGGCATCGCCCGTGTTGAGGGCCTTCCCTCGGTCATGGCGAACGAACTGCTTCGCTTCGAAGACGGCACGCTGGGCCTCGCCCAGAACCTCGACGTCCGCGAAATCGGCGTCATCGTCCTCGGTGACTTCACCGGAATCGAAGAAGGCCAGGAAGTGCACCGCACCGGACAGGTTCTGTCCGTGCCGGTCGGCGATGCCTTCCTGGGCCGCGTGGTTGACCCGCTGGGCCAGCCCATCGACGACCTCGGCGAGATCAGGGCCGAGACCACCCGTGCGCTGGAACTCCAGGCACCCGGCGTGACCCAGCGTAAGTCGGTCCACGAGCCGATGCAGACCGGTCTCAAGGCTATCGACGCCATGATCCCGATCGGCCGCGGCCAGCGCCAGTTGATCATTGGTGACCGCCAGACGGGCAAGTCGGCGATCGCCATTGACACCATCATCAACCAGAAGGCCAACTGGGCTTCGGGCGATGTGAACAAGCAGGTTCGCTGCATCTACGTCGCAATCGGCCAGAAGGCGTCCACTATCGCGGCCGTCCGTCAGACCCTTGAAGACAACGGCGCACTGGAATACACCACCATCGTGGCTTCCCCCGCGTCTGACCCCGCAGGCTTCAAGTACCTGGCACCGTACGCCGGTTCGGCCATCGGCCAGCACTGGATGTACGGCGGCAAGCACGTCCTCATCGTGTTCGATGACCTCTCCAAGCAGGCTGAGGCCTACCGTGCGGTTTCGCTGCTGCTGCGCCGCCCGCCGGGACGCGAAGCTTACCCGGGCGACGTCTTCTACCTGCACTCCCGCTTGCTTGAGCGTTGTGCCAAGCTCTCCGACGAGCTCGGTGCAGGCTCGATGACCGGCCTGCCGCTCATCGAAACCAAGGCAAACGACGTCTCGGCGTACATCCCGACCAACGTGATCTCCATTACCGATGGCCAGATCTTCCTGCAGTCGGACCTCTTCAACGCCAACCAGCGTCCGGCCGTCGACGTGGGTGTCTCTGTGTCCCGCGTTGGTGGTGCTGCACAGGTCAAGTCCATGAAGAAGGTTTCCGGTACTTTGAAGCTGGAACTGGCTCAGTACCGCGACATGCAGGCTTTCGCAATGTTCGCGTCGGACCTCGACGCCGCATCGCGCCAGCAGCTGACCCGTGGCGCACGCCTGATGGAACTGCTCAAGCAGGGCCAGTACTCGCCGTTCCCGATCGAGAACCAGGTTGTTTCCATCTGGGCAGGTACCAACGGATACCTGGACGAGGTTCCGGTTGAGGACATCAACCGCTTCGAAACCGAGTTCCTGGAGCACCTGAAGCACAAGTCCTCCATCCTGACCACGCTGGCGCAGACCAACGTTATGGACGATGACACCGCTGAAGCACTGAAGACCGCGATCGTGGACTTCAAAAAGGGCTTCTTCGGCGAGGGCGATAGCCAGCTGGTGGGTGCCGGCCACGAGGAGCATGACGCTATCTCCGGAGCCGAAGTCGACCAGGAAAAAATCGTCAAGCAGAAGCGCTAGTTTCGCTGGCAGGGACTGCCGGGACCTTCAACGGTTCCGGCAGTCCCGGCCACCGGGATCTTAGGAAAGGATAAGTATGGGAGCCCAGATTCGGGTCTACCGCCAGAAGATCAGCTCGACCACGTCGATGCGCAAGATCTTCAAGGCGATGGAACTGATCGCTACCTCGCGCATTGGCAAGGCCCGCGCACGCGTAGCGGCTTCACTGCCTTACGCAAACGCGATCACGCGTGCCGTTTCTGCTGTCGCAAGCCAAAGCGAAATCGACCACCCGCTGGTCACCGAGCCGGAGCAGATCCGCCGGGCCGCCGTCCTGGTCATCACCTCGGACCGTGGCCTCGCCGGATCATACTCGGCAACGGTGCTTAAGCAGGCGGAAGGCCTGCTCGAGCTGCTGCACGAAGAAGGCAAGGAAGTTAAGACCTACGTTATGGGCCGCAAGGCGCAGGCGTACTTTGACTTCCGGAACCGCCCCTTCGAACGCGCATGGACCGGCAACACGGATGCTCCGGTGTTCGAAGTTGCGCGTGAAGTCGGCGCGGCCCTGCTCGAAGACTTTGCGACGGCCTACGAAGAGGGCGGCGTGGACGAGATCCATGTCGTTTATACCCGATTCAAGTCCATGGTGACCCAGGAGCCGACGGTTATCCGTCTGCTGCCGCTCGAGGTTGTCGAAGAGCAGGCCGCGTCCGAATCGGACCTCCTGCCGCTCTACGAGTTCGAGCCGGAAACGGAGCAGGTTCTTGATGCTCTGCTGCCGCGCTACATTGAGTCACGCATTTTCGCCGCCATGTTGCAGGCCGCAGCTTCCGAGCTCGCAGCCCGTCAGCGGGCGATGAAGTCCGCCGGCGACAACGCCACGGACCTCATCAAGAAGTACACGCGTCTGCGCAACACTGCCCGCCAGGCTGAAATTACGCAGGAGCTTTCCGAAATCGTTGCCGGTGCCGACGCCTTGAGCGCGTCCTAGCCTGCACGGTCCGGTCCAGCTGTACCTGCACCAAGAACAAACTTAGATTCCACGCCATCTACTGAGTGAAGTGAGAGAGATGACTGCCACTGCTACCGAACACGTAGCCGCAACGTCCGGTGCTACCGGCCGTATTGCACGTGTTATTGGCCCGGTTGTCGACGTCGAATTCCCGGCTGACGCAATCCCCTCGATTTACAACGCCCTCACCACCGAGGTAACCCTCAACGGTGAGACCCGGACCATCACCTTTGAGGTTGCCCTGCACCTGGGCGACAACCTCATCCGTGCCATCTCCCTGCAGGCGACCGACGGACTTGTCCGCGGCACCAACGTAGTGGACACCGGTTCTCCGATCACCGTCCCTGTTGGCGACGGCGTCAAGGGCCACATCTTCAACGTCCTCGGCAAGCCGCTGGACGTGGACGAGTCCGAGATCCAGGCCGCTGACTACTGGCCGATCCACCGCAAGGCTCCTGCCTTCGCAACCCTCGAAGGTTCCACCGAGATGCTGGAAACCGGCATCAAGGTCATCGACCTTCTCACCCCGTACATCAAGGGTGGAAAGATCGGCCTGTTCGGCGGCGCCGGCGTGGGTAAGACGGTTCTGATCCAGGAAATGATCACCCGTGTTGCACGTAACTTCGGTGGTACTTCGGTATTCGCCGGTGTTGGCGAGCGTACCCGCGAAGGTAACGACCTCTGGGTTGAAATGGAAGAGGCAGGCGTCCTGAAGGACACGGCCCTTGTATTCGGCCAGATGGATGAGCCGCCGGGAACGCGTCTGCGCGTTGCACTGTCCGCGCTGACCATGGCGGAGTACTTCCGCGATGTGCAGAACCAGGACGTGCTGCTGTTCATCGACAACATCTTCCGCTTCACCCAGGCAGGTTCCGAGGTGTCCACGCTCCTCGGCCGCATGCCGTCCGCCGTGGGCTACCAGCCCAACCTGGCTGACGAGATGGGTCTCCTCCAGGAGCGCATCACGTCCACCAAGGGCCACTCCATCACCTCGATGCAGGCCATCTACGTTCCCGCGGATGACTACACCGACCCGGCTCCGGCCACGACCTTCGCACACCTCGACGCGACCACGGAACTTTCCCGTGAAATCGCCTCCCGTGGTCTGTACCCGGCCGTTGACCCGCTGACGTCCACGTCCCGCATCCTGGATCCGCAGTACATCGGCAACGACCACTACAACACGGCCGTCCGTGTCAAGCAGATCCTGCAGAAGAACAAGGAACTCCAGGACATCATCGCCATCCTCGGCGTTGACGAGCTCTCGGAAGAGGACAAGATCGTCGTGTCGCGTGCACGCCGCATCCAGCAGTTCCTTTCCCAGAACACCTACACCGCCAAGCAGTTCACCGGTGTCGAAGGCTCCACCGTTTCCATCAAGGACACGGTTGAAGGCTTCACCGCCATCTGCGACGGCGAGCTCGACCACATTGCCGAGCAGGCCTTCTTCAACGTTGGCGGCCTGGACGATGTCGAGCGCCAGTGGGCCAAGATCCAGGAACAGACCAAGTAATATGGCTGAGCTTGAGGTTGAGATTGTCGCAGCGGATCACTTCGTGTGGTCCGGAGCGGCCAAGATGGTCAAGGCCCGCACCAGTGATGGTGAAATCGGTATCCTGCCCGGCCACTCGCCCCTGCTGGCGATCCTGGCCGAAGGTGAGCTGGCCATCGAGCCGGTTTCCGGGGACCGCATTGCCGTTGTAGTTGACGGCGGATTCTTTTCCGTCGACAACAACCGCGTGGTGATTGTTGCTGACAACGCCCAACTGGGCGACGCGGCTACTGCTGGGATCCGCTAGCACCAACCTGATGGACGCCCAGACTCTTTCGTTCATCGCCCTGGCAATCACTTTCGGATTGCTGATATTTGCACTGTGCCTCGTGGGGGTGCGCCGCTTCAACTTGCGGCGCGCCCTCGGCACCGTGGACGCCTCCATTTGCACGGCTGGAAACAGCTGGCAGATGGGGGTTTGTCGTTATCAGGACAACGACCTTGAATGGTTCCGCCTGGCGTCCCTGAGCCTGCGTCCCAAACACAAGTTCAAGCGCAGCTCCCTGGAGCTTCTGGGCCGGCGCAAGCCCACCGAGGCCGAGGCAGTCAAAGTCCAGCCCGACGTCGTGATCGTCGAGCTGCGGTACGAGGGCCAGGATCTGCGGCTGGCCATGAAGTTCGATGCCTACACGGGGTTGTCCTCCTGGCTGGAAGCCGGGCCGGTCATCGGCGTGGGCACCTGGCGCTAGCCGCGTGGACTGGATTGCGGATATCCGACTGACGGACGGGCCACTGTACTGGTCCGCCTGGGTTCTTGGCGCTGCCGCCGCGGTGCACCTGATCTGGCGCCCGCGGCCCCTTGGCCACCGCCGCTGGTTCCTCAGCGTGGCCACCGCGCTGGCCGTCGCCGCCGGCCTGGTGCTCTTGGCCCACTGGATCCTCATTTACCTCACGTCGGTTTTCCCTGACGAACTGCCCTCCCTTGTCCTGGCGTGGGTATTTGCCGGAGTGGCCGCACTGTTGCTTGTTCTGCTCCGGCTCCGTTCGGGGTCATGGCGGCGCCGAACTCTCGATGTGATTGCCCTCCTGGCCGTGGTGCTGCTGGCCACTGTGCAGGTCAATGCCTACTTCGGCCTCAACCGTACGGTGGCTGACCTCACGGGAACGGCCCTGACGCGCATCCAGCCCCTGGAACCCGGACTCCAGCGCCAGCCGGGACAGCCCGCCCAACCGCTTGCAGGATGGTCCCCCACCGGCGACCTGCCCGCAGACGGCGTCCTACGCACCGTGTCGGTTCCCGGCACCGCCTCCGGGCTGCAGGCCCGCACCTCCTACGTCTACCTTCCGCCGGCGTACTTTGCCGCGAACCGCCCCAGCCTTCCGGTCCTGGTGCTCGTTCCGGGCCAGCCCGGTGGTCCGGCGGACTGGCTCACCGGCGGGGCATTGCTGCCAAGGATGGCGGGCTTCGCGGCGCGGCACGGGGGAGTGGCACCCGTAGTGGTAGTGGTTGATCCCAACGGCAGCCAGTCCGCCAATAATCTTTGTATGGACAGCGACCTTGCCAAGGCAGACACGTACCTCTCCGTTGACGTTCCCCGCTGGATCGCTGCGACGCTGGACGTGGATACCGACCCCCGGCAATGGGCTGTGGGCGGCTTCAGCTTTGGGGCCACCTGCGCTGTCCAGCTGGTCACCCGCCACCCCGATGTTTACACAGGATTCCTGGCCTTTGCCAGCGAGCGGGAGCCCGCACTCGCCAAGGAACGCCAGAAGACCATTGATGCAGCGTTCCATGGCGACACCGCCGCCTTCGACGCCCAGGTGCCGTTGACGCTGATGAAGGAGCACCGCTACGACGGCAAGGTTGCCTACTTTGCGGCCGGGGCAACGGACCCGGACTTTGTGGCGAACCTGGAAACGCTTGCGACGGCGGCGCGCGGGGCAGGCTTCACAGTGGGGTCCGACGTGGTTCAGCGGACAGGCCACTCCTGGGACATGCTGACCCCGGGCATGGAGAATGGGCTTGAGCTGCTGGCAACGCACTGGGGGTGGGACCGCTGAACGCCGTCCGTGAAAGGAGTACCCCGGCCCTGTTCTGGGCCACCGTGGGGCTCCCTGCCGTGCAGCGGCTTGCTGCCTACCTCCGCTCAGTGCCGTTGACCCTGGGCATCCTCGGGATCTTCCTGGCGGCGGGCGTGCTGACGGACAGCTTCCTGGATGGCCCACCGGAGGAGCTCCTGCCCATGGCGGGGGTCAGCGCCCCCGGTTTGCGGGCCGGCAACTGGTGGTCGCTCGTGACATCCCTGTTCTTCGCCACCAATCCGCTGGCGTACCTGGTGGCTTCCCTGATGATTCTTTTGCTGCTGGGCCTCGCGGAAAGGAAGCTCGGCAAGCTCCGGACCGCGGCCCTGCTGCTGGGCGGCCAGTTTGCCGCTGTCACAGTTTTCCTGCTGGTCACCCAGCTGGCGCGGTTCGCCGGTGATGGCTGGCTGGGGCTGATGACGGACAGCGCGCTGATTGGTCCGTATGCTGCCGTCCTGGCGGTGTCAATGGCGTCCAGCGGCAAACTGCCGGTGCTCTGGCGACGCCGGCTGCGGACGGCCGTACTCTCGGTCGCATTGCTGCTGGTCCTCTACGTGGGACACGCCGAGACGGTTATTGGGCTGGTAGGTGCCCTGGTGGGTCTTGCCGCAAGCTGGTGGGCTGAGAGTGAGCACGGCCCGCTGCACGCGCCCCGCTCGACCGGCCGTGAGACCAGGAACCTGCTCGCGCTCACCGTGGCCGTGTTTGCCGTGGGACCCATCCTTACCACCATCACCCGGACGCCCACCGGCCCGCTGGCGCTGCTGCGGGACGTGCTCCTGAATCCGGTGCCTACCCTGGGCCAGCTCGAAGCGAACTGTGGCTCCACGGTGGAGGCCGCATGCCTGGAAGTGGGCCGCACGGGTTTCGCCGGTCCGTTCGGGCTTGCCCTCGCGGTGGTCCCGGTGGCGCTGCTCCTCATCTGCGCCGACGGCATGCGCCGCGGACGAAGTATGGCACTTCGGATCACCCTGGTCATCCAGGTGGCCATCACAGCCCTGGCCGCCGTGTACCTCGCCTTGTTCGCTCTCATTCCGCACTATCCCTCCCGGCCGCAGACTGCGGCCATGGGCTCGGGCTTCGCCCACATCCTGCCCCTGGTGACGGTGCCCCTCCTGCTGGCGGTACTGCTGTGGGTCAACCGGCGGCAGTTCCGCGTGGAGACCGTCCCCGCGGCCCGGCACAGATTGGCGCTGGTGGTTGGCGGGGTCTGGCTGGTCCTGGCCGGCGGCTACACCGTGGCCTGGTTGGCGGCCGGTGGAATGATGCGCGACGGCGGGCCCCTGGGTTTACTGGCCGAGCTGGCCAGGCAATACCTTCCCGTGCCGCTACCCAACCTCTACCGCAGGGTCTTCGCCGAACGGGACAGCATCGAGGCGCTGATCTTTGGCTATTCCGGCCCACTCTTCTGGCTGGTGGCGCTGGCCGGTGTCTGGTCAGTGCTGGTGGGACGCCACCATGGCAGCGATTCCGGGCACAATGACAGGACCGCGGCGCGACGGCTGCTGCATCAGGGCGGCGAGTCATTGTCATGGATGGCGCTCTGGGAGCCCAACCGGTACTGGTTCAGTCCGGATGGCCGTGGTGCCGTCGCATACCAGCAGCATGGAACCGTTGCCCTGACCCTCGCCGGCCCTTTCGGGGCAGCGGAAGGCCGCGGACCGACGGCTCAAGGCTTCATCGACTACTGCGGCAGCCGGGCGCTGGCCCCGGCCTTCTACTCATGCGACGGTACTCTGTGGCCGATGCTCCGGGACCGGGGATTCCAGCGCGTCCCGGTGGCGCAGGAGACCAGGCTGTCCGTCCGCGAGCTCGACTTCAAGGGCAAAGAATGGCAGAACGTGCGGACGGCGCGCAACCGGGCGGCCAAGCTGGGTGTCACCGCGGTCTGGGGGACGTACCATGGCCTGCCGTCGACGCTCCGCGCCCGGCTCAGTGAAGTGTCGGAGGAATGGGCGGCCGCCAAATCGATACCGGAGATGGGCTTCACCCTCGGCGGCATCGATGAACTGATGGACGAGGAAGTCCTTTGTTGCCTGGCAGTGGATACGGACGGGAACGTGCATGGGGTGACCAGTTGGTTGCCCGTTTACGACGGCGGGAAGCTGGTGAGCCGCACGCTGGACGTGATGCGGCGCGGTGCTGAAGGATTTCCCGGGGTGATGGAGTTCCTGATAGCTGCGGCGGTGGTGGAGCTGCGGGAAACGGTGGAGGTCATCTCACTCTCCGGGTCACCGCTCGCCAGCCTGCCCGACGGTGACACGACCCTGGACCAGGTGCCGGCCGAAAACCTGCTGCGCATCCTCGATGTGGTGGGCCACGCCCTGGAACCCGTCTACGGGTTCCGCTCGCTGGCCGCCTTCAAATCACGTTTTCAGCCGGAGTACCGGACGCTGTACCTGTACTACCAGGATCCGTTGCAGTTGCCAGCCATCGGCCGGGCGCTCACCCGCGCGTATTTGCCCGGTCTTTCCCTGCGGCAGGGAGCCCGGCTGGTCCGCGAACTGGTGGGTTGAGCAGGATGGGGATAATCAAGCCCCGTCAAGAAAAAATCCCCGGCACGGATGCCGGGGATTTATTCGCTGGAAGCCGCAACGGGGCGGCCTCCGGGCGGTGATACTAGACCAGCGTTACACCGGTCGCCTGGGGGCCCTTGGCGCCCTGACCGATTTCGAACTGAACACGCTGGTTCTCGTCCAAGGTCTTGAAGCCACCGGTCTGGATCTCAGAGTAGTGAACGAAGACATCGCCATCGGAGTCATCCGGGGTGATGAAGCCGAAGCCCTTTTCAGCGTTGAACCACTTGACGGTTCCCTGTGCCATTTATTTCTCCTCATTGTGGAACTTGTCTAAGTCCGGCACACCTCGTGCTGGACTTGGTCACTCCGCGAGAAGAATCCTTCACTGCCATCCGGAAGGGGACGGGCTGTGCAGGAGCTTCGCGCTCGCAACATGTCTTGCGAGCATGAAAAAACACCTACACAAAGACTGCTCTAAGAATTTCATGCCGTCCCCGTCTGGTCAACGGCCCCGCCGGGAAATTTTGGCCAAAAACCGAATGAATCCCCTTGTCAGGGGCGAATTCAGCGCCCGGCGGCCGATACGGCGTTAGAAGAGCCGGGATTCGGTATCGTCCACACCGCGCATGGCGTCGTAATCCAGCGTGATGCAGTCAATGCCGCGGTCGTTGGCGAGCACCTTGGCCTGGGGCTTGATCTGCTGGGCGGCGAAGATTCCGCGGACGGGCGCCAGCAACGGATCCCGGTTCAGCAGTTCCAGATAGCGGGTCAGCTGCTCGACCCCGTCAATGTCGCCGCGCCGTTTCAGCTCGATGGCCACGGTGGCTCCGGTGGCGTCCCGGGCCAGGATATCCACCGGCCCAATGGCAGTGAAGTACTCCCGGCGGATCAGCGAAAAGCCGGTGCCGAGCGTTTCGATCTGGTCCGCGAGCAGGCGCTGCAGGTCCGCCTCCACACCGTCCTTGATCAGGCCGGGATCCACTCCGAGGTCGTGGGAGGACTCATGCAGATGCTCGTGGATATTGATGATCAGGCGGTCATCGGTCTTGGCGGACTGGACCGTCCACTGCTCCGTGACGCCAAGTTCCAGGTCAACGTCCTCCGGCGTGGATACGCGCAGGGATGCCGGCGGGCTCATCCAGTTCAGCGGCTTGTAGGATCCGCCGTCCGAATGGACCAGCACGGAGCCATCGGCCTTAACCAGCAGCAGCCGGGTGGCTAGGGGGAGATGGGCTTTGAGCCGGCCAACATAATCAACTGAACATCGGGCTATCACAAGTCGCACGCCGTACACACTACCGGGGCTAGGGCAGAATGGAGGCATGCCGCGTTCCAACCGTCCCCGCCGTCCTGCCTCCGGCAAGGGTCCGGCCGCAAAGGGTGGCCTTGCCGGCAAGGTGGCAGGCAAGAAGGGTAACGGCGAGGTCCCTGAGCTGGACCTGGAACGGGCGCGTGCAGGCATAGCCCGGCGGGAAAGCGCCCCCGATGGCGAGTGGATGGTCAGGACGATGACCGCAAGGAACGCCGAAAAAACCTACATCTGCCCCGGCTGTTCCACTGCGGTTGTTCCCGGCGTGGCCCACCTGGTGGTGTGGAAGGACGACCACCTGTTCGGCGCCGCGGCCGGACTGGCCGAGCGCCGCCACTGGCACACCAACTGCTGGCTTTCCCGGACGTACCGCTACCGCTGACCCTGCGCCCTGCCGGGAAGAGCCCCGCTGTGCCGCCGCGGGACCGGGCGGCTTCCGGACTCGCTAAGCTGGCAGGCATGACTTTTGATCCGGCGTCGTACGAATTCACCCAGCCCTCGGGCCCCTCACCTATCCGCGCATCGACGGTCCTGCCGGCGAAGCGGGAGAACATCGAGCTCCACACCGAGGACGGCCACAAGCTGGTCGGGGAACTGGCTGTCCCGGAATCCGGTCCCATCACCGCGACGCTGATCACGCTGCATCCCCTCCCGACCCACGGCGGGTTCATGGACTCCCATGTCTACCGCAAGGCGTCCTACCGGCTCCCGGCATTGGCCGGAGTGGCGGTGCTACGGTTCAACACCCGCGGCACGGAATCGCCGCGCGGCACCAGCGCAGGCTCGTTTGAAGAGGGGATCGGTGAACGCCTGGACGTGGAGGCAGCGGTGCGTTTCGCCGTCGAACGCCACCTGCCCAACCGCTGGCTGGTGGGCTGGTCGTTCGGGACCGAGCTGGCGCTGATGTACGGTGCCCAGGAACCGGTGGCAAGCGAGGTTGAGGGCGCCGTGCTGCTGTCACCGCCGCTGCACCGGGCAACGGACGAGCACCTGCGGCTGTGGGCGGCGGCCAGGAAGCCGCTGACGGTCCTGGTGCCCGAGCACGATGACTACCTTCAGCCCCCGGCCGCGGCCGAACGCTTCAGCCTGGTGCCGCAGGCCCGGGTGGTAGGGGTCGACGGCGCCAAGCACCTGTGGGTGGGGGAGAAGTACGCGTCCCGTGTGCTTAACGAGATCGTTGACGACGTGACAGAGGCAGGATCGGGTCCAAACGGTTTGCCGCAGGAGTGGAACGGCCCGGTGGCCACCTCGGCCGCGTAAGATCCGGCCGGTTTTAGTGCTTGTCCTGGCGGGCGATGTAGATCTCCTTGAGCAGGAGCAGGATGGCCGCCGCCGTGGGGATGGCGATCAGGGCTCCGAGAACCCCAAGCAGGCTGCCGCCGGCAATGACAGAGATAACAGCGACGGCACCGGGCACGGCCACGGCTTTCTGCATGATTCGGGGGGAGATGAAATACGCCTCAAACTGCAGGTAGGCGAAATAGCAGACGGCGTAGATTGCCGCCGTCTGCCAGCCCGCCGTGAGCGAGATCAGGACCACCACCACGCCCGCGATCATGCCGCCCACCAGTGGAATGAACGCCAGCAGCGCCACCACGAAGGCCAGCAGGAGGGCGAACGGGACTCCCACGATGGACATGACGATGAACGCGAACGTGGCGTTCAGCAGCGCCACGCATGCTTGGCCGATCACGTAGTTGCCCACCGAACGGGTGATTTCCTCGGAGAGGGCTGCCACCCGCGGCCGGCGCGAGCGGGGTGCCAGCCGGTAACCCCACTTCTTCATGGACGGAAGGGCTGCCAGAAAATAAAGGCTTAGTACCAGGACGATCAAGGTGCCGAAAAGCCCGTTGGCAAGGGTGGAGCCGAAGCCCACCACGCCGCCGAAGATTCCGCCCATGGCAGCGGGATCATTGACGAATTTGTCCAGCTCTTCGGTGATACGGTCCCGGATACCGAACTGGTCATCAACGCTGCGGAAGAAATCGGAGTCCATGAAGTCGCGAACCCAGGTGGGCGCCTGCACCACGATCTCCGTGACCTGTTCCACGATGGTGGGTATAAGGGTGGCGAAGAAACCGGCCACGGCGCCTATCAGGACCGCAACGGACACCAGGATGCCGGCCGGGCGCGGAATCTTGTGGTTTTCCAGCCACCCCACCACCGGTTCCAGGCCCAATGCGATGAACAACGCAGCCACAATCCATAGAAGCAGCTGGGTGGTGTTGGAGCCGATCCAATAGACCAGGAGCGCGAGGCCCACACCCACCGTGCCCATGAACCCCATGTACAGCGGATGCTGGGGGGAAATGCGAGGCCCGGGTTTGCCGAACTGGGGTGTGGTTTCACCTGCCGCCGCGGCTTCTTCTTCCGCAACGTGGTATTCCGGCGGCAGGTCAGGGGGCATTTCGAAACGAAGCCTTGGCTGGGCGCCAGGCAACGGCTGGCGCAGGCGCCGCACAAGGGAGCCCACGGCTGCGGCTGCCCGTGCCCTGGGCTTCAGGGATCTCCCCGGCAGGGACGGAACAGTGCCGGCGGCCGAGTGATTTTCGTGTCCCGTCGAGGACTCTTCGGTCTTGTCAGTCACTGGGTTTTGGGGCCTGTTCCGTGCGTGGCACCGCTTGCGCGGGCCGGTGTGATGATCATCGCAAACACTATCAGCAGCCTTGCTAAGTGGGTGCGGGGACGCCCGGTCCGGGCTTCAAACGTTCGCCGCCGGCAGGCGCCCGGAGGACCATATCCGGGGTTCTGGTAACAAAACGGTTACTATTGAAGGCAAACCCCCGCTGATGATAGGTGTTTCCTTTGCGTTTCAAGACTGCAGTCGCACTCGTGCTGCTCGGCCTCCTGACACTTTTGGCCGGTATCGGCCAGAAAACCATCTGGGCTCCCTCCGAGACCTTCACGGCCTCGGCCCCCTCGGATGCCGCCGAGGCACCCCTGACCGTCATTGACCAGAAACTGCGCACCCAGCAGGGCGGAACAGTGAAGATCAACGTGGAGGGCGACGGCAACTTCCTGCTCGCGGTCGGCCGCCCGGACGACGTGGCTGCCTGGGTCGGCAAGACCGCCCACAACACTGTTACCGGGGTTTCGGAGAAAAAGGATGCCCTCGTAGTGGAGCATGCCGCCGGCGACGCAACGGCCCCGAACCCGGCCGGATCCGATCTTTGGGTTTCCACTGAAAGCGCGAGCGGTGAACTGCAATACTCGTGGACGCCGCCGGCGGATGGCGAGTGGTCGCTGCTGCTGGCAACAGACGGCACCCAGCCCGCGCCGTCGTCGATCTCCATGACCTTCCCGAATGACACCTCCACACCGTGGGCGGTCCCGCTGATGGTCATCGGCGGACTCCTGATTCTCGCCGGCATTGCCCTGGCCATCCTCTCCGCACGCAAGCGCGACGGTGAAGGCAGCGGTCACGGCAGCCCGTTCGCACGGCGTGCCCGGGCCAAGGCTGAGGCGAAGCCCGGCTCACGTCTGGGCATGGTGTCCGGCGGCATGGTCACCGCCGCGGTGACCGCGGCAGTGGTGGCCGGAACCGGCCTCGCCGCCAACGCGGCCACGACGCCCGCACCGGCTCCCACCTCGGAACCGGCCGCCGCTCCCGCCCAGCCGGCGTCGCCCGTCCTCCTGGACGCCCAGTTCCGGCGCATCCTCGAGCAGGTCTCCAGCGCTACGGACGCCGGTGACGGCGCCAAGGATGCGGCCAAACTCGCAGAACGCGTGGGCGGAACCGAACTTGAGGTCCGCACCCAGAACTACAAGATCCGTTCCCAGGTAGGCACGTACGAGGCCCGGATGCCGGTGCGATCCACCAAGCTCCTCACCACGGTGGTGACCAGTGACCGCAGCTGGCCCCGCTCCGTCCTTGCTGTTACGCAGGGTGACGGCAACGTGGTCCCGCAGCTGCTGACGCTGGTGCAGCCCTCGGCCAGGGAGAACTACAAACTGACCGAGACCACTCCGCTGCAGCCGGGAACCACCTTCCCGGCCATCGACCGGAACGGCACGGAGACGCTGGCCGCCAACGACAAAGAGGGCCTGCTGTACAGCGGCGAAGAAGCCCTCGGCGGGCTGGCCGACCGCCTGACCAACCCCGAGTCCAGCTTCAAGGACAAGGTCGTGGAGGGCGAGTCCTCGCCCTACATCGCCGACACTCTCTCCTACCAGGCAGAGGTTGTCGCTTCGGGGGCCAACGGCAACTTCTCCTTCACCCACAAGGTGGTGCCGGAAAGCACTGTTGTGTTCCGCACTGCCGATGGTGGAGCACTGGTGATGGGCCGGATCAACTTCGGTTTCGACGGCACGCCCAAGGCGTCCGGCGACAAACTCACCATCGGTGACGACGCCGCAGCGCTCGCGGGCGGTAAGGAAACCACCACCGGCATGGTGCTGAACTTTGCTGAATCGATGGCTGTCTACGTGCCGGCGGCCGGATCAACCGATCCCATCCGGCTGGTCGCCGCCACGCGCGGCCTGGTGGGCGCAAGCTTCAAGTAGCCCCGCAAGCAGTTTTCGTTGCTCCTGGCAGCGGCCGGAGTGGCTAGAGTGGAAAGCATGAGTTCGCCAGCTTCCCGCCCAGTCCCTCCAGCCGCTGCCAGCCTGCTTAACCTGCGTGGCGCCGTCGACCTTTCCTCCCTGAAGCAGCGCCCGGCACCTCCTGCGGGTGCCGGCAATCCGCCGGTTCCAAGTGGCGGCGCCGCCAACGGAACCGCCGGCAACGGAACTGCCGACGGCGCCGCCGCACCGCTGCGGGTCAACGTCACCGAAGGTAACTTCCAGGAGCTCGTGGAGCTTTCCGCGCAGGTGCCGGTTGTCTTCGCCCTCTGGGCCGCCTACTCGCCGGAGTCCGCCGCGATGGTGGACTCCCTCGAGCAGGTAGTCAACAGCTTCGGAGGCCGGCTGGTGCTCGGTGCCGCGGACATCGACGCCTTCCCGCAGCTGGCGCAGGCCTTCCAGGTCCAGGCCGTCCCCACCGCCGTGGCCGTGATCAAGGGCCAGCCGGTCCCCCTCTTCCAAGGTGGTGCCGACGAAGCCCAGATCCGGCCGCTGCTGGATGAACTGCTCAAAGTGGCGGCGGCGAACGGCGTGACGGGAAGCCTCGGCGGCGGGGCACCGGCAGATGGCGAACCGGCGCCGCTTCCGCCGCTGCACCAGGCGGCCTTCGACGCCATCGAAGCGGGGGACTACGAGGCAGCCGCCGAAGCCTACCGCCAGGCGCTCCTGGAAATGCCCGCCGATGCCGAGGCGAAGGCAGGCCTGGCGCAGGTGGAGCTGATGGCGCGCCTGCAGCCGCTTTCCGCCCAGGATACCGAGGCCCTGCGCACCCGTGCGGCCGAGGAACCCGACAACCTTGATGCCCAGCTCAGCGTGGCGGACCTGGACGTGGCCGGCGGCCACGTGGAGGACGCCCTGAACCGCGTGGTCGGTTTCATCGGGCGGAACTTCGGTCCCGAGCGGGAGACCGCCCGCGTACGGCTCCTGGAACTCTTCGATGTGGTGGGCACGCACGATGACCGGGTGGCAAAAGCCCGGCAGGCCCTGGCCCGGGTGCTGTTTTAATGTCTGCGCTGTTCCGGCCGCTGAAGCTTCGTTCGCTGGAGCTGTCGCACCGCGGCTGGGTGTCGCCGATGTGCCAGTACAGCTGCGATCCCGACGACGCCCCGGGGGTTCCCAACGACTGGCACCTGATGCACCTGGGCTCATTCGCCGCGGGTGGTGCCGCGCTGATCCTCACCGAGGCTGCAGCTGTAAACCCGGCGGGCCGGATCAGCCCACGGGACGCCGGGCTCTACAGCGACGAACAGGCGGAGGCCTGGGCACGCATCAACTCGTTCGTGCACCGGCATGGTGTCGCCGGCACAAAGATCGGCGTCCAGTTGGCGCACGCGGGCCGCAAGGCGTCCACGTACTGGCCGTTCTCCGGGCAGCGGGGGAGCGTGCCGGAATCCGACGGCGGCTGGACCACTGTGGGACCGTCGGTTTCGGCGTTTGACGGCTATGCCGAACCCGCCGCGATGACCGAGGAACAAATCCAGGATGTCATCTCCGATTTCGCCGCGGCCGCCGTGCGTGCTGTTGACGCCGGATTCGACACCATGGAGATCCATGGCGCGCACGGCTATCTGCTGCACCAGTTCCAGAGCCCCCTGATAAATGCCCGGACCGACTCCTGGGGCGGGGACGAAGCCGGGCGGAACCGCCTGACACTCGCCGTAGTGGATGCGGTCCGTAACGTCATCCCGGAAGGGATGCCGCTGCTGCTGCGGATCTCGGCCACCGACTGGGCGGAGAACGGGATCGAGATCGGGGCGTCGGTGCGCCTCGCCAAACAGGCTCAGGAGCACGGTGTGGACCTCATTGACGTCTCCAGTGGGGGAGCCGTGGCCCACCAGGACATTAAGCCCGGTCCCGGCTACCAGACCGGGTTCTCGGCGCGCATCCGCCGCGAGGCCGGTGTTCCCACGGGAACCGTGGGCCTTCTGACCTCGGCCGGGCAGGCCGAGCACGCTGTCGCGACCGCCCAGGCAGACGGAGTATTTATTGCCCGCGCCGCCCTCCGGGACCCGCACTGGTGGCTCCGCGCGGCGTTCGAGCTGGGCCACGACCTCAAATGGGCCCCGCAGTACGAACGTGCCGTCCCGCGGCATTCCTTCTGACTGCCCGCGTGATGGCCCACCGACGGCGGGAGGAGGCGCCGGCCTCCGGCGGCAAACCCGGTGGCAGGGCGGCCGGGAAGATCGACAGGCAGCTGGAAGCGAGCATCCTGGAGCTCCTGGCTGCAAGGGCCCCAACGTCCACCATCTGTCCGTCGGATGCTGCCCGTGCTGTTGGCGATGAGAACTGGCGCAGCCTCATGGAGCCTGCCCGACAGGCCGCGCGGCGGCTGGTTGATGCGGGCGAGGTCCAGATCACCCAGGGCGGTTCGGTGGTTGACCCCTCCACCGCCAAAGGGCCCATCCGCATCCGCAAGGTCCGGTAGGAACATTCGGCCCGGTTCGCTGACAAAGCGGTCCTACGCCTGTTTTACTACTCCTTCAGGAGGACCCCGTCAGGGAAGCGGCGGGACTAGGCTGGCGGTATGACTGCTCCGCTACCCGACCCGGTGCCACCTGCCGGCCCGGCCCCCGCTCTGTCCATCCGCGGACTCGCCAAGCGTTTCGGCGAAAAAATTGCCGTGGACGGCATCAGCCTCGACGTCCCGGCCGGCTCGTTTTTCGGCATTGTGGGACCCAATGGCGCCGGCAAGACCACCACCCTGTCCATGGCCACAGGACTGCTGAGGCCCGACTTTGGCACGGCGGTTGTCCACGGGGTGGATGTCTGGGCCAGGCCGCTGGAGGCCAAGAAGCTGATGGGCATCCTCCCCGACGGGGTCCGCCTTTTTGACCGGCTCACGGGCGAGCAACTGGTCACCTATGCCGGGCTGCTGCGTGGCCTGGACAAGGACGTGGTGGCCTCCCGCGTGGGGGAGCTGCTGTCAGCCCTTGACCTTGCGCAGGACGCCGGGAAGCTGGTGGTGGACTACTCGGCCGGCATGACCAAGAAGATTGCCCTGGCCTCGGCGCTGATCCACGCTCCGCGGCTGCTGGTTCTGGACGAGCCCTTCGAAGCCGTTGACCCCGTCTCCGCGGCCAACATCCGCTCCATCCTGGACAGCTACGTCTCCTCGGGCGGCACAGTCATCGTCTCCAGCCACGTCATGGACCTGGTCCAGCGCATGTGTGACCACGTTGCCGTGGTGGCCGCCGGCAGGCTGCTGGCTGCCGGGACCGTGGACGAAGTCCGCGCCGGCGCTTCCCTGGAGGAAAGGTTCGTCCAGCTCGTGGGCGGACGCAGCCACACGGAAGGCCTGGAATGGTTGCGCACCTTCTGAGGCTGAAGCTGATCCTGCTTCGCAATGGCCTCCGCCGGAGCCCCTGGCAGCTGGTGGGCATGGCCTTCGGCGGGCTCTACGCCCTGGGGCTGGTGGGCCTCTTGGTGGTGGCCCTGGTCCTGCTGCGCGGTGCCGATCCGGAACTGGCACACACGGTTGTGGTGCTGGGTGGCTCGGCAGCCATCCTGGGGTGGGGCCTCATTCCGGTGGTCGCGTCCGCAGCGGACCTGACGCTGGACCCGGCCCGCTTTACCACTGCCGCCATCCCCATGCGCCAGCTGCTCACAGGGCTCGCCCTCGGTGGGCTGATCGGAATCCCGGGGCTGGCCACCGCTCTCGTGGCGCTTGCCACCGTGTGGACCTGGGCCCGCGGCCCTCTCCCCGCGGTTGCCGCGCTGGTGGGTGCCGCCGTCGGCGTTCTGACTTGCATAGTCCTGTCCAAGGTGGTCACCACCGCCACCGCCAGCCTGGCGTCGTCGCGCCGGTTCAAGGATGTCAGCGCCATAGCGTTCATGATCCCGCTGGTCCTGATGGGACCGATCGTGGCTGGCGTGGGGAGAGGCATTTCCGCCTCTACCGGTTTCCTGCCGGAGCTGGCTGCCACCCTGTCCTGGACGCCCCTGGGTGCCGCCTGGTCCCTCGGCGGTGACCTGGCCGCCGGGCGCCCGGGAGCGGCAACAGTGAAACTTTTGATCGCCGTCGCAACGCTCGCAGTCCTGGCCTGGTGCTGGAAACTGCTCCTTGAACGGGCCCTGGTCAACCCCCCTTACGCCGGCAGCGGGAGCCGAAAGGGCGGAAAGCTGGGGCTGTTCGGCCTCCTGCCGGCCACCCCCGCCGGTGCCGTCACGGCGCGGTCGCTGACCTACTGGCTGCGCGATCCCCGGTATTCCGGTTCCCTGGTGGTGGTCCCGCTGCTGCCCATCCTGCTCGTCTTCCAGGGCAGCCAGTCCGGTGACTTCGCAGTGCTGGCGGCCGCGGCACCGCTGGCGGCGTTCCTGCTGGCCTGGTCCATCTCGGCAGACGTCTCCTATGACAACACCGCGTTTGCCCTGCACGTGGCCACGGGCGTCCGGGGCGTTGACGACCGGCTGGGACGGGCGCTGGCATGCCTGGCGTTTGGATTGCCCGTCGTGCTGATCTTCGCGGTAGGCCAGTACTTCTTTACCGGCGATTGGGAAGCGCTGCCCGGCCAGCTGGGCCTGAGCCTGGGCATCCTGTTCACGGGCCTGGGCCTGTCGTCCGTGGTGTCGGCCCGCTACACCGTGGCCGTGCCCCTGCCCGGCGACAGCCCGTTCAAGAAGCCCCCGGGCAACGTGGGCCAGACCCTGGCGGTGCAGTTCGCCGGCATGGGTGTCCTGACCCTTCTGGTCCTGCCCGAAGTTGGCTTGTTCATTGCGCAGTTGGTCACCGGCAACGCCGTCTTCGGTTGGGTGAACCTTGCCGTCGGCCTGATGCTCGGGCCGGCGCTGTTTGCGGCAGGCATCCGGCTGGGTGGAAAGTGGCTCGATGCACGCGGCCCCGAACTCCTGGCCCAGCTGACCGTGAACCGCTGATCCGGCAGGACAAGCGAAACCAGAACTCCAGAAAGGCGGCCGCCCGTGGAAGTTGTCATCCTCCAAGGCAGCAAACAGATCGGGAAGCTGGCGGCAGACGCCGTCGAGGCCTTGCTCCGGCGCAAGCCCAACGCTGTGCTGGGGCTTGCCACCGGGTCCTCGCCGCTGCCTGTCTACGACGAGCTGGCGGCGCGTCACAAGCAAGGGCTGGACTTCAGCGCCGCGCACGCCTTTGCCCTGGATGAATATGTGGGCCTGCCGCCCGGGCACCGTGAGTCGTACCGGGAGGTCATCGGGCGCGAGTTCACCAGCCGGGTGAACATCCTCCCCGGGAACGTCCACACCCCTGACGGGTCCGCGGCTGATATCCCGGCGGAGTGCCGGGCCTACGAGGACAGGATGAGGGCGGTGGGAGGCGTGGACCTCCAGATCCTGGGCGTGGGGACCGACGGCCATATCGGCTTCAACGAGCCGGGCTCCTCCTTGGCGTCCCGGACGCGCATCAAGACGCTGATCGAGCAGACCCGCCGCGACAACGCCAGGTTTTTCGCCGGCCTTGCCGACGTGCCCCACCACGTGGTGACCCAGGGACTGGGCACCATCCTGGAAGCACGCCACGTTGTGCTGGTGGCCACCGGGGCGCAGAAGTCGCCCGCGGTCCGCGACTTCGTGGAAGGGCCGGTCTCCGCGATTTGCCCGGCTTCGGTCCTGCAGTTCCACCCGCACGCCACCATCCTCGTGGATGAGGCCGCGGCGTCGTCGCTGAAGCTCGCCGACTTCTACCGGCACACCTACGACCACAAGCCATCCTGGCAGGGGCTGTAACGCTTGCCACATTCGGGCACCGCCCACCACCGGATTCAGCCGGAACTGCCGACGGCGGCGGGTGCGGTGCAAGCAAAACGGCACCTCCGGCGTCGAACGCCCGCCGCCCCGGGACGCTAAGATGGATGCCATGACTAGCATGACGGACCCTCTCGAAAACGACCCGATGCGTGAGCTTTCCGGGGCTGGAACGTCCACGGCAACCATTGAGCGCGAAGAGCTGCGCCAGGAAGTGGAGCCCGGTGACCGGGAACGTTTCTCGCACTACGTGCGCAAGGAAAAAATCATGGAGTCCGCGCTGACGGGTGACCCCGTCATTGCCCTCTGCGGCAAGGTCTGGACTCCCGGCCGGGATCCGCAGAAGTTCCCGGTCTGCCCCATGTGCAAAGAGGTTTATGAAGGCCTCCGCCCGGGCAACGACGGCGGCAAGGGTCCCGGAGGGGACTCAGGCAACAACAAGTAGTGACGGAGACGCTCTTTGGCGGCCCCACCCTGCCTCCGGCTTATCCGGAACGCGCAGCCTGGGGAACCGCCCAAAAACTCCGTGCCTGGCAGCAGGAAGCCCTTGACCTCTACTTCAGGACCGGTCCCCGGGACTTCCTGGCCGTAGCAACGCCCGGCGCCGGCAAAACCACCTTCGCGCTGCGGGTGGCCTCCATGCTCATCGAATCCGGGGCAGTCAACCGCGTCACCATCGTGGCGCCCACCGACCACCTGAAGCGGCAGTGGGCTGATGCTGCTGCCAAGGTGGGAATCGCCATCGACCCGAACTTCAAGAATTCCGACGGCCAGCACGGCCGCGGTTTCGTTGGCGTGGCTGTTACCTACGCCCAGGTGGCGAGCAAGCCGATGCTGCACCGCGCCAAGACGGAGGCTGCCCGCACGCTGGTGATCCTTGATGAGATCCACCACGGCGGCGAGGCCCTGTCCTGGGGCGACGGCCTGCGTGAGGCGTTTGATCCCGCCGCCCGGCGGCTGTCCCTGACAGGTACCCCGTTCCGGTCCGACACCTCGCCCATCCCCTTTGTGGAGTACGCGGAGGACAGGGACGGCATCCGCCGCTCGAAGGCTGATTACACCTACGGTTACGGCAACGCCCTGCGTGACCATGTGGTGCGCCCGGTCATGTTCATGGCCTACTCGGGCCAGATGCGGTGGCGCACCAGTGCCGGTGAAGAGATGGCCGCTTCGCTTGGTGAAGCCGCGGTCACCAAGGACATCACGTCCCACGCCTGGCGGACTGCCTTGAATGCCACAGGTGAATGGATCCCCGCGGTCCTGGCCGGAGCGGACAAGCGGCTCAGTGAAGTGAGGCGTTCGGTTCCGGACGCCGGCGGGCTGGTCATCGCCACTGACCATGAGGACGCCAGGGCCTACGCCGGGCAGCTGAAGCGGATCACCGGCGAGTCACCCACCGTGATTCTGTCCGACGATGCCAAGGCCTCGGAGAAAATCGAGGAGTTCACCGCGAGCGAGAAGCGGTGGATGGTTGCCGTCCGGATGGTGTCCGAAGGCGTGGACGTACCCCGGCTTTCCGTGGGCGTTTACGCGACCTCCACGTCCACGCCGCTGTTCTTCGCCCAGGCTGTGGGCCGCTTTGTGCGCGCCAGGAAGCGTGGGGAGACGGCGTCGGTCTTCCTGCCGTCCGTGCCGCAGCTGATGGCGCTGGCGAACTCCATGGAAATGGAACGCGACCACGCGCTGGACCGCCCCGAAAAAGAGGACAGCGACGGCCTCTTCAATCCCGAGGATTCCCTGATGGCCGAGGCCAACCGGGAGGACAAAGCGTCGGACAGCCTCACCAAGGGAAAGTTCGAGGCCCTCGATTCGCAGGCGTCCTTCGACCGGGTGCTGTTCGACGGCGGCGAGTTCGGCACCGGGGGAGAGGTGGGCTCCGAGGATGAGCTGGACTTCCTGGGCATCCCGGGTCTCCTGGATGCCGAGCAGGTGGGTACTTTGCTGCGCCAGCGCCAGCACGATCAGCTCAACCGGAAGAACCGGCGCGCACCTGCGGCTGAACCTGCTGCCGCGGCACCGGCCATCCCGGACCACCGGATGCTGATGGACCTGCGCAACGAACTGGCAAAAAATGTGGCGGCCTGGTCCGCCCGGACCGGAACCCCGCACGGTGTGGTGCACACCAAGCTGCGGACCGTTTGCGGCGGGCCCCCCGTGGCCCAGGCCAACGAGGAGCAGCTGCAGTCGAGGCTGCGGAAGCTCCAGGACTGGTTCATCGGCCGAAAGTAGCAGCGGGCTGGAGCAGCAGTGGCGTTAAACGCGGGTGGCCCGGTGCACAGCACCGGGCCACCCCTGCGGTTAAGCGGGCCTCAGCCGACGTCCACGCCGCCGAGCTCCATTTCGGCGACAGCATCGTCAAGGTCCTCGGCGATGCCTGCGGTGAGCGAACGCAGGACCGTCACTGAGTAGCCGGCCTGGACCGCGTCCAAGGCCGTAGCCATGACGCAGTAGTCAGTGGCAATCCCCACCACCACCACGTCTTCCACGTCGTGGCTTTGCAGCCAGTCGTCCAGGCCGATCGCATCATCTGCAGGCGCGAAGGCCTCTGCGTCAGCCGGCAGCGAGCCGGGCTGCCGGTCACCGGTGGGCACCGCATCCTCCGGAGCCAGCAGGCCCTCGAACCCGGAATAGGCCGCTGTGAACTGGCCCTTCTGGAAATAGGCCTGGATGTACTCGGTGTCCAGGTCCGGGTGGAGCTCGGCGCCGCGGGTGCCGGCAACACAGTGCGGCGGCCAGCTGTCCTTGAAATCGGGCGTTTCGGAGAAGTGCGCGCCGGGGTCGATATGCCAGTCCTGGGTTGCCACAATGTGGTCGAACTCGGTGTGGTGGGCGTCCACATACTCGCTGATTGCCCCGGCCACGTCGGCGCCACCGGCCACGGCGAGGGAGCCGCCCTCGCAGAAGTCGTTTTGGACGTCAACAATGATCAGGGCGCGGGACATCGGTTTTCCTCAGTTTTCTTCATAGAGAGTAGGGATGGCGGGCTCCCCGCGCTGCAGGCGGTTGACCACGGGTGGCAGTTCGGCCATGGTGTCGGCGTGCCGTTGCCTGGCCCGGACCACACCCTCTGGCCCCGTCCAGCCGGGCAGCAGTTCGCCGTTCTTCACGAACTGCTGCAGCAGGGGCCGGTCGTTCCCGTCATCTTCGGGCCGGTGTCCGATGCCCACAATTTCCTGCGTGGCGATGCCGCGCTCATTGAGCTTGCGCAGTGCATACTTCCGGCCGCCCATGCTGGTCTTGTTCTTGGCTGCCTTGGCCACGGAGACGAAATCGCCGGCGTCGTCCGTGCGGCTCACCAGCTTGTAGACCATGCTGGCCGTGGGCGCACCGGAACCTGTCACCAGCGATGTGCCCACCCCGTACGAATCCACCGGAGCGGACTGCAGCGCAGCGATGGCGAATTCATCCAGGTCGGAGGTGACCATGATGCGGGTGTGCTCGTTGCCCAGCTGGTCCAGCAGCTGGCGGACCCAGGAGGCCTGGGCGACGAGGTCGCCGGAGTCCAGCCGGACGCCGCCCAGTTTGGGCCCCGCAAGCTCGACGGCGGCACGCACGGCCGTTTCGACGTCGTACGTATCAACGAGCAGCGACGTGCCCACCCCCAGCGACGCGATCTGCGCCTCAAAGGCGTCGCGCTCGGTGTCGTGGAGCAAAGTGAAGGAATGGGCGGCGGTACCCACGGTCTTGATGCCGTAGCGGATGCCTGCCTCGAGGTTGGACGTGCTGTGGAACCCGGCGATCACGGCGGCACGGGCCGCCGCCGCCGCCGACTCCTCATGCGTGCGCCTGGAGCCCATCTCGATGCAGGGACGGCCGCCGGCTGCCGTGATCATCCGCGATGCGGCCGAGGCGATGGCGGAGTCATGGTTCAGCACGGAGAGCACATAGGTCTCCAGCATGCAGGCCTCGGCGAACGTCGACTCCACGATGAGGATGGGGGAGTTGGGGAAGTACGCCTCGCCCTCCGGGTAGCCCCAGATATCGCCGCTGAACCGGTAATTCGCCAGGTAGTCCAGGGTGTCCTGGTTGACCACGCCGGTGCGGCCCAGGAAATCAAGCTCAGCCTCGCCGAAACGGAAGTCCGCGATGCCTTCCAGGAGCCGGCCTGTGCCCCCCACAATCCCGTACCGCCTGCCGTCCGGCAGCCGCCGCGCGAAGGCTTCGAAAACCGACCGGCGGTGCGCGGCGCCCGAATGGAGCGATGCCTGCAGCATGGTCAGCTCGTAGTGGTCGGTGTACAGGGACGTGCGGGGATGGTCCCAGCCGGCAGAGGTACTCACAAAATTCACTCTAGTCCCCACCGGCTCCCACGTCTCGCTTCGCTTCGCCGCGGGGCCCTCGCCGGAGTGGGCCCATCCACCGGCTCCCACGTCTCGCTTCGCTTCGCCGCGGGGCCCTCGCCGGAGTGGGCCCATCCACCGGCTCCCACGTCTCGCTTCGCTTCGCCGCGGGGCCCTCGCCGGCGTGGGCCCATCCACCGGCTCCCACGTCCCGCTTCGCTTCGCCGCGGTGGCCCATCCGGCGTGGGCCCATCCTCCCCATAGAATGGACAGATGAGCTTAAGCGTTGCGCCCGGCCCCGTTACGCGGGAGGGCACCCGGACTGGTACAGAGGCGTCCATAGACTCCCTGACCGCGCCGGACATCCCATGGAACCTGGTGATCTGGAATGATCCCGTCAACCTGATGAGCTATGTCAGCTACGTCTTCCAGAGTTACTTCGGCTACTCCGAGAGCAAAGCCAACAAGCTCATGATGGAGGTCCACAAGAAGGGCCGGTCCATCGTTGCCCACGGCAGCAAGGAACAGGTTGAGCGCCATGCCGTCGCCATGCACGGCTTCGGGCTGTGGGCCACTGTGGAAAAGGCCACCGGCGGGACCGGCGGCAACTCGGGGAAATCCGGCGGGTCCGGGCAGGGCAAGGGGAAACGTGGCTAAGGCATTCAAATACGGTCTTAAGGGCATCACCGGGTTCCTTGAGCCCGCCGAGCGTGAGCTGCTGCGCAGCCTGATCGGCGATGTCATCTCCATGCTCCAGCCGGCCGAAAATTCCAGCAAGGATCCGCTCGCTGCCCTGATCGGTCTGGACATGGATGTCCAGGAACCGACGGACCGTGCAGTCAGGCGGCTCCTGCCCAACGTGATGAAGGACGACGACGGCGCATCCCTGGAGTTCCGCCAGCTCACCGAGCGCTCGCTGCGGGAAACCAAGATCGGCGCGCTGCGGGCTGCCGCACTTGACCTGGACAAGGACGACGTCGTCCTGACCGCCGATGGGGCCAGGCACTGGTCCATGGCGCTGAACGATGTCCGCCTGGTGTTGGCGGAGCGCCTGGACATCCGGGACGAGGAAGACGCCGAGCACGTGCACCTGATGCAGGACTGGTCCCAGGCGGAGGACGTGGAAAGCTACCTCGCCCTGGTGTACAACTTCACCACGTGGCTGCAGGAGTCCCTGGTGCAGGCCATGCTCCAGTCCCTGGATTCACGCGCCTGAACTGCGGTCCTGTTCCGGGATCCGGCTGCAGTGTGACAAATTCGACATGAGGGCAGCGCCACAATGTGATGGCTGCGGCCGCAGGGAAGACCTATCCTCGAATAATCATGACAACAGCCTCGAGCATGGACCCGGCAGCGACTGCAGCAGGGGAGTCCGCAGCCGGCAACAGCGCCGGCCTGGTGGGATCCCGCCCCATTGGCGTCTTTGATTCGGGCGTCGGCGGACTCACCGTGGCGCGGTCCATCATCGACCAGCTGCCCAACGAGTCCATCCTCTATGTCGGTGATACCGCCAACGGGCCGTACGGACCGCTGCCCATCGCCGAAGTCCGGGCGAACGCCCTGGGCGTGATGGACGAACTGGTGGACTCCGGTGTCAAGCTGCTCACCATCGCCTGCAACTCGGCGTCGGCCGCTGTCCTGAGGGACGCCCGCGAGCGGTACACGGCAAAGTACGGCATCCCCGTCATCGAGGTGATCCAGCCTGCGGTCCGGCGGGCGGTTGCCGCCACCCGGAGCGGGCGCGTCGGCGTCATCGGAACCTCAGCCACCGTAGGTTCCCGTGCCTACGAGGACACATTCGCGGCCGCGCCGGACCTGAGGATCACTTCCGTGGCCTGCCCCCGGTTCGTCAGTTACGTGGAGGCCGGCATCACCACCGGCCCGGAACTTCTCGCCGTCGCAGAGGAATACCTGGCCCCGCTGAAGGCCGCCGGCGTGGACACCGTGGTCCTGGGCTGCACACACTACCCGCTGCTGACCGGCGTTATTTCCTTTGTGATGGGCGACGACGTGACCCTGGTGTCCAGCGCCGAGGAAACGGCCAAGGACGTGTACCGGGCGCTGGTCACCCACGACCTGCAGCGCACCACCGCGGCGCCCCCCGAGCATCACTTCATTGCCACCGGAGACGCCGTCCAGTTTGAGACGCTGGCCCGCAGGTTCCTTGGCCCGGAAGTCCTCTCCGTCCAGCACGTGGACCACGTGGCCGCCCAATACCCCACCGGAAGCCTGGCCCGCATCACGCCGGAAATGATCGAGGCCGCCCAGCGTGCCAGCACCAACTCCGGCAGGTCAGGGCAACGGATTTCCAACTTTGTAGGCGCCCACCGGGCCGGAGGTCCTGCCCTGTGAAACTGACCATCGTGGGCTGCACAGGTTCGTTCCCCGGCCCCGGCTCGCCGGCGTCGTGTTACCTCCTGACCGCCAATGACGGCGAGCGGACCTGGAAGATCGTGATGGACCTGGGCAGCGGAGCCCTCGGCGCCATCCAGCGTTACACCGATCTCGAGGACATCGACGCGATCTTCCTGACCCACCTGCACCCGGACCACTGCATGGATCTCTGCGGCCTGCACGTGGCGGTCCGCTGGAAGCCAGGCGGCTGGGGTCGCGGGCGGATCCCGGTGTGGGGTCCCGCCGCCACGGCGGACAGGATGGCCACGGCCTACGGGCTGGACCTTGACCCGGGGATGCACGAGGAATTCGACTTCACCAACTGGATTGAACGGGAGCCCGTCACTGTGGGCCCTTTCACCGTGACGCCCTTCGCGGTCAACCACCCGGTGGAGGAGGCGTACGCCCTCCGCGTGGACGTCACCGAGCCGGACAAGGAAGGCAACCCGGTCAGGCGCGTGCTGACATATTCGGGCGATACGGATTCCTGTACGGGCGTGGAGGAGGCCGCCAAGGACGCGGACCTGTTCCTCTGTGAAGCCGCTTTTGAGGAAGGCCGCGACGACGCCATCAAGGATGTGCACCTGACCGGCAAGCGGGCGGGCGAGGCCGCAGCCGCTGCCGGCGCCCGCAGGCTCCTGCTCACGCACATTCCGGTGTGGACCTCGCCGAGCACCGTCATGGCCGAGGCAAAAGAAGTGTTTGGGCAGCACGTGGCAGTTGCCGTGGCCGGTGTGCATTACACGATCTGAGTCCTGTGGACCCGTGTTCGCTGCGCGGCGGGTGGGTCAGCTGCGAGTCGATAAGCTAAAGGCATGACTTCTGAAGCAACTGCAGTGCCCGTAGTGCGTGCCGATGGCCGCGCCCCCGACCAGCTCCGCCCCATCAGCATCACCCGCGGATGGTCCAAGCAGGCCGAGGGATCTGCCCTCATCGAGTTCGGCAACACCCGGGTGCTGTGCACGGCTTCGCTGACGGCCGGCGTACCGCGCTGGCTCAAGGGCGAAGGCCGCGGCTGGGTGACGGCCGAATACGCCATGCTGCCGCGCGCCACCAACACCCGCTCGGACCGCGAATCGGTCAAGGGCAAAATAGGCGGCCGGACCCACGAAATCTCACGCCTGATCGGCCGTTCGCTGCGCTCCATCATCGACACCAAAGCCCTGGGCGAGAACACCATCGTGCTGGACTGTGACGTGCTCCAGGCCGATGGCGGAACCCGCACTGCCGCCATCACGGGCGCTTATGTGGCTCTTGCCGACGCCATCCGCTTTGCGCGTGAGAACAAGCTGATCGCCAGGAACGCCCAGCCCCTCGTGGACACCATCGCGGCCGTCTCCGTGGGCATTATCGACGGCGTTCCCATGCTGGACCTGCCCTACGTTGAGGACGTCCGGGCCGAGACCGACATGAACGTTGTGGTCACCGGATCAGGGAAGTTCGTCGAGGTGCAGGGCACCGCCGAGGGCGCTCCGTTCGACCGTGACGAGCTCAACCAGCTGCTGGACCTTGCCCTGCTGGGCACTACCCAGCTGGCGGCGATCCAGCGCGAGACCCTCGCGGACGTCCTTTGAGCCTGGCTGCCCCCGGCGGCGCGGATCAGTACGGGACGGTGCCGGACGGCGGGCTTGCCGGCGGCGTGGTGCCGCGGCTCGTCCTCGCGACCCACAACAAGGGCAAGCTCCGGGAGCTCCGCGAACTCCTGCGCGGCCAGGTTCCAGGGCTCGACGTCGACACCCAGGTGGTGGACGCCGCGGCGGCAGGTGCGCCGGACGTCGTCGAAACGGGCGTGACCTTCGCCGAGAATTCGCTCCTGAAGGCCCGGGCGGTGGCGGAGGCCACCGGTCTGGTGGCCATTGCCGACGATTCGGGTTTGGCAGTGGACGTCCTGGGCGGGGCACCGGGAATCTTTTCCGCACGGTGGTCCGGCCGCCACGGTGACGATGCCGCCAACCTCCGGCTCCTGCTGGACCAGCTCTCCGACGTGCCGGACGCGCACCGCGGCGCGGCGTTCGTCTGCGCCGCGGCGCTCGCTGTTCCTTCCGCGGGCGGCACCGGCCAGGAGGTCGTGGAGTACGGCCAGCTTGAAGGCACCCTGCTGCGCGAGCCCAGGGGCGCGGGTGGCTTCGGCTACGATCCCGTCCTTCAGCCCGTGGGCGAGGACCGGAGCTGCGCGGAGCTCCTGCCGGAGGAGAAGAACGCCATCAGCCACCGGGGCAAAGCCTTCCGGGCGCTCCTGCCGGCGATCGTCGACGCTTTGGCGCGGCAGTAGCGTTAAGGCTGTACGCCGCGCTGGTGCCGGAAGCGCCAGCCGGGAAATGACTGAGGGAGCCACACGGTGTGTGGCTCCCTCAGTCATTGCAGGAGATGGTGCTGTGAGGCGTTAGTCCAGGTTGGTTTTGCGTTCCTCGCGGGGCTCGTGCTCTTCGATGAATTCGTCCACGGGGTCCGTGCCGAAGCGGGCTGCCTGCCGCTTCGCCGACATGCCCCGGAGTACTTCGATGCCGATCGGGAGCACGGAGATGAGCACGATGGAGATAAAGATGATGTCAATGTTGTCGCCAACCCAGCTGAACTGGCCCAGCCACGCTCCCAGGAGCGTGACGCCGCCGCCCCACAGCACTGCACCGATGACGTTGTAGAGGAAGAATTTACGCTTGTCCATCTGGGCCACGCCCACGATGACAGGCACGAAGGTCCTGATGATGGGAACGAAACGGGCCAGGATCAGCGCCTTGCCGCCGTGCTTCTCAAAGAACGCGTGGGCGCTCTCCACGTTCTCGCGCTTGAAGAGCCTGGACTCGGGCTTGTTGAAGATTGCCGGGCCGGCCTTGGACCCAATGAGGTAGCCGGTCTGGTTGCCCAGAATCGCTGCCACGATGATCAGCCCGCACATGCCCCACAGGTTGAAGTTGATGGCGCCGGTGGACACCAGCAGGCCGGCAGTGAACAGCATTGAATCGCCGGGCAGGAAGAAGCCCACCAGCAGGCCGGTTTCGGCGAACACAATGGCGCAGACCAGCAGGACCACCCACGGTCCGAGCGGGGAGTCCCGAAGGAAGACATCGGGGTTCAGCCAGTCGGGCAGGAACGAAGCCAGCTGTGGCTGGATGGGTCCTGCACCGCCCAGCATGGGCACGGCAAAGTCGCTGATCGCATGAAAGTTCACCTACTCAGGGTACTTGACACACCCGCGCCGCCCGGCGCCGGACTGGTGATATCCGCGACAGGGCCGCCGTCGTGACACGGGAACGGCTTCGTCCGGCGGTAAAGTATGGGCCGTGGGACTGGACTTTACGGCGATCGACTTCGAAACGGCCAACGGCTTCCGGGGTTCGCCGTGCGCGGTGGGCCTGACGAAGGTACGGGGCGGGCGTGTGGTGGAGGAAGCGTCCTGGCTGATGCGGCCACCGGCCAACCATGATCACTTTGAGTACCACAACGTCCGGATCCACGGCATCCGCTCCGAGGACGTTGCCGGCTTTCCCCGCTTCGGTGAGCTGTTCCCGGAGATTGGCGCCTTTATTGGCGGTGACATCCTGGCGGCCCACAACGCCGCTTTTGACCTCGGCGTGATCCGCTCCGGCCTGGAGGTCTCAGGCCTGCCAGGCCCGGCCTACGAGTATGTCTGCACCGTGATGCTGTCCCGGCGCTGTTATTCCCTGGTTTCCAATTCACTGCCGTTCGCCGCTGAGGAAGCCGGTGTCCCGCTGGTCAATCACCACGACGCCGCGGAGGATGCCCGTGCGTGCGCCGGCATCCTGATCGACATCGCTGCCCGGAACAACGCCAACAGCATTGCCGAGCTTTACCTCTCACTGGGCCTGGAACTGCCCCGTCAGGACGCGTTCGACCCGGCGTGTGACGACCTGTCCAAAGCCAGCCTCGCCGCACTGTCCGCTGCCGCGGGAAACAGTGCCGCCCTGGTGCGGCCGTTCCTCTCCGGCTGGCCGGAAGAGGGGGCCAACCCGCTCCCCAATGCCGACGCCGAGCCGTCCCACCCGCTGTACGGCCAGACGGTCGTCTTTACCGGGCAGCTCGCCATGGCCCGGCCGGAGGCCAAGGTGCGGTCGGCCGAGCTGGGCGCCCGGCCCGAAAGCCGCGTGACTGCGCGTACCACGGTGCTGGTGGTGGGCGACGGGTTTGTGGCCTCGGACCTGCGGTCCGGACGGCTGACGGGCAAGGCGAGGCGCGTGCTGGAGCTCCACGACCGTGGCCAACCCATTGAGGTTCTCTCCGAAGGTGAGTTCCTGCAGATGGTGGGCGGCTACGCCGGCGCGGCGGCCGTCTAGTTCAGCCGTCCGGTTCATGCGGCGCAACAAATCTTCCCCGCCGCGACGGCGGCTCCTAGCCTTGCAGGATGAGCAAACCGACGCACGGCCCACGTAGCGGCATCAACTGGTCCGCCGTGTTTGCCTTTCCCAATCCCGTCAATGAGTACGCGGCCCGGATCACCGCCGGCCTGGTGGTGCTCCTTGCGGCTGCCACCCTGCTGGCCGGTTCCGGTTGGGGGCTGGCGCTGATCGCAGCCGGCTTCTGGCTCCGGGTGCTCTTCGGACCACGGATTTCGCCCCTGGCCCTGTTGTCCGTGAAGGTCCTCGCGCCCCGGCTGGGCCGCGCCCGCCTGGTGCCCGGACCGCCGAAGCGTTTTGCGCAGGGCATGGGCACAGTGGTCTCCACCACGGCGCTGATCCTGTTTGCCTCCGGTGCCGCCCCTGCCGCCTGGATTGTGCTCGCCGTCCTCATCGCCGCGGCCTCGCTGGAAGCCTTCGCCGGGTTCTGCCTGGGCTGCGTGATCTTCGGCGTCCTGCAGCGCCGGGGCCTGATCCCGGAGGACATTTGCGAGGCCTGCAACAACGTGGCGCTCAGGCGGTCGTAACACCCACCAGCAGATCGGCCATGCCGCGGATGACCTCCGGCGCTTCGAGTGCTTCGAGCCATTCCTTGGGCAGGCACTCCTCGCCGTAGAAGGCGCCCAGGATGTTGCCCGCGATGGAACCGGTGGAGTCGCTGTCGCCGCTGTGATTGACTGCCAGCGCGATGGCCGCCCGGAAATGGTCCCCGGGCGACGCCGCGGCGTCCACGCGGGGCGCAGTGGCCAGGACGGCGTAAAGTCCGACGGCGAACGCTTCCTCCGCGACCCAGCCCTCGCCGAGTTCCCGCACCAGTTCCTCCGGCGTGAGGATGCCCGATTCCGCCCGCCGGATTGCCGCTGCCAGGCGCTCCGGAAGCTCGGCCGCCACATCCTTCAGGCCGCGCGCCTGGTCCAGGACCGCCGCCGCTGCATCCAGCAGGCTGTCCCCGGCGACGAGGCGGTGAATGAGGAGGCTGAAGCTGCCGGCACTTTGCCGGGCGGAGGGATGCCCGTGGGTCAGGGCGGCGGCGTCGGCACTCAACTTATAGACGGCGTCGGACGCTATGTGCGGAATCAGGCCGAAGGGCGCCGAGCGCATCACGGTACCGCAGCCTTTCGAGTCCGGGTTGACCGGCCTGAAAACCGTTCCCATTTCACCGCCGGCCAGCCCGCTGATGCAGGCGTTGCCGGGGGCGCGGCGGTGCCGGAGGACGTCGTTGCCGTCAATCCAGCGCTTCGGCTGCACCGGGGCCGACGACGGCACCGGCTCGCCCTGGGTGGCCAGCCAGCGCAGGTACGCCAGCCACAGGCAGGCGTTGACATCGGCACCCACCCCGTCATTGGCCCATTCCAGCGCCTCGACCAGCCCGTCCACCGTGTACAGCGTCATCTGCGTGTCGTCCGAAAAGTGGCTGCCGCCGTCGAGCATTGCGAAGTCCGTCACGCCGGCGGCGCCGAAACGGCCGCGGATCGCCTCGATGGAATCAAACTCCACCGCATAGCCCAGCGAGTCTCCCAGTGCACCGCCCAGCAGGCAGCCGTGGATGCGGGACTTCAGCGAGGGCGCACCGGCGCCGGGGTCAATGCTCATACCAGCCAATTTACCGTGACGCGGAAGCGGAGCCCGCCCGCTGCCCCTGGTCCTTCAACTAAGCTCAGACTCAGCCAACGCCCAGAATTCCTTGGCACAATGCAGAGGCCGCCGCGGACCCTTCCCGCCGGCAGCGAGATTTTGCCGCGTAGCGACGCCCTCAACGATAAGGACTGCCCACCATGACCACGCCTGTTCCCGTCCACCATGATTCCGCCTCCGGGCTGCCGGCCGGCAACGGTGCCGGTGTCCGGCACGGGCTGGTGTCCAGGCTGTCCGCGGAAGCGTTCGGCAGCCTCTTTGTTGTGGTGGCAGGCCTGGGCGTGCCCCTGTTCTCCATTCCCCAGTCCAGCCCGCTGCCCGCCGCGCTCGCAGCCGGCCTGGCGGTGACTGCGGCCATGCTCGCCTTCGGCTACGTCTCCGGCGGTCACTTCAACCCGGCCGTGACGGTGGGCCACGCCGTCGCCGGGCGGATCCGCCTCGGTGACGCGGCAGCCTACATCGCCGCCCAGCTGGTGGGGGCGCTGCTGGGCGCGTTGGCGCTGTTCGGTATCCTCCGGACCCTGCCGGGCATCCAGGACAGCCGGACCGCGTTCGACACGGTGACCGCCGGCTTCGGCGAGCACTCGATCATCCAGGCCCCGATGGCAGCCGTGCTCCTGCTCGAAGTGCTCGGTGCCGCCATCCTGGTCGCCGTTTTCCTGGGCACCACTGCCCGCAACAACCTGAACAAGCCGGCCGCCGCCATTGCCGTGGGCCTGGCCTTCGCGGTGTTGCTGCAGCTCGGCCTGTCCGTGGGTAACGCCCCCTTCAACCCGGCCCGCGCCACCGCTTCGGCCGTATTCAGCTCCAGCTGGTCCCTTGAGCAGCTGTGGCTGTTCTGGGTTGCACCGGTTGTGGGAGCTGCTATTTCCGGGCTGGTCTTCCGTGGTTTCGCCGCTGGCGAGGCTCCTGCCGCCACGAAGGCTGACGATGCTGACGTTGACGGAACCGACGCCGCCGAGGGCCGGGACGATATTGACGCTTCCGACGCTGTGACCCCCGACGCCGTGACTCCCGGGACCCCTCGAACGGCTGCAGCAGAAGTGCCGGCCCGCCGCGATGAGGCCCAGGAATTCTTCGACGGAAAGCGCGGCTAGAAGCACAGGCGCGGACCCGGCCGGGGACGGCCTGCTGCGGCGGTTGCCTAAACTGTCGGTGGCAGCCGTTAGCGTAGGAATATGCGGTTATTGCACACATCGGACTGGCATTTGGGCCGGTCCTTCCACGGCGTCGGAATGCTGGACGCCCAGCGGTCATTCGTTGATCAGCTCGTCGGCGCCGTCTCCTCGCACGGGATTGACGTTGTCCTGATCGCCGGTGATGTCTACGACCGCGCCCTGCCGGGGGTTGACGTCGTGGGCCTCCTGGACGACGCCCTGGTCCGGCTGACCGGGGCCGGCGCCACGGTGGTGCTGACCAGCGGCAACCACGACTCCGCCATCCGGCTGGGCTTCGCCTCCCGCCTGCTCGAACGCGGCGGCGTGCACCTGCGGACCAGGCTGGCGGACCTGGACCAGCCCCTGGTCCTGCCCCTGGAGCCGGCCGGGGCGGCGCCGGGCGCCGTGCTGGCCATCTACGGAATTCCATGGCTGGAGCCGCGCCTCGTTGCGGAGCAACTGGGTGCGGAGCCGGCCAGCCACTTCGCGGTGACCCGCGCGGCCACTGACCGGATCCGGGCTGACCTGGCCCGGCGCAGCGCAGAAGGAACGGTCCACTCAGTGGTCCTCGCCCACACGTTCGCCAGCGGCGGCATCAGCTCGGACAGTGAGCGGGACCTCAGCATCGGCGGAGTGGGCGCGGTCCCGCTGGACCTGTTCGACGACTTCAGCTACACGGCCCTGGGCCACCTGCACGGCCGGCAGACGCTGTCCCCCACGGTCAGGTATTCAGGCTCGCCCCTGGCCTACTCGTTCTCGGAGGCTAAACACGTCAAGGGAAGCTGGCTTGTTGACGTCGGTCCGGAGGGTGTCACCGGCGTCTCGGAACTTTCCTGGGAGGCGCCGCGGAAGCTGGCGGTGCTCCGCGGCGGCATTTCCGAACTGCTTGAGTCCGGCGACCATGCGTGGGCCGAGGACGCTTACTGCCAGATCACGCTGACCGATGCGCAGCGCCCCCAGCAGGCGATGGAGCGGCTGCGGGCGCGCTTTCCGGACACGCTGGTCCTGGGTTTTGATCCGCAGGGCGGCTCCGCCAAGGCGTCCCCAAGCTACAGCACCCGGCTTGCCGAGGCCCGGGACGACCTTGCGGTCTGCTGTGGCTTCCTGGATCACGTGCGGGGCCGGGACGCGGACGACGCCGAGCGGCTGGCCCTCACAGCGGCCCTGGACAACGTGCGTCTCCGGGAGGCATCGCTGTGAGGATCCACCGCCTGACCATCTCCGCGTTCGGACCTTTTGCCGGCACCGAAGAGATCGACTTAGACAGGCTCAGCGCCCACGGCCTCTTCCTGCTGAACGGGCCCACCGGCGCGGGCAAAACCAGCGTGCTGGATGCGGTCTGCTTCGCACTGTACGGATCCGTGCCGGGCGCCCGGCAGGACGGCAAACGGCTCCGCAGCGATCACGCCGAACCTGCGCTGGAGCCTTCGGTCACCTGCGAGTTTTCCGCCCAGGGGCGGCATTTTGAGGTCACCAGGTCTCCGGCGTGGGACAAGCCGAGCGCCCGCGGCAAGAACGGTTTCACCACACAACAGGCCAAAACGCTGCTCCGGGAGCGCATCGCCGGGGCATGGACGGACAGGTCCGGGCGCAACGACGAAGCCGGCGCCGAAATTACGGCGCTGCTGGGCATGGACCGGGAGCAGTTCACCAGGGTGGTCATGTTGCCCCAGGGCGACTTCGCCGCCTTCCTGAGGTCCAAGGCGAGTGATCGCCTCGAACTGCTGCAAAAGCTTTTCGGCACCCAGCGGTTCGAAGCGCTGGAGCAGGAATTGTCGGCGCAGGCGCAGGCCGCGCGGAATGATGTCGCGAAGCTGAACGGGGACCTTGAGTTGCTCGCGGCGCGCGCGGATGCCGAAGCGTCAGCTCTGGCTGATGACACGGCTGTTGAAGATCAAGCTCCAGCGGACGCGGACGGGCCGGCCCCCGAGGAACCAGGCGCCCGGATCGGCTGGCTGCAGGAAGCGGTTGCCAGGCGTGCCACGGGATTATCCGCGGCAGCGGAGGCCGCGGCGTCAAGGAGTAAACTCGCGTCAGCCCGGCTCGAAAAGGAAGCGGCGCGGCGCGAACGTCAGCGCCGGCTCGCCGCGGCCGAGGCCCGGAAGGCTGCCGTTGAGGCGAACCTGCCCGGCCTCGAAAAAAAGGCCGCGACGCTCGAACGGCACCGCGGCGCCGAGGTGCTCGCCGGGCAACTGCAGGCTGTCCAGTCGGGGGAAACCCAGGTCCGGCACGCGGCAGGCGCCCTCGAAGCAGCCATCACACTGTTGCGGCTGGCGGCGGCCGAAGACCCCGAACTCGAACAGCTGGACCTTTCCGCTTTGGATGACGGTGCTGTGGACGCCGCCGTCGGCCTTGACCTTGCGGGCGAGCTCAACCGGATCCGTTCCCTGTTGGCCGTGGTTGAGGCGCGGCTGCCGGACGAAGAGCGACTCCACTCACTGGCCGCCCGACGCGCGTTGCTCGGGACGCAGCAGCAGGAACTCAGCACAACCGATACTGAGCTGGGCGAGCTCCTCGGAAACCTGCGGGCGGAGCAGTCGGACCTGACGGCTGGACTGCAGCCAGTGGAAATGCTGGCCTCCGCCGCGGTAATGCGCGGGAAGGAAGCAGCAGCCGCGGAAGAACTCCTGGACGTTGTCCGGCGGTACAAAGCGGCAGTCAAGGCGCAGGCCCAGGCGGCGCAGCGCCACTCCGCGTCCCGGGAGTTCCAGCTGGAGACGAAGGCCCGCTGGCTGGACCTGCGCGAAGAAAGGCTTGCCAACGCTGCCGCCGAACTCGCAGCCCAACTGGCCGAGGGGGAGGCCTGCCCGGTCTGCGGCAGCGAAGACCATCCGGCCCCCGCAGAAGCGGCAGCGTCAGCCCTGGGGCTCAGCCAGGCTGAGGAGGCCGCGCAGCACGCCAACGAGAATGCGGAGACCAAGCTGGCAGCGGACAGCACCGCGCTGGGCGACGCAAGCCAGTTGGTGGCCGTCCTTGCCGGCCAGGGCGGCGATACCCCGGAGGATGAGGCGGTTCAGGCAGTGGCGGCAGCCCGCCACGCCGCTGACCAGTCCCGGGACGCCGTGAAGGAGCTGGCAAAGCTCCGGCAACGGATCGACGCCGTGGATGCCCGGATTGCGGCCGCGGAGGCTGCCAGGCACGCCGGCGCCGCCGAGCTCGCCCAGGTCACCGCCGCGCGGGCAGAGGTGGCGGAGAATCTGGCCTCCCTGGACCAGGCCCTGTCCGGCCTGCGCGGTGGCCACCGCAGCCTGGCACGCAGGCTGCGGTCCCTGCAGGAAGCCGCAGCCACGCTTGAGAAAGCTGTGGAAGCCCGGGCCCAGCTGGAGAAGGCAAACGCCCGCGCCGAGGAGGCCCGCCTGGAGCTTGCGCGGGCGTTGCCGCAGGCCGGCTTCGGCACTGCCGAGGAAGCCAGGGGACAGTTGCTGGCAGGCGCAGAGGCAGCGGCCCTGCAGGCTGAGGTCCGTGCCGGCCACGACGAACAAGCGCGCATTGCCGAGCTTTTCGCGTCCGAGGAGCTGGTGCTGGCATTGAAGGAGGCGGCTACAGACCCGGCAGTGGACGAGGACTTGGTGGCTGAGCTCCAGGCCGCCGCCGCGGGGGCCAGCCGGGAGGCCCGCGACGCCGACCTGGCCGCCGGCATGGCTGCACGCTGCGTTGAGTCGCTGGCCGCAATCGGCAACGAGTACGGGCAGCTCGCCGGATCCGCCCAGGGGCCGAGGGAAAACGCCCGGCTGCTCACGGCGCTGGCCGACGTCGCCGCCGGGCGCGGCGACAACACGTACCGCATGAGCCTCAACAGCTACGTCCTCGCGGCACGGCTGGAACAGGTGGCGCTGGCGGCTTCAGAACGCCTCGTGGCCATGAGCGACGGCCGCTACCTGCTGCAGCATTCCGATGCCAAGGCCGCACGCGGGGCCAAATCCGGGTTGGGCCTGGAAGTGGTGGACCAATGGACCGGGCACCGCCGCGACACCTCCACGCTGTCCGGCGGTGAATCCTTCATGGCGTCCCTCTCCCTTGCGCTCGGTTTGGCGGACGTTGTTCAGCAGGAATCCGGCGGCATCCAGATCGACACCCTCTTTGTGGATGAAGGCTTCGGCAGCCTGGATGAGCAGTCGCTGGAACAGGTCATGGATGCCCTGGAAGGCCTTCGCGACGGCGGACGCGTTGTGGGCCTGGTCAGCCACGTGGCGGAGATGAAGCAGCGAATCGGAACGCAGCTGCAGGTCCTGAAGGGACGAAACGGCTCCACCCTCCGGATCTCCGACGCCGCCGGGGTGCTGGTCTAATCCGGATATAATGGGAGGGTTTACCGGGTCGCGCGCATCGGGAGGAGGGACGATGCGCATGACTGAACGAGCCCGGAATCTTGAACCCCACACCCCTGTCTTCTGTGTCAACGCCCGCGGAATTAGCTGTCTCAACGGCTGCCCCGGCTTCCCCCACCGCCTCGGCCCCACCGCCGGCCGGCCGCTTCGCCAGGCTTCCGCACCTCGCGGGCCGCAGCTTCATTCCCCTAAGCCTGTTCGCCCGGCTGCCGCTTGCCATGCTCACGGTAGGCGCCTTGACGCTTGTCACCTCGGCCACCGGCTCCTACGCCTTGGGCGGCATGGCAGCCGGAGCCGTAGGGATCGGATCTGCCCTCGGAGCGCCGGTCTTCGGTGCCCTGGCAGACCGCCACGGGCAGCGTCCCGTGCTTCTGGTGGCCGCAGCACTCAACGCAGTGGCCGTCACGGCCCTGATCGGTACGGCCTGGGTTCCCGCCAACGGGTCTTTCCCTGCCGCGTTTATGGTGGCGGCCTTCCTCGCCGGCGCCACCTGCCCGCAGGTCGGACCGCTTGCCCGCGTCCGCTGGATGGCCCTGACGTCCCGGAACGGAGGCAAGGACGCCGGCCGGGATCTGGATACAGCTTTGTCCTACGAGGGAACGGCCGACGAACTGACCTTTGTCCTGGGCCCGGCCCTGGTGGGGATCCTCGCCAGCCTCGTGGCCCCCTGGCTGCCGCTGGCACTGGCCGTTTTCATGACCATGACGCTGGTGCCTGCTTTTGCCGTGCACCCCACCCAGAAAGCGGTGCCCTTGAAGCGGGCCGCCGGAGCCAGGGCCGCGAGGATTCCTGCCGCCGTTGCCCTGCCCGTCCTGGCCATGGTGGCCATGGGCACCTTCTTCGGCTCCACGCAGACGGCCCTGAGCTCTTTCTCCGCCAGCTTCGCCACCTCCGAACTCGCCGGGCTGCTGTATGCGGTGATGGGCCTGAGCTCCGCCGCTGCTGCCCTCTCTGTGGCCTACTGGCCCAGGCGCTTCAAGCCTGTGGCCCGCTGGATGGTCAGCGCGGCAGTGATGGCGGCACTCTCGCTGCTGTTGGTGGTGCCGGACTCGCTGGGCGGGATGATCGGTGTGCTGCTGGTCCTGGGGCTGCCGGTGGGGCCCGTCATGGTCACCGTCTTTACCATCGGCGGAATCGTTGGCCCCGCAGAGAGACTGGGAACGGTGATGACTGCCCTGGCCAGCGGGATTGTGGCCGGCACTGCGCTCGGAGCCTTCCTTGCGGGCCAGCTCGCCCAGGCGCACGGCTACGAGGCTGCTTTTGCGGTCCCTGTCGTTGCCGCGGGTGCGCTGTTTGTGCTCGGGGTGGCCGCTGCCGCTTTGCTCCGGCACCGCCGGCGCCAAGGGGTGAAAGCCTAGGCCCGCAGGAAGCTGATGGCATCCCCGTCGGTCAGTTGTTCGAAGTGCCGGTAGAAGCTTCCCACGGCACGGAATTTCCCTGGCAGGTGCAGGCATAGCACGGCATCGCAAACCTGGGACACAGCGGTGTAGGCCTCCACTGACCCTACCGGGGCGGCGGCCACCACAGTTCCTGCCCCGGCCGACCGGACGGCCTCCACTGCGGCTCGCATCGTTGCTCCGGTGGCGAGTCCGTCGTCGAGCAGGAGGACCGTTTTGCCCGTGAGATTGTGGCCTATCGACGGATACGTTTCCGCCCGGCGGAGGAGTTCGGCCCGCTCGCGGGACTCCACCTGGTCCAGCCACTGCTGGCGGACGCCGTGCTCAAGGACGCGGGCCATCAGCGGGCGGTTGAGCAGCCGCACTACGCGGCCACCGGACCACGCCAAGGCACCGTACGCTGTTTCATCGTGGCCGGGAATGCCGAGCTTCCTGACCACGACGGCCCCAAGAGGCAGATAGAGGGCCTTGGCAGCTGCGGCCGCAACCGGGATGCCCCCACGGGCCAGCCCCAGCACGATGGCATCAGGGCGTTCCCGAAACTGCGTCAGCACCGCCGCCAGCTGCTCACCGGCATCGGTGCGGTCTTCAAAACGCGTGTTCATGGGCCCCTCTCCGGCTGTTTCCGCCCCTTTTCCAGACTACCTTCTGCGGCCGCGGCGGGAGGCGGGTAGCCCGGCTTCGGGGGCGGTTCGAAGTCAGAAGAGGGCGGCCGTCACGGCCTCGGTGATGTCGTGGATCACTGCGGTCCGTTGGGGAACGTCAGCCAAGCCGGTGCCCTTGGTATAAACCACCAGCACATAGCTCCCCGCTGACGTTGAAAGGATGGCCGCGTCGTGGAGTTCGTCGTCGAGGAGCCCGTATTTGTGGGACACGGTCACGCCCGCCGGAACCGCTGCCGGAATGAGGTCTTCGAAGTTGGTGTCCTGCATGTAGGACAGGAGCTGTGCCGTGTGTTCCTGGTCAAGAAGCCTGCCTGCTGACAGTGCCGCGAGGATGCGGGCCATGTCGGCAGTGGTGAGCGTGTTCACCTCAGGGTCATACGGGATGCCGATGGAGGCCGCGTATTCCGAAAGCCTGGCCAGGCCCACGGCATCCATGAGCAGGCTCCATGAGTCGTTGTTGCTGTCCTGGATCATGGCCTGGATCTGGAATCCCGAGGTGAAGGCGCCCAGCTGATCATCGAGCGAGGCCGAGCCATCCTCTACCAGGCTGTAGTAGGCCGCGGCCGCCAGGACCTTCGCCGTGCTCGCAGCCTCGAACGGTTCTCCCACACCGTACTGATGGAGTTGGCCGCCAACTGTGTCCATCAGCGCGACGCCCACCTGGTACTGGCTGTTGGCGGCGATGACGGCTTCGATGGCGCTGTCGAGGTCCGCGTCAATGGCGGCACGGCCTGCCCCGGCGTCGGAGGCGCTTGAAGCCCGCGATGCCCCGCCTGGCGCGGGCAGGGCATGGGCAAGGGTGTAGACGCCAGCAATCAGTGCCACGGCGAGGAACGCGGCGGCGGCCAGCAGAACGGAACGGCGCCGCACCGCGGCCGACGCGCCGCGAGAGCGCAGTTGGTGTGGATCGTGCATCTGCCGATCCAAACAGGGGAACCTATGCGGGAGCTAAGAAACACCTGTCAGGCGCTGACATGCGGCCGGAACGCTAGACACTCAGGAAGGAAATGGCGCCCTGTTTGAAGGCCCGGCTGGTGATGGCGTTGGTGTGGTTCCGGCCCGGCAGCACCAGCTGTTCGGCCATCGACCCCGCCCGGAGGCCGAGCTCGGCAAGCTGTGACATGGTGGTGGCGCGTTCGTCCTTGTCACCGGCCACCAGGAGCATAGGCATGTGCGGCACGGCTTCGGCCGGGTCGAAGGGCTCGGCCTTGATGGCCTCCACCAATGACAGCAGCGCGAAAATGTTGTTGCTGGGCAGGAGCATGGCCATCTTCAGCAGCCCGGCAGTGGACTCGTCCGCGATTGGAGTGCCGTCGGCGAGGTAGCGCTGGGCTCCGATGAGGTCGAAGGCAGCCAGCGGATCGGCGATGTTCGGTCCACCCAGCACCATCCGGTGAACAAGCTCGGGCTGGGTGGCGCCGAATTCCCAGGCCAGCCGTGAGCCCAGCGAATAGCCCACTACGTCAACCCCGCTGGCGGGGTCACCCTCGTGCACGGGCCGCACACCGGCGTCGAACACTATTTGCAGCAAATCCGCGCGGATCCGGCTGGGAGTATAGGAGTCAAGGTCCTCCGGAGCGCCGCTGCGGCCGTGCCCGGGCAGGTCCACGGTAATCACGCGGCGCCCTGCTTCCAGGAAGGCAGCCAGCCAGCCCGTGTCCTCCCAGTTGAGCTTGCTGGAGGAGGAAAAGCCATGGATCAGCAGGACGGGCCGGAGCCCCGCATCGGTGGCCGGATCATGCACCTCCACGTACAGCTGGGGGTCGGTGCCCTCCACGGTGTGCGAATGCATTTCGCCGGTGTGCCTGCCGCTCATAGTGTCAGTCCTCGTCAAGTACGGCGCGCAGGCGGACCCGGCGCTTCGGTGCGTCATTCCCGCACCACTTTACCTGCCTGCGGACCGGGCCGTTCAACAGCGGATTTACCGGTTCCGCCCTCGCCAACTGGGTAGCAGTAAGTGTCGTTTTGACGGCTCATAACGACATCAACTGCTACCTACTTGGGCTGGCGTTCGCGCGCGGCGACCCGGGCACCGAGCCAACAGGCTGCGGCGAGGCACGCGACCAGGGCGAACGTGCTCAGCAGCTGTACACGGCTGCTTTCGGCGCTGAAGCCGACGGCAAAGATCAAGGCGAGCAACACCAGTCCAAACCCCGTCAGGCCGGGGAAGCCCTTCATCCGCAGCGGCAGCCTGGTCCCGTCCCGGTCCGCCCGGCGCCGGAGAATCAGCTGCGAGACCAGGGCCGTGCCCCACACCACGAGGCACGTGGACCCGACAAGCTGGAAGAGGGCCGGCAGGATCCGGTCCGGGAACAGGAGTTCAAGGACGGTGGCGAAGAAGCCGAACGCCACCGAGACGCCCACGGCAATCATGGGCACGCTGGCGCCGCTCAGGCGCGACAGGAAGCGGGGCGCCTCGCCGCGTTCGGCGAGCGAATAAACCATGCGGGAAGCGCCGTAGAGGTTCGCGTTCAGTGCAGAAAGAAGTGCGACGACGGCCACAAGGGTGATTGCCGTACCGGCACCCGGGATCCGGGCTGCGTCGAGCACGCCCGCGAAGGGCGAGGCGAGGCCGTCGGAGTTGATCGGCAGGACGGCTGCGATCACAAAGACAGACCCGATGTAGAAGACCAGGATGCGCCACAGTACGGTGCGGACCGCCCTGCCCACACTGTGCTCGGGGTCCTCGGTTTCCGCAGCGGCTACTGCCACGATCTCGGTCCCGCCAAAGGCGAAGATCACCACGAACAGCGCCGTGGCGATGCCGCCCAGCCCGGCAGGAGCAAAATCGGACGTGATGTTAGCCAGTCCCGGTGAAGCGACGTCCGGGAGGAAGCCCAGCAGCAGCGCGGCCCCGACAGCAAGGAACAGGACAATGGCGAGGACTTTGAGGATGGCGAACCAGAATTCGAATTCGCCGAAGTTCCGGACCCCGGTCAGGTTGATGGCGGTAAACACCACCATAAAAATCAGCGCCAATGCCCACACCGGGATGACAGGCCAGACGGTAAACAGCAGCCCCGCCGCACCCAGGGCCTCGGCGGCGATGACCACCACCAGCTGGAGCCACCACAGCCAGCCGACGGTGGCGCCGGCCGTTTTGCCCAGGGCCCGCTCGGCGTACACGGAGAAGGCCCCGCTGGTGGGGTTCGCCGCCGCCATCTCGCCCAGCGCCCACATCACCAGAATGATGAGTGTGCCGGCCACCAGGTAGGACACCAGAACGGCAGGTCCGGCCGCGTGCACGCCGGCACCTGAGCCCAGGAACAGGCCGGCGCCAATGGCACTGCCGAGCCCCATCATGGTGAGCTGCCTGGGTTTCATGGTGTGGCCGAGGTGGGCTTCCGGACGCACTGTTGCGGACTTCGATGTCATGCCTGTGAACCTTCTTGGGTAGGGGGTGCCCCTCGCGAGGGACCACTTGAATTTACCGCCTCCGCGGCGACTCATTTGCCGGATGCCCTGCGAAACATTTTGAATCGCAGGAAAGTGGCCTTAGAATCAGTTCTAGTCAAAATGACTTTAACTAGGGTTCGCCGAAGAGCCGTTCGGCTAAGAGGCCCGGGTTCCATGAAACAGCAGGAGGCAGGTGAGGCGCCGTGTACACAAGTTCAGCCAACGTTTCCGAACGCGCCGTCGCAGCACCCACGCTCGCCATCTCCACCGTCATCTTTGCCCTGCGTCCGAGTGAATCCTCGGGCCGTCCCACTCTCTGGATTCCACTGGTCCGCAGGATCCGGGAGCCGTTCAAGGACCTCTGGGCTCTTCCGGGCGGACCGCTGACGCACAGTGAGTCCCTGCAGGACGCCGCCTCCCGGAACCTGAGGGAGACCACCGGGCTGGCCCCCAGCTACGTGGAGCAGCTCTATGCCTTTGGCGGCCTGCACCGTTCGCCCACCCAGCGCGTGGTGTCGATCGTCTACTGGGCCCTGGTCCAGCCCACCGAAGCAGCCCTGGCCGACGAATCGGAAAACGTGAAGTGGTTCCGGGCGGACAAGGTGGGCAGCCTGGCTTTCGACCACAACGCCATCGTGGACTACGCGCTGTGGCGGCTGCGGAACAAGCTGGCCTACGGCTCGGTGGCTTACCACTTCCTGGGGGAGTACTTCACGCTCGCCCAGGTCCGGGAAGTCTACGAAGCCGTCCTGGACACCCGGCTGGACCCGGCCAACTTCCGCCGCCAGCTCAAATCCACGCCGGAGATCGAAGAGACCGGCGAATACCTCCAAGGCGGCAAACACCGCCCGCCGCGTCTTTACCGCTTCACCGGCCGCCCCGGCCTTGACCCAGATAACAGGAGCACACCATGAGCAGCGTCAACACAGCCATCCAGCTGATCACGCGCGAGCAGGCCGGGAACGCGGTCAACGCGGCGACCCGACGCGCGGCCGCAGGAACAGCCGGCACGTGCAGCCCGGCTCTGGCGAAGGGCCCGTGGGAGTACGACCTTGCCGAGGCGCTCGCCGGTGCCCCCGCCTACGGCCCCGGCGCCTCCAACGCGGACCGCGCCCCGGCCGCAACGCCCCGCCAGGGCCAGTTGCCGGAAGAGTACAAGCTCGCCAGCGATGCTGAGCTGGACGTGCGCATCCGCGCCGCCAAGGAAAAGCTGGGCGACCGGGCAGTGGTCCTGGGCCACTTCTACCAGCGCGACGAGGTGATCCAGTACGCCGACTTCGTGGGCGACTCCTTCCAGCTCGCCAACGCCGCCCTCACCAGGCCGGACGCCGAGGCCATCATCTTCTGCGGCGTGCACTTCATGGCCGAGACCGCCGACATCCTCTCCACGCCGGACCAGGCAGTCATCCTGCCCAACCTCGCCGCCGGCTGCTCCATGGCGGACATGGCGGACACCGATTCCGTCGAGGAATGCTGGGAACAGCTTGAGGAGATCTTCGGTACGGAGAAGGACGACGCCGGGCGGGTCCCCGTCATCCCGGTCACCTACATGAACTCCTCCGCCGCCCTGAAGGCTTTCTGCGGCCGCAACGGCGGCATCGTGTGCACCTCCTCCAACGCAAAGCTGGTCCTGGAGTGGGCCTTCGAGCGGGGCCAGCGGGTCCTGTTCTTCCCTGACCAGCACCTCGGCCGCAACACGGCCAAGGCCATGGGCGTGCCGCTGGAGCAGATGCCCATGTGGAACCCGCGCAAGGAACTCGGCGGCAACGACGAACGGGCGCTGCTCGACTCCCGCGTCATCCTGTGGCACGGCTTCTGCTCCGTGCACAAGCGCTTCAACGTCGGCCAGATCGACAAGGCCCGTGCCGAGTTCCCCGGCGTCAACGTCATCGTGCACCCCGAGTGCCCCATGGAGGTGGTGGACGCCGCCGATTCGGCCGGTTCCACCGACTTCATCAAGAAGGCAATCGCCGCGGCCAGCGAGCCCACCACCTTCGCGATCGGCACCGAGATCAACATGGTCAACCGGCTCGCCGCCGAGTACCCGCAGCACACCATCTTCTGCCTGGACCCCGTGATCTGCCCGTGCTCCACGATGTACCGGATCCACCCCGGCTACCTCGCCTGGGTCCTTGAGGAACTCGTCGAGGGACGCATCGTCAACCGCATCACCGTGGACGACGCCGTCCAGGACAACGCCAAGATTGCGCTCGAGCGTATGCTCGCCGCCCGCCCGCTGTAGTACCGGAAACCGAAACGAGCCCGCCATGACAGCAGAAAGCCCAGCCACCGGGCCCCGTCCCCAGCGGCTGATCGTCGTCGGAAGCGGCATTGCCGGACTGTACGCCGCGCTGCTTACCGCCGATGCCGGTGCGGAGGTGGTGCTGCTGACGAAGGGCGCGCTCGCGGACAGCAACACCTACTACGCCCAGGGCGGCATCTCCGCCGTCCTGGACGAGCCGGCGCCCGGGGACACCGTGGCCGCGCACATCGCAGATACGCTCAAGGCCGGGTCCGGCCACTGCAATGAAGCGGCCGTCCGCGTGCTCTGCACCGAGGCCCGTTTCGACATCGGCGGGCTGCAGCGTTTCGGCGTGCGTTTTGATCTGGACGACGACGGCGATCCCGCCCTGGGCCTGGAAGCTGCCCATTCCGCGCCGCGGATCCTGCACGCGGGCGGCGACGCCACGGGCGCCCGTGTGGCCCAGGCCCTGATCAGAGCTGTCCTCGATGCCGAGGCCGCGGGCCGGATCCAGGTGATCGGCTCCGCCCAGGTGACCTCCCTGTTGCAGGGTGAAGGCCGCGTCTCCGGGGTTAACTTCCTCCTCGACGGGCGGGAACTGGGCGTCCACGGCGACGCCGTCCTCCTCGCCACCGGGGGAGCCGGGCAGCTGTTCGCCCAGACCACCAACCCCGCCGTCGCTACCGCGGACGGCCTGGCCATCGCCTGGCGTGCCGGAGCCGCCGTGGCAGACCTCGAGTTCTTCCAGTTCCACCCCACCTGCATGGTCCGGCCTGGCGGCGCCGGGGAAAACGAAGGCAACGGAGCCGGAGCCAACACAGACCCCCTGCTGATCTCCGAAGCCGTCCGCGGCGAAGGCGCCATCCTGGTGGATGCCCACGGCGAACGGTTCATGCCCGCCTACCACCCTGACGCCGAACTCGCCCCCCGGGACGTGGTCTCCCGCAGCATCGCCTTGCACCTGGCCGCGCTCGGCGACCCCAACGGCCACGTGTTCCTCGACGCTCGGGTGATCGAGGCCAGCCGGGGCAAAGGCTTCCTGGCCCGGCGGTTCCCCACCCTCAGCGCCCGCACCCGCGAGGCCGGCGTCGACTGGACCCGCGAACCCGTGCCCGTGGCCCCTGCGGCACATTACTGGATGGGCGGGGTTGTCACCGACCTCTACGGCCGGACCTCTGTGCACGGGTTGCTCGCCGCAGGGGAAGTTGCCTGCACCGGGGTCCAGGGTGCTAACCGTCTGGCCAGCAACTCACTCCTCGAAGGACTTGTTTTTGGGCGCCGGGCGGTTGAAGCTTTTCTGTCGTCTGGTCCGTCGCACGACACCGATGCTCCGCTCGCTCCCCACGATCTCCCTAACCTCGCAAGCTCGGCCAGGGAACCCGGATCGCGTGGGCCCACGGCCGCTGGCGGACTCCCCTTGACGCTCGCTTCCGGAACACCCTCAGGCGACGACAGGCAGCTGCACTTGGGGGCAACCACCGATGAGGCGCGCTCCTTGAGAACGTCTGCTGACGCGTCCGCGTCCGGTCCTTGGCGGTTTGAAACTGTTCCTGCACCCGGGCCGGTTGAGAGGGCGTCTGTCGATCCTGGGGGTTTCTCCCGGGAGGATCTTCGGCGGCTGATGACTGCCAATGCCGGGGTGATTCGGGACGGGGTTTTGTTGCGGGAGGCTTCGGTTGTGCTGGGGGAGTGGGCCGCTGGTTACAACCCCATCGATGTCCCCGACTCGCTGGATGTGCGGGAGCATGAGGATGCGAATCTTTTGTTGGCTGCCCAGCTGCTGGTGCATGCCGCGCGGGAGCGGCGGAAGTCCCTTGGCGCGCATTACCGCAGCGACAGCAGGGCGGCTGCTGCCGCCGTCGGACGTTTTGACCAGCGTTACACCATGAGCCGGAAAGCGAGCCTCGTCCAATGACCAGCCTGACCCTCCCCGCAGCACCCGTCCGGGACATCCTGGAACGGGCCTTTGCCGAGGACGCTCCCAGCGGCGACATCACTTCCCAGCTGCTGATCCCGGCCGAGGCCCGCGCCACCGCAGTGCTCAACGCCCGGGTGCCGGGGGTGTTCAGCGGGGGGACCGTGTTCCGGGATGCCATGACGCTGGTTGACCCGGACACTGAGGTGGAGTTGCTGCTCGCCGATGGTGAAGCGTTCGACGCCGGCACGCACCTTGCGCGTGTCACCGGCAGCGCCCGCTCCGTGCTGCTCGCCGAACGCGTGGCGCTGAATCTGGTCCAGCGCATGAGTGCCATCGCCACCAAAACGGCCGAATTCGTGGACCTCGTCGAAGGCACGAAGGCCAGGATCACGGACACCCGCAAGACCACCCCTGGCCTGCGGGTACTGGAGCGCTACGCCGTACGCTGCGGCGGGGGGGCGAACCACCGCTACAGCCTGTCCGACGCCGTGCTGGCCAAGGACAACCACCTCGCCGTCATGACCGGGGGAGACCCAACCAAACTCACCAGCCTGCTGGCTGCGGCGAAAGCCCAGCTGGGCCACACCACGCACTTCGAGGTGGAGGTGGACAGTGCCGAGCAGATTGAACCCGTGCTCGCCGCCGGCGTGGACACCATCATGCTGGACAACTTCACCATCGACGAGCTTCGCGCCGGCGTGAAGCAGGTCGATGGGCGGGCCATCGTGGAAGCCAGCGGCAACGTGAACCTGGGGACCGTCGCGGACATCGCCGCCGCCGGGGTGGACGTCATCTCCATCGGCGGCCTCACCCACAGCGTCGCCGCGCTGGACCTCGGCCTGGACGTCGAGCTGACCGTCTGATGGGCGCGCCATGATCTTCCTCGACGCCGCCGCCACCACACCCGTCCGCCGGGAGGTCCTGGAGGCCATGTGGCCCTACCTGAGCGGCGAGTTCGGCAACCCCTCGAGCCACCACACGTTGGGCGAGGCCGCCGCGTCCGCGCTCGCGGACGCGCGGGCAACTGTTGCGAAGGTGCTCGGCTGCCGGCCCGGTGAGGTGACCTTCACCTCCGGCGGCACGGAGGCGGACAACCTTGCCGTCAAGGGCCTCGCCCTGGCGCGGCAGGCTGCGGACCCGTCGTTCAACCGGGTGGTGATCAGCGCCGTCGAACATCCCGCCGTGGAGGAGTCCGCGCGGTATCTGGAGCGGTTCCATGGCTTTTCCGTGGATGTGGTGCCGGTGGACGGGACCGGGCTGGTGGCGCCCCGGGCGCTCGCTGCCGTGCTCCGGCCGGAGACGGCGCTGGTGAGCATCATGTACGCCAACAATGAGGTGGGCACCATCCAGCCGGTTGCGGAACTGGCGGAACTGGCGCGCGCCCAGGGCATCCCGTTCCACACCGACGCCGTCCAGGCCGCCGGTTGGCTGCCCCTGGATGTCAAGGCGCTGGGAGTGGATGCCCTGAGCATTTCCGGCCACAAACTGGGGGCGCCCAAGGGCTGCGGTGTGCTGTTCGTCCGCGGCCGGACCCGCATCGAGCCGCTGCTGCACGGCGGCGGCCAGGAGCGCGGCCGGCGGTCCGGAACCGAGAACGTGGCCGGTGCAGTGGGCCTCGCCGCCGCCCTGACATTGGCGCAGTCCGCTCAGCTGCAGACCGCAGACCACGTGACTGCCCTGCGGGACGGTTTCATCCGGGATGTCCTCCACGCCGTTCCCGGCGCTCTCCTGACCGGGCACTCCACGGAGCGGCTGCCGTCCGTGGCCTCATTCTGTTTTCCGGGGACCAGCGGGGAATCGGTGCTTCTCGAGCTGGAGCGGCAGGGGGTGGTGTGCTCGAGCGGCTCGGCGTGCGCTGCCGGTTCCGATGCGCCCTCGCCGGTCCTGACCGCCCTGGGCTATGAGCCGGAGGTCGCCCAGACGGCGGTTCGGTTCAGCTTCACCTCAGCGGTGACCGCAACGGAACTGACGGCCGCCGCCGAAGCCGTGGGCGCCGCCGTCGGGAGCGTCCGGACCCTTGGCCGCAGCTGACTCTCTCCCAACTAGGTAGCAGCAGATGTCGTTATGGACGCTCATAACGACATGTGCTGCTACCCAGTTGGGAGAGAGTCAGATGTGGCGGGCGCGCCGGAAGATCCAGTGCCGCAGCAAGGTGAAGCGCACGGCCGTGGCGACAAACCCGGACATCGTGGTGGTCCACAGCTCGTCGCTGACAGTGGCCGCCGGATGCACCGCGTGCAGGACCCCCAGGCTGCTCCCGGTGATGACCAACGCGATGGCGATGAGAATCAGCCCGTTCAGGTGATCCTGCGCCCGCTTCCGGTTGGACGTGATCTTGAAGGTCAGCCGGCGGTTCAGTGCGGTGTTCATGACGGACGTTACGATGAGCGCTGCAGCATTGGCGGGTTGGGGATCAATCCACTGCCGGAACAGCGCGTACAGTGCCAGCGAGGATGCGGTGCAGATGACGCCCACCCCGGTGAAACGGATGAGCTGCCGCACCGCCGGAAACCTGAGGATTCCGTGATAGTGCTTGGTGGCTGGCGCGCGGCGGGTGGGCTGCTGCGTCAGCTGGGCGCCGGGCGCAGCAGAGGATTCCATGGGTCCAGCCTGACAGATCAGGCGGCCGTTTCCTCCCAGGACGCAGCCTTGACGGGGTTGGTGAGTTCGCCGATGCCCTCCACCCGGCACACCACAGTGTCGCCGGGGTGGATCCGGGCGCATTCAGCCGGGAAACCCGTGAGCACCAGATCGCCTGCATGCAGGGTCATGAAGGAACTGAGATAGACCAGAATTTCGTCCACCTTCCAGCCAAGGTCGGCGCTGCTGGCGGGTTTCAGTTCGGTGCCGTTATGGACGATGCCAATGGAGAGGTCGGCGTCATCGAGTCCGGTGACAATCCAGGGCCCAACGGGGGTGAAGGTGTCCTGGCTCTTGGCGCTGATCCACAGTTCATCCGACTTTTGCAGGTCCCGCGCGGAGACGTCATTTCCGATGGTGAAGCCCAGGACCGCGCTCCGGGCGGTTTCCGGCGTCAGGCCGCGGACGGTGCGGCCGACGACAACGGTCAGTTCGGCTTCCGGGTCGACGTAGCCCACGGTGGAGCTCAGTTCAATGGCGTCGCCGGGGCCGATGACACTGGTGGCGGCCTTGTGAAACGCCTGCGGCGGGAGGTCCCGGCCGGGCTGGCCGGTGTTGTGCGCCATCCCCAGGACATTGGCGGGCACCGACGGTGCCAGGAAGGTAAACGAGCCCTCCATCACTACAGCGCCGGTCTCCCAGCCGGAGCGTGCCGGGCTGTTGGCGTTTGCAAGGGAAGCAGCGAAGGGGGACTCGATAACAGTCCAGGACCGTCCGGCGTCCGAACTGAAATCAGGGGCGTCGTTGGCCACGAAAAAATGCTCGTCGGCAGCAGCAGGTGACTCTGGGCGGACGCGGGCAAGGCGGCGGGGAGCGGTGGAAGTCATGAAGACATCCTACGTCCTCCGGGCGCCGTTCGACGGCGGTCGGACACGGGTGTCAGCGGCGGTCCGGGCAGCGGAAGCCGGCTCAGTACAGCTCGCCCACCGGGATCTCCACGGCCAGGCGGTTGGAGGGTCCGGGCAGGGGGCATGCCCAGGCGTCGTTGTAGGCGCATGACGGGTTGTAAGCGAAGTTGAAGTCGATCACAAATTCTGCGCCGGGTCCGGACCCTTGGACGCCATGGAAGGCGCCCTTGATGGTGTCCAGAAGGTACCGGCCGGCGCCGTAGGTCCCGCCGGGCTGACCTGCAGTGGCATCCCGGAACGGCACGAAAATACCGCCTCCGTAACCGTGCAGCTTCCACACGCCCAGCTGGCCCAGCTCCGGAAGATCGAACGTGCCGAGCCGGATGAAGTTCACCACACCGTCGGTGGCCGTCTCCACGCTCATTTCCCGGCCTGCCCCCTCCAGGGTGAGCGGCACGTAGAAACGGTAGATGGGATCGTAGTCGGCCGTTTTCAGGCCGGAGAACTGCGCCTTATCCTCCGGCGTGAGGGCTGACGCCGGGTGCGTCGCGAACATGCGGTCGCGTTCATGGCGCCACAGGGAGTGGGCCTCGGCTGGGTCGTCGGCGGCAATTCTCCGCACATTCTCGTACAGGGCGAACGTCCTGAGCCGCCAGTCCGCGATGTCGAGGGCAGAGATATCCGCCAGGCCCACTTCTTCCGTGCCGTAATGCTCATGCCTCATGCTCCCCAGCCTAGCCCCTTGGCTGCGGCGAATGGCCGACGGCGACACGAGGCTCCTGCCCTCTGGTCCGCCGTCGTCTGCCGATAGGCTGGTTGGATGACAAGCAGGGCGACATCCTGGGGACTTCGGACCGCGACGCTTCTGATGGCCGGAGTCCTGGCGGCCGGATGCAGTGCCCCTGGCGGCAGCGGCCCGGCATGGACTGCGGAGCCGGGGGCCTCCTCCGGCTCCGCCCCCGGCGCGACAGGCACGGGCAGCAGTCCGCCGGCGTCGGAGCCTACTCCCACGCCGAGCGGGTCGGCCACTGCGGCTCCCGGCCCGGCCGCCACAGCAGCCGCCTGGAAAACCTTTACCGACCCCGGCCGGACCGTCAGTTTTGACCTCCCCGACCAATGGATCGCCCAGTCCGTCACGCCCGAGGATGGGGCGCTGCCCGGTGCGTTGAAGATCGAGGTGAAAAAGCAGGACGGCACCTTCATGGCTGCCCTGCGGACGGGACTGCCGCCGTCGGAGCCTGCGTGCCCTGACACCGGGAAGAAACCCTACGTCGTCATCAGCAGTGTGCCGGTGGCACTTCCCGGCCTGACGGGCGAAGGCACCATCGCGCCGCACGCGGTGTACCGCGTGATCCAGGGCTACCGGTACTTCGGCTCGTACGGCATCACCAACATTGTTGGCGGGGCGGACGGGCAGGCCTGCGAACTGCGCAACGTGGTCCGCGGCCCCGCGGGCAAGGGAGACTATTCCTTTGGCGACGTCATTGCCCTGAAAGCCTTTGCCCCGGATGAAAAGGTGGCCCCTGCCAAGGCCTTTGACACCCTGGACCAGGCAGCCAAGTACGTCAATGAGGGCCCGGACTTCGCGAATGTGCAGCGGATGCTAATGTCTCTGGAGATCAAAAACTAGTCCCGCCCCCGGCGCCATCAGCGCCGGGTCAGAGCGGCTGTTCTGCCACTACCTCACACCCCGGAGATACATGGAACGCACTGTTGCCGCCCGCATGGTTTTCAAAACCGTGGCTGACACCAAGGCAGCCTTGGCCATCGCCGTAGCCAAAAACCGCGGCTACACCTCGTTCGAAGAATCCCTCACCGTCACGGCTGGCGGGGCCGCGGTACCGTTCCGCGAACTGGCCGACTATCACGGCGGCCGCCTCCACTACATGGAGTTTGCAGAGCCGGCGGAAGTGACGGTGGAGTACTCTGCGACGGTTGCTGGCAGGGCGGAGCCGGAGGAGCCAACCCTGGCCGAGCTCATCCGTTATGTCCGGCCGAGCCGCTACGCGGAGTCCGACCGGCTCCTGCCCACCGCTTACGCCGAGTTCGGCGGCCTGCACGGTGCTGGGCTGCTCCAGGCAGTCAGGAACTGGGTCCACGGCGAGTTGAGGTACGTCAGCGGCTCGTCGCGAGGCACTGACGGGGCAGTCGAAACGCTCCTGCACCGCCGCGGCGTATGCCGGGACTTCGCGCATCTGGCCATCGCGCTGCTCCGTTCGAAGGACATCCCGGCACGGCTCGCGGCCGTATATGCGCCGGGGCTGGCCCCGATGGATTTTCACGCCGTGGCGGAGGCCCATGTCGATGGCGCCTGGCATGTCATCGACCCCACGGGGCTGGCCCCGCGGGAGTCGATGCTGCGGATCACGGCAGGCCGGGACTCATCCGACACGGCATTCCTGTCCACCGTGGGCGGGCGCCTGACCCTGAACGAGCTGCGCGTCACCGCGGTGGTCAACGGCCAGCTGCCCGCCGAGGATCCGGCCAGGATGGTGGCTCTGGGCTAGCCAATCCGGGGTGTCTGGTCCGGGCTGTCTGGTTCCAGGCTGGCCGGTCCGGGCTGTCGGCTTCCGGACCGGCCTGCCAGGGGGCCGGCCGGGGCGCTGAGTCCGGCGTTTACTTGAGTGGTTTGGCACCCACGGAATTACGGAGCTTGTCCGTCAGCCGCTGAAGCTCTTTTTGCTCGGCAGCTGTCAGGGCCGGCACCACCAGGCTGGAGATGTCCCGCACGTGCTCGCGGCCGATCTCCTTCTGCAGTGCCGCCCCTTCCTCGGTCAGCTTCAACAGGACGCCCCGGCCGTCGTCCGGGGCGGGCTGCCGGACCACGAGGCCGCGCTTTTCCAGCCGCTCCACCAGCCTGCTCAGGCTCGACTGGCTCAGCAGGACATGGTCGTTGAGTTCGTTGAGCCGAAGCCAGCCGGACGGGCACCGGGAGAGTGTGAACAGGACGTCGTACTCGTTGATGGCCACGTTTTTGAAGGCCTTGCCCGCCTGGAGTTTGCGCATGACCGCCACCTGGGCCCGGAAAAGCGACTCCCAGGTCTCCGCCGCCAGCCGGCTCGGCGCTTCCTTGCCTTCGGCAGCCATCACGCCTCCGAGGATGTTTTTTCGTTGGCCTGGGATGCCATGAGGGCAGCCACGCGGCCGGCGTGGGTGGGGGGCTCCGGCACGTGGGCCGGCTTCTTGGCAGCGTACTCCTTGCGCAGGACCGGGAGGACTTCCTCACCGAAGAGGTCCAGCTGCTCCAGGACGGTTTTCAGCGGGAGCCCTGCGTGGTCAATCAGGAACAGCTGGCGCTGGTAGTCGCCGAAGTACTCACGGAACGTCAGCGTCTTCTCGATGACCTCCTGCGGGCTTCCCACGGTGAGGGGAGTCTGCGAGGTGAAGTCCTCCATCGACGGGCCGTGGCCGTAAACGGGCGCGTTATCGAAGTAGGGACGGAATTCCTTGACGGCATCCTGGGAGTTCTTGCGCATGAAGAACTGGCCACCGAGCCCCACGATTGCCTGGTCCGCCGTGCCGTGGCCGTAGTGCTCGTAGCGTTCGCGGTAGAGGCCGATCAGCTGCTGGTAGTGCTCCTTGGGCCAGAAGATGTTGTTGGCAAAGAAGCCGTCGCCGTAGTAGGCGGCCACTTCTGCGATCTGCGGCGTGCGGATGGAGCCGTGCCACACGAAGGGGGCGACGCCGTCGAGCGGGCGGGGCGTGGACGTGAAGTTCTGCAGCGGCGTGCGGAACTTGCCGGACCAGTTGACCGTGTCCTCGTCCCAGAGCCGGCGCAGCAGGCTGTAGTTCTCGATGGCCAGTTCCACGCCGTCCTGGATGTTCTTGCCGAACCAAGGGTAGACAGGGGCCGTGTTGCCGCGGCCCAGGACAAGGTCCACGCGGCCATCCGCCAGGTGCTGGAGCATCGCGAAGTCTTCGGCGATCTTGACCGGATCGTTGGTGGTGATCAGTGTTGTGGCCGTTGACAGGGTGATCCGCTCGGTCTGGGCGGCGATGTAGGCAAGCGTCGTGGTGGGGGAGGATGAGAAGAAGGGGCGGTTGTGGTGCTCGCCGATGGCGTAGACATCCATGCCGATTTCTTCGACCTTCCTGGCGATGGCAACGGACGCCTTGATGCGTTCGTTCTCGGTGGGTGTGCGGCCGGTGGTGGGGTCAGCGGTGATGTCGCTGACGCTGAATACGCCGATTTGCATGGTTGGCCTTCCGTTCCTGGACTTCTCTGGGATTGTTATCAATATACCAGATGTTCATGCATTTGCATGTATCGAGGGCTTCAACGTTTCATGGGCCCGGAAATTCCCTTCGCAACCCCACGCGGCCGGACCGCATTGCACTGCGGCAGGCGGACTCTGCGGGAAAGGGCTTGCCGAGTATGCCCCAAACCTTTGACATGTGGGCCGAATCACTCTAGATTGTGGATCAGGAAAGCGCATTCCAAGCTCCTGTCCCTTTCTATAACGCGGAGAATCCCCATGCCATCAACCGTCAGCGATGCCCGAGCGGTGAGTGTCCAGTCCGAACGGCAAAGCCCCGATATGGATCCACGTCCCCGCAAGAACAACTTCCTCGCGAAATGGGCAGCAGAGTTTTGGCGGCCCGTGGCGTTCGTCTTCGCCCTTGTGCTTTTGTGGTGGCTGGTCACCGCGCAGAAGTGGGTGGCTCCCTTCATTCTTCCCAGTCCCCAGGACACCCTCAGGGCCCTGAGCGAGAACGGAACGTATCTGGCCCAGCACACGGGCGTGACAACGCTGGAGACCGTCCTGGGCTTTGTCATTGCCATACTTCTGGGTGAACTCGTCGCGGTCCTGATGGTCTACTCGCGGTCGCTGGAGAAGACCATGTACCCCATCATCCTGTTCGCGCAGGTTATCCCAAAGATCGCCATTGCTCCCTTGTTCGTGGTCTGGCTTGGCTTTGGCCTGGAGCCGAAGATCTGGGTCGCGGTGCTGATGGCCTTTTTCCCCATCGTGGTATCCGGCATGGCCGGCCTGCGGTCAGTCGATCCGGAAATCCTGGAGCTGACCTCGACCATGGGAGCCAATCCCTTCAAAACATTCCTCAAGGTCCGGCTGCCGGCGTCGCTGCCCCAGCTGTTCTCCGGTCTTAAGGTGGCGGCAACCCTGGCGGTCACGGGCGCAGTCGTCGGGGAATTCGTCGGGGCCAATGAGGGCCTTGGCTACGTCATCCTCCAGGCCAACGGCAACATCGACACGGCCATGCTCTTCGCGGCCCTGATCATCATGTCCCTCCTGGGCATTCTGCTCTTCGCGATCATCCAGATTGCCGAATGGTTCCTCGTTCCGTGGCAGGCCTCGCGGCGCACCGGCGGCGCATCCACCAACGGCTAATTCCTTTACCCGCATTCCAACTCAATGGAGAGAACACTATGAAACTTGTCCGTACAGCCGTCCTGGCCGCCATCGCGGCGGGATCACTCGCCCTCACAGGATGCGGTGGAGCAACGCAGCCTGGAACCGCTGCCTCCGGATCCGCAGAGTCAAAACCCGCGACCCTGATGTTGAACTGGTATCCCTATGGCGAGCACGCTGCGTTTTACTACGGAGTGCAAGAGGGCATCTTCAAAAAGCACGGCATCGACCTGACCATCAAGGCGGGCCAGGGTTCCACCAAGACTGTCCAGGCAACCGGCCAGGGCCAGATGGACTTCGGCTGGGCCGATACCCCCGCGGTCCTGGCCAACGTGGACAAAGGGGTCAAGGTGAAAAGCCTCGGCGTCTACCTGCAGACCACTCCCTCTGCCGTGCAGGTCTTCACCGACTCGGGAATCAAGGAGGTAGCCGACCTCAAAGGCAAGACCATCGCCACGTCTGCCGGAGATGCTCCCAGCGTCACCTTTCCGCTCTTCCTGAAGGCAGCAGGCCTTGCGGAAACGGATGTGAAGCAGCAGAACCTCGACGCTGCAGGAAAGGTCGCGGCGGTCCTCTCAAACAAGGTCGATGGCCTGATTGGATTCGCCCACGACCAGGGGCCGACCATTGCAGCCAAGAGTGGCAAGGCCATGACGTACTTGCGCTACTCCGACCAGGGCATCAACTTCTACTCGAACGGCCTGATCTCCTCCGATGACTACCTGGCCAAGAACCCTGCCCTGGCCAAGGAGATGATGGCTGCCGTCTCGGAATCGTTCACGGCGGCCATAGCCAATCCTGAAGCTGCTGCCAAGTCGATGGAAGGCAAAGACCCCCAGGTCCCGGCACAGGCCGTGGTGCTGGAACAGTGGACAGAAACCATCAAACTGCTCAGCACGCCGGCCACCAAGGGCAAGAACCCGGGCATCAATGATCCCGCTGACTGGGCTTCAACCATCAAGACGCTTTCCGGAGCAGGCCTCATCGGAGAAGGCAGCGACGCGTCCAAATACTTCGATTCGCAGTACCAGCCAAAGTGAAAGCTGAGAACGACATGACAGCCCTTTTGCACGAGAAACGGGTGACTACGACCCAACCGGTTGTGACCATCGAAAACCTGAACATCACCTACTCCACCAAACGCAGTAGGATGACCGCCCTGGACGGCATCAACCTCAATGTTGAACAGGGCGAATTCCTTTCAATTGCCGGGCCTTCGGGTTGCGGAAAGTCCACCCTGCTCAAGGTCGTGGCCGGATTGACCGCTGCGACCAGCGGCCAGGCGCAACTGCGGGGCCAGCAGATCAAGGGGCCGCGCCGCGATATCGGCTACGTCTTCCAGCGGGCGGCACTGCTCGAGTGGCGCAACGTCAGGGGAAACATCCTGCTTCAGGCCGAAATGCGTGGCATGGATAAGGCCAAGGCAGCCCGGCGCGCGGACGAGCTGATCGAGATGACCGGCCTTGGGGGATTTGAAAAGTCCTTCCCGCATGAGCTGTCCGGGGGTATGCAGCAGCGGGTTTCCCTGTGCCGGGCTCTCCTGCACGAGCCAGACGTCCTGCTGATGGACGAACCGTTCGGCGCGCTGGACGCCCTGACCCGGGAACGCATGAACATCGAGCTGCACCGCATCTGGCGCGAAACCGGCACTACGGTGATCCTGGTGACCCACTCCGTGGCTGAGGCGGTGTTCCTGGCCAACCGCGTGGTGGTGATGAGTGCCCGGCCCGGCACGATCCTCGAAACCCTTGACGTGCCGCTCGGTTCGCATCGTGACTATGCGGCAACCATGGAGGATCCGGACTTCGTGAGGGTTTCGGCGCGCGTGCGGGAGCTGCTGGGGGCATCACACACCGCCGAGTAAGCGGCGGGCGGGCATCACGAAGGAGCGTCCGAAGCGGGGAGGGGGAGCCGAATGGCTCCCCCTCCCTTTCGCTTCTGCGACTTCTGCGACGTCTGCGATGGAGGAAGCACGTACGGTGTTGCCCCTCCGGCGCGGGGCTACTCGGGGTCGCCCGCGGCGGCGCGGCGGCCGCTGACCTTGGGCGTCATGCCGGTGGTCCAGTCGCTGAACTCTGCGTCGACGTCGTCCGCCGCCGCAAACTCAGGGCGCTCCTGCAGGGCCAGGAGCAGCGTTCTGCGTTCCCGCCGCCCCTCCACGAGGCGGTACAGCACGGGAACCAGCACCAGAGTCAGGGCAGTGGAGGACACCAGCCCGCCGATGACCACCACTGCCAGTGGCTGGGAGATGAAACCGCCGCCCCCGGTCAGACCCAGCGCCATGGGCGTCAGGGCGAAGACAGTGGCGAGGGCGGTCATCAGGATGGGGCGGAGGCGCTGCCGCGCCCCGTGCGTGATGGCGTCCGCCACGGTCATCCCGGGCAGGCCGTTCCGCGGCTGCCGGTATTGGTTGATGAGGTCGATGAGCACGATCGCGTTGGTGACCACGATTCCCACGAGCATCAGCATGCCGATCAGGGATGGCAGGCCCAGGGGAACGCCGGTCGCCAGGAGCAGCGCGACGGCTCCGGTGGCCGCAAACGGAACCGAGACCAGCAGGATCAGCGGCTGGACCAGGGACTTGAAGGTGGCCACCATGATGACGTAGACAATGGCGATGGCCGCGAGGAGCGCCAGGCCCAGCTGCCGGAAGGACTCTGCCTGCTGGGTGGTGGCGCCGCCCAGTTCCGCCGTGACCCCGGCGGGCAGGCTGACCTCCGCGAGGCGCTTCTGCACCTCGGCGTTCACCGCACCGAGGTTGGAGCCCGACGGCGTGACTGACACTTTCGCGGTCTGCTGGCCGTTGCTGGCGGTGATGGAAACCGGTACGTCCACCTTCTCGACGGAAGCGATGCTGCCCAGGGTCACCGGTCCGGCCGCGGCCGGCAAGGCGATGCCGCGCACCGCGTCGATGCTCGTGAACCGGGTGCCTTTGCCGATCTGTACGGGGAAGTCGTTGGTCTCGATCCGGACGGTGCCGGCCGGGATGGGACTGATCGTGGCGGCCAGGACGCCGGCCACCTGCTCCTCGTTGAGTCCTGCGGCGGCAGTTTTGGCCCGGTCCACCTTGACCTGGACCACCGGCTGGCTGGCCGCGAGGTTGGTGGTCACCTCGCTGGTCTCCGGGACACCGGTCATGGCTTCCACCACGGTGTCGCTGGCCGTGCGGAGGTCCTCGGAGGTCGCCGCCTTGATGGTGATGTCCACAGTCGAGGACGTGCCAAAGCCGCCCTGCTGGGAGCCGACGGTAATCTTCCCGGAATCGGCCACCCCGGCCAATTTCGTGCGGACCGTTTCCTGGAGCTTTGCCTGGTTCACCTTCTCGTCCGTCACCACGGTGAACGTGGAGTTGGAGGAGCCGGAGGAGGTGAGGGCGGCGAAGCCGGCCTGCGCGTTGCCTGAGGTGACCTGGACGTTCTTGACGCCCTCAATGCCGCGGAGGACTTCCTCGAGCCTTACCGCCGCGGAACTGGTGTCGGCAAGGCTCGTCCCCGCCGGCAGCACCTGGCGGACCGTCATGCTGTTCTGGCCGGAATCGCCGAGGAGGTTGGTGGCCAGAAGCGGCGTCATGGCACCTGTCCCGCCGAGCACCAGCAGGGCGGCAACGAGGGTCCACACCGGATGTTTCTGCGTCTTGCTCAAGATGGGCAGGTAGGCGCGCTGCAGCCGGCTTTTCTGTTCGGACTCGTGCGCCTTGGCCCGGGCAGCGGCAGCGGCTTCACGGGCGGCGGAGCCTGGTGCGGCAACGGCCGGGCTCTTAAGGAACCAGTAGGCGAGGACCGGAACGATGGTCAACGAGACCAGCAGGGATGCCAGCAGCGCCATGGTGACCGTCAGCGCGAAGGGCCGGAACAGTTCGCCCGCGAGCTCGCCGACGAAGGCGATGGGCAGGAAGACTGCCACGGTGGTCAGCGTCGAGGCGGTGATGGCCCCGGCCACTTCGCGGATCGCGGTGAGGATGGCGGCCACTTTTTCCTCGCCGTAGCTGAGGTGGCGCTTGATGTTCTCGATCACCACAATGGAGTCGTCCACCACGCGACCGATCGCGATGGTGAGCCCGCCCAAAGTCAGGATGTTCAGCGAATAGCCCGTCGCCGAAAGCCCGATGAAAGTCACCAGGAGCGAAAGCGGAATGGACACCGCTGTCACCAGGGTGGAGCGCGCGGACATCAGGAACACCAGGATGACGGCCACCGCGAAGCCCAGCCCCAACAGGCCCTCGGTGGTGAGGTCCTTGATGGACTTCTCGATGAACGGCGCCTGATCGAACACGGCGGTGAACTTGGCGTTGGATCCCAGTTCCGCCTCAAGGGCGGCCAGCGAGTCGTTGACGGCGTGGGAAATGCCCACGGTGTCGCCTTCAGGCTTCTTGGTGACGGAAACTGCCAGCGTTTCCTCGCCGTTGGTCCGGGTAATGGACGTGCGTTCGTTGTCTTTGAGGCTGACGTCCGCGACCGTGCCGATCGTTGCCCCGTTTTTGGCCCCGCCCAGCGGCAGCGACCTAATGGTGTCCAGGGAGTCCACCGGGCTGCCGATCTGCAGGGACAGGGTCTTGCCCTGTTCCTCGATGGTGCCCGCCGGGATCAGTGATCCGTTGTTCCCCAGCGCGTTCCGGATGGACTCGATGGTGGCACCGCTGGCGGCCATCGCTTCGGGCCGCGGGAGGACCTCGATGTGCTGGGTTGCCCCGCCGGTTACGTCGGCGCCGCGGACGCCGTCGATCTTCTGGAGCCGGGGGACCGAGAGCCGCTGGAGGTCCGCGTTGAGTTCGCTGAGCGGCTTGTCCGAGGACACCGCGAGGAACACGATGGGGAAGTCGCTGATGCTGCCGGCGAACGCCTGCGGCTGCACGTCCGCCGGCAGGGAACGCTTGGCGTTGGAGATGGCCCGGTCAATCTGGTTCCGGGCACGGTCAAGGTTGGTGCCATAGGTGAAGACCATGGTGATCTGCGACGTGCCGTTACGCGACGTCGAAGAGGTGGACTCCAGTCCCTCCACCCCGTTCAGGGCTGTCTCCAGCGGGGCGCTGACCTGTTTGTCCACCACTTCCGGCGAGGCTCCGGGCATTGGGGTCAGGACCGTGATCTGCGGGAACTCGATGGAGGGGATGAGTTCCTGCTTCAGCGATGACATGGTGATCACGCCGAACACCGATGCGAAGACGGTGATCAGCGCGATCAGTGCCCGGTTTGCCAGTGAAAGTTGTGCCAGCCGGAACATCGCGTGGTCTCCTGTGGGGTTGACGGACTGCTGGGACCGGACCTGCCCGCCAGGCCGGCGATGCGTCAGTGGTTGGCGGGAACGCTTTCCAGCTGGAGTGCCTTGGCGGTGGCCGCTTCGAGTTCGGCAGCCAGGTCCGGGTTCTCGTCGAGCTTCACGCCGTAGCCGGGCATCATGTCCTTCAGCTTGCCCTGCCAGCCCTTGAAGTTCTTCGGGAAGGCTTTCTGCATCAGTTCGATCATGATGGGTACCGCCGTCGACGCGCCGGGCGACGCGCCCAGGAGCGCACCGATCGAGCCGTCGCGGCCGGCGATCACTTCAGTCCCGAACTGCAGCACGCCGCCCTTCTTCGGATCCTTCTTGATGATCTGTACACGCTGGCCGGCGGTGATCAGTTCCCAATCGCCGTCCTTGGCCTCGGGGTAGTACTCGCGAAGCGCCTCCACCTTGTCGCCGTGGCGCTTGGCCACCTCTTTGATCAGGTAGGCCGTGAGGTCCATGTTGTCCTTGGCCACGGCCAGCATCGGAATGATGTTGCTGGGGCGGATGGACAGCGGCAGGTCCAGGTATGAGCCGTTCTTCAGGAAGTTGGTTGAGAAACCGGCGTACGGGCCGAACAGAAGGGAGCGCTTGCCGTTGACGTAGCGGGTGTCCAGGTGCGGGACGGACATGGGCGGGGCGCCCACGGACGCCTGGCCATAAACCTTGGCGCTGTGCTGGGCCGCGAGGGTCTCATCGGTGCAGCGGAAGAACTGGCCGGACACGGGAAATCCGCCGTAACCCTTGCTCTCCGGGATTCCCGAAGCCTGCAGGAGGTGCAGCGCACCGCCGCCCGCGCCGACGAACACAAACTTGGCGTGGATTTTCCCGTGCTCGCCGGAAGCCGGGTATTTCAGTGAAAGGTCCCAGCCGCCGTCGGACGCTTTGGTGATGCCGCTAACCTCGTGGCCGTAGTTGACCTCGACGCCGTTATTGCCCAGGTAGGTGGTCAGCTCACGGGTCAGGGCCCCGAAGTCGACGTCGGTGCCCTCAGCCGCCCGGGTGGCGGCGATGCGCTGCTTGGGGTCGCGGCCCTTGACGATCAGCGGCGCCCACTTTGCGATCTGTGCGTGGTCCTCGGAGTACTCCATGCTGCGGAACAGGGTGTGGGACTTCAGTGCCTCGTAGCGGGTCTTGAGGAAGCTGGCGTTCTTCTCGCCGATCACAAAACTCATATGCGGGACGGTGTTGATAAAGCCCTTGGGCGAGCCGATCAGCTGCTCCTGGACCAGGTGGGACCAGAACTGGCGAGAGAGCTGGAACTGTTCGTTGATCAGCAGCGCCTTGGCAGGATTCACCGAGCCGTCCTTGGCTGCGGGGGAGTAGTTGAGCTCGCACAGTGCGGCGTGGCCGGTTCCGGCATTGTTCCAGGGGTCGGAGCTTTCCAGGCCCGGCTGGTCCAGGCGTTCGAACAGGGAGATTGTCCAGTTCGGCTCTAGCTGCTTGATGAACGCCCCGAGGGTGGCGCTCATGATGCCGCCGCCAATCAGGACAACGTCGGCATGTTGGGTCTTGGATATGAAGGTCACAATCAGTCTCCGATAGCAGCGGCTCTGGCTGTCACAGAATATCCCTGCCCGGCCCGCATACTGAAATTGGGCGCGGCCGTCAAGGCTTTAGCTGCACCTTCGTGAAAACTTCACTTAGTACCGGGGACGCCGGATAGCTGCTGACGCGGTCTGACAGGGCCAGCGCCGAAATGGGGAAGGCGATGGGAACAGCCGGGACAGTGGCCGCGATCTGGGCGTTGATGGTGTGGTACTGCTCATCGCGTTCCTTGCCGGCGGGCAGGCCCCGGGCCCGGTTGATCTTGGAGAAGACCTGCGGGTCTTGGTAGCCGAACTCACCATTCTTTTCGCCGAACAGGGGGCCAACAAAGTTTTCGGCGTCCGAATAGGCGCCGTTCCAGCCGAGCAGGTGCAGCGCGTGGTCACCCGGTGACTGGACCTTCTGGAGGTAGCCGTCAGACCAGTCCACCGGGACAGGCTTGACGTTGAACCCGACGGCGGTCAGTTGCCTGCTCAGCTCCGCGTAGATTTTCTCGGGCGTGGGCAGGTAGGGACGGGTGGCGTTCAGCGGGTAGTAGAACCGGAGCTCTTCCCCGGCGTAGCCGGCTTCGGCAAGATAGGCCTTCGCCTTGGCCGGGTCGTGGCCCAATTCCGGGGCTTCGTTGTTGAAGCCGCTGATTTTGGGCGGGACGAATTGTGTGGCCTTGGCCGTGTTATCGATGAAGAACTTGCGGATCAGGGTGTCCTTGTCGATCGCCAACTCGACGGCCTGGCGGATCTTCAGGTTCTGAAGGATCGGGATTTCTTGGTTCATACCCAGGTACATCACCGAGAACGGGTCACGCTGGACGATTTGCATGCCCCGCTTGACGAGCTGGTCGAAGTTCCCCACCGTGACGGCGTCGTAACCGTCGATCTTGCCATCCAACAGGGCCTGCAGGCGTGTCTGCGGGTGGTCGTACGTGACGAAATTGATGGTGGCGATCTGGCCACGGTTTCCCCAGTACTCCTTGTGGGTGACGAGGCGGACGCTGGTTTCGTCCCAGGCGGCCAGGCTGTATGGCCCCGTGCCCACGGGGTTGGTGGCAAATGCGGACACAGGGTTGCCGTACCGCGTCTGGTTGAGCACATCGGCGGTGCCTGTGGTCAGCGCTGCGGGGGAGGCGATGGCAAAGGCCGGCAGGGTCAGTGCCTGGAGGAAGGCCGTGAAGGGCTGGGTGAGGTCGATCCGGACCGTGTCAGGGGCCTCTGCGGTGCAGCTCTTGAAGATGGAGAGGGCAGCGTCGTCGGAATGGGCCTTGAACACGCTCTTGAAAGAGATTCCCGGCGCCTGCATGCGGAGTTCCGCGGGGAACGCGAACCAGCGGTTGAAGTTGTGGCAGACGGCATCGGCGTTGAACGGCGTGCCGTCATGGAAGAAGACACCGGTGCGGAGCTTGAAGGTGTAGGTGCGGCCTTCGTTCGATTCGGTCCATTCCGTCGCCAGCAGCGGGGTGGGTTTTCCGGTGGTCTGGTCGACTCCCACCAGGCCCTCAAGGATCTGGCGGGTGATCCGGTAGCTCTCCACATCGCTTGAGAGGGCCGGGTCCAGCCCCAAAGGCTGGGATGCTGTGCCGAAGGTGAACGTTTCGGTGGGCTCGGATGCCGTGGCGGGCGTTGTGGGTGACGTGGACGACGGTGACGGCGAGGGGGTGCTGGTACAGGCTGTCAGGCCTAACGCCATAAGAACGGCGCCGGTCTTGATGACCGTTCGCCGCGATGTACTGCTGGGCACTCGTCTATCACCTCTGGGCTGTTTCTGGCCGGCGCCGCCTACTGCGGGCCAAGGACACAGTCTAATTGACGGGGCCCGGTGTTCCCGGTAACCGCATTGCCCGGCGCAAGGTAGCGGCCCGTTCCTGGTGGGAACGGGCCGCTGTGAGTCCCTGGTGCCGCCGGTGGCCGGCGCCGGTTTAGGTGTATTACTTGGGCATCAGCACCGAGTCGATCAGGTAAACGGTGGCGTTTTTGGTCTTGACGCCACCGCAGATGACGTTGGCGCCGTCGACCTGAAGCGCATCCCCGCTGCCGGTCACGGTGACCGAACCGCCCTGGACTGTGGCGTGGGTGCCGGCGATCTTGTCAGGGGTGATCTGGCCGGGAACTACGTGGTAGGTCAGGATCTTGCTCAGCAGGGCGTCGTCGGTCTTCAGCGTCTCGATGGTTGCCGCGTCGATCTTTGCGAACGCGTCATCCACCGGGGCGAAGACGGTGAACTCGGCGCCGTTAAGCGTGTCCACGAGGTCAACCTTCGGGTTCAGCTTGCCGGAGACGGCGGCCGTGAGCGTGGTCAAAATGGGGTTGTTGGAGGCGGCGACCGCTACCGGGTCAAGGGCCATGCCGGCAACCGAACCCGCGCCGGTGGGGACCTTCTCGGCGTAGCCGGCGCAGCCCTTGCCCACCAGGTTCGCTGCCGGATCCATGGCGGCGGCGCTGGCGGTCATGGACGGTGACGGCGCCATGCTGGACGTCGTCGGTGCGGCCGACGGAGCGGAGGTGCTCGGTGCCGTTGTGGTCGATCCGCCGCAAGCCGTGAGGCTCAGCAGGGCTGCAGCTGCAACGCCTGCGACGGTGAAGGATGTGCGCTTGAATGACTGCATTTCGGTTCTCCTTGTTTGTGCCGATTTCTTGCCTGCCGCAGACATGGCGCCTGCCGCGTGACCTGTTCCGACTATCGGGCACCTGCCCTTGGCTGGTGTCTCATGGGGTATTCGGGCGGAGTTCCGAAATGGATGGGTGGATCGAAAAGACTTTCTTTAATCAGTGGTTATGGGGCCATTCGGTTAAATGCAGAGATCCCGGGCCGTGGGGCCCGGGATCTCTGGGTAAATGTGCGCAAGGGGGGACTTGAACCCCCACGCCCGAAGGCACAGGAACCTAAATCCTGCGTGTCTGCCAATTTCACCACTCGCGCTTGGCAGCTGACGGTGTTTCTGCTCCGGCCAGCGGACTGGACCGGGAGCAAAACGTACGACGGCGGATGCCAGTTTCCATTGTAGCCTCGGCCGGGTGCCGTTCCTGTCAGTCCCCGGCCCCTGCCGCGTCCTTGCAGACGCGTTTCGGCTACCGGTCCAGTTTGAGGTCGCGCCGCAGTTTCGCCACGTGCCCGGTGGCCCGCACGTTGTACTGGGCCAACGCCACCTTGCCGTCAGGATCGACCACGATGGTGGAGCGGATCAGTCCTTCGTAGGTCCGTCCGTAGTTTTTCTTTTCGCCCCACGCGCCGTAGGCGTCGGCCACGGCATGGTCTTCGTCTGAAAGCAGCGGGAAGCTGAGATCTTCGTTGGCGGCAAAGGCGGCGAGTTTTTCGACTGAATCGGGGGAGACGCCCAGGACGCGGTAGCCGGCCGCGGTGAAGGAGGCCAGGTTGTCGCGGAAGTCGCACGCCTGTTTGGTGCAACCGGGGGTGGAGGCCGCCGGGTAGAAATAGACGATGGTGCCGGCGCCCCGGTCCGAAGCCAGGCTCACGTCCTGACCCGACGAATCCTTCAATGTGAAGCCGGGCGCCACGGCACCGGTCAGAAGTCTTTCAGCCAATGTTGATCTCCTTGTTGCAAGCGGGACGTATCACCCTAGTAAGCATCTGCAATCGATGCTAACCAGCCTTAGCTATACTTGCAGGTATGCCTGACATGGATCGCTGGCCCACAGGGCGCTTATTGTCCACCGCGGCGCGCCTCGTGGAACACTCTTGGAACGAGAAGCTCGGCGCCATCGGGCTGACGCATGCAGGCGTGATAGCCATTGAAGTGCTCGCAGCCCAGGGTCCCATGACCCAAGCACAGCTCGCCCAGTTTGTTCGGGTACAGGCCCAGACCATGGGGAAGACGCTTACGCGGCTGGAGGCCCACGGCCACATCGCCCGCGTGCGCAGCACCTCTGACCGGCGCAGCCAGGTGGTATCCCTCACCGACAGTGGCCGGGAAGCGGCAGCCGCCGCCGTAGAGATGGAGCGCTCGGTGCTGGCCGCGGCAACCATCGATCCTGACCTGTTGCGGCATGAGCTTCAGGCTGTCGTCAGGGAACTGGCAAGTCAGTTCTCATCACCGGCCACCCGCGCCCTGGTGGACGGCTCGCCGCTGAGCTAGGGACGCTCGCCTCGAAACGCTCGGAAAAAGATTGTCGTTGAATCGCCCTCGGCACCTGGACAGGCATCCATCACCGAGACAGTCAGCGTGGTATTGACCGCAGCGCAAAGCAGCAATATCTTGCAGAATCTGGCGTTCAGCGGGCCGGTATACCCGGAGTAAGCCATTTCTGAAATATCTTGCGAATCGGACGTTCTCTCCGGCATAGTTGTCGGTAATCGGGCCGTTTCCGCAACATATTTCAGAAAGGCAGGGATGGACGACATCGCCGCCATCGGTTCCAGCATCCGCCGGGCCCGGAAGGAAGCCGGCATCACTCAAGCCACGTTGGCCGACCTGATTGGCACGTCGTCCCGTACGGTTCACGCGATCGAAACGGGAACGGGTAATCCGTCACTTGCTACGGTTGCCGCCGCGGCCAACGCAGTGGGCCTGCATCTCAAGGCCGTCGATGACTGAGGACCTGCGCCGCCTTAAGTTTGTGCGAAGCGCCGACGTTTACAAGACCGGCCTGCTGGCGGGCCACCTGAAAAGGACGGAGCGGGGGAGTGTCGTCTTCTCCTACACGTCCGACTACCTTGGCTCGAGCGGCCGTCCCGTCAGTACCACGTTGCCCCTCGCGGCGGCGCCTGTTGAAGCGCCCAGCGGGGCGCTACCATCCTTCTTTTCGGGACTCCTGCCCGAAGGGCACCGACTCACTATGCTTAAGGATGCCGTGAAGACCAGCCTGGGCGATGAACTCAGCCTCCTCCTGGCCGTCGGCGCAGACGTACCCGGCGATGTCCAGATCGTGCCCGCCGGAGAAATCCCGGAGGAGCCTTTGCCACTGGCGGACACCTCGCGGCCGGAGGACCTTGATTTCGCTGCCCTCGCCGGCGCTGTGGATCCCTATGGCCTGCCGGGGGTCCAGGCCAAAGCCAGCGCCTCCATGCTGACCACTCCCTTTGCCCTGGCAAGCCGCCGCTACCTGCTTAAGCTGGATCCGCCGCTGCATGCCCACCTTGTCGTCAACGAAGCGGCGCACCTCACGGGGGCGAAAGCGCTGAAAATCCCTGTCGCCCGGCATAGAGTCGTCACTGACCGGAACGGCCTGCCAGGGCTGCTGGTGGAACGGTTCGACCGCCCCACGGAAAGTGGACCCTCTCGTTTGGCACTGGAGGATGCTGCCCAGGTCGTGAACCTTCCGCCTGCATCAAAATACTCCGTGAGCTCTGAGGACGTAGTGCTGGCATTGGCCGGGCTGTGCAAAGCCAGGGCCGTCGCCTCAAGAAACCTCTACCTGCAGTTCGTCTTCGCCTGGCTGACCGGCAACGGTGACCTGCACGCCAAGAACGCCTCGGTGCTGGAAGGCCGGCACGGTGGCTGGGTGGTGGCCCCCGTCTATGACATCCCGTGCACACTGGTCTATGGCGACGACACCATGGCGCTGACCCTTTCCGGCAAGGTGAAGAACCTCAACGCCAAGCACTGGCAGGAGTTCGCCGACAGCATCGGGCTCCCCGAACGGGCGGCCACGGCCGCAAATAAAATCGCGTTGGCCGCTGCTCTGGCCGTCAATCTGGAGGCCCTGCCCTTCACCGGGTCGCCCCTGAACGGTGCAGTCCGGGAGTTGCGGCACCGCCGGATGCAGATTGGCGGCTGATAAGGCTCTATTTCTCGCGCACCGCCAGCTGAAGTAAATAGCCCGCAGGTATCCCTCTAGTGTTTTCCGGGCAAAGCGAAACCCCGCCTTCAGGCTTCTGGCCTATGAAGACGGGGTTTCCGTGGTGCACCCCCCGGGACTTGAACCCGGAACCCATTGATTAAGAGTCAATTGCTCTGCCAATTGAGCTAGAGGTGCATCTCTTCGCGGTGATCTTCGTGGCTTTTTCTTTCCCCGTTGATCTCCGCAACGACATGAAACTCTACACGAACTTCCGGTGCATGTGAAATCGAACGGGCAGGGGATGAGGATACTCAGGTCGGCGGGGCCAGAACCAGCACAAAATCAGGGTTTTGGTTGTTGCTGAGCAGCCAAAACCCGCCCTCGGGGGTCCGGATAACGTCCCGAATCCTGCCGTACTCGCCTGTGAAATAGGCCACAGGGGTGCCGGCGTCCTCGCCGCGGAGGGCAACGGTCCAGAGACGCTGGCCGCGCAGGGCTCCGAGGTAAGCCGTGGAGCCGGCAATCTCCAGGCCACTGGGTGAGGAATCCGCCGTCGAAGGCCACACGGCTTTGGCATCCAGGTACTCTTTGCGGTGTGGCGCACCGGTTACCGCAGGCCACCCATAATTGCCGCCCGGCACGATGAGGTTGAGTTCGTCATCCACGTCCGGACCGAATTCGCTGGCCCACAGCCGCGCCTCACTGTCCCAGGCCAGTCCCTGGACGTTGCGGTGCCCGAGGCTATAGACGGCGTTGCCGAAAGGGTTACCAGGGGCGGGTTGGCCGTCAGGGGTGATCCTTAGGATCTTTCCGCCCAGCGCGTTGGGGTCCTGCGGCTGCTCCCTGCGCTGGGAGTCACCCGTGCCGGCATAGAGGAAACCGTCCGGGCCAAACCGGATTCTGCCGCCGTTGTGGGTTGATGCTTTGGGGATGCCGGTGAAAAGCACTTGCGGGGCATTGAAAGTCAAGGACCCGCCGGGTGCTTCTGCCAGCTTGACCCTGGCGATGCGATTGTCCTGAGGCGATGTGTAGTACAGGTAGAGGTAGCTGTCGCTGGCAAAATCGGGGGAGAGGGCGAGGCCAAGCAGGCCGCCTTCCCCTGCGGGGCTGACCCCGGGGATCTGGCCTATCGTGGTGGCGCGGCCGTCCTTTACGACCTTGAGAAGCGCAGATTCACGCTCGGAGATGATGGCCGTGCCGTTCGGCAGAAATACGGCTGCCCACGGGATGTTGAGCTGCAGGTCAAGGCGCTTCAGGATTTTTGGGGCGGCAGCCGGTACAGCGCCGCTGCCGGTCCCGCTGCCCGCCCCGGTGGGGGCGGCGCCCGTCTCCGGGATACTGCCTGTTGGGGCATCGTTTCCGCTCCCCGTGCACCCTGACAGAAACAACGCGAGGCACAGCGCCATGGCCCCGGCAGGGAGTCCGGCGGCCCGGACGGGCCGTGTAGACATCACGGTGTGGTCAGAGGCGGGTCCTCCGGGGAGCCCGGAATCCTGCGGCCTCCGCGTGGGCTGCCGACTCGAACCAGACTTCTGCCGTGGTTTGCTCATAGTCGGGGTGCCCCTCCTCGTAGTAGACCATCGCGCCGGCATCACCCTTGACCACATATTCGGCCGGGCCGCTGCCGTCAGGGCCCGGTGAGGCTGAGCCGGCACCGTAGGGGTGCTCCGCCGCGAGGTGGCCGGTCGGTTCAGGCGCAGCCCCGTGGCCGGCGGGCGACGCCGTTCGTGCCGCCGGCCCGTCATCTGTCCGGACCGATTCCTGGCCTGCTACTGCAGAGTCATCGCCCGGGAGGCCGTCCGACAGGTCGCCGGCGAGGTCGTCCGCCGCGGCTGTTTCGGCTCCAGGGAGCGTGGGGGCATGCGGGTCGGTGTACTCGGTGTGATGGACGTAGCGGGCACTCTCGGTTGCCTCGACCGGCCCCGGCGCTGGCGCCGATTCGGTCAGCGGTGTGGCTGCAGCGCCCGTGGCTGAAATGCCGCTGGCTGCAGCGCCGGCAAGCCCGTGGCCGGTCGAGTGGGCCGAGTGGGCCGCCCCGCCAGCTTCTGACCACTGCGTCTCCCACTCGCCCTCCGCTTGCCGGGCCGTGGATCCCTCGCTGCTGGGGGCATCCCTGCGTGCCGCCGCCTCGTCCGGCGTGGTGGGCTCGGGGCCCGCCTGCGGTTCCCGCGCCGCCAGGGGTTCCTGACGCGCCAAGGGTTCCTGGGCACCGGGTTCCGCAGTAACTGCGGTTTCCGCAGGAAGTCCGGCCTTCCGGAGCTCCAGGGGCTCGGCCACCCGGAAATCCTGGGCGGCGGCTTCCTGTCCTGCTACTGCGTCCTTTTCGGTGACTGCATTCTTTTCGTCGACGGACTCCGGTGCGCCAACACCTTGCTGGTGTCCTGGAGCGGCAGTCCGCTCCAGGTCGTCGTCGGCCGTGGTCGGGGGAGTGGGTTCCGCTGCGCTGCCGAAACCTGCCGCACTGGGGAGCCCGGCAGTGCCGGCCGCTTCCGCTGAGGCTGCCGCGCTTCCGCCGGACAGGCCGCCGTCAGTCCGGCGGGCCGTCGCGCTGCGCTTATTCGTGGAGTTGCTTCGGTTTAGCCGCCACCACACAATGCCGACAATCAGCACGATCACAATGATCCAGAGGACAAAATCCATAGCGGGGCCTTTCAGTCCGGATGGCATGGTTGCCGTTTCATGACGGTACGTCGGCGCGAACGGCACTGTCTAGGTCGCCGGCGGCGGGGCGGACGGTTCGACGCCGGGGTTGGGCTCGCGGGATCACGTGGGGGTGCCCGCGCGGCGGCCGCCGTCCCCGTAAATTTGAGGCACGAGTCCACTTTCTGAACCAAATATTCCCGAAAGGGGCCAAAAGCGGCGCTGCCTGGTCGTCCTTATCAGCATCGGAGTCATAGACTTTGAGCCATGAGCGCCGACGCCCCAGCAACGACCGAGAACAAGCCCGACATCAAGCCCCGCAGCCGGGTTGTTACCGACGGGATCCATGCCGCCCCTGCGCGTGGCATGTTCCGTGCCGTGGGCATGGGCGATGACGACTTCGCGAAGCCCCAGATCGGCGTCGCGAGTTCCTGGAACGAAATCACTCCCTGCAACCTGTCCCTGAACAGGCTGGCCCAGGGCGCCAAGGAAGGCGTCCACGCCGGCGGCGGTTTCCCCATGCAGTTCGGCACCATCTCCGTTTCGGACGGCATCTCGATGGGCCACGAAGGCATGCACTTCTCCCTGGTGTCCCGCGAAGTCATCGCGGACTCCGTGGAAACCGTGATGCAGGCCGAGCGCATCGACGGCTCGGTGCTGCTGGCCGGCTGCGACAAGTCATTGCCGGGCATGCTGATGGCAGCAGCCCGCCTGGACCTGGCCAGCGTGTTCCTCTACGCCGGTTCCATCATGCCGGGCTGGGTCAAGCTGGAGGACGGTTCCGAAAAGGAAGTTACCCTCATTGACGCCTTCGAGGCTGTCGGCGCGTGCGCCGCAGGCAAGATGAGCATGGAAGACCTGACCCGTATTGAAAAGGCCATCTGCCCGGGCGAAGGCGCCTGCGGCGGCATGTACACGGCCAACACCATGGCCTGCATCGGCGAGGCGCTGGGCATGTCACTGCCCGGTTCCGCGGCCCCGCCCTCGGCAGACCGCCGTCGTGATGAGTTCGCCCGCAAGTCCGGCGAGGCTGTGGTGAACCTGCTGCGCCTGGGCATCACGGCGCGCGACATCATGACCAAGAAAGCCTTCGAGAATGCCATCGCCGTGACCATGGCCTTCGGCGGCTCCACCAACGCCGTCCTGCACCTGCTTGCCATTGCCCGTGAGGCCGAGGTTGAGCTGACCCTCGACGACTTCAACCGCATCGGCGACAAGATCCCGCACCTGGGTGACCTCAAGCCCTTCGGACGCTACGTCATGACCGACGTCGACAGGATCGGCGGCGTGCCCGTTATCATGCGTGCACTGCTCGACGCGGGTCTGCTGCACGGTGACTGCCTCACAGTTACGGGCAAGACCGTTGCCGAAAACCTGGCCGCGATCAACCCGCCGGACCTGGACGGCAAGATCCTGCGCGCCCTGGACAACCCGATCCACAAGACCGGTGGCATCACCATCCTGCACGGCTCGATGGCCCCGGAAGGCGCCGTGGTCAAGAGTGCAGGCTTCGACGCCGACGTCTTCGAAGGCACTGCCCGCGTGTTCGAACGTGAGCAGGGCGCCCTGGACGCGCTGGACAACGGCAAGATCAAGGCCGGCGACGTCGTCGTCATCCGCTACGAAGGCCCCAAGGGCGGCCCGGGCATGCGCGAAATGCTCGCCATCACCGGCGCCATCAAGGGCGCCGGTCTGGGCAAGGACGTCCTGCTCCTGACCGACGGCCGCTTCTCGGGCGGCACCACCGGCCTGTGCATCGGCCACGTCGCACCCGAAGCAGCCGACGGCGGCCCCATCGCCTTCGTCAAGGACGGCGACCGGATCCGCGTGGACATCGCCGCCCGCAGCTTCGACCTCCTGGTCGACGAAGCCGAGCTCGAGTCCCGCAAGGTCGGTTGGGAGCCGCTGCCGGCCAGGTACACCAAGGGTGTGCTGGCCAAGTACGCCAAGCTCGTCCACAGCGCCTCTACCGGCGCGTACTGCGGGTGATACTCAATTACCCCAAGCCTCCGGCGGCGAAGCGACTGCCGGAGGATCAAACCCCAAGTAAGTAGCAGCAAGTGTCGTTATGAGCGCTCAAAACGACACTTACTGCTACTTAGTTGGGGACGGGGCCCAACTGGTGGACAATGGAGTCCATATGGTGAGATGAGCACTACCCTCGTTGACAGGCATCTCACCCAGAGGGAAAACTGAACGCATGATCGCATACGTTACTGTCGGCGCCGTTTTGGGTGTATCCGTCGTCCTTACCAAGCGCGTGGCAGCATAGCCCGACTGGTAACGTACCGTCACGCGCAACCCCTCGAAGAGCCGCCAGGCTGAGGGGTTTTTTTATTTTCCGCAGTTCCAAGAGACACCAATGATCCACAAGGAAGAGTCCGATGAGCAAAGGATCGCCGATCAGCCCCTCGCTGATGGCTACCAAGTCCGCTGGAGCCCCCAAGGCTCCGGAACGTGCCGACCGAACGGCTGACCACGCCGCTGTCGTCACTGATCTTGCCGCTGTCTCTCCTGTCCTTGGGCCGAACAACGTTGTACCCCCAACGGTGATGACCGGCTCAGAAGCTATTGTCCGCTCGCTCGAAGAACTCGGCGTCGACGATATTTTTGGTTTGCCTGGTGGCGCGATCCTGCCTACCTATGACCCCTTGATGGCCTCCAGCATGAATCACGTCCTGGTCCGTCACGAACAGGGAGCCGGCCACGCCGCGCAAGGCTACGCCATGGTTACCGGCCGGGTGGGCGTCTGTATCGCCACCTCCGGCCCCGGTGCCACCAACCTCGTTACCGCCATCATGGATGCCCACATGGACTCCGTGCCGCTGGTGGCCATCACCGGCCAGGTATCCAGCGGTGTGATCGGCACCGATGCATTCCAGGAAGCCGACATTGTTGGCATCACCATGCCGATCACCAAGCACTCCTTCCTGGTGACGGACCCCAACGACATCCCGCATGTCATGGCTGAAGCTTTCCACCTCGCTTCCACGGGCCGTCCCGGTCCGGTGCTGGTGGACGTGGCCAAGGATGCCCAGCAGGGCCAGATGACGTTCTCCTGGCCGCCGAAGATCGACCTGCCCGGCTACCGGCCGGTGACGCGGGGCCACAACAAGCAGGTCCGCGAAGCGGCCAAGCTGATCGCTGCCGCCAGCAAGCCTGTCCTGTACGTGGGCGGCGGTGTGGTCAAAGCCCACGCCTCTGCGGAACTCCGGGAGCTGGCCGAACTGACCGGCGCCCCGGTTGTCACCACGCTCATGGCACGGGGCGTGTTCCCGGATTCCCACCCGCAGCACGTGGGCATGCCGGGCATGCACGGCACCGTTTCGGCTGTGACAGCGTTGCAGCAGTCTGACCTGCTCATCACCCTCGGCGCCCGCTTTGATGACCGGGTGACGGGAATCCTCAAGTCCTTCGCACCGAACGCCAAGGTGATCCACGCGGACATTGATCCCGCCGAAATCTCCAAGAACCGAACCGCCGACGTGCCGATCGTGGGATCCGTCAAGGAAATCATCCCCGAGCTCACCGAGGCTGTCCGCTCGCAGTTCGAAGCGTCCGGCACCCCGGACCTCACCACGTGGTGGGCCTTCCTGAACAACCTGAAGGAAACCTACCCGCTGGGCTGGACCGAGCCGGAGGATGGGCTCACCGCCCCGCAGCGCGTGATCTCACGAATCGGCGCACTGACCGGTCCCGAAGGCATCTACGTCGCAGGCGTGGGCCAGCACCAGATGTGGGCCGCGCAGTTCATCAAGTACGAGCGTCCGCACGCCTGGCTGAACTCAGGCGGCGCCGGCACCATGGGCTATGCCGTCCCCGCGGCCATGGGTGCCAAGGTGGGGGAACCGGACCGTGTGGTCTGGGCCATCGACGGTGACGGCTGCTTCCAGATGACCAACCAGGAGCTGGCCACCTGCGCCATCAACAAGATCCCCATCAAGGTTGCCATCATCAACAACTCTTCGCTGGGCATGGTCCGCCAGTGGCAGACACTGTTCTATGAGGGCCGCTACTCGAACACCGACCTCAACACCGGCCACGAGACCGTCCGGATCCCGGACTTCGTCAAACTGGCCGACGCATACGGCTGCGCCTCGTTCCGCTGCGAACGGGACGAGGACATCGATGCAACCATCCAGAAGGCCCTCGAAATCAATGACCGCCCCGTGGTCATCGACTTTGTGGTGAGCCCCGACTCCATGGTGTGGCCGATGGTGCCCGCCGGCGTGAGCAACGACCAGATCCAGGTTGCCCGCAACATGACCCCGGAATGGGAAGAGGAGGACTGAACATGACCCGCCACACACTGTCCGTTCTGGTTGAAGATAAGCCCGGTGTTTTGACGCGCGTCGCGAGCCTGTTCGCCCGCCGTGCCTTTAACATCAACTCCCTGGCCGTTGGCCCAACGGAAGTCCCGGGCATGTCCCGGATGACCGTCGTCGTCGACGCCGATGGTGAACTGATTGAACAGGTCACCAAGCAGCTCAATAAACTCGTCAACGTGATCAAGATTGTTGAGCTCACCCCCGAATCTTCCGTACAGCGCGACCACATCCTGGTCAAGGTACGTGCGGATGCCGCAACTCGTCTGCAGGTCACCCAGGCTGCAGACCTGTTCCGTGCTTCAGTGGTTGACGTCTCCACAGACTCCGTGGTCATTGAAGCAACAGGCCACCCCGAAAAGCTCACAGCACTGCTTTCAGTGCTTGAGCCCTTCGGCATCCGCGAAATTGTGCAGTCCGGCACCCTGGCCGTTGGACGGGGATCCCGCTCCATGAGTGACAGGGCCTTGCGCAGCGCATAACAAGGGGCCTGGCCCCACCTGCGGCGCAACGCCCGTGCAGTACCGCAGCACCACATTTACACCAGAGAAACCACTCAAAAGGAGTTACGCAAGTGACTGAAATGTTTTACGACGACGACGCCGACCTGTCCCTTATCCAGGGCCGCAAAGTCGCAATCGTCGGCTATGGCTCACAGGGCCACGCCCACGCGCTGAACCTGCGCGACTCCGGCGTTGAGGTTGTCATCGCCCTGAAGGAAGGCTCTTCCTCGATCGCCAAGGCACAGGATGCAGGCTTCACGGTCAAGACCGTTGCCGACGCCGCCGAATGGGCCGACGTCATCATGATCCTGGCTCCGGACCAGCACCAGCGTGCCATCTACAACGACTCCATCAAGGACAAGCTGACCGCAGGCAAGGCCCTGGCCTTCGCCCACGGCTTCAACATCCGCTTCGGCTACATCGAGGCGCCTGAAGGCGTTGACGTCATCCTGATCGCTCCTAAGGCTCCGGGCCACACCGTCCGCCGCGAATTCGAAGCCGGCCGTGGCATCCCGGACATCATCGCCGTGGAGCAGGACGCCACCGGTTCCGCGTGGGACCTGGCGAAGTCCTATGCCAAGGCCATCGGCGGCACCCGTGCAGGCGTCATCAAGACCACCTTCACCGAAGAGACCGAAACCGACCTCTTCGGCGAGCAGTCCGTCCTGTGCGGCGGCGTGTCCCAGCTCGTCCAGTACGGCTTCGAGACCCTGACCGAGGCCGGCTACCAGCCGCAGATCGCCTACTTCGAGGTGCTTCACGAGCTCAAGCTCATCGTTGACCTCATGTGGGAAGGCGGCATCGCCAAGCAGCGCTGGAGCGTTTCCGACACCGCAGAGTACGGCGACTACGTCTCCGGCCCGCGCGTCATCACCCCCGAGGTGAAGGAAAACATGAAGGCTGTCCTCGCCGACATCCAGAGCGGTGCCTTCGCCAAGCGCTTCATCGAGGACCAGGACAACGGCGGCGTCGAGTTCAAGGCGCTGCGTGCCAAGGCTGAGAAGCACCCCATCGAGGAAGTCGGCCGCGAGCTGCGCTCCCTCTTCGCCTGGCAGCAGCAGGACGCTGACTACGTAGAGGGCTCGGCAGCCCGCTAAGGCTGCTGTGCCGGCGCCCTCCCGGGTGCCGTAGTGAGGCCGGGTTCACTTAACAATGTGAGCCCGGCCTTTCTGTCCGCCTAGACTTGTTCCATCCCAAGGACTGCAACGCAGAGGATCAGACGTGTCAAAACCCGTAGTACTGCTCGCCGAAGAACTTTCGCCCGCCACCGTTGAGGCCCTGGGCCCGGACTTCGAAATCCGCCAGACTGACGGCTCAGACCGCTCCCAGCTGCTTTCCGCGATCGTGGACGTGGACGCCATCCTGGTCCGTTCCGCCACGCAGGTGGATGCCGAAGCCATCGCCGCAGCCAAGAACCTCAAGGTGATCGCCCGTGCAGGCGTAGGCCTGGACAACGTGGACATCAAGGCCGCCACCCAGGCCGGTGTGATGGTGGTCAACGCCCCCACCTCGAACATTGTTTCCGCTGCGGAACTGACGGTGGGCCACATCCTGAGCCTTGCCCGCCACATCCCGCAGGCCAGCGCTGCCCTCAAGGAGGGCGAATGGAAGCGGTCCAAATACACCGGCATTGAACTTTACGAGAAGAAGATCGGCATCATCGGCCTGGGCCGCATCGGCGCCCTCGTGGCGGCCCGCCTGAAGGGTTTTGATACCAAGATCCTCGCCTACGATCCCTACATCACGTCCGCCCGCGCCGCGCAGCTGGGCGTGCAGCTGGTCACCCTGGACGAGCTGCTGGCGCAGTCCGACTTCATCACCATCCACATGCCCAAGACGCCGGAAACGGTGGGCATGCTGGGCGCCGAGGCGTTCAAGAAGATGAAGAAGACCGCCTACGTGATCAATGTCGCCCGCGGCGGCCTGGTGGATGAGGAAGCACTTCACGCTGCCCTGAAGGACGGCCAGATCGCCGGCGCCGGCGTGGACGTCTTCGTCAAGGAACCCAGCACCGACCTGCCGTTCTTCGAAATGGACAACGTGGTGGTCACACCCCATTTGGGTGCCTCCACCGACGAAGCCCAGGAGAAGGCCGGCGTCTCGGTCGCCAAGTCCGTGCGTTTGGCTCTGGCCGGCGAACTGGTGCCTGACGCCGTGAACGTGGCCGGCGGCGTCATCGCCCCGGACGTGCGGCCCGGCATCCCGCTGATCGAGAAGCTGGGCCGGATCTTCACCGCACTGACCCACGCGTCCCTGACCCAGTTCGATGTCGAGGTGGCGGGCGAAATCTCGTCCCTGGACGTCAAGGTCCTGGAACTTGCCGCCCTGAAGGGCATCTTCGCGGACATCGTGACCGAACAGGTGTCCTACGTCAACGCCCCCGTCATCGCCGAGCAGCGGGGCATCAACGTCCGGCTGATCACCACGCCGGACACGGAGTCCTACCGGAACGTCCTCACCCTGCGCGGAGCCCTCAGCGACGGTACGCAGATTTCCGTGGCAGGTACACTGACCGGCCCCAAGCAGGTCCAGAAACTGGTAGGCGTAAACGGCTACGACCTCGAAATCCCCATCAGCGAGCACCTCGTGGTGGTCTCCTACTCCGACCGCCCCGGTGTGATCGGAACCATCGGCCACATCCTGGGCATGAATAACATCAACATCGCCGGCATGCAGGTGGCCCGCCAGGCCGAGGGCGGCCAGGTTCTCGCCCTGCTGACCATCGACTCGTCCGTGCCGCAGCAGGTGCTTGACGCCATCAAGGCAGGCATCGGCGCCGAGATGGTCCGCGAAGTCGATCTCGAAGACTAAGGAAACGCCGTGCGGCACGGCCCGCTTGGGCGCGTCCGCATCCAGCCACGTATGATTGGCCGGTCTGCTTAAAGTGGTTGGGTCCCGATCGGGACGCAGCCGGCAGGCCGGCCAATACCTTTCGCACACCAACGGGTTAATCGCCCATGTCCGTCTCCGGGCGGACTTATGTGTGCACACGCAATCCAGGTTTCAGGGAGCTTAATGAACGCCGTCCAGAGGTTCATCAGAAGCAAAGTGCTGCTGTTGACCGCGGCCATCTTGATCGCAGCCATGTGCTTGTCGGTCCTCGTCCAAGGCCAGTCGCAGGCCGCGCTTAAGAGGACGGTGGATGAGAACTCCCGGGGGCTTTACGACGTCCTTGTCCAGGCCAAGGCAGGATCCTCGGCGCTCATGCAGCCGGAGATCGCCAACGGCGGGGGAGGCGTCAGCTTCGACCAGCTCGAAAAGATCCGGAAGCTCTCCGGAACCTCGGTTGCGGCTCCGATCAGCCTGGTCTCCCGTGTCACGCAGAACCTGGAGGCTCCCCGGCTCGATGCCATGGACTTCCTGGGCTACAACTCAGGGCTTGCCGGCACAGCCACCACGGACCAGGCGGCCGGCGCCACCGACCCCGCCAAATGGCCCGCGGCCGAATCTGTCCTGAGCGACACACCAAAGAAGTACCGTCTCACCGCCAGTGCAGTCAGCTCCGACGGCGTCTCCGAACAGGTACTGTTCAAGTCCTCGGCCGAAGGGTCGCTGGGCAAGGCCAAGCTCGTCGAGGAACAGACGGCCGGCGGCAAGAGCATCCGGATCGCACCTCCGACGGGCGAGACGGGCCTCAAATTCCCCGCCCCTGCCGGCGGTTCCGAACACAACCTCTTCAACCTGTCGGTGTCCCTGCCCCTGTCACCGGAGGTGACCGAATCCGTAGTCGCCGTCGACCCTGTGGCCGAGCGCGCACTGCTTGGCTCCGCCGGCGACTTCCTCGCGCCGCTGGAGAAGGCCCCGCCCGCTGACGCCCGCAACGCCGGAGCGATCGGCCGGCACTTCGAAAGCCTCTTCACCAACGGCATCAGCATGGAAGAGCTCGAAGAAGGACCTGACTTCCTGGGCGTCAAGCTCAAATACTGGGCGCCGCTGATGACCCAGTACCAGCAGGCCAAGCGCACCGGCCAGCTCACCGCCGACTCCCAGGGCATCCCGCTGATTGTGCGCTCCGGAACCTCCCTTGACCTTAAGTACAACGTCAAGATCGAGGAGATAGACGCCGCCGGCAAGGTAGTCAAGGACGTGGGCACGGCATCGCGTTCACTGGGCAAGGATTACCTGCCCTTCGTTTCCAAGGACCCGTTCGCCCTGTCCTGGCCAGGTTCCACCGACCATTCGTCGCTTTTGGGCGCCCAGGGCAACTTCAACCAGGGCCTCTACACTCCCGCGACATGGAGCACTGACTTTGCTGCCGCGCCGAAGTACACCGACGGCGAGAAAGCTGCCAACGGGGCGGTCGGGAAGACGGCCACGCCGGGGGACTGGGTCACTGTGAACCGCCTGCCGGAGAAGGGCGCAAACGGTGCCCCGGTGGACCAGACCCAGCGTGAACCGGTTGACGAACGCTCCTACCGCGAGGACCTTGCCACGGGCGAGAAGCTCGCCGCTCCGCTGGCCATGGTTTACGGGACGTTCGACCCCGCGGCCGTTGAGGCAGCGGCCGGCGACGTCAACCGGCTGCCCCTGGGCGGCTACGATCCGACGCCCCTGACCCTCACCAAGGATGCCGACGGCAAGGCCGTGGCAGCCACGGACCTCAAACCATCGCTCAGCGCGACGGGACTGGCCAGCCAGTCAGCCGGTGCCATCACGGACTACTACGGCCTTGCGGCCGCCCGCGGCTACAAGGACAACGCCGCGGTGATCGACGCTGTCCGCGTCCGCGCCAAGGCCCCCGGCAGCTGGAAAGAAGCCCAGCCCGACGTCGAAAAACTCGCCGGTGAAATCCGTGGCATGGGCCTGGAAGCCACCGTGGTGGCCGGTTCAGCGCGCGAAGACGCCAGCATCTTTGTGCCCGGATACTCCAAGGACGACGCGGGCAAGGAGTCAGCGCTGGGCACCGTCAAGCAGTCCTGGGTCCGGCAGAACGCGGCAGACGCCGTCACCGGCTCTCTGACGGGGACCAACGTCACGCTGCTGTTCCTCACCCTGTGCGGAGCCGCCCTGCTGACCGGTGCCTCCACTGTCAGCTACATCCGGAAACGCAAACGCGAAGCCGGGACCCTGCGCGCCATGGGCTGGACACAGCGGCGGATCCGTACTTGGGTACTGGAGGAATTCGCCGTCGGCGCGGCATTGCTCGCAGTGGCCGGCATCGTGCTGAGCCTGGTGAGCTGGAGCCTGACCACGGCGCTGGTGTCCGCCGCCGTCCTGGCCCTTTATGCGGCAGCGGCTTTCTTCGCGGCACAGCAACTGCGCCACCGCGACGAGGTGGATCAGGAACCGCAGCACGATGAGCGGCTGATCCCGGTGGATTCACCGCTGACGTTCGCCAACCGCCAACTGAGCACCAACAAGTTCAACACCTTGTCACTGGCAGTGGCAGTTGGCGTGTTCGGAGCCGCAGCGGGTGGTCTCGTGGCTTTGCTGATCGACATTCCACGCGCTGCCGGTGCGAGTGCCCTCAGCGGCCTGGCTGCGGCCAGCGTGGCCCTGCCGAGCATGCTGCTGGCCCTTGCCGGCCTCGCGGTCGGCCTGATATTGACCCTGGTGACCGGCCGGTTTGAGCTTAACGCCAAACGCCAGTACCTGGGGATCCTCGAAGCGATGGGCTGGAATCCGGACATGCTCCGCCAGGTCCGCCTCTTCGAAAATGCGCTGGTGGGGACCGTGGCGCTGCCGCTGGGCGTCCTCGGCGCGCTGGGCATCGGGCTCCTCCTTGCCCCGTATGCCGCACTGTGGGCCGGCGTCGCCGGCCTCGTGGCTGTACTTTGCTGGATACCGATTGCAACGAAAGTGGTCCAATGACAAACCAGATGAATGTTCACCGGAGCCGGAGGTCCGGCGCTGCTGACGCGCCCCTGCAGACCCGTGCCAACACCATCGTCAAGGCCGCGGACCACGGGACCCCGCTGGAACTGAGCGATATCACCATCCGCTATGGCGGCGGCAAGGGCGGCGCGGAAGCCGTCAGTGTCGTCGAGGGCTTCGACCTCACCCTGCATGCCGGTGAGATGCACTGCGTCGCCGGCCGAAGCGGCTCGGGCAAGACCAGCATCCTGACTGTCGGCGCCGGACTGACGCTGCCGACGTCGGGCCGCGTCTTCTGGGAAGGCGATTCGCTCGAAAGCATGGGCGACGACGAAATCGCGGACCGCCGTCGTGCCCTGATCGGCTATGTGGACCAGGGCGGCGCCCTGATTGACGGCATGAGCGCTTTGGAGAACGTCCTATTGCCCGCGGTGCCCGACGGCGAGGTGGACCAGCGGCGCGACATGGCCAAGGACCTCCTGGACCTGGTAGGCCTCGGGCGCCGGATGCGCCACCGCCCCGCGCAGCTGTCCGGCGGTGAACGCCAGCGCGTGGCCATTGCCCGTGCGTTGATCCTGGGCACCCGCGTGCTGGTGGTGGACGAGCCCACCGCCAGCCTCGACAGGGCGTCCGCCAACCGCATCATCAGCATCCTCAAGGACACCACCTCGGACGGAATCGCGGTGCTGGTCGCCTCACACGACCACGAACTGGTCCGCCTGAGCGATACGCTGACTGAACTCATCTAGCCCGCCCCTCCGCACCAAAGGTACCGTCCGCACGTGACTGCTTCAGAGAAATCCCCGTTCTACATCACCACGGCCATCACTTACCCGAACGGCGTGCCCCACATCGGGCATGCCTACGAGTACATTGCCACCGACGCCATGGCCCGCTTCAAGCGGCTGGACGGGCATGAAGTGATGTTCCTGACGGGCACCGATGAGCACGGCATGAAGATTGCGCAGGCGGCCGAGAAAGAGGGCATCACGCCCAAGGAGCTGGTGGACCGCAACGCCGAGGTATACAAAGCCGCGCACGCCGCCCTGGGCATCACGTACGACCGCTTCATCCGGACCACGGACACCGACCACTACGCCGCGTCGCAGGCCATCTGGAAGAAGATGGAAGCCAACGGGGATATTTACCTGTCCAAGTACGAGGGCTGGTATTCCGTCCGGGACGAGGCGTTCTACGTGGAAGACGACACCGTGGTGAAGGACGACGGCGTGCGCTACTCCAAGGAGACGGACACCGAAGTGACGTGGACAGCGGAGGAGAGCTACTTCTTCCGGCTGGCCGCCTACCAGGACCGCCTGCTGGCGCTTTACGAAGCCCAGCCCGAATTCGGAGCTCCGCAGTCCCGGTTCAACGAGGTCATCAGCTTCGTCAGGCGCGGCCTGGAGGACCTTTCCATCAGCCGCACCACCTTTGACTGGGGAGTTCCGGTACCCGGCAACGACAAGCACGTGATGTACGTGTGGGTGGACGCGCTTACCAACTACCTGACCGGTGTGGGCTACCCGGACGTTGAGTCGGAGTCCTTCCGCAAGTTCTGGCCGGCTGACGTGCACATCATCGGCAAGGACATCTCCCGCTTCCACGCCATCTACTGGCCCGCGTTCCTGATGAGCGCAGGCATTGAGCTGCCCAAGCGGGTCATGATCCATGGCTTCCTCCACAACAACGGGGTGAAGATGTCCAAGTCCCTGGGCAATGTTGTGGCCCCGGCGGACTTCGTGGCACAGTACGGCCTCGACCAGGTGCGGTTCTTCTTCCTCCGCGAAGTCCCGTTCGGTGCCGATGGCAGCTACAATCACGAGGCGATTGTGGGCAGGATGAACTCGGACCTGGCCAACAACTTCGGCAACCTCGCGCAGCGCTCACTTTCCATGGTGGCGAAGAACTGCGACGGCAAGGTTCCGGTGCCGGGGGCCTTCACAGCTGAAGACACGGCGATCCTTGAGCAGGCCAACGGGCTTCTTCAGACCGCCAGGGCCGCTTTCGAAAAGCAGGAGTTCAGCCGCGCTTTGGAGGCCATCTGGGGCGTACTGGGGGACACCAATGCCTACTTCGCCGAGCAGGCCCCGTGGGTGCTGCGGAAGACCGACGTCGGCCGCATGAACACCGTCCTCTACGTCACGCTCGAAGTGCTGCGGATCGTGTCCATCCTTGCGCAGCCGGTGATGCCGAATGCCACGGCGGCCCTGCTGGATACCCTTGGCCAGCCCGAGGGCGAAGCGCGCCAGTTCGCCGCGCTCACCACGCCGATCGTCGCCGGAACGCCGCTGCCCGCGCCCTCGCCGGTCTTCCCCAAGTATGAGGAACCCGCCGAAGCCTAGGTAGGTCCGGGCAGGCTTGTTTGTACCCGAACTGAGTACGGTTCGGGCAAAGGCAGTAATTGGCCTCCCGGAAAGCGGGTAACGAGTACTGGAGACACAGGGATTGCCGCTGCATAGCCTAATCGGGTTAGCAAGCTGATGATTCGCATCTGGGAGAACCGTCGCACCGATGCAGCTGTTTGCCATTTTCGCCCTTGCGTCGGGGCGCCGTTTTCCCCACGTCTGATCAGTTTGGACCAGACTATGGATGGAGACGGAAATGAAACGGATCCTTGCCACCTTGGGTGTCACCGGCCTCGCATTACTCGGTGCCACGGCTCCGGCTACAGCAGGGGGTGACGATGGAGAAGACGACCACCGAACTATTACTATCTGCCACGCCACCGGCTCGGAAAGCTATGAGCAGCTCACGGTTGACTGGCATGCCTTGAAGGGGCACGCCTGGCATGATGATGACATCATTCCTCGGGGCGAAAAGTGGGACGGTAAGAACTGGGACGCCGATGGGCGAGCCATTTATTACAACGGTTGCGAGCCTTGCCCCGAAGAGGAGGTTGTTCCGGAGGAACCGGTGGTTGTTGTTCCGCCGGTTGTTGTTCCGCCGGAGGAACCGGTGGTTGTTGTGCCGCCGGTAGTTCCGCCGGTTGTGCCGCCGGTAGTTCCGCCGGTTGTACCGCCGGTAGTGCCGCCGGTAGTGACTCCCATCGGGGCCGTGGTTGCACCGCCGGCCGCTCCCGCCGTGGTGGTCAATAACCCCGGTTTGAACGTCCAGACCGCCGTGGCACCCACCGGCTCGGTGCTTGCTCCCTGGGCCGCTGGCCTGATTGTGATGTTGCTCGCGGCCGCGGGAGTGGCTGCCCGCAAGGTGCTGATGGCAGGCGGCCTGCCCGGGGACCGCAAGGACTAATCCCGGTAACTGACGCCTGCAAGGGCGTCCGGTAACACAGTGGCAGGCGCCGTGGCCGAAAGGGCACGGCGCCTGCCGCCAGCCACGCAGATTCCCACAAATATGCGAGGGAACCATGGACACCGAACCCCAGCAGCTCTCCTCCGATCCGCCCGTAAGTCCAGATCCGGCCGGGCCGGGACCGGACGCCCGGCCTCGGAGGATTTTCAGCGTCAGAAGCACCCTGTTCGTGGTGCTGTGCGGGCTCCTCGCCTATTTAGCTGTTGCATTTCTTCCCCAGATCACAGGGCCTGGCCCTGCTCCGGCAACGGTGATTGCCCAGCCAACGCCCACAGCCCTGGCCACGCCGACACCGACGCCGGCACCCACTGGCGTGCAGACGGAGGCAGTTCCCCCGGTTCCGGCCGGTCCCGCCGCGGCCCCGCCGCAACGGCTGGTTTACCCAGCGGCGGACATTGATGTGGTGATCCATCCGCTGGAACCCAGCGGCGAGGACGAGGCCACCCAGACCATTGTGCCGCCACCTACGATGGACGGCTACTGGCTCACCCCCTATGGGGCTCCCGGCGCGGGCTCGAATAACACCACGTACGTGGCCGGCCACAGCTGGCTGGACAGGGATGCACCCTTTAACCACCTGAGCGCGAAGGCCGCTGTGGGCGACCAGCTCACCGTCGCCACCGCCACCGGCGGACTGGCCTACCGCGTGGATTCTGTGACGACCTACAGCAAGTCAGGCCTGAAGGACAGTCCCATCTGGCAGGTGGTGCCCAATAGGCTGGTCCTTATTTCCTGCTACACGGATGATCCCTGGGGAACAAACGTTGTGGTGGTTGCTTCTCCGGACCCGGCCGTTCCTCTTCGGTGACTCTCGTCATCTCAGTAAGTGAGACTGATTGTCCGGCATGCGGATTCAGTTAATATTCTTGAACCATGAGCGCATCCACCATCAATCTCGCAGTTATTCCCGGTGACGGCATTGGCCCCGAGGTCATTGCCGAGGCACTGAAGGTTCTCGAAAAGGCAGTCGCAGCCGAAGGCGTCGCCCTGGAGCAGACCCACTACGAGCTTGGTGCCGAGCACTGGCTGGCTACAGGGGAAACCCTGCCGGATGACGTCCTGGCAGACCTGCGCACCCGGGATGCGATCCTGTTCGGTGCGGTGGGCGCTGCACCCGGCGACACCAGGATTCCGTCGGGCATCATCGAGCGGGAGATGCTCCTGAAGCTCCGCTTCAGCCTGGACCACTACGTCAACCTGCGGCCCTCACGTTTGTACGGCTCGGTGGGCAGCCCGCTGGCCAACCCCGGTGTCATCGACTTCATCGTCGTCCGGGAGGGCACCGAAGGTCCGTACGTGGGCAACGGCGGCACTCTGCGCGCTGGTACGCCGCACGAGGTGGCCACCGAAGTCTCACTGAACACGGCACACGGTGTGGAGCGCGTAGTCCGCGATGCCTTCCGCCGCGCCAGCGCCCGTGAACGCAAGCACGTGACCCTCGTGCACAAGCACAACGTCCTCGTTTACGCCGGCCACCTGTGGAAGCGCACGGTCGAAGCTGTCGCCCAGGAATTCCCCGAGGTCACGCACGATTACCTGCACGTTGATGCGGCCACCATCTTCATGGTCACCGACCCCTCCCGCTTTGACGTGATTGTCACGGACAACCTCTTCGGAGACATCCTCACCGACCTGGCCGCGGCCATCACGGGCGGCATCGGGTTGGCCGCTTCCGGCAACATCAACATGGACCGCACCGCGCCGTCCATGTTCGAACCGGTCCACGGCTCCGCCCCGGACATTGCGGGCCAGCAGAAGGCTGATCCCACCGCGGCCATCCTGTCTGCGGCGCTCCTGCTGGACCACCTCGGCTATGCCGGCGCGGCACGGAAGATCGAGGCGGCCGTGATCGCCGACGTCGAAAACCGCGACGGCGGTGCCCGCAGCACCAGCGTCGTCGGAGACGCCATCGTCGCAGCGCTCTAGGCACGCACCGGGGGCACTGCCAACGGGCGTAAGCTTGTTTCGAATTACCAACTGCTGCCCGGCGGTTCAATGCTGAATTTTCGTCCCAAGGCAGCCGATCGTGGAGGAACCATGACTCAGACTGCCCATGGCGTCGAATTCACCCAGCAGCCTTCGGCAACCCCGAAGTCAGCTGAAGAGCGTGCAGCCATCCTGGCCAACCCGGGATTCGGCAACTACTTCACCGACCACACGGCTGTGGTGGACTACTCGGTTGACGAACACGGCACCGGTGGCTGGCACAACCCCCGCATCGAGGCGTACGGACCCATTTCCCTGGACCCGTCTGCGGCGGTGCTTCACTACGGCCAGGAGATCTTCGAGGGCCTGAAGGCCTACCGGCATGCAGACGGCTCGGTCTGGACGTTCCGGCCGGAGGCGAATGCGGCACGCCTGAACAAGTCGGCCCGCCGGCTGGCGCTCCCCGAACTGCCCGTTGAGTACTTCCTGGGCGCAATACGGGAACTGGTGGCGGCGGACAAGGAATGGGTTCCTGCCGGCGACGGGGAAGCACTGTACCTTCGCCCTTTCATGATCGCCACCGAGGCGTTCCTGGGTGTCCGGGCCGCCCGTGAAGTCTCCTTCCGTGTGATCGCCTCGCCCGCAGGCAACTACTTCGGCGGCGAGCTGAAGCCGGTGTCCATCTGGATCTCGCGCGAATACGCCCGCGCCGGCCGCGGCGGCACCGGCGCAGCGAAGTGCGGCGGCAACTACGCCGCATCCCTGATCGCCCAGCAGGAAGCAGAGGCCAACGGCTGCAAGCAGGTCCTCTTCCTGGACCACTTCAACGATGACGCCGTGGAAGAACTCGGCGGCATGAACGTGTTCTTCGTTATGAAGGACGGCTCGCTCGTTACCCCCGCACTGACCGGAACCATCCTGGAAGGCGTCACGCGTTCGTCGGTGATGCAGGTGGCCGAGGACATGGGCCGTGAAGTCGCCGAGCGCAAAATTACGCTGTCGGAGTGGCGCGACGGCGTCGCGTCCGGCGAGATCGCCGAGGTCTTCGCGTGCGGAACCGCCGCCGTGATCACTCCCATTGGAGTTTTGAAGGACACCACGGAGTTCATCGGCTCGGAGGACGCGAAGGCGGGGGAGACAACCATGGCCATCCGCGAGCAACTCCTCGGCATCCAGACCGGAACCGTGCCGGACAGGCACGGTTGGCTGACCCGGCTCGCCTGAGCCGCCCAAGCCACCGCACCACAACGCGGGGTCACCTAACGCCCGATATCCCCATCGGGACGGGCGTTAAGTGACCCCGCGTTGCTGTTTGAGGCGGCTCAGCGGCGTGCGGCCTTCCGGGCAGCATTCTTGAGTGCCTTACGGGAGACGGGCTTCAGGGCCTTGCGGGCGGCTTCATCAGCGAGGGCCTGGTTGCGGCGGGCATCGATGATGTCGTTCCACAGCGTCGTCGCAAAAACACCGCCCTCGCGGGCGTACACGTCGTAGGGGTAGCCAGCAAAGATGGACGGCGTGGTGCTGCCCGTTGGCAGGTCCTTCCCTGTTACCTCCGCCACGGCGTCGGCAATGGCCCAGGTCCGGGTCAGGTGACGGGTCAGGTTTTCCTCAACAAAGATATTCGCATCAGTTGCTGCAGCGGCGCGCTTCATGAGTGACTCCAGCTCTCCGGCCACGGAACGGGCGGCCACTTTTTCCACCAGCTGTGAACCCGACTTGAGGTCCCCGGCGAAAGCATCCACTTCCTCACGCCAGTCGGTGGTTTCGCGGAACTTCTTCCACGTGGGGAACCAGATAATGCTGCCCGTTGCGTGGTTGTGGATGTGCTGGAGTCCGCTGTTCTTCTCCGTCGCAGCATGGTCATGGCCGGCAGTGTCCGCCTCGGCGAGGAGGTCTGCGAGGGTGGTGGATGTGGCGCTCATGGTGTCTGGCTTCGGCTTCCTGCTGGAGATTATTTGGTCTTCACTGGTGGTCAACCCCGGCCGTGCTCTGTTCTATTCCGGCAGTGAACGGCGGCAACGCAGCCGAGAATGCGAAGAGACGATGCAAAGATGGGACGGTGACTCCAGCTTCCAACCCCATCCTGCAGCGCAGCTCCGCCCTGACGCAGTTCATCCTGGCGCCCAACCCCGGGCCGATGAGCCTCGACGGCACCAACTCCTACGTGATCTCGGCCGCCGAAGCCGACGCTTCGGTGGTGGTGGATCCGGGCCCCGCGGATGAAGGGCACCTCCGACGGCTCGCGGACCTCGGCCGCGTGGAACTGATCCTGGTGACGCACCGCCACGCAGACCACACTGCGGGCTCGGTGCGGCTGCAGGAACTTACCGGCGCCCCGGTGCGGGCGGCGGACCCCCGGCACTGCCACGGCGGCGAACCGCTGCGGGACGGTGAAACCATCAGGGCGGCCGGGGTCTCCATCCAGGTATTGGCCACGCCGGGACACACCTCGGATTCGGTGTGCTTTCACCTGCCCGACGACGGTGCGCACGGCTCCGTGCTGACCGGCGACACCATCCTGGGCCGCGGGACCACCATGCTCGACTACCCGGATGGCGCACTGGGCGATTATCTTGAGTCTTTGGACCTGCTTGAAGCCATCGGGCAGGCCGCTGTCCTGCCCGCGCACGGGCCCGTGCTTCCTTCCCTTGAAGCCATTGCCCGTGCCTACCGCGGGCACCGCCTCGAAAGACTGGGGCAGATCCGGGAAGCGCTGCAACGGCTTGGCCGCGACGCCACCGTAGCCGCGGTGGCAGACGCAGTTTACGCCGACGTCGAACCTTCCGTCAGGCGGGCCGCCGAGATGTCGGTGGCCGCCCAGCTGGATTACCTCCGTGGACGGGCCGGAGGCTGACCGGAACGAAGGCCAACGGGTCAAGACTGTAGGCTGTTCACCATGCGTATTGCCCGGTTTGTAGTCGATTCTGATCCCCTCTATGGCGTTGTTGAAGGCGAGTCCGGCAGTGAGGAGATCACTGTCATCAATGGCGACCCTTTCTTCAACGGTGTGGAGCGCACCCACGTCAAGCACAAGCTCGAGGATGTCCGGCTCCTGGCCCCCATCATTCCGCGCAGCAAGGTCATCGGCGTCGGCCGCAACTTCGTGGAGCACGCTGCCGAACTGGGCAACGAAGTCCCCGCCCAGCCCCTGCTGTTCCTGAAGCCCAACACTGCCGTCGTGGGCCCGAACGATCCCATTGTGCTGCCGGACTTCTCGGAGGAAGTTTCCTTCGAGGCTGAGCTGTGCGTAGTCATCGGGCGGATCTGCAAGGACGTCCCGGAAGAGCGCGTTGATGACGTGATCTTCGGCTACACCTGCGGCAATGACCTCACCGCGCGCGACGTCCAGAAAACGGACCTGCAGTGGGCGCGCGCCAAAGGCTTCGACACCTCAGCGCCGCTGGGCCCGTGGATCGAAACCGAACTGGACACCGAAGACCTGCAGATCCAGGGCCGGCTCAACGGAGACCTGCGGCAGGACGGCAGCACCAGCCAGATGATCCGCGGCGTCCGGGAGCTGGTCTCCATCGTCTCGCAGGCGTTCACGCTGCTGCCCGGCGACGTCATCATGACCGGCACCCCCGCGGGTGTGGGGCTGGTGCAGGCCGGCGACCGGTACGAAGTCGAGATCGAAGGCATCGGACGCCTCTCCAACCCGGTGGTCCGCCGCTGACCGGTCGCGCCTTCACCCGGGCCCGGCTACTCCGCGGCAAGCGGTAAAGTTGGAGCCACTATGACTACTGCTTCTGCGTCGACTGCTGCCTCCGTCCCGTCCGTCACTGCCGAAACTCCGGTGCGTGTCCGGTTTTGCCCTTCGCCTACCGGAACACCGCACGTAGGGCTTATCCGGACAGCTCTGTTCAACTGGGCCCACGCCAAGCACACCAAGGGCACGTTCGTGTTCCGGATCGAGGATACGGACGCAGCACGCGACTCCGAAGAGAGCTACCAGCAGCTGCTGGAGGCCCTGAAGTGGCTGGGGATCACCTGGGAAGAGGGCGTGGAGGTCGGGGGCCCGCATGAGCCGTACCGCCAGTCACAGCGGCTGGACCTGTACAAGGACGTCGTCGCGAAGCTCCTTGAGGCCGGTTACGCCTACGAATGCTATTCCTCGCCCGAAGAGGTGGAAGCGCGCCACCGTGCCGCGGGCCGCGACCCCAAGCTCGGCTACGACAATTTCGACCGCGAACTTACCGAAGAGCAGATGGCCGCCTTCAAGGCCGAGGGCCGCAAGCCCGTCCTTCGCGTCCGGATGCCTGACGAGGACGTTGTCTTCACCGACCTGGTCCGGGGCGACATCACGTTCAAAGCCGGCAGCATCCCGGACTACGTCATTGTCCGCGCCGACGGCTCGCCGCTGTACACGCTGGTAAACCCGGTTGACGACGCCCTGATGGGCATCACCCACGTCCTGCGCGGTGAGGACCTCCTGTCCTCCACGCCCCGCCAGGTGGTGCTGATCCGCTACCTCATCGAAATCGGCGTCGCCAGCTACCTGCCCCTCTTTGGCCACCTCCCGTACGTCATGGGGGAGGGCAACAAGAAACTCTCCAAGCGTGACCCGCAGTCCAACCTGTTCCTGCTGCGCGACCGCGGGTTCATTCCGGAGGGCCTGCTGAACTACCTCTCGCTGCTGGGCTGGAGCCTGTCCGCCGATGAGGACATCTTCACTGTGGACCAGTTGATTGAATACTTTGATGTCAAGGACGTGCTCGCAAACCCGGCACGTTTCGACATCAAAAAGGCGGAGGCCATCAACGGCACCCACATCCGCATGCTCAACCCCGAAGACTTCCGTGCCCGGCTTGTCCCGTACCTGCGGACCGCCGGTTTCGTGGGGGAGGAGCTCACGGCACGCCAGGAGGAAATCCTCACGGAAGCCGCACCCCTGATCCAGGAACGCGTAACCCTGCTGGGCGAAGCGCCGGAGATGCTCGGGTTCCTGTTCAAGCCCGACGACGCCATCGACATCGCCGATGATGCCCGCAAGGGCCTGCCGGCCAACCTGGCTGAAGTCCTGGACGCCGCCCTGGCGGCCCTGGAACCTGTCCAGGACTGGACCCCGGAGAACATCCAGGCAGCCTTGAAGCAGGCGCTCGTGGAGGACCTCGGCATCAAACCCCGGCTGGCCTTTGGACCGGTGCGCACTGCCATGTCCGGACGCCGCATCTCGCCGCCGCTGTTTGAGTCCATGGTGATCCTGGGCAAGGACTCATCCCTGAGCCGGCTCCGTACCTTCCGCGGCTGATGACCATGGCAGGCACGGCAGTGGGCAGCGTCCTAAGGACACGCTTCGGGACCATCCGGGGTGTCCTCTTCGACATCGATGACACCCTGGTTGATCTCGAATACGCCATGACCACCGCCCTGCGCGAGGTCAGCGAACACCTTTTGCCCGGTCTGGACCAGACCGGCTGGGAGCGTTTCGGCAGGATTTTCACGCACGAGACGACGCACTACTACGACAGGTACCTGACGGGCGAGCTGACCTTCAATGACCAGCGCCTGCTGCGGGGCCGGGCCGCCCTGGGGCACTTCGGGGTGGAGCTTGCCGACGGCGAAGAGGCTCACCGGTGGCTGACCGCTTACAGCGAGCTGCAGCCGGCGTATGTCCGTGCTTTTGAGGACGTCCTTCCGCTCCTTGACGTGCTGGACGCAGCCGGCATCCCCTATGGCGCCGTCAGCAACAACGTGCACGACTACCAGCGCGCAAAGCTCGACGCCGCGGGGCTGGAGCGCGTGGGCCGGCTGGTCGGCACGGACACCGTAGGGGTGGCCAAGCCGGAGCCCGCCATCTACCTTGAAGGCGTCCGACTCCTGGGGACCGCCCCGAAGGAGACGCTCTACGTGGGTGACAACAGGCTGCTGGACGCCCAGGGTTCGACGGCGGCAGGGCTGGTGGGCGTCTGGCTTAACAGGGCGGGGGAGACCGCGCCCGGGTTTGAGGGCCATGAGGTCGCCTCGCTGGCTCAGCTGCTGGCCTAGCTGACGGGCCGGAGCGGGCCCCGACAGTCCGCTCCGGCCGCCGATTTGTGCCAACGAAAAGTCTCGGGTAGAGTAATTTCTCGTGCTGAGGCGCACGGAGCGCAGGTTGAAGCCTGAAACTCCGGCCCGAAAGTATCATTGGGATATGGTGTAATTGGCAACACTACGGTTTCTGGTACCGTCATTCTAGGTTCGAGTCCTGGTATCCCAGCTCTGGTTCAGGCGCTGAAAATGCGCTGATGATCAGGGGTTTCAGGCCGGTTCGCCGATTTGAAACACTCGCTCAGTATATGAAATACTCACTGAGCAAACCGGCCAAAAACCGGTTGGAAGTGAAAGCTTCCTGGAAGTACGCGGCCCCATCGTATAGCGGCCTAGTACGCTGCCCTCTCACGGCGGTAACGCGGGTTCGAATCCCGCTGGGGTCACAATATGACGGTCCCGGGCATCAGCCCGGGGCCGTTTTTCTTTGGCTGAACACGTGATGCACGGACGGGATGGACACCTGGACTGGCATGATGATGCTGTGACCCCTTCCGACGGTTCGCCACCACAGCCACCTCCGCCGCCGCGACGCGCACCACGCAGCCAGCCTGCCCGCCCGGCAGACCACGTTGCACTGGCCGCCGTGGGCCTGCTGGAGGCAGTGCGTGAGGATCTTTCCGCAGTCTCACTGCCCCTGGCACTGGCTGATGCAGGGCAGGCCCGGACGGAGGTCCGGAATACGGTGGCCCAGCTGGATGACTACATTCTGCCGCGGTACCGCAGCCTGGACGCCCCGCTGCTCGCCGTCGTCGGGGGTTCCACCGGTGCCGGCAAGTCAACACTGGTCAACGCCCTCGTGGGGCACCCCGTCACTCGTTCCGGTGCCATCAGGCCCACCACGCGGCAACCCATCCTGTTGCACCATCCCGCCGATGCCGGCTGGTTCGAAGGCCAACGCGTGCTGCCTGGCCTCAGCCGGATCCGGGGCACCATCTCGTCGGAACCACTCCCGGCCAGCCAGGCTGGGGCAACTCCGGATGCCGAGGCCATTTCCTCACTCGTCCTCGTGGCGGACCAGGCCGTCCCGCAGGGGATCGCGCTGCTGGACGCCCCCGACGTCGACTCCATTTCCGATGACAACCGCAGGCTGGCCGGACAACTCCTGGCCGCCGCGGACCTCTGGGTCTTCGTCACCACGGCCAACCGCTACGCGGACGCGGTTCCGTGGAAGCTGCTCCTGGACGCGTCCTCGAGGGACATCATGGTTGCCGTCGTGCTGGACCGCGTGCCTGCCGAGGCCGAAGCCGAAGTCAGCGCCGATCTTCGCGGGTTGCTGCAGAAGGAAGGCCTGGGAGCGGCCAGGGTGTTCGTGGTGCCGGAGACCGTCCTGGATGGCCTGGGCATGCTGCCGCCTCATTCCGTGGAGCAGCTGCAGGTCTGGCTGAGGAATCTTGCCGCTGATGCGGCGGGACGTTCCGAGATTGCCCGCCGGACGCTGAACGGGACGGTAAAGGCCTTGGCCGGGAGGGTCAGCGCTGTGGCTGAGGCGGTCCATGGTCAGGAGCGCGTCGCCGCATCGCTCCGGGCCGACGCGGAGGCCGCCTACCGCGACGCCGTTGCCAGGATCCTGAATGCCACCAAGGACGGCTCGCTGCTTCGCGGCGAAGTGCTGGCGCGCTGGCAGGACTTTGTGGGGACGGGTGAGTTTTTCCGGACGCTGGAGCAGAACGTTGGACGGCTGCGGGACAGGTTGGGTGCGTTCTTCCGGGGCGAGCCCACGCCGGCGGTCCGGGTTGAAGTGGCCATCGAAACAGGACTGCAGGCCGTCATCCTGGATGAAGCCGCCAACGCCGGCGAAGATACGGACCAGCGCTGGCGCTCGGACCCGGCCGGCCGCGCGTTGTTGGGTACCGATGACCTGTCCGGAACCAGCCCGGGGTTCGCCGACGCGACCGCGGCCGAGATCAGGGCCTGGCAGGCCGGCCTGATGGAGCTGATCCGCACGGAGGGGCAGGGGAAACGTACCCAGGCGCGGTGGCTCTCGTTCGGGATCAACGGGCTGGGCGCCGCTCTCATGATCGTGGTGTTTTCCATGACGGCCGGCCTCACCGGGCTGGAGATCGGCGTGGCAGGCGGCACCGCCATCGTGGGCCAGAGACTGCTCGAGGCAATATTCGGTGAGGACGCCGTCCGCAGGCTTGCCCAGACGGCCAGGGATGACCTCCATGCCCGCTGCCAGCGGTTGCTGGAGGCGGAGCAGCAGAAGTTCCTCGGGCGCCTCCCGGCAGGCGGCACGGCTGCCTCCCATACCCTCGCGGACCATGCCGCAAACCTCGCCCGGCTGGCGGAGCGCACATGAGCCGCCACGGCGCTGCCCGTGACGCATCCCAGCTGGACCGCAGGTTGGCGGCCCTGAACGACGCCCGTGAACTGGCAGAGGGCGTATTGCCCGATGCCACCCTGGAGGACGTGTTCCGGCTCCTCGAACGGGCAAGCTCCCGCCGCTCCCTGTCCGCCGATCACACCGTGGTGGGCTTCTTCGGTGCCACCGGCAGCGGCAAATCGTCACTGTTCAACGCGGTAAGCGGCGCGGAAATAGCGACGGCGGCGGCCCGCCGGCCCACCACGTCGGAACCTTTGGCGGGTGTCTGGGGAGCGGACGGCAGCGAGCCGTTGCTCGACTGGCTGGAGGTGCGTAACCGCCACCACGCCGTTCCTGTTGCGGGCTTCGCGGACGAGGGCACGGGGCTGATCCTGCTGGACCTGCCGGACTTCGATTCCACCCGGGCGGCCAACCGCGCGATTGTGGAGCGCATGGTGGGCCTGGTTGACGTGCTGGTGTGGGTGCTGGATCCGCAGAAATACGCCGATGCCGCTGTGCATAACGACTTCCTCGCCCCCATGGCAGCCCATGGAGCCGTGACACTCGTGGTGCTGAACCAGGTCGACCGGCTGCCCGAACGGGACGTCGAGCCTGTGCTGGAGTCCCTCCGGGGGATCCTTGCCCGCGACGGACTGGGCAAAGTGCAGATCCTGGGCGCCTCCGCGCTTACAGGCATAGGCGTGGACAGGGTCCGGGGCGCCATCCGTGGGGTGGTTACACAGCGCCAGGCACTTTCGCAAAGGCTCGGTGCCGACGTCACGCGCGCCTCCCGGAAGCTCAGCGAGGTCTCGGGTGTGGGTGAGGCAGCCGGCGTCAGGCCGTCGTCCACTTCACGGCTCACGGATGAGCTCGCCACAGCAGCCAACGTGCCGCTGGTGGTCGACGCCGTGGCCACGTCCTACCGCCTGGAATCGACACGCCGCACCGGGTGGCCGGTCACCAGGTGGCTGCTGCGCTTCAGATCCGATCCGCTGCGCCGACTCAACCTGAAGAGTTCCTCGCCATCCCAGCTCAACCGCACCTCGCTCCCGCCCGCCGGGGCCCCCGAACGCGCACGGACGGATGCGGCAGTCCGCGCGTTCGCGGACGCTGCCAGTGAGGGCGCGCCGGGGCCGTGGCGGGCGGCCATCCGCGGCGCTGCCCGTGAAGGGCGGGATGCGCTGCCGGACGCCCTGGACCAGGCCATCGCCGGGACGGACCTGATGACCTTCCGGAAGTCCTGGTGGTGGGGCATGTTCAATGTGGTCCAGTGGCTGGCGCTGGCCATCGTGGCCGGCGGGTTGGGCTGGCTCGGCGTGCTGGCCGGACTCGCGTACCTTCAGCTGCCCGTGCCGGAAGTGCCGCGGGTCGAGGGGTGGCCCCTTCCTACCCTGATGATCGCCGGCGGCGTGGTTCTGGGTATCTTCCTGGCTCTCACCGGGAAGGTCATCGGTGCGGGAGCGGCCCGGGCGCGGGCGGCCAAGGCAAGGAAACGACTCCGGGCGGCCGTCCGTGAGGTTGCCGGGGACCTGGTGGTGGAGCCGGTGGAAATCGAGGTGAGCAGGCTCAGTTCCTTCAATACCGCGCTCAAGGCCGCAGGCGGAACGTAGGGCCTATTGCGCCAAGGCTGCCGCGGCATCGCGGACCTTGATCAGGGTCCGTAGGTTCCGGGTTGTGGTGCTTGCCTTGAACTTCGCCTTGGCGGAGATCTTGCTGAAGGGGCTGTCGAGCGTTCCGCCGGCCGGAGCGAGCCAGGCCAGGGCCTCGGGGCCGAGCCGCCTCTGTTCGGTGCCGTCCAGTGCCGCCCCGGCTGCGTCCAGCTCGTCGAGCTTGGTGGTGTCCGAGGACAGCGTGATGTACGTGTGTGTCGCCTTGTCGTCTTCCGGGTAGGGGCAGGCGTCCACCAGCTCACCCACGCGTTGTGCGGTGAGGACAACCACCCAGGCGTCATAGCCGAAGGTGCCGCGCAGGCATGTCTCAATCGTCTGCTTGACAGCCGCCGGTTCGTCCGGGCTGGCAAGCACCACGTTGCCGCTGGCCAGGAGGGTCTTGACGCCCGTGAACCCCGCGGACGCGAGTGCATCCTTGAGCTCCGCCATTTTGATGTTGATTCCGCCAACATTGATGCCGCGGAGGAAGACTGCGTAGCTGTTCATGCGGACAGCTTAGCCATGGCGGGCCACGATGACGCCCCTGACGCTAACGCTGACGTTGCGCCAGCGTGTCAGTCGTTAGTCTTGCGCAGCGCCTCGGTGAGGAGCCGGCCGGCGTTGCAGACCACCTCGGCGTGGAGCCGGCCCGGCTGGCGGGTCAGGCGTTCGATCGGCCCGGAGATCGAGACAGCGGCGATGACCCGCCCGGACGGCCCCCGGACGGGGGCCGAGACTGACGCAACCCCCGGCTCACGTTCGCCGAGGCTCTGCCCCCAGCCCCGCCGTCGTACGCCTGCCAAAACGGTGGGCGTAAAGCGGGCGGCCTGCAGGCCCTCAAGGAGCCGGTCGTGGTCCTCCCAGGCGAGCAGCACCTGGGCGGCGGAGCCGGCCTTCATGGACAGCTGCGTGCCCACGGGAATGGTGTCGCGCAGGCCGATGGGCCGCTCAGCGGAAGCGACGCAGACGCGCCACTCGCCCTGGCGTCGGAAGATCTGCGAGCTCTCGCCGGTGGCGTCGCGCAGCTGCATCAGGATGGGCCCGGCCGAGGCAATGAGCCGGTCCTCGCCGGCGGCGGATGCCAGCTCCACGAGGCGGCTGCCCAGGACGAACCTGCCCTGGATGTCCCGGCTGACCAGGCGGTGGTGGATCAGCGCCAGGGCAAGCCTGTGGACCGTGGGCCGGGCGAGCCCTGTGGCGGCCACCAGCTGCGCCAGGGTGGTGGGCCCGGCCTCCAATGCGTCCAGCACATGGGCCGCTTTATCAATGACGCCGACTCCACTAGAATTGTCCATGTAATGATATTGCCGTCTCATTATCTGAGATGCAAATCTTTTGAGTGGCATATTCCACAGCCCTGCTGGTTCAGTGGAGCGTAACAGCCAAAACATGCAGTGAAGGGAGCTGGCCGTGGCAAAAACACTGGCCGAGAAAGTCTGGGACGCACATGTGGTGCGCAAAGGCGACGGCGAGGGAGCCAATGCCCAGCCCGACCTTCTCTTCATCGATCTCCACCTCGTCCATGAGGTGACCTCCCCGCAGGCATTCGAGGGCCTCCGCCTCGCCGGCCGCAAGCTGCGCCGCCCTGATCTCACCATCGCCACGGAGGACCACAACACTCCCACGCTGGACATCGACAAGCCCATCGCCGATCTCACCAGCCGCACCCAGATCCAGACGCTGCGCAACAACTGCGCGGAGTTCGGTGTCCGGCTGCACTCGCTCGGCGACGCAGAGCAGGGCATTGTGCACGTTGTAGGCCCGCAGCTCGGCCTCACCCAGCCCGGCATGACGGTTGTCTGCGGCGACTCCCACACTTCCACGCACGGCGCTTTCGGTGCGTTGGCCATGGGCATCGGCACGTCCGAGGTGGAGCACGTCATGGCCACCCAGACGCTGTCCCTGAAGCCGTTCAAGACCATGGCCATCAATGTTGAAGGCACCCTCCGTCCGGGCGTCACGGCGAAGGACATCATCCTCGCGGTCATTGCCAAGATCGGCACCGGCGGGGGCCAGGGCTACGTCCTGGAATACCGCGGTTCCGCCATTCGCGCGCTGTCCATGGAAGCGCGGATGACCATCTGCAACATGTCCATCGAGGCCGGCGCCCGCGCCGGCCTGGTGGCCCCGGACCAGACCACGTACGACTACATGTTCGGCCGCCCGCACGCTCCCCAGGGAGCGGACTGGGATGCCGCCGTCGAGTACTGGGACACGCTGCGTACCGACGACGACGCCACCTTCGACGTCAAAGTGGACCTGGATGCCGACACGCTGGAGCCGTTCGTCACGTGGGGCACCAACCCTGGCCAGGGCGTTTCGCTGTCTGCTTCGGTGCCGTCACCGGAAGACTTCGGCGACGAAAACGCCAAGGCTGCCGCCGAGCGTGCGCTGCAGTACATGGGACTGGCTGCGGGAACGCCCATGAAGGACATCCGGGTGGACACCGTCTTCCTGGGTTCCTGCACCAACTCGCGCATGGAGGACCTCCGGGCCGCTGCGGATATCATCCGCGGCCGGCAGAAGGATCCGAACATCCGGATGCTGGTGGTTCCCGGTTCGGCCCGCGTGCGGCTCGAAGCCGAAGCCGAGGGCCTGGACAAGGTCTTCAAAGACTTCGGCGCAGAGTGGCGTTTCGCCGGCTGCTCCATGTGCCTGGGCATGAACCCGGACCAGTTGGAGGTGGGGGAGCGCTGCGCGTCAACCTCGAACCGCAACTTCGAAGGCCGGCAGGGCAAGGGCGGCCGCACGCACCTGGTTTCGCCGGTAGTGGCAGCCGCAACGGCCATCCGTGGAACCCTGAGCTCGCCGTCGGACCTTGATCCGGCACCCGAATCCGCCGCCATCCGCACCAGCGCAGCCTAGGAGACCCGCCATGGAAAAGTTCACCACCCACACGGGCATCGGCGTCCCGCTGCGCCAGAGCAACGTTGACACGGACCAGATCATCCCGGCCGTCTACCTCAAACGGATTACCCGCACCGGCTTTGAGGACGCGCTCTTCTCCGCCTGGCGCAAGGATCCTGCCTTCATCTTGAACCAGGCCCCGTTCAACGCCGGCTCCGTCCTGGTTGCGGGTCCGGACTTTGGCACCGGGTCCTCCCGTGAGCACGCCGTCTGGGCCCTGAAGGACTACGGTTTCAAGACCGTCCTGTCGTCCCGGTTTGCGGATATTTTCCGCGGTAACTCCGGCAAGCAGGGCCTCCTGGCCGCCGAACTTGCCCAGGACGACATCGAGCTGATCTGGAAGGAACTCGAGAACGCCCCGGGCACCGAAGTCACCGTTGATCTGGTGTCCAAAACAGTCATTTGCGGCAACATCGTGGCCCCGTTCGAGATCGACGATTACACCCGCTGGCGGCTCCTCGAAGGGCTCGATGACATCGGCCTCACGCTCCAGCACGAAGAGGACATTACGGCCTACGAAGCCACCCGTCCCGCCTTCAAACCAACCACCCTGCCGGCCCGGCTTTCCTAAGCACCCACTGAGGCAACGCGGGGTCACGTAACGCCCGATAACATCGAATTATCGGGCCTAAAGTGACCCCGTGTTGCTTCTGGCGGGACTGGCGGAACGGCGGAAGGAACGACGCCGCGCCGCAGGCTTTGACGCCGCCGTATTTCGGTTCGGTAACGCAACCTCCTATGCTTAGCTGGAGCCTTTGCAAGTGTTTGGGGGCGAGTAATCGTAAGGAAACCGGTATATGAGTAGTGTTCTGACAATCCGCGGCGGAGTCCCGCTTACAGGCCGCGTCAGCGTCCGGGGGGCCAAGAATCTTGTTCCCAAAGCGATGGTGGCAGCCTTGCTGGGCAACGAACCCTCGGTGTTGCGGAACGTTCCGGAAATCAAGGACGTCGAGGTCGTCACGTCCCTGCTGCAGCTGCACGGAGTGACGGTGGTCAAGGATCCCGTCACCGGCGATCTGACCCTTGACCCGAAAGCGGCCAAGACCGCGCCGAGCACCGCGATCGATGCCCACGCGGGGGATTCGAGGATCCCCATCCTGCTGTGCGGACCGCTCATCCACGCGATCGGTGAGGCTTTCATCCCGGACCTGGGCGGCTGCAAAATCGGCGACCGGCCCATCGACTACCACCTCAACGTGCTGCGCCAGTTCGGTGCCGTCGTCGAAAAGCGCCCGGGCGGCATCCACATCTCCGCGCCCCGGGGCCTGCAGGGAGCCAAGATCTCCCTTCCTTATCCCTCGGTGGGCGCCACGGAGCAGGTACTGCTCAGCGCAACCCGCGCCGAGGGGATCACAGAGCTTTCCGGTGCCGCCACCGAGCCCGAGATCATCGACCTGATTGCTGTGCTGCAGAAGATGGGCGCCATTATCAGCGTCCAGACCGACCGCACCATCCGCATTGAAGGCGTCAAGGACCTGGGCGGCTACAACCACCGTGCCCTCTCGGACCGCAACGAATCGGCCTCGTGGGCTTCGGCGGCGTTGGTCACCCGCGGCGACATCTTCGTCGAAGGTGCCTCGCAGCGGGACATGATGACGTTCCTGAACACCTACCGCAAGGTGGGCGGCGGCATGGACATCGGCGAGGACGGCATCCGCTTCTACCACCGCGGCGGCAAGCTCAACCCGCTGGTGCTCGAAACCGACGTGCACCCCGGATTCATGACCGACTGGCAGCAACCCCTGGTGGTGGCCCTGACCCAGGCCGAGGGCGTATCGATCGTGCACGAGACCGTCTACGAAAACAGGTTCGGTTTCACCGACGCCCTCATCCGCATGGGCGCCAACATCCAGGTGCACCGTGAATGCCTGGGCAGCGTGCCGTGCCGCTTCGGCCAGCGGAACTTCCTCCACTCAGCCGTCATTTCCGGCCCCACCCAGCTCAAGGGCACCGACATCGACGTCCCGGACCTCCGTGGCGGCTTCAGCCACCTCATCGCTGCGCTTGCCGCCACCGGCACGTCCCGCGTGACCGGGATTGACATCATTAACCGCGGCTACGAGCGCTTTAGCGAAAAGCTGGCCGGCCTCGGCGCCGATTTCGACATCACCTCGACGAAGTAGCGTTGGGGTCGTGAAGGAAACAGCCAAGAGCCAGGCCACATTCGTTGTGGTCGCAGCCATCGTGCGCACCCTGCTTAACGGCATGATGAACAAAAAGTGGGAGGGCCTGGAGAACCTCCCGGCCGGCGGCTTCATCGCCGCGCCCAACCATTGCACGGAGATTGATCCGCTCATCGTGGGCCACTTGCTCTACAACCAGAAGCGCGCGCCCCATTTCCTGGCCAAGGCCGGGCTCTTCAAGGTTCCGGTGGTGGGCGCCATCCTGCGGGCCACCCGCCAGATCCCGGTGGAGCGCTCGACGGCGGGAGCGAACCGCTCGCTGCAGCTCGCCCAGGAGGTCGTGGCCGACGGCGGGGCCATCATCATCTACCCCGAGGGGACGCTGACCCGTGATCCGGACCTGTGGCCGATGAAGGGCCACACCGGGGCAGCACGCCTCGCGCTTGAAGGTGGAATACCCGTGGTGCCCATCGCGCATTGGGGCGCCCACGAGGTCTTCCCGCGTTACGCAAAACGCTTCCACCTTTTCCCGCGCAAGACGTCGCGTGTAGTGGTGGGCAAACCCGTGGACCTCAGTCCTTTTATGGGCGGAACGCTGGACAAGGCAACCCTTACCGCTGCCACGGACGCCATCATGGACGCCGTGACGGAATTGCTGGCCGGCATCCGGGGCGAGGTGCCTCCCGCCGAGCGCTGGGATCCTGCCAAACACAACCAGGCCACGCACGGCCGCTTCGTTGACCGGAAACGGCCTGACGGCGCAGCGGACGCCACGTGACCGCTGAGGGAAGCCGTCCCGGCTCGGCCCGCTCTGTTGCCGTCCTTGGCGCAGGTTCCTGGGGAACCACGTTCGCCAAGATCCTTGCGGACGCCGCCAACGCGGCGGGCGTGGAGCGAAGCATCCGGCTGTGGGGCAGGCGCAGCGAGGTGGTGGAGCAGATCAACTCCTCCCATCGCAACGAGCAGTACCTGAAGGACACGGTGCTGCCCGCCAGCATCACGGCGTCCGTGGATGTGCGTGATGTCTTGTCCGGCGCGGACCTGGTGGTCCTGGCGGTCCCGGCACAGTCGCTGCGCCTCCAGCTCCGCGCATGGAAAGCCATGGTTGCCCCGGACGCGGTGGTGGTGTCCCTGATGAAGGGCCTGGAACTCGGAACGGATGCCCGCATGAGCGAGGTCATCAGTGACGAACTCGGGATTCCCGATCACCGGATCGCCGTGGTTTCGGGGCCGAACCTCGCCATGGAGATCGCCCGTGAAGAACCTACGGCCTCCGTGGTGGCGTGTACGGACGACGCGACCGCGGGCTGGATTGCCAGGAGCTGCACCGCTCCCTACTTCCGCCCTTACACCACCGGGGACGTGGTGGGCGTGGAGATCGGCGGCATCGTCAAGAACGTCATCGCGCTGGCTGTCGGCATTTGCGAAGGTAAGCAGATGGGGGACAACACCAAGGCCTCCGTCATCACCAGGGGCCTGGCCGAAACGTCCCGTCTGGCCCTTGCGCTCGGCGGTGAAGCACGGACCATGGCCGGACTGGCCGGTCTCGGGGATCTGGTAGCCACCTGCTCCTCGCCTCTGTCGCGAAACCACACTGCCGGCCGGCTGCTGGGTGAGGGACTCACCCTTGATGAGCTCGCCCTGAAGATGACGCAGACTGCCGAAGGCATAAAATCGGGCCAGGCCGTGCATGAACTCGCGGGGAAGCTGGGTGTCGAAATGCCCATTACCGCCGCCGTTGTAGCCGTCCTCGCCGGCAAACTTTCCGTTGACCAACTGGGGCCCCTGCTGCTGTCCCGGGACCTGAAACCTGAAGGCGATTACTGACAATGTCTGACCAAAACCTGGCCACACCGAACCCGGCCCACCGCGTCAAACCACGGGTGGCGGTGCTTTTCGGTGGCCGGTCCAGCGAACACGCGGTGAGCTGCGTGACGGCTGCCGGTGTGCTGGGGGCCATCAACAAAGACAAGTACGACGTGATTCCCATCGGCATCGCCAAGTCCGGGCAATGGGTCCTGGCCTCGGCGGACACTGCCCAGTGGTCGCTGTCCGCGGCGTCGCTGCCGGAAGTCCCGGCGTCGTCGGAGACTGTGACCCTTGCCGAAATCGGCGGGGAGCACCAACTGATTGTGGCCTCGCCGGACGCGGTTCCCCGCGAACTCGGCACCGTTGATGTGGTCTTCCCGCTGCTTCACGGCCCGTTCGGTGAAGACGGAACCATCCAGGGGCTGCTGGAACTCTCTGACACCCGGTACGTGGGCGCCGGTGTCCTCGCGTCCGCGGTGGGCATGGACAAGCACTACATGAAGGTCGTTTTCGAGGCTGCCGGCCTGCGGGTGGGACCGTATGTTGCCGTCACGGACCGGCAGTGGCTCAACGACGCCGAGGCTGTCCGCAAGCAGGTGGACCGTCTCGGCTTCCCGGTGTTCGTCAAGCCGGCACGGGCGGGATCGTCCATGGGCATCTCCAAAGTGGATTCGCTGGAGGAACTGGATGCCGCCGTCGGGGAAGCCCGCCGCCACGACCGCAAGCTGGTCATTGAGGCTGGCATCGTGGGCCGGGAAATCGAGTGTGCCGTCCTGGAAGGGCGCGGAACGTCAGCGCCGCGTACCTCCATGCCGGGCGAGATCTCCGTGGCCGGGGGCGGTCATGATTTCTACGACTTCAACGCCAAATACGTTGAGGACGACGCCGCTTCGCTCAGCTGCCCGGCCGACATCCCCGAGGAAGCAATCGCCAGGGTGCGGGAGCTGGCGGCAGTCGCGTTCGACGCCGTCGGGGCGGAGGGACTGAGCCGCGTTGATTTCTTCTACACCCCTGAGGGCGAGCTGATCATCAACGAGATCAACACCATGCCGGGGTTTACGCCTAAGAGCATGTACCCGCAGATGTGGGCAGCATCCGGCCTGGACTACGCGGACCTTATCGACGAGCTGATCTACCTGGCGCTGAACCGGAAGACCGGACTCCGCTGACCACCTACTTGGTGCTCGGCAGGTTCTGCAGGTCTTCCTGGCCCACGCAGTTTCCGGTGGCGGGGATCTTTGCGGCAGCCCCCGAAAGGTCGGCGAGGACGGTGGCGGAACTGATCGACTCCTGATCCTTCGTGAGGAGGATCTCCGTAGCCGGTTTGCGGCCGAACGTCGTCAGCGTCCACGCGGCGTCCGCTTCCCTGATGACCCAATCGACGCCGTTGACGCTCACGCAGCGGTCCGTGGTCGGACCCGGAACGTTCACACCGCAACGCAGGATCACCTGCGAGGGATCGCCCCAGGCAGCAGTGGCCTGGCTGTTCGTCTTCCGCAGTGCCGCGTCGCCGATGGCGTCCGGCAGCGCCACCATCATGGAGGCGCACGCCGGGTTGGCCGCGTCAGCGGCCGGGGCCACATCCACGGCGGGGGCGCAGCCGGACAGGACAGCGCCAGCCAGGGCGGCGGTCAGCAGGCTTACGGACACACGGGCAGGAAAGGGCAAGCGCGGATGGTGCATTCTTCAAGCCTAGCGCCGCCGCGCACGTGCGCCGCACCTCTGGCGTTGGTGCAGGATCAGCATTGTCGGTGCCGGGCTGTAGCGTAGGGGCGTGCCTGAAAAACCGCTGACCGAAGAAACCCCCACAGTCTCCGCCATGTCCGAATCCGGACTCCTGGCCCGCATCTTTCCCCGCCTGGAGATGGTCGGCGGCGCCCACGGCTCGGCCACACTGCTTGGTCCGGGGGACGACGCCGCGCTGGTGGCGGCACCGGACGGCAGAACGCTGATTTCCATTGACACCCAGGTCCAGGATCAGGACTTCCGGCTGCAGTGGGCCAATGGCTACCGGACCACCGGTTTCGACGTCGGGTGGAAGGCTGCAGCCCAGAACCTGAGTGACATCAATGCGATGGGCGGCAGGGCCACCTCGCTGGTGGTCAGCCTCACCCTGCCGCCGGAGACACCCGTCAGCTGGGTCGAGGACCTGGCCGATGGCCTCACCGCGGCCATCACGGGACTGGGCGCCACCCACTGCTCCGTGGCCGGAGGTGACCTGGGCCGCGGAACGGAAATCTCCGTGACCGTGGCGGTGCTGGGCACACTGGAAGGCGGAAATCCCGTGCTCCGCTCCGGAGCCCGCCCCGGCGACGTCCTTGCCCTGGCCGGCACAGTCGGCCGGGCCGCGGCCGGGCTGGCGCTCCTGGAAGCCCCAACTCCCATGCAGGCCCTTGCCCCGGCGCAGCGCGCACTCGTGGAAACCCAGTGCCGCCCGAGGCCTCCCCTGGCAGCGGGCCCGCGGGCCCGGGCGGCCGGCGCTACCGCCATGATGGATATCTCGGACGGACTGGTGCGCGACGGCGGCCGTCTCGCCGCCGCCAGCGGCGTGGTGCTGGACCTGGACCCGCTGGAACTGAAGCGGCAGGCGGAAGGCCTCAGGCCGGCGTCGGACGTCCTCGCAGCGGACCCCCTGGCATGGGTGCTGGGCGGGGGAGAAGACCACGGACTGCTTGCCACATTCCCAGCCAACATTCAGCTTCCGGCCGGATTCACTGCGATAGGCTCAGTACAAGCCCCGGGAACCCACACTGGCCCGGGCGTCACAATTGCGGGCCGCGTCGCTGGCGCCACGGGATGGGATCACTTTGCAGACTAAGGTTGCCGCGAATGCCCAAGCGATGAAGCGGTGGTTGGACAAAGCCGAAACGGCCATCGGCAACCACAGCGACCGCATCAATGCCATCAACATTTTCCCCGTGGCTGACGGCGACACCGGGACCAACCTTTACCTCACCGTCCGGGCAGCGGCCCGTGCCCTGCACAGCGGCACGGCAAGCCTGGACTCAGCCGCCCCCTCAGATCCGCGCCAGGCGGATGTGGGAGCGGTGCTGGCGCATGCCGGCCGGGCGGCGATGGAGCAGGCACGCGGTAACTCCGGCACGCTTTTCTCCGTGTTTCTCTGCGCCGCCGCCGAGCCGTTGGCCGGGCACACCCGCCTGACGTCAGCCCTGCTGGCAGCGGCGCTGAACCGCGCCCAGATCCGGGCGTGGTCCGCACTAAGCGATCCCGTGCCGGGCACCATGCTTTCAGTGATGGAGGCCGCAGCCCGAGCCGCCGCGGCAGTGGATGCGGGCCACAACGGCGACGACAGCAACCTCGCCCTCGGTAAAACCCTGGACGCCGCCGTCGAGGGCGCCCTGCAGGCAGTGGTCAGCACGGAGAACCAGTTGGCCGCCCTGGAAGCCGCACACGTAGTCGATGCCGGGGGCGTTGGCATGCTGCTCATCCTCGATTGCCTCCGCTCCGCTGTCCTGGGCGAGGGCCTGCAGGGGGAACTCCTCGACGGCCTGCACGGCTACGACGTCCAGGACCCGCACATCCACACCAGCATGCCGGATGACGACGGCGTTGAAGTCATGTGCACCATCAGCCTCTCACCGCTGAACGCCGCCACACTCCGGCAACGGCTGGACGAGATCGGCGACTCCGTCATCATGAGCCAGGTGGGCAACGCCGCGAATCCGGAAGGCAATTACCGCTGGCGTGTCCACGTCCACGTCCCGGACGCCACACCGGCCGTAAGCCTGATCCGCTCCCTGGGGCACCCTTCAGAGCTCACCGTCAGCGAACTCGCCGTAGCCCGAGATCCCGAACCGGCTCCCGCGAGCTCCCATGGACATGAGCGCTGAACTCGGCCAGCGCCTGGAACGGCTGATCGGAAAACGGTCAGCGTCGGCCATCGAGAAACATTTGGGGATCAGCACCGTCGGCGGCCTGCTGAACTATTTCCCCCGCCGCTACCTGAACCGGGGCGAGCTGACACCCATCGGCGAGCTGCCCGTCGATGAGGAAGTCACCCTGATTGCGCGGGTCCTCTCCAACAGCACCCGCAAGATGCACACGCGCCGCGGGTCCATTACCGATGTCATCATCACCGACGACGCCGCATCCCACGGCCGTCCGCGCCTTGCCTCCGTAGGCCCCGGCAGCGGGCACGGCACCCTCAAGATCACCTTCTTCAGCGGCTACCGGGCACAGGCCGAACTCCTGCCCGGACGGCGCGTGATGTTCTCCGGCAAAGTGACCCGGTACGGTGCCTCCCTGGGCCTGACCAATCCGGACTTCAACCTCCTGGACGAAGACCCGGACATGCCCGGCATGGACCCCGAAAAGCTGGCTGCCATGCCCGTCCCGGTGTACCCGGCCACGGCCAAGCTCACCAGCTGGTCGATCCAGAAAGTGATCGCCACGCTCCTCCAAACAGTCGATCTGGACGCGCTGCCCGATCCGCTGCCGGACGACGTCGCCCGCCGCGAAAAGTTCCTGCCGGTGGCCGAGGCCTACCGGCTCATCCACAAGCCCGAAACACAGGCCGACTGGAAGCGCGCCCAGGACCGTCTCCGGTTCCAGGAAGCCCTGGTCCTGCAGGCGGCCCTGGCGCGGCGGCGTGCACAGCTGGCGGCCGAGGAAGCCACCGCCCGGCGGCCGGCAGCCGATGGGCTGCTGACGGCGTTCGACCGGCAGCTGCCGTTCACCCTCACCGCCGGCCAGGCTGCCGTCGGCAAAACCCTTGCCGCCGAACTCGCGCAGGACAGCCCCATGAACCGGCTCCTGCAGGGGGAGGTCGGCTCGGGCAAAACCATTGTGGCGCTGCGGGCCATGCTGCAGGTGGTGGACGCCGGCGGGCAGGCGGCACTGCTCGCCCCCACCGAGGTCCTCGCGGCCCAGCACTTCGAATCCATCCGCCGGACCCTGGGTTCCCTCGCCCGGGATCCCATGCTGTCCGCGGACGGCCTCCTTGGCAGCCTCGCCGAAGGTGCCGTCCAGGTCACGCTGCTCACCGGCTCCATGCCCGCCGCCGCCCGCAAACGGGCCATGCTCGACGCCGCGTCCGGTTCGGCCGGAATTGTGATCGGCACGCACGCACTGCTGAGCGACAATGTGGCGTTCTATGATCTGGGCCTGATCGTCGTGGACGAACAGCACCGGTTCGGCGTGGAGCAGCGGGACGTCCTCCGGTCAAAGGCCAACAAGCCGCCGCACCTGCTGGTCATGACGGCCACGCCGATTCCCCGGACCGTGGCCATGACCGTTTTCGGCGATCTCGAAACCTCCATCCTGGACGAGCTCCCCGCAGGCCGGGCGCCGATTTCCACCCATGTAGTGGGCCTTGCCGAAAACCCCGGCTGGGCAGGGCGTATCTGGTCGCGTTCACGCGAGGAGATCGACGCCGGGCACCAGGTCTATGTGGTGTGCCCAAGGATCGGAACGGACGACGACGGCGATTTCAGTCCGGGCGAAGCGGAACCTTCCGCGGCCGGCCTGGCAGGGGACGGCGGCGAACGCGAACTCGCGTCGGTAACCGCCGTCGTCGAACAACTGCTCCAGGAGCCGGCCCTGTCCGGCGTCCCGCTGGGACCGATGCACGGCCGCCTCGACACGGCGGTGAAGAATGCCGCCATGGCTGATTTCACGGCCAACCGGACCAAGCTCCTGGTCGCCACCACCGTGATTGAAGTCGGCGTGGACGTGCACAACGCCACGTTGATGGTGATCCTCGACGCCGACCGCTTCGGCATCTCGCAGCTCCACCAGTTGCGTGGGCGGGTAGGCCGTGGCGGCCTCCCCGGAACCTGCCTGCTGGTCACCAGCCTGGAACCAGGGCACCCGAGCCGGCGGCGGCTGGATGCGGTGGCTTCCACCACTGACGGCTTTGAGCTCTCCCAGGAGGACCTCAAGCTGCGCCGCGAGGGCGACATCCTGGGCGCGTCACAGTCAGGCGGCCGATCCACCCTGAAGCTGCTGCGCGTGCTGGAGCACGAGGACATCATTGCCCGGGCACGGCAGGACGCCCAGGACGTCGTGGGCGCGGACCCGTCCCTGGCACGGCATCCCCGCCTTGCCGAGGCCATCAACGAATACCTGAATCCCGAGAAGGAGGCGTTCCTTGAGCGCGGATAGTAGGCGGGCATGAGCCGCATCATTGCGGGCGCCGCCGGCGGGACCCCGCTGGTCAGCGTCCCGGGGTCCATGACCCGGCCCACCACGGACCGCGTCAAGGAGGCGTTGTTCTCCCGCCTTGACGCTTTCGGCATCATTGCCGGTGCCCGCGTCCTGGACCTCTACGCCGGCTCCGGAGCGCTGGGCGTGGAGAGCGGCAGCAGGGGCGCCGACGCCGTTGACCTGGTGGAATTCGATGCCAAAGCCAGTTCCGTCTGCCAGCGCAATGCCGACCTCATCAACGGCGTGCTGGCCCGCAAGGCCGTCACGGTCCATCGTTCCAAAGTGGAGTCCTTTTTGGAGCGCACATCAGAGGAGGTCCGCTGGGACCTCGTCTTTATGGACCCGCCCTATCCGTTGGATGAGGCTGCGGTGTCAGCGGTGCTGGCAAAACTCGCGGACCATCTCGCTCCGGCTGCGGTGGTGGTGGTGGAACGGTCCTCACGCTCGCCGGAACCGGGCTGGCCGGCCGGCCTTGAACGGTTTGCGGAGCGGAAGTACGGCGAAACCAAGCTTTGGTACGCCGAGCCCTCCGTGCTTCCGGAGGACTGAAATTCAGCCATCGAGCCTGTCCAGGTCCACGCCGGCCAGAACCTTGGCGGGGTGGGGGCCGCGGGCTGTCAGTTCGGCGGTCCAACCCCCGGGCCACGCTGTTTGTGTGCCGGCAAGGATGATGTTGCCGGGGTAGCGGCCCGCAAACATGCCCGTCTCCGCGAACGCCGCCACGTCCGTCATGGCGCGGCGCATGGCGGCCACCTGGCTGCGGACCAGCGTGAGGCCGGGTTCGTCGCCCACGTTGACGATCAGTACGCCACCGGCGGTGAGGCGTGCACGGGCCTCCTCGTAGAACTCCGTGCAGGCAATGTGCGCCGGGGCTTCGGGCCCGGAGAAGATGTCCAGGATGACGACGTCGAACTGAAGGTCCGGATCCAGTTCCGCCAGAGCGTCGCGGGCATCGCCGATGATGGTGTGCAGATTGGTTCCGTCGGGCAGCGGGAGCTGCTGCAGGACATAATCGAGGAGCTCCCGCTCCAGCTCCACCGCGTACTGGACGGAACCGGGCCGGCTCGCCTGGATGTAGCGGGCAAGCGTCAGTGCCCCGGCGCCGAGATGCAGCGCCGCGATCGGCTCCCCTTCGGGCGCGGCAAGGTCCACCACGTGGCCGATCCGCCGCAGGTATTCGTAAAAAATCTCCTCCGGGTGGGCCAGATTGACGTGGGACTGTTCGGCCCCGCCGATGCTGAGGACGAAGGCGCCGTCCGTGAAGGCATCAGGCTCGATGGCGGCATGCTGTCCCGTGGTGCGCAGAAACCTGGCGGACCGTGCACCGCCAGCCTCCGGCATCACAGCTTTCCGCTGAGCGTTGCCAGCCGGGCGGCGGCCTCCTCGAGGACTGCCACCTTCTTGCAGAACGCGAACCGGAGCAGGCTGCGGGTCCGTTCCGCGCCTTGCGGATGGCAGAAGACCGGCACGGGGATTGCGGCGACCCCCACCAGGGCGGGAAGGCGGCGGGCAAGGTCCACGGAGTCGGCAATGCCGAGGGGCGCGGTGTCGACGTTGACGAAGTAGGTGCCCTGCGGGGTGAAGACATCGAAGCCTGCGGCGCGGAGGCCTTCGCTGAGGATGTCCCGCTTCTTCCGCAGCGTGGCTGATATCCCGTGGTAGAACTCGTCCGGCAGTGCCAGCCCGGTGGCGATTGCTGCCTGGAACGGCGTGCCGGAACTGTAAGTCAGGAATTGTTTGACGGTGCGGACTGCCGCCACCAGGTGCTCCGGTCCGGTCAGCCAGCCGATCTTCCAGCCGGTGAAGGAAAAAGTCTTTCCTGCTGAGGAAATGGTGATGGTCCTCTCGGCGGCACCCGGCAAGGAAGCCACCGGGATGTGCCGGGCACCGAAAGTAAGGTGCTCGTACACCTCATCGGTGATGATCAGGCAGTCATGCTTGCGGGCAAGCTCGACGACGCGTTGAAGGACCTGGCGGGGGAACACCGCGCCCGTGGGATTGTGGGGGTTATTCAGCAATACCACCCGGGTACGGCCGGTGAACGCTGCTTCGAGGGCTGCCGGGTCCGGGAGGAAGTCAGGGGCAAGCAGCGGGGCGGTGGTGTGGGTGGCGCCGGCCAGTCCGATGACTGCACCGTACGAGTCGTAGAACGGCTCGAACGTCAGCACCTCATCGCCCGGCCCGACGAACGCCAGCAGGGCAGCCGCGATGGCCTCGGTGGCCCCGGTGGTGACGATGACCTCCGTCTGCGGGTCCAGGGTCAGACCGTAGAACCGGCCCTGGTGGGCCGCGACGGCCTCCCGCAGTTCCGGGATGCCCTTGCCCGGCGCGTACTGATTGGCACCCGCCTCGATGGCGGCCATGGCTGCGGCCTTGATTTCAGCCGGCCCGTCCTCGTCCGGAAAGCCCTGCCCCAGGTTGATGGCGCCGGTCTGCGCCGCCAGGGTGGTCATCTCCTCGAAGATGGTGACGCCCAGCTGGCCGGCAGGTCCCAGGAGGTTTGCGCCGGCCGCGGTCCGCTGCCACGGAGCCGGTGCTGCGGGCATGGAAAGTTCCCGTGGTGGATGCATTCAGTCATGGTATCCCGGCGTCCATGCGGTAGGTTCGGTGCATGAGACGCGCTGTCTGCCCCGGATCCTATGACCCCATACACAACGGTCACCTCGAGGTTATCGCCCGTGCGGCCGGCCTCTTCGATGAAGTGATTGTGGCTGTTTCCACCAACTACGCCAAGAAGTACATGTTCAGCCTGGGGGATCGCATCGACATGGCCCGCGAAACCCTGGCTTCGCTGCAAGGCATTGTGGTTGAGCCTGTGGGGGAGGGCCTCCTGGCCGAGTATTGCCGCCAGCGTGGTGTGTCCGCGATCGTGAAGGGTCTCCGTTCGTCATCGGATTTCGATTATGAGCTCCCCATGGCCACCATGAACCGCCAGCTCAGCGGCGTTGAGACGGTGTTCCTGCCAGCCGAGGCGCACTACCTCCATTTGTCATCCACACTCATCAAGGAAGTGGCCAGCCTGGGCGGCAGCGTTTCCGACTATGTACCGCGTTCAGTGCAAAAAAGGCTGCTCTCAGGCGAGTCTGCGTAGGACCAACTGCCAAGAGGGTAGGCTTATCCGGTACTTCGGCGGCTGTCCAGGCCCGGTTTGAGTCCCTGCGGCTCTTCAGGCTAAGATGGTACGTCGGTCATATGTTCAACAGGAGTTCTCATTAAACGAGATGCTAGTTCGCCCTTGGCGTTCGACGTCAAGGATCTCGGGCGCAGCCCGGGCAGCATGCGGACGCTGAAAGAACATGTACCCGCGCCAAGTGATTTTGGCGTGGCACTCATTGGCGTTCAGGAAGGCTCGGATATCGGGCTGGACTTGAGGCTTGAGGCCGTACACGAAGGAATTCTGGTATCAGGAACCGTGGTCGCCGAAGTTACAGGCGAATGCGGTCGATGCCTGGATCCCCTTGCGTATGACCTTGAGGTCAATGTGCAAGAACTTTTCTTCTATGAGGGCGTCCTGCTTTCAGATGAAGAAGACGAAGAAGAGCAACGTCGAGTCGAGCACGATCTAATCGATCTTGAGCCGGTGTTGCGGGACGCAGTTGTAACCATGCTGCCGTTCCAGCCGGTGTGCCGGGAAGACTGCCAGGGCCTTTGCTCCGAATGCGGAGTCCGCCTGGAAGACGAGCCGGGGCATCACCACGAGGTCGTAGATCCTCGCTGGGCCGCCCTGGCTGACTTGGCTAAGCCTGACCGGCAAAACTGATCTGTACGTGTTTGTCTAGAGAGAAATGAGTTAGCCGTGGCTGTCCCGAAGCGGAAAATGTCTCGCTCGAATACCCGCGCCCGCCGCTCCCAGTGGAAGGCAACCGCCCCCCACCTGGTGAAGACTGTCGAGAACGGCCAGGTTGTTTACAGCCTGCCGCACCAGGCAAAGGTCGTTACCGACTCGGCTGGCACTGCGCTGTTCCTTGAGTACAAGGGCCGCAAGGTCGCAGACGTCTAATCGGCCCCCAAGGCTGAGATGATATCTTCAACTGAAGAGCTTCTGAAGCGTCTCGGTGTCTCTATTGACGCCGGGACGCTTCGTCTTGCTCTGACCCACCGTTCCTACGCCTACGAAAACGGCGGCATACCCACGAACGAGCGCCTTGAGTTCCTCGGCGACTCCATCCTTGGTTTCTCTGTGACGGACGCCCTGTACCGGGACAATCCCACGCTGCCCGAAGGTGACCTCGCCAAACGCCGCTCCGCGGTAGTCAGCACACGTGCCCTGGCGGGCATCGGCCGAAGCCTGGGCATCGGGGACTACATTTACCTGGGGCAGGGCGAAAAGCTCACCGAGGGCAAGAACAAGGCCTCAATCCTGGCGGACACCATGGAAGCACTCATCGGTGCCACGTACGTGTCCAACGACATCGAGACTGCACGCCAGCTTGTCATGCGACTGATCGGCCCGCTCCTGAAGGATGCGGCGGCCCTTGGTGCGGGAACGGACTGGAAAACCAGCATCCAGGAGCTCGCCGCAAGCCGGCAGCTCGGCACCATCTTCTACGCAGTGGAGGGAGCCGGTCCTGACCACGCCCGTACCTTCAAGGCTGTCCTGAACATCGGCGGCAAGCCGTACGGCAATGGCTCAGGCCACTCCAAAAAGGAAGCCGAGCAGGAAGCTGCCGCGGACGCCTGGCGTGTTCTTTCCGGAACCAGGGAAGCCGCGGCCGGCGGATCAGCCGGGTCCGGTTCCGGCGCCTAGGTCCAGCCGTGCCCGAACTGCCTGAAGTTGAAGTGGTCCGCCGCGGGTTGGTGAGCTGGCTCCGCGGCCGCACCATCACGTCAGTCGACGTCCTGGACCCCCGTTCGCTCCGCCGCCACACCCTGGGCCCCGAGGACTTCATTGGCAACGTCCAAGGCGCCACGGTCGTGGACGTGGTGCGGCGCGGAAAGTTTCTCTGGATGCCGCTGCGCGAAGCGGAAGAGCCTGCCGCCGCCGGTCCTGTCCCAGCACCCGCCGCGCCAGCCGTCGCCCTCATGGCGCACCTTGGCATGAGCGGCCAGCTGCTGATGCAGGATCCGGCGGTCCCGGACGAAAAGCACCTGAAGGTGCGCCTCCGGCTGAGCCCGGGTGAGGGCATGCCGGACCAGCTCCGTTTTGTGGACCAGCGCATCTTTGGCGGCCTGTTTGTGACGGCCCTGGTCCCCACGGACGACGGCGGTCCTGGCGGCCTCGCGGAGTCACCTGTTCCCTTGATTGCCGAAGAGGCAGCGCACATCGCCCGGGATCCCCTCGATCCCGCATTTTCCTTCGAGCTTTTCTACAGCCGGCTCAAAAAACGCAGGACTGGCCTCAAGCGCGCCCTCTTGGATCAGGGGCTGGTCTCAGGCATCGGCAACATTTACGCCGACGAGTCGCTCTGGCGTGCTGGCCTGCATTACGCCCGGCCCACGGACAAGCTGCGCCGTTCCGAGGCGCAACGCGTGATCGCATGCGCCCGCGAGGTCATGCTTGACGCGCTTGCGGCCGGCGGGACCAGCTTCGACTCCCTGTACGTCAACGTCAACGGCGCCTCCGGCTACTTCGACCGCTCCCTGAACGCGTACGGCAGGGAGGGGCAGCCCTGCCACCGGTGCGCCGCCGTCGGAATTAACTCCTTGATCCGCCGCGAACAGTTCATGAACCGCTCGTCCTACACGTGCCCCGTCTGCCAGCCGCGCCCACGGAACGGACGCTGGTAGGAAGAAACGAAAGTGTGCGGATTCTGCGGTTCCGCAATGTGGGTTCCATTGGCAGACTGAGCCCATGAAAGTCTGGGGCGTTGTTACCGCGGTTGCTGTGGCGCAGCCATGATCACCAAAAAACTGGTCCTCGCGGGAGTTGTAGCCGCTGCCTTGCTGGGCGGCGGGGCGGCGGTGCTTGACCAGATCGCCCCCGCAGGCATAACCCCGCCTAGTGCAGGCACGGGTCACTCCTCTGCGGACAGCAGTCTTCCGCACCCTTCCGGGACAGGGGCCGGCGGCACCACCGGGGCCGGAGACGGTACGGAGTCAACTTCAGCCGAGGCATCACCGTCGGAAGGAGCGCCGTCCGAAGCGGCCGCGTCGGATCCGGCAGGTCGCCGCGTCCTGGAAGTCCTTCCGCCGGCCAGTGCCGCGCCAACCGGCCTGCCCATGCCTTCACCTCCGGCCGCCCTGATCCGAACTCCCTTGCCGGCCCCGGCGTCAGCCCAAGGCAAGGTCGTCGAGGGCTTCCCCGTCCACGTGGTGACTTTCCCCGAGCGGACTGTCCTGGTGTCTACCAGTGTGAGCTCCGGTGATCGGACGCTGCAGGTCACCGCCGACGGTATCTCGGAGCTGAGCGCCGCGCAGATAACGGGTCATTTTCAGCAGTCCCTGCTGGCCCTGGGCTTCCAGTCCGAAGCAGTGACTTCCGGGGATGGCCAGCAGTCCGTTCGCCTGTCGCGCGGGACTGACACGGTGACAGTGGCCATTACGACGACGGGGACCGGAAGCACACGGTTCACACTTCTAGGCACCCTCCATGCGTAAAGGGACCAACAGCTGATGTACATCTCCGTTTCCGACCGCAACGGCGGCAAAAAGGACGGGCACGTTGCCGGCGGCGGCCGAACCCGCCGCCCCGAAACGCGGTTCAAACTCTCGCACACCATAGTTTGGCTGGGCGTCGTCAGCATGTTCACCGACATCTCCTCCGAGTCCGTGGCCGCCATTCTGCCCCTGTACATCACGGGCTTCCTGGGGCTCTCGGTGATCGCGTTTGGTGTACTCGACGGCATCAACCAGGGGGCCAGCGCGCTGGTCCGGATCGCGGCCGGGTGGGCTTCTGACAGGATGGGCCATCCCAAGCGTGTTGCCCTCGCCGGCTATGGGCTTTCGATGGCCGCCCGGATCGGCCTTCTGTTTGCCGGCGGATTTTGGTCCCTCACGGCGATCATTACCGGCGACAGGATCGGGAAAGGGATCCGCACTGCCCCCCGTGACGCGCTGATCACTGTATCGGCGCAGCCTGAACATCTGGCCCGGCACTTTGGCGTCCACCGGATGCTCGACAACATCGGCGCCGCGACCGGGCCCCTCCTGGCCTTCTTTGTTCTCATGCTCATCCCCAATGGCTACTCAACAGTCTTTGTGGTCTCGCTGGCATTCGCAGTCATTGGCGTGGCTGTGCTGGCACTGCTCGTCCCGGATCTGCGTGCCGGAAGGCCTCGCTCCGGGAAGGATGAGCCGAAAATTCCGGCACTTTCATTTCGCTGGCGGATGCTCCGGGAACCAGGGCTTGGGCGGCTGCTGATAGTTGCCGGAATCCTGGGGTTGCTTACTGTGGGAGACGGCTTTATCTACCTCGTGCTGCAGGATAAGAATTCGTTCGCCGTGCAATGGTTCCCGCTGCTGTATGTGGGCACCAACCTCGTATTCCTTGTGCTTGCGGTACCCCTGGGCAGGCTCGCTGACAGGTGGGGCAAAGCCAAGGTTTTTATCTCGGGGCACGCGGCGCTGCTCGCCTGCTATTTGCTGACAGCCATGCCGTTCGCAGGAATCGGCCCGACGCTCGGCTGCCTTGTCCTCCTCGGCGTGTTCTATGCCGCCACGGATGGGGTGCTGGCAGCCCTTGCCAGCCAGCTCACACCACCTGAGAGGCTTGCAACGGGCATCGGCGCGGCGCAGACCGTAGTGGCGGTAAGCCGGATGGCTGCTTCAGCAGGTTTCGGGATTCTATGGTTCGCCCTGGGTCCGGCGACGGCGATGGTTGTGGTTGGCTGCATGTTGACCGTTGCCGTCCTGGCGTCTCCGTTCATCCTTAACGGGATCGGGCATGAGAGGCGCGTGGCATGACCCGGCGCCGGTGGGAGACTGACGGAAAACTCCGATGGGTCATCCTGTTGGTACTGACCGTGATCGTGATTGCCGGCGCGGGCACGTATGCCGCTCAAGCGTTCCAACGGTTCCAGGCCGCCAGCCTGGCGGCCTCCTCGGCTGACATCGCGTCCGGCGGTTCGTCGCTGCCGGACCAGCCGTTTGTCCTGTTCCGCAACACCGCCTCCGGCGTGGGCTATGGCCAGGCCGCAACGGTACTCTTGTCCGCCCCGGGAGCGGAAAGGACGGTGGGCGGCGTCGCCTGCGACCGCGTCTACGGGACGTCCGGCGAAGTGATGTGCCTGCGGACCAACCGCGGTCTCGTCACCAGCTATGAGGCGGCCATCTATGACAGGAACTGGCAGGAGATCCGCAGCTGGGCGCTGCGCGGGATCCCCAGCCGCACAAGACTTGATGAAGCCGGAAGCACCGCAGCAACAACAGTCTTCGTGACCGGGCACTCGTATGCCGGAACAGGATTTTCCACTGAGACTGTGATCAGTCCCGTGGACGGCGGTCCCGGGACAGGAAGCCTCGAGGATTTCGCATTGTGGGTCAACGGCGCCCAAGTCAGTCCTGCGGACAGGAACATCTGGGGAGTGACCTTTCTTCCGGGCCAAGCCGATTCCTTTTACGCCACGGCGGCGTCGAACGGCCGGATTTGGCTTGTCGAAGGAAGCGTCTCGTCCCGTAAGCTCACCGCAGTCCACGACGGCGCTGAATGTCCGTCAGTCTCTCCTGACGGCAAGCGAATTGCATTCAAAAAGAACATGGCGGGCACCGTGACACCGCTCTGGAACATCGCGGTCCTCGATATTTCCACGGGCACAGAGACGCTGCTTGCGGAGACACGGAACGTTGATGACCAGGTTGAATGGCTGGATAACAGCACCCTGCTCTATGGACTGGGTCGGGATGATGCTGCCGGAGACAGCGACATCTGGCGTCTCGGCACCAACGCCGAGTCCCGGCCCGAACTCTTCATCCAACACGCCTGGTCCCCATCCGTTGTTCGGTGACCCGGGCGACCGGTCAACTATTCGATGACCCGGGCGACCGGTCAACTATTCGTTGACCCGGGCGACCGGTCAACCATTGCGGACAGCGTCACGCCCGGTAAGCCGGCACAGCGCCACCCCGGTCGCGGCGACAACACTCTGGACGACCCCGCACTGCAGGCTACCTGCGAACGCGGGTTGAGAAGGCGGAGCTGACCCCGCACTGCAGGCTAACCTGCGAAACCGGCTTGAGACGGGCGCAGCTGACACCGGACCGCAGCACCATCGGCGCCTGGGCGCCGGACAACAGGACCAAGCAGGGGAACGGACACACAAAAGAGCGGTCCAAGACAAACCAGCCTTGGACCGCTCCCTCTTGCCAGGGAACACCTACATATCAGTTGAACACGACGTCCACCAGGTAGCTTGCGTTGGAGGATGAGCCTGGGAAATCGTTGCTGTAGGAGTAGGCGCCGGACCCGCCGGTGGTGCGGAGTGGTCCGCTGGTGAATCCTGAGCTGAATCCTCCCTGGGTGTAGGAGTAGGTGCCGGTGGGGGTTCGGTAGGCGGCGATGTATTCGGTGTCGGGCGTGATTGCTACGGGTTGGTCGAAGGTTGCGGTCTGCCAGCCGGCGGTCGTTTCCCCGGTGAAGGTTACGGTGGCGAGCTGTTGGCCGTCGGCGGTGAAGAGGGTGCCGGTGTGGGTGCCGGTGTTGCCTGCGGCCTTGTAGAACCGGATGCCGGTGATGGTGCCGGCGGCGGAGCTGGCGAACCTGACGCCCAGGACCAGTGGTGTGCCGTCTTTGACCTCCATCACGGTTGGTGTCACTGTGTCCTGGTAGAGCGTGCAGGGGCAGGCTCCTTCGGTCTGCGGCGACGGGACGGTGGTGAAGGTCCAGGTGCTGCCGGCGCTCAGTTGCTGGTCTGTTGTAGAGGTGGCTGCCACGGCTACGGTGTAGGCCGTGCCGGCCGCCAGCGGGGCGGACGGGGTGAAGGTCACCTTGGAAGTGGCTGCGTCGTAGCTGGTCGATCCGGGAACAGCGGTTGTGCCTGGGCCGGTCACGGTGGCTGTCACCGTGGAGGCGTTGACCGGCTTGGAGAACACAGCAGATACGGTGCTGTTCGGGTCGATGCTTGACGAGCCGGGCAGCGGAGCCTGCGAAACGGCGGTAAACGGCAGATCCGACTGTTGGAACACGACGTCCACCAGGTAGCTTGCGTTGGAGGATGAGCCTGGGAAATCGTTGCTGTAGGAGTAGGCGCCGGACCCGCCGGTGGTGCGGAGTGGTCCGCTGGTGAATCCTGAGCTGAATCCTCCCTGGGTGTAGGAGTAGGTGCCGGTGGGGGTTCGGTAGGCGGCGATGTATTCGGTGTCGGGCGTTATTGCTACGGGTTGGTCGAAGGCGGCGGTCTGCCAGCCGGCGGTCGTTTCCCCGGTGAAGGTTACGGTGGCGAGCTGTTGGCCGTCGGCGGTGAAGAGGGTGCCGGTGTGGGTGCCGGTGTTGCCTGCGGCCTTGTAGAACCGGATGCCGGTGATGGTGCCGGCGGCGGAGCTGGCGAACCTGACGCCCAGGACCAGTGGTGTGCCGTCTTTGACCTCCATCACGGTTGGTGTCACTGTGTCCTGGTAGAGCGTGCAGGGGCAGGCTCCTTCGGTCTGCGGCGACGGGACGGTGGTGAAGGTCCAGGTGCTGCCGGCGCTCAGTTGCTGGTCTGTTGTAGAGGTGGCTGCCACGGCTACGGTGTAGGCCGTGCCGGCCGCCAGCGGGGCGGACGGGGTGAAGGTCACCTTGGAAGTGGCTGCGTCGTAGCTGGTCGATCCGGGAACAGCGGTTGTGCCCGGGCCGGTCACGGTGGCTGTCACGGTGGAGGCGTTGACCGGCTTGGAGAACACAGCAGATACGGTGCTGTTCGGGTCGATGCTTGACGAGCCGGGCAGCGGAGCCTGCGAAACGGCAGTAAACGGCAGGACCGGGTACTGGACCACAACATCGACCAGGTAGCTGGCCGATGACCGAAGGTTCGGGAAATCGTTGGAATAGGAGTAGGCGCCGGCGTCCGAAGACGCCCGCAGGTTGCCTGCGCTGAGGCCCGTCCCAAATCCATTGACCGTGGCTGAATACGTGCCGGTAGTGGTCTTGTAAGCCACGATGTACTCCGTGTTGGGTGACATTGCCACCGGCTGGTTGAAGTTCGCCGTCTGCCATCCCGAATTGCTTTCGTTGGCGAACACCACGGTGGCCAGCTGCTGGCCTTCGGCCGTGAACAGCGAGCCGGTGTGCGTTCCCGTATTTCCTGCGGCCTTGTAGAAGCGGACGCCGGTCACAGTGCCTTCAGTTGTGCTGGAGAACCTCACGCCGAGGGTGAGCGGCACCCCGTCCCTGATCTCCGGAAGGCCAGGCACCACGGAATCGTCATAGAAGCTGCAGGGGCACGTTCCTGGCACTGGCGGCGAGACCACCGTGGTGAAGGACCACGTACCCCCTGCGGTCACCGTATCTCCGGTGGTGGACGTGGCACTGAGCGTGGCCGTGTACGTGGTGCCCAGGTCAAGGCTGGACGCGGCCGTAAAGGTTGCTTTTCGGGTGGCGGGGTCGTAAATCGTCGTACCTTCGACGTTGGTCCCGCCGGGGGCGGTGAGCCTGAGCTGGACGCTCGAGGCTGTCACTGGCTTCGAGAAGGCGGCCCCCACGGTGGTGGACTGTGGAACGCTCGACGAGCCGTCCAAAGGCCAATGCCCGGAGACCGTGAGCGGCGTATTGTCCGTCGTGTCAAAGACGGCGTCGACGAAGTAGTTTCCGTTTCCGTAGCTGCTCGTCGGGTACACGCCGGGGCTGCCGTAAACACCCGCTGATGGGCTGCCGAAACCACCGGCCACCGTCAAGGGGGGATCGGCCAAACCAAAGCTGTCCCACTGGGAGTCCTTGCTGGCGTAATGTCCCTGCGGCGCCGTGTAGGACGCTGTATAGGCTTGGCCGGCGACGACGGCAACGGGCTGGGCAAAGAGGAGTTTCTGCCAACCGGAAGCCGTTTCCGACGTAAATGTTGCATTGGCGAGACGCTGGCCGGCGGAGTCCCACAGCGATCCGACATGGGTTCCGGAGTTTGCAGTGCTCTTGTAGAACCGAACCCCGGTGATGAACCCATCCACCGTGGGCGTGACCGTCATGCCGAGCTCGTAGGCTCCGCCATCCCCGGAATCAGGTACGGCGGGGACCTGCTCGCCGAATACCGTGTACGGTCCGGCGAGCGCAATATCGCGCACCGCGGGCGTGCCGATATTGGCGCTGTCGTCCATGGCACGGACCTGCAACGTGGCGCTGGACAAGCCCTTCTGGATGTAGGTGTACGTCCAGTTCTGTTTTCCTTGCGCCGGATGCCAGTTGGTTCCGCCATCTGTGGAAACCTCCACGCCTGAAACAATGCCGCCGGTATCGGTGGCAGTTCCGGAGGCAGTGACACTGGTGCCTTGCGGTATCGCAGCTCCCTGGGCAGGAGAGGCGATGGTGACCACAGGGCCGGTCTTATCACTACTGGGCGTGGCCGGGGCCAGGGCGGCATCGCGGGTGCCCGGCTGAGCGCCCATATCCGCCAAGAGGTTGATCTGGGCCTGCTGCATGCGGGGATCCGCCGGCGCTCCCGCGCCGTCGTGCTCTTGGTCAAGGCCCCAGGTCCACTGGACGGTGCCCGCGGAGAACACCAAGGCCCCGCTGGCCGCACGGTAAAGAGTGGTGTTGTGAGTAGTTGTTCCGGCTTTGACCGTGTTCCCGTAGTCCTGCAGATACTGTTCCACGGGTCCTGTGGTTGTGGACAACCGGATGAGTCCGGCAGGCCGGAAGCCGTTGTCCAGGTCTTCGTTGGATTCATAGCCCACCGTGTGAGGAGCGAGTTGCGCTGACGTCCCGGTGGCAAGCGTGGCAAGCGACGTGCTGCGCCAAAGCCGTGACTTGCCTTCCGCGGCGCTGACGGTAATGGGCAGATCGGAATAGTTCGACATGTACATGGTGCCGGTCAGGCCATTTTCAGGCAGGCCCCCGCCATTGGCCTGTGAGGCATACCGGGGATCGCGCCACGTGCCGGTCCATTCGTTGCTGGGATCGATCTTGCTGTTGGCCCAGGTTTCCTTGTAGGAGGTGATGGTCCGATACGCGGCCCCGTCAACGGCAGACGGTTCGTAGCGCGTACGCCAGTACATCTCGTTTCCGGAAAGGAACTGAAGGTTTACGCCCGCGTCACGGGCTGCCGCCACATTGGTGCGCTGCGCTCCGGACCAATATTCATCGTGCCCCACCGAAAGGAAGACTTTGTGGTTGAGCAGCAGCCCGCCGCTGCGGTCAGTATCCACACCGCTGATGTAGCTGACGTCGTAGCCGTTCTTCTCAAGGAAGCGGACCAGGGGGTATTCGTTACTGAAGTAGAAATCCCGGCCGTCCGGTCCGCCCCTTGTGTCGACGGGACGGTTGTAGCTGATTTTGTATGCACGGCCGTTGACGGCGCCTTGGTAAAAGTCAGCGCCGCCGTAGGTGTTGTAGGCCTGCCACGAGGTGTCGGAAGTTTGGAAGACAACGTCCGAGTGGCTCGCATCATTGCGGACAATAAACGTGATGTGGCTTTGGCTTCCGTTGTCCGGGCGGGTGAGGAGCGCAAAGTAAACGCCCGAGACTGCTGTCGAGGGCACCTGCCATGTGGCTGAAACGGCCCAGTTGCCGCAGTCGTACAGTTCCGTGGTGACGTCTGTGAGGCACTGCGGCTGGTTCTGCCGGAAGGCGGATGGGGTCACCGTGGCGACCTTGCGGGCGCCGAGACCCTGGTACCAGCCTGTCCGGTAGATGTTGATGGTGTAGTTGGCGGCGCTGGTGTCCACCTTGAAGGGGATGGGCTGCCCGGCATTGACACTGATCTCGGTCGCGAATCCTTGAATGTCGGAATCGCCGGCCCCCGAAATGTCCCACTCGGAGGCCGGGCTTCCCGGCTTTGAGTTCTCGCACGCGATGGCGTTGACCAGCGGAGCGCACGGGTCTGCCGCCGACGCACTGGAGAGAAAATTCGCCGGAAGGCCTACGGGCAACATCGCGGCTACGAGCGCGAGAGTCACCGCCACAACCATCCGCCGTAGGGGCTTCAGGGAACGCTCGGCTGGGTATGCGGGCATGTGAACTCCTGGATTGAGTACGCTGTTGCGAAGCAGGCCCGGAGCGAGTTGCTTCGGGCCAATTGCTGCTCCCCCAGGAGCAGCCAAAAACCAAGACATTCAGTTGTCCGCAGGGCCGGGACGTCGGTGCTGCCTCCGCACCGTCTGCACCGGTGATGGATTTAGCTTTGGCTGGAACCGGTCCAAGGACCCGTGAGAGACCGCCAAGCTAAGCAGCACATAACAACCCTGTAGCTGCGATATTAGGCACGGCATAAACACGCAACAAGGAAATTGGCGCGCCTGCGACGAAGTCTGTGGAAACCCGCAGGACGAGTCAGGGCGTCCGCAGCGTCCGGCCGCCGTAGTGCTGGGCCAGCTTCGCCAGACCTTCGTCGAGTGAGACGGCCGGAGTCCAGTCAAGGAGCTCGCGGGTCTCACGCTGATCGAACCAGTGGGCGGTGGAGAGCTGCTCGGCGAGGAACCTGGTCATCGGCGGCTCGTCCTCCCTGGCGGCACGGATCCAGACTTTCTCCACCACCGATCCCGCCGCACGGGCAAGCCTGCCCGGCACCCGCCACGATGGCGCCGGCACGCCGCCTGCGGCACAGATGCCGGCCAGCAGCTCACCAACCGGGCGGGGCTCGCCGTTGCTGACCACGAGCGCCCGGCCATGGACGTGCTCCATGCGGTGCAGCCCGGCGACGATGGCCGAGGCGGCATTCTCCACATAGGTGGTGTCGATCAGGGCGGCACCGGCGTCGAGCAGCGGCAGGCGGCCGCGGGCGGCACGCTCCAGCACCCGTTCCACTAACTGGGTGTCCCCGGGGCCCCAGACGACGTGCGGGCGCACCGCCGCGACCCGGAATTCCGGTGAGTCGGCAGCCAGCGCCAGCAGTTCGGCCGCCGCTTTCGTGCGGGAGTAGTCCCCGTGTGCGCGGGCCGGGTCTGCCGGCTCGGCGCCCAGTCCGGCGATGGCGGCCCCGGAGTTGGCCACGGACGGGGAGGAGACGAACACCAGGTCCCGCACGCCTGCCCCGCGGGCGGCACGCAGCAGGCGGCGTGTCCCTTCAATATTCACGTCATCGAAGTCAGCGGCGTGGCCGGTGAAGGAGACTTTCGCCGCCAGATGGATGACGCCCTCGGCGCCGGCAACGGCGCGGCGGACGGCGTCGTCGTCGGTAATGGACCCCGAAAGGTCCGTGGCGCCGTCGACCCCTGCAGCACGGCGCTGGAACGTCGTGACGGCGTGGCCCTGCCGCACCAGCAACCGGGCCACCTCACGGCCGAGCAGGCCGCTGGCGCCGGTGACGAGAATCCTCACGGCGTGCCCGGACGGCCGCCGGCCAGAACGCGGGACGCCCACCGCGACAGGCGGGTCCTGTCGATCTTGGCGTTGTGGCGGATGTCGGTCGGCTGGGCGGGGACAGCGAGCACGGCAGAGACGCTGACTCCGGCCAGGCGCGCCGCGGTCCGTACACGCCCCGCCAGTTGCGGTGCGGCAGGACCGGCCCGGCGCGCGGGAGGCACGGTCTCAACGACGGCGATGACGGCCTGCGTGCCGGCGGGACCGACCCCCACGACCGCGGCCAGTCCGACGTCGTCCAGGCGTTCGATGGCCTGCTCGGCGCCCACGGGTGTCACCACGGAACCCGGCGCCGTCACGACGTGCGCAAGGCGTCCCTCAACCCAGAGCCGGCCCGCGGCGTCAAAGTGCCCGACGTCGCCCGTGCGGTGCCATCCGGCACTGCGGACGCTCTCCCGCTGGGTCAGCCAGAGCCTGTCGTAGGCTTCCTTCACATGGGGGGCGCTGACGAGGATTTCGCCGGTCACCCCCGCTTCGGTGACGGGGTGGTTCCCCGGGGCGGTCCCGTTTGCGGCGAGGGGGATAAGGGCTACGCGCGCGCCGTGCACGGGCAGGCCCACACACACGCCGTTGCCGGCCCCGGCCATGGTTCCGGCGTCGGCGTCCGCCTGCGCAGTGCGGATCTGTTCGAGGCTGATGTCGGTGACCGGCAGCGCTTCGGTCATCCCGTAAGGCGTATGCAGGGAAGCCCGTGGCAGCAGCCGCTGCACTTCTGTGAGGAGCGGCTCCGGCACGGGCGCGCCGGCGGAGAGCAGCAGCTCCACGCGCTCCAGGGCCTCGTGCCCGGCACGGCGCAGGCCGTCCTTGGTGCTGAGCACGTTGCGCAGCGCCGCCGGCGAGGCGAAGACTACCGTGGCATCAACGGCCGCGGCCGCGTCTGCCAACGCGCTGGCCGTCAGGGTGCGGGGCGCGGTGACATCCATGGCGGGCGTCACCGAAACGGCTCCGAGCGCCGGACCCAGGAGGGCAAACGGCGCGAAGCCGGCAACCAGGCGTGCGCCGGGACGGATCCCCAGCGTCGCCGCCAGGGTGTCCCGCATCGCGACCAACTGGCGGTGGGTGTAGAGCACGCCTTTGGCGGGGCCGGTGGAGCCGGAGGTGAAGAGCACGGCTGCGGGCGCGTCGGGGCCAAGAGCCGCGTCCGGAGCGGCCTCCAGCGCGTTCGACGGCGGTACCTCGCTGACGCTGTCCCCGCCGCGGGCGAGCGCGGCGAGGGAGGTCTCCACGCCGAGGAGGCGGCGACGGGCCGCCGGCAGCTCCCGCACACTGATGCGCCGGCCCGGCCAGCCGAGCACCGAGGCAGCCGCCAGAGCCTTGTCGATGCCGATCAGGAAATCCGGGGCGGCGCCCTTCACGGCACGGCTCAGGCCGCGCGTTCCGAGGCCCGCGTCGGCTACGACCACCACCGCACCGATCCGCAGGCAGGCGTAGAGCACCACGGTCAGGTCCACACCGGGCGGAACCATCAGGCTCACCCTGTTGCCGGGCCTAACGCCGACGTCGAGCAGGCCCGCCGCAAGGGCGGCAATGCAGTGTTCCAACTCCCGCCAGCTGAGCGAACGGGAGACACTCCCGCCGGCGGCCATTTCCGCGACGGCGGTGTCCCCGCCGTCGGGTCCTGCTGCCAGCTCGGTGAGCTGCGCCCAGAGGGGCGGAGCGCCGGTGCCTGGCTGGCGCCTCCCGGCGCCGTCGGGGGCGCCTGTCATGACGTCCGTCAGGTGAACGCCGGATGCGGTGTCCCGGCCGCGCCCGGCCAGCCATTCGAAAACGGGGGCGGCGATGTCCCGGTCTTCGGCAACGAGATGGCCTGCACCCTCGAAGCGGTGAACCTCCGCATGAGGCAACCGGCCGATGAGGTCCTTGAGGTAGCGGTCGGAAAAGATCGGGTCCCGCGGCCCCCACAGCATCAGGGCCGGAACCGTCAGCCCGCGCAGCCCTTCGGCGACGCGACTGAGTGCCGGGTAGCTTGGATGGGACGGGTCTGCCGGAATGTCGGCGACAAAGTTTCCCACGCCCGCGCGCCGGCCGGCGCCGCGGTAGGGGGCCATAAAGGCGCTGCGTATGTCCGCGGCGAGCGGCGGGTGGGCCAGGGAATGAGTCACCCGCAGGAACGCGTCCGACGTCGTTGTTCCCCAGCGGTGTATGGCGGGGTGCAGGGCCAACCGCAGCGCCGGCGGGATGGGAGAACCGGCGGGCTGGTGGACGGCCGTATTGGTCAGCACCACTCCGGCGAGCTGGTCCTGGTGTGCCAGGGCCCAGCCGAGGCTGATGACGCCGCCCCAGTCGTGGCCGACCGTGACCACCGGCCCGTCCAGTTCGAGGGCGGCGGTAAGATCGCCCAGGTCGTTGATGCGGTCTTCCAGGCGCCGGAACGTGCCGGTGCGCTCGGAGAAGCCCATATCCAGCTGGTCCACGGCCACCACGCGCCACGGGTGGGCGGGATCAGCTCCGGCGGCCAGCAGGGTGCGCCAAAGGAAGGACCACGTCGGGTTGCCGTGCACGCACAACAGGGTGCCGGCAGGAACCAGGCCGCGGCGTGCGAGCTGCGCACCGTTGTCGAGCAGGTGCCAGCTGCGGACCGCTCCGGGTGTATCCGCGGAGGAGGTGGACGTCACCTGGATTTCCCGGGACCACCCGGGGTCCACGCCGGGCCAGTCGGCGGCTACCACTCGATTTCCAACAAGGCGGTGTTAAGGCCGGAACCGACGCCCATGCAGAGTACCCGGTCCCCGGTTCCGAGGGTCTGGGCTTCGGCGGCAAGGGTCATGGGGAGTGAGGCCGGGCCCACGTTGCCCCAGTGGGGGAACGTGATGGGAACCTTTTCCGGATCCAGGCCGATGGCGTCGATGATGGCCTGCGTGTAGGCGTTGCTCACCTGATGCGTGACATAGCGGTCCATCGCCGCCCAGTCCCACTCCGGCTGGGCCTCGTGCCAGGCGTCCACTACCAACTGCAGGCCGCCATCAAGCAGGCCTTTGGTGTCGGTGGCCATGCCGTCGATGCCGCCCACGCACAGCTCATGGTGCTCGGTACCGGCGCGCATCACGCCCCCGATGATCCGGTGGGCCCCTGGGTGCTGGTCCGCCGGGCCCAGAACTGCTGCGGCGGCCCCCGAACCCAGGGTGAGCGTGGCGAACTCACGGCCAAAGTCCTCGCGGGTGGTCTCCGGCCGCTGCAGCCGGGCCAGGGTGGCCTCCTGCGTGGCCTGGGCGTCTTCACCGTTAACGATCATCGCGTACTTGATCTGGCCGGAGTCGATCATGTTGGCCGCCAGTGTCAGGCCGTTGACGAAGCCGAGGCATGCGTTGGCGAGGTCGAAGTTCATGGCCGACGACGGCAGGCTGAGTCCGTGATGGATCTTCACCGCTACTGACGGTTCGAGGCTGCGCCGCGTGACAGAGGTGTTGATCAGCAGACCCACCTCCGACGCTTCGACGCCGGACTCGGCCAAGGCCTTCGCGCCGGCCTCGATGGCGGCGTCGTCGAACGATGTGCCCGGCGCCCACCAGCGCCGATGGGTGATGCCCGCGACCCGTTCGAGCAGCCGTGGCGGAAACTTCAAGCGACGCAGGGTGGGGGCCAGCCGCAGGTCGAAATCGGCGGAACTGACGATCTTTGGAGCTTCGACGCTACTCACCGACAGCAATGCGGTGTTGTTGTGCCGGAATGTTGCATTCCCTGTCAAAATTAAGCCCCTATTCGTGTCTGCCCTGCGCTCCGGCGGCTGACCGCGCCACCGGGCACCAGCCCAAGTGCTTAACTATGCCGGGTCCGGGACAATTCCTGCACATGCAGGCGGCAGCGGCTTCGGCGTCCCCGCACGGATCTGCGCGGAAATGTCGTAGCCCCGCAGTAGATTGTAAGTAGCAGGGGCCGCCCTATACCCGTGCCCAGTCCGCCGAGCAGGAGACCCGAAACACCTTGCACCTCAAGAGCCTCACCGTCCGGGGATTCAAGTCGTTCGCGTCGGCCACGACGTTCGACTTCGAGCCCGGAGTCACGGCCGTGGTGGGACCGAACGGCTCCGGGAAATCCAATGTGGTGGACGCCCTGTCCTGGGTGATGGGGGAGCAGGGGGCCAAAACGCTGCGCGGCGGCAAGATGGAGGACGTCATTTTTGCCGGGACATCCGGCCGCGCACCGCTGGGCAGGGCCCACGTCTCCCTGACCATCGACAATGCTGACGGGGCCCTGCCCATTGAATACAGCGAAGTCACCATCTCCCGGACTTTGTTCCGCGCCGGGGGATCCGAATACGCCATCAACGGGGCCGCCTGCCGCCTGCTCGACATCCAGGAACTGCTCTCCGATTCCGGCTTGGGCCGGGAGATGCACGTCATTGTGGGCCAGGGGCAGCTGGACAAAGTCCTGCATGCCACCCCGGAGGACCGGCGGGGTTTCATCGAGGAAGCCGCCGGCATCCTGAAACACCGCCGCCGCAAGGAAAAAACCGTGCGCAAGCTCGAGGCCATGCAGGCAAACCTGCAGCGCCTGAACGATCTCACCGGCGAGATCCGGCGCCAGCTGACGCCGCTCGGCAAGCAGGCCGACGTGGCGCGCCGTGCCCAGCGGGTCCAGTTTGATGTCCGGGACGCGCGCGCGCGGCTGTTGGCCGATGATCTGGCCCGGGAGCGACATTCCCTGGCGCAGGACGTCGCGGATGAGGCAGCGGTGAAAGCCCGCCGGACCGCGGTGGAGGAGGAACTGGAGGCCGGGCGCCGGCAGCAGGCCGCCATGGAACAACTCGCGGCAGAGGCCACGCCCAGGCTTAACGCGGCGCGGGACACGTGGTACCGGCTGACCGCGGCGCGGGAACGCCTCCGCGCCCTTGGTTCCTTGGCCCAGGAACGCGGCCGGCTCCTGGGCGCGGTTGACGCCGAACCGTATTCGGGCAGGGACCCGGAGCAGTTGGAGCGGCAGGCCGCCCGGGTCCGGGACGAACTGACGGAGCTCGAGCGTCACATCCTCGACCGGCGCAGCGCGCTGGAGTCCGCCACGGCCGCCAAATCCGAGGCTGAACGGGCCGCGGCTGCCGAAGATCAACGGCTCACCGCTGTCCTCCGCGCCGCAGCGGACCGCCGCGAAGGCCTCGCGAAGCTGGCCGGCCAGGTGGGTGCGGCCAGGTCGCGGGTCGAGTCCGCCCAGGCTGAACTGGGCAGGCTCCGCGAGTCACTCGCCGCAGGGCAGGACCGCCGCAGCAAGGCCCAGTCCGAGTTCACCGCCCTCGAAAGCCAGGTGGCGGGCGTTGAGGAAGGCGAGGAGACCCTCGACGCCGACTACGAGGACGCCACCACCGAACTGGACGCCGTGGTCGGGGAGATTGCCGGTTTGACGGCCGCCGGAAGGGAAGCTGTCCGCGAACGCGATGCCCTGGTGGCCCGGCGTGATGCCCTGCAGCTTGGGCTCAACCGCAAGGACGGAGCGGCCCACGTGCTCGGCTCCGGCCTCGACGGCGTCGCAGGCACGCTCGCAGCGGCGCTCGCCGTTGAGCCGGGCTACGAAACGGCCATCGCGGCCGCGCTCGGCGATGCTTCCGAAGCGATTGTGGTCCGGGATCCCGCGGTGGCTGCCACCGTCGTGCAGTTGCTGAAGGAGGACGACGCCGGCCGGGCCGCCCTGCTGCTGGAATCGGCTGCACCACCGGCGCACCCCAGCCCCACGACGGCGGGTTCTTTGCCTGCTGGTGCCCACTGGGCTTTTGACCTGGTCACCGCGGGCGAGGGCCACGGGCCGGCGGTGGCGGCACTGCTGGCGGGATCCGCCATCGTCGATAGCTTTGCGGGCGCCCGCACCCTTGTCACTGAACGGCCGGACCTGACGGCCGTGACCACGGCTGGAGACATTCTGACGGCACTGACCGTCACCGGGGGCTCCGCGAAGGCGCCGTCGCTGCTTGAGGTGCAGGCCGCCGTCGACGACGCCGAAACCCGGCTCGCCGCTGTCACGGCCGATCTCGAGCGGAACCGGTTCGCCCTCGCCGGCGCCGAAGCACGGCGCACCAAAGCCCAAACCAGGGCCGACGCTGCCCTGGACAGGCTCCACGACTCGGACGCCCGGCTGGCGGCCGTCGCGGAACGGCTGGGGCATCTGAACTCGATCCTGCGCAGCGCCGTCGGCGAAAGCGACAGGCTGGCCGCGTCACTGGCCAAGGCTGAGGCGAATGTACGGACCGAGGAGGAGGCTCTTGCTGCCATCGCCGCCCGCCTGGCCGCGGCGCAGGAAGCCCCCGCCGAGGAGGAACCGTCCACGGAACAGCGCGATGCCCTGGCCCGGGCGGCATCGCAGGCCCGGTCCGCCGAGATGGAGGCGCGGCTGTCGCTCCGCAGCACCGAAGAACAACTGACAGCCACCCGGAACCGGGCCGTCTCGCTCGAACGCGCCGCCGCCACCGAACGCAAGGCCCGGGAAGAGGCAGCGGAGAGGGCACGCCGCCGGCGGCTCCAGGCGCGGCGCGCGGCCGCAGTATCTGCATGCGTGGAGCGGGCCATCCGCTTCGTCGACGTGTCCGTGGACTTGGCGCGGGAGGAACGCGATCTCGCCGAAGAGAACCGGGAACAGCGGGACCGTGAACTCCAGTCGATCAGGACAGGCAATGATTCGCTCGCCCGCGAGCTGGCGGTGCTGACTGACTCGGTCCACCGGGACGAGCTGGCCCGCACACAGCACCGGGCCCGCATCGAAGCACTGGAGACACGGTCCATCGACGAACTCGGCATCACCCCGGACGTGCTCCTGGCTGACTACGGCCCGGATGTTCCCGTGCCCGTCCCGGCGGAGGAAAAGGGCGACAAATGGGCCGCCCTCCGCACACCCGTGGATGAGGCCGGCGCGCCGATCATCGAAGGCAAGCCGTTTGTCCGGGACGAACAGGAAAAGCGCCTCCGCAAAGCCGAACGGGACCTGTCCGCACTGGGTAAGGTCAACCCCCTGGCGCTGGAGGAATTTGCGGCGCTCGAGGAGCGGCACCAGTTCCTCAGCACCCAGCTCGAGGACCTCAAGTCCAGCCGCAAGGACCTGCTGGACATCATCAAGGAAGTGGACGACCGCGTCCAGCGGGTCTTTGCCGAGGCTTTCGAGGACACCCAGGCCCAGTTCGTCCGCGTTTTTGGCCGGCTCTTCCCGGGCGGCGAAGGCCGCCTGATCCTGACCCACCCGTCAGACATGCTCACCACGGGCATTGAGGTGGAGGCCCGGCCAGCCGGCAAGAAGATCAAGCGGCTCTCGCTGCTCTCCGGCGGCGAGCGGTCCCTCACCGCCGTCGCCCTGCTGGTGGCCATTTTCAAGGCCCGGCCGTCACCGTTCTACGTGATGGACGAGGTGGAGGCGGCGCTCGACGACACCAACCTCGGCCGGCTGATCACCATCTTCGAGGAACTCCGGGAATCCAGCCAGCTGATCGTGATCACCCACCAGAAGCGCACCATGGAAGTCGCCGACGCACTCTATGGCGTCACCATGCGGGGCGACGGAGTGTCCACCGTCATCAGCCAGCGGCTCGGAGCCGACGTCTAGAGTCACCGCAGGTGGCGGCCGCTAGCGCCTGCCGCCTTTGTGAGAAGCTAGGGGAGTGAATGACATCCTCCCCATTATTCTGTCCATTGTTGCTGCCCTGGCGGTTATTGGCGGGCTGATCCCGGTCCTGATGAAGACGCGCAGGAACATCAACCAGTACCCGGGCACGCGTGACGCCAATGACCCCGTCGCCGGCGGCGGAACGCTCCTGGAGGACGCCCCCGTGGCCCCGGCGGAGCGGCAGGCGCCGGCCGGCGTCGACCTCGAAGACCTCGAAGACCTTGAAGTCACCGACGTGCCGGACGACGCGGCGGGCCTCGAAACCATCCGGGTCGAGACGCCCCTGCCGGTGGCCGGCCGCCTCACCCGCCTCCGTGAGCGCCTGGTCCGGTCCAACAACATCCTGGGCAAGGGTCTGCTTGCCCTGCTTTCCAGTGACAAGATCGACGAAAATGTCTGGGACGAAGTCGAGGAAACCCTCCTGCTGGCAGACCTGGGGACCGAACCCACAATGCAGCTGGTTGACGCCCTCCGGGAACGGGTGAAGGTCCTTGGCACCAGGACCCCCGAACAGGTCAAGGCGTTGCTCCGCGAGGAACTCATCAAGCTCGTGGATCCCACCATGGACCGCAGCCTCAACACCCAGAGGCACGGGGACAAGCCGGCCATCGTGCTGGTGGTGGGCGTCAACGGCGTGGGCAAAACCACCACGGTGGGCAAGCTCGCCCGCGTGCTTGTCGCCGAGGACAAGGACGTCCTGCTGGGCGCGGCGGACACGTTCCGCGCTGCCGCGGCCGAGCAGCTGGCCACGTGGGGACAGCGCGTGGGCGTTCCCACCGTGAAGTCCGACGTCGACGGCGCAGACCCCGCATCGGTCGCCTATGAGGCGGTCAAGGCAGGCATTGACCAGGAAGTCGACGTTGTCATGATCGACACCGCGGGCCGCCTGCAGAACAAGACCGGCCTGATGGACGAACTCGGCAAGGTCAAGCGCGTCATCGAAAAGCTGGCCGAGGTGGACGAGGTACTGCTGGTCCTGGATGCCACCACCGGCCAGAACGGCCTCAACCAGGCCCGCGTCTTTGCCGAGGTAGTGAACATCACCGGCATCGTCCTCACCAAGCTCGACGGCACCGCCAAGGGCGGCATCGTGGTTGCCATCCAGAAGTCACTTGGTGTTCCGGTCAAGCTCATCGGGCTCGGCGAGGGCGCCGATGACCTGGCTCCCTTTGACGCCGAGGGCTTTGTGGACGCCCTGCTCAACTAAGGGCTGCACCATTGAGGGGTGAGCCATCACCGCTAAGCGCACGCTTTAGCGGTGGTAGCTCACCCCTCGACGCGTTTTAGGGGTTCGCGTGTGACGGCCCAGCAGACGGCGGCCACCACCAGGACGACCCCGGTGACGCCGAACGCCCAGCCGTACCCCAGCCGGTCAGCGAGGAATCCCACCAGCACCGGCCCGGCAATCGCCCCGATGTCTGAGGTCATCTGGTAGGCGGCCAGGACCTTCCCGCCGGACCGCTCGTTCCCGATGACGTCCGCGACGGCGGCCTGCTGGGCGGGACCCAGTAGGCCGGAACCCGCTCCGGCCACGGCGGAAGCAGCCAGGAACCAGCCCAGCTCCGAGGTGAACCCGATGGCGGCCGTGGCGAGCCCGGCCACAAGCAGTCCGGCGATCATCAGCGGCTTCCGGCCCAGGCTGTCGGCCAGCCGCCCGGAAAATGTCAGCGCGGCCGCGTTTCCGCCGGCAAACACGGCCAAGGCCAGGCCTGCGGTTTCAGGTCCGGCACCCAGCGCGGCAACAGCAAAGAGCGGCACGGTGGCCATCCGCACCCCGAAGGTTGCCCAGCCATTGGCGAAGCTCGACACCAGCACCGAGCGGTAGGCACCCACTCCGAGGGCGTCGGCAAAACGCATGGCCGGGGCCCGGTCGCCGGCAGACCGCGCCGAGGATGGTGTGTGGCTGAGCTGGGTCTGCACCACGATGGCAGCAAGGACAAGTGCCGCGGCGTAGCAAAGGAACGGCACCCGCAGCCCGAAGCCGGCCAGCAGGCCGCCCACCACCGGACCCAGGACGCTGCCCACCAGGAACGCGGACGCGTAAGCACCGGACACCCGTCCCCGGCTCTCAGGCGGTGCCAGCCGGACCACAAGCGCCATCGAAGCCACGGTGAACATCACCGACCCCACTCCGCCGAGGCCGCGGAAAACCAGGAGCTGCCAGTAGTTCTGGGCGAAGGCACAGGCCGCCGTCGAGACTGCCACGATCAGCAGGCCCGACACATAAACAGGCCGTTCACCGAGGCGGCCAATGAGGGCGCCTCCGGCCGGCGCGAACACCAGCCGCATGAAAGCAAAAATGCTCACGATCACCGCGGCGGCCGTCGCCCCGACGTCGAAGGTGGTGGCAAATTGCGGCAGCACCGGCGCAACGAGCCCGAAACCGAGGGCGATAAGGAAGGCGGCGGCGAGCATCACCTTCACGTCACGCGGGAGTGCGGGCCGGTCCGGCCGGATGACGGCGAGAATCCTTGATGTGGCGCGGCTCACAGGGCGGCTGCCGTCATGATACTGGTTTCCTTGCAGGGCATTGGGCCGGGGGCCGGTGGAAGTGGTGAAACATAACCGTAACAAGCCAGATATGCACCATTTACTTCCTAGAGGTTGTTGTAACAAACCAGCAATGAAATACCTCAGCGGTAGAAACACGGCACGGACAAACTCATTTCAGGACGCAAAAGGCGTTGGCAGGCGGAACACATCCGCAGCATCGATAAGAGGGAGGACGTGCACCATGGAACTTACCGCAGGTCACGTATGGCTCATGGTGGCGGCAGCACTCGTGCTGTTCATGACACCGGGTCTGGCATTTTTCTACGGCGGCATGACACGCGCCAAAGCTGCGCTCAACATGATGATGATGAGCTTCATCTCCATCGGCATGGTCGGTGTGGTCTGGGTGCTCTGGGGCGCGTCGATGAGCTCCGGTGAAGGGTTCCTCCAGATCGTCGGAAATCCGTTCGCCACCTTCGGCCTTGAAGGCATCACCAGCCCCGACGGCCTGATCAAGGTGGGCTACGCAGCCACCTTCGCCATCATCACGGTAGCCCTCATCAGCGGCGCGATCGCTGACCGCGCCAAGTTCGGCGCATGGACCGTCTTTGTGCCTGTCTGGGTCACGCTGGTCTACTGCCCCCTGGCTTACATGATTTGGGGCGGCGGGCTGTTCGGCCCCGAGGGTGCCATTGGACAGGCGCTCGGCCCTGCCATCGACTTCGCCGGTGGCACCGTGGTCCACATCAACGCCGGTGTCGCGGCCCTCATCCTCGTTCTGATCATCGGCAACCGCCGCGGCTTCGGCAAGGACCCGAACCACCGCCCGCACAACATCCCCTTCGTCATGCTCGGTGCTGCCATCCTCTGGTTCGGCTGGTTCGGGTTCAACGCCGGTGCAGCCACCACCGCTGAGCAGGGCGGCCTGATCTGGGTCAACACCCTCGCAGCCCCGGCCGCAGCCATGCTGGGCTGGCTCGTCACCGAACGCATCCGCGACGGCCACCCCACCTCCCTCGGTGCCGCCTCCGGTGTAGTCGCCGGCCTCGTGGCCATCACCCCTGCCTGTGCCAACGTCAGCCCCGTCGGCGCCCTCGGCCTCGGTGTGATCGCCGGTGTGGCCTCCGCCCTCGCCGTCGGACTCAAGTTCCGCTGGGGCTTCGATGACTCCCTGGACGTTGTGGGGGTCCACCTCGTATCCGGCATCATCGGCACGGTTGCCCTGGGCTTCATCGCCCTCCCCACCGACGGTGTGGGCGGCGGCCTGTTCTACGGCGGCGGACCGGCCCAGCTCTGGGCGCAGCTCGCAGCAGCCGGCATTGCCATCGCCTACTCGGCCATCCTGACCTCGCTCATCGCCCTCGCCATCCACAAGACCATGGGCTTCCGCGTCTCGCAGGAGCAGGAATCAGTTGGCGTGGACCTCAGCCTGCACGCTGAGACGGCGTACGAATTCGGTGTTGGCGGGCAGGGCGGGAGCTTCCAGCCCCTCCATGAACTGATCACCGGCAAGTCACCGGCCAGTGAAGCCGAACTGTCCGGAGCCAAGAAGACAGAGCCGGCTGCCGGCAAGGAAAGCGTGGAAGCATGAAACTGATCACAGCCATCGTCCGCCCGGAGAAGCTGGAAGCGATCCGGGAAGGCCTGGAGGCCTACGGAGTCCAGGGACTGACGGTCAGCGCGGCCAGCGGGTATGGACGCCAGCGCGGCTACACCGAGGTTTACCGGGGCGCTGAATACAACGTGGACCTCCTGCCCAAGATCCGGGTGGAAGTGCTCGCCACGGACGAACAGGCTGATGACATCCTGGACGTCATCATCGCCAGCTCCAACACCGGACGCGCAGGAGATGGCAAGGTCTGGACCGTGGAAGTCTTCGAGGCAGTCAGGGTACGCACGGGAGAACGCGGCGTGGCAGCAATCTAACAGCCCTCCGCAGTGATCGCCGGCGCACCGGCGATATCAGCGGAGAGGGCGGGCAGGGAACCAGGTTCCCTGCCCGCCCTCTGCGTTAAGGCTTACTCCGCCTGCACCAAACCCGCCCAGCCCGCAGGACCCGCCGACCCGGCGTCGTACTCTTCCAGCGGTACCGTCCCGCGCTGCCAGGCCTTCAGTACCGGCTCAAGGATCCGCCAGCAGTCCTCCGCGGTGTCCCCGCGGACCGACAGCAGGGGATCGCCGTTGAGCACACCTTCCAGCACTTCGCCGTACGGCAACAGGTCCGAATCGCTGAGCTCCGCGTTCAGGGTGACCCGGCCCAGCGAGAAAATATCGCCCGGACCGTTGACGTCGACGTCGAACTGCAGCGTGTCCGGTCCGAATCCGATCCGCAGCTGGTTGGGGGAGTCGACCCCGGTGAATCCACCCGGGAGGTGCGGGACCGGGAGGAACGTGACCACGGCCTCCTTGCGTTTGGTGCCGAGGGCCTTGCCGGAACGCAGGATGAAGGGGACTCCCTTCCAGCGCCAGTTGTCGATGTCCACCTGGACCTCCGCCAAGGTTTCCGTTTCCCGGCCTGCATCCACACCCTGCTCCCTGGCGTAGTCCGGGACTTTCTTCCCCCCGATCGAACCCGCCGTATACCTGGCGCGGTGCGTGGACGTGGCGTAGGGCGCGCTGATGCTGCTGGCCCGCAGGACCGTTGCCACCGCGTCGCGCAGGTCGCGCTCGCCGATGGTAGCCGGCGGCTCGATGGCCAGCAGCGCCATGATCTGCAGGAGATGGCTCTGGATCATGTCCCGCAGGGCCCCGGCGGAGTCGTAATACCGTGCACGCCCCTCCAGTGCCAGGTCCTCGTCGAAGATGATCTCCACCTTCGCCACGTGTTCACGGTTCCAGACGGGCTCAAGGAAATTGTTCGCGAAGCGCAGGCCCAGGATGTTCAGTACCGTTGCTTTCCCCAGGAAATGGTCCACCCGGTGGATGTGGTCCTCCGGGACCAGCCCCGCCAGCGTGTGGTTCAGGGAGCGGGCCGAGGCCTCACTGGAGCCAAAAGGCTTCTCCATGACCAGCCGGGTGCCGGGCGGTACCTGGTCGCGGTGCAGGGACTCGCAGGCCAGTTGGCTGATCCGGGGCGGCAAAGCGAAGTAGATGGCGGTGGGGCCTTCCAGGCCGGCCAGCAACGCTGCCAGCGCTCCGTTCGCGGTGACATCAACCTGATGGTAGGCCGTGGTTTTCTCCACAGCGTTGAGTGCTTTTCTTCCGGCAGCGTCCGCCTCCTTCGACGCAGCGGCGAAGGCTTCGTGGACCCGGGCCTGCCACTGGTCCGGGGTCCAGGCATCGGAGCCGGCGCCCACCAGGTTCAGTCCCTCGGCGCGACCCTTCGCCACCAGCCGGGCCAGGCCCGGAAGGAGCAGGCGGCCGGTCAGATCCCCGGAGGCACCCAGGATGAGCAGGGTTTTTACACTCGTTTGGCTCGTCACCTTGCCAGCATGCCATCATGCATGCCCGTCTTGGTACCCTAGATAGTCGAGTCCCCCCTGTAACTCCACTGAAAGAAGTGCGCGGCGCGTGTTCAATTCACTCTCTGACCGGTTGACAGCAACCTTCAAGAACCTCCGTGGCAAGGGCCGCCTCACCGAGGCTGACGTTGATGCCACAGTCCGCGAGATCCGCCGTGCCCTCCTGGATGCCGACGTTGCCGTGCCCGTGGTGCGGGAGTTCACCGCCCGCGTCCGTGAGCGTTCCCTGGGGGCTGAGGTATCCGGGGCGCTGAACCCCAGCCAGCAGATCGTGAAGATCGTGAACGAGGAACTGGTGGAGATCCTCGGCGGCGAGACCCGCCGCATCCGCCTGGCCAAGACCGGCCCCACCATCATCATGCTCGCCGGCCTGCAGGGCGCGGGCAAGACCACCCTTGCAGGCAAGCTCTCCAAGTGGCTCAAGGCCCAGGGGCACAGCCCCATGCTGGTGGCGTGCGACCTCCAGCGCCCCAACGCCGTCACCCAGCTCCAGGTGGTGGGCAAGCGTGCCGGCGTGCCCGTCTTTGCGCCGCACCCCGGAGCCACCTCCGAACTTGACCACCCCGCCGGTGACCCTGTCGCCGTCGCCCGTGCCGGCGTCGAGGAAGCCCGCCAGAAACTGCACGACGTTGTCATCGTCGACACCGCCGGCCGCCTGGGTGTCGACGCCGAGATGATGGAGCAGGCGCGCCAGATCCGCCGCGCCATCGTCCCCAATGAAGTTCTTTTTGTGATCGACTCCATGATCGGCCAGGACGCCGTGAACACGGCGATGGCGTTCGATGAAGGCGTCAACTTCACGGGCATCGTGCTGTCAAAGCTCGACGGCGACGCCCGCGGCGGTGCCGCACTTTCGGTTGCGTCGGTCACCGGCAAGCCGGTGATGTTCGCGTCCACCGGTGAAGGTGTGGACGACTTTGAGCTCTTCCACCCGGACCGGATGGCCTCCCGCATCCTGGACATGGGTGACGTCCTCACCCTGATCGAGCAGGCAGAAAAGAACTGGGACAAGGACGAAGCAGCCCGGATGGCGAAGAAGTTCGCCGACCAGGAAGACTTCACCCTGGACGACTTCCTGGCCCAGATGCAGCAGATCCGCAACATGGGCTCCATGAAGAAAATGCTCATGATGATGCCCGGCGCGCAGAACATCCGCCAGCAGCTCGAAAACTTCGACGAGCGTGAGATCGACCGCGTCGAGGCGATCGTCCGCTCCATGACGCCGCACGAGCGCGTGGCACCGAAGATCATCAACGGCTCCCGCCGCGCCCGCATCGCCAGGGGTTCGGGGGTGCACGTGTCCGAGGTCAACGGCCTGCTGGAGCGTTTCGCCCAGGCCCAGAAGATGATGAAGAAGATGGCCCAGGGCGGCGGCATGCCCGGAATGCCTGGTATGCCCGGCATGGGCGGGCCCGGTGGCGCACGGAAGAATGGCAAGAACGCCCCGAAGAAGAAGGCGCGTTCCGGCAACCCGGCCAAGGCAGCCCAGGAGCTCAAGGATGCCGAGGCCCGGCGCGCCGGTGCGGCGAAGGCCCTGCCGACGGGCGCGGCATTCGGCCAGCAGGCCGGCGACTTCGATCCCTCGCAGCTGAACCTGCCCAAGGGCTTCGACAAGTTCCTCGGCAAGTAACCACCACCCGCCCGCCCAACTAGGTAGCAGTAAGTGTCGTTTTGAACGCTCTAAACGACACTTGCTGCTACTTACTTTTGATGTCATTGCCGTGGAATAGGGTTGGGTCATGTTCAAGCAGAGGATAGTGTTCGTGCACGGCGCCGGACCCTTCGGTGCGGCGGCTTGGCCGCGGCAGCACGGAATGGCGCTGAAATACGATGCACTTTTCCTGCGGCGGCATGGTTTCGACCCTGTCGCTGAACCGGTTGAATCATCCTTTGACGCGGACGCCGCCATCGTGCTCAGATCCCTGGCGGATGATGGCCGGGGGGCAGCAGGCGGTCATGTCGTGGCGCATGCCGAAGGTGCTATTGCCGCCATGATGGCAGCCGTCCAGCGCCCGGACCTTGTGTACTCACTGACGCTCGTGGAGCCGGCGTGTTTGTCGCTGACTGCTGAATTGCCCGCAACCGCCGCACACCGTGCCCTCATGCAACCGCTTTTCGATGTCAGGCATCAACTGGGCGACGACGACTTCCAGCGCGAATACGTCCGGCGCATGTTTGCCGTGGATCTCCACGAGCCGGCGTCCACGGAGGAGAAGCGGTCGGCGCGCCGGCTCCGGCTGCAGGCACCGTCGTGGGAAGCTCCGCTGCACATTGTGCCGGGCGTCCCCACGATGGTGTTGACCGGCGGCTGGGAACCGCTCTATGAGGAAATCGCCGGCTACCTGAAGGAGACCGGCGCCCTGCACCGCATTGCCGCGGGCGGGCACCGGCCTCAGGATTCAGTTGAAGGCGACCGTGCCATCCGGTCCTTCATTGCCGACGTCAGCCGGGCACACTCAGTCCAGGCCTCCTGAGGGCACTGCCCCGGCGGGCCGGGGGACCTGCAGTTCCGGCAGGTAGACCTTCGCGCCCTTGGCCAGGAACTCCTCGCTCTTTTCGCGCATGCCGCTGTAGATCCCGGCAATGGCAGCCTGGGCATCAGCGGAGCCGTACTCGTCCCGGATGTCCTGGCTGATCTTCATCGAGCAGAACTTCGGGCCGCACATGGAGCAGAAGTGCGCGGTCTTGGCGGGCTCAGCCGGCAGCGTCTCGTCGTGGAACGCCTCGGCAGTCACCGGATCCAGGGACAGCGCAAACTGGTCGCGCCAGCGGAATTCGAACCGTGCCTTGGACAAGGCATCGTCCCGTTCGTGGGCACCGGGGTGGCCTTTGGCGAGGTCGGCGGCGTGTGCGGCGATCTTGTAGGTGATCACGCCGGTCTTGACGTCGTCCTTGTTGGGCAGGCCCAGGTGCTCCTTGGGCGTCACGTAGCAGAGCATGGCGGTGCCGTACCGGGCGATTTCGGTGGCCCCGATGGCCGAGGTGATGTGGTCGTAGCCGGGTGCGATGTCGGTCACCAGCGGTCCAAGGGTATAGAAGGGGGCGCCCTTGCAAAGCTCCTGCTGGCGTTCCACGTTCTCCCGGACCAGATGGAACGGGACGTGGCCGGGGCCCTCCACCATCACCTGCACGTCGAACTCCCAGGCGCGCTGGGTCAGCTCGGCCAGGGTGTCCAGCTCGGCGAACTGGGCGGCGTCGTTGGCGTCCGCCGTCGCTCCCGGGCGCAGCCCGTCGCCCAGGGAAAACGCGACGTCGTACTGGGCGAAGATTTCGCACAGCTCATCGAAGTGCGTGTAGAGGAAGTTCTCCTGGTGGTGGGCGAGGCACCAGCCGGCCATGATGGACCCGCCGCGCGAGACGATGCCCGTGACGCGGTTGGCGGTGAGCGGCACATATCGCAGCAGGACTCCGGCGTGGATCGTCATGTAATCCACGCCCTGCTCACACTGTTCGATCACGGTGTCGCGGAAAATCTCCCACGTCAGCTTGTTGGCCTCACCGTTGACTTTCTCCAGCGCCTGGTAGATCGGCACAGTGCCGATCGGCACAGGGGAATTGCGGATGAGCCATTCACGGGTGGTGTGGATGTCGTCGCCCGTGGACAGGTCCATGACGGTATCTGCGCCCCACTGGGTGGCCCACTGCAGCTTGTCCACTTCCTCGGCAATGGAGCTGGTCACGGCCGAGTTGCCGATGTTGGCGTTGATCTTCACCAGGAAGGCCTTGCCGATGATCATGGGCTCGGATTCCGGGTGGTTGATGTTGTTCGGGATGATGGCGCGGCCGGCGGCCACTTCGCTGCGGACCAGTTCCACGTCGCAGTTTTCGCGGAGGGCCACGAACCGCATTTCGGGCGTCACCATACCCTGGCGGGCATAGTGCATCTGCGTGACGGTCTTGCCGCCGACGGCGCGGCGGGGCACCGGCTGCGCCCCTTTCCACTCCGCGGAGGCGGCGCCGCGGCGCACGGCCGATTTGCCGTCGTCGAGCAGGTTCCGTTCCCGGCCGCTGTACGGTTCGGTGTCGCGGCGGGCAGCGATCCACTCCGACCGGAACGGATTGAGGCCAATCACCGGATCGCTGCCGGGACCGGCGGTGCGGTAGACGCGGAAGGGGCCATTTGCTTCGCCGTTGGGCGACGGCTCCAGGGCGATTTCCGTGACGGGCACCCTGATTCCGGAACTTTCGTCGCCTATGAACGCCAGTGAATGGGACTTCAGCGACTGGGTTTCAGCCTGGAGCGTCTGATCCACGTCGGCTTCATTTTGGGCAGCGATCAGCTGTGTTTCTTGTGTATTCAATGAATACTCACTTCCTTCGCCGGCATTACCCGGACAGGTTCGACGGTCGCAGGCTGCATCAGCCCGATCTCAGCCCCTGCAAGGGCTCCCGTGTGGTCAAGTCGAAGCTACCACAGGGTGAGGGAGGCTGCGTGACAGCAATCACGGGAGGCAGTCACAATCGGAGCTACACCAGCGCTTGAATTAAATTGAAGCTTCAAGTAAATTAGATGCATAACGGCTTTCAACCCCGAAGGCCGGCGGACCGGGAGCGTTCACATGACTGCAGAAGCCACCAGCCAGGATCTTCTACCTGCCGACCTCTCCATGGGCACCGTGATGCTCAAGGTGGGCGACATGAAGCTGATGACCGATTACTACCAGCGGGCACTTGGCCTGGAGGTTGTCGCCGAGGAGGATGGCGGCCTGTACCTCGGCCGTCGCCAGCGCCCCCTGGTCCACCTGGCACCCGCGCCGGCGCTGCACCTGCCGGGCAGGGGAGAGGCCGGGCTGTTCCACACGGCCCTGCTTTTTGAAGACCAGTCCGCGCTGGCTGCCACGGTTGCCACCGCCGCCCAGTTTGACCCCCGGCTCTTCACCGGGAGCGCCGACCACCTGGTCAGCGAGGCCTTCTACTTCAACGACCCGGAGGGCAACGGCATTGAGCTCTACTGGGACCGCCCCCGCAAGAACTGGTCCTGGAACGGCACCGAAGTGGTGATGGACAGCCTGGCGCTGCCGCCCCAGCGCTACCTGGAGCAGCACCTTTCCCAGGAATCCCTGGACGGCCAACTGGCCACCGACGCCGGCGTGGGCCACGTCCACCTGCAGGTGGGGGACGTTCAGTCGGCCCACGATTTCTACGTGGGCACCCTGGGCTTCGAGAAGACCGCAGGCTGGCATGGGCAGGCCCTGTTTGTCTCGGCAGGCCGGTATCACCACCACATGGCCATGAACGTGTGGAACAGCCGCGGCGCCGGTCCCCGCAAAGACACCCTCGGTCTCGGCGAGGTGCTCATCGAGGTGGCTTCCGGTGACGACGTCGGGGCGCTCGCCGACCGCCTGAAGGTCGCCGGTGTGGCCTCCCACCACACTGGCGCCGAGCTCCGGTTCGAGGATCCTTGGCGCAACAATATCCGGGTCGCTGTCCGCTGACTGCCCTTGGCCCGAAGTGCGGCCTGCCATGCACTAGGCTGATTTTGAACGGCCGGGGCTGCACTCGATGCTGCCCGTCCGGGCCGCACCGTCGACGGAATGAGGGCTGTTCCCATGGGCTTCACTGAAATCTTTGTAGCTACCCACGATGCCGCGCTGAAACGCGCCGGCGTCCTCGATGCCGGCGGCTCGCCGTCCGGCCCCGCGCTGCGGATACCTGGCGTCAGTGATTTCGAAATCGAACAGCTTGGCGATCTCGCCGGGGCTGCGGTCCACGCCGGCGGCGAGGGGTACGAACTCGCCATGGTTGACGTCTCCAGCGACTCCCTCCTTGGCGTTCCGCCGGCCATGGTCCGGGCTCTCGCGGACCTCCTCACCTATGAAACTGAGGGTGAGGGCAACGTGTTGGACGACGTCGCCGAAAAATGGGCCGCCCAGGACGACATGCCCTTCGGCGCGGCTGACGCCCGGACATATGTCCAACAGCTTGCCGAGCTCGCCGGCGGAATCGACGACGCCGATCGCACCGGTTTGTACGTCTGGTCGTCCTAGGCCCGCAAGAGGCCCCGGGTCCCTCCGTCTGCCGCTTCCAACCGTGTCAAGTCGAAATCCTGGCGCTGATCTGGCACAATAAACAGGTACTCGATCTGCGTGGCCCCTCTCTCCGCGTCCGGATCCTGTCCTTCGAACCCTCAAGTATGGCCCGCCCCACGGGTGCAGAACGTCGGTTCAACCCTTTTCTGAAACAGGAGTGACCACAAAAGTGGCCGTAAAGATTCGCCTTAAGCGCTTTGGTAAAATGCGCGCACCGTACTACCGCATCGTCGTCATGGATGCACGCTCCAAGCGTGACGGCCGTGCCATCGAAGAGATCGGCAAGTACCACCCCACCGAAGAGCCCTCATACATCGAGGTCGACACGGACCGTGCCCAGTACTGGCTCGGCGTCGGCGCACAGCCGTCCGAGCAGGTTGCCGCGATCCTCAAGATCACCGGTGACTGGCAGAAGTTCAAGGGCCTCCCGGGCCAGGAAGGCACCCTGAAGACCAAGGCTCCCAAGGCTGCCTTTGTTGCCCCGGAAAAGGGTTCCGTGATCATCCCGGAAGCCATCACCAAGAAGGCAAAGCAGTCTGACGCAGCCGAGGCCCCGGCCGAAGCAGAAGCCACCGAGGCTGAGTAGATTGCTGGCAGAAGCGCTCGAACACCTGGTCCGGGGAATCGTTGATTCGCCGGAAGATGTCAAGGTCAGCTCGAAGAACAACCGCCGCGGGGACACCCTCGAGGTCCGCGTTCATCAGGATGACCTGGGACGGGTGATCGGCCGCCAGGGCCGCACCGCACGTGCACTGCGCACCGTTGTGGCGGCACTGGCAGACGGCGAACCGGTCAGGGTCGACGTCGTCGATACCGACCGCCGCCGCTAAGCGCTCGGCAGTATCAGTTTTTTGCTCCGGCCCTTCCACCCATCAGGGTGGAGGGGCCGGAGTGCTTTCATCAGAACACCGTGGATCATCCCACAACCGGAACAGAGGAACAGATGCAGCTTCAGGTGGCACGAATCGGCAAACCGCACGGAATCCGCGGGGAAGTGACGGTCCAGGTGCTCACTGACGCTCCGGCCGACCGGTTTGTTCCGGGTACCGAGTTTGTCGTGGAGCCGGCCTCGGCCGGGCCCCTGACTGTTGAGGGCGCCCGCTGGAACAAGGACATCCTGCTGCTCGCGTTCGAGGGAATTGAAACCCGCAACCAGGCCGAGACCCTGCGTGGTGCCAAGCTGTTCATCGAAACCGAAGAGCTGGACGAGGACGATGACGAAGGCTGGTACGAGCACGAACTGGTGGGACTCGAAGCGCGGGTGGGCTCCCAGGTGGTGGGCAAGGTTGCCGGCCTGCACACCATGCCGGTCCAGGACCTGCTGGTGGTCGAGGACGCTGACGGCAAGGAAATCCTCATCCCCTTCGTTGAGCAGATCGTGCCGGAAGTCAACGTTGCCGAGGGGTTTATCCTGCTGACGCCGCCGGACGGACTGTTTGAGATCAACTCCGACGACGCTGCTGACGGCGAACCTGAGGGCAACGCTTAGATGAGAGTCGACGTCGTCAGTATCTTTCCCGAATACCTGGCGCCCCTGGAGCTGTCGCTCATCGGCAAGGCCCGGCAGGACGGCCTGCTGGACCTGCGTGTCCATGATCTGCGCGGGTTCACTACTGACAAACACCGCACTGTGGACGACACCCCCTACGGCGGTGGGGCCGGCATGGTGATGAAGGCGGAACCGTGGGCGCAGGCGCTGGCTTCGGTGGCTGCGGCAGGCGGGGGCAACGGGGCCAAACCGGTGCTCATCGTGCCGTCACCGGCGGGGGAGCGGTTTACGCAGGCGCTGGCCCATGAGCTCGCCGAAGAGGACCAGCTGGTTTTTGCCTGCGGCCGCTACGAAGGCATCGATGAGCGTGTCATCGAATGGGCCGCGGAACACTTCACCGTTCGGCCCATGAGCCTGGGTGACTATGTGCTCAACGGCGGCGAAGTGGCTGTCCTGGCCATGGTGGAGGCCATCGGCAGGCTCCTGCCGGGCGTGGTGGGCAACCCGGAATCCCTGGTGGAGGAGTCGCATTCCGATGGTCTGCTGGAATATCCGGTGTACACCAAGCCGTCCACTTGGCGGGACCGGGAGGTGCCCGCGGTGCTTTTGAGCGGCAACCACGGGAAGATCGCGCAGTGGCGCCGCCACGAACAGTACCGGCGGACGGCTGAACGCCGCCCCGACCTGCTGGAAGCGTTCGACGCCGGGAAGCTGCCGCGTGCCGACCGTTCGGCTCTCTACGACCTCGGGTACGACGTCGTTGAAGGTCACCTCCGTGCCAGGCCTTCCGTGGCAGGGACAAACGGTGCGGACACCCAACACGACGCCGAAGCGGACGCTTCCGCCTGAGCGCGCGGCCCGCATCAGCGGCAATTGGCTGAAGACCCGCGAGTGTGGCAAAATTAGTGCTTGTGTCTGCTGGGTCCGCACCTGCCACAGGGGGAGCGCAACCAACAGCTAAGACAACCCGGTACTTTCAATCAGCGAAGGAACCGGACCACCTAACTTTCGGCGGTACTTTCCGGGGCGTCCTGCGTTCCCGGGCTTGCCCGCCGTTACCTAAAGTGAATGACCTGTGGCGTTCACCAGGAGTGCAATTATGCATATTCTCGATTCCGTAGATGCAGCTTCGCTGCGCACCGATGTTCCCGAGTTCCGCGCGGGTGACACCCTCAAGGTGCACGTGAACATCATCGAAGGCAAGAACTCCCGTGTCCAGGTATTCCAGGGCTTCGTCCTGGGCCGCCAGGGTGACGGCATCCGCGAAACCTTCACGGTCCGCAAGGTTTCCTTCGGCGTCGGCGTGGAGCGTACCTTCCCGGTTCACTCCCCGATCATCGACAAGATCGAACTCGTCACCAAGGGTGACGTGCGCCGCGCCAAGCTTTACTACATGCGTGAACTGCGCGGCAAGGCTGCGAAGATCAAGGAAAAGCGCGACTTCCAGACCGCCAAGTAAGTCCCCGGGACCTACAAAGCAGGCCCCAGCCGTACCAGGCCAGCGCCGGAGCCACCAGCAACAGCGCCCCAGGAAATACGGATCATGGACCAGACAAAACGCCAGCCCAGAAGAATGGGCTGGCGTTTTGCGTTCCTGGCACTTCTCCTCGCGGTGGGCATCAGCGGACTGGTCCGCTCGCTCTGGCTTGATGTCTATTTCATCCCGTCCGACTCCATGGAGCCCGGGCTTGAAGGCGGCGACCGCATCCTGGTCTCCAGGACCGATTTTCACAATGAACCGATCCGCCGGGGCGACGTTGTGGTTTTTGACGGCAGGGGATCCTTTGCCCCGCTGAACAGCGGCAAGGGCCCGGTGCTTGACTCCGTCGCTGCGGCCGGCCAGTGGCTGGGCCTGACCGGCAGCGACACGACGTATGTCAAGAGGGTCATCGGGCTTCCGGGAGATACTGTGATCTGCTGCGATGCCGACGGGAAGATCACCGTGAACGGGACAGCGCTTGTGGAGCCGTATCTCTTTGCAGGTGACAAGCCAAGCACCCGGGTTTTCACCGCCGTGGTCCCCGAGGGAAGGCTCTGGCTCCTGGGCGACCACCGCTCCGTCTCCGCTGATTCACGCAGCCTGCTCGGCGCACCGGGCGGCGGTATGGTGCCGCTGGCCAGGGTTATCGGCAGGCCGGTCCAAATCATTTGGCCGCTTGATAGATTTGCTGCAATACCACGGCCGCTCGCGGCCGGACCAACGACAGAGGACGGACCGTAGATGCCCGAGAACAATGCGCCGACGCCCGAGACGCCTCGTGACGGCGCCGCGGGAAGTGCCGCTCAGCCGGTTACCGACGGCGGCGCTGACGCATCGCCGTCGGCGCCGGCACAGGGCAGGCATTCGGTATCTTCGAAGCCGAAGGACGGGGCGTCCAGCCACATTTTTGTCTGGCTGAAGGAAGTCGCCACAGTCGTGGTGATCGCCGTGGTGCTGTCGTTCCTGATTAAGACTTTCCTGTTCCGGGCGTTCTACATCCCGTCCGAGTCAATGGTTAACACGCTGGACGTCAACGACCGGATCTTTGTCAACCTCCTGGTGCCTGAGCCGTTCGCACTCTCGCACGGTGACGTGGTGGTCTTCCGCGACACCCAGGGCTGGCTGGCCGCGGCACCCGAGAAAGAGACCGGCCCCTTTACCTGGGTACAGGACGGCCTGACCTTCGTGGGGCTGCTGCCGGACAGCTCGGAACAGCACCTCGTCAAGCGCGTCATCGGTCTCCCCGGAGACCACGTGATCTGCTGTGACGACGCCGGTAAACTGACCATTAACGGAACTCCACTTGATGAAACCTACGTCAACACCGCCGAGGTAGCGCAGATCCGCCCCTTTGACGTTGTCGTTCCGGAAGGGAAGGTCTGGGTCATGGGCGATAACCGTAACCATTCGGCTGATTCCCGCTCGCATCTGGATGCCAATGGCGGATTCGTTAATCTGGTGGACGTGGAGGGCAAGGCGGCCGTCATCGCGTGGCCGCTCAACCGGATCTCTGTCCTGGAGAATTACCCCGACGTCTACCGGAATGTGCCCGCGGGGAAATAACCGTGTCCACAGCAATGCCAGCCCCTCCAGTCGCTCCTGCCCCTCCTGCCAAGCCGGCGGCCCGCCCCGCCTCGGGGCCGCGTTCCAAAGCCCCCACGCTTCGGCATGAGCGGACCTTCAAGGCCCAGGGTGCCCGCTACCTGGCCGGCGTCGACGAGGTGGGACGCGGAGCCCTGGCGGGACCTGTCAGTGTAGGGATTGCCGTCGTCGACCTCCTCACCCAGAAGCCACTGTCCGGCGTGCGCGACAGCAAACTGCTCAGCCCCATCGAGAGGGAGCGCCTGGAACCGTTGGTGCGAAGCTGGAGCGTGGCTTCGGCGGTGGGCCACGCCTCCGCCCGGGAGATCGACGCCCTGGGCATCATTGCGGCCCTGCGGCTCGCAGGAACACGGGCATGGCTGGAGATCCTCGCCGCCGGCGTGAATCCGGACGTGGTGCTGCTCGATGGCAGCCACAACTGGCTCTCGCCGGCAGGTCAGCTGTCCTTGTTCGACGAGCCCATGCTGGAACCCGGCTGCGAGGCGCCGGTCCACACCAAGGTCAAGGCGGACATGCAGTGCCTGAGCGTTGCCGCCGCCAGCGTGATCGCCAAGGTGGAGCGCGATCAGCAGATGCGCGGCCTGCACAACGAATATCCCGGTTTTGGCTGGGACGTCAACAAGGGATACGCCACCGCGACACACCGCGACGCCCTGCGAGCCGCCGGCCCCACCCCCTACCACCGGGTGAGCTGGAACCTCCTCGGCGGCGAGCTCTGATACCTCGCGCCGGTCGGCAACGCGCGATGCTGCGCCGGGGCGCCCGGGGCGTCCCCAATGGTGCAAGATGGAAGTATGAGCGCTGAGGATCTTGAAAACTATGAAACCGACATGGAGCTGCAGCTCTACCGTGAATACCGGGACGTCGTCGGGCTCTTCAGCTACGTTGTCGAAACTGAGCGCCGCTTCTACCTTGCCAACCACGTTGACCTCCAGGCCCGCAGCGCCGACGGCGAGGTCTACTTCGACCTGACGCTGCAGGACGCCTGGGTGTGGGACGTCTACCGCTCGGCCCGGTTTGTGAAGACCGTCCGGGTGCTGACCTTTAAGGACGTCAACGTCGAAGAATTGCCGCGCAACGAGGAACTTGCCCTGCCGAAGGACGTTGACCTTGGCAACTGACGCCGGCCGAAGCCCCACTTCTCCTCCACATGTTGCCACGGCGGCGGTTTCTGCTGAGGTTACCCACATAGGCTCATAGCTTTCTGCCGTCCGCTGTCCTGCCCCTGCAGGCTTGAGGCGGAGGTAGAAATGAAAGCCAAAGACCTGTTGGGCCAGCGCGGCGAGGAGCTCGCCGCCGGCTATCTTGAATCGCTGGGCATGCTGGTGGTGGAGCGGAACTGGCGCTGCGCCGAAGGCGAAATAGACATCGTGGCCCTGGACGGGGACGCCTTGGTGATCACCGAGGTGAAAACGCGGCGCTCCCTGGACTACGGCCACCCCTTTGAAGCTGTGGGTGCAGCCAAACTCGCCCGCCTGCACCGGCTCGGAGCGGCGTGGTGCCGGGACCGGGAGCTGAGGATGCCGCTGCGGCGGGTCGATGTGGTGGCCGTGGTGGACGACGGCGGCGGCGACCCTTTGGTGGAACACCTCAAAGGGGTAGGCTAGATGGCGCTGGGCCGGACCTACTCGGTGGCCCTGGTGGGTTTGAACGGGTACATCGTCGAAGTCGAAGCTGACATCGGCCAGACGTTGCCGGCGTTTGTGATCCTCGGCCTGCCGGACGCGGCCCTCAACGAAGCCAAAGAGCGGATACGGTCGGCCGCCAAAAATTCCGGCATTCCCTTGAGCAGGCGGAAGATCACGGCCAATCTCATCCCGGCCTCGCTCCCCAAGCGCGGTTCGGGTTTTGACCTGGCTGTCACCATGGCGGTCCTGAGGGCCGCCAACGACATCCAACCCACCGAGCGGACTGTCTTCATCGCCGAGCTGGGTCTGGACGGCAGGCTGCGGCCCGTACGCGGCATCCTGCCCGCCGTGATGGCAGCTGTACAGGCCGGATACCAGGACGTGGTGGTAGCGCAGGCCAACCTCGCCGAAGCATCGCTGGTCCCCGGCGCCAGCGTCCGGGGATACCGGACCCTTGCCCGGCTTGCTCTCGATTTCGGAGCAGATCCGCAGGAACTGGCACTGGACTTCGAACCGGAGGATGAACCCGGTCACGGCGATGCCGCACCAGGCGCACCCGCTGTGCCGGACATGGCCGACGTCTCCGGCCAGGGCGATGCCCGGCGTGCGTTGGAGGTGGCCGCAGCCGGAGCACACCACCTGCTGTTGACAGGACCGCCCGGCGCGGGCAAGACCATGCTGGCGGAGCGGCTGCCGGGGCTCCTGCCGGACCTGGCTGACAACGAGGCCATGGAAGTTACCGCCATCCACTCGCTGTGCGGGCTTCCCTCGTCCAACGCTCAGCTCCTGCGGCGCCCGCCGTTCGAAAACCCTCACCATTCGGCCACCGCTGCCGCGATCATCGGCGGCGGTTCCGGCCTGCCCCGCCCCGGCGCCGCATCGCGTGCCCACCGCGGGGTGCTGTTCCTGGACGAAGCACCGGAATACGAACGCAGGGTACTGGACGCCCTGCGGCAACCCCTGGAGAGCGGGGAGTTGGTCATCCACCGTTCGGCTGGCACGGCCGCCTATCCTGCCCGCTTCCAGCTGGTCCTGGCCGCGAATCCGTGTCCGTGTGGCAAAGCCTCAGGAAAGGGTCTGGACTGCACGTGCACGCCCATGATGAGGCGCCGCTATGTGGCAAGGATGTCAGGGCCGCTCCTGGATCGGGTGGACATCCAGCTGCAGGTGGAACGGGTCTCGCTGGCTGACTTTGGCCAGGGAGGGAAGGAGGAGGACACCGCGGCGGTGGCAGGACGCGTGCGGGACGCCCGCGGGCGGCAGGCTGAACGGCTGCGGCCGCTCGGGCTGGAAACAAACTCCCAGGTTCCCGGCCGGATTCTGCGCGGCGCCTTGCGGCTGCCGGCGTCGGCCACCCGGATCCTGGACCACTCCCTGGAGCGGGGCGTGCTGACGGCCAGGGGCTATGACAGGGTCCTGCGGCTCGCGTGGACCTTGGCAGATCTGTCGCACCGCGACGCGCCGGACACCAATGACATCGGCCAGGCCCTAGGCCTGCGCCAGGCTGCCTCGGCAGCTGCGTGAAGGACGGATACCCATGGATAACGAACGGATTGCCCGGGCCGCGCTGTCGCGGCTCATGGAACCCCAGGACGCTGCGGGCCTTGCGCTCGTGCAGGCGGCCGGCGCCGAGGACGCCCTGCGGATTGCCACGGGCCAAGCTACCGCCGGGCCGGCGCTGGAACAGGAGATCACGGGCCTGCTGGCTGACAACGGCGCCGGAGCCAGCTGGGGCGGGCTGACGGCAGCACGGAAACGTTGGGCGCCGCGCGTCCCCGATCTCGCACCGGAGCGCGATCTCGCCACCATGGCCCGCCTGGGTGGACGGGTGATTGTCCCGTCAGACGAGCTCTGGCCCGAACAGCTCGGCGACCTGGGCATCCACGAGCCTATTTGCCTCTGGTGGCGCGGCCTCGAGCAGGAGCTGCCCGCCTTGGCCCGGTGCGTGGCGCTGGTGGGTTCCCGCGACAGCACCAGCTACGGCGCATCGGTGACCGGGGACCTCGCATACTCCTTGGCGCAGCGGGGCTTCACCGTGGTTTCCGGAGGCGCGTACGGCATTGACGCCCACGCCCACCGGGCAGCGCTGGCCGGGGGATCAGGGCACTTGCCCACCATCGCTGTCATGGCGGGTGGCGTGGACCGGTTCTACCCGTCCGGCAATGAGGACCTTCTCCGCGCCGTCTGCAACCAGGGGGCGGTGATCGCCGAGGTCCCGCCGGGATCGGCGCCGACCCGCTACCGGTTCCTGCAGCGCAACAGGCTAATCGCTGCCCTGGCCGCCGTGACGGTGGTGGTGGAAGCCCGGTGGCGGTCCGGTGCGCTGAATACCGCCCACCACGCTGAAAACCTTGGTCGTGCCGTCGGGGCGGTCCCCGGCTCAGTCCACAGCGCAAACTCGGCCGGCTGCCACCGGCTGCTCCGCGATGGCGGCGCGGTCTGCGTGACGGACGCCGCCGAGATCGCCGAGCTGGCTTCGCCCAGCGGTGACGGCCTTCCCGGGCCGGGCACCGGGCATTCGGCCGAGCACGACGGCCTGACGTTGGAAGACCTGATCCTCCTCGATGCCCTGCCCCTGCGGTCCACCACCTCGATGGAGAAACTCTGTGCCGTCGCGGGCCTCAGCGTTGAGTCGGTTCGCGCCGGGCTGGGCAGGCTCGGCCTCCTGGGGCTCGCCGTCTCGGAAAGGGGCGGCTGGAAACGGGCCAAGGATTCCGGCCACTAGCCTGTGTCCCGGACCGGATTTGCCGCGCATTCTGGGACAGTGGAACGGTGAAGAATCAGGATCTGCCCGCGCCGTTTGAGCGGGCGCTTGCGGGCTTCGGCCGGTACCTCGAGGCCGAGCGGGCCCGGTCCGATCACACCCGCCGGGCCTACCTCTCTGACCTTCGAAGCTTCCTGGAATACGCCGTTGCGGACGGAATCACGGATCTGTCGGCCTTGGAGCTGGGGACTTTCCGCGGCTGGCTGGGCGCCCAGAGCCAGGCCGGGATGTCCCGTTCCACACTGGCCCGGAGGTCGGCCACAGTACGGTCCTTCACCACCTGGGCCATGCGGGAAGAACTCATCGCCGTGGACCCCGCCCTCCGGCTGAGAGCTCCCAAAGCCGAGAAGTCGCTGCCGGGCGTTCTCCAGTCCCAGCAGCTGGTCCGGCTGCTCGGCAGCCTGGAGGAGGCTGCAGCCGAGGGCTCGCCCATTCCGGTGCGGAACCGCGCCATGGTGGAAGTCCTGTACGCCACCGGGCTCCGCGTGGGGGAGCTGGCCGGCCTGGACGTGGACGACCTCAACCCGGACCGCCGCACCCTCCGCGTCATCGGCAAGGGCAACAAGGAAAGGACCGTCCCCTATGGTGTTCCGGCTGCCGTCGCCGTCGACGATTGGCTCCGCCGGGGCAGGCCGCTCCTGGCAACGGGCCACAGCGGTCCGGCTCTTTTCCTCGGCGCAAGAGGCAACCGTGTTGACCAACGCCAGGTCCGGACCGTGGTCAAAGACCTCTTCGAGGCCTTGGGCGACACCTCAGCAACCGGCCCGCACGCCCTCAGGCACTCTGCGGCCACACATCTGCTGGACGGCGGGGCGGACCTTCGGGCCGTCCAGGAAATCCTGGGCCACAGCAGCCTGGCCACCACCCAGATTTACACTCACGTATCGGTGGAGCGGCTGCGTCAAAGTTACCAGCAGGCCCACCCGCGAGCCTGAACACCGCCGGACGCCCGCCCAGGAAACACAACACCCCTCGAGGGCGCCCGTTCCGAATCGCACTGGCGTAATGACGCGGTGTACGGCACAATAAGAGTCACGTCCGGCAACTTTCAAGTTTCGCTTGAAGCTCTTTCGCTTCGCGCGTTACCGTGAGTCCGGACACAGTTTAATAATCGGGCAGGAACACCGCCGCTGGAGGGACAGCACAGGCAGTTTCATCCAAGCAGAGGTCGTTGGGGAAGACGTACCTACAGCTATGGAGGATGGAATGTCTGTTGCAATGACCCGCGGGGTGCTGTTCGTACACTCGGCCCCTACGGCACTGTGCCCGCATGTCGAGTGGGCCATTGGATCCGTCGTGGATAAGCGAACGGATCTTGAGTGGACCCCTCAACCTGCTGCGCCCGGAATGTTTAGGGCGGAGCTCTCCTGGACGGGGACCCCGGGCACGGGTTCCCTGCTTGCGTCCTCGCTTCGTGGCTGGGCACATCTGCGCTATGAGGTCACCGAGGAACCGAGCCAGGGCGTTGACGGCGGGCGCTGGTCCCACACCCCCGAACTGGGAATCTTCCACGCCACCACCGACGTCCACGGCAACATCATGGTCTCGGAGGACAGGATCCGCTACGCCTACGAATCAGGCGCAGGCGATCCCGCGGCCGTGTATCACGAGCTTTCCCTGGCCCTCGGTGAGGCCTGGGATGAGGAACTGGAGCCCTTCCGCCATGCCGCCGAGGGCGCACCGGTCCGCTGGCTGCACCAGGTGGGCTGACAACCGCGGCCCGACGGCCGGAAGGCCCCGCCGTCGTCCTTTAACTCCATAGCAAAGAGGAGGCCCCGCTGTTGTGCAGTGCACAACAGCGGGGCCTCCTCTGGTATCAGCGAAATTGTTCCTAGACGCTGCGGACGGCTATGACGGCATTGTGGCCGCCGAAACCGAACGAGTTGCTCAGCGCCACGATGTCGCCGGCGGGCAGGTCCCGGGCCGAGGTGACGACGTCGAGCGGGATCTCAGGATCCTGGTTCTCGAGGTTGATGGTCACCGGAGCCTTGCGTTCGTAGACGGCCAGTACCGTGAGTACTGCCTCCACCGCGCCTGACGCGCCCAGGAGGTGGCCCATCTGCGACTTGGTGGCGGAGACTGCAACGTTGTCGATGTGGTTCCCCAGGGCGGCACGGAGCGCCGTGTACTCGGGCTTGTCCCCGACCGGGGTGGAGGTGGCGTGCGCGTTGACGTGGACCACATCCTCAGCCTGGATGCGGCCGTCGAACATGGCTGCCTTGAGTGCGCGGGTGGCGCCCAGGCCCTGGGGGTCCGGAGCCGTGATGTGGTAGGCGTCCGCGGTCACGGACGTGCCGGCGAGTTCGCCGTAGATGCGCGCGCCCCGGGCGAGGGCATGTTCCTCGGCCTCCAGGACCAGGGCACCGGCGCCTTCGCCCATCACGAAGCCGTCGCGGCCCAGGTCATACGGGCGGGAGGCGCCCTGGGGGTCGTCGTTGCGACGGGAGAGCGCCTGCATGGAGGCGAACGCAGCCAGGGGCATGGGGTGGATGGCTGCCTCGGCGCCGCCGCACATGACCACGTCGGCCTTGCCGGAGCGGATCAGGTCCAGGCCCAGGTGGAGGGCCTCGGTGCCGGATGCACAGGCCGAAACGGGGGTGTGGGCACCGGCACGGGCGCCCAGGTCGAGGCTGACGGCTGCTGCGACGCCGTTGGGCATCAGCATGGGCACGGTCATGGGGAGGACGCGGCGCGGGCCCTTTTCCTTCAGGGTGTCCCAGGCGTCCAGCAGGGTCCAGACACCGCCGATGCCGGTGGCGAAGGCAACGGCAAGGCGGTCGTGGTCAATTTCCGTGATGCCGGAATCAGCCCAGGCCTCACGGGCGGCAATGACCCCGAACTGGGTGGAGGGGTCCATCCGCTTCGCTTCAACGCGGCTCAGGACCTCCAGGGCCGGAGTGGTGCAACGTGCGGCGAAGTGGACGGGAAGCTCGTACTTGGCGACCCATTCGTCCTCCAGGGTGCGGGCACCGGACACGCCCTTCAACGCGTTCTTCCACATTGTCGGTACGTCGCCGCCGATGGGCGTGGTGGCACCCAGACCGGTAATGACTACTTTGCGTGTCATTGGATCACTCTCTGTCGGTGGGCAGGCCGTATCCGGTAACTCCGGCGGGGTCCCGCATGTTGGGCAGCTGGCTGCCCGGAAAAATAGGGTGGACTGCCGGCCCTGCCTGAGGGCGGGCCGGCAGTCCTGTCAGCCGTAAGGGGCTGGAGTCTTGCCTAGGCCTGTGCGCCGGCGATGAAGCTCACGGCGTCGCCCACGGTCTTGAGGTTCTTGACCTCTTCGTCCGGGATGCGCACGCCGAACTTTTCTTCGGCGTTGACCACGATGGTCATCATGGAGATGGAGTCGATGTCCAGGTCCTCGGTGAAGGACTTGTCCAGTTCCACAGCCTCGGGGGCAAGGCCGGTTTCTTCGTTCACGATTTCAGCCAAGCCGGCCAGGATCTCTTCATTGCTAGCCATTGACGGCTCCTTTTCTTGTTATTGCCGGCAGGGAATGCCGGAAACGGTGCAGCCCGCGGGGGTGCGGCCTGTGTGGGACGTTTTAAGGAAGGACGATTACCTGGGCGCCGAAGACCAGTCCGGCGCCAAAGCCGATCTGGAGCGCGAGGCCGCCACTGAGCTCGGGGTTTTCCTGGAGCAGGCGGTGGGTTGCCAAGGGGATGGATGCAGCCGAGGTGTTACCGGCGTCGGCGATGTCCCGGGCCACGGTGACGGATTCGGGAAGCTTGAGTTTCTTGACCATCTCATCGATGATCCGCATGTTGGCCTGATGCGGAATGAAGGCCACGAGGTCTTCAGCCTTGATGCCGGCCGCCACGAGGGCCTGCTCAGCCATCTTGGCCATTTCCCAGACCGCCCAGCGGAAGACGGTCTGCCCGTCCTGGCGCAGTGTGGGGTACAGCTCCTGCGCTTCTTCCAGGAGGGCGAAGTCGCCGGACTCATCCGACTGGCGGGCCGCCATGCTCAGGTCACGGACGTCAAGCATGGAACGCGTCATACCGATGGCGTCCCACTTGCTGCCGTCCGAACCCCACACCGACGGGCCGATGCCGGGGGTGTCCGAGGGGCCGATGACAACAGCGCCGGCTCCATCACCCAGGAGGAAGGAAATAGTCCGTTCCCGGTTGTCGATGACGTCCGAGAGCTTTTCTGCTCCGACCACCAGGACATACGTGGCGGCACCGGAACGGACCAGGGCGTCAGCCTGGGCGATCCCGTAGCAGTAACCGGCGCAGGCGGCCGAGATGTCAAAGGCGGGCGCCGGCGTCGCACCGATGCGGTCAGCCACGGCGGCAGCGGCCGACGGCGTGGCGTAGGGGTGGGTGACGGTGGATACGATGACGGCACCCAGCTGGGAGGCTTCGATGCCTGCCTTCTGCAGGGCCTCCTGCGCCGCACCTGCTGCCATGTCGATGACGCTGACGTCGGCGGGAGCACGGTGGCGCGTGATGATGCCGGTGCGTTGGCGGATCCACTCGTCCGAAGAATCAATCCACTGGCAGACGTCCTCGTTCGTCACGATGACATCCGGCCGGAAAGCGCCCAGCCCGAGGATTCGGCTGTACTGGTTGACGGGAGCCTGGTTCAGCGTGGGAACGCTCATGCGTCTCCCTCCAATTCTGCGAAGAGGGCCAGTGCGGCCGTGAGGTCGTCCGGGGTTTTGACTGCAACAGTCTTGACGCCGGGCATGCCGCGCTTGGCGAGACCGGCCAGCGTGCCTGCCGGCGCGAGTTCAATCAGGCCTGTGACGCCGCGCTGCACCAGCGTTTCCATGCACAGGTCCCAGCGGACCGGCCGGGAAACCTGGGCGATGAGGCTCTCGACGGCCGCGCCGCCGTCGGTCACTTCGCGGCCGTCGAAGTTGGACAGCAGGGGCACCTGCGGCTTCTGCGGCTTGAGGTCCGGTTTCAGTGACTCGAGGGCGCTCACCGCAGGGGACATGTGTGAGGTGTGGAAGGCTCCGGCCACCTTCAGCGGAATGACGCGTGCCTTGGCCGGCGGATTGTCCGCCAGGGCCTTGAGCTGGTCGAACGTCCCCGCAGCAACGGTCTGGCCGGCCCCGTTGACGTTGGCCGGAGTAGCGCCGGATGCTTCGATGGCGGCCAGTACCTCGGCCGGGTCCCCGCCCACCACAGCGCTCATGCCGGTGGGTGTCACTGCCGCAGCCGCGGCCATGCTGTTGGCGCGTTCCCGCACAAACGTCATGGCTTCCTGCTCGGTGAGCACTCCGGCCAGGGCCGAAGCAGTGATCTCACCGACGGAGTGGCCGGCAAGGATCACCGGGAGGCTGCCCAGTTCGACGTCGAACAGCGACTTTGCTGCGACCAGCCCCGCAGCGACAATCAGGGGCTGCGCAACGGCAGTGTCCTTGATGGTTTCCTCATCCGAGGTGGTCCCGTGGACTGTCAGGTCGATGCCTGCAATCTCGCTGAGGGAGGCCAGCTGGCCTGCTACCGAAGGCAGTTCCAGCCAAGGGGCCAGAAAACCGGGGGTCTGTGAGCCCTGTCCAGGGCAGACTATTGCAAGCACTTAACCAGCTTTCCAAATTACTGTGTCATTCCGCGGTGTTTCTCCGCACCAAGCTCAGGGGGTCAGATTGTAGGAAGTCTACAACGACTCAGGTCTGGTTCCGCGCCGGATGACGTTCGACGGGCGCTTTTGGCGGCGCCGCCAGACGCCCGACCACCAGGGCCGCCTGCAGCACAAACGCCTCGCGCGGAAGGAGCGGATCCCAGCCGGTGACGTCGCAGACGCGCTTGAGCCGGTACCTGACCGTGTTGGCGTGGACGAACAGTTCGCGCGCCGTCGCCTCCAGTGAATGGCCCAGTTCAAGGTAGGTTCCCAGCGTCTCCACGAGGCCGTTCGAGGCGGCGACCAGCGGTCGGTAGATGTTCTTGACGAGTGAACGGCGTGCGGCTTCGTCACCGGAAATGACGCGTTCGGGCAGCAGGTCGTCGGCTGCCACCGGCCGGGGCGCAGAGGGCCAGGCGCGCGCGGCGGTAAGGCCGGCGAAAGCCGACTGGGCTGATCCGCTGGCTTCCAGCAGGGAGCTGGCCTCGGCGCCATAGACCACCGGTCCGGGCGCAAACATTTCACTGAGCTTCAGGTACGCGGTCTCGCGGTCCTGGACACCGCCGAGGATCAGGATCAGCCTGTCACCCTGAATGCCCACCAAGGCGTCTTCCGCGTAGCGGCCTGCCAGGCGGCGGAGTTCGCTGACATAGCTGGCGCTGGGCTCTGACGGGGAATTTCCCACCATGACAGTGAACCGCTCCTGGGCCTTCCAGCCCAGCGCAGCGATCCTGGACCGCAGTGCATCGGTGTTTTCACCCCGCAGGATGGCATCCACGATCAGGGCCTCCAGCCGCGTGTCCCAGGAGCCACGTGATTCGGCTGCCCTCGCATAAACGTCCGCGGCGGCGAACGCCACTTCCCGCGAGTACCGCAGTACGGCTTCGCGCAGCGAGGGCTGGTCCGCCTCGGGGGCGATGACCGGCACCTGGTCCTCCACCACCTCCACCACGATCCGGATGAGCTGGAGGGCCTTCTGCAGGCTGATGGACCTGGTCAGCTCCGTGGGGGCAGTGCCAAAGACGTCGGAGAGGATCCACGACGGCGAACTGGGGCGCTCATACCAGGTGACAAACGCTGCGATGCCGTTCTGCGCCACCATGCCCAGGGCCGAACGTTCGTCGGAGCTGAGCCGGGAGTACCAGGGGAGTGACTTCTCCAACTGCCGGAGGGTGGTGGTGGACAGCTGGCCTACACTTGCCCGGAGTTTTTTCAGGGTCTCGGACTTCTCCGGCGTGGTACTGCGCGAAGCCGGCTTGCGCTTCGCAGTCGGCGTGGTTGACTCAGGCATCTTCTGAGCATACGGCGCCTGCCGCGCAAGCTCCATTTTGTGCAAAGGCTACAACGGCGGTGGGCCTGCACACGCGGAAGACCGCACGGCAAACTCAAGGGAACGACGACGGCGGCCCTCACCTTTCGGTGGGGGCCGCCGTCGTCGTTCATTTCCGCTGACCGCTGGTCAGCGGGAGCGGATCAGGACTCGCCGCCCGCATTGCCGGTGGAACCGGCGTTGACGTTGTGCAGCCGGTACTTTTCGATGGCCTGGGCCGGGGCCTGGGCATCAACTTCACCGCGGCGCGCCAGCATCTCCAGGGAACGGACCACGATGGAGTGGATGTCGTTCTTGAAGAAGCGGCGGGCTGCTGCACGGGTGTCCGAGAAGCCGAAGCCATCCGCGCCGAGCGTTGCGAACTCGTTCGGCACAAACTGGCGGATCTGGTCCGGAACTGCCTTCATGTAGTCCGAGACTGCAACCACGGGGCCGGTGGCACCTGCGAGCTGCTGGGTCACAAACGGCACGCGGGCGGGCTTGCCCGGGTTGAGGAACGCGTCTTCCTCGGCGGCCATGCCGTCGCGGCGCAGCTCGTTCCAGGACGTGACGGACCAGACGTCGGCGGAGACGCCCCAGTCTTCGGCGAGCAGCCGCTGGGCTTCGATGGCCCAGGGAACCGAGACGCCGGAGGCCAGGATCTGGGTCCGGGGACCGTCGATCTTTGCCGGGGCCAGCAGGTAGATGCCCTTCAGGACGCCTTCGACGTCGAGATCCTCGGGTTCTGCCGGCTGGGTGATCGGCTCGTTGTAGACCGTCAGGTAGTACATCAGGTTCCGGTCAGTGGAATCCGGTCCGTACATGCGCTCGATGCCGTCCCGCATGATGTGGCCCATTTCGTACCCGTAAGCGGGGTCGTAGGTGACCACTGCCGGGTTGGTGGACGCGAGCAGCGGCGAGTGGCCGTCAGCGTGCTGGAGTCCTTCGCCGGTCAGGGTGGTCCGGCCCGCGGTGGCGCCGATGATGAAGCCGCGGGCCATCTGGTCCCCGGCCGCCCAGAAGGCGTCCCCGGTGCGCTGGAAGCCGAACATGGAGTAGAAGACGTAGACCGGGATCAGCGGCACGCCATGG